>NZ_SCMF01000010.1:0-80090 GCF_004296595.1 Enterobacter sp. A8
TTTGCCTGGCGGCTTTAGCGCGGTGGTCCCACCTGACCCCATGCCGAACTCAGAAGTGAAACGCCGTAGCGCCGATGGTAGTGTGGGGTCTCCCCATGTGAGAGTAGGGAACTGCCAGGCATCAAATTAAGTAGTAAGCCGGTGCATCAATCCGGTGGTTACAGCAGTCTTCGGTGGAGCGGTAGTTCAGTCGGTTAGAATACCTGCCTGTCACGCAGGGGGTCGCGGGTTCGAGTCCCGTCCGTTCCGCCACTTATTAAGACATTAAGCCTGCCTTATCGGCAGGCTTAATGGCAAAAAACTTTAGGGGCGTAGCTCAGTTGGTAGAGCACCGGTCTCCAAAACCGGGTGTCGCGAGTTCGAGTCTCTCCGCCCCTGCCATATAGAATCCTTTGCTTCGGCAAAGGATTTTTTTTGCCTTCAACACGGCCAAAATCCCTTCCTAATCAAAAACTGCAGCCAGCCATTATGCTGGCTGGTAAATCATTCCATAACATTGATTTTTAATAGATCTTTTATCTGCGATTGCTTATCGCTGTTCTGCAACCAGATTGCATACAGCGGCCTGGAAAGCGTAGTGGAATCCAGTACGGTATGGAGTCCCGGTTTACTGTCTGCCCAGCAAACGGGTAACCACGTGCAGCCCTTTAGCAAGGAAAGCTGTTGGCAGGCGATCTCCGCTGAGCTGGTTGTTAGCTGTGGAACATCGTCAGGGGCGATCAAACCGGTTTCATGCTGTTGAAAATCGGGGCCCCATTCAAGCCGCAGATAGGTTAGATCGGACTTCATCATCGCAGGCTCAGACGCATACAGAGCCAGACCAAACTGCCCAACAATCTGGCTGCTAAATTCGTCCATCTTGGGGGCTTCAGTGGTGATCAGCAGATCAAGCTGGCGCTCGTGAAGTTGCTTAACCAGCGACTGGCGTTGCGCAATTCTGGCCTCGAATTGCAAATGCCCATGCGAATGGTATAACCGCGAAAGCCACTGACTGAGCATACATTCCCACAGGGAGGCGCTGGCCCCGATCGAGAACTCATTGTGCCTGGACGTATGAGCCACCTCTTTACGGGCCGCCTGCCAGGTATTCATCAACGTTTCTGCATACGGGAGCAGTTTCTCACCGGCCGGCGTTAAGCGGATATTGTTGCGGTGACGGGTAAATAGATTCACACCCAATTGATTTTCCAGCTGTCGAATACGAAAACTGACCGCTGACTGCGTCAGATAGAGGGCTTCAGCTGCTCGCCCGAAGTGGCGTGTCCTGCTCACTTCAAGGAAAGTTTTTAGCAATTCCGTATCCACATCTTTCTCCACAAAATTATTTGTCGTTATGATTTAAATGTTTTGTTTTACACTCTGTCAAGCGTAACTAATACTCCGCGCCATAAATAGCTCGGCCAAAGAATTAGGAGCGTGTAGGATGGCGGAAAGCTTTACGACGACTAATCGTTTTTTCGACAATAAAAATTATCCACGCGGGTTCTCTCGTCACGGCGATTTCACCATCAAAGAGGCGCAATTGCTTGAGCGTCATGGTTATGCCTTTAACGAGCTGGATCTGGGTAAACGTGAGCCTGCGACTGAAGACGAAAAACAGTTTGTTGCTGTTTGTCGCGGTGAGCGTGAGCCGCAGTCTGAAGCAGAACGTGTATGGATCAAGTACATGGCACGCATCAAGCGTCCAAAGCGTTTCCATACGCTGTCTGGCGGTAAGCCGCAGATGGAAGGTGCTGAAGACTACACCGAGTCTGACGACTAAGATGATGAGAAAAGGAGCTTCGGCTCCTTTTTTTATGCCAGTAATTTTTGCAGGTGCAGCAACAACCGATCTATGGCGCGATAGCTCAGCGCTTCCTGAAGATGGTGTCTTTCAATTTCTGGCTCTCCTTCCACATCGGCAATGGTGCGAGCCACTTTCAGCAGGCGCTGCCATGCACGGATCGAGAGCCCAAATCGCGTCAATGTCTCTTCAAGCCAGCAGGCATCCTCAGCCTTAAGATGGCAAAACTGCCGAATCTCAGCATTATCCAGACGCGCATTTAGCTTATGTTGACGAGCGTACTGTCGGGCCTGTGAGGTGATAACCCGTTCGCGAACCTGCGCTGTGCTCTCACCGCGTATCGTTGTCTGGCTGAGCAAACCAGGGGGCGGTAAGGGGATCTCCAGGGATAAATCAAAACGATCGAGGAAAGGGCCTGACAGCTTCCCCAGATAGCGCAGCGTCTGCTCAGGCGTGCAGCGATTATGATTCCCCTGATAATGGCCTGATGGGCTGGGGTTCATGGCAGCAACCAGCTGGAACTGTGCCGGGTAGCTTATTTTGGCGCGCGTGCGGGAGATATGGATCTCGCCAGATTCGATAGGTTCCCGCAGGGCATCCAGTACGCGGCGTTCAAACTCAGGCAGTTCATCAAGGAACAGGATGCCATTGTGTGCCAGCGAGATCTCTCCCGGCCCCGGAATGGAGCCCCCTCCGACCATGGCCGTCAGGGAGGCGCTGTGATGGGGAGAGCGAAAAGGGCGTCGTCGCCACTGTTTTTGCAATGATGCAGAGCTCACCAGACTGAATATCGCTGCGCTTTCAAGTGCCTCATGATTATTGAGTGGCGGCAATAACCCATTCAGCCTGCTCGCCAGCATGGTTTTCCCTGTTCCCGGCGGGCCAATCAGCAACAGGTTATGTCCTCCGGCTGCGGTGATCTCCAGTGCCCGCTTCCCCTGCTCCTGCCCGATAATATCGCTGAGGTCGTCCGGGCTTTCAGGCAGGATATCTCCGGTTTCCTTTGGCTCGGAGAGCGTATGTCGGCCTTCAAGGTGCGCGCAGACTTCCTGTAAATGCCCCGCGACCAGGCACCCTTTCTCGGCAATCAGGCTCACTTCTGAGGCATTTTCATTGGCTACTATAATTTGTCGACCGGCATGAATGGCTTCCAGCGCACCAGAGATGGCGCCAGGAACGCCTCTTAACGCGCCTGTAAGCGCCAGTTCGCCAATGAACTCGTACGAGCCTAGCCTCGCTGTGTTGAGCTGCTCAGAGGCTGCGAGAAGCGCAATAGCGATAGGTAAATCGTATCGTCCGCCCTCCTTGGGCAGATCTGCGGGAGCAAGGTTGATCGTGATCTTCTTTGCGGGAAAGGTATAACCGCTATTGATAATTGCGCTGCGAACCCGATCTCTGGCTTCTTTGACAGTGGTTTCTGGCAGGCCGACAAGCGTTAGCCCAGGGAGCCCATTACTCAGATGAACCTCCACAGAAATAAGCGGTGCCTTTACTCCGATCGCCGCGCGCGTGTAAACAACTGACAGTGACATAAGCACCTCCTCAGTGAGTCACTATGTCAGTATTGATTTTGCCTGTTGAGCGTCAGTTGGCTGATTTACGACGCTCATTCCTGCTTTTTAGCGACATAGTGTAACTATTTTCACTCATTCGGAAGCCCTCTCGCAAAGAGAAGGACGGAACGTTGCAGAGCGCTAAAACACCCCAAAAAAATGAAAAATATTCACTATCTAATTTCCCTATATAAAACAAAGCTTTTCAGGAATATGATTTGCCTGCTAATCAAATCCGTCATAAATAAATCTTGTGTTTGATTTGATAACTGTGATAACTCTTTAGGCATTCCTTCGAACAAGATGCACAAAGAACTGAAAATGACAGCCCTTCTACTAGTGATTAGCCTGGTCGTGATTAGCGTGGTGGTGATTATTATCCCACCGTGCGGGGCTGCACTTGGACGAGGAAAGGCTTAGAAATCAAGCCTTAACGAACTAAGACCCCCGCACCGAAAGGTCCGGGGGTTTTTTTATGACTAAAAAACTTAAACGAGGAGCAGAGAATGACAAATAGCACAAAATTCTGTTTCTCCCGATTTATGACGGGGAACTAACTATGAATGGGGCACAGTGGGTAGTACATGCGTTGCGCGCACAGGGAGTCGAAACCGTCTTTGGTTATCCGGGAGGCGCAATTATGCCGATTTACGATGCACTGTATGACGGCGGCGTGGAACACCTCTTGTGCCGACACGAGCAGGGCGCAGCCATGGCGGCCATTGGCTATGCACGTGCCACCGGTAAAACGGGCGTCTGCATGGCAACGTCTGGACCGGGCGCCACAAACCTGATCACCGGTCTGGCTGACGCGCTGCTCGATTCCGTTCCCGTGGTGGCGATCACCGGCCAGGTGGCCTCACCCTTCATCGGTACCGATGCCTTCCAGGAAGTCGATGTGCTCGGCTTGTCGCTGGCCTGCACCAAACACAGCTTCCTCGTGCAGTCCCTCGAAGAACTGCCAGGCGTGATGGCGGAAGCGTTCCGTATTGCCAGCTCTGGCCGTCCTGGCCCGGTTCTGGTGGATATCCCGAAAGATATTCAGGTCGCACTCGGCGAGCTGGAACCGCACTTCTCCACCGTTGAAAGTGACGACGCGTTCCCACATGCGGAAGTCGAAGAGGCGCGTCGGATGCTGGCGCAGGCAGCCCAGCCGATGCTGTACGTCGGCGGCGGCGTTGGCATGGCACAGGCAGTTCCGGCCCTGCGCGAATTTATCGCGGTAACGCAAATGCCTGCCACCTGCACGCTGAAAGGGTTGGGCGCAGTGGATGCTGACTACCCATACTACCTGGGCATGCTGGGGATGCACGGCACCAAAGCGGCAAACCTGGCGGTGCAGGAGTGTGATTTGCTGATTGCCGTCGGTGCCCGTTTTGACGATCGCGTGACCGGCAAGCTGAATACCTTCGCGCCAAACGCCAAAGTTATCCATATGGATATCGACCCGGCGGAAATGAACAAGCTGCGTCAGGCGCATGTTGCGCTGCAGGGCGATCTCAACACGCTGCTGCCGGCGTTACAGCAGCCTTTGAATATCGGCGAGTGGCGCCAGCACACGGCTGAAATGCGTGCCGAGCACGCCTGGCGTTACGACCATCCGGGTGAGGCCATCTATGCGCCGCTGCTGTTGAAGCAGTTGTCTGACCGTAAACCGGCAGACAGCGTAGTGACGACCGATGTCGGCCAGCACCAGATGTGGTCTGCGCAGCACATGACCTACACCCGCCCGGAAAACTTCATCACCTCCAGCGGATTAGGCACGATGGGCTTCGGCCTGCCTGCCGCGGTGGGTGCTCAGGTTGCCCGTCCAAACGATACGGTCATCTGTATCTCCGGTGACGGCTCCTTCATGATGAACGTTCAGGAGTTGGGCACCGTTAAGCGTAAACAATTGCCGCTGAAGATCGTGTTGCTCGATAACCAGCGTTTAGGGATGGTGCGCCAGTGGCAGCAGCTGTTCTTCGAGGAGCGCTACAGCGAAACCACCCTGACTGATAACCCCGATTTCCTCACTCTGGCCAGCGCCTTTGGCATTCCTGGACAGCACATCACCCGTAAAGACCAGGTTGAAGCGGCACTCGACACCATGCTGTCAAGCGAAGGGCCTTACCTGCTTCATGTCTCAATCGACGAGCTTGAGAACGTCTGGCCGTTGGTACCGCCAGGTGCCAGTAACTCACAAATGCTGGAGAAATTATCATGATGCAACATCAGGTCGCCGTTCAGGCTCGCTTCAATCCAGAGACATTAGAGCGCGTTTTGCGCGTGGTCCGTCATCGTGGCTTTCAGATTTGCTCTATGAATATGGAGACGGCCACTGACGCCCAAAATATCAGTATCGAATTAACCGTTGCCAGCCCGCGCCCGGTCGACTTACTGTTTAGTCAATTATCAAAGCTGGTGGATGTTGCCCACGTTGCCATCTGCCAGAGCACAACCACATCACAACAAATCCGCGCCTGAGCGTGACAGGAAGAGAAAATGACGACAAAAAAAGCTGATTACATTTGGTTCAATGGTGAGATGGTTCGTTGGGAGGACGCGAAGGTTCACGTGATGTCCCATGCGCTGCACTACGGTACGTCTGTGTTTGAAGGCATCCGTTGCTACGACTCTCACAAAGGGCCAGTGGTGTTCCGTCATCGTGAACATATGCAGCGTCTGCATGACTCAGCCAAAATTTATCGTTTCCCGGTTTCTCAGAGTGTTGATGAGCTGATGGAAGCCTGCCGCGAGGTGATTCGTAAGAACAACCTGACCAGCGCCTATATTCGTCCGCTGGTCTTCGTGGGTGACGTGGGCATGGGCGTAAACCCGCCGGCCGGTTACACCACTGACGTGATCATTGCTGCGTTCCCGTGGGGGGCGTACCTGGGTGCAGAAGCGCTGGAGCAGGGGATCGACGCAATGGTCTCGTCCTGGAACCGCGTGGCGCCTAATACCATCCCAACTGCGGCCAAGGCGGGCGGTAACTACCTCTCCTCACTGCTGGTCGGCAGCGAAGCGCGCCGCCACGGCTATCAGGAAGGCATCGCGCTGGATGTGAACGGTTATATCTCTGAAGGCGCAGGTGAAAACCTGTTTGAAGTGAAAGACGGTATCCTGTTCACCCCGCCGTTTACCTCTTCAGCCCTGCCGGGTATTACCCGTGACGCCATCATTAAGCTGGCGAAAGATCTGGGTATCGAAGTGCGTGAACAGGTTCTGTCCCGCGAATCCCTGTATCTGGCCGATGAAGTCTTTATGTCCGGTACGGCGGCTGAGATCACGCCGGTTCGCAGTGTAGACGGTATTCAGGTGGGCGCAGGCCGCTGTGGCCCGGTTACCAAACGTATTCAGCAAGCCTTCTTCGGCCTCTTCACCGGCGAAACAGAAGATAAATACGGCTGGTTGGATCAGGTTAATCAATAAGCATAAATATGGGGCGGCACGCACCGTCCCATTTAATAGTCAGACGGGAGTAAATAAAGCATGCCTAAGTATCGTTCCGCCACCACCACCCACGGCCGTAACATGGCGGGTGCCCGCGCACTGTGGCGCGCCACCGGGATGACCGACGCTGATTTCGGTAAACCTATCATCGCCGTGGTGAACTCCTTCACCCAGTTTGTGCCGGGCCATGTGCACCTGCGCGATCTCGGCAAACTGGTTGCTGAGCAAATTGAAGCTGCGGGCGGTGTGGCGAAAGAGTTCAACACCATTGCGGTGGATGACGGTATCGCGATGGGGCACGGGGGCATGCTCTATTCACTGCCGTCGCGCGAGCTGATTGCCGACTCGGTGGAATACATGGTTAACGCGCACTGTGCGGACGCCATGGTCTGTATTTCCAACTGCGACAAAATCACCCCGGGGATGCTGATGGCTTCCCTGCGTTTGAATATTCCGGTAATTTTCGTCTCCGGTGGTCCTATGGAAGCGGGCAAGACCAAGCTTTCTGACAAAATCATCAAGCTCGACCTGGTCGATGCGATGATCCAGGGCGCGGATCCAAAAGTGTCTGACGAACAGAGCAACCAGGTGGAACGCTCCGCGTGCCCAACCTGCGGCTCCTGTTCCGGGATGTTCACCGCCAACTCCATGAACTGTCTGACCGAAGCACTGGGCCTCTCTCAGCCGGGCAACGGTTCGCTGCTGGCGACGCACGCTGACCGTAAAGCGCTGTTCCTCAACGCCGGTAAGCGCATTGTTGAACTGACCAAACGTTACTACGAGCAGGACGATGCCAGCGCGCTGCCGCGCAACATCGCCAGCAAGGCGGCGTTCGAAAATGCCATGACGCTGGATATCGCCATGGGCGGTTCTACTAACACCGTTTTGCACCTGCTGGCTGCGGCGCAGGAAGCGGAAATCGACTTCACCATGAGCGATATCGATAAGCTGTCCCGCAAAGTGCCGCAACTGTGTAAAGTCGCGCCAAGCACCCAGAAATACCACATGGAAGACGTACACCGTGCGGGTGGCGTCATCGGTATTCTTGGCGAGCTGGATCGCGCCGGGCTGCTGAACCGCGATGTGAAGAACGTTCTCGGTCTGACGTTGCCGCAGACGCTGGATAAATATGACGTGATGCTGACTCAGGATGAGGCGGTGAAAAACATGTTCCGCGCGGGTCCGGCCGGTATTCGTACCACGCAGGCCTTCTCTCAGGATTGTCGCTGGGATACCCTGGATGATGACCGCGCCGAAGGCTGCATTCGTTCGCTGGAGCACGCCTACAGTAAAGACGGCGGTCTGGCCGTGCTGTACGGCAACTTTGCGGAAAACGGCTGTATCGTAAAAACCGCGGGCGTGGATGACAGCATCCTGAAATTCACCGGCCCGGCCAAAGTGTACGAAAGCCAGGACGAGGCGGTAGACGCCATCCTGGGCGGCAAAGTTGTGGAAGGCGACGTGGTGGTCATCCGTTACGAAGGGCCGAAAGGCGGTCCAGGCATGCAGGAGATGCTCTACCCAACCACCTTCCTGAAATCGATGGGCCTCGGTAAAGCCTGTGCGTTGATCACCGACGGACGTTTCTCGGGCGGTACGTCTGGTCTCTCCATCGGCCACGTATCACCGGAAGCAGCGAGTGGCGGCAACATTGCGATCATCGAAGACGGTGACCTGATTGAAATCGACATTCCGAATCGCGGGATCCAGCTCAAGCTGAGCGATCAGGAGATCGCGGCTCGTCGTGAAGCACAGGAAGCGCGCGGCGATAAAGCCTGGACGCCGAAGGACCGCCAGCGTGAAGTCTCCTTCGCCCTGCGCGCTTACGCGAGCCTTGCGACAAGTGCAGACAAAGGCGCGGTACGCGATAAATCGAAACTTGGGGGCTAATGATGGCCGAGTCACAACCCTTATCCGCCGCCCCTGAGGGGGCGGAATATCTCCGGGCAGTGCTACGCGCGCCGGTCTATGAAGCGGTGCAGGTCACCCCGCTGCAGAAAATGGAAAAACTCTCTTCGCGCCTCGACAACGTGATTCTGGTGAAGCGCGAAGACCGTCAGCCGGTGCACAGCTTCAAGCTGCGCGGGGCCTACGCGATGATGGCTGGGTTGACCGACGAGCAAAAAGCACGCGGCGTGATTACCGCGTCGGCGGGCAACCACGCGCAGGGTGTGGCGTTCTCGTCTGCCCGTTTGGGGTTGAAAGCGCTGATCGTGATGCCGGTTGCCACGGCAGATATCAAAGTGGATGCGGTGCGTGGCTTCGGCGGCGAAGTGCTGCTCCACGGCGCTAACTTTGACGAAGCAAAAGCCAAAGC
The DNA here is from genome assembly GCF_004296595.1 of Enterobacter sp. A8. NCBI lineage: Bacteria > Pseudomonadati > Pseudomonadota > Gammaproteobacteria > Enterobacterales > Enterobacteriaceae > Enterobacter > Enterobacter sp. A8. The sequence continues at coordinate 9,089 of NZ_SCMF01000010.1, forward strand.
GATCGAGCTGGCGCAGCAGCAGGGCTTTACCTGGGTACCGCCGTTCGACCATCCGATGGTGATTGCAGGACAAGGTACCCTGGCGCTGGAACTGCTGCAGCAGGATGCCCATCTTGACCGTGTTTTCGTTCCGGTGGGCGGCGGTGGCTTAGCTGCAGGCGTGGCGGTGCTGATCAAACAGCTGATGCCGCAGATCAAAGTGATTGCCGTGGAAGCGGAAGATTCAGCCTGCCTGAAGGCCGCGCTGGATGCGGGTCATCCGGTCGATCTTCCGCGCGTTGGGCTATTTGCCGAAGGCGTGGCGGTGAAACGTATTGGCGACGAAACCTTCCGTCTGTGCCAGGAGTATCTTGACGACATCGTCACCGTCGACAGCGATGCGATCTGTGCGGCGATGAAAGATCTCTTCGAGGATGTGCGTGCGGTGGCGGAACCGTCCGGCGCGCTGGCATTGGCTGGAATGAAAAAATACATTGCCCAGCACAACATTCGCGGCGAGCGCCTGGCGCACGTGCTCTCGGGTGCTAACGTCAACTTCCACGGTCTGCGTTACGTTTCTGAACGTTGCGAGCTGGGCGAGCAACGTGAGGCCCTGCTGGCGGTGACCATTCCGGAAGAGAAGGGCAGCTTCCTGAAGTTCTGTCAGCTGCTTGGTGGCCGTTCGGTAACGGAGTTCAACTACCGTTTTGCCGATGCGAAAGACGCCTGTATTTTTGTCGGCGTGCGTTTAAGCCGCGGTCTGGAAGAGCGCAAAGAGATCCTCAACCTGCTGCACGAAGGCGGCTACAGCGTGGTCGATCTCTCTGACGATGAGATGGCGAAACTGCACGTACGTTATATGGTCGGCGGTCGTCCGTCGAAGCCGCTTAAGGAACGTCTCTACAGCTTTGAGTTCCCGGAATCCCCGGGCGCGTTGCTGAAGTTCCTGCATACGCTGGGCACGCACTGGAACATCTCGCTATTCCACTACCGCAGCCACGGCACCGACTATGGCCGCGTGCTGGCCGCGTTTGAACTGGCCGAGCACGAGCCGGATTTCGAAACGCGTCTGAATGAGCTGGGCTATGAGTGCCATGATGAAACCCACAACCCGGCGTTCCGCTTCTTCCTCGCGGGCTAAGGGGAGATCTGCGTATAGGTCGGGTAAGCGTAGCGCCACCCGACTTTAATGGTTCGGCAATATCTTCCAGAACGCATCAATAAGCGGCTCATGCAGCCGCTTTTTTTGTGCACACACGCCAAGCTCGAACGGTGTCTTTTCGTCGCTGCGCTCCAGAATCATCACGCGATTGCGCACCGGTTCCGGGCTGTTTTCCAGCACCACTTCCGGCAGCAGCGCCACGCCGCAGCCAAGCGCCACCATCGAGACCATCGCCTCGTGTCCACCCACCGTCGCGTAAATCGACGGATTACTGATTTTCTGACGACGGAACCAGAGTTCGATACGGCGTCGCACCGGACCCTGATCGGCCATGATAAACGGCACCGATGACCAGTCTGGCTTTTCCACCGACACCTGATTACGCACCGGGCAGGGTAGCGCCGGGGCGATCAGCACCACCGCCAGATTCTCCAGCATGGAGAACGCCACCGCGCCCGGCAGGGTTTCGGGCTTCCCGGCAATGGCCAGATCGGCTTCGCCTGTGACGACTTTTTCCATGGCATCGGCGGCATCGCCGGTGGTGAGCTTAATTTCAACCGAGGGATGCTCCGCGCGGAAACGGTCAAGGATAGGGGGAAGATGGCTATAGGCGGCCGTTACGGAACAGAAAATATGCAGCTCGCCGGATAAAGACGGCCCTTTCTGATCGATGGCGTGTCGTAGCTGCTGATACTGCAGCAACGTCTGCTGAGCAAAGACCCGCAGCTCTTCGCCCGCTTCCGTGAGGGTAACGGTGCGATTATCACGCACAAACAGCGGCTGGCCGAGATCCTCTTCAAGGCGCTGGATCTGGCGCGAAAGCGTGGACGGGCTGACGTGCATAGCCCGGGCGCTACGGCCAAAATGGCGGCTTTCCGCCAGATGCAGGAACATTTTCAGATCGCGTAAATCCACGGATTCCACTCCCCCTTTTTACATTGCAGATATTGCAACGTGACGTTGTGAATATATCAATTTCCGCAATGAATTTCCTGTTGTAATGTGGGTACATTCTCGCTGAAACGCGAACCGAACAATAAGACACACAACATCACGAGGTATCACCCATGGCTAACTACTTTAATACACTGAACTTGCGCCAGCAGCTGGCGCAGCTGGGCAAATGCCGCTTCATGGCGCGCGATGAATTTGCTGATGGCGCGAGCTACCTTCAGGGTAAAAAAGTGGTCATCGTCGGCTGTGGCGCGCAGGGTCTGAACCAGGGCCTGAACATGCGTGACTCCGGGCTGGATATCTCTTACGCCCTGCGCAAAGAAGCAATTGCTGAAAAACGCGCTTCCTGGCGTAAAGCGACCGAAAACGGCTTCAAAGTGGGTACCTACGAAGAGCTGATCCCGCAGGCGGATCTGGTTGTTAACCTGACGCCAGACAAACAGCACTCTGATGTTGTGCGCTCCGTTCAGCCGCTGATGAAAGACGGCGCGGCGCTGGGTTACTCTCACGGCTTCAACATCGTTGAAGTGGGCGAGCAGATCCGTAAAGACATCACCGTAGTGATGGTGGCTCCGAAGTGTCCGGGTACAGAAGTCCGTGAAGAGTACAAGCGTGGCTTCGGCGTGCCGACGCTGATCGCGGTTCACCCGGAAAACGATCCGAAAGGCGAAGGGATGGCGATCGCGAAAGCATGGGCAGCGGCTACCGGTGGCCACCGTGCGGGCGTTCTGGAATCTTCCTTCGTGGCTGAAGTGAAATCTGACCTGATGGGCGAGCAGACCATTCTGTGCGGCATGCTGCAGGCCGGTTCACTGCTGTGCTTCGATAAGCTGGTGGAAGAGGGTACCGACCCGGCATACGCAGAAAAACTGATCCAGTTCGGCTGGGAAACCATCACCGAAGCGCTGAAGCAGGGCGGTATCACGCTGATGATGGATCGTCTGTCCAACCCGGCGAAACTGCGTGCTTTCGCGCTGTCCGAACAGCTGAAAACCATCATGGCGCCGCTGTTCCAGAAACATATGGACGACATCATCTCCGGCGAGTTCTCTTCCGGCATGATGGCTGACTGGGCGAATGATGATAAGAAACTGCTGACCTGGCGTGAAGAGACCGGTAAGACCGCGTTCGAAACTGCGCCACAGTATGAAGGTAAAATCGGCGAGCAAGAGTACTTCGACAAAGGCGTACTGATGATCGCGATGGTGAAAGCAGGTGTTGAGCTGGCGTTCGAAACCATGGTGGATTCCGGCATCATCGAAGAGTCTGCGTACTACGAATCACTGCACGAGCTGCCGCTGATCGCGAACACCATTGCCCGTAAGCGTCTGTACGAAATGAACGTGGTTATCTCCGATACCGCTGAGTACGGCAACTACCTGTTCTCTTATGCATGCGTACCGCTGCTGAAAGAGTTCATGACCACCCTGCAGCCGGGCGATCTGGGCAAAGCCATTGCGGAAGGTGCGGTAGATAACGCGCAACTGCGTGATGTGAACGAAGCGATTCGCAGCCACCAGATCGAGAAAGTAGGTCACAAACTGCGTGGCTACATGACCGATATGAAACGTATCGCGGTAGCGGGTTAACAACCTTGTCGGGTGGCACTTCGCTTACCCGACCTACAAAACGCTAAGACGTAGGCCGGGTAAGGCGCAGCCGCCACCCGGCTTTTTATTTGCGATACAAGACCTTGATCACGTGATAACCGAACTGCGTATGCAGTGGGCCAGTCGGCTCCAGTACCGGGCAGGAGAAGACCACTTTGTCGAACGCCGGAACCATCTGACCCTGACGGAATTCACCTAAGTCACCGCCGCGTTTGCCTGATGGGCAAATGGAGTGCTTCTTCGCCAGCTTGCCGAAGTCGGCGCCGTTTTTGAGCTGCTCCAGAAGATCCAGAGCCAGTTTCTCTTCTTTAACAAGGATATGCAGTGCTGCTGCTGTTTTTGCCATGATCGTGCCTTGAGTGGTATGGATTAGGCTCGCTATACTACCACGCTGTTATTCTCCCCTCCTGACTTTCATTGAGTGATCATTTATGCGTTTAAACCCCGGACAACAACAAGCTGTCGAATTTGTCACCGGACCGTGTCTGGTGCTGGCGGGGGCTGGCTCCGGCAAAACGCGTGTGATCACGAACAAAATCGCCCACCTGATCCGCGGCTGCGGCTATCAGGCCCGGCATATCGCTGCGGTGACCTTTACCAACAAAGCGGCGCGCGAAATGAAAGAGCGTGTCGGCCAGACGCTGGGGCGTAAAGAGGCGCGAGGCCTGATGATCTCCACGTTCCACACGCTGGGGCTGGATATCATCAAACGTGAATACGCGGCGCTGGGGATGAAGTCTAACTTCTCGCTCTTCGACGACACCGATCAGGTGGCATTGCTTAAAGAGCTTACCGAGGGGCTGATTGAAGATGACAAAGTGCTGTTGCAGCAGCTGATCTCGACGATCTCCAACTGGAAAAACGATCTGATGACCCCCGCTCAGGCGGCGGCAAGCGCCAAAGGTGAGCGGGATCGGATCTTCGCTCACTGCTACGGTCTGTACGATGCACATATGAAAGCGTGTAACGTGCTGGATTTTGACGATCTGATCCTGCTGCCCACGCTGCTGTTGCAGCGTAATGAAGAGGTGCGTGAACGCTGGCAGAACAAAATCCGCTATCTGCTGGTGGATGAATACCAGGACACCAACACCAGCCAGTATGAGCTGGTGAAGCTGTTGGTGGGACAGCGCGCGCGTTTCACCGTGGTAGGCGATGACGACCAGTCAATCTACTCCTGGCGCGGTGCGCGCCCACAAAACCTGGTGCTGCTGAGCAAAGATTTTCCGGCGCTGCAGGTGATCAAGCTGGAACAGAACTACCGCTCATCCGGGCGCATCCTGAAAGCGGCAAATATCCTGATTGCCAATAACCCGCACGTCTTCGAAAAACGCCTTTTCTCGGAACTTGGCTATGGCACGGAGCTCAAAGTGCTCAGTGCCAATAATGAAGAGCATGAAGCGGAGCGCGTGACGGGCGAGCTGATTGCGCACCACTTCGTCAATAAAACGGAATATAAAGATTACGCGATCCTGTATCGCGGCAACCACCAGTCGCGCGTCTTTGAAAAGATGCTGATGCAGAACCGCATCCCCTACAAAATTTCCGGCGGAACCTCCTTCTTCTCGCGCCCTGAAATCAAAGATCTGCTGGCCTATCTGCGTGTACTCACCAACCCGGATGACGACAGCGCCTTTCTGCGTATCGTGAACACGCCGAAACGTGAAATCGGTCCGGCGACGCTGCAAAAGCTCGGTGAATGGGCGATGACGCGCAACAAAAGCCTGTTTACCGCCAGCTTCGATATGGGACTGAGCCAGACGTTAACCGGGCGCGGTTATGATTCCTTAACCCGTTTTACCCACTGGCTTGGCGAAGTCCAGCGTCTGGCGGAGCGCGAACCGGTTGCCGCCGTTCGCGATCTGATCCACGGCATCGACTACGAGTCCTGGCTGTATGAAACCTCTGCCAGCCCGAAGGCGGCAGAGATGCGCATGAAAAACGTTAACCAGCTATTCAGCTGGATGACGGAAATGCTGGAAGGCTCAGAAATCGACGAGCCGATGACCCTGACCCAGGTCGTTACCCGCTTTACGCTACGCGACATGATGGAGCGCGGTGAGAGCGAAGAGGAAGCCGATCAGGTTCAGCTGATGACGCTACATGCGTCTAAAGGGCTGGAGTTTCCGTATGTTTACCTGGTCGGCATGGAAGAGGGCTTACTGCCGCACCAGAGCAGCATTGATGAAGATAACGTCGATGAAGAGCGTCGTCTGGCCTACGTGGGCATTACCCGCGCACAGAAAGAACTAACGTTCACGCTGTGTAAAGAGCGCCGTCAGTATGGCGAGCTGGTTCGCCCTGAGCCGAGCCGTTTCCTGCTGGAGTTGCCGCAGGATGACCTGATCTGGGAGCAGGAGCGCAAGGTGATTACCGCTGAAGAACGAATGCACAAAGGTCAGGCTAACGTCGCCAACATTCGCGCCATGCTGGCTAAAGCCAAAGAGAAGGGATAAGAATTTGCAGGCCGGGTCAGGCGAAGCCGCCGCCCGGCAATGCACAGCGTGTTACTTCACTTCAAGTGCCCAGTGGACATAGCTCTGCCACTGGCACTCCTGCTCAATCATCTCTGCCCCAAGCGGGTGATTATCAATCCAGTTTTCCGGCAGCGTCAGAGACAGTCTTTCGTCATCCGCCACCAGATGAATATTGGGCAGCAAATCATCGCGACGTCGGCTGGCAAACAGAATTGCCAGACGCAGCAGGCGGCACAGATGCTCGGCCACGCGCGGCGGCACGGCGTTTTGCTGATGTAACGAGGAGAGGTCAACGGCGTTGGTCTGGTTCAACAGTAACGTTGCCAGCAGCTTCTTTTGTGCCGGCGTGTAGCCCGGCAGATCGAGATTACGCACCAGCCAGGCTGCGTGCAGCGGCGCCTGCTTATACTCGACGCTCAGCCCAATTTCATGCAGCGCGCAGGCACTTAGCAGCAGATCGCGGCTCAACGGGTCAATATCCCAGCTTTTTTTTACCTGATCGGCAAACAGTGATGCCAGCTGACCTACCCGTTGCGCTTGATCGGTATCGACAATAAAGCGACGCTGTACGTTACGCAGGGTTCGGGTGCGGATGTCCTGATCAACCGAAAGATGCAGCATTCCGTAGACCAGACCTTCACGCAGCGCACCACCGGCCAGCGTCATACACTGGATGTTCAGCTCGGTAAAAATGGCGATCAAAATGGCCAGGCCGCTCGGGAAGACCAGCGCGCGTTCCAGCGTCAGGCCTTCTATTTCCAGCTCTTCCAGGCGACCACATTGAATCGCGCGCTGTTTTAACTGCTGGAGCTTGGTAAGCGTGATCCGCTCGTCCATCCCCTGGGCCATCATGATTTCCTGCAACGCCTGCACGGTACCTGACGCACCCACGCAGACTTTCCAGCCGTGATAGCGCAGTTCGTCCATTACCGGACGTAACACCTCGCGGGCGGCATTTTCCGCTTCGTCGAAGTTCTCTTTACCTAGATTTCGATCGGCAAAGTAGCGCTCAAGCCAGGTCACACAGCCCATCGACAGGCTGAACAGCGAAGTCGCCTGCGCGCCCGTGCCGGTGACGAGCTCGGTGCTGGCACCCCCGATATCGACGACCAGACGGCGATCGTCGCCGCCCGTCGTGTGCGCAACACCCTGATAGATCAGACGTGCTTCTTCTTCACCGCTGATAACCTGAACCGGGCACCCGAGAATTTCCTGCGCTTTGGCAATAAAATCCACGGCGTTTACTGCCAGGCGCAGCGTCGCGGTGGCGACAACGGTAATTTGCGAATGGGGGATATCCTGCAGGCGTTCGGCAAAGAGACGCAGACACTGCCAGCCACGTTCCATGGCTTCGGGAGAGAGATAATTATCGCTGCTCAGGCCCGCCGCGAGGCGGACCTTGCGCTTAATGCGCGTCAGCGTTTGTATGCTTCCCGCCACCTCGCGCACAACCAGCATATGAAAACTATTCGAACCGAGATCAATTGCCGCATAAAGCGAGGTGGAGCTGAGCATATTTTCTTAACCTGAACGACGACGATTACGCGGTGCGCCAGAACGACGCGGGCCATTGCCGGAGCGGGCGCGGGTAAGGCGCTTAGGCGGCGGCAGTTCGCTTAACAGCGCATCCGGATTGTATTTACTCTGTGGAATAGAGTGACCAATGTAGGCCTCAATCGCCGGGAGATTCAGCGCATATTCTTCACACGCAAGGCTAATGGAGTGACCGCTTGCACCTGCGCGACCGGTACGACCAATGCGGTGTACGTAGTCTTCGCAGTCATCCGGCAGGTCATAGTTGAAGACGTGCGTGACGGCGGGAATGTGCAGACCACGCGCGGCCACGTCGGTTGCGACCAGAATATCGAGATCGCCACGGGTAAATTCGTCGAGAATACGCAGGCGTTTTTTCTGTGCCACATCGCCGGTCAGCAGACCCACACGGTGACCATCCGCAGCCAGATGGCCCCAGATATCTTCACAGCGGTGTTTGGTGTTCGCGAAGATAATGGCGCGATCTGGCCACTCTTCTTCGATCAGCGTTTGCAGCAGGCGCATTTTCTCTTCATTGGAAGGATAGAAGAGCTCTTCTTTAATGCGGTGACCTGTTTTCTGCTCCGGCTCCACTTCCACATATTCGGCGTTGTTCATCTGCTCGAACGCCAGCTCGCGTACGCGATAAGAAAGGGTAGCGGAGAACAGCATGTTCAGACGCTGGTTCGCTGGGGGCATGCGACGGAACAGCCAGCGGATGTCTTTGATAAAGCCCAGATCGTACATGCGGTCGGCTTCATCCAGCACCACAACCTGGATTGCGCCGAGGTTAATGTGATTCTGTTTTGCATAATCGATAAGACGGCCAGTGGTACCGATCAGGATATCCACGCCGCTTTCCAGCACTTTCAGCTGCTTATCGTAGCCATCGCCGCCGTAAGCCAGGCCAATCTTCAGGCCGGTCGCCTGCGTCAGAGGTTCAGCGTCTGCGTGGATCTGTACCGCCAGTTCTCGCGTCGGAGCCATGATAAGCGCGCGCGGCTGGTTAACTTTGCGGTCTGCAATCGCTGGATGAGAAAGTAAATAGTGAAACGTTGACGTTAAAAACGCCATCGTTTTGCCAGTACCGGTTTGCGCCTGCCCTGCTACGTCACGACCGGCCAGCGTCAGCGGCAGGGCGAGAGCCTGAATGGGCGTGCAGTTATGAAACCCTTTATTTTCAAGGGCTTCAATCACTTTTGGGTGCAGGGCGAAGTCGGAAAACTTCTGTTCTGTTAAATGTGTTTTGCTCATAGTGTGGTAGAATATCAGCTTACTATTGCTTTACGAAAGCGTATCCGGTGAAATAAAGTCAACCTTTAGTTGGTTAATGCGACATCAACACGTCGTTGATGAAGGCGAAACCAACGCACCAGGCTTATTCCTGTGGAGTTATATATGAGCGATAAAATTATTCACCTGACTGACGACAGTTTTGACACGGACGTACTTAAGGCTGACGGGCTGACCCTCGTCGATTTCTGGGCTGAATGGTGTGGTCCTTGCAAAATGATCGCCCCGATTCTGGATGAGATCGCTGACGAATATCAGGGCAAACTGACCGTTGCCAAGCTGAACATCGACCAGAACCCGGGTACCGCGCCAAAATACGGCATCCGTGGCATCCCGACCCTGCTGCTGTTTAAAAACGGCGAAGTGGCGGCGACCAAAGTGGGCGCACTGTCCAAAGGTCAACTGAAAGAGTTCCTCGACGCTAACCTGGCGTAAGGTTTCTCCGCTGCGCGTCCAGAGGCCAAAATGATGTGCAACTCTGGACGCCCGGCTTAAGTCGTGCTAAGTTAGCTATGACTTCGTTTTAAACATATCTTGTTGTTTGAATCTTGTTTTACCCGAAACTTCCCGTTGTTAACATAAACAGTGCGTGAAGTGGCTAAATTCCGGGCTTGTCACTCAATCCGTCTTGTCGTTTCAGATCTGCGTTCTTTCCCTGTGACCAGACAGCGAACAGACATGAGTTGATGGCCGCTAAACAGGCATGGATGACCCTGCCATACCATTCACAACATTAAGTTCGAGAATCACCCCGAGTTTAAGAACCCACACCATTATGAATCTTACCGAATTAAAGAATACGCCGGTTTCTGAGCTGATCACTCTCGGCGAAAATATGGGACTGGAAAACCAGGCTCGTATGCGCAAGCAGGACATCATTTTCGCCATCCTGAAGCAGCACGCTAAGAGTGGCGAAGATATCTTTGGCGACGGTGTGCTGGAGATATTGCAAGACGGATTTGGTTTCCTCCGCTCTGCAGACAGCTCCTACCTCGCCGGCCCTGACGACATCTACGTATCCCCCAGCCAAATCCGCCGTTTCAACCTCCGCACTGGTGACACCATTTCAGGTAAGATTCGTCCTCCAAAAGAGGGTGAACGCTACTTTGCGCTGTTGAAAGTTAACGAAGTTAACTACGACAAACCGGAAAACTCGCGTAATAAGATCCTCTTCGAGAACTTAACGCCGCTGCATGCGAACTCTCGTCTGCGTATGGAGCGTGGTAACGGTTCTACCGAAGACTTAACCGCGCGCGTGCTGGATCTGGCTTCGCCAATTGGTCGTGGTCAACGTGGTCTGATTGTGGCACCGCCAAAAGCGGGTAAAACCATGCTGCTGCAGAACATCGCGCAGAGCATTGCCTATAACCACCCTGACTGTGTGCTGATGGTACTGCTGATTGACGAACGTCCGGAAGAAGTGACCGAGATGCAGCGTCTGGTGAAAGGTGAAGTTGTGGCGTCGACCTTTGACGAACCGGCATCCCGTCACGTTCAGGTTGCGGAAATGGTTATTGAGAAGGCGAAACGCCTGGTTGAGCACAAGAAAGACGTTATCATTCTGCTCGACTCCATCACCCGTCTGGCGCGTGCCTACAACACCGTGGTTCCGGCTTCCGGTAAAGTACTGACCGGTGGTGTGGATGCCAACGCCCTGCATCGTCCGAAGCGCTTCTTCGGTGCTGCACGTAATGTGGAAGAGGGCGGTAGCCTGACCATCATCGCGACGGCGCTGATCGATACTGGCTCCAAAATGGACGAAGTGATCTACGAAGAGTTTAAAGGGACAGGTAACATGGAACTGCACCTCTCTCGTAAGATTGCAGAAAAACGTGTCTTCCCGGCTATCGACTACAACCGTTCCGGTACCCGTAAGGAAGAGCTGCTCACCACTCAGGAAGAGCTGCAGAAAATGTGGATCCTGCGCAAAATTATCCACCCAATGGGTGAAATCGACGCAATGGAATTCCTCATTAACAAACTGGCGATGACCAAAACCAACGACGATTTCTTCGACATGATGAAGCGCTCGTAACGCAAATAAAGCCAGTGAACGCCACGTTTTTACGTGGCGTTTTTCTTTCATGGACTATACGCTATTACCACACACTCCCAATTTTGACCGGTCGGTGCGACAATTAAGACTATTGGCACAGTAAAAACATTAATTGTCTGAATAATAAACAAATAGGGTTGTTAGAGGTTTGCTTTATGCCTTCAGGCTTTGCGCCTTCATGGTTATACTTCCGCGACTAACATTTGTTGAGAACATCCATTGTGGACCTACTTGATACGTTTACTGAACTTACCAGTATTTTTTTATTCACCACCTGCTTTCTGTTTTTTGCACGTAAGGTGGCGAAATATCTGGGGTTAGTGGATAAACCCAACTTCCGGAAGCGCCATCAGGGGATGATCCCTCTTGTAGGGGGAATCTCTGTTTTTGCTGGCCTTTGCTTCACCTTCACCATTGCTGACTACTATGTTCCGCATGTTAAGTTGTACCTGATGTGTGCGACGGTGTTGGTTTTGGTTGGGGCGCTCGACGATCGTTACGACATCAGTGTCAAAATTCGCGCTATCGTTCAGGCCGCGGTCGGTATTGCTATGATGGTGTTCGCAAAGCTTCATCTAAGCAGCCTCGGCTATATTTTTGGGTCGTGGGAGATGTTACTGGGCCCGTTTGGCTATTTCCTGACACTATTTGCTGTATGGGTTGCAATAAACGCATTCAACATGGTGGACGGCATAGATGGCTTGCTCGGTGGATTGTCCTGCGTCTCATTTGCTGCTATCGGTTTCATTTTATGGTTTGACGGTCAATACAGCCTGGCCATGTGGTGTTTTGCCATGATCGCGGCCATCCTTCCTTATATCTTATTAAATCTGGGAGCGTTAGGCCGCCGATATAAAGTGTTTATGGGTGATGCCGGTAGCACTCTGATCGGCTTTACAATCATCTGGATCTTGCTGGAAACCACACAAGGTAAAGTCCATCCCATTAGCCCGGTAACCGCGTTATGGATCATTGCCATCCCATTGATGGATATGGTTGCGATTATGTATCGCCGATTGCGTAAAGGGATGAGTCCGTTCTCCGCTGACCGCCAGCATATTCATCATTTAATCATGCGAGCCGGGTTCACTTCCCGTCAGGCATTTGTGCTTATTACACTGGCTGCTGCTATTCTGGCGGGAATTGGTGTGGCAGCTGAATACGCACAGTTTGTACCTGAGTGGGTTATGTTGGTACTGTTCTTGCTAGCGTTTTCTCTGTATGGCTATTGCATTAAACGCGCATGGAAAGTCGCTCGTTTCATTAAGCGTGTAAAACGCAGGATGCGCCGAAATAGTGGTAATAATCCAACTTTAACTAAATAAACTGGGATTGTGATGACTCAACCGTTGGTGGGAGCAAAATCAGAGATGACCGAGAATGAGCTGGATATACGTGGCTTGTTTCGCACTTTATGGGCCGGAAAACTGTGGATTGCAGGCATTGCACTGGGCTTCGCATTAGTTGCACTCGCGTATACCTTTTTTGCAAAACAGGAATGGAGTGCAACGGCGATAACTGACAAACCCACTGTTAACATGTTGGGGGGATACTATTCCCAGCAGCAGTTCCTGCGCAACCTGGATATCAAGGCAAATCTGGCGACGCCCGATCAGGCTTCCGTCATGGATGAGGCGTATAAAGAGTTTGTCATGCAACTGGCCTCCTGGGACACGCGTCGTGATTTCTGGAGCCAGACGGATTATTACAAGCAACGCATGGTGGGCAACAGCAAAGCCGATGCCGCGCTGCTGGATGACCTGATTAACAACATTCAGTTTATGCCGGGCGATGCGCTGCGTAATGTTAATGACAGCGTCAAACTGATTGCAGAGACGGCGCCGGATGCCAATAACCTGTTGCGCCAGTATGTCGCTTTTGCCAGCCAGCGCGCCGCAAGTCATCTTAATGAAGAACTAAAAGGCGCCTGGGCGGCCCGTACCATCCAGATGAAAGCGCAGGTAAAACGTCAGGAAGAGGTGGCTAAAGCCATATTCTCCCGCCGTGTTCATAACATTGAACAGGCACTCAAAATTGCGGAACAGCACAATATTTCTCGCAGCGAAACGGACGTTCCGGCGGATGAACTGCCTGATTCTGAAATGTTCCTGCTTGGTCGTCCGATGCTGCAGGCTCGTCTGGAAAACCTGCAGGCCGTTGGCCCTGATTTTGACCTCGACTACGATCAAAACCGCGCCATGCTCAACACCCTGAATGTAGGTCCAACGCTGGACCCGCGTTTTCAGACCTATCGTTATTTGCGAACGCCTGAAGAACCTGTAAAACGCGATAGCCCACGTCGTGCATTCCTGATGATCATGTGGGGGATTGTAGGCGCACTGACGGGCGCTGGCGTGGCGTTAACACGTCGTCGCACAAATTAAGAACGCCATTGACGATGAAGGCCACGGCCTTCATCGCCTAATCGAAGAGAATCGATGTGAAAGTACTTACCGTATTTGGTACCAGGCCGGAGGCCATCAAGATGGCGCCTCTGGTGCATGCGCTGGCCAGCGATCCTGATATTGAAGCGAAAGTGTGCGTTACGGCGCAACACCGGGAGATGCTCGATCAGGTTTTAACGCTCTTTTCCATCGTCCCGGACTACGATCTGAATATTATGAAGCCGGGGCAGGGATTAACGGAGATTACCTGCCGTATCTTGCAAGAGCTTAAGCCCATTCTGGAATCCTTTAAGCCGGATGTTGTGTTGGTGCATGGCGACACCACCACTACTGTGGCGGCCAGCATGGCTGCGTTTTATCAACGTATTCCTGTCGGCCACGTTGAAGCGGGCCTACGCACCGGCAATCTTTACTCGCCGTGGCCGGAAGAAGCCAACCGCACGCTTACCGGGCATCTGGCGATGTACCACTTTGCACCCACCGAAAATTCGCGCCAGAACTTGCTGTGTGAAAATATCGCCGACAATAAAATCTTTGTGACCGGCAATACGGTTATTGATGCCCTGATTTGGGTGCGTGACCGTGTGCTGGCTAACAATGAACTTCAGGCAGAACTCGCTGCGCGTTACCCGTTCCTGAACAACGGCAAAAAAACCATTCTGGTGACCGGCCACCGTCGTGAAAGCTTTGGCCGGGGTTTCGAGCAAATCTGTCATGCGTTGGCTGAAATCGCCGCGCAAAACGAAGATGTGCAGATTGTCTATCCGGTGCATCTCAACCCTAACGTCAGCGAGCCGGTCAACCGCATTCTGGGACATGTTGAAAATGTCCTTCTGATTGAGCCGCAGGACTACATGCCGTTTGTCTGGCTTATGAATCATGCCTGGCTGATCCTCACTGATTCAGGCGGTATTCAGGAAGAAGCACCTTCACTCGGCAAGCCGGTGCTGGTAATGCGTGAAACCACCGAGCGCCCGGAGGCGGTAAAAGCGGGCACGGTGCGTCTGGTCGGCACGGATAAGCAGCGTATCGTCGATGAAGTGACACACCTGCTGCACGACGAAGAAGCGTATCAGGCGATGAGCCGGGCCCATAACCCGTACGGTGATGGGCTGGCTTGTGGCCGTATTTTGCATGCACTTAAACACAATCGGGTATCGCTATGAGTTTTACTACCATCTCTGTCATTGGTCTTGGCTATATTGGCTTGCCTACTGCGGCAGCATTTGCCTCTCGTCAAAAACAGGTTGTAGGCGTGGACATCAATGCGCGCGCGGTGGAAACCATTAACCGTGGCGAAATCCATATTGTGGAGCCCGATCTCGACCGCGTGGTCAAAGAGGCCGTTGATGGGGGATACCTGCGCGCCAGTACCACGCCGGTTGAAGCCGATGCTTATCTCATTGCTGTGCCGACGCCATTCAAAGGCGACCATGAACCCGACATGGTCTACGTCGAGGCCGCTGCGAAATCTATTGCACCTGTGCTCAAGAAAGGGGCGCTGGTGATCCTGGAGTCCACTTCTCCGGTTGGCGCAACCGAGCAGATGGCACAGTGGCTGGCAGAAGCCCGGCCGGATTTAAGCTTCCCGCAGCAGGCGGGAGAGCAGGCCGATATCAATATTGCCTACTGTCCGGAGCGCGTGCTGCCGGGGCAGGTGATGGTCGAACTGATTAAAAACGACCGCGTGATTGGCGGGATGACGCCTGTTTGTTCCGCTCGTGCCAGCGCGCTGTACAAGATTTTCCTCGAAGGCGAATGCGTGGTGACGAACTCCCGTACCGCAGAAATGTGCAAACTGACGGAAAACAGCTTCCGCGACGTGAACATCGCTTTTGCCAACGAACTGTCGCTCATTTGTGCCGATCAGGGGATTAACGTCTGGGAATTAATCAGCCTGGCGAATCGTCATCCGCGCGTTAACATTCTGCAGCCAGGCCCGGGCGTGGGCGGTCACTGTATCGCCGTCGATCCATGGTTTATCGTGGCGCAAAACCCCGATCAGGCACGCCTGATCCGCACCGCGCGCGAAGTTAACGACAGCAAGCCACACTGGGTTCTCAACCAGGTTAAAACCACGGTGGCAGATTGTCTGGCTGAGAGTGGCAAACGGGCCAGCGAACTGAAAATTGCCTGTTTTGGCCTGGCATTCAAACCTAACATCGACGATCTGCGCGAAAGCCCGGCGATGGAAATTGCTGAGATGATTGCCCAATGGCACACGGGCGAAACGCTGGTAGTCGAGCCGAATATTCATGAACTGCCGGCAAAACTGGCGGGGAACTGCACGCTTACCGCGCTGGATGACGCGCTGGCCACGGCGGACGTACTGGTGCTGCTGGTGGATCATAAAGAGTTTAAAGCGACCCCCGCTGATGCCGTACAGCAGCGTTACATTGTTGATACCAAAGGTGTCTGGCGTTGAGCAACCTGAACGGGACGCTTGAGTCCCTTGAGTGGGAGAGCCATTTTTTTGGCCTGCCTTCAGCCATTCTGCGTCTGCGCGAAACTGCACCGGCACTGACCGACGCCGACTTTCGCGTCTGGCAGCGGGTACAGGCGAAGATCCCGGCGGACCGCGCCGACCTGCTTGATGCGCTTCAGCAACACGGTTTTCAGCTGGTGGAAGGCGAAGTCGATCTTGCCATTACGCTAACCCGGCATGAGGCGCCAGGTGCGGAGGTTGCCGCTAAGCAGGATATCCCGGTGCTGCGCGAAATGGCGGCGCAGGCGTTTGCCCGCAGCCGCTTTCGTGCCCCCTGGTATGCACCTGAGGACAGCGGACGTTTCTATGCCCAGTGGATTGAGAATGCGGTAAAAGGGACGTTCGATCATGTTTGTCTGGTGTTCCGCGCGGCGGACGGCCAGATCCAGGGTTTTGTTTCGCTTCGCAAGCTCAACGAGCGCGAGGCGCGTATCGGCTTATTAGCCGGCCGGGGTATGGGCGAGAAACTCATGCAGGCGGCGCTACACTGGGCGCAGCAGCAACAGGTCTCGACGCTGCGGGTGGCAACCCAGATGGGCAACACCGCTGCGCTTAAACGTTATATTGCGAGTGGTGCCAACATCGACGCCACCGCCTACTGGTTATACAGGTGACAAGATGATTCCATTTAACGCACCACCCGTCGTGGGAACCGAACTCGACTATATGCAGTCTGCTATGGGCAGCGGCAAACTCTGCGGTGATGGTGGGTTTACCCGTCGCTGCCAGCAGTGGATGGAACAGCGTTTTCACAGCGCTAAAGTGCTGCTGACCCCTTCCTGTACGGCGTCGCTGGAAATGGCTGCGCTGTTGCTGGATATTCAGCCCGGTGATGAAGTCATTATGCCGAGCTACACCTTCGTCTCCACGGCAAACGCGTTTGTGTTACGCGGGGCGAAAATCGTCTTTGTGGATATTCGTCCGGACACCATGAATATCGATGAAACGCTGATTGAAGCGGCGATCACTGATAAAACGCGGGCGATTGTTCCGGTCCATTACGCGGGCGTGGCCTGTGAAATGGACACCATTATGGCGATCGCGAAAAAGCATAACCTGTTTGTGGTGGAAGATGCCGCTCAGGGCGTGATGTCCACCTACAAAGGACGCGCGCTCGGCACCATCGGCCACATCGGCTGCTTTAGCTTCCACGAAACCAAAAACTACACCGCAGGTGGTGAAGGTGGCGCGACGCTGATTAACGACCGCGCGCTGGTTGAGCGTGCGGAAGTGATCCGCGAAAAAGGCACCAACCGCAGCCAGTTCTTCCGTGGCCAGGTTGATAAGTATACCTGGCGCGATATTGGCTCAAGCTATCTGATGGCGGATCTGCAGGCGGCGTATCTGTGGGCACAGCTGGAGGCGGCAGAGCGCATTAACCTGCAGCGTTTGTCCCTGTGGCAGACCTATTACGACGCGCTGGCACCGCTGGCAAAAGTCGGGCGTATTGCGCTGCCGACCATTCCGGCAGACTGCGTCCACAATGCCCATATGTTCTATATCAAACTGCGCGATAACGACGATCGCAGCAAGCTGATTGCCTGGCTGAAAGAGGCTGAGATTATGGCGGTGTTCCACTACATTCCGCTGCACTCCAGCCCGGCCGGTGAAGCGTTCGGGACATTCGCGGGTGAAGACCGCTATACCACGAAAGAAAGTGAGCGTTTGCTTCGCTTGCCACTGTTCTACAACCTTGCGCCGGTTAACCAGCGTACGGTGATTAATACCCTTCTGAGCTATTTCGGCTGATATGTCTCTGGCAAAAGCATCGGTGTGGACCGCCGCGTCCACGCTTGTCAAAATTGGCGCCGGGCTGCTGGTCGTCAAGCTGCTGGCCGTCTCATTCGGCCCTTCTGGGGTGGGTCTGGCGGGTAATTTCCGCCAGCTTGTCACCGTCCTTGGGGTATTGGCTGGCGCCGGGATCTTCAACGGCGTTACGAAATACGTTGCACAGCATCAGGATGACGCAGCGCAGCTGTGCAAAGTCGTCGGCACATCGTCGGCGATGGT
The DNA here is from genome assembly GCF_004296595.1 of Enterobacter sp. A8. Taxonomy (NCBI): domain Bacteria; kingdom Pseudomonadati; phylum Pseudomonadota; class Gammaproteobacteria; order Enterobacterales; family Enterobacteriaceae; genus Enterobacter; species Enterobacter sp. A8. The sequence continues at coordinate 27,053 of NZ_SCMF01000010.1, forward strand.
GTTAGGTTTCTCTACTCTGCTGGCCGCGGTGTTTCTGCTGGCGGCGGCCCCCATTAGTCAGGGGCTGTTTGGACACACGCATTATGAAGGGCTGGTGCGTCTGGTCGCTCTGGTTCAGATGGGGATCGCGTGGGCTAACCTGCTACTGGCGCTGATGAAAGGGTTTCGTGATGCTGCCGGGAACGCGCTTGCGCTGATCCTGGGCAGCGTTATAGGTGTTATCGCCTATTACTTCTGCTATCGCCTGGGCGGGTATGAAGGCGCGCTACTGGGTCTGGCGCTGGTACCTGCGTTAGTGGTCGTTCCGGCGGCGTTTATGCTCATGCGTCGTGGCGTTATCCCCTTAAGCTACCTGAAACCGCAGTGGGACAAGGTGCTTGCGGGTCAACTGGGTAAATTTACCCTGATGGCGCTCATTACCTCTGTTACGCTGCCGGTGGCTTACGTGATGATGCGAAACCTGCTGGCGGCGCATTACAGCTGGGATGAGGTGGGAATTTGGCAGGGCGTAAGTAGCATTTCTGACGCCTACCTCCAATTTATAACGGCTTCCTTTAGCGTCTGGTTGCTGCCAACCTTATCGCGTCTGAGCTCCCGACAGGATATTACCCGCGAGATTACCCGCTCGCTGCGTTTTGTACTTCCCGCCGTGGCGGCGGCCAGTTTTACCGTGTGGTTATTGCGCGATGTCGCCATCTGGCTGCTCTTTTCGGCGAAATTCATCGCCATGCGCGATCTGTTTGCCTGGCAGCTGGTGGGGGATGTACTGAAAGTAGGCGCTTACGTATTCGGGTATCTGGTGATTGCGAAAGCCTCGCTGCGTTTGTATATCCTGGCAGAGATAAGCCAGTTTACGCTCCTGACGGCGTTCTCACACTGGCTGATCCCGGCACACGGTGCACTGGGGGCGGCTCAGGCCTATATGGCAACCTATATCGTTTATTTCGCTGCCTGTTGCGGCGTATTTTTACTTTGGCGTAAACGCGCATGACTGCACTGATTCACATACTGGGATCGGATATCCCACACCATAACCAGACCGTTTTGCGGTTCTTCAACGATGAGCTGGCCCCGGGCAATCCCGATGCACGCGAGTTTATGGTTGCAGGCCAGGACAGGGGGCTGAGCGAGATGTGTCCGGCGCTGACGCTTACCTTCTGGCCGGATAAAGCCGCCCTGGCGAAGGCAGTTGTCGCGAAAGCGAAAGCGGATCGTGAGCAGCGCTTCTTCTTCCATGGACAATTTAATACCGGTCTGTGGCTGGCTCTCCTGAGCGGCGGGATTAAACCTTCCCAGTGCAGCTGGCATATCTGGGGAGCCGATCTCTATGAAGTCTCCCGCGGCTGGAAGTTCCGGCTCTTCTACCCGCTACGGCGTATGGCGCAGGGGCGGGTTGGCTGTGTTTTCGCCACCCGTGGCGATCTCAATTACTTCGCGAAACAGCACCCCAACGTTCGCGGTGAGTTGCTCTATTTCCCGACACGCATGAACCCGGCGCTGAATAACATGGCAAACGATACGCCGCGTGAGGGTAAGCTGACGATCCTGGTGGGTAACTCTGGCGATCGCAGCAACGAGCATATTGCTGCGCTGAAGGTGGTACATCAGCAGTTTGGTGACACGGTGAATGTCGTTGTGCCGATGGGCTATCCGGCCAACAATGATGCTTACATCAACGACGTTCGTCAGCAGGCTCTGGGATTGTTTAGCCCGGAGAATGTGAACATCCTGCGCGATAAGCTGGAATTTGATGAATATCTTGCGCTGCTTCGCCAGTGCGATCTCGGCTATTTCATCTTTGCCCGCCAGCAGGGAATTGGCACGCTGTGCCTGCTGATTCAGGCAGGCGTTCCCTGTGTGCTTAATCGCGATAATCCGTTCTGGCAGGATATGGCTGAACAACACATTCCGGTGCTGTTCACCACGGATACCCTGAACGTGGAGGTGGTACGCGAAGCTCAGCGTCAACTGGCGCTGGTGGATAAAAGTACCATCGATTTCTTTAGTCCGAACTACCTTACGCCGTGGCACCGTGCGCTGCGTATCGCTTCAGGAGACAACGCATGAGCCAGTTGCAATTCAGCGGCTTGTTAGTGGTATGGCTTCTGAGCACGCTATTTATCGCCACTCTGACCTGGTTTGAGTTCCGCCGCGTGCGTTTTAACTTTAACGTCTTCTTCTCGTTACTGTTTCTTCTGACCTTCTTCTTCGGTTTTCCGCTGACCAGTATTCTGGTTTTCCGTTTTGACGTGAGTGTCGCGCCGCCGGAAATCCTGCTCCAGGCACTCTTGTCGGCGACCTGCTTCTATGCGGTGTACTACGTCACCTATAAAACGCGTCTGCGTGCGGTGAAAGCGAGTGCGCCGCGTCGTCCGCTGTTCACCATGAACAGGGTAGAGACCCATCTGACGTGGGTAATGCTGATGACCATCGCGCTGGTCAGCGTGGGGATCTTCTTCATGCATAACGGCTTTTTGCTGTTTAAGCTGCACTCCTACAGTCAGATTTTTTCTGCCGAAGTTTCGGGCGTGGCGCTTAAGCGCTTCTTCTATTTCTTCATCCCGGCAATGCTGGTGATCTTTTTCCTGCGCCAGGACAGTAAGGCCTGGCTCTTCTTCCTGGTGAGCACGGTCGCCTTTGGTTTCCTGACCTACATGATTGTGGGTGGGACGCGCGCCAACATTATTATCGCCTTTGCGATTTTCCTGTTTATCGGCATCATTCGCGGGTGGATCTCCCTGTGGATGCTGGCGGCAGCGGGCGTGTTTGGCATTGTGGGGATGTTCTGGCTGGCCCTTAAGCGCTATGGACTGAACGTGGCCGGTGACGAAGCGTTTTACACCTTCCTGTATCTCACGCGCGACACCTTCTCGCCGTGGGAAAACCTCGCTTTACTGCTGCAAAACTACGACAAGATCGATTTCCAGGGGCTGGCGCCCATTGTGCGTGACTTCTATGTGTTTATCCCGTCGTGGCTGTGGCCTGACCGCCCGGGTGCCGTGCTCAACACAGCGAACTACTTCACCTGGGAAGTGCTGAACAACCATTCAGGTCTGGCCATTTCCCCTACGCTGATTGGTTCGCTGGTGGTAATGGGCGGAAGCTGGTTTATTCTGCCGGGCGCGGTTGTGGTAGGGCTGATTATCAAATGGTTTGACTGGCTCTATGTGCTCGGCAACGAAGAGACTAACCGCTACAAGGCCGCCATTTTGCACAGTTTCTGCTTTGGTGCCATTTTCAATATGATCGTTCTGGCGCGCGAGGGGCTGGATTCCTTCGTCTCGCGCGTGGTTTTCTTCATGGTCGTTTTCGGCGTCTGCCTGCTGCTGGCCAAACTGCTGTACTGGCTGTTTGACAGTGCAGGGCTTGTGCATAAGCGCGAGCCACAGGGCAGCAGAACGCTGTCGCAAGTCTGAGTAAGGATAGTCATGACCGACACAACCTCTGCACCGCGCTACGCGCTGCGTGGCCTGCAGCTTATTGGCTGGCGCGATATGCAACACGCGCTGGATTTTCTCTTTGCGGGTGGCCAGATGAAATCCGGTACGCTGGTCGCCATCAATGCGGAGAAGATGCTGGCGGTAGAAGATAACGCTGAAGTCAGAAGTCTGATCGAGGCCGCCGAGTTTAAATACGCGGACGGTATCAGCGTGGTACGCTCGATCCGCAAAAAGTTTCCTGGTGCTAATGTTTCACGCGTCGCGGGGGCCGATCTCTGGGAACAGCTGATGGCACGTGCAGGGGCAGAAGGCACGCCCGTATTTCTTATTGGCGGTAAGCCTGAGGTCCTGGCACAGACCGAGCAGAAGCTGCGGCGTCAGTGGAATGTTAATATTGTGGGTAGCCAGGACGGCTATTTTAAACCCGAGGACCGGCAGGCGCTGTTTGACCGCGTGCGCGACAGCGGGGCGAAAATTGTCACCGTGGCGATGGGCTCACCGCGCCAGGAAATTTTGATGCGTGATTGCCGTCTGGTTTGCCCGGATGCCCTCTATATGGGCGTCGGCGGGACCTATGACGTCTTCACTGGCCATGTAAAACGTGCGCCGAAGGTATGGCAAAACCTGGGACTGGAGTGGCTGTACCGCCTGCTGTCGCAACCAACACGTATTAAACGCCAGCTCCGTCTGCTGCGTTATCTCGCCTGGCACTACACCGGAAAAATGTAATCAAAATGTAGCGCGATATGCTGTTCGCGCTGCAACTCCCCTGCAAAACTGCTGCGAAACTGTGCAATGCATTTATTTTTTTAATGCATTGTTTGCCATTTTGCAGAATTTAAGAAACCATTCGCTCCGTATTTTAGTACCCCTAAAAAACAATACCTGGTATTAAGCCGGGAAACAGCAAACACAACCGAGGATCTATGGCAGAGAAAAAACCGGAGCTACAGCGTGGGCTGGAAGCTCGTCATATTGAACTGATAGCGCTGGGCGGCACTATTGGTGTGGGCCTGTTTATGGGCTCTGCAAGCACGCTCAAATGGGCTGGGCCATCCGTTCTGCTGGCATATATTATTGCTGGCCTGTTCGTTTTCTTCATCATGCGTTCAATGGGCGAAATGCTCTTCCTGGAGCCAGTGACCGGCTCTTTCGCCGTCTATGCGCACCGCTACATGAGCCCGTTCTTCGGCTATCTGACGGCCTGGTCATACTGGTTTATGTGGATGGCGGTGGGTATCTCGGAGATTACCGCAATCGGGGTGTATGTGCAGTTCTGGTTCCCGGATATGGTCCAGTGGATACCGGCGCTGATTGCTGTGGGGCTGGTGGCAATGGCAAACCTGGCAGCCGTTCGCCTTTATGGTGAAATCGAGTTCTGGTTTGCGATGATTAAAGTCACCACCATCATCGTGATGATTGTGGTTGGACTCGGCGTCATCTTCTTCGGCTTTGGCAACGGTGGTCACGCGATTGGCTTCGGTAACCTGACCGAACACGGCGGCTTCTTCGCTGGTGGCTGGAAAGGCTTCCTGACGGCGCTGTGTATCGTTGTCGCGTCCTATCAGGGCGTTGAGCTTATCGGTATTACAGCCGGTGAAGCGAAGAACCCGCAGGTCACGCTGCGTAGTGCAGTGGGTAAGGTGCTGTGGCGTATCCTGATTTTCTATGTGGGGGCGATCTTCGTTATCGTGACCATCTTCCCGTGGAATGAGATCGGCACGACAGGCAGCCCGTTTGTCTTAACATTCGCGAAGATTGGTATTACGGCGGCGGCAGGTATCATCAACTTTGTCGTCCTGACGGCGGCGTTGTCTGGCTGTAACAGCGGAATGTACAGCTGCGGTCGTATGCTCTATGCGCTTTCGAAGAATAACCAATTGCCTGCGGCAATGAGTAAAGTGTCCCGCGCGGGTGTGCCTGTTGCGGGTGTGGCGGTGTCGATTGCCATCCTGCTGATTGGCTCATGCCTGAACTACATTATTCCAAATCCGCAGCGCGTATTTGTTTATGTCTACAGCGCCAGCGTGCTGCCGGGGATGGTGCCGTGGTTCGTTATTCTGATCAGCCAGCTGCGTTTCCGCCATGCGCATAAACAGGCGATTGCCAGCCATCCGTTCCGCTCGATTCTGTTCCCGTATGCGAACTATTTGACGATGGCGTTCCTGATTTGCGTATTAATCGGGATGTACTTTAATGATGATACCCGCATGTCGCTGTTTGTCGGGATGATCTTCCTGGCGGCAGTCACTGCAGCCTATAAGCTATTTGGGCTGGGGCGCCGCGTCACCACGCAGAAAGTGGAGGAATAAGCGGCAAAATGTGCAAACCATAACCAAACGCGCATTTTTTTCAAAAAAGCACTAGACAGCGGGGTCGGAGGTACGTAATATCCAGCCCCGCAACGGCGCTAAGCGCCCGTAGCTCAGCTGGATAGAGCGCTGCCCTCCGGAGGCAGAGGTCTCAGGTTCGAATCCTGTCGGGCGCGCCATTTTAGTCCCGGCGCTAGAGCTGCGGTGGTCTGAGAAGTAGTCAGTACCGCGTGAAAGAATACAGTGGTGGCTATAGCTCAGTTGGTAGAGCCCTGGATTGTGATTCCAGTTGTCGTGGGTTCGAATCCCATTAGCCACCCCATTATTGAAGAGTTGTGAATTGCGAAGGTGGCGGAATTGGTAGACGCGCTAGCTTCAGGTGTTAGTGTTCTTACGGACGTGGGGGTTCAAGTCCCCCCCCTCGCACCACGACTTTAATGAATTGAACTAAAAATTCAAAAAGCAGTACATCGGCGAGTAGCGCAGCTTGGTAGCGCAACTGGTTTGGGACCAGTGGGTCGGAGGTTCGAATCCTCTCTCGCCGACCAATTTTGAACCCCGCTTCGGCGGGGTTTTTTGTTTTCTGCGGCTTTTCACCTCTGTATCCATTCCCCGACATACGCGTTTCCTGTTGTCGCGAACCAGCGACACTTAATTAATTGAAAACTAAAATAATATTTCATCAGCGTCTTAACCGTCTCTTTCTGACGACACTTCTGCGCTTTTACCGATATCTTATGGTGCGTCAGACGGGTCTTAGCAGCAGAAATTCCTTTTATCTTAAAATGTTGCGCGATGTAAAATTTCTTCGTGTAACGTTGGCATGTAACGTGCAATAATATACGTGTAGATGCTCATTCCATCTCTTATGTTCGCCTTCGTGCCTCATAAACTCAGGAATGATGCAGAGCCATTTACGGTGCTTATCGTCCACTGACAGATGTCGCTTCGGCCTCATCAGACACCATGGGCATAACGTTGAGTGAAGCACCAAATATGTTGTCTTACAGACCTGTTTTAACGCCTGCTCTTATAGCAGGCGTTTTTTTATGCCTAAAAAAGGAGGCCGTCTGGCCTCCTTGATAATTACTGCTGCGTTCCGTTGTTCTGTAGCGTTAGCAGAAGCCCGTCGCGCCGCATGGCGGCAGCTTCTTCCGGTTTATGCTGCTTGTCGAGCGTATCGGCAAGCCACGCATAGTCAAACGCGTCCGGGCGCTGTTTTAACGCCGCACGGAAGGCGAGGCTCGCCTCCTGCCATTCACCGTGTTTCATCAGCGACTGGCCCAGCGTGCTCCAGAGCAGCGGACGATCGCCAACGGTTTTGATCTGTTGACGCAGCACTTTTTCGATTTGCTCAGGGTTGTTGGTTTTCAGACGCGGGATCACCATGACCAGACGATCGTCGTACTGGCGCTTCAGACCGTCGAGGAGGATCTCCTGAGCCGTGTCATGATCGTCACATTCAATCAGGTGTTCCGCCATTGCCACCTGCAGAGGAACCTGCTGACGTGTTTTGCGGCTCTGATTCTTCCACCAGGTTTTCAGACCATCGCTGCCCAGATCGGCACGCGCCTGATCCATCAAACCAATCCACGCCATGCGCTGGAGTTCGTCACGATGTTCATCATCACCCACGTCGGCTTTCGCCATCGAAGGAATAATGTCCAGCAGTGAACCCCAGGCACCGGTACGGATATAGGCCTGCTCGGCAAGGCGCAGCACTTCAGGGTGGCGAGGAGTGATTTCCAGCAGACGGTCAACGCCGTGGCGAGCCGCATGGTTTTCATTACGTGCCAGCTGCAGGCGAACGCGAGTGATCTCAACCGGGATCTGGTTGTCGGACGCCATCTCCGATGCGCGCTCCAGATGCTGATTTGCACGGGCCTCGTCACCACGCTGTTGAGCTGCTTCAGCAGCCAACAGATAGTTCACGACGGGTTGTTCGGCGTGATCGGCGTTTTTGGACATCAGCTTTTCCACCTGCTGATAGTCGCCCTCGGCGAGCTTAATCAGCGCCTGCTCGGTCTGCTTACGGGCGCGACGGCGCTTGCGGCCAACGAACCAGCCACGGGTATGGGCACCGGTGCGGAAAATACGGCGCAGGATCCACTCCAGCGCCAGCAGCACCACAACGCCCAGGATCAGAATGATCACCAGACCCGTTACGCTGGTTTCGATGTTGTAATTGTCGGTCTGGATCAACACGTATCCCTGGTGACCGGCAAGCATCGGCCCAAGGACGATCCCGGCGATCAGCAGGATAAAGAGTAAGAGTACTTTAAGCATCGTTACTCTCCTTGTGGGGCGCTTTCAGGCGCGGGCGCGGCGGCTGGTGCAGGTTCACCCGTCTGCTCAGCCGGAACGCCCGGCTGTGCCAGCAGGTTACGTACGCGCGTTTGCATCAGCTTTTCCAGAATCGGCTGGCTGGCCAGTTTATCCGGCACGTTCATGGTGATGTTCTGCTGACTCAGTTTGTCGATGTCATCGAGGAACGCCGTGGTGGTGGCATCATCGGTATCGTAGTAAGCACGTACCCATGTGGAGACGTTATCCAGCGCCTGTTTGTAGGTCTCTTCCTGATGACGTGGCACGGCCTGGGCCGCGACCAGCAGACGGGAACGAATGTTCTCACGCAGGTAGATATCCTGGTTCGGCGCTAACAGCGGCACGGCGGTTTCATCACGGCGACGAATGGTGATGAAGCTGTCCATAAAGTTCTGCCAGCTTTTTTGCAGGTTTACACGCCACTCGCTCAGGGAGCTGGACAGTTCGGTGCCGTCGGAATCCATGGGAGAATCGTCGTCGTTGTTATCTGCCAGCTGCAGGTTATCAATCTGGTTCGAGAGCTGATTTACCTTGAGGATGATGCCGTCATAATCCACCTGAGAAACGGCGGAGAGGCTGGCGATGTCTTCGGTAATGGCGCGACGTGCAGTGATGAGGCTTGGATCGTTCATGTCCGCCAGGCTCGCATCTGCGCTTTTCAGCAGAGCGGCGGCGGTGGTGACATCCTGATCGCTCCAGAGCTTACGCCCGGCCAGTTTCACCAGAAAATCGGCCTGAGAAAGCAGCCATGTTTTGGCATCGGTACCGGAAATGGAGGCCACTTTTTGCTGCACTTCGTCCAGCTGTTTGGTTAGCTCTTCCTGTTTGCTGTTCGCATCGGCAAGCGCGGCGGCCTGCTGTTTGATGACGCCTTCCAGCTCGGTTTTTTGTGTCTCCTGCGCTTTTTGCAGCGCAGCGAGCTGATTAACCAGCGCGTCGCTGGTTGCCGTCTGATTGGTGCTTTGCTGTTTCACCAGACCGTAGAGGCTGACGCCTGCTGCCAGCGCAATGGCGATGGCAATCGCGCTCAGCGCAAGGCTGGTCTTGTTGCTGCCGTTTTTCTTCTCAACGGTTTTCTCAGTCGTTTCTGACTGTGGCGTCATGTCCACAGTCTCCCTGGTCTCTTCAACCACGGCGGAGGATTTGTCGTGTTCCGTCATTATGGCATCCCATTATGAGAGTTATTGTAATGCGCGCAGCAGCGCATCGTTGTCGGCGTTATCAGCGATCCGAATATCTTGCCAGCCCAGTTCCCGGGCGAGGTTCGCCAGACGCTCACTGACGACCAAAAGCCGACAGTGGAGTAACCAGTTTTCACGATACCAAAGCGGCACCAGCGACCAGAGTTGCTGCAGCATTTCGCCGCTGGTCACCACCAGCGTTGTAATGCCGCGCGTATGCCAGCGCATCGCCTCTTGTGCACCATCGTAATGTTTTGCACAGCGTTGATAACATTCGCAAAACGTGACGTCAGCTCCGCGTTCACGCAGCGTTTCGCCTAACAGTTCGCGTCCGCCGTTACCGCGTAAAATCAGCGCACGTTTTCCGATTAGGGTTTGTAATTCAGGTAATTGTAGCAAGACTTCGCTGGTTTCCCGATCTAACGGGTAACGCACATCTGCTCCACTTACGGTATGCAGCGCCAGGGCGGTAGAACGGCCAATCGCAAAATAGCGTGGCGCGGTAGGCCAGTTCAGTCCCTGCTGCTGTAGCTGCGCATGGGCAAATTCCACGGCATGTTGCGACAAGGCAAACAGCAGGTCGCCTTCCTGATGGATATCCATATGGTCGGCGAGCGCGGACAGCTCCCGACCCGGGGAGAATTCAATAAGCGGAAAACTCCAGGCCACCTGCCCCAGTGCGCGCAGACGGCTCACTAACTGCTCTCCTGCGGGAGAAGGGCGGGTGACGAGAATACTCATGCAGGGGGCTCTCCATCGTAAACGTCAGCCAGAATCTCGCGGGCACCGTTATCCAGTAACTCTTCCGCCAGCGAAACGCCAAGCTGCTCAGCATCTTGCGGTTTACCGCGGCGCTCACCGCGTACCATCTGCGAACCGTCCGGCGCGCCAACCAGCGCACGCAGCCACAGTTCACCGTTAATTAATTCAGCATAGCTGCCAATCGGCACCTGGCACCCCCCTTCAAGGCGGGTATTCATCGCACGCTCGGCTTTGACGCGAATGGCCGTCTCGTCATGATTCAGCGGCGCAAGCAGTTCACGGGTACGCCTGTCATCCAGACGGCACTCAATACCTACAGCGCCCTGTCCCACGGCCGGCAAAGAGAGCTCCGGTGGCAACGCGACGCGAATGCGTGACTCCAGCCCCAGACGCTTAAGTCCTGCTACCGCGAGGATAATGGCATCGTAATCGCCGTTATCCAGCTTGCCCAGACGCGTGCCGACGTTACCGCGCAGCGAGCGTATGATCAGATCCGGACGGCGTTCAGCCAACTGACACTGGCGGCGTAAACTGGACGTGCCAACCACGCTGCCTTTGGGCAACGCATCAAGCGAGTCAAACTGGTTAGAGACAAACGCATCGCGCGGATCCTCGCGCTCGCAAATGGTCACCAGTCCCAGCCCTTCCGGGAACTCGACGGGCACGTCTTTCATCGAATGCACGGCGATATCGGCGCGGTTCTCAAGCAATGCCAGTTCCAGTTCTTTGACAAACAAGCCTTTGCCGCCCACTTTCGCCAGCGGCGTATCAAGGATCACATCGCCGCGCGTGACCATGGGCACCAGCTCGACGCGCAAGCCGCTGTGGCAGGCTTCCAGGCGCTGCTTAACATAATGTGCCTGCCAGAGCGCAAGAGGGCTTTGGCGTGTGGCAATTCTCAAAACATTGTCTAACATGCTTGTTACCGTCATTATCAATCGCTAACCATCCTAACATTGTTGACTCTGGGATGGCAGTTTTACGGTGATGAAGAAGAGAGGGACAGGGCGGGAGTTCTCGTCAGCCACAGCCGTATTAAGGAATTTACACGTACAGAACGGTGCTACACTTTGTATGTAGCGCAACTTTCTTTACGGTCAATCGGCAAGGTGTTAAATTGATCACGTTTTAGACCATTTTTTCGTCGGTACCAGCATAATGATAAGGGCGAAAAAGGGTAACGGTTATCTTTTTGAAATACTGCGGGCTCGCTGTTATTTTGGTTTTTGAATAGCTTGCGACACCCGGAAACATCAGGCGATACGTCTTGTACCTCTATATTGAGACTCTGAAACAGAGACTGGATGCCATCAATCAACTGCGTGTGGATCGCGCGCTTGCTGCCATGGGCCCTGCTTTCCAGCAGGTATACAGTCTGCTGCCGACATTATTGCACTATCACCATCCGCTGATGCCGGGTTACCTTGACGGTAACGTTCCCAAGGGCATTTGCCTTTTCACGCCTGATGAAACCCAACAGCATTATCTCAACGAACTTGAACTCTACCGTGGCATGCCGCCGCAGGAATCCCCGAAAGGTGAACTGCCTATCACCGGCGTTTACTCCATGGGGAGCACCTCTTCGGTAGGGCAAAGCTGTTCGTCTGACCTGGACATCTGGGTCTGTCATCAATCCTGGCTCGATAACGAAGAGCGTCAGTTGCTGCAGCGTAAATGTAGCCTGCTGGAAAGCTGGGCGGCATCGCTTGGCGTGGAAGTGAGCTTCTTCCTGATTGATGAAAACCGTTTCCGCCATAACGAAAGCGGCAGTCTGGGTGGTGAGGACTGTGGCTCCACGCAGCACATTTTATTGCTGGACGAATTTTACCGTACGGCAGTGCGTCTGGCCGGGAAGCGTATTCTGTGGAATATGGTCCCGTGCGAAGAAGAAGAGCATTACGATGATTACGTGATGTCGCTCTACGCGCAGGGCGTACTGACGCCAAACGAATGGCTGGATTTGGGCGGCCTGAGCTCCCTGTCAGCCGAAGAGTACTTTGGCGCGAGCCTCTGGCAGCTTTATAAGAGCATCGACTCACCATACAAAGCGGTGCTGAAAACGTTGTTGCTCGAAGCCTATTCCTGGGAATACCCAACCCCACGCCTGCTGGCGAAAGATATCAAGCAGCGTCTGCACGACGGGGAGATTGTCTCCTTTGGGCTTGACGCCTACTGCATGATGCTGGAACGCGTTACCGAGTACCTGAAAGCCATTGATGACACCACGCGTCTCGACCTGGTGCGTCGATGTTTCTATCTCAAAGTTTGTGAGAAATTGAGCCGCGAACGCGCCTGCGTGGGCTGGCGTCGTGAAGTGGTCTCTCAGCTCGTCAAAGAGTGGGGATGGGGCGAAGAGCGTCTCTCCATGCTCGACAATCGCGCCAACTGGAAAATCGATCAGGTGCGTGAAGCGCACAACGAACTGCTTGATGCGATGATGCAAAGCTACCGTAACCTGATCCGCTTTGCGCGCCGTAACAACCTCAGCGTGTCCGCCAGCCCGCAGGACATCGGGGTACTGACCCGCAAACTGTATGCCGCATTTGAAGCGCTGCCGGGCAAAGTTACCCTGGTTAACCCGCAAATTTCGCCCGATCTGTCAGAGCCAAACCTGACCTTTATCTATGTGCCGCCGGGCCGCGCGAACCGCACCGGGTGGTATCTGTATAACCGTGCCCCAAGCATGGATTCGATCGTTAGCCATCAGCCGCTGGAGTATAACCGTTACCTGAATAAGCTGGTGGCCTGGGCCTGGTTTAACGGCCTGCTGACCTCTCGCACCCGCCTGTTTATCAAAGGCAACGAGGTGGTCGATTTAGCCAAACTGCAGGAGATGGTGGCGGATGTCTCCCATCACTTCCCGCTGCGTCTGCCGGCACCCACGCCAAAAGCGCTATACAGCCCGTGTGAAATTCGCCATCTGGCGATTATCGTCAACCTGGAATATGACCCGACGGCGGCCTTCCGCAATCAGGTCGTGCATTTTGATTTCCGCAAGCTGGACGTCTTCAGCTTTGGCGAGCAGCAAAACTGCCTGGTCGGCAGCGTGGATCTGCTGTACCGCAACTCGTGGAACGAAGTGCGTACGCTGCACTTCAACGGCGAGCAGGCGATGATCGAAGCGTTGAAAACCATTCTCGGTAAGATGCACCAGGATGCCGCGCCGCCGGACAGCGTGGAAGTGTTCTGCTACAGCCAGCACCTGCGTGGTTTGATTCGTACCCGCGTGCAGCAGTTAGTTTCAGAGTGTATTGAGCTGCGTCTTTCCAGTACCCGTCAGGAAACGGGTCGCTTTAAAGCGCTGCGTGTTTCAGGGCAAACCTGGGGTCTGTTCTTCGAACGCCTGAACGTGTCGGTGCAGAAGCTGGAGAACGCCATTGAGTTTTACGGCGCGATTTCCCACAACAAACTGCATGGTCTGTCGGTTCAGGTGGAGACCAACCACGTCAAGTTGCCGCAGGTGGTGGATGGATTTGCCAGTGAAGGGATTATCCAGTTCTTCTTTGAAGAGTCGGGAGACGATGCTGGTTTCAACATCTATATTCTTGATGAGACCAACCGCGCAGAGGTGTATCACCACTGCGAAGGCAGTAAAGAGGAGCTGGTGCGTGACGTTAGCCGCTTCTACTCCTCATCACACGACCGCTTCACCTACGGCTCCAGCTTCATCAACTTCAATCTGCCGCAGTTCTACCAGATTGTTAATGTCGATGGCCGTGCGCAGGTGATTCCGTTCCGTACTCAGGCCGTCACGCCTGCCGTGCCTGCGAATCAGGATACCGCACCGCTGTTGCAGCAGTATTTCTCGTGATGCTTTTCGCCGGGTGGCTACGTTCCGAGCCGTTGTAGGCCCGGTAAGGCGTAGCCGCCACCGGGCAACAACACTACCTGAAACTCACGTCTTCACCCGCCTGCGCGGTTGCAGCCTGCTCCAGCAGATCCCAGAAGGTTTCGCCGCTACGGTCACAAACCCATTCATCCCCTTTCAGATCGAAATGGTAGCCACCCTGTCTGGCCGCCAGCCATACCTGGTGAAGCGGCTCCTGGCGGTTAATAATAATTTTGCTGCCGTTTTCGAAACTGAGGGTCAGGATACCGCCGTTGATTTCACAATCGATATCGCTGTCGCCTTCCCAGTCGTCCAGGCGCTCTTCAATGGTCATCCACAGGGTGTCGGCAAGGCGATGGAATTCACTGTCGTTCATGGTTTTGTTCCTGTTTTTCGTGATGCCGGCAGTATAACCCTAAATAATTCCCGTTGCAGGAAAGCGGCAAACTCTTGCTTTTGTGTCTTCTCCTGCGATGATAGAAACAGATTTGAACTTACGGGCAACTTTATAATGAAAAACGCTTTCCGAACGCTTGCCGTTCTCATCACGCTGTTTAGTCTGACTGGCTGTGGGCTGAAGGGGCCGCTGTACTTCCCGCCAGCGGATAAAACCGCGCCGCCGCCGACGAAACCTGTGAACAGCGGCATTGAGTCATCTACGCCAGACACTAACGATCGTGGCAACAACGGTGGCCCGACTCAGGTTAATCTCTGACGATCACGTTCTGTACCCGCGCAATGGAGCAAATGATGCAGTTCTCTAAAATGCATGGCCTTGGTAACGATTTTATGGTCGTCGACGCGGTAACGCAGAATGTCTTTTTCTCCCCGGAACTGATCCGCCGCCTGGCGGATCGACACCTGGGCGTGGGGTTCGATCAGCTGCTGGTGGTTGAACCGCCGTACGATCCCGACCTCGATTTCCACTACCGTATTTTCAATGCGGATGGCAGCGAGGTGAATCAATGCGGCAACGGCGCGCGCTGTTTTGCCCGCTTTGTCCGCCTGAAAGGGTTGACCAACAAACGCGATATCCGAGTCAGCACGGCGAATGGCCGCATGGTGCTCAGCGTTACCGATGACGAGCTGGTGCGCGTGAACATGGGCGAACCAAACTTCGAGCCTTCTGCGGTGCCGTTTCGCGCAAACAAAGCGGAAAAGACCTATATTATGCGTGCGGCCGAGCAGACAGTATTGTGTGGCGTCGTCTCGATGGGCAACCCACACTGTGTGATTCAGGTCGATAACGTGGAAACGGCCGCGGTTGAAACCCTGGGTCCGGTGCTGGAAAGCCATGAACGTTTCCCGGAACGGGCGAATATCGGTTTTATGCAGGTGGTGAAGCGTGAGCATATCCGTCTGCGCGTGTACGAGCGCGGCGCGGGCGAAACGCAGGCTTGCGGAAGCGGTGCCTGTGCTGCGGTGGCCGTCGGCATCTCTCAGGGGTTACTGGCCGAAGAGGTTCGCGTGGAGTTACCAGGCGGTCGTCTTGATATCGCCTGGAAAGGACCGGGTCATCCACTGTATATGACTGGCCCGGCGGCACATGTCTATGACGGGTTTATCCATCTATGAAACAACCAGGGGAAGAACTGCAGGAAACGGTGACGGAACTGGACGACAGGGCTGTTGTTGATTATCTGCTGCGCAATCCTGAGTTTTTTATTCGCAATGCACGCGTCGTCGAAGCGATGCGTGTGCCGCATCCGGTTCGCGGGACCGTGTCGCTGGTCGAATGGCACATGGCACGCTCGCGCAACCACATCAATCAGCTTGAAGAGAACATGACGTTGCTGATGGAGCAGGCCAACACGAACGAAAGCCTGTTCTATCGTCTTCTGCATCTGCAGGCGCGTCTGGCCTCGGCGCACAGCCTCGAAGAATTTCTCAGCCGCTTCCACCGTTGGGCGCGTGAACTGGGGCTGGCTGGCGCAACGATTCGTCTTTTCCCTGACCGCTGGCGCATTGGCGCGCCGTCCGGTTTTACCCATCTGGCGTTGAGTCGCCAGGCGTTTGAACCCCTGCGTATTCAGCGTCTGGGCCACGAACATCACTATCTTGGGCCGCTTAACGGGCCGGAACTGCTGGTGGTACTGCCGGAGGCGAAAGCGATAGGCTCGGTGGCGATGTCGATGATGGGGCGTGATGGCGATCTGGGGGTGATGTTATTTACCAGCCGCGACGCGCATCATTACGAGCAGGGACAAGGCACGCAGCTGCTGCAGGAGATCGCCCTGATGCTGCCTGAGCTGCTGGAGCGCTGGATTGAACGTGTATGACGGACGCCCTGCTCGCGACTGACGTCTCGCGCTTTCTGCGCTACCTGGGCGTTGAACGTCAGCTAAGCCCCATTACGCTGCTGAACTATCAGCGTCAGCTTGATGCCATCATGCAGATTGCCGATGAGATCGGCCTGAAAAGCTGGCAACAATGTGACGCTGCGACCGTCCGTGGGTTTGTTGTGCGCAGCCGTAAAAAAAACCTAAGCCCGGCGAGTCTGGCACTCAGGCTTTCTGCGCTGCGCAGTTTCTTCGACTGGCTGGTGAGCCAGGGCGGCTTAAAAGCCAACCCGGCGAAAGGCATCGCCACGCCGAAAGCCCCGCGTCACCTGCCGAAAAATATCGACGTCGACGATGTAAACCGCCTGCTGGATATTGACCTCAACGACCCGCTGGCCGTGCGCGATCGCGCGATGCTGGAGGTCATGTACGGTGCGGGTCTGCGTCTTTCCGAACTGGTTAATCTCGATTTAAAACATCTCGATCTGGAGTCCGGCGAAGTGTGGGTGATGGGTAAGGGCAGCAAAGAGCGCCGCCTGCCGATTGGCCGTAATGCCGTCTCGTGGATTGAGCACTGGCTGGATCTGCGCGGGCTGTTTGGCGCCGAGGAGGATGCGCTGTTCCTGTCGAAACTCGGCAAGCGGATCTCGGCGCGTAACGTGCAGAAACGCTTTGCAGAGTGGGGCATTAAGCAGGGGCTCAACAGCCACGTCCATCCACATAAGCTGCGCCACTCCTTTGCTACCCATATGCTGGAATCGAGTGGCGATCTGCGTGGCGTGCAGGAACTGCTCGGCCACGCGAATCTCTCCACCACCCAAATCTATACCCACTTAGACTTTCAACACCTTGCGTCGGTGTATGACGCGGCGCATCCACGCGCCAAACGGGGGAAATAATGCGTTTTTACCGCCCACTGGGTCACATCTCAGCCCTGACTTTTGATCTTGATGACACCCTTTATGACAACCGTGAAGTGATCCTGCGAACTGAGCAGGAGTCACTGGCTTTTGTTCAGAACTACCATCCGGCGCTAAAGACGATGCAGAACAAGGACTTTCAGCTGCTGCGTCAGTCCCTGCGTGAGACCGAGCCGGATATTTATCACGATGTAACCGAATGGCGTCGCCGTGCGGTGGAGCAGGCGATGCTCAACGCTGGGCTGAGCGCACAGGATGCGGCCGTCGGGGCTGAAGCCGCAATGGAAAACTTCGCCAAATGGCGCAGCCGTATCGACGTGCCGCAGGAAACGCACGACACGCTGGCAAAACTGGCAGAAAAATGGCCGCTGGTCGCCATCACCAATGGCAATGCGCAGCCGGAGCTGTTTGGTCTGGGGGATTACTTCGAATTTGTGCTGCGGGCGGGTCCGCACGGGCGCTCGAAGCCGTTTAACGATATGTATCATCTGGCGGCGGAGAAGCTGAACCTGCCGCTCGGCGAAATGTTGCATGTGGGTGATGACCTGACCACAGACGTAGCGGGTGCCATCCGCTGCGGTATGCAGGCCTGCTGGATCAAGCCAGAAAAGACGGACCTGATGATCGCCCCGGACAGCCGTCTTCTGCCGCACCTGGAAATTTCACGGTTGGCATCCCTCACGACGCTGATATAATCACCAGTAATATTGTATAAATTACCAGGGTTTTTGCAGTTGTAGGCCCGGTAAGCAAAGCGCCACCGGGCGCTTTGCTGTGTTCCTGAATACTATGTGACGGTGCCAATGGACGTTTCTTACCTGCTCGACAGCCTTAATGACAAACAGCGTGACGCGGTTGCCGCCTCGCGTACCAACCTGCTGGTGCTGGCTGGGGCGGGCAGTGGTAAGACGCGCGTGCTGGTTCACCGTATCGCCTGGCTGCAGAGCGTGGAAAACTGCTCTCCGTACTCCATCATGGCGGTCACGTTCACCAACAAGGCGGCGGCGGAGATGCGCCACCGTATTGCCCAGCTGATGGGCACCAGCCAGGGCGGCATGTGGGTCGGCACCTTCCACGGTCTGGCGCACCGTCTGCTGCGTGCGCACCATATGGACGCCAATCTGCCGCAGGATTTCCAGATCCTCGACAGCGAAGACCAGCTCCGTCTGCTGAAACGCCTGATTAAGGCGATGAACCTCGACGAGAAACAGTGGCCGCCGCGTCAGGCGATGTGGTACATCAACGGCCAGAAAGACGAAGGGTTGCGCCCGCACCATATTCAGAGCTTTGGCAATCCGGTGGAGCAGACCTGGCAGAACGTTTACAAGGCCTACCAGGAAGCGTGTGACCGCGCCGGGCTGGTGGACTTTGCCGAACTGTTGCTGCGCGCCCACGAGCTGTGGCTGAACAAACCGCATATCCTGCAGCATTACCGTGAACGCTTCACCAATATCCTGGTGGACGAATTCCAGGATACCAACAACATCCAGTACGCCTGGATCCGCCTGCTGGCCGGGGATACCGGCAAGGTGATGATCGTAGGCGATGACGACCAGTCCATCTACGGCTGGCGTGGCGCGCAGGTGGAAAACATTCAGCGCTTCCTCAACGACTTCCCCGGCGCCGAAACCATCCGTCTGGAGCAGAACTACCGCTCGACCAGCAATATCCTCAGCGCGGCCAACGCCCTGATTGAAAACAACAACGGGCGCCTGGGTAAAAAGTTATGGACCGACGGGGTCGACGGTGAGCCGATTTCCATTTACTGCGCCTTCAACGAGCTCGACGAAGCACGTTTCGTGGTGAACCGCATCAAAACCTGGCAGGACAACGGTGGCGCGCTGGAACAGTGTGCCATTCTCTACCGCAGCAACGCCCAGTCGCGCGTGCTGGAAGAGGCGCTGCTGCAGGTGAGCATGCCGTACCGTATCTACGGCGGCATGCGCTTCTTCGAACGTCAGGAGATCAAAGACGCGCTCTCGTATCTGCGCCTGATCGCTAACCGAAACGACGATGCGGCGTTTGAACGTGTGGTGAATACGCCAACCCGCGGCATTGGTGACCGGACGCTGGACGTGGTGCGTCAGGCCTCGCGCGATCGTCAGCTTACGCTCTGGCAGGCGTGCCGCGAGCTGTTGCAGGAAAAAGCCCTCGCCGGGCGCGCCGCCAGCGCGCTGCAGCGCTTCCTGGAATTAATTGACGCGCTGGCGCAGGAAACCGCCGACATGCCGCTACACGTGCAGACTGACCGGGTGATCAAAGACTCCGGCCTGCGCACCATGTACGAGCAGGAGAAAGGCGAGAAGGGCCAGACCCGTATTGAGAACTTAGAGGAACTGGTGACGGCAACGCGCCAGTTCAGCTACAACGAAGAAGACGAAGACCTGATGCCGCTGCAGGCGTTCCTTTCTCACGCCGCGCTGGAAGCGGGCGAAGGGCAGGCAGATACCTGGCAGGATGCGGTTCAACTGATGACCCTGCACTCTGCCAAAGGCCTCGAATTCCCGCAGGTGTTTATCGTCGGCATGGAAGAGGGCATGTTCCCGAGCCAGATGTCGCTGGATGAAGGCGGGCGTCTGGAAGAGGAGCGCCGTCTGGCTTACGTAGGCGTGACGCGAGCGATGCAGAAGCTGACGCTGACCTACGCTGAAACCCGCCGTTTGTACGGTAAAGAGGTCTATCACCGTCCGTCGCGCTTTATCGGCGAATTGCCGGAAGAGTGTGTCGAAGAGGTTCGTCTGCGTGCCAGTATCAGCCGCCCGGTCAGCCATCAGCGGATGGGCTCGCCGATTGCGGAAACCGACACTGGCTACAAGCTGGGCCAGCGCGTGCGCCATTCGAAGTTTGGCGAAGGCACCATCGTCAATCTGGAAGGCAGCGGCGAGCACAGCCGCCTGCAGGTGGCGTTCCAGGGGCAGGGGATCAAATGGCTGGTGGCCGCGTATGCCAAGCTGGAAGCAGTGTAACTTTCAGAAAAATATCATTATTTTGTAATAATCTGCTAGCCTTATACGTTGAAGGTCAATTAATGCCCTTCAGCGTTTCGTTGCGTGTTGACGCCACAGTTGCTGCTGGCGTAACATGCGCGCACGATTACGCTAAGAGGACATTCGCCTTGGACACACCCAGTAGATACTGGCTCAATTCCCTGTCATCCAGGAACAACTCCTAAGGCTATCTCCTCTTGCTGATGGCCTTAGTGGTTGTCAGCGACCTGCATTATTCCCGTCGCGCTGAGTCAGGCTGTTTAATGGTCTGAAACCCAATTTGTTTCTGTGTGCCCACCGAACTGTCCGATATTTTTTGCATTGGGAGTCCCGGTCATGTTGAGCGCATTTCAACTCGAAAATAACCGACTGACTCGGCTTGAAGCCGAAGAGTCACAGCCCCTCATTGATGCCGTATGGGTGGATCTGGTCGAGCCGGACGACGATGAACGCCTGCGCGTACAATCTGAGCTGGGGCAGAGTCTGGCCACTCGCCCGGAACTGGAAGACATCGAAGCATCCGCACGTTTTTTTGAAGACGAAGACGGCCTGCACATTCACTCCTTCTTCTTCTTTGAAGATGCCGAAGACCACGCGGGGAACTCCACCGTGGCATTTACCATTCGCGACGGTCGCTTGTTTACCCTGCGCGAGCGCGAACTGCCGGCGTTTCGTCTCTATCGCATGCGCGCCCGCAGCCAGGCGATGGTGGACGGCAATGCTTACGAATTGCTGCTCGATCTGTTCGAAACCAAAATTGAGCAACTGGCGGATGAGATTGAAAACATCTACAGCGATCTGGAAAAACTGAGCCGCGTCATCATGGAAGGCCATCAGGGCGATGAATACGACGAAGCGCTCTCCACGCTGGCGGAGCTGGAAGATATCGGCTGGAAGGTGCGTCTGTGTCTGATGGATACCCAGCGCGCGCTGAACTTCCTGGTGCGCAAGGCGCGTCTGCCGGGCGGCCAGCTGGAACAGGCGCGTGAGATCCTGCGCGATATCGAATCCCTGCTGCCGCACAACGAATCACTGTTCCAGAAGGTCAACTTCCTGATGCAGGCGGCGATGGGCTTTATCAACATCGAGCAGAACCGCATTATCAAGATCTTCTCGGTGGTATCCGTGGTGTTCCTGCCGCCGACGCTGGTGGCATCCAGCTATGGGATGAACTTTGAGTTTATGCCAGAGCTGAAGTGGAGTTTCGGCTATCCGGGGGCGATTATCTTTATGATCCTCGCCGGGCTGGCGCCGTATCTCTATTTCAAGCGTCGCAACTGGCTGTAAAAATCTGGCGGCTGGCGCTGCGCTTACCCGCCCTACGATCGAATTCCCTCTCCCACCGGGAGAGGGGAAAATCACAGCCCTTTACGCACCCGGCGCTGGGTATAAATCGCGTCAGCGACAAAAATCGCCAGCGCCACCCAGATAAACGCGAACGTCACCATCTTATCCGCACCCGGCACTTCGCCGTAAAACACCACCGCCAGCAGGAACATCAGCGTCGGGCCGATGTACTGGAAAAAGCCCAGCGTGGACAGACGCAGGCGCGTTGCCGCACCGGTAAAGCAGAGCAGTGGGATGGTCGTCACCACGCCTGCGGCCATCAGCATTACATTCAGGGACCACGGGTTGCTGCCCATGTGGCTGGTCGGGCTGTCGGCAATGCCGAAGAGATAGATAGCGGCCACCGGCAACAGCCACAGGGTTTCAAACAGCATGCCGGTTTGCGCTTCCACGGCAATCTTCTTACGCACCAGCCCGTAGAACGCAAAGCTGAACGCCAGCCCCAGCGCAATAACAGGCAGTGAACCGAAGGTCCACAGCTGAACCAGCACGCCGCAGAAGGCGAGGATCACCGCCAGCCACTGCATCCGGCGGAAGCGCTCGCCGAGGAAAATCATCCCCAGCACAATATTCACCAGCGGGTTAATAAAGTAGCCCAGACTCGCTTCGAGCATATGATGATTATTCACCGCCCAGATAAACAGCAGCCAGTTTCCGCCAATCAGTACTGCCGAGAGTGCCAGCAGGAAGATCTTCTTCGGGGTTTGTAGCAGCGTTTTGACGCCAGACCACTGACGACTAACGCTCATCAGCGCGATCATGAAGAAGAAGGACCAGATGACGCGGTGAGTGAGGATCTCATCAGCCGGTACGTAAGCGATAAATTTAAAGTAGGCGGGTGCGACACCCCAAATAAAATAAGCGGCAAGGGCGAGTAACACGCCCTGCCGCGTCTGTTTAGCATCCATCGGGAAAATCCGTGACAAAAAAGTGAATTAACTTTACCCGATTTTTCAGCTTCAACCCACCATATAAGTGGCGGTTGCGCTGGCGATATAAAGTTGTTCTTCGTTATGCAATTCAACACGCGCCACGGCGACCTTATTACCCGCACGGAGCAGGCTGCTGCTGCAGGTGAAGCGGTTTCCGCGCCCGGGACGCAGATAATCGACGCGTAAATCGATGGTACCCATGCGGGATAAGCGCTGACGCAGCTCGTCTTCGTTGATGGTGTCATGGCGCGTCAGGGTGCTGCCAACACATACCAGCCCTGCAGCCACGTCCAGCGCGGAGGCAATCACTCCGCCATGTAAAATGCTCTGTGCCCAGTTGCCTACCATCATCGGCTGGTTGTTAAAACTGAGCTGGGCAAAGTCTTTTTCGTAACGCTCCAGCTCCAGTCCCAGCGCGCGGTTAAACGGCATATGGTAAACAAAAATCTCGCCCACGAGTTTTAACGCTTCTTCGGCGGTTAGCATGGCTGACATGAGACATCACATCCTTAATGTTAATAAAATGTTGATTTTATGCCCGGACAGGCAAGAATGCCACTTTCAGAAACGAGGATGCAGCAGTTGCTGCAGAAGTCTGTAGAATGTGCGCCATATAACGATTCAGATCATTTAACATTTTGCAGGAGAACACCACCGATGCGGACGTATCTGGCAGGGTTACTGGCAGCGGTTGCGCTGCCCCTCACAGCCTATGCGCAGGAAGCGACAGTCAAAGAGGTGCATGATACGCCAGCAGTTCGCGGTAGCATTATCGCTAACCTGCTGCAGGAGCATGATAATCCCTTCACGCTCTACCCGTACGACACCAACTATGTGCTCTATACCTGGACCAGCGATCTCAACAAAGAGGCGATTCGCTCCTATGACTGGGCTGAGAATGCGCGCAAAGATGAGGTGAAATATCAGCTCAGCCTCGCGTTTCCGTTCTGGCGCGGCATTCTGGGGCCGAATTCGGTTCTCGGTGCATCTTATACCCAGAAATCCTGGTGGCAGCTTTCCAACAGCGGTGAATCTTCACCGTTCCGTGAAACCAACTATGAGCCCCAGCTGTTCCTGGGGTTCGCCACGGATTATGAGTTTGCAGGCTGGACATTGCGTGACGTTGAAGTGGGCTTC
Source organism: Enterobacter sp. A8 (assembly GCF_004296595.1). Lineage (NCBI taxonomy): Bacteria > Pseudomonadati > Pseudomonadota > Gammaproteobacteria > Enterobacterales > Enterobacteriaceae > Enterobacter > Enterobacter sp. A8. Next base: position 50,504 of record NZ_SCMF01000010.1, read on the forward strand.
AACCATGACTCCAACGGCCGTTCCGATCCAACCTCACGTAGCTGGAACCGCGCCTATACGCGCCTGATGGCGCAAAACGGTAATATGATGGTGGAAGTGAAGCCGTGGTACGTGGTGGGCAGCACCGATGACAACCCGGATATCACCAAATATATGGGCTACTATCAGCTCAGGATTGGCTATCAGCTGGGTGATGCGGTGCTGAGCGCCAGGGGCCAGTACAACTGGAACACCGGTTACGGCGGCGCAGAAGTGGGATTAAGCTACCCGATGACCAAACACGTGCGTATCTATACGCAGGTCTACAGCGGTTACGGCGAGTCGCTCATCGATTACAACTTCAATCAGACCCGCGTGGGTGTCGGCGTGATGCTGAACGATATTTTCTGAGACGCTCGAATGTTTTTGCGTTAAACGTTGAAGTTTCTCTCTCAGGCGCTGAAAATAGCGCCTGTTTCATTTCTGGCATATGGGGTTAACGTGGCGCAGGCGGAAGTATTGAATCAGGAGTCGCTGGCTAAACAGGTTTTGCATGAAACCTTTGGTTACCAGCAGTTCCGTCCTGGCCAGGAAACCATCATTGAAACCGTGCTGGAAGGTCGTGATTGCCTGGTGGTAATGCCGACCGGTGGCGGTAAATCGCTCTGCTATCAGGTGCCCGCGCTGGTACTTAATGGCCTGACGGTCGTGGTATCGCCGCTGATTTCTCTGATGAAAGACCAGGTCGACCAGCTGCTCGCCAACGGCGTGGCGGCGGCCTGTCTTAACTCCACGCAAACCCGCGAGCAGCAGCAAGAGGTGATGGCCGGTTGCCGTACCGGACAGGTTCGCTTGCTGTATATCGCACCAGAACGTCTGATGCTGGATAACTTCCTCGACCATCTGGCGCACTGGAATCCCGTTCTGCTGGCCGTTGATGAAGCACACTGTATCTCGCAGTGGGGTCACGATTTCCGCCCGGAATATGCGGCACTTGGTCAGCTGCGTCAGCGCTTCCCTGAACTGCCGTTTATGGCGCTGACCGCCACGGCAGATGACACCACGCGGCTGGATATCGTCCGCCTGCTGGGGCTGAACGACCCGCTGATCCAGGTCAGCAGCTTCGACCGCCCGAACATCCGCTATATGCTGATGGAAAAATTCAAGCCGCTGGATCAGCTTCTGCGCTATGTGCAGGAGCAGCGCGGCAAGTCAGGCATCATCTACTGCAACAGCCGCGCGAAGGTGGAAGACACCGCTGCGCGTCTGCAAAACCGCGGCTTTAGCGCGGCGGCCTATCATGCCGGGTTAGAAAACCACATCCGCGCCGACGTGCAGGAAAAATTCCAGCGTGATGACCTGCAGATTGTGGTGGCGACGGTGGCGTTCGGCATGGGCATTAACAAGCCCAACGTCCGCTTTGTGGTGCACTTCGACATTCCGCGAAATATCGAATCCTACTACCAGGAAACCGGCCGCGCCGGCCGTGATGGTCTGCCTGCGGAAGCGATGCTGTTTTACGATCCGGCCGATATGGCGTGGCTGCGCCGCTGCCTTGAAGAGAAACCTCAGGGACAGCTGCAGGATATCGAGCGTCACAAACTCAACGCCATGGGCGCGTTTGCGGAAGCGCAGACCTGCCGTCGTCTGGTGCTGCTCAACTACTTTGGTGAAGGGCGTCAGGAGCCGTGCGGCAACTGCGATATCTGTCTCGACCCGCCAAAGCAGTACGATGGCCTGATGGACGCGCGTAAGGCGCTTTCGACCATATACCGTGTTAATCAGCGCTTCGGGATGGGCTACGTGGTGGAAGTGCTGCGCGGCGCCAATAACCAGCGTATCCGCGACATGGGCCACGATAAGCTGCCTGTCTACGGTATTGGCAAAGACCAGAGCCACGAGCATTGGGTCAGCATTATTCGTCAGTTGATTCACCTCGGTTTTGCCACACAGAACATCGCCCAGCACTCCGCGCTTCAGCTCACCGAAGCCGCGCGCCCGGTGCTGCGTGGGGATGTTGAACTCAAGCTTGCCGTGCCGCGCGTAGTGGCCCTGAAACCGCGGGTGATGCAGAAATCCTACGGCGGCAACTACGACCGCAAGCTGTTTGCCAAACTGCGCAAACTGCGTAAAGCGATTGCCGATGAAGAGAACATTCCGCCATATGTGGTCTTCAACGACGCGACGCTGATTGAGATGGCCGAGCAGATGCCGCTCAGCGCCAGCGAAATGCTGAGCGTCAACGGCGTGGGCACGCGCAAGCTGGAGCGCTTTGGTAAAGAATTCATGGCGCTCATCCGTTCACATGTCGATGGTGATGATGAGGAGTAGTCAGCCGCGCAAAAAAGTGCCAGGATGATGACTCACTGAATTATTTCCCCGCGAGCGAATTATGTTAATGCTATTTCTTACCGTGGCGTTGGTGCACATTGTTGCGCTGATGAGCCCGGGCCCTGACTTTTTCTTCGTGTCACAAACCGCCGTCAGCCGCTCCCGCAAAGAAGCCATGATGGGCGTGTTGGGTATTACTATGGGGGTTATGGTCTGGGCGGCCGTGGCACTGCTCGGACTGAACCTGATCCTGGCGAAGATGGCGTGGCTGCATAACATCATCATGGTTGGTGGCGGTCTGTACCTGTGCTGGATGGGCTACCAGATGCTGCGCGGAGCGTTGAAGAAAGAAGAGAAAAAACCGCAAGAGCCAAAAGTTGAGCTGGCAACGGGCGGCCGTAGCTTTGTGAAAGGGCTGCTGACCAACCTGGCGAACCCGAAAGCGATTATCTATTTCGGTTCCGTCTTCTCCCTGTTCGTGGGCGACAGCGTGGGCGCGGGTGCACGCTGGGGTATCTTCCTGCTGATCGTGGTTGAGACGTTTGCGTGGTTCACCGTTGTTGCCAGCCTGTTTGCCTTACCGGCGATGCGCCGTGGTTATCAGCGCATCGCGAAATGGATTGACGGCTTCGCCGGCGCGCTGTTCGCCGGCTTTGGTATTCATCTTATTATCTCTCGCTAAGCATGACGCGCTGACGCAAGCAGCGCGCCAACCAGCATAAACAGCGAACCAAACACTTTGTTCAGGGCCTTCATTTGCTTAGGCCCTTTAATCCATGCTGCAATCCGCTGCGCCAGCGTCGCGTAGCCAATCATCACAATAATATCGACAACAATGGTGGTCACGCCCAGGACTACATACTGCATGACCTGCGGCTGATGCGGGACGATAAACTGCGGGAACAGGGCAGCCAGAAAAACGATGCTTTTTGGGTTGGTCAGATTCACAAACACCGCCCGCTTAAACAGGCGACCGCGCGTTTGCGTCCGGGCAAGAGTGTTGAGGTCAATTGAGCCTGCTGCGCGCCATTGCTGAATGCCGAGCCAAATCAGATACGCCGCACCGGCCCATTTCAGCACTTCAAATGCCAGCACCGAGCGGGAGAAGAGCGTCCCTAAACCCACGCCCACCAGCACAATGTGAATCCCCAGTCCGGTTTGCAAACCGGCAATGGATGCTGCCGCCCCGCGATAACCGTGGTTAATGGAGGTTGTCATGGTATTAATTGCCCCCGAACCCGGTGACAGGCTGAGGATGATGGATGTCAGCAGGTAAGCGAACCACCACTCGAAGGTCATTTGAAACTCCCGAATCGTCTGTTTTTATGCCACAATACGCTATTGTTGAGTCATTTTGTGACCAGTTACGAAAAAAACGATATTCCCTGAATGACGGGGGGTGGAAACCCGATGTTGCAGCAGAAAAAGGACTGGGAAACACGAGAAAACGCATTTGCTGCTTTCTCCATGGGGCCGCTGACCGATTTCTGGCGTCAGCGTGAGGAAGATGAGTTTACGGGCGTCGGGAATATCCCGGTGCGCTTTGTTCGTTTCCGTGATGAAAAAAATGACCGGGTGATTGTGGTCTGTCCCGGGCGTATCGAAAGCTACATCAAATATGCCGAGCTGGCGTACGACCTGTTCCATCTGGGTTTTGACGTGTTAATTATCGATCATCGCGGGCAGGGGCTTTCCGGTCGAATGTTGCCGGATACCCATCGTGGCCACGTAGATAACTTCAGTGATTATGTCGACGATCTTGCCGCCTTCTGGCAGCAGGAAGTGCAGCCCGGCCCGTGGCGTAAGCGCTATATTCTTGCGCACTCCATGGGCGGCGCGATCTCTACGCTCTTTTTGCAGCGCTACGATCACCAGTGCGATGCCATTGCGCTGACCGCGCCGATGTATGGCATTGTGATACGTTTTCCGGACTGGATGGTGCGCCATCTTCTCGACTGGGCTGAGGGCCATCAGCGCATTCGTGAAGGCTACGCCATCGGAACAGGGCGCTGGCGGGCTTTGCCGTTTGCCCTCAACGTCTTAACCCATAGCCGTCAGCGTTATCGCCGCAACCTGCGCTTCTATGCCGATGAGCCTCGCTTGCGCGTTGGCGGCCCCACCTGGCACTGGGTGCGGGAGGGGATACATGCAGGGGAGCAGGTTCTGGCGGGTGTTGGTGATGATGACACGCCGACACTCCTGATTCAGGCTGAAGAAGAGCGTGTGGTGGATAACCGCATGCATGACCGTTTTTGTGAACTGCGCGCTGCCGCCGGTCACCCTTGTGAAGGGGGTAAACCGCTGGTCATCAACGGCGCGTACCATGAGATCCTTTTTGAAAAGGACGCTATGCGCTCAGTCGCGCTTAACGCCATCGTCGAGTTTTTCGACCGGCATAACTGATTTTCTATTGAGGTTAAATTTTCCTATGTACCAGGTTGTTGCATCTGATTTAGATGGCACGCTGCTTTCCCCCGACCACACCCTGTCGCCGTACGCGAAAGAGACCTTAAAGCTGCTGACTGCCCGTGGCGTGCACTTTGTGTTTGCCACCGGGCGCCACCACGTGGATGTGGGGCAGATCCGCGATAATCTTGAGATTAAATCGTACATGATCACCTCCAACGGTGCGCGCGTTCACGACACCGATGGCAATCTGATCTTTACCCACAACCTGGATCGCGATATTGCCGCCGATCTGTTCGGTGTGGTGCACAATAATCCGGCTATCGTCACGAACGTTTACCGCGACGATGACTGGTTCATGAACCGCCACCGTCCGGAAGAGATGCGCTTCTTCAAAGAAGCGGTGTTTAACTACTCCCTGTATGAGCCAGGTCTGCTCGAGCCGGAAGGGATCAGCAAAGTCTTCTTTACCTGCGAAAGTCACGAAGAACTGCTGCCGCTGGAGCAGGCGATCAACGCCCGCTGGGGCGATCGCGTCAACGTAAGTTTCTCCACGCTGACCTGCCTGGAAGTGATGGCGGGTGGCGTTTCCAAGGGGCACGCTCTGGAAGCGGTGGCCAAACGCATGGGCTTTGAGCTGAAAGACTGTATCGCCTTTGGTGATGGCATGAACGATGCTGAGATGCTCTCGATGGCGGGTAAAGGCTGCATCATGCAGAACGCGCACCAGCGCCTGAAAGACCTGCACCCGGAGCTGGAAGTGATCGGCACCAACGCAGACAATGCGGTACCAAAATATCTGCGCAAGCTATTCCTTGAATAATCTTCATTTGGTTGTTTATTGCTCAGTTGTCAACTAAAGAGTTCGCTACAATGCCTCTCCTTCTTTCTGAGAGACAAGCATTGTGGCGCTACTCATTATCACCACTATCCTGTGGGCCTTCTCCTTTAGCCTGATTGGCGAATACCTTGCCGGATCGGTCGACAGCTATTTCTCGGTGCTGATGCGCGTGGGGCTGGCGGCGCTGGTGTTCCTGCCCTTTTTGCGTACGCGCGGACAATCCCTGCAAACCGTTTTGCTGTATATGCTGGTGGGGGCGATGCAGCTCGGCATCATGTATCTGTTTAGCTTTCGGGCGTATATCTACTTGTCCGTCTCGGAGTTCCTGCTCTTTACGGTGCTGACGCCGCTCTATATCACGCTGATTTACGACCTGCTCAGCAGGCGTCGTCTGCGTTGGGGCTATCTGTTGAGCGCGGCGCTGGCGGTGATTGGCGCGGCGATTATTCGCTACGAAAAAGTGAGCGATCACTTCTGGACCGGCCTGATGTTCGTGCAGTTAGCAAACATCAGCTTCGCTATTGGTATGGTGGGCTACAAGCGCCTGATGGAAACCCGCCCGATGCCGCAGCACAACGCGTTTGCCTGGTTCTATATGGGGGCGGCGGTGGTCGCGGTCGCAGCCTGGTTTATGCTGGGTAACCCGCAAAAATTACCTACCACTACCGTGCAGTGGGGCATTCTGGTCTGGCTGGGCGTGGTGGCCTCGGGGCTGGGGTACTTCATGTGGAACTATGGCGCAACTCAGGTAGACGCCGGTACGCTGGGCATCATGAACAACGTGCACGTGCCCGCGGGGCTACTGGTAAACCTTGCTATCTGGCAGCAACAGCCCCACTGGCCGAGTTTCCTTATTGGGGGAGCGGTGATCCTGGCTTCGCTGTGGGTACATCGCCGTTGGGTCGCTCCGCGCTCCGCACAAACGGAAGATGGTCGCACGCGTGGTTCCGCGTTGAGCGAATAAACGCTTCCGTGATCGGCTGACGCTGCTCGCCATCGCGCACGGCGGCGTACAGCCGGCTCCACAGTCCTTCTCCCAGGGTTTTGGTGACCACCAGGCCCTGGCGTTCAAAACTCTCTACCACCCAGTGCGGCAGCGCCGCGATGCCCATTCTGGCGGCAACCATCTGAATCAACAGCAACGTATTATCCACGCTTTTCAGCTGTGGGCTGATGCCCGCCGGCTGCAGGAAATGGCGCCAGATATCCAGGCGACTGCGCTGCACCGGGTATATCAGCAGCGTTTCAGTCGCCAGGTCTTCCGGGGTGATACGCGTCTTGCTGGCCAGCGGATGATCCGGTGCCAGCACCAGACGCACCTCATAATCGAACATTGGCGAATAATGCAGGCCGCTACGCGGCAGAATGTCTGACGTCATCACCAGATCCAGCTCGCCCTGCTGGAGTGACGGCTGCGGGTCAAACGTCACGCCGGAGGTAAAGTCCATTTCTACCTGCGGCCACTTCTGGCGGAAGTTCTCAAGCGCGGGGGTCAGCCACTGAATACAGCTGTGGCACTCAATGGCGATACGCAATTTAGTTTGCTGCGGCTCATTGCAGGACTGAAGCGCGCTGGCAATTTGCGGCAGCACCTGATTTGCCAGCTGCAGGAGGATCTCGCCCTGGGGAGTAAAGCGCAGCGGCTGGCTCTTACGCACAAAAAGACGAAAGCCGAGACGTTGTTCCAGATCGCTGAACTGGTGAGAAAGGGCGGACTGAGTCTGGTGCAGTGAGGCCGCCGCCGCCGCGAGAGAACCGCAGTTTCGCAACGCTTGTAGCGTTTTCAGGTGTTTTATCTCGATCATGAAAGTCCTTCACTTCGCCATGAACATTTTGCGCTTGAGGAATATACAGTACCTGCCAATTATAGATGTGTAAACATCTGGACGTCTAAATAACGAATTTCACAAGGGGCATGACATGACAATCCGCAATCACACTCTCGGTTTCCCTCGCGTTGGCCTTCGTCGCGAGCTAAAAAAAGCACAAGAAAGCTACTGGGCAGGAAACACCACGCGTGAAGAGCTGCTGGCAGTGGGCCGCGAACTGCGTGCCCGCCACTGGGAGCAGCAAAAACAGGCGGGCGTAGACCTGCTGCCGGTGGGCGATTTCGCCTGGTACGACCATGTTCTGACGACCAGCCTGCTGCTTGGCAATGTCCCGGCTCGTCATCAGAACAACGATGGATCGGTAGATATCGACACGCTGTTCCGCATCGGCCGTGGCCGTGCGCCAACCGGTGAGCCAGCGGCAGCGGCGGAAATGACCAAGTGGTTTAACACCAACTATCACTATATGGTGCCGGAGTTTGTTAAAGGTCAGCAGTTCAAACTGACCTGGACCCAGTTGCTGGATGAAGTGGACGAAGCGCTGGCGCTGGGGCACCAGGTGAAACCGGTGCTGCTGGGGCCAGTGACCTACCTGTGGTTAGGAAAAGTCAAAGGCGAGCCGTTCGATCGTCTGAGCCTGCTGAAGGATATCCTGCCGGTCTACAAACAGGTGCTGATTGAGCTGGGCAAACGCGGTATTCAGTGGGTGCAAATCGACGAACCGGCGCTGGTGCTCGAACTGCCGCAAGCGTGGCTCGATGCCTTCAAACCGGCTTACGATGCACTGACCGGGCAGGTGAAGCTGCTGCTTACCACCTACTTTGAAGGTGTGACGCCGAACCTCGGCACCATCACCAAATTGCCAGTGCAGGGCCTGCACGTTGACCTGGTGCATGGAAAAGATGATGTTGCAGAACTGCACAAGCGCCTGCCAGCGGAGTGGCTGCTCTCTGCCGGGCTGGTGAACGGTCGTAACGTCTGGCGCGCCGATCTGACAGAAAAATATGCTCAGATTAAGGACATCGTCGGCAAACGTGAGCTATGGGTGGCCTCTTCGTGTTCACTGCTGCACAGCCCTATCGATCTCAGCGTTGAAACCCGCCTGGATGCGGAAGTGAAAAGCTGGTTTGCCTTTGCCTTGCAGAAATGTGAAGAGCTGGCTCTGCTGCGTGACGCCCTGAACAGCGGTGACACGGCGGCGATTACCGAATGGAGCGCTCCGATTCAGGCCCGTCGTCATTCGTCTCGCGTTCACAACCCGGCGGTGGAAAAACGTCTGGCGGCTATCACCGCGCAGGACAGCCAGCGTCAAAGCCCCTATGAAGTGCGTGCAGAAGCCCAGCGCGCCCGATTCAACTTGCCTGCGTGGCCAACCACCACCATCGGTTCCTTCCCGCAAACTACCGAGATCCGCGGCCTGCGCCTGGACTTCAAAAAGGGCAACCTTGATGCGGCCAACTACCGCACCGGCATCGCGGAACATATCAAACAGGCGATTGTGGAGCAGGAGCGCTTAGGCCTGGACGTGCTGGTTCACGGGGAGGCAGAGCGTAACGACATGGTGGAGTACTTCGGTGAGCATCTGGATGGTTTCGTCTTTACCCAAAACGGCTGGGTACAGAGCTATGGTTCCCGCTGTGTAAAACCACCGGTGGTGATCGGTGACGTCAGCCGTCCGCACCCGATCACCGTCGAATGGGCTAAATATGCCCAGTCCCTGACCGACAAGCCGGTAAAAGGCATGTTGACCGGTCCGGTGACCATTCTTTGCTGGTCCTTCCCGCGTGAGGACGTGACCCGTGAAACCATCGCGAAGCAAATTGCGCTGGCGCTGCGCGATGAAGTGGCGGATCTGGAAGCGGCGGGCATTGGCATCATCCAGATTGACGAACCGGCCCTGCGCGAGGGATTACCGCTGCGTCGCAGCGACTGGGACGCCTACCTGCAGTGGGGTGTGGAAGCGTTCCGCATCAACGCCGCAGTGGCGAAGGATGACACGCAGATCCACACCCACATGTGTTACTGCGAATTTAACGACATCATGGATTCCATTGCCGCACTGGATGCCGACGTGATCACCATCGAGACCTCGCGTTCAGATATGGAACTGCTGGAGTCATTCGAAGAGTTCGATTACCCGAACGAAATCGGGCCGGGCGTATATGACATTCACTCCCCGAACGTGCCGAGCGTGGAGTGGATCGAAGCCCTGCTGAAGAAAGCCGCCCAGCGCATTCCGGCAGAACGCCTGTGGGTGAACCCTGACTGCGGTCTGAAAACCCGCGGCTGGCCTGAAACCCGCGCGGCGCTGGCGAATATGGTGAAAGCGGCGCAGAATTTGCGTCAGGGTTAAGACAGAGTCGATCCCATTATGTAGCCCGGTAAGGCATCGCCGCCACCGGGCTTTTATGTTTACGCTTTCTTACCGCCGTACTGGCTAAACCACGCCAGCATCCGCTGCCAGCCATCTTTGGCTGATTCCGCGTGATAGCTCGGACGATAATCGGCGTTAAACGCGTGTCCGGCATCCGGGTACACGACAATGTCGGCCTTTGCATTCGCCGCGCGTAGCGCATGGCGCATGGTCTCTACCGTATCGAGCGGAATACCCGTGTCCTGACCACCGTACAGTCCCAGCACCGGGGCGTTTAAGTCTGTGGCGATATCAACCGGATGTTTTGGCGAGTTCAGCGTTTTTTCGCCCACCAGTTTACCGTACCAGGCCACAGCAGCTTTCAGCTGCGGATTGTGCGCGGCATACAGCCAGCTAATGCGTCCGCCCCAGCAGAACCCCGTTATCATCAGTCGATGCGCATCACCGCCGTTACGTGCCGCCCAGTTGGCAACATGATCCAGATCGGCCAGCACCTGTGCATCCGGCACTTTACTGACCAGGTTGCTCAAAAGCGTTGGGATATCGCTGTAGTCGTTCGGATCGCCCTGACGGAAATAGAGCTCTGGCGCAACGGCCAGGTAACCTTCCAGCGCCAGTCGGCGGCAGAGGTCGCGAATATGTTCGTGAACGCCGAAAATTTCCTGAACCACAATCACGATCGGCAGCGGACCGTCTGCCGATGCTGGTCGCGCGTGGTAAGCAGGCATATTTTCCCCCTGCGAGGGAATGGAGGTCTCTCCCGCCGTAATGGCGTCTTCAGGCGTTGAGACGATGGTTGAGGCATGCGGAGCCGCAGCAGGTGCAAAACCGGTTTTTTCAGTCATGGCATTCTCCGTACCAATGAGTTAGCGCAAAGGTAAATATAGACACCAGGTTAACAACCCACAGTGCCTTAAACGGTCTATCTTTTGTGCAGCACACCACAATATAACTTGTTAATGTGATGTAAATCACTTTTTTATGGAAATCTACTGCAATCATTTTCATTCATGGTGAGATGTGTCACGAAATTATGCGTATTGCTTCTGTAAAGTACCGTTTTACTTCTTCTGACTAACCGACCCACAGAGGAGTCACCTATGTCTAAGTCTGATGTTTTTCATCTCGGCCTCACCAAAAACGATTTACAAGGGGCTACGCTCGCGATCGTCCCGGGCGATCCTGAGCGTGTGGAAAAGATCGCCGCGCTGATGGATAAGCCGGTTAAGCTGGCAGCCCATCGTGAATTCACCACCTGGCGTGCAGAGCTGGATGGTAAGGCCGTGATTGTGTGCTCTACCGGTATCGGTGGCCCATCTACCTCCATTGCCGTTGAAGAACTGGCGCAGCTGGGCATCCGGACGTTCCTGCGTATCGGGACGACCGGTGCGATCCAGCCGCATATCAACGTGGGTGATGTATTGGTGACTACCGCGTCCGTGCGTCTGGATGGGGCGAGTCTGCACTTTGCACCAATGGAATTCCCGGCGGTTGCCGATTTTGAATGTACGACGGCGCTGGTTGAAGCAGCGAAATCCGTTGGCGCAACCACGCACGTGGGCGTAACCGCCTCGTCGGACACCTTCTACCCGGGTCAGGAGCGTTACGACACCTTCTCTGGCCGTGTGGTGAGCCGTTTTAAAGGCTCTATGGAAGAGTGGCAGTCTATGGGCGTGATGAACTATGAAATGGAATCTGCAACGCTGCTGACCATGTGCGCAAGCCAGGGTCTGCGTGCCGGTATGGTGGCGGGGGTAATCGTCAACCGTACCCAGCAGGAAATCCCGAACGCCGAAACCATGAAACAAACCGAAAGTCATGCGGTAAAAATCGTGGTTGAAGCGGCCCGTCGTCTGATCTAATCCTCTCTTCTGACATCAAAGGCCGACACGTTCGGCCTTTATTTTTTGCGTAGCGCCTCGCAGGAAAACCCTTTCAAACTGGACGTTTATACAGCACAATCTTATTTTGTGCGGTAATACGTTGATGCAGGGGGCATTGTGGATCTCTCAATTCTGATTTACGCGGTGATTGCGCTCGCGGGCGTGGCGATAGGCTGGCTGATTTCCAGCTATCAGCACGCGCAGCAAAAGGCCGATCAGCTGGCAGAGCGTGAAGAGATAGTCGCCGAGTTAAGCGCGACAAAACAGCAAATTGCGCTGAGTGAACACTGGCGAGACGAGTGCGAGTTACTCAACAACGAACTGCGCAATCTGCGTGATATCAACACCTCACTGGAAGCCGATCTCCGTGAAGTCACGACCCGCCTGGAATCCACTCAACTGCATGCGGAAGACAAAATCCGCCAGATGATGAACAGCGAGCAGCGCCTCAGCGAACAGTTTGAGAATCTTGCGAACCGCATTTTTGAGCACAGCAACCGCCGCGTTGACGAACAAAACCGCCAGAGTCTGAACAGTCTCCTGACGCCTCTGCGTGAGCAACTGGACGGTTTCCGTCGTCAGGTGCAGGACAGCTTTGGTCAGGAGGCCCGCGAGCGGCACACCCTGGCACACGAAATTCGTAATCTGCAGCAGTTGAATGCACAAATGGCGCAGGAAGCGGTCAACCTGACCCGCGCCCTGAAAGGGGATAACAAAACGCAGGGTAACTGGGGTGAAGTCGTCCTCACGCGGGTGCTGGAAGCCTCTGGACTGCGCGAAGGGTATGAATACGAAACCCAGGTCAGCATAGAAAACGACGCCCGCTCGCGAATGCAGCCAGATGTCATCGTGCGTCTTCCGCAGGGTAAAGATGTGGTGATTGATGCCAAAATGACGCTGGTGGCCTATGAGCGTTACTTCAACGCGGAGGATGACTACACCCGCGAATCGGCGTTGCAGGAGCACATTGCCTCCGTGCGGAACCATATTCGTCTGCTGGGCAGAAAAGACTATCAGCAGTTGCCGGGTTTGCGCTCGCTTGACTATGTTCTGATGTTTATCCCGGTAGAGCCTGCTTTTCTGCTGGCACTCGACAGACAGCCGGAACTGATAACTGAAGCGCTGAAAAACAACATTATGCTGGTCAGCCCCACCACGCTGCTGGTGGCGTTACGCACCATTGCCAACCTGTGGCGCTATGAACATCAGAGCCGCAACGCGCAGCAGATTGCCGATCGCGCCAGCAAGCTGTACGACAAAATGCGCCTCTTTGTGGATGATATGTCCTTGGTCGGGCAAAGCCTGGACCGCGCGCAGGATAACTACCGCCAGGCGATGAAAAAACTCGCCTCCGGGCGGGGTAATCTGCTGGCGCAAGCTGAAGCCTTCCGCGGCCTGGGGGTGGAGGTTAAACGCGAGATTAATCCGGAACTGGTTGAGCAAGCCACGGCACAGGAGGAAGAGTTTCGCCTGCGCGAAGGCGCTGATGGACAAAAGAGAGACAGTGAAGACAACGAGTTAGCGGCAGAGTTATCGCCAGACCCGCATCTGGCGCGTTTCTTACGTGGTGGTTGAAACGTAGGGCAAACGCGCCCAATCTGTTACACTTCACGAACATTTTACTGATAAGCAGGCTCTGAGATGGTTGACGATTCACAAGACACAACGCACTTTGGCTTTCAGACTGTCGCCAAAGCGCAGAAAGCTGACATGGTGGCCCACGTATTTCATTCCGTGGCGGCGAAGTACGATGTGATGAATGACTTGATGTCATTCGGCATTCATCGCTTGTGGAAGCGCTTCACCATCGACTGTAGCGGTGTGCGTCGTGGACAAACGGTACTGGACCTTGCCGGCGGCACGGGCGATTTGACTGCGAAATTCTCCCGTCTGGTGGGTGAAACCGGGCGTGTTGTTCTGGCTGATATTAACGACTCCATGCTGAAAATGGGGCGTGAGAAGCTGCGTAACATCGGCGTGGTGGGGAATGTGGAATATGTGCAGGCAAACGCCGAGGCGCTGCCGTTCCCGGATAACACCTTTGACTGCATCACTATCTCTTTTGGCCTGCGTAACGTCACCGATAAAGAAAAAGCGCTGCGCTCAATGTATCGCGTGCTGAAGCCGGGCGGACGTCTGCTGGTGCTTGAGTTCTCCAAACCGATTATCGAGCCACTGAGCAAAGCCTACGACGCCTATTCATTCCATGTTCTGCCGCGTATTGGCGAACTGGTGGCAAACGACGCAGAAAGCTACCGCTATCTGGCGGAATCCATTCGCATGCACCCGGATCAGGACACCCTGAAGGCCATGATGCAGGATGCGGCGTTTGAAAACGTTGAGTATTTCAACATGACGGCGGGTGTCGTCGCACTGCATCGCGGTTATAAGTTCTGAGTGGAGGTGTCCTGTGCCCTTTAAACCCTTAGTCACCGCAGGCATCGAGAATGTACTGAATGCCTTTCTCTATCGTGCGCCAGCGCTAAAAGCCGCGCGGCAGCGACTTAACGGGAAGGTATTGCGGATCGTTTTAAAAGAGTTCTCGACGCCGCTTGTGCTGGTCTTCAGCGAACGCCAGCTTGATGTTCTGGGGGAGTGGGAAGGAGACGCCGACTGCTCTGTCATCACGCGCATGAGCGTGCTGCCAAAACTGCGTGACCGCCAGCAACTGACGGCGCTGATCCGCAGCGGTGAGCTGGAAGTGGAAGGCGACATTCAGGTTGTACAAAATTTCGTTGCGCTCAGCGATTTAGCCGAGTTTGACCCGGCGGAACTGCTTGCCCCATTTATTGGCGACATTGCAGCGGAAGGGATCGGCAAAGCCCTGCATGGTGGTACCGCCTTCCTGCGTAAAAGCCTGCAACGTCAGCAGCGCTATGCGGCAGAGGTGCTGACCGAAGAGTGGCGTATGGCCCCCGGACCGCTGGAAGTGGCCTGGTTCGCGGAAGAGACTGCGGCTGTTGAACGTGCGGTTGATGCGTTAACCAAACGGCTGGAAAAACTGGAGGGCAAATGACGCCTGGTGAAATTCGGCGCCTCTATTTTATCGTCCACACCTTTTTGAGTTACGGGCTCGACGAGCTTATCCCCAAAATGCGTATCACGCTGCCGCTTCGTATCTGGCGGCGGATGTTGTTCTGGATGCCTAATCGCCACAAAGGACAGCCGCTGGGTGAACGCCTGCGTCTGGCGCTACAGGAGCTGGGCCCGGTATGGATTAAATTCGGCCAAATGCTCTCGACCCGTCGCGATCTTTTCCCGCCTCAGATTGCCGATCAGCTGGCACTGCTGCAGGATCGCGTGGCCCCGTTTGACGGCGTGCGCGCGAAAAAACAGATCGAAGAGGCGATGGGCAATATTCCTGTTGAGACCTGGTTCGACGATTTCGACATTCAGCCGCTGGCTTCTGCCTCCATTGCCCAGGTGCATACCGCGCGTCTGAAAGAGAATGGCAAAGAAGTCGTTATCAAAGTTATCCGCCCGGATATTCTGCCGATCATCAAAGCGGACATGAAGCTTATCTATCGTCTGGCGCGCTGGGTTCCGCGTCTGCTCCCTGACGGACGCCGCCTGCGCCCGCTGGAAGTGGTACGGGAATATGAAAAAACGCTGATCGATGAACTAAACCTGCTGCGCGAATCGGCAAACGCCATTCAGTTGCGGCGCAATTTTGAAAACAGCCCGATGCTGTATGTTCCTGAAGTCTATTCTGACTACTGCAGCCAGAACATGATGGTCATGGAACGTATTTACGGTATTCCCGTCTCGGATGTCGTGGCCCTGGAGAAACAGGGAACGAACATGAAGCTGCTGGCTGAACGTGGCGTACAGGTCTTCTTTACTCAGGTCTTCCGCGACAGCTTTTTCCACGCAGACATGCATCCGGGCAATATCTTTGTGAGCTATGAGCATCCGGACGACCCGCAATATATCGGCATTGATTGCGGTATTGTCGGCTCGCTCAATAAAGAAGATAAGCGTTATCTGGCGGAGAATTTTATCGCCTTCTTTAATCGCGACTACCGTAAAGTGGCTGAACTGCACGTTGACTCAGGTTGGGTTCCGCCGGACACCAATGTCGAAGAGTTCGAGTTTGCCATCCGTACCGTCTGTGAACCGATTTTTGAAAAACCGCTGGCGGAAATCTCGTTCGGTCACGTGTTGCTGAATCTGTTTAACACCGCTCGCCGCTTCAATATGGAAGTGCAGCCACAGCTTGTTTTACTTCAGAAAACATTACTTTACGTTGAAGGTGTAGGTCGACAGCTCTATCCTCAGTTAGACTTGTGGAAGACCGCGAAACCGTTCCTGGAATCCTGGATTAAGGATCAGGTTGGCATTCCGGCTCTGGTACGAGCTTTCAAAGAGAAAGCCCCGTTCTGGGTTGAAAAAATGCCGGAACTTCCTGAACTGGTGTATGACAGTTTGCGTCAGAGCAAGAACCTTCAGCTCAGCATGGATAAAATCGCCCACGAGCTTCAGTCGAACCGCGTACGCCAGGGCCAGTCTCGCTATCTGTTTGGCATTGGCGCAACCCTGCTGCTCAGTGGTACGTTGTTGTTAATCAACCGTCCGGACTGGCAGATGATGCCCGCCTGGCTAATGGCTGCCGGAATAGTGGTCTGGTTCGTTGGCTGGAGAAAGACGCGCTGAACAGGCATCGCTATCACCAGGTCGCATACGTATAATGCGGTCTGACTAATTAATCATCTATCTCTGAGGAATATGTATGGGTGGTATCAGTATCTGGCAATTAGTCATTATTGCCGTCATCGTCGTGCTGCTGTTTGGCACCAAAAAGCTCGGTTCTATCGGTTCCGATCTGGGCGCGTCTATCAAAGGCTTCAAGAAAGCAATGAGCGATGATGAGAGCAAGCAGGATAAAACCAGCCAGGACGCTGACTTTACTGCTAAATCCATCTCCGACAAGCAAGAAGATGCCAAAAAGGAAGACGCTAAACGCCACGATAAAGAGCAGGTGTAAGTCGTGTTCGACATTGGTTTTAGTGAGCTGCTGCTGGTCTTTGTGATTGGCCTCATCGTGCTGGGGCCACAGCGTTTACCCGTTGCAGTAAAAACGGTTGTGGGGTGGGTGCGTGCGCTTCGTTCGCTGGCATCCACCGTACAGAACGAGCTGGCGCAGGAACTTAAGCTGCAGGAGTTTCAGGAAAGCCTGAAAAAGGTTGAGAAGGCGAGCATGGATAACCTGACGCCGGAACTGAAAGCCTCCATGGATGAACTGCGCGAAGCGGCAGAATCCATGAAGCGCTCGTACAGCGTTAACGATCCTGAAAAAGCGAGCGATGAAGCGAACACCATCCATAACCCGGTGGTGAAAAATAGTGAAGCGCAGCGCGAGGGCGTAACGCCTGCCAGCGCGGAGCATCAGGCCACCGCGCCTGAACATACGCCGCAGGAACCTGAACTGAAAAAACAGGCGCAGCCGGAAGACCCTGTGGTCAACGCGGCTGAAGCAAAGCCCGCCGCGCCTGTTACCGAATCATCCCCCTCGTCGAGTGATAAAGCGTAAACATGGCAGTAGATGATACTCAACCGCTCATTACGCACCTCATTGAGCTGCGTAAGCGCCTGTTAAACTGCATTATTGCGGTTTTCGTTATTTTCTTATGCCTGGTTTATTTCGCCAACGACATCTACCAGGTTGTCTCCGCGCCGCTGATAAAGCAGATGCCGCTGGGCGCAACGATGATCGCGACGGACGTTGCTTCGCCGTTCTTTACGCCCATTAAGCTCACGTTCTGGGTATCGTTGATCGCTTCTGCACCCATCCTGCTGTATCAGATCTGGGCGTTTGTGGCGCCCGCTCTGTATAAGCATGAACGCAAACTGGTGATCCCACTGCTGGTCTCCAGCTCGCTGTTGTTCTATATCGGCATGGCGTTTGCCTATTTCGTGGTCTTCCCGCTGGCCTTTGGCTTCCTGACGCATACCGCGCCGGAAGGGGTACAGGTGTCGACCGATATTGCCAGCTACCTCAGCTTTGTGATGGCGCTGTTTATGGCATTCGGCGTGGCGTTCGAAGTGCCGGTTGCGATTGTGCTGCTTTGCTGGGTGGGTGTAACCACACCAGAAGACCTGCGTAAAAAGCGTCCGTATATTCTGGTCGGCGCATTTGTGGTCGGCATGCTGCTGACGCCGCCCGATGTCTTCTCGCAAACGCTGCTGGCCATACCGATGTACTGTCTGTTTGAGGTAGGCGTCTTCTTCTCACGTTTCTATGTGGGGAAAGGGCGTCGATCAGAGGACGAAGACGACGTCTCTGAAAAGAGCACTGAAGAGTAAAACCAGCCGCCCGTCAGGGCGGTTGTCATATGGGGAATTGCATGTTTGATATTGGACTTAACCTGACCAGTTCACAGTTTGCCAAAGATCGCGACGACGTCGTGGCGCGCGCGTTTGCCGCCGGCGTAAAAGGTCTGCTGCTGACAGGCACCAACCTGCATGAAAGCGAGCAGGCGCAACAGCTGGCCCAACGCTACGACCGTTGCTGGTCTACCGCGGGCGTGCATCCTCATGACAGCAGCCAGTGGACGTCGGAGAGCGCTGATATCATTCACAGGCTGGCGAAAACCCCCGAAGTGGTGGCTATCGGGGAATGTGGGCTCGATTTCAACCGCAATTTTTCCACCCCTGCCGAACAGGAAAAAGCATTCACGGCGCAACTCGCCCTGGCGGCCGAGCTTGAAATGCCGGTGTTTATGCACTGTCGCGACGCGCATGAGCGCTTCCTCGCGCTGCTGGATCCCTGGCTGGATAAACTGCCAGGCGCGGTGCTGCACTGTTTTACCGGTTCACGTCAGGAGGCGCTGGACTGTCTGGATCGTGGGCTTTATTTGGGGATTACCGGCTGGGTGTGCGATGAACGCCGCGGGCTGGAGCTTCGTGAACTGTTGCCGGTGATCCCGGCCGACCAGTTGCTCTTCGAAACCGACGCGCCTTATTTATTGCCGCGCGATATCAAACCAAAACCGGCATCGCGACGTAACGAACCGGCATGGCTGGGGCATATTGTCACGAGCGTGGCGCAGTGGCGCGGAGAGGATCCGCACGGGTTATCTACGCAGACGGATGACAACGTGCGTCGCCTGTTTGGCATTGATTTTTAAACTTTGCGGAAGTCGGTGTTTTTCACGCTTTGTAGCACCTGCTTATTAAGCAGATTGAGCAATAACATGGAGCGTGCTTCACCGTCCGGCTCGGCGAAAATCGCCTGCAGGCCTTCGAAGGCACCTTCGGTGATGACGACACTGTCTCCCGCGTACGGGGTTTCCGGGTCGGTAATATCTTCAGGTTGTTGATAAACCGAAAGCTGATGGATCACCGTCGACGGCACCGTTGCCGGGTGCGCACCAAAACGAACAAAATGGCTGACGCCGCGCGTGGCGCTGATGGTGGTGGTGTGGATCACTTCCGGGTCGAATTCCACGAACAAATAGTTCGGAAATAGCGGCTCACTGACGGTTGTGCGCTTCCCGCGCTGCATTTTTTCAAGCGTGATCACGGGTGTCAGGCAATTTACAGACTGACGTTCTAAATGTTCCTGCGCGCGCTGAAGTTGCCCGCGTTTGCAATACAGTAAATACCAGGCCTGCATAATCACTCTTTCCCTTAGTTTCGGGCGCAAGCATATCAAAACCCTGGCGGGATCGCTAAGTTGATTATAATGGCCGAAAAGGGAACAGGATGCAGAAGTTCACGCTAATTTAACAAAATTACAGCATCACGCAGGCTTACGCCGTATAATGAAGCGCTTACAGAGAGGCCATGATTAACTGCATGAAATACCACGATCTCCGCGACTTCCTGACGCTGCTTGAAAAGCAGGGCGAACTCAAACGCATTACGCTTCCTGTCGATCCTTATCTGGAAATGACAGAAATTGCTGACCGCACCCTGCGTGCCGGTGGCCCGGCGCTTCTGTTTGAAAACCCGAAGGGTTATTCAATGCCGGTGCTGTGCAACCTGTTTGGAACCCCTCGCCGTGTGGCGTTGGGCATGGGCCAGGAGGACGTCACGGCGTTACGTGAAGTGGGTAAACTGCTGGCGTTTCTGAAAGAGCCGGAGCCACCGAAAGGCTTCCGCGATCTGTTCGACAAGCTGCCGCAGTTTAAGCAGGTATTGAACATGCCAACCAAACGTCTGCGCGGTGCGCCGTGCCAGCAGAAAGTGCTGGAAGGGGATGCGGTAGATCTGACCAAAATCCCGATCATGCAGTGCTGGCCTGAAGATGCCGCGCCACTCATTACCTGGGGGCTCACCGTCACACGCGGGCCGCATAAAGAGCGTCAAAATCTGGGTATTTACCGCCAGCAGCTGATTGGCAAGAATAAGCTCATCATGCGCTGGCTGTCGCATCGCGGCGGCGCGCTGGATTTCCAGGAGTGGTGCGCTGCACACCCGGGCGAGCGTTTTCCGGTCTCAGTTGCGTTAGGTGCCGATCCCGCCACCATTCTGGGCGCGGTAACGCCAGTGCCGGATACACTCTCTGAATATGCCTTTGCAGGACTGCTGCGTGGCACCAAAACGGAAGTCGTGAAGTGTATATCTAATGACCTCGAAGTGCCCGCGAGTGCAGAGATTGTCCTGGAAGGTTACATTGAACAGGGCGAGCTGGCACCCGAAGGCCCGTACGGTGACCACACGGGCTATTATAACGAAGTGGATAACTTCCCGGTGTTTACCGTCACGCACATTACCCAGCGTGAAGATGCGATTTATCACTCCACCTATACCGGACGTCCACCGGATGAACCTGCAGTACTGGGCGTGGCGCTGAATGAGGTGTTTGTGCCGATCCTGCAAAAGCAGTTCCCGGAAATTGTTGATTTCTATCTGCCGCCGGAAGGATGCTCGTATCGCCTGGCGGTGGTCACAATGAAGAAGCAGTATCCTGGTCACGCTAAACGCGTGATGATGGGCGTATGGTCTTTCCTGCGCCAGTTTATGTATACCAAATTTGTGATTGTCTGCGATGATGACGTTAACGCCCGCGACTGGAATGATGTTATCTGGGCCATTACCACGCGAATGGATCCGGCGCGCGATACGGTGTTAGTGGAAAACACGCCGATAGATTATCTGGATTTTGCCTCGCCGGTCTCCGGTCTTGGCTCAAAAATGGGACTGGATGCCACAAATAAATGGCCTGGCGAAACCGACCGTGAATGGGGTCGCCCGATCAAAAAAGATCCTGCTGTGACCGCGCGAATTGACGCGATCTGGGACGAACTGGCCATAATGAATAACGGTAAACCGCAGGCTGACCGTTAAGCCCTATAGACTTCCCGACAGAGAGAGCGAATGACAACCTTAAGCTGTAAAGTGACCTCGGTAGATGCTATCACCGACACCGTATATCGCGTCCGTTTAGTGCCTGAAGCGGCATTCTCTTTCCGTGCTGGTCAGTACCTGATGGTCGTGATGGATGAACGTGATAAGCGTCCTTTCTCTATGGCCTCAACGCCAGCGGAGCAGGAATTTATTGAGCTTCATATTGGTGCGTCAGAGCTTAACCTGTATGCAATGGCCGTCATGGACCGCATTCTAAAAGAGCGCGAGATCGTGGTGGATATTCCCCACGGTGATGCATGGCTGCGTGACGATGAAGACCGTCCGCTGATCCTGATTGCCGGTGGTACAGGCTTCTCCTACGTGCGCTCTATTCTGTTGACGGCCCTGGCGCGTAACCCGAACCGTGATATCACTATCTACTGGGGTGGCCGCGAAGAGAAACATCTCTACGATCTCTCTGAGCTTGAAGCGCTGAGCGTTAACCATCCCAACCTGCGTGTTGAACCGGTGGTTGAGCAGCCGGAAGAGGGCTGGCGTGGGCGTAGCGGCACAGTGCTGACGGCGGTACTGCAGGATCATGGCACGCTGGCAGGGCACGATATCTATATCGCTGGCCGCTTTGAGATGGCGAAAATTGCCCGTGACCTGTTCTGTAACGAACGAGATGCGCGTGAAGATCGTCTGTTTGGCGATGCTTTTGCGTTTATCTAAATAAAAAACCCGCCCCTGACAGGCGGGAAGAACGGCAACTAAACTGTCTCTCTTCGCCAATGACGCCATAACTGCGTTGGCTGCGCTCGTTCACCCGAATCACTTACTAATGTAAGCTCATCGGGATTCGCTCGCTTGCCGCCTTGTTCTGACGTCATTGGCTTTGAGATACTTTTCCTTACTTACACTCTCTCAAACACCGTTGCGATACCCTGACCCAACCCAATACACATCGTTGCCAGACCAAACTGCGCGTCTTTGCGTTCCATCAGGTTAATCAGCGTTGTGCTGATACGCGCCCCGGAGCAGCCCAGCGGGTGACCGAGGGCGATCGCGCCGCCGTTGAGGTTAATTTTCTCGTCGATCTGCTCCATCAGCCCCAGATCTTTAATGCACGGCAGGATCTGCGCGGCGAAGGCTTCGTTCATCTCGAACACGTCGATATCACTGGTGGTCAATCCCGCTTTCTTCAGCGCCAGCTTCGAGGCCGGAACCGGGCCGTAACCCATGATAGAAGGATCGCAGCCTACCACCGCCATTGAGCGCACCCGGGCGCGAGGCGTTAACCCCAGCTCGCGGGCGCGGCTTTCGCTCATTACCAGCATCGCGGCCGCTCCGTCTGACAGCGCCGACGAGGTACCTGCCGTGACCGTACCGGTGACCGGGTCAAACGCCGGGCGCAGGGTGGATAGCGCTTCAACGGTGGTTTCCGGGCGGATCACTTCGTCGTAGCTGAACTGCTTCAGAACGCCATCAGCATCATGGCCGCCGGTCGGGATGATCTCATTCTTAAACGCGCCGGATTGCGTGGCGGCCCATGCACGAGCATGAGAACGCGCGGCGAAGGTATCCTGCATTTCACGGCTAATTCCGTGCAGGCGGGACAGCATTTCAGCGGTCAGGCCCATCATTCCTGCGGCTTTCGCCACGTTACGGCTCATGCCCGGGTGGAAATCGACCCCGTGGCTCATTGGCACATGGCCCATGTGCTCCACGCCGCCGACCAGGCAGGCCTGCGCGTCACCGGTCATGATCATACGCGCCGCATCATGCAGTGCCTGCATTGAGGAGCCGCACAGACGGTTGACGGTAACTGCCGGCACTGAATGTGGGATCTCCGCCAGCAGCGAAGCATTGCGGGCGATGTTGAAGCCCTGCTCAAGCGTCTGTTGCACACAGCCCCAGTAGATATCGTCGAGCGCAGCCGGGTCCAGCGCCGGATTACGCGCCAGCAGGCTACGCATCAGGTGCGCTGAGAGATCCTCTGCACGCACGTTACGGAATGCGCCGCCTTTTGAACGGCCCATCGGGGTGCGAATCGCATCAACAATGACAACCTTTTCCATTGTGACTCCTTAAGCCGTTTTCAGCTCGCCAACCGGACGGGCTGGCTCAACTGCTGGGTAATAGGATTCGTTATGGCGCGCTTTATTACGCAGCCCTTCCGGCACGTCATACAGCGGGCCGAGGTGCTGATACTGCTGCACCATATCGAGATAGCGGGCGCTGCCGAGCGTATCCAGCCAGCGGAACGCGCCGCCGTGGAACGGAGGGAAGCCCAGGCCATAGACCAGCGCCATATCGGCTTCTGCCGGACTGGCGATAATGCCTTCTTCCAGGCAACGCACCACTTCGTTGATCATCGGAATCATCATCCGGGCGATGATTTCATCGTCCGTGAAGTCACGTTTTGGCTGGCTAACCCCGGCCAGCAGGCTATCCACCGCCGGATCTTCTTCTTTCTTCGGTTTGCCTTTGCTGTCTTCTTTATAGCGCCAGAAGCCCAGACCGTTTTTCTGCCCAAAGCGGTTGGCGCCAAACAGGGCGTCAATCGCATCGCGATAATCTTTCTGCATGCGCTGTGGGAAGCCCGCCGCCATAACCGCTTGCGCGTGATGCGCGGTATCAATGCCAACCACATCCAGCAGATACGCCGGCCCCATCGGCCAGCCGAACTGTTTTTCCATCACTTTGTCGACTTTCCGGAAGTCCGCGCCGTCGCGCAGCAGCTGGCTGAAACCAGCGAAGTAAGGGAACAGTACGCGGTTGACGAAGAAGCCCGGGCAGTCGTTGACCACAATCGGGGTTTTGCCCATCTTACTGGCCCACGCCACCACTTTTGCGATGGTGTCGTCAGAGGTTTTTTCGCCGCGGATCACTTCGACCAGTGGCATGCGGTGCACCGGGTTGAAGAAATGCATTCCGCAGAAGTTTTCCGGGCGCTTCAGGACGCTTGCCAGCTCGCTAATCGGGATCGTTGAGGTGTTAGAGGCCAGTACGGTCTCCGGACGCACTTTCTCTTCCGTTTCGGCCAGTACCGCTTTCTTCACTTTCGGGTTCTCTACCACGGCCTCAACCACCACATCGACGCGGTCAAAACCGGTGTATTCCAGTACGGGCTGGATAGTAGAGATCACGCCTGAGAGTTTCAGACCGTCAATTTTGCCGCGTTCCAGCTGTTTATTGAGCAGCTTGGCCGCTTCGGTCATCCCCAGCGTCAGGGATTTCTCGCTGATGTCTTTCATCACCACCGGCACGCCCTTCCAGGCGGACTGGTAAGCGATGCCGCCGCCCATAATGCCAGCGCCAAGTACCGCCGCATGTTTTGGCGTCTCAACGTTTTTCGTCAGCTGTTTTGCTTTGCCTTTCACGAACTGATCGTTGAGGAAGATACCCACCAGCGCGCGGGCTTCATTGGTATGTGCCAGCGGGACAAAGCTCTGGTTTTCGAGTTTCAGGGCTTCGTCACGGCCAAAGCGGGCTGCGGCTTCGATGGTTTTCACCGCCGTGATCGGCGCCGGGTAGTGTTTACCCGCCGTCTGCATCACCATGCCCTTGGCGATGGTGAAACTCATGGCTGCTTCAATCTTGCTGAGCTTTAACGGCTCCAGTTTCGGCTGGCGTTTGGCCTTCCAGTCGAGATCGCCGTTAATGGCCTGACGCAGAATGGCGAGGGAGCCTTCAATCAGTTTTTCTGGCTTCACGACGCCATCAACCAGGCCGATTTTTTGCGCCTGCTCTGCGCCAACATCTTTACCTGCGGCAATAATTTCCAGCGCGCTGTCGGCACCCAGCATGCGCGGCATACGTACGGAGCCGCCAAAGCCCGGCATAATGCCCAGTTTGGTTTCCGGCAGGCCGATGCGCAGATCCGGCGTGGCGAGGCGGTAGTCGGTGGCCAGCACGCATTCACAGCCGCCGCCCAGCGCGTAGCCGTTAACGGCGGAAAGGGTCGGGACAGGCAGATCTTCCAGACGATTAAAGACGCTGTTGGCAAAGTGCAGCCACTGGCTCAGCTGTTCTTCAGGCACCAGGAACAGTGAAAGAAATTCGGTGATATCGGCACCAACAATAAAGGCCGCTTTGTTCGAGCGCAGCAGCAGCCCCTTTAAATCAGTTTGTTTTTCAAGAACATCCAGCGCCTGGCCAAGACTGGCCACCGTCGCGGTATCAAGCTTGTTGACTGAGCCGGGGGCATCGAACACCAGTTCGGCAATGCCATCTTCCAGCCAGTTGAGGTACAGGGTGTCGCCTTTGTAGAGCATGTCAGTCTCCTGAATCCAGCAAGTGGATCTGGTCATACCAGATGAGTCGGAGTGTGGGATTTATGTTAATAAAATGCAAATTACTCATTAAGAAATTGCTGCATTGATCACGGTCGGTGGAAATCACGCAGCCGGAGACAGGTGTGCTAAGATGCGAGGACTTGAGGTCAAAAAAACGAAAGGAAGAATGATGGACTCACTGGCTTCGCTTTATAAAAATCATATCGTTACCCTACAGGAACGTACCCGTGATGTACTTGCCCGCTTTAAGCTGGATGCGCTGTTAATCCACTCGGGCGAGCTGATGAATACCTTCCTGGATGACCATGCGTATCCGTTTAAGGTTAACCCGCAGTTTAAAGCCTGGGTGCCGGTAACACAGGTGCCAAATTGCTGGTTGCTGGTGGATGGCGTGAACAAGCCGAAACTGTGGTTCTATCTGCCTGTGGATTACTGGCACAACGTTGAGCCGCTGCCGACCAGCTTCTGGACAGAAGAAGTGGACGTCATGGCTTTACCAAAAGCCGACGGTATTGGCAGCCAGTTGCCTGCCGCGCGTGGCAATATTGCCTACATTGGCCCGGTCCCGGAGCGTGCGCTGGGTCTGGATATCCCGGCAGACAAACTCAACCCGAAAGGGGTGCTGGATTTCCTGCACTATTACCGCGCGTATAAAACCGACTACGAACTTTACTGCATGCGTGAAGCGCAAAAAACGGCGGTGAATGGTCACCGTGCAGCGCATGAAGCCTTCCAGTCCGGTATGAGCGAGTTCGATATCAATCAGGCGTACCTCACCGCGACCGGTCACCGTGACACCGATGTGCCGTACAGCAACATCGTCGCCCTGAATGAGCATGCCTCTGTGCTGCATTACACCAAACTGGATCACCATGTGCCGTCTGAGATGCGCAGCTTCCTGCTGGACGCAGGCGCAGAGTACAACGGCTACGCGGCTGACCTGACCCGTACCTGGGCGGCCAATGCGGATACCGATTTTGCGCACCTGATTAAAGACGTCAACGATGAGCAACTGGCGCTTATCAGCACCATGAAAGCCGGAACCAGCTATGTGGATTACCATATCCAGTTCCATCAGCGCATCGCTAAACTGCTGCGTAAACACCAGATCGTGAAAGACATGAGCGAAGAGGCGATGGTCGAAAACGATCTGACCGGACCCTTTATGCCGCACGGTATCGGCCACCCGCTGGGTCTGCAGGTTCATGATGTTGCGGGCTTTATGCAGGATGATACCGGCACGCACCTCGCCGCGCCGTCTAAATATCCTTACCTGCGCTGCACGCGTATCCTTGAGCCGCGCATGGTGCTGACCATCGAGCCGGGGATCTACTTTATCGAATCGCTGTTAGCGCCATGGCGCGAAGGTCAGTTCAGCAAGCACTTCAACTGGGAAAAAATTGACGCGCTGAAGCCGTTTGGCGGTATTCGTATCGAAGATAACGTCGTGATTCATGAGAACGGTATCGAGAATATGACGCGAGACCTGAAGCTGGCCTGATGGAAAGCTGGCTGATACCGGCTGAGCCGGTCACCTTTGTTGAAGAAATCAAGAAAAGCCGCTTTATTACGCTGCTGGCACACACCGATGGCGTAGAGGCGGCAAAGGCGTTTGTTGAGTCTGTCCGCGCTGCGCATCCCGACGCCCGTCACCACTGCGTGGCGTGGGTCGCCGGGCCGCCAGACGATTCGCAGCAGCTGGGTTTTTCTGATGACGGTGAACCGGCGGGTACTGCCGGTAAACCTATGCTTTCCCAGCTCATGGGCAGTGGCGTGGGTGAAATCACCGCCGTGGTTGTTCGCTACTACGGCGGCATTTTATTAGGTACCGGTGGGCTGGTGAAAGCGTATGGCGGGGGCGTACAGCAGGCGCTTAATATGTTGGTCACTACCCGCAAAACGCCACTCACCGAATATACTTTGTTGTGCGACTACGCCCAGCTATCGGGTGTCGAAGCGCTGCTTAAACAGTTTAACGGTGTGATTGCACACAGTGATTACCAGGCAATGGTGCAATTGCGCGTGGCGCTTCCTCAGGCTGAACAGGCTGCTTTTTCGGCAAAACTGGCGGATTTTAGTCGCGGTTCGTTGCAATTGCTGCCGATTGAAGAATAATCCCCACCTCACTTTTTGAATACCAAAGGAAGCGGCAGAGATGCATTTTCGTGCCATAACCCGAATCGTTGGACTGCTGGTCATACTTTTTTCCGGGACAATGATTCTCCCAGGACTGGTGGCGCTTATCTACCGGGACGGCGCGGGGCGGGCATTTACCCAGACCTTCTTTGTTGCGCTGGCGATTGGCTCGCTGCTGTGGTGGCCAAACCGTCGTCAGAAAGGTGAGCTGAAATCACGTGAAGGGTTTCTGATTGTGGTGCTGTTCTGGACGGTGCTGGGAAGCGTCGGTTCGCTGCCCTTTATTTTCTCTGAACAGCCCAATCTGAGCATCACGGATGCCTTTTTTGAATCCTTCTCCGGCTTAACGACTACCGGCGCGACTACGCTGGTTGGGCTGGATTCGTTACCCCACGCCATTCTCTTTTATCGCCAGATGCTGCAATGGTTCGGTGGTATGGGGATCATTGTTCTGGCGGTTGCCATCCTTCCTATCCTGGGCGTCGGGGGCATGCAGTTGTACAGGGCAGAAATGCCGGGGCCACTGAAAGATAACAAGATGCGCCCGCGTATTGCCGAGACGGCGAAGACCCTGTGGCTGATTTATGTTTTACTGACCGTTGCCTGTGCGCTGGCGCTGTGGTTTGCCGGTATGCCCGCGTTCGATGCCATCGGGCACAGCTTCGCGACAATCGCCATCGGCGGGTTCTCTACCCACGATGCCAGCGTGGGCTACTTTGATAGTCCAACGATCAACACCATTATTGCTATTTTCCTGCTGATCTCCGGCTGTAACTACGGTCTACACTTCTCATTACTCAGCGGACGTAGCCTGAAGGTGTACTGGCGCGACCCGGAGTTCCGTATGTTTATTGGCGTCCAGCTCACGCTGGTGGTCATCTGTACGCTGGTGCTCTGGTTCCACGATGTCTATAACTCGGCGCTGACCACGCTAAACCAGGCGTTCTTCCAGGTGGTGTCGATGGCGACAACCGCAGGTTTTACCACGGACAGCATTGCGCGCTGGCCGCTGTTCCTGCCTGTGCTGCTGCTGTGCTCGGCATTTATTGGTGGTTGCGCAGGGTCGACGGGCGGTGGCCTGAAGGTGATTCGTATTCTGCTGCTCTTCAAGCAGGGGAACCGTGAATTAAAACGCCTGGTTCACCCGAATGCAGTCTATAGCATCAAGCTGGGCAATCGTGCCCTGCCGGAACGTATTCTCGAAGCGGTGTGGGGATTCTTCTCGGCGTATGCCCTGGTCTTTATCGTCAGTATGCTGGCAATCATCGCGACGGGGGTGGATGATTTCTCTGCCTTTGCGTCCGTTGTGGCAACACTTAATAACCTCGGGCCTGGCCTGGGGGTCGTGGCGGATAACTTTGCCAGTATGAACCCGGTCGCGAAATGGATCCTAATCGCCAATATGCTGTTTGGGCGTCTTGAGGTCTTTACGCTGCTGGTGCTGTTCACCCCAACATTCTGGCGCGAGTAAGGAGTCGTCGGTGAAAACACTTATTCTATTCTCTACGCGAGACGGGCAAACGCGTGAGATTGCCTCTTATCTGGCTTCTGAACTACAAGATCTGGGCATTTACTCTGATGTGGTGAACCTGAACCGTACGGAGCAAATCGCCTGGCAGGATTACGACCGCGTGGTGATTGGGGCGTCTATCCGTTACGGGCATTTCCATCCTGCGCTGGATCGCTTTGTGAAAAAGCATACGGCAGCGCTCAATAAGCTGCCCGGGGCGTTCTACTCGGTCAATCTGGTGGCCCGCAAACCTGAAAAGCGTACACCGCAGACCAACAGCTACACGCGTAAGTTTTTGCTGAATTCGCCTTGGCAGCCAGACCTGTGTGCCGTCTTTGCAGGGGCGCTGCGTTACCCCCGCTATCGCTGGTATGACCGCTTTATGATTCGGCTGATTATGAAAATGACCGGCGGTGAAACCGATACGCGTAAAGAAGTGGTTTATACCGACTGGACGCAGGTGAGCAGTTTTGCCCGGGAAATCGCGCATTTATCACCCGAATCGCGGCGTATTTAAGCGTGGAGTTTGAAAAGTGAGCGAACGAAAAGTTTTTTGTATTTTGTGCTTGTCACTTCAGAATAACTCCCTATAATGCGCCTCCACTGACACGGAACAACGGCACACACGCCGCCGGGTCAGCAGAGAAAAGCAAATTAAACGCTTGACTCTGAAGCGGGAAAGCGTAATATGCACACCCCGCGCCGCAGC
>NZ_SCMF01000011.1:0-3324 GCF_004296595.1 Enterobacter sp. A8
CGGCTCCACGCAGACTGGCGTCCACGCTTCAAAGCCTCCCACCTATCCTACACATCAAGGACCAGTGTTCAGTGTCAAGCTATAGTAAAGGTTCACGGGGTCTTTCCGTCTTGCCGCGGGTACACTGCATCTTCACAGCGAGTTCAATTTCACTGAGTCTCGGGTGGAGACAGCCTGGCCATCATTACGCCATTCGTGCAGGTCGGAACTTACCCGACAAGGAATTTCGCTACCTTAGGACCGTTATAGTTACGGCCGCCGTTTACCGGGGCTTCGATCAAGAGCTTCGCGTTGCCGCTAACCCCATCAATTAACCTTCCGGCACCGGGCAGGCGTCACACCGTATACGTCCACTTTCGTGTTTGCACAGTGCTGTGTTTTTAATAAACAGTTGCAGCCAGCTGGTATCTTCGACTGATTTCAGCTCCACCCGCAGGGGCTTCACCTACATATCAGCGTGCCTTCTCCCGAAGTTACGGCACCATTTTGCCTAGTTCCTTCACCCGAGTTCTCTCAAGCGCCTTGGTATTCTCTACCTGACCACCTGTGTCGGTTTGGGGTACGATTTGATGTTACCTGATGCTTAGAGGCTTTTCCTGGAAGCAGGGCATTTGTTACTTCAGCACCGTAGTGCCTCGTCATCACACCTCAGCGTTAAAAGGTACCGGATTTACCTGGAACCTCCGCCTACATGCTTAAACCGGGACAACCGTCGCCCGGCTAACATAGCCTTCTCCGTCCCCCCTTCGCAGTAACACCAAGTACAGGAATATTAACCTGTTTCCCATCGACTACGCCTTTCGGCCTCGCCTTAGGGGTCGACTCACCCTGCCCCGATTAACGTTGGACAGGAACCCTTGGTCTTCCGGCGAGCGGGCTTTTCACCCGCTTTATCGTTACTTATGTCAGCATTCGCACTTCTGATACCTCCAGCAGCCCTCACAGGCCACCTTCAACGGCTTACAGAACGCTCCCCTACCCAACAACACATAGTGTCGCTGCCGCAGCTTCGGTGCATGGTTTAGCCCCGTTACATCTTCCGCGCAGGCCGACTCGACCAGTGAGCTATTACGCTTTCTTTAAATGATGGCTGCTTCTAAGCCAACATCCTGGCTGTCTGGGCCTTCCCACATCGTTTCCCACTTAACCATGACTTTGGGACCTTAGCTGGCGGTCTGGGTTGTTTCCCTCTTCACGACGGACGTTAGCACCCGCCGTGTGTCTCCCGTGATAACATTCTTCGGTATTCGTAGTTTGCATCGGGTTGGTAAGCCGGGATGGCCCCCTAGCCGAAACAGTGCTCTACCCCCGAAGATGAGTTCACGAGGCGCTACCTAAATAGCTTTCGGGGAGAACCAGCTATCTCCCGGTTTGATTGGCCTTTCACCCCCAGCCACAGGTCATCCGCTAATTTTTCAACATTAGTCGGTTCGGTCCTCCAGTTAGTGTTACCCAACCTTCAACCTGCCCATGGCTAGATCACCGGGTTTCGGGTCTATACCCTGCAACTTAACGCCCAGTTAAGACTCGGTTTCCCTTCGGCTCCCCTATACGGTTAACCTTGCTACAGAATATAAGTCGCTGACCCATTATACAAAAGGTACGCAGTCACACCCGAAGGTGCTCCCACTGCTTGTACGTACACGGTTTCAGGTTCTTTTTCACTCCCCTCGCCGGGGTTCTTTTCGCCTTTCCCTCACGGTACTGGTTCACTATCGGTCAGTCAGGAGTATTTAGCCTTGGAGGATGGTCCCCCCATATTCAGACAGGATACCACGTGTCCCGCCCTACTCTTCGAGTTCACAGCCTGTGTGTTTTCGTGTACGGGACTTTCACCCTGTACCGTGCGACTTTCCAGACGCTTCCACTAACACACAAGCTGATTCAGACTCTGGGCTGCTCCCCGTTCGCTCGCCGCTACTGGGGGAATCTCGGTTGATTTCTTTTCCTCGGGGTACTTAGATGTTTCAGTTCCCCCGGTTCGCCTCGTTAACCTATGTATTCAGTTAACGATAGTGCAACGGATTGCACTGGGTTTCCCCATTCGGACATCGCCGGGTCAAGGGTTCATATCACCTCGCCGGCGCTTTTCGCAGATTAGCACGTCCTTCATCGCCTCTGACTGCCAGGGCATCCACCGTGTACGCTTAGTCGCTTAACCTCACAACCCGAAGATGTTTCACTTCATGATTGCGAAAATTTGAGAGACTCGAACACACCATTAAAGATGTGTCGTTTCAATTTTCAGCTTGATCCAGATTTTTAAAGAGCAAAACTTCGCAGTGCACCTTTTCAGGTTCACTCTGAAGTTTTCTTGTGTTCGCAGTAAAAGATGGTGGAGCTATGCGGGATCGAACCGCAGACCTCCTGCGTGCAAAGCAGGCGCTCTCCCAGCTGAGCTATAGCCCCATCGTTTGCAAACCTCTGTACCGGTAATTTTTCCTGAGACAAGGCGTGGTAACGCGACGCATACATCAGTATGTGAGCGTTGCCGCAACGCAGTATCAGGGAAAATTTGGTAGGCCTGAGTGGACTTGAACCACCGACCTCACCCTTATCAGGGGTGCGCTCTAACCACCTGAGCTACAAGCCTGTAGAGGTTTTTTACTGCTGTTTTTCATCAGACAATCTGTGTGAGCACTACAAAGGCAGGTTCTTTAAGGTAAGGAGGTGATCCAACCGCAGGTTCCCCTACGGTTACCTTGTTACGACTTCACCCCAGTCATGAATCACAAAGTGGTAAGCGCCCTCCCGAAGGTTAAGCTACCTACTTCTTTTGCAACCCACTCCCATGGTGTGACGGGCGGTGTGTACAAGGCCCGGGAACGTATTCACCGTAGCATTCTGATCTACGATTACTAGCGATTCCGACTTCATGGAGTCGAGTTGCAGACTCCAATCCGGACTACGACGCACTTTATGAGGTCCGCTTGCTCTCGCGAGGTCGCTTCTCTTTGTATGCGCCATTGTAGCACGTGTGTAGCCCTGGTCGTAAGGGCCATGATGACTTGACGTCATCCCCACCTTCCTCCAGTTTATCACTGGCAGTCTCCTTTGAGTTCCCGGCCGGACCGCTGGCAACAAAGGATAAGGGTTGCGCTCGTTGCGGGACTTAACCCAACATTTCACAACACGAGCTGACGACAGCCATGCAGCACCTGTCTCACAGTTCCCGAAGGCACCAAAGCATCTCTGCTAAGTTCTGTGGATGTCAAGACCAGGTAAGGTTCTTCGCGTTGCATCGAATTAAACCACATGCTCCACCGCTTGTGCGGGCCCCCGTCAATTCATTTGAGTTTTAACCTTGCGGCCGTACTCCCCAGG
>NZ_SCMF01000012.1:0-1383 GCF_004296595.1 Enterobacter sp. A8
GGGAAGTAGCGCGACAAAGGATGTAGGAACGGTAGCCGGGAATGTCATGCAGGTGGGGGCTTTTGGGGTTGGTACTGTTCTCCAAAATAAGCCCACAGATGCCAGTTCATCCTTCATCAGTGATGCTGATGGCAATACTCTGTGGGCTCCTGCGAATGGCTGTGGGTTCCAGAGTTCGTACACAGGACAGCGAATTTCCCAATTGTGGATTACTTCCGGTAGTGCGGTATTCAGCCGCTTTCTTACAACCACTGACCCTCAAACTCCAAAATCCTCAGTGCCCTGGGCGCAGCTGCAGTCTGCGGGTACATCGGACATTAACTTTAAGGCAGTGACAGGGGATCTGGATTTAGAAGTGTCGCTGGCCAACATCGTGGCAATGGACTTTAAGACCTTCTACTACCTTGCAGATGAAGCCAAAACGACTCGCCGCGGCGTCATTGCTCAGGAACTGGAAAAGATAGATCCGCAATATGTTCACTCGGCTGAGGAGTCGGGGAAAATGACGCTTGACCTCAATCCTCTGATGCTCGATGCGCTGGCGGCAATCAAAGCGCTGGCTGTCCGCGTCAGCGCCTTAGAGGAAGTGATCAACGTTACTGCTCCTGGCTCATCCGCTGGTTAAACAGGGAATCGTCAGGCATATCCAGGCGCACATCGATCCAGCTGTTCGCCGGGACATCCATCAGTTCTCCCTTGGTTTTGATGATCTCTCCGTCATCGCCCAGCATGTATTTACGCTTAAACAGGCGGATTGTCAGCTCGCCATTGTCGGTTTGCTCTGCCTCAACCACACCAAGTTCTCCCATGCCGCCAGGGTCCATCGGCGGCAGTAACTGCCACCCCTCGTACGCTAGGCCTGCCGAACCTGTCAGCAGGTAAACACCCGCCTCAAGGCGAGAAAGGGTTATGCCCTCCGCCTCTGCGTTTGCTGTCCCGCAGCCGCACCAGGAGAAACCATCTTCGGCTACGTCAGCGCGCTGGCATGCATCGCGACTCGTTACTATGCGGGCAACTGGTGAGGCCGCTTTTAGCGTGCCATCACTGGCTTTCGTGGTGTTAGATGTGGTGTAGAGCTCTGCGCTAGCCCAAGCCGTGGGTGATGATCTACTACGCAAAATAGCGCGAGGGACGGCTGTATACCCTGATAAAACTAACTGAGCACCAACAACTCCGCCGCCTTTGATATTGAATCCTACCTGCCACTGGCCAGGCATGACCCCGTTGCCACCCGCCGCACTCCAATAGCCGAAGCCTGTATTATTGTTACCGGCCAAATCTACAACGTGGTTACTGCCGTCAAGAGTCTCTCCCAGGCCAAAAGAACCTACTTCCATTACATTACCGGGCGCCTGCCCGATATCCTTTGTAGCGCTACTTCCT
>NZ_SCMF01000013.1:0-1311 GCF_004296595.1 Enterobacter sp. A8
TCGGTTTAGGAAGTAGCGCCACGAAAGATATTGGTACTTCAGGTGCTGCAATTCCGATCTTAAATGCAGCAAATACCTGGAGTGCCACACAAACGTTTTCTACTTACCCATACATCGACATGACATCCTACCCCGCTCTTATCTTGAGGGTAGGCAATATGGCCGCCGGAACGGTAGGCAAAGAAGTTGGTTTGGAGACACAGGACGGGACGGTTTATGTATGGCGCAGGAAAGAGCGATCAGATCAGACCGACAGCACAAGGACAGCATTCCCTCAACAGACGGGAACCCTTGCGCTAGCGACTTCCGACGAAAGATTGAAAGAGGTGATCAGCGATCAGGTTAATGGTTATTTTGAACGGTTGTCAGCTCTGAAAGTGGTTGAATACCACTGGAATGAGATTTCTGGCGCTTCTCCGATGGCAAAGGCCAGGGTGCGGCGCGGATTCATTGCGCAACAGGTAAACGCGGTGAATGAATCGTATGCGCTTCCACCTGAAACAGAGGACGATTTTTGGGGTGTCGACGACAGGGCGATTGTCGCCGACCTTTTACTGGCTGTTTTAGAGCTCAAGGAGAAATTAGCGGAGGTAACGAAAAAGCTTACTACTGAAGAATAATTTCAGTAGAAACTTTCTCTTTCTCATCGGCCTCTGGTCCGTAATAGTGGAGAGCTGAAACAATTACGCCATCATCTGTCCGCTTCGCAAAGAGTAAAGGGCAAATGGGAAGCGAGGACGAGAACTCAGTAAGAGCCTCGTCCTGCAGATTGGAAAAATCGAAAGAATGTACTTTTTCGTCCACCGTAACTGTAAGCACATCGCCCTGTGCTGAATAAGTGACTGTGGCATCTGCACGTTGTGGGCTAAGCAAAATTTTCATTAGAATTCCCTCAGAACCAGCGGCCGATGGCTGTAATGTAAATGGTATCGGCGCCGGAATAAGTACCGCTATTCACAGCATGAAAAGCAAACTGGCATGATGCCTGGTTGCCGCTGACGAGCTCAATTCTTACATTGTGGCCATTATTGTTAATGTGACCAGAACAGTAAGCTGGAGCTGCAAAATTAGCCGGGAATGGTACTGGGTTTTGTGAGCTTCGATACCCACCCAGCGAGCCGGCTGTTGTCACATTTTTATTTACTGCATCTGCGGCCGCAACCGCCATTCGGCAAATTTGAGTACCATCGGCAAAACGAACATACTCACCATTCGAATTTGCCCCCTTCTCTATCACTGCTCCGGTGGGCACTCCTCCAGTCTGGGAAACTGTGCCTAAAACATCGGCCAAAGCAGCACTTCTCAAACCGA
>NZ_SCMF01000014.1:0-877 GCF_004296595.1 Enterobacter sp. A8
CCGAAGCCGCCGGTTGGCTCACTGGTGCGGCCCACGCCGTCGGTGACGGTGGCGGTGAAGTTATGGCTGCCGTCTGCCAGCGCCGTATCCGGCGTGAAGCTCCAGCTGCCGTTGCTGCCCACGGAGGCGGTGCCAATCAGACGACCGTTGTCGTAGATACTGATGGTGCCGCCCGCCACGCCGCTGCTGCCGCTCAGGGTCGGGGTGGTGTCGTTGGTGACGTCGCCCTTCTGCAGGTAGTCCGCATGCGGGGCCACGTCGTCATAGACGGTATCCAGCGTCGGTGCCTGCGGCGGTACGGTAGCCACGTTGATGATGTACTCACCGGACGGACCGGAGACATTGCCCACGCCGTCGGTCTCTTTCGCCGTCAGGGTGTACTTCCCGTCCGGCAGCGGCGTGGTCGGCTCCAGGGACCAGGTGCCGTCAGCCTGCACTTTCGCGGTGCCAATCACCTTGTCGCCGTTGTACACGGTGATGGTGTTGCCCGGCTCTGCGCCCGTCCCCTTGATCAGCGGACGGTTGTCGTCGGTTTCCCCGCCGGAGGCAATGACACCTGCGGTGTTCACGTCGTCATAGACTTCGGTGATCGCCAGCTTGCTCGCATCCGGGGCGGTGTAGTCCAGGGTCAGGACAAAGTCGTCTGACGCAGAACTGGTGTTGCCCGCCTTGTCGGTGGCCGTCACGTGGAAGCGGTGTTCGCCTTCCGGCAGTTTCGCCACCGGCGAGAAGCTCCAGGTGCCGTCGGCTTTCGCCGTCACTTCGCCCAGCAGGCCGTTCTGATCGTAGATCTTCACGGTGCTGCCCGCTTCCGCCTTGCCGCTCAGGGTCGGGGTCGGATCGTCGGTGGTGCCGCCGTTCGCCAGGTTACCCTGCA
>NZ_SCMF01000016.1:0-783 GCF_004296595.1 Enterobacter sp. A8
AAACCGACCTTTATCCATTGCTCTGGTGTTCCAACGGTGGTTCGTCTGCGCGTGTTTTTGTATTGTACAAAGAATCAGCTGGCATTTGCAGTCGGAGATCTATCCAGCGACCACCAGGAATATCCATCGGGTCACCAGCAGTAATCATCGCGGTTTCCACATCAAAACGGCGACGAAAGACAGAAACAGTCAACACACCATCATCTTCGGTCGTGATATCAACGAAACACAGAAAATTGCCGTTGATATCCTGGGGGATCTCGACTGTCCACCCTTCAAGACTAAGGCCGCAGCTCCCCATGACACGATAAACGCCCTCCATCTCTCTCGACGCAGAGACCCCTTCAGCTTCATCGTTACACTCAATCTCACCAGTTCCGAATAGCTTAACGACAGGAGAGGCCCGTTTGATAAAGCCGTTCGTGTCAACGGTGGTGTTTGACTCACCCCACCATTTTTTCCACGTCGCCCCGCTGGGATTTGCTGGATCAAATACACCTGTCCATAAATTATCCCGGTTAAAGGCGAGACCAAAACCGGCCGTCGAATAAACAGGAACAGAGACCAAACCGATAATAGAGTTTCCACTTCCAACTGGTGCACCGATGGTTGACGGCGGAGCTCCATCACCGCGCATACGATAAAGCCCGGCACGATAACCATCGGTCAGGCTTGCCAGTTGAGAAGCCAAAGACGAATCAGCGCCGATGCCAAAACCACCGACCTGAATAACATTGCCATTTGAGGTGCCAGTATCCTTCGTGGCCGATGTTCCCAAACCGA
>NZ_SCMF01000017.1:0-724 GCF_004296595.1 Enterobacter sp. A8
TCATTGCCCATCGGGTCCTTCGCCGTGGCGGTGAAGGTGTGGTCCCCGCGGCCCAGGTCCACGCTCGGCGTGAAGCTCCAGGTGCCGTCCGCGCCCGCGGTGGTGGTGCCCAGCACGTTGCTGCCGTCCATGATGGTCACGGTGCTGCCCGCCTTCGCCGTGCCGCTGATTTGCGGACGGGTGTCGTCGGTGAGCGCGCCCTGCGACAGGCTGCCGGTCACGCTGCCGGTGTCGTCGGTCACGGCGGTGATTTCCACCTTGCCCGGGACCACGTCAACGGTGATGACCACGTGCGAGCCTTCCGGCCCGGTGTTGCCCGACGGATCGGTGACGGTGGTGGTCAGGTCGTGTGCGCCGTTCGCCAGCGGCTGGTCCGGGGTGTAGCTCCAGGTGCCGTCCGGGTTCACCTTCGCGGTGCCGATGACCTGGCCGTTGTCGATGATGTTCACCGTGCTGCCCGGCTCGGCCCTGCCGCTCAGGGTCGGGGTGTTGTCATCGGTGGTGTCGCCGCTCACGACCGGGCCCTGGTACGCACCGACGTTGTCGGTGACCAGCAGGTCAGAGGCCGCGTCCGGGGCTTTTGTATCGATAACGATACCGAAGCCGCCGGTTGGCTCACTGGTGCGGCCCACGCCGTCGGTGACGGTGGCGGTGAAGTTATGGCTGCCGTCTGCCAGCGCCGTATCCGGCGTGAAGCTCCAGCTGCCGTTGCTGCCCACGGAGG
>NZ_SCMF01000018.1:0-628 GCF_004296595.1 Enterobacter sp. A8
GTCCATTACTTGTGTTTTCATAATTTCAGGCATAGAGCGTTCGTACTCGACGAATTTTAAGAAGTCTTCAAAGTAACGGGCGTGTGAAGCTTGGTGAATCTTTAGTTCGCCCACTTCGACCATATCCTCTTCGGGCATGTACGGATACTGGATAGATTTCATGTTTTTTGTTGTGATAGCCATTTCAACGTTACGAATCAGTGTAGATTCATCGGAAATAGAAGCGACTTTCGGCTCGAAGTCACATTTCATAACGAAAACGAATGGATCATCAAAGTATTTGCGTAGTTTTGCTTGCGCAATTAAAAATACACCACCACGTACAGCACTTGTGTCAAGATATGTATAAACGAGAGGTTCGCTCATATCTTTGAAGTTTTCCTTCGTTTCTGCAAAGCGAATGCGATTAAATAGGTTGTAATGAGGGTTTGAATCAAGTTCGTGCCCTTCTTCTACAATGAAGCGACCGATTTTTGTTGGAGCTTGTTCTGTTTTCGCATGACGTTCTACTTTTCGCTTTGAAATTTTTAATAATTCTCCATTCAAAAATTCTTTTAAGGAGCTATCTTCATACTCTTCAGCGTCTAATGTTTGAAAATGTTTGTAGCGTTTATCAACAGCTTCACCT
>NZ_SCMF01000019.1:0-587 GCF_004296595.1 Enterobacter sp. A8
GACCGCTATCACAACATGACCACGCTAGATGCCTTGCGCCCAGACAAACGCGCCCGCATTGCCCAGGAAACCTTTGATATTTTTGTGCCGATGGCGCGTATTGTCGGTATGAATGAAATGGCCGACAACCTGGAACATCTGTGCTACCAGAACCTGGATCTGGACATGTACAATAATGTTCAGGCTGCCCTGCTAGAAACCAAGCCGAAACGCTGTGAATATCAGGCCAAATGGGAAAAGAACCTGGCCGAGCTGCTGCAATATCATCAGATTAGCGGCCGAATTAAAAAGAAAAATAACAATATCGAACTGCTCCGTTATTTCGTCAAAAACGACATCGACCTGCAAGAACTGACCCACAGCCACGCCTTTGAAATTATTCTGCAAAGCATTGCCGACTGTGACCGCTTGGCGGACATTTTACGTGAACATTTTCAGGTGCTGCATTTTGCCGATCATATTCGCCGTCCGTTACCGGGTGGCAACCAGTCACTGATGCTGCGCCTGAAAGGTGAAGAAACCACATTATCCTTAACCATTCAAACCGAGCTGATGCGTAAAGCAGCCCGTTTTGGTGTGGTTCTTGG
>NZ_SCMF01000001.1:0-1701541 GCF_004296595.1 Enterobacter sp. A8
TAACCATCGGTCAGGCTTGCCAGTTGAGAAGCCAAAGACGAATCAGCGCCGATGCCAAAACCACCGACCTGAATAACATTGCCATTTGAGGTGCCAGTATCCTTCGTGGCCGATGTTCCCAAACCGACGTTTTATAGATTGCTCTCAAGCGTCCAGGCCGATAACGTCACCTGATTTTTTTGCAGAAATAATTGGGTGAAAAATATGCAAATTGGATATGTAAGGGTGTCAACAAATGACCAAAATACGGATCTTCAGCGGCAAGCGCTCGAACGCGCAGGATGTGAACAAATTTTCGAAGAAAAAATGAGCGGAACAGTGGCAAACCGGCCAGCACTCAAAAAACTTCTTAAGGCACTGAATGAGGCGGATTCGCTGGTGGTTTGGAAGCCGGATCGCCTCGGGCGAAGCATGCGTAATCTGGTGCTACTGGTTGACGAACTCCGTCAGCGGGGCATTCACTTTAAGAGCCTAACTGACAGCATTGACACCTCAAGTTCGATGGGGCATTTCATTTTTCATATTATGTCAGCTCTAGCAGAAACGGAGGGGGAGTTGATAGTGGAACGCACTCGGGAGGGTTTGGCGGTTGCGAGGGAAAAGGGGCGGATCGGCGGCAGGCGTCCGAAGTTAACTGCTGAACAATGGGCGCAGGCCGGGCGGCTCATATCAAATGGTGTTGAAAGAAAGCAGGTAGCAATAATTTATGACGTGGCAGTTTGCACGCTATAAAAAAATTTCCTGTATCTAAGCTGATTTAAGTCTTTATACGTGCCTCAGTCTTGTGACTTTCAACAATTATGATGAGAGAGTATTACAGCAGACCAAATCGGAGAAAGCATATGAGAATATAACCACAACATGACTTCTGATTATATGCCCCATTTACTGCTAGTTTTTGCTACTCTATGAGAGGTAATGCCTTTCATCTTAAGTGGATCTAAGTTAATGGAATGAATAATTATGAGTGAAAATGATACAATCCCAAAGCAGTCCAAAAGCCAGATTAACAAAGCGGTATTCTTTACATCTGCTTTGTTAATTTTCCTTCTTGTCGCCTTTGCCGCTGTATTCCCGGATGTCGCCGACAAAAATTTTAAACTTCTACAGCAACAAATCTTCACGAATGCCAGCTGGTTCTACATCCTTGCGGTGGCCCTCATTTTACTGAGCGTCACCTTCCTGGGACTCTCTCGCTACGGAGATATCAAGCTGGGTCCGGACCATGCGCAGCCTGATTTCAGCTATCACTCCTGGTTTGCGATGCTTTTCTCGGCAGGGATGGGGATCGGCCTGATGTTCTTTGGCGTTGCTGAACCGGTGATGCATTATCTTTCACCTCCCGTTGGCACCCCGGAGACAGTTGCGGCAGCGAAGGAAGCAATGCGCCTGACGTTCTTCCACTGGGGCCTGCATGCATGGGCAATCTATGCGATCGTGGCTTTGATCCTGGCCTTTTTCAGTTACCGTCACGGTCTGCCTTTAACGCTGCGTTCCGCACTCTATCCCATTATTGGCGATCGCATATATGGGCCTATAGGCCATGCGGTAGATATTTTCGCCGTTATCGGCACGGTCTTTGGCGTTGCGACATCGCTGGGGTACGGTGTTTTGCAGGTGAATGCTGGTTTGAATCATCTTTTCGGGGTGCCCATCAATGAAACGGTGCAGGTCATCCTGATCGTTGTCATCACGGGGTTAGCGACAATTTCGGTTGTGTCCGGCCTGGACAAGGGAATACGCATTCTTTCTGAGCTCAACCTGGGCCTGGCGGTGTTGCTGCTGGCGCTGGTCCTGTGTCTGGGACCATCCGTGCTTCTGCTGAAGTCATTTGTGGAAAATACGGGCGGTTATCTTTCGGAGCTGGTGAGTAAAACCTTCAACCTTTACGCATATGAACCTAAGTCGAGCAACTGGCTGGGGGGCTGGACATTATTGTACTGGGGATGGTGGCTTTCATGGTCGCCGTTTGTGGGGATGTTCATCGCAAGAGTCTCTCGCGGTCGAACCATTCGCGAGTTTGTTACCGGTGTGCTGTTTGTTCCCGCCGGCTTTACGCTCATGTGGATGACGGTGTTTGGTAACAGCGCAATCTATCTCATTATGAACCAGGGGGCGACTGACCTCGCCAATACCGTTCAGCAGGATGTCGCGCTAGCCCTGTTTAATTTCCTGGAGCATTTCCCGTTCTCCTCCGTGCTGTCATTTATTGCAATGGCGATGGTCATCGTCTTCTTTGTCACGTCTGCTGACTCCGGGGCAATGGTTGTGGATACGCTGGCATCAGGTGGGGTGGCAAACACACCAGTCTGGCAACGCATCTTCTGGGCGTCGCTTATGGGGATTGTTGCAATTGCACTTCTGATTGCGGGTGGGCTAAGCGCACTGCAAACGGTGACAATCGCGAGTGCATTACCCTTCTCAGTGATCTTACTGGTATCCATATACGGACTGTTAAAAGCCCTGAGACGGGATTTGACAAAGCGTGAAAGCCTGAGCATGGCAACTATTGCGCCGACGGCTGCACGTAACCCTATTCCTTGGCAGAGAAGGTTGCGTAATATCGCTTATCTGCCTAAGCGTTCTCTTGTGAAACGCTTTATGGATGAGGTTATCCAGCCCGCCATGACGCTGGTTCAGGAAGAACTCAACAAGCAGGGAACGATTAGCCACATCAATGACGCTGCCGACGATCGTATTCGCCTTGAAGTCGATCTGGGTAACGAACTGAACTATATTTATGAAGTGAGGCTTCGCGGGTATAACTCGCCAACCTTCGCCCTGGCTGCGATGGATAATGATGAGCAGCAGGCTGAGCAACATCGATATTATCGCGCAGAGGTTTATCTCAAAGAAGGCGGTCAAAATTATGATGTGATGGGCTGGAATCAGGAACAGCTGATTAATGACATACTCGACCAGTACGAAAAACATCTGCACTTCCTGCACCTGGTTCGTTAATATCCATATGCCACCCTAAGGGGTGGCATTTTATTTTTATCAGCCACTATACGAGGTAATGCAATATGATCTCACGCTGGCAATGGATTTTGAAGCAGATATTTAAAAAACTATGGTTCAGGGCAGGGTTATTCGCAATTGTAGCAATAATGACGGCCCTATTATCTATTCTTTTTAAATCAATGATCCCTGAGTCGGTATCAGTGAAGGTTGGCGCAGAAGCAGTGGATAACATTCTGAACATACTGGCATCGAGTATGTTAGCTGTTACCACATTTTCTCTGAGTATCATGGTCACAGCGTACGGATCTGCTACCACTAATGTAACGCCAAGAGCAACGCGTTTAGTTGTTGAAGACGTAACCACACAAAATGTACTGGCCACTTTCATAGGTTCCTTTCTCTTCAGTCTGGTTGGGATCATTGCCCTTAATATGGGAGCCTACGGAGAAAGGGGGAGAGTCATTTTATTCGTTGTCACACTGGTAGTGATTGCCTTAATCCTCATCACATTGCTTCGTTGGATACAGCATTTGACCTCTCTAGGAAGGGTTGGTGAGACGACAGCAAAGGTGGAACAGGCAGCAATCGAAACATTTGTTGAAAGAGCTAAAAGTCCATATCTGGGCGGATATCCATGGCTTGAGAACAATGAACAACCAAACGGAACGGTTGCAGTTTATCCGGAGATAATTGGCTATGTTGAATATATTGATATGCTGAAACTCAGCAGGTTGCTAACTGAGGATCCTCGACATGTATATCTTGTAGCACAGCCAGGCAGCTTCATACACCCGTCGATGCCAGTTTTGTATCTGAGTCAGGGGCAGGGGCCATTAATCAGTAAAGACCTGCTTGATACAATCATCGTCTCAGATGTACGTTCATTTTCTCAGGATCCCCGATTTTGTCTTAGTGTTATGGCTGAAATAGCCTGCAGGGCCCTTTCACCGGCAGTGAACGATCCTGGCACCGCAATTGATGTCATTGGCAGAGGTGTACGAATACTATCCGCTTATGCGCAGAATAAATCTGATGAAACTGAAGTGACATATCCTTCAATACATGTTGCGCCACTTCAGAACAGGGAGCTACTGGAAGACTTTTTCTTACCTATTGCCCGTGATGGTGCCGGTATGAGTGAGATCCAAAGGAGAGTGCTTAAAGGGCTTTCAATGTTAGGAAGTAGTTGGCCACACGAGTTTGAAGATGCTGTACATATTTTGGCACGTGAAATTTTAGAGTATGTAAATCGTGCAGCTCACACCGATTCCGATAAGGCTCGGATTCAATTAGTCTATGAACGTTTATTTTCCGACATACAATCAAAAACTATCAATGTTAAAACTGGCAAGAAGAACTAATGGGCTTGGGATGCGTTTCATAATTGAGGATTGCCAAAAAGAGGTTATCAAAACCCAAACTTCATCGAAATTAATCAATGGGTTAGGTTAAGGTTTAAAATGCTTGACTAGAACTCCAGTTATGATAGATTCCTCTAAAAATCAATTAATTACTTTCGCCTTGTTGAAATACTGCTGCGTCATATGGAATGGTTCGAAGCCGCAGACCTGATCGTCAAAGGTATGGAAGGTGCGATTAACGCGAAAACCGTAACCTACGACTTCGAACGTCTGATGGAAGGCGCTAAGCTGCTGAAATGTTCAGAGTTTGGTGACGCGATTATCGCGAATATGTAATCTATTAGCTGGGTTATACAACAACGGGAGCCGATTGGCTCACGTTTTTATTATTATTTTTCGGATGGTTATCAAGAGCTTATCAAAACCCTTTTTTAAGCAGATGTTATTTCCAGTTCTCTCTGTATCTGCCACAACAATTTACGGTAGGGTATATTCTCTACTGTAAATATATCAACTGTATGCGCATTTTACTTCCTCATGTATCAAAAATAAACAATCCCGAATTTCATTTCCTTAAAATACTTTATCCAGGAAT
Source organism: Enterobacter sp. A8 (assembly GCF_004296595.1). NCBI lineage: Bacteria > Pseudomonadati > Pseudomonadota > Gammaproteobacteria > Enterobacterales > Enterobacteriaceae > Enterobacter > Enterobacter sp. A8. The sequence continues at coordinate 4,921 of NZ_SCMF01000001.1, forward strand.
GACTGGTTCGTGTCAGTAGCCTTAGTCAATATATAAAAATAAACATTTTGTTGTGCAATTAAAACTTTTGCATGTGTATTTATATGCTGGTAACACAATTTTATCTCTGTATATTTAAGAGAAATTATTGGAGGAACTATGCATAAATTTAATCTAGCAGCTGCTTTTCTTTTTTTTGGCGCTTTTACCATGCCAGTATTTGCCAGTAATTCAATGTCTATAAATTATGCTGCAGGCAAAGAGAGTGGGGCCGAAAAGATGCATGGCATGAATGTGATATTTAAACACGATATGGGTAATTTTGCACTGGTCGCATCAGGTACTTATATACAGAATACCAGCGGTTCCGGGAACTCTTATTTGAAAAACAAATACGCATCAATTATGCCGGGGCTCGCTATTAATATCACACAAGATATAAATTTTTATGGACTTGCTGGTATTTCTTGTGGTTCAAAAATGAAACCTGATCAAAGTCATGAGATTTATGGGGCAGCTTTTGGTACTGGTTTGTTTTACAACTTAACAGACAATATTCAATTAAATACAGGATATGAATTGGGTCTTGTTGATAACAAAGAAATAGATACTTTCATCATTGGGATAGGATATTTGTTCTGACTTTCAAGGTGAATGAAATGATATCAAAAAAAATAATAAGAATATATGTTATTACTGATAACTATTTTTTATATTACGGCATCAGGGAACTCATTTACGATTCTAAAGTATTTGAATCTTACACATATAACGTTGAGCAAACCGCTAAGCTTCCAGCTCTTATTTTTTATCATAAGTATCATACTCAAGATATAATCATTACAGATAATTTCTTACATTGTTACGCAGTTTCAAAATATAGACCGGAAAAAACGTTAATTTTGCCATGTAATTATGATTTGGATAAATATATAGAGTGTTTTAATGATTTAACAAATCAAGATTATCTTCACAATGCACTTTATTTTAAAAAGTTATCATCGAAAGAGACCCTGCTGTTAACTTTATTTTCTGAGGGAGCAACAGATGACAAAATTGCTATTATGCTTAACATAACAAAAAAGACAATCAGCTCTCATAGGCGTAATATTTTGCAAAAATTAAACCTGAAGAATAGGCATGAATTGTATATGTATGCTTTGGCAACAAAAGAAGGGTTGTATGAACACGTATAACATAATATCTATTTTAACGATAATGGTATTGATTCCATTTTCAATTTATTGTTTTTATGCTAATTATCGCATCAATGAAAACAAAAGAATTGCATCAGAAACAACACCATTATGGCGAAAGATATTTCTGCCTCCTAAATGATTAATATTTTAATGGTAAGTTTTTGATGTTTAGAAGCTTTCCTCTGTGAATGTTAATATATCCACCATCATTCAAATCTTTTAAAACTTTATTTAAGGAACTACGAGAAATTGAGCTTCTGGACAAAATGAACTTGAACACTGAAATTTGAGATCTTTCATTCTCTGGTAATTCCCATATGGCTTCTAAATTGTTTTTTATAATATCGTAGGCATTTTTTGATGAAAATCTCTGGTCTCTTTTGAAAAAGTTTAAAGTGATTTCACAAGTCATTAAGAAAAAATGTTTCCACAAGTTATTACTATCAGCCAAACAATCCAATTCCACAGTTGAAATTGCTGTGAAAGTTGCATCCGTTGAAGCTCGAAAGTAATGGTAATCATCCTTTTCGAACATAAAGATTATCCCTAGAATATAAGGCGCATATACAGTGAAAATTAAAATATCGTCTGCTTTTCTATAAATGTCTACTCTACCTTCAGTGAGAAAGTATACATGTGGTTTATTATTAAGCATGAAGTTTATTCGTTGTCCATTTGACGCATAAATGCGCATAAACTTGTTAGATCCTTCAACAATCTCTAAGATATGGTTAAACATGGTGTGAAGCCTCAGCTACTATTTTCATTCTTAAAGTTTGATGTTAGGTAATCATATAACCTTTTTAGAAGATGGCAAGTTTAAATTTAAATATGTGTTTGTGTAATTATACATAATTTAATTTTTTATAGGCCAGATCATCAAAAGTAAGTGCTGAGTTCTTAAGATTTTATCAACCTATCATTGTTAATAGTCGATTCGAAGATGGCTTTATGTTATTTGAGCGTGATTTTTAGAGTTAATCATTTATATGGAAATTTATTTCTATATAGGGATGATATACGACTCTTTACTTTTTATCGGTATTGCGCAAAACAACTCATTAATTCTATATGGATTGATGCTTGGCACTTAAAAAATCATCTCTTTTTTAAGTTGGGCTGAGTATTAACACGGGGGCTCGATATGTTGTTTCTATTGTTATGCATAGCTTTATTGATACTAATGGTAGCTGTTTTTTATTTTATTCGGTTGAATAAAAAAAGTATGGATGTAACTCAATTTATAGATTTGCTTTATAAAGATGATGAAGAGAAATGAATATTTAAATGAGGTTGAGTAAGTGTTAAGCAAAACTCAAAAAAATTTCTTGTGGATGATTGCAGAAAAAACAATCGGCGTAGTGGGCCTTTTCTTTATAAATGCTTTGGTGGCTAAATACCTGGGGCCTGTGGTAATTGGGCAAATAGCAATTGCAACTGCAATTTTTCAAATTGTTCAGGTTGTAGGGGTGTTTGGCAGCGATAGTATATTCTATAAAAGGATAAGCACAAACTTGATTGGCGGCATACAATTAATGATGCCTGTATTTGTGTTGAGAAGTATAATATTTATCATTTTTGCAAGTATTTGCATAATGTTTTTAAATATGAGAATGGATTTAACAGGTATGACATTAGTGCTGTCAATCTGTTTGGCGTATTATTTTTATACTATTGATACTTACACAAGTTTTAACGAGTCACTACTGAACTCAAGAATTAATGCTATTGCAAACGTAGTTGGCCTTATTTTCGGCTTAGTAGCCAGGGCATTAATGGTTAGATATAAAGTGCCGATTATCTATTTTGGATTGCCTCTAATAATAATAAGTGCCATTCCTTATTTTCTAAAATTATATGTATTTAGAAAACAATATAAAAGGATGGTAACAATTAAGTATAGTGTACTAAAAAAAAGATTATTCCATCTGAGTTATGCGGGCAGCATTCTTGTTATTCCTTCAATCATTTCATCAATCTATCCAAGGTTGAATGTGCTTATAATCTCTTTTTTATATGGTAATCGTGATGTCGGTATTTATTCAGTTTCTCAAAGCATTGCAACGAGTTGGAGTTTCATTTTATTATCATTGTTGACTTCTTGTCTTCCATCTGTATTTCGAGAGAAAAATAATCAAAAAATAATTAAATTAGGTGCCAGGTTACATTTAAATATCATTTTGTCGTCTATTCCGGTAATGTTGGTGATTACATTTTTAATAAATTTTGCAATTCTCTATCTATACGGGGAATCCTATAAGGAGTCAATAACACCCTGCATTTTGTTATGTTTCTCAACATTATTGTCTACACTTGGCATGGCTTCATCAAAAATAATAATTAAATTTTCTGGGTATAGGTTTTTATTATGGAAGACTATATTTATATTGGTTTTAAGTCTGGTGCTTTCTTATTTCTTTTCTATCAGGTTCGGATTGATTGGTGCTGCATCAGCGGTTATCATTACTGAAGTTTTTTCTCTGACAGTTATTAACTATTTGTTTATGCAGGGATTTATATTATCAGTCCACATCGAGATGTTTAAAATTATTTATGTGTATTTTCGGAGGTTATTTGGAATGAAAAAATCAGATGGAAGCTAAAAAAAGGCAGCCTCAAAACTGAGCTAAATAAAAAATGCTTCTAAGATTTATTCTTAATGGCGCGCTGTTTAATGACAAATAAAAGCGTCCTCGAAATACATGAAACAGACTCATTTCATAGGTTTCAGGACGCTTTACAGTGATTAATGGTCAGATGAAACGAGCGTTCTCCGCCCATTTTTTTGGGAATCCCAGCGCGCATAACGCCGGCTCAATACTCATTACTTCGGCATCTGCAATGTTATGAATTATAAAGGGGTCATCCTGAAGAAAGTTATGAATATTGCTGATGTTATCCCCCTGAAAAAGAATGAAGCCGCCAGCACCATTGCTGAGCGGGCCGGCAAAAAGAATCACTCCTTCATCAAACCCCCTCAGCAGCCATTGTTTATGTGCGTCAAGATGATCAGAAATCGCATCAGGTTGTGTCAGGTAAGTCAGCGTGACGGCGTGCAACATGGTTTATTCCTTAGCGGCAGAAACGGTATTAATGGCTTGTGGTATTAAAGAGAAAGCACGGGATAGTTCTCTGAGCTTTACTTCCTCCCCTTTAGATGCGCCTTCAGCCCGGACAAACACAACATTTGAAATCCCCAGGAAGCCCAGAAACTTACGCAGAAATTGCTCCTGAAAGTCCATTTCTTCAAATGCCGTACCGGCATAAAAACCACCCCGGGCTGAGGCTATGAAGACTCTTTTTTCCCCCGCAAGACCAACAGGGCCTGTTGGGGTGTAGCTGAAGGTTTTCCCTGGCTGCGCGATTCTGTCCATCCAGGCTTTTAATTGGCTGGGAACAGAAAAGTTGTACATTGGCGCTCCGATAACAATTACGTCGCTTTCAAGAAACTCAGAGACCAGAGCATTTGATAATTCTCGCTCAGAGTCCAGACGCGTTGTAGTTGCGGGTCGTCCGGTAACAGGCCTGAATTCTGCAGCGATTTCCCCGGTGAGATGGCTGATTTCGTCTTTTACAAGATCCCGGTAAGTCAGTTGATTCCCCTGACTGGTTGCCATCAGTTGTTTCACTGTTTCAGCCGACAACTGTCGGGTTACTGAAAATTCATAATTGATACTTGAATCAAGATGGAGAATTTTCATTGCATATCGTCCTGTTGTGTAAGGGTCAGTGAATACTCTGCGCAGCATTTACAATCAGTGCTGCAACCTCTTTGGGATGAGAAATCATGGATAGATGATCTGAGTGAATTCGTGTGATATGTGCGCCTGCTTCACGGGCAAAATTTGCCTGTACTAACGGATTCAGCGCGTTATCGTTTTCTGTGATGAGATACCAGGAGGGTTTCTCTCTCCAGGCTGCCGCGTTCACTTTTTCGTTAAAAGCGGCAGCGGCGATAGGCTGTTGCACCGCAGAAATCAGAAGGCTCTGTTTCATGCTTAGCTCATTAGCCATAACCTGATGAAACAACTGTGGCTTATCAAGCCAGATGAGGCCGTTTTTATCGGCTTCCATACCTTTCATGGGGGCATTGAAGTGCGCAAGTGCGTCAGAAACAGACTGATTGCTGTCCGGAACAAGGGCGGACAAATAGACGAGCCCCTTTACGTTATTCGCATTACCAGCCTGGGTGATCACCGCCCCTGCCCATGAATGGCCAACGAGCAGTACGTTACCATTTTGACGCTCAAGTACACGCTCTGTTGCAGCCACATCCTCTCGTAAGGATGTCAGGGGATTCTGAACAGCAGTAACGTGGTAGCCCCGGTCCTGCAGGAGAGCGATGACGGCTGACCAGTTCGATCCGTCAGCAAAGGCACCGTGAACCAGCACGATATTTTTTACACCCGAATCCTGTGCCAGAAGCGGCGGGTTGCTCATAAATAAAAGACACAAAGCAAATACTCCTTTTCGCAGCGCGACCGACATTAAATTTTGCTTACGCATAACTGTATTTCCCGTATTTCTCAGTTTCAGGCAGTGTAATCATGCTGACAGGGGGTATGAAGTGTCATTAATGACAGGTAACATGCGAAATAAGACATTCTTCGGCACTGGGGTTAAAATGCGAGTTGCGTTACTTGCGCTTCCGGGCAACATGCGTTCGGCGCTGGCAGGGCTGGCTGATATGTTTTGGCTGGCGAATCAGGTGATCAGGCTAAACCCTACAGTGAGCCCTGAATTATCCAGGGCTGATCCATTTTTTGACGTCAGGACGATTACCGCGGATGGGCAGCCCGTCAGGGACGTTCAGGGACGAATCATCGAAAGTGATGGCTCATTTAATGAACCTGACAACTTCGAGCTGATCATTGCCAGCGGTATGCAGTTGGATGAGCAAAGATTTCCGGCTGACAAAGCAGCTGTATCGAATGCGGCCGAGTGGTTGAAAGTTAAATATTCAGAGGGAAGCTGTATTGCCTCAGCATGTGCGGGCGGTTTTGTGCTGGGAGAGGCGGGTTTGCTCAACGGACGGGTCTGCACCACTACGTGGTGGTTATATCCAACTTTCGCTGAACGCTATCCACTTGCAAAACCCATATGGGGAAAAACCCTGGCAGAACAAGACAATGTGATAACCGCGGGCGGCCCGCTTTCATGGGTCGATCTGGTTATATACCTCGTACGCAATCATGCTGGTAATGAGCTGGCAAAATTGACAGCTGACATGGCCGTTGCTGACAGCCAGCCTTTGTCACAGCAAATTTATGCGCCCGCAGGTTTTCTTAACTCAAGACATCCTCTACTGACTAAAGCAGAGAGTCTGCTTCGTTATCAGAACCCTGCAATGACGGTAAAGCAACTTGCTGCAGCTCTGAATATGACGACCCGCACGCTGAACCGTAAAATGAAAACGCTCATCCAGGAAAGTCCGAAAGACTTCATTACGCGGGTTCGTATTGAAACTGCATCTGTGCTTCTTGAAAGCCCAGGAAAGACTATTTCACAGATCGCAAATATTTGCGGATATAGCGATGAAACTGCTTTCCGGCGCGCTTTTAGCGCCATGATGGGGATGTCCCCCGGAAGTTTCAGAAAGCGGCTTTTTACAACGAACCCTTCAAATTCTGGCTGCGAATGAGCGGCTATTGTTGGCTTATCAAGGGCGTGACTGAGCTGATGATTGGCTGACCATCCGTCAATATCATGTCGTCCTCTGAATATAAAAGTGTGGCGCGGACAGATTCACACTCGAAAGCGAATGTTGTGAAAGTTCAGTTTTTTTTCGGATTGTCCTGATGCTACTCGCAGTCAATAAGCCTGACGGTTGACGAATGGTTGGCTTGTTTGATTTTACCTACTGTTGGTGTGGAAAAGATATCCGGCATGACGTTAGCAGTCATAAATACTTTGGGAATGGACGCAACTGTTCGTATTATGTCCCTGAAAGATTTAATCAGGAGAAATTGATATGGAAGAGGTTATTTATGTTATCGATGATGATGATGCATATCGGTCGTTTGTTGTTCAGTTCTTAACAGCCGCGGGCTATCAGACGTTTGACTTCAGTAATGCCGAAGAATTTTTATCCTCTCCCATCGTTGATCATCCTTCATGCTTAATCCTTGAATTAAACCTTCCGCGTATGAATGGCTTTGACGTGATGGATGCACTCAAAGCGCGTGGATGCGCTATACCGGTACTCATTCTGACGAAGAGCGGCTCCATCCCTTCCTGCGTTCGGGCAATGAAAGCAGGCGCCCGGGATTTTTTGACCAAACCGGTCGAACCTGAACAACTTTTGCGCGTGGTGAATGAGGTATTGATCGACGCGACAAACCATTTTCTGGAACAGCAACGGTTATTTGAACTGTGCAAAAATTACCAGGCGTTGACGCGACGTGAGAAACAGATTTTTGAGCTGGCAATTAATGGCTTGCAAAATAAACAAATCGCATCGGAACTGGGCATAACAGAAATTACGGTGAAGGTACATCGACGCAGGGTGATGGATAAAATGCAGGTTCGTACGTTAGCGGATCTGGTACATGCTGCCGGCACGTTGCAAATCGGTAAATCCCGATGTCCACCCCGCAGGCTTTATTGATAACGCGGCGATCGTCACCGGACAGTTTATATCACCCTGACATTCATTCAGATTATTGTCCCCCTGGGGTGTTGAATTTTGCTACTCTATGAGAGGTAACGCCTCTCAACCGGGGCGGTCTACGATAATGGAATGAATTGATTATGAGTGAAAATGATACTATCCCAAAGAAGTCTACAAGCCAGATTAACAAAGCGGTATTCTTCACATCTGCTTTGTTAATTTTCCTTCTTGTCGCCTTTGCCGCAGTATTCCCGGATCTGGCCGACAAAAAATTCAAACTCCTGCAGCAACAGATATTCACCAATGCCAGCTGGTTCTACATTCTTGCTGTCGCCCTGATTTTACTGAGTGTTACTTTCCTCGGTCTTTCGCGTTACGGTGATATCAAACTGGGGCCGGATCATGCCCAGCCTGATTTCAGCTACCATTCCTGGTTTGCGATGCTGTTTTCGGCAGGGATGGGGATCGGCCTGATGTTCTTTGGCGTTGCCGAACCGGTAATGCATTACCTTTCGCCACCCGTCGGCACCCCTGAAACCGTAGCCGCAGCGAAAGAAGCCATGCGCCTGACGTTCTTCCACTGGGGACTGCATGCATGGGCCATCTATGCCATAGTGGCGCTGATTCTGGCATTCTTCAGCTACCGTCACGGTTTGCCATTAACGCTGCGTTCCGCACTCTATCCCATCATCGGCGATCGCATCTACGGTCCTGTCGGCCATGCAGTCGATATTTTTGCGGTGATAGGGACGGTCTTTGGCGTTGCCACATCGCTGGGTTACGGTGTTTTGCAGGTTAATGCCGGTCTGAACCACCTTTTTGGAGTGCCCATCAATGAAACGGTGCAGGTCATTCTGATTGTGGTGATTACGGGGTTAGCGACGATTTCAGTGGTGTCCGGTCTGGACAAGGGAATACGTATCCTCTCTGAACTCAATCTGGGTCTGGCTGTTTTACTTCTGGCGCTTGTGCTGTGTCTTGGACCAACCGTACTTTTACTGAAATCTTTTGTCGAAAATACCGGCGGTTATCTTTCGGAATTAGTGAGTAAAACCTTTAACCTTTACGCCTACGAACCGAAATCAAGCAACTGGCTTGGTGGCTGGACGCTGTTGTACTGGGGATGGTGGCTTTCCTGGTCGCCGTTTGTCGGTATGTTCATCGCGCGCGTATCCCGTGGCAGGACAATTCGTGAGTTTGTTACGGGCGTGCTGTTTGTTCCCGCAGGTTTTACCCTCATGTGGATGACGGTGTTTGGTAACAGCGCCATTTATCTCATCATGAATCAGGGAGCAACAGACCTGGCAAATACCGTCCAGCAGGATGTCGCGCTGGCCCTGTTTAATTTCCTTGAACATTTCCCGTTTTCCTCAGTGTTGTCATTTATTGCAATGGCGATGGTCATTGTCTTCTTTGTCACCTCGGCTGACTCTGGGGCGATGGTTGTTGATACGCTGGCATCGGGTGGCGTCGCTAACACGCCTGTATGGCAGCGAATTTTCTGGGCCTCGCTCATGGGGATTGTGGCCATTGCACTGCTGATTGCGGGTGGGCTAAGCGCGCTGCAAACCGTGACAATAGCGAGCGCATTACCGTTCTCCGTGATCTTATTGATCTCAATATACGGACTGTTAAAAGCCCTGCGTCGGGATTTGACCAAACGTGAAAGTCTGAGCATGGCGACGATTGCGCCGACTGCCGCACGTAACCCTATTCCGTGGCAGAGAAGGTTGCGCAATATTGCCTATCTGCCGAAACGTTCTCTGGTGAAACGGTTTATGGACGACGTTATCCAGCCTGCCATGACGTTGGTTCAGGAAGAACTGAACAAGCAGGGGACGTTGAGTCATATCAATGATGCGGCTGACGATCGTCTCCGGCTTGAAGTTGATTTAGGCAATGAGCTGAACTTTATTTATGAAGTGAGGCTACGTGGCTATAATTCGCCAACTTTTGCTCTTGCCGCTATGGATAATGACGAGCAACAGGCAGAGCAACACCGCTATTATCGCGCTGAAGTGTATCTGAAAGAGGGCGGTCAGAACTATGATGTGATGGGCTGGAATCAGGAACAGCTTATCAATGACATACTGGACCAGTACGAAAAACATCTGCACTTCCTGCATCTGGTTCGTTAATACTAAAATGCCGTCCGATGGGACGGCATTTATTTTGCCACTGACTGTGTGAGACAGCCTCATGTTAGCCACTGTACTTATCGTTATTGTTGCGTTAATCCATCTCTATATTCTGGTGCTGGAGATGTTCCTGTGGAACACCAAAACCGGGCAAAAGGCTTTCAATCTCACGCCCGATTTTGCGCGAGACACCCGCGTACTTGCTGCGAATCAGGGGCTGTATAACGGTTTTCTGGCGGCGGGTCTGCTCTGGGGACTCTGGCTCGGAGAGCGCGGTGTCCCTGTGACCGTCTTTTTCCTGAGCTGCGTGCTACTTGCCGGAATTTTTGGCGCAGCGACTGCCAGCCGAAAAATCCTCTATGTTCAGGCTATGCCGGCTCTCGCTGCCTTACTTGCGCTGCTTATCTAATACTTTGGTCAACGTAATGCGTCCGCTATACTCGGTGCATCACCCGCTAAATGACAGACGAGAGACTGTTTATGAACAACGATATTCCGCTTAAATATTATGACATCGTCGACGAGTATTCGACGGAAACCGCTGAGCCAGTCAGTGAGTCAGAGCATGACGCGCTGGCGTACTATTTCCAGCTGCTGCTGACGCGGTTAACGAACAACGAGGAAATCAGCGAGGAAGCCCAGCAGGAAATGGCCAGTGAGGCGGGGATCCGCACGGTACGCATCGATGATATTGCGAATTTCCTTAATCAGTGGGGGAACGAGTAGCCCGCAAGGGCATTCTCATCGTAAGTTTCTTCGCCAGTTCACTGCGTGTCAGTGATTTTGAAAAGTACCACCCCTGGATCAGAGCGTCAGGATACCTGTCCGCAATAAAATGATACTGGGTTTCACTTTCCACCCCTTCGAAAACGAGCGTTTTGTTGAGCCTGGCAAGCGCATCGCAAAAAATAGCAAAAATATTCTGCTTATAATGTTCATTGATACCGTCCACCAGCGACTTATCGATTTTGATTTCGTCATATTCCAGCAGAGAGAGTCGGTCCAGGTTTGAGTTTTTCACGCCGAAATCGTCTATCGATATTCTCACCCCAAGTTTTTTTAGCTCCAGACAAAATCCTTCCAGAATATCCGCACTGGATACCGCTTTTTCTGAAAGTTCCACTTTTATCAAAGACAGGGGGATGTGATTAAATGCACATTCACGACGTAACGTCTGGATAAACTGTCCATCTTCTATCTCCGTTCGCCCAACGTTCAGCGAAATCATCAGCTGATGTTTAATGGCAAGCGGTGCGATCTCAGACAGCGATTTTTCAATAATATTAATATAATACTGTCGGTACAGCCCAATTTTCTTAATTAAAGGAATAAACAGTTCCGGGGAGACATCGGTGCGATGATAATCGCGCCATCTCGACAGCACTTCTACCCCGACAATGCTTTTATCCTGGATACGTATAATCGGCTGGTAGTTAACGCTGATAGAATTGTTTTTTACCGCCTTAACCAGCGTTCGCTCCAGTGAGAAGCGATCTTCGTAAATGCGCATGAAAAACAACGAGATTGCGGTCCAGATAAAACACAGAATAGTCGTCAGAAGAATAAACACCACAATGGGGAGCGAAGCCAGGCCCGCGTCGTAATGCTTCACCGTAACGCATATGTCCCATCGCGTGCTGCACTGCGTCAGGGTCAGGGTAAAAAGCGCTGAATCTGGCCAGTGGTGTTTTATGATATCTGGCTTAACCGAGAAAAATGTCCGGTCGAAATCTTTCGTCGTGGTACTCAGCGCATAGTTTGCCGTAACCGGCGTGAATTTATCGTAGGCATAACGCGAGGTGAAAATAATTACATTATTATAGATTGCCGCGTTGCCAGTGAAAAAATCTTTTCTCGAAAACTGCGCTAACAGAAAGCCTCTTGGTGTTTTATGGAGTTCTGTCGGTAGAGGGACTGGAGTGGCGAGCTTACCCCAAAAGGCAGTACAGACGACTTGCCCATTTTCAACAAAACCGATATCGGAAAAATAGGGGCTGTCGAGTTTTAGCTTTCTGTAGCGATCAAGGCTGATTTGATCGCAGCCTCGGGTTGTTACCTCTTTAAGGGCCAGCGCGATGCTTTCGGATAATCCTTCGGAATAGTGCAAAAGCGTCTGGGCGATCTCACGCTGTTTATCCTTCTGCTGGCTGATGATAACCGCGTTCACCGCATACAGAGACAGAATGACCAGAATCGTTGATACGATAGCAACGGCAATGATTTTTTTCATTTTCCGGTTATCCTGTCAGCTCCCTGATGGGGTGAATCTTAACACAGCCGGGGCAGGGTACAAGCCTGGTACTCACGGGGGAGAACGGCAGGTGCCAGGGATCTCCGTAATAACCCTGACGCAAATTTTCGTGAAGCAAAATAATAACCGCTTCTTATTGTGCGCTTAAGTGCAATTTATTTTCCTCTTATCCTGACCTTTGTTACAGTGACACGAGTTGTCAGCCAGGGATGTCAGGCGTGATAAGGTGGAAAAGCTCGTGCATGTGAAAAATACTTTTTACACAACAACCATTACTGTCATCATTGTCTCGTTGATCATCTCGTTGTCGCTTGCGGTCCAAATTACCACGTCCAGACAGCAGTCAATTCAGCAAATTAATACCGGCGTTGCTAACCTGAGCCATACCCTGGATGTTTATACTGAGGGGATCATGCGTCAAAGCGAAATGCTGATCACCACCATTTCAGACATGATCGACATTTATGGTATGACCCCGGAACAGGCGACCAATATTCAGCGGATAATAGAAAATCAGGATAATCTTCTTAGCCAGATTAACAATGTGGTTATTTACGATGTCAATGGTGACATCTTTACGGCATTGTACGGACGTTTTTCCGGGCCGCGAAAAGGGGCTGACAGATCGTTTTTTATCTATCACAAGGAAAATAAAAGTCAGCAGATTTTTATTGGCCAGCCGGTCGTGAGCAGAACGAACGGGAAATGGGTGATTACGATCAGTCGACGGCTTGAAACGCAGACCGGAGACTTTAACGGCGTTGTCGTGGTGACGCTTGGAATCGAAAATTTTCTGGCACTGTACGGGCAGATTAATATTGGCCATGCTGGTGTCATTGGCCTCACGACACAATCCGGCGTGTTGCTGGTTCGCTATCCGTTTAAAAATAACTACATTGGCGCGATTGTTTCAGACTCACCCCTGTTCAGAGAATACCTGAAGGTACAAAATTCCGGGATTGCCAGCTCGGTTTCGCGGTTTGATAAAGTCGAACGCATTTTCGCTTTTGAGAAAAACAAACGTTACGGATTGGTTACCACCGTTGCAGTGAGTAAAGAAGAAGCACTTGCAGCCTGGCGTAAGCAGGCCATTCAGCTCGCCGTACTCATTCTTATTTTTACCGTGGCGCTTATCGTCGCGTCTTATTTTCTCTATTCGGATCTGTCCAGAAAAACCAGAGATAACAAAGAGCTCAAGATAATAGCCTCTGAAGATGCGCTGACGGGGCTTTTCAACCGCCGCACGTTTGATGAAAAAATTCTGTCTGAAATCGCCGCGTGTGCGGATAACGACACGCCAATTTCTATCCTCATTGTCGATGTCGATTATTTCAAAAAATACAATGATAACTACGGTCACCCAGAAGGAGACCGATGCCTTACCCTACTGGGGAATAGCCTCAGAGAGAGCCTTACCCGCAACAACCAGCTTGTGGCGCGTTATGGCGGCGAAGAGTTTGCGCTGATCCTGCCAGACGCCGATATTCAGGAAGCCATCCGCCTGGCCCAGACGATCATCCGCAATGTATTTTCACTGCATATTGAGCATGCCTTTAGCCCCTTTGGACGGGTAACGGTCAGCGTCGGGGTGTCAACCGCACGTGCCGTTGACATTGCAGGCAGCCAGCAGAACATTATTATTGCGGCTGACCAGGCGCTCTATCAGGCAAAACGCGCAGGACGCAACCGCTATGCCTTTATCGCCGTGTAAGCGGGCAAAAAAATGCCCACTAAAGCGTGGGCAAAAATACTGGAAGCAATGTGAGCAATGTCGTACTGAATACCTGAGCGTTTAACTCAACTATTCAGTGTTGAGAAAGATAATCTTTCTCATCTTAAGTTGCAACCCCACATTTCGTGTGGTGCGGTTTTGGATACTAAATGCGCACTCTCTCGCTGTGATACTAATCACAAATTTCCTTTCCCGGATCCTGTGCTATCCTTTTTGTGTCGTTGATTTAATGACAAAAACCATACAGAGAGGAAAGTTATGGGAATTTTATCCTGGATTATCTTTGGGCTTATTGCGGGTATTCTGGCGAAGTGGATCATGCCGGGCAAAGATGGCGGTGGTTTTATCGTTACCGTGATACTGGGTATTGTCGGCGCGGTCGTCGGCGGCTGGATCAGTACGCTGTTCGGGTTTGGCAAAGTTGACGGTTTCAACTTCGGCAGTTTTGCTGTCGCCGTGATCGGCGCGCTGGTTGTTCTGTTTATCTACAGAAAAATCAAAAGCTAAGTTTGATAAGCGTTAAAAAAGGCTGCCAGATGGCGGCCTTTTTACGTTGCGGTGTTACCACCAGCCAAATTGCGTGCCAGCAACGGCGACGATGGCGACGAGCAGCATAATGAGGGTGGTTTTTCTCATTTATGCTCCCGGAGCCGCGTAACCACCGACAAAAAACCATGCTAAAAAAACCACCGCCGTTATAAAAATAACGACCGGGAAGAGGATCCCTATTCTCATGCCATCACCTGTTTTGGTTTTCAGAATGCCGTAGAGTGTACGGGGTTAATCCAAAACGTGAAAGCGCGTTTTGCCTTTACCCTTTTTATCCTGATACATCGCAACATCCGCGACGCGTAATGCGCTGTCCGGATCCATCCCGGCAGGATCAACTTCGACAACTCCCAGGCTTGCACCCGGGTACACAATACTCACACTGCCCAACCCGTATTGGCCGGCAATCCGGTCGAGAAGCCGCGCCCTGAGCAGGTTAATCTGGCCCTCATCAGCCTGATTTTCCGCTTTACTCAGGCAGGCTACCAGGAACTCATCGCCCCCCAGGCGGCCGATAATCTCGTCTTCGGTCTTTCCATCTGACAGACGTTTGCCGACTTCAATGAGGAATTGATCGCCTGCTTCATGCCCGTACTGGTCGTTAATCCGTTTAAAATCATCCAGATCGATAAAAGCGATAATTACGTTGCGTTTAAGGTGGCGGCCTAAAGAAAACAGGGTATTGAGATCTTCAAAGATGGCGCGGCGGTTGGGTAAACCGGTGAGAACGTCGGTAAAGGAATAGGCGATGAGCGCTGCATTCGCTTCTCGAAGTTGAGAAAGCAACGACTCTTTCTGAATATACTGGGCAATCAGCCCGGCAAAGAGTTTTAGCACGTGTTCGCCGCGTTCACTGAGCAGCTTCTTTTCCGTGCTGGTCGCACAGAGCGTGCCGTACAGGGAACCATCCGCCAGGTGAACCGGCACGCTCATGTACGTGGTAATACCGAGCGCTTTTGCGGCATCGCAATCCGCCCAGCGTTCAGGAACCTCGTTACTGAAAATGGTGTCACTGTCCAGCGCACGTTTGCACAATGTATCGCCCCAGGGCACGCTTAGTCCCTCCGGGATCTGCATCTGCTTACTGTTTCGGGCATACAAAATATGCTGAAGACGGGCATTGATATCGACCTTCGTCAGGTAGGTCGACTCCATTTCGGTCACAAGTTCCAGCATCTCCAGCAACTGGCGAACGAGACTTTCAAGGGATTGTTCCGTGGTGAGCGTTTCTGACACTCGGGCCAGGATGATATCTGACATGACGTAGGTTGACTCCCATGCACAAGACGTCTGCATCTGCATGTTATGCTGAAAATTTCGACTTCAGCCATAGTAAAACATGAATGGTGAGAATTTTATATATCCACCAGAAGCAGGCAGGGGAGAAAAAGGCCCCGTTGTTGAGACCGGGGCAAAGACATCTTGATTACGGAATGATGTTCTCTGGTCATAAGGAGAACACGCCTCACTATAGTGTTGAAAAGTGCAGTTAAAATGGAGAAATGATGGAGAAAGCGACGGCGACCCGTTACCCTTATCTTCTGATGATGTAAAAAGGATCAACACGATGAGATTTCTGCTTTTGGCTCTCGCGCTACCCCTGGCGGCCTGTACCACAAAAACGTCTCCACCTGTTGCCCCACCGCCGCCGCATAGGGTGGGGATGGCTAACCCTGCCTCTGTCTATTGTCTGGAAAAAGGGGGAGAGTAGATCCCAATCCAGAGCCCGCAGGGCGTGCGTACGGAGTGTAAATTGCCCGGTGGCGAAGTGATCGATGAATGGGAGCTCTACCGCCGCGATCATCCGCAACCCGCCAGGTGACAGCAGGACAAAGATTGCGATACACTTCTCTTTAGGATTATTCTTAGCCAGTTTCTGGCCACCGTTATCGTGAGAGAAGTATGTTTCAGCTTAAACCGGGCAGCATGGCGTTGATCATTGGTGCCCGCACGGCCTCAGGCCGTCGCAATGTGGGTAAATCCGTTGAGTTGTTTGGCCTTTGCCAGCCCGGCCAGCGCTTTGTTAACCCGGTTAATGGCGTGATGACGCAGCTGCCTGCGACAGCGGATCGCGCGCTCTGGCTGGTAACTGGCGATGTCTACGCCTTTGATAATCAGCACGGTTTTGCGTTTGTGCGCGCCGAACATCTGCTGCCGCTCACGCCGGATGAGGCACCGCAAACCTTCGATGCGCTGACGGCCAGCTAATCACAGATGGCGCAGCCAGTCGGCTAAGACCATTGCGTGATTCTGTTCGGTATTTTTCGCGGCGTAGAGAAGGGTTAAGGTTTGCTGTCTGGCGAGGGTTGCAAGACGCAAACCATCGTCTTTATGCTGCGCCAGCTCTTCCCTATACGCCAGGCTGAAGGCAGCGAAATCAATGGTTTCACTGTGAAAGGCCTTACGTAACCCGTCAGAAGGCGTGAGCGCCTTGCACCATTCATTATGCACAAGGTCTGCTTTTTTCACCCCTCGCGGCCACAGTCTGTCCACCAGCACCCGATAACCATCCTCCGGGGCTGCCTGTTCATAGACGCGCTTGCACTGAATCATCATTTCCCCCTCCCAATTTAAGGTATTGTGATTATTGCAGAAGATCGGTAGTCTGAGGTTCCTTATGTTATCTGATAATACTCTGGCATAAGGAACCTTTCATGGAACACCTCCCGGTTAAAACGACGCTGCGCATTGCGCTGGTTGGCGATTACAATCCCGATGTGATTGCGCACCAGGCGATCCCGTTGGCCATTGATGATGCTGCTGCAGTACTGGATCTCACCGCTGATTACGACTGGCTAGCGACGACGGAGCTGACCAGCCCTGAAGACCTGGTGGGTTACGATGCCATCTGGCTGGTTCCTGCAAGCCCCTACAAAAACACCGAAGCCGCCTTTATCGCTGCACGCTACGCGCGCCAAAACAGCATTCCGTTTCTCGGCACCTGCGGCGGTTTCCAGCATGCATTGATTGAGTATGCGCGTAATGTGCTCGGCTGGAGCGATGCGGCGCACGCCGAAACGGACACCGAAGGCTCAATGGTGATTGCGCCGCTGACCTGCTCGCTGGTGGAAAAAACCGATGCGATTGAACTGCGCAACAACACGCTTATTGCGAAAGCCTACGGCAAGCCGGAAATTGAAGAGGGATATCACTGCAACTACGGCGTATCCCCGGAATTTGCGCAAGAGCTGGAGAGCGGTGATATGCGCGTGACGGGCTGGGACGAGCAGGGGGAAATCCGTGCCGCAGAGCTAGTCACCCATCCGTTCTTCGTGATTACCTTATTCCAGCACGAGCGTGCAGCGCTGGCGGGGCGTCCGGTGGTGTTAGTAGAGGCGATGCTGCGTGCGGCACGAGGATAAATAACAGGCAGACCGTCAGGTCTGCCACTGTTTTTAGCGGGGCGTGATCTCCCGGTCGCGCCCGGCAAGCATGCCGCAGATGGCCATCACCACCGAGGCCAGCGCGCAGGCCAGAAGGGGGATCTGCCAGTCACCGGCGGTATCGTGAATTTTCCCCATCAGCGGAGGCCCGCAGGCGGCTAGCAGATAACCAATCGACTGCGCCATACCGGACAGTGCCGCCGCCTGATGAGCAGAGCTGGCGCGCAGGCCGATGAACGTCAGACCGAGGATCATCGTTGCTCCGGTGCCAAAGCCAAACACCAGCGTCCACACGACTGCCAAATCCGGTGCAAACCAGAAACCGGCCGCACTTACTGCGCACATCAGGGCTACGGCGCCGGCGATCCCGCGTTGATCATTCAGGCGATGCAGGATCAGCGGTACGGCAAGGCCCGGAATGGCCGTGGCCAGCTGTAAGAGCCCGTGCATGGAGCCTGCCTGCGCTTCGCTGTAGCCGTGGCTGAGTAATATCGCGGGTAACCAGCCGATGATGACGTAGTAAATCAGCGAGTTAATGCCGAGAAAGAGCGTCACCTGCCAGGCGAGGGCAGAACGCCATATGGCGCGGTTGTGCAGCGCCCCTGCACCCGTCACCGTAGCGACCTGCTTCTGGCGCCACTGCGGCAGCCAGAGCAGCAGCGCCAGCAGGGGAAAGATCATCAGCATTAGCAGCGCGCCATGCCAGCCTGCGGCTCCCTGGGCGAGAGGAACAATCAGCGCCGAACCGAGCGCCGCCGAAACGCCCATCGTCAGGGAATAGGCCCCGGTAAGGCGGGCAACCTGGCCGGGAAAGTCGCGTTTGATTAAGCCCGGTAATAGCACATTCCCGAGCGCGATACCGCAACCGATCACCGCCGTGCCGGTAAACAGCAGGGCCGCAGAGGGCAGAGAGCGCACGGCAATCCCGGCGCAGATCAGCAGCAGGGCGAGGAACAGGCTGCGCTCCATGCCGATACGCCTAGCTACGCCCGCGGCAAGCGGCGAGACAAGGGCAAACGCTAATAGTGGCAGGGTGGTTAGCAGGCCGGTTTGCGCGGTGGTTAATCCATATTCAAGGCGAATGGTATCGAGCAGCGGCGCTGCGCCGGTAAAGGTGACGCGAAGCGTCGTGGCAATCATCAGAATGCCGGCGATCAGCAGCGCGCCTTTGCGAGTAGCAGTAGTCATTGTTTTCTCATACGTTCAGGCGAGCGCACACAATACCGATTTTCGCCGTGGTTGAAATCAGGCTAAAATGACAGTTTATCGCTAATATCGGACAACCTGATGAACGGTCTGGGACTCGACGGCTACGATCCCGATAGCCAATTCGATGCCGCGGTCGCGTTTCGCATCCGCGTGGTAGCGCAGGAGCAATATATTCCGCTCCATCAGCACCGCAAAGGGCAGCTGATTCTGGCGCTGGGTGGTGCAATCACCTGCGAGGTAGAAAATGCCATGCTGATGGTACCGCCCCAGTATGCCGTGTGGATCCCCGGGCAGATGCCCCACAGCAACAGGGCCACGCCAGGCGCTCAGCTCTGCTTTTTGTTTATTGAACCTGGTGCCGTCAGTCTGCCGGACCGGTGCTGTACCCTGAAAATATCGCCGCTGGTGCGGGAGCTGATTCTGTCGCTGGCGGGAAAAACGCGTGAGCAACTGCCGCTTGCCACCACCTCGCGTCTGGTGGATGTGCTGTTTGATGAACTGCCGCTTCAGCGTCAGGAGCATTTACAGCTGCCCGTTTCCCCTCATCCTAAAATTCGGTTGATGAGCGAAAAGATGGCGGAAGAGCCCGCTGCGTGGCAGACGCTGGCGCAATGGGCGAGCCACTTTGCCATGAGCGAGCGAAACCTGGCGCGGCTGGTGGTCAAAGAGACGGGTTTAAGCTTTCGCCGCTGGCGCCATCAGCTGCAGTTGATTGTGGCGTTGCAGCTGCTGATTGGCGGGAAGTCAGTTCAGCAGGTGGCGCAGTCACTTGGTTATGACTCCACCACCGCCTTTATTACGATGTTTAAAAAGGGGCTGGGGCAAACGCCCGCGCGCTATATTGCCAGCCTGACTACGACTTCCCAATAAACAGCGAAACCAGCCCGGCGGCAATGAGCGGGCCCACCGGAACGCCGCGAAAGAGCGCCACGCCAAGCACCGTTCCCACCAGCAGGCCAGCCACCAGCGAGGGCTGGCTGCTCATCAACGTGACGCCGCGACCACCCAGCCATGACACGAAAATCCCCACCGCGATAGCCACCAGTGATTTCCAGTTAACAAACGAGTGCAGCAGCGTTGAGGCCGGAAGCGTGCCGCTGGCAATGGGGGCCATCACCCCAATGGTCAAAATGATTATCCCGATCGTCAGGCCTTGTTTTTCTATCCACGGGAAAAAAGTGTTTAACGGGGTGACGCGCACAATGATCAACACCAGGATCGAGATGGCGACGGTGGTGTTATGGCTGATAAAGCCGAGTGCAGCGAGTGCCAGTAGAATAAGCAGTGTAGGGTCAAACATGAGGAGTCCTTGCCAGAATAGTAAGCCTGCTTACTTTACGCGGAAAAACGGCTGACGACAGTGTTTTAAAAAAAATAGGGGATTGTCATATCCGTGTCATTTGCAGGGGATAAAACGGCATCAGGCATCGCAAAGGGTCGCTAAGATGAACGATCACATGTTTGTTGAAACGCTGATTATCTCCTCATCGTTTTTCGCTATTGCGGTGATTTTGATCGCATCAGTTCTGTTTCTGGAAAAGAGAGGCTGACAGAGGCGTCAGCCATCACGGTCACGCTTTACGAAACGTCACCAGTTCAGGGCGGGCAATGCGCAGATAATCCCGGGTATCCATGATCACGGATTTTTCCAGCAGACCGGCATTGAACGCGATTTCGTCAAAACGCTCGAACAGGAGCGGGTCGGCGACCAGCGTCAGATCCGGATGGAAGCTAAACGGTGGGATAGCACCAAACACGCAGGCGGTCAGATGATCGACTTCGGCCGGGCTTGCGAGAGAGGCTTTTAAGCCGCCGAAATGGCTGGCAAGCTGGCTCAGGTCGGCCTGCTGGTCTGCGGCCAGGATCGCCAGAACGTGTTTTTTTACGCCGTTTCCCTTCACTTTGCAGACCAGCGCTTTTGCGCCTTGCCCCAGATCGGTTCCGCGGATTTCGCTTACCGCTTCGCATTTTCCTACGGCCTCGTGCTCCATCACGCGAAAGCGCGCACCTTGCTGCGTTAACAGCGAAATGAGTTGCTGGTGGGTAGCCGTACCCTTAACCTCATCAGACATAGTCAGTTTACCTGTTATCTGCCAATACGCAGTTTCCAACAGTAGCACAGATCTTTTTGCGAAGGGGATGGACGAAGGGGAAAGAAAACAGCCAGCGTGTCGCTGGCTGTGGGGTCAGGCATTGCTGGTGGCCGATTGCTTGTGGAACAGCTCCCGGAACACCGGATAGATATCATCCTGGTCACGGATGTGTTGCATGGCGAAATTTTCGAACATCGATTGCAGATGTTCATATTCACGCCACAGCGTCTGGTGAGCACGACGCGTGATTTCGATATAGCTGTAGTAACGCACCACCGGCAAAATTTTCTTCGCCAGAATGTCGTGACACAGCGGCGAATCATCCGCCCAGTTGTCGCCATCCGACGCCTGCGCGGCATAGATGTTCCACTGAGCCGGATCGTAACGCTCTTTCACTACCTCATCCATCAGCTTCAGGGCGCTCGATACGATGGTGCCGCCGGTCTCCTGTGAGTAGAAGAACTCATGTTCATCCACCTCTTTGGCCTGGGTGTGGTGGCGAATATAAACCACTTCCACGTTCTTATAGGTTCTGCTCAGGAACAGATAGAGCAGAATGTAAAAACGCTTCGCCATATCCTTGGTGGCCTGGTCCATTGAACCGGAGACGTCCATCAGACAGAACATGACAGCCTGGCTCGAAGGCTCCGGCCGTTTTTCGTAGTTTTTATAGCGCAGGTCGAAGGTATCAATAAACGGTACCCGCTCAATCTTCGCCCTCAGCTCGGCAATCTCTTTACGCAGGCGCTCTTCTTCCAGCAGTTGCGCTGGTTCTGTGTTTTCTACCACCTTCAGGCTGCTTTCCAGTTCGCGCAGCTCCCGCCGTTTACCGGCCGTCATGGCCGTGCGCCGCGCCAGCGAGTTCTGCAGCGAACGAACGACGCTGATATTGGCCGGTACGCCGTTTGCGGTATAACCCGCGCGATGGGTTTTGTATTCGTTAAGCTGACGGTGCTGGTTCTTTTTCAGATTAGGCAGCGCCAGATCCTCAAAGAGCAGGTCGAGATACTCATCTTTTGAGATCTGAAAGACGAATTCATCCTGACCTTCACCATCCTGGCTGGCCTGTCCTTGACCGCTTCCAGAACCGCCGCCGCCTCCTTGTGGGCGCTCGATTCTGTCGTTCTGAACGAAGTGGTCATTACCTGGGTGTACGCGATGGCGCAGGCCGCCACGCCCCTGATGAAACATCGGTTCGCTGATGTCATCGGTGGGGATGGAGACAGACTCGCCGCTGTCGACGTCGGTTACCGAGCGTTTGTTGATGGCCTCGGAGATCGACTGTTTAATTTGCGCTTTGTAACGGCGCAAGAAGCGCTGGCGATTCACCATGCTCTTGTTTTTGCCGTTCAGACGCCGGTCAATAAACCAGGTCATATACCCCCCGTACTGCATTTGCCAACTTGCATTTTGTCGGCCCGGTGAGCGTTAAACGCTACCGGGCACTTGTTTTAAGACGATTTCCGTACGCGCAGATACCATTCGCACAGCAAACGAACCTGTTTGCGGGTGTAGCCTTTTTCCATCATACGGTCGACAAAATCGTCGTGTTTTTTCTGCTCGTCAGTTGAGGTTTTGGTGTTAAACGAAATGACGGGTAACAGCTCCTCGGTATTAGAGAACATTTTCTTCTCGATGACCGTGCGCAGTTTCTCGTAGCTGGTCCAGTTCGGATTACGACCGTTGTTATGCGCTCTGGCACGCAGTACGAAGTTCACAATCTCGTTACGGAAGTCTTTCGGGTTGCTGATCCCGGCAGGCTTCTCAATTTTTTCCAGCTCCGCGTTCAGGGATTCACGGTCAAACAGCTGTCCGGTATCCGGGTCGCGGTACTCCTGATCCTGGATCCAGAAGTCAGCATAGGTGACGTAACGGTCAAAGATGTTCTGCCCGTATTCTGAATAGGATTCCAGGTAGGCCGTCTGGATCTCTTTGCCAATAAACTCGGCATATTTCGGGATCAGATAACCTTTCAGGAACTCAAGATAACGTTCCGCCTGCTCCTGTGGGAACTGCTCGCGTTCAATCTGCTGCTCCAGCACATAGAACAGATGGACCGGGTTGGCCGCCACTTCCGCATGGTCGAAGTTAAACACGCGGGAGAGGATCTTAAACGCGAAACGCGTGGACAGACCGTTCATGCCCTCGTCGACACCCGCGTAATCGCGGTACTCCTGATACGACTTCGCTTTCGGGTCGGTATCTTTCAGGCTTTCCCCGTCATACACGCGCATTTTGGAGTAGATGCTGGAGTTTTCCGGCTCTTTCAGACGCGACAGGATGGAGAAGCGCGACAGCGTTTCCAGCGTGCCCGGTGCGCATGGGGCATGCATTAGCTCACTGTGGTTAAGCAGTTTTTCGTAAATTTTGATCTCTTCGGAGATCCGCAGGCAATAAGGCACTTTAACGATGTACACACGGTCAAGGAACGCCTCATTGTTTTTGTTATTTCGGAAGGAGACCCACTCGGATTCGTTCGAGTGCGCCAGGATGATGCCGTTGAACGGCAGGGCAGAGATACCTTCCGTCCCGTTGTAGTTCCCCTCCTGGGTGGCCGTCAGCAGTGGATGCAGCACTTTAATGGGTGCTTTAAACATCTCGACGAATTCCATAATGCCCTGGTTTGCCCGGCACAGTGCGCCGGAGTAGCCGTAGGCATCCGGGTCATTCTGGGCGTAATTTTCCAGCTTACGGATATCGACTTTCCCGACCAGCGCCGAGATGTCCTGGTTGTTCTCATCACCCGGTTCCGTTTTGGCGATGGCGATCTGCTCCAGAATGGATGGCCACACTTTCACGACGCGGAATTTGGTGATATCGCCACCAAACTCATGCAGGCGTTTCGCCGCCCACGGCGACATGATGGTGCCGAGATAACGACGCGGAATGCCGTACTCTTTATCCAGAATTTGCGCATCTTCCTGCGGGTTAAACAGGCACAGCGGATGGTCGTTCACCGGGCTGCGTTCACCGTTGGCGCTCAGCACATAGATAGGCACGCGCTGCATCAGCGATTTCAGCCGTTCAGCCAGCGACGATTTACCGCCACCCACCGGGCCGAGTAAATAGAGGATCTGTTTCTTCTCTTCCAGACCCTGAGCAGCATGCTTCAGGTAGGAGACGATTTGCTCGATGGCATCTTCCATGCCATAGAACTCTTCAAACGCCGGGTATCGGGCGACCACCCGATTCGAAAAGAGACGGGAAAGCCGTGGTTCCTGGGCAGTATCAACCATGTTTGGCTCACCAATAGCCATCAATAGCCGTTCTGCCGCGTTGGCATAGGCACTGCGATCTTGCCGACAGATGGTAAGAAACTCCTGCAGTGTGAACTCTTCGTCCTTGGCAGCTTCATAGCGCTGGCGATAGTGATCGAATATATTCATGGCATGCCGTCCTTTCGTTTTTTAGCACAGGATAAGAGCCGTTCGTATGAGTAGTGGAGGCTCCCGGAAGAGAATCTCTCGCACCTCACTGCCAGAGCAGCAACCTGTGTGCCAGGTCAGACGCTAAGAACCGCGGGGCGTGCAGGAAAACTCTTCTTAAATTAAAGCGTAGATGGCATTTGCAAAACTTGCATGCTGATAAAATCTAATTTCAATGACATATCAATAACTCATCCAAAAATATCCATTGCCGTTATATGTCATACGGGCATTTTTCACCCTGCGGTCACAGAAGTGAAAACGGCCTGTCATCTGAAAAATGAAAAATAACGGGTTAATCAAACTGATTAGCAGGCAAAAAATTTGGGGAAGTACGGGTCTGGCGGTTACACTTCTCCCGCTGATTATTTGACTACAGGAAAGAATGGATTGTGACCAAACTCAAACTTCTGGCATTGGGCGTACTCGCCGCGACCGCAGTTAGCACCGCACAGGCGGAAAGCCAGTGGACGGTAGGTGCGGGCGTTGGCGTCATTAACAGCCCGTATAAACAGTATGATCGTGATGTTTATCCCGTTCCGGTTGTCACCTATGAAGGCGATAACTTCTGGTTCCGTGGACTCGGCGGCGGCTACTATCTGTGGAACGATACGGCCGATAAGCTCTCCATTATGGCCTACTACGATCCGACGCACTTCAAACCGGGTGACAGCGACAGCCACGCCCTGCGTCGACTCGACAAGCGTAAGAGCACCATGATGGCGGGTCTCTCTTATGTGCATAACACCGAGTATGGCTTCCTGCGTACCGCGCTGGCGGGAGACACGCTGGATAACAGCAACGGCTTTATCTGGGATCTGGCCTGGCTCTATCGCTACACGAACGGTGCGTTAACGCTGACGCCAGGTATTGGTGTGCAGTACAACAGTGAGAACTACAACGACTACTACTATGGCGTCTCTAAGAATGAGTCCCGTCGTAGCGGTCTGAAGAGTTACAGCGCAGATGATGGCTGGGATCCGTACCTGGAGCTGACCGCGAGCTACAACTTCCTGGGTGACTGGAACGTATACGGTACTGGCCGTTACGAGCGTCTGAGCGACGAAGTGAAAGACAGCCCAATGGTCGACAAGTCCTGGGCGGGTATTTTCTCTGTCGGTGTGACCTACAAGTTCTGATTGTGCATTAAAATAGTGCATGCTTTGCATTATAATGGGGCGCTTGCGCCCCGTTTGCATTGTGCTGGTGCGGTCAAAATAATACCGCGTCTTAGCGCTTCACAATGCGAATAGTCTGCCCTAAGCGAGACGGTTTTTCTTCGCTGGCTTTTTGCGCCGTAGTGACGCAGGCCGTTTCGACGCAGACAAACGTTTTGTAACCGTCATCGGGCACGTCGGCCATGCTCACTGAGAGCGCCGGACCTGGGTTCCAGCCCACCACGTTGCTGTGATGATGGTGAATCACTTCGATGCCACGGTTGAGGGCGCTGTCGTGGATCACGTTGCACGCTTCCGGATGCAGGTAAACGCGGTCGGTACGGTCAGGGAAGGTCTGCACGCCGTCGCTGAGTTTCCCTTCTTTTGCATTGTCCACTTTGTCGATATAGGTATCGCCAAGGCCGCTCACTTTTACCGCGCTGATATCACCCACGTTGAAGTAGGTGTGCAAGGCAGAGGTCGTTTCAAACTCGCCGTGCGCTTCCAGCTCAATCTCGCAGGTTTTACCCAGCTTGAAGCGGGCGTACAGGGTAAACTCGTGCGGCCACAGCGCACGGGTCTCGTCATTGGCCTGAAGCTCAAAGGTCAGCACGGCACCGTTATCATCTTCGTTATGCGCTTTCAGGGTCCACTGCTGGTTGCGGGCAAAACCATGAGAAGGCAGTCCCTGCTGCGCTGACGGGCCAAACCATGGCCAGCAGACAGGCACGCCGCCGCGGATCGCCGCTCCTTTTTTGAAAGAGGTCGCATCGCTCAGCCACAGCACTTCCGTTTCACCTTCCGGTTTCCAGGAGAGCAGGTGGGCGCCGTTCAGCGCAACGGAGGCTTTCACACGCGGGTGGTCAACGACGATAACATCAGCGCCATCAATCTGGCGACGGGAGAGCACAGGGGTAAGTTGTTCGACTACCGGAAGTGCAAAAATTTTATTAATCATTAAGCAATCCTCTGTCTTATAAATAAAAAAGGCGACCGAAGTCGCCTTTTTGGATCAAGCACTCATTCCAGTTTATTTGGAGATGTGAGCGATCAGGTCCAGTACTTTGTTAGAGTAGCCGGTTTCGTTGTCGTACCAGGATACCAGTTTAACGAAGTTGTCGTTCAGTGCGATACCTGCTTTAGCATCGAACACGGAAGTGCATACTTCGCCGTTGAAATCGGTAGATACAACGTCGTCTTCGGTGTAACCCAGAACGCCTTTCATTGGGCCTTCGGAAGCAGCTTTGATTGCTTTCTTGATGTCTTCGTAAGAAGCAGCTTTTTCCAGACGAACGGTCAGGTCAACAACGGATACGTTAGGAGTTGGAACGCGGAACGCCATACCAGTCAGTTTGCCATTCAGTTCTGGCAGTACTTTACCTACCGCTTTAGCAGCACCGGTAGAGGATGGGATGATGTTCTGAGCCGCGCCACGGCCGCCACGCCAGTCTTTGTGAGACGGGCCATCAACGGTTTTCTGAGTAGCGGTGGTCGCGTGAACGGTAGTCATCAGACCTTCGATGATGCCGAAGTTGTCGTTGATAACTTTTGCCAGCGGTGCCAGGCAGTTGGTGGTGCAGGATGCGTTAGAAACGATATCCTGGCCAGCGTAAGTTTCGAAGTTAGCACCACGAACGAACATTGGGGTGTTGTCTTTGGAAGGACCAGTCAGAACAACTTTTTTCGCACCCGCGGTGATGTGTTTACGCGCAGTTTCGTCGGTCAGGAAGATACCGGTTGCTTCAGCAACAACGTCAACACCGATTTCGTTCCATTTCAGGTTAGCTGGGTCTTTCTCAGCAGTAACGCGGATGGTTTTGCCATTAACAACCAGGTGGCCGTCTTTCACTTCAACGGTGCCGTCGAAACGACCGTGAGTTGAGTCGTACTTCAGCATGTACGCCATGTATTCAGCGTCCAGGAGATCGTTGATACCAACGATTTCGATGTCAGAACGTTTCTGAGCAGCACGGAAAACAATACGGCCGATACGGCCAAAACCGTTGATACCTACTTTGATAGTCATATATTCCACCAGCTATTTGTTAGTGAATAAAAGGTTGCCTGTAAAATTACAAAAACCTTACGCAGCGTCAAGCGGAATCGTGTCAATCATTGCGACAAATCAATCCTGTGACTAACGTTTGTGCGACTGACTCGCCTCACTTTCCCTTTGAGCTAGCAACCACATGGGGGCTGCGCCCGGAATTTTAAAGGCCTCGCAGGATAAATATGTGAGCATGATCACAATTGCCTGACCGCCTTTTCGCGACACATAAGTTTAGATCAAAAGTGCACGCAAGGGTGTTAATGTTTTGTTAGAATCCGGGTTAAAAGGTGTCTGTTTCTACAGCGAGATGTAAGCATATGTCGAACCAACGTAACCCTGACGATTTGAAAAAAAACCTCACAGAAATGCAGTTTTACGTGACGCAGAATCACGGCACGGAGCCGCCATTTACCGGGCGTTTACTGCATAACAAACGCGATGGCGTATACCATTGCCTGGTCTGTGACGCCCCCCTGTTCAATTCACAAACGAAATACGATTCTGGCTGCGGCTGGCCGAGCTTTTACGAGCCGGTGAGCGATGACGCGATCCGCTACTTAACTGACTCGTCGCACGGGATGGTGCGTACCGAAATTCGATGTGGCAACTGCGATGCGCACCTGGGGCATGTCTTCCCGGATGGCCCTCAGCCCACGGGCGAGCGTTTCTGCGTAAACTCAGCTTCTCTGAGCTTCAGCGACGATGAAAACGGCGATCAGATTAAAGGTTGAAAAAACGATTCAGCAAATTATTCCTTTGAAAGGGAGAGATCGTGAATATTGATGACATGATTAACGGTATGACGCCGGAAGTTTATCAGCGTCTGGTCACCGCCGTTGAGCTGGGGAAATGGCCTGATGGCGTTGCCTTAACCCCGGAGCAAAAAGAGAACAGTCTGCAGCTGGTCATGCTGTGGCAGGCGCGCAACAACACTGATGCGCAACACATGACAATCGATACCAACGGCCAGATGGTGATGAAGAGCAAGCGTGAACTGAAGGAAGAGTTTGGTATCACACCAAAGCCGATTGCGACGATGAAAATGCAATAACGGTGCGGGTTGATGCCCTTACTCAACCCTCTCCCGGTGGGTTGAGGGATCCCCAGTAATTTTTTTACCGAAAGCGACGAAAGTTGTTTCAGGAAAATGAATGACTTACAGCGACGCCCTGGTCCGGCTGTAAATCGCTGAGGCGTTTCCTGCAGGCCGGGGCGAGGCGCATGGATGCGCCGAGAGGGCGGCTTTACAGGGACGTTACATCCGCCCGTCCCCGATAAGCCGGAAGGAATAAGCCGAAGGCACCGCGAAGCGGCGATTTACCGCCGGGAGCCCGGGTTGCCAGGGTGGTGGCGACTGAGCCACCCTGGCACGTTCACGGGTCATGTTGTTACAGAGCAGCAAGGAACGTAAAGTGAACGGAATTACCTCTACAGCCATATGTTCCCCCTCACCCCAACCCTCTCCCTCAAGGGAGAGGGAGTCCTCCGTGCAGGCATTATTTTGTGGGGAACCCTCAGCCCGGTGGGAGAGGGTTTGATTGCCTCACTACTTATGCGGGATCCCGAGCGACTCCGCCAGCTGCTTCGCTAACTGGTTATTATCATCCGCCCCATACTCCCAGAACATTGCGCCTGCCAGACCTTTCTCTTTGATATAGTCCGCTTTGATAGCGACGGAACGTGGATTCTCATACGAGAGGGCAAACAGATCCTTTCCGTCGGCGCCCTTCACGGAAAGCCACGGCACTTTCGCCTGGTCGTCCCAGTGTTCAGTAAAGCGCTTTTGCGGGTCGTTTAGCAGTTTCTTCACGATATCGTTGTACTTCACGTAGGTATCTTTGGTCAGGTCATAACCGAGTGATCTGAACAACCCGATCTCCTGTGGGCCGAAGTAAGGCTGTGTCACCGGATTGTTTTGCGCATCGGGCTTGCTCCAGTCAATGCCCGGTTCTACAGCTCGTTTTGGCACGCGCCCATAGAAACCAATCCCAAGGTTCATCTGCTGTGGCTTCAGCCCCGCGGCCAGATAATTGTTCACCACAAAATCGACGCTGTATTTATCTGCTGCCGCCACGGTCGGCCAGGCGCTGGAGTCATACAGGTTCGCGTTAAAATACTGAGTGCCGTACGCCATGTCGTAGGTCATCAGGTTGATATAGTCGAGAAGGGGAGCGATGGCTTTCACATCGACCCAGCTTTTCGGACTTTCCGCATTGGCCCCAACCGCAATCGTGACCAGTTTTTTCTGCCCGAAGGCGGCACGCAGCTCTTTCAGCAGGGCGGTGAAATTATCCCGGTCAGCAGGTGTGCTTGCGACCAGTCCCCATGCGCCGTTTACCGGGTACTCCCAGTCAAGGTCGATCCCGTCCAGACCGTATTTCTCAACAATCTCCTGCGCCGAGCGGATAAACACCGCGCGGCTCTCTTTGGTGGCTGCTGCGCCCGAGAAACCACGGGCACCCCAACCGCCGACGGAAAGCAGAACGTTTAAATTCGGGTTTTGTTTACGAAGCTGTGGGATAAGCGCCAGGTCGGACGCCACTTTCGGAGATAACCAGATCTGATGCAGCTTCGCCGGATCTTTCAGTGCGGCGTTGGTTTCGTCTTTTTCGTTATTGTAGATAAGGCCAAACGAATAGTTCAGGTGGGTGATCTGGCGGACATCAAGCGTATTGATATCGCCGCCGGCTCCGGCAGTGACATCACCACCGCCGTTGAAGTAGCCCACGGACATCAGGGGAGCGGCGTAAGCAACTGACGCGCAAAGCAAGGGTAAAGCTGCCAGCAATGGCAAACGTTTCATAGGTGTTCCTCTTTGACAGAATAAAAATAACCACGCCACAGAAAAAGCGTGGCGAAAAAACAGCCTGAAAAGCATAGCATTGCCGCTTCGCTGGTGATGCGAGGGAGTTCACTTTATGGGGATCGGAGTGGAAATGCCGGGAAAGGCGAAGCCGCCCCCCGGCATAAAAGACTACGCCTGCGTCTCCAGCCAGTCTGCCAGCGTATACAGCGTCGCGCCTTCAGCGGCCATATCCATAAACGCCTGCGCGCTGTCCTGCGGTTGAATGTTCACCCCGCGACAGCCGTCGGTGATGACGCTGACCGTATAACCCAACTGGAGCGCGTCCAGCACGGTAAACTTCACGCAGTAATCGGTTGCCAGACCCAGCACAATCAGCTCGGTGATTTCGTGGTGACGTAACCACGCGTCCAGCGCCGTTTTCTGACGATGTCCGTTATCGAAAAAGGCGCTGTAGCTGTCAATAGCCGTGTTTTCGCCTTTATGAAACACCGCGTCGATGGCTTTCTGATTCAGCAGCGGATGCAGCGCGGCGCCTTCCGTTTGCTGCACGCAGTGATCGGGCCAGAAGGTTTGCGCCAGACCGTCGAGCTCACCCTGACTGAAGGGTTCAATGCCGTGCTGGCTGGCAAAACTGCCATGGTTGGCCGGATGCCAGTCCTGGCTTGCGACAACGGCTTCACCGCGCGATTTACACCAGTCAATCAGGGTATTGGCCACGTCGACCGTGCTGTCACCTTCTGCGACGGCCAGTGCGCCGCCCGCGCAGAAATCATTTTGCAAATCGACCAGTAACAGGGCGCGTTGCTTCATGAGGCCTCCTTATTCGTCCGGGGTCAGTTCGCCGCGCAGGTTTTGCATCATGGCGCTGCGAATGGACTGGATGTCCAGATCCTGACTCAGTAAATAATGAAGTTTAGTCAGTGTGGCCTCGACGGTCATATCGAATCCGCTGATCACCCCCGCATGCGCCAGAGCGTTACCGGTGGCATAGCCGCCCATATTGACCTTGCCGGACATACATTGCGTCAGGTTAACCACCACAATCCCGCGCTCGCTCGCTTCCTGCAGCTCTTTCAGGAATTCACTGTTCTGCGGCGCGTTACCCACACCGTAGGAGCGCAAAATCAGCGCTTTTACCGGCTGGCGCAGGAAGTTACGCACCACATCAGCAGAGATGCCCGGATAAATGGTTACCACACCGATCGGCTGCGGGGTGATCGGGTGAACGATCAGCTCGCCTGAGGTGGTCGGCGCAGGCGGCGTGCCCAGACGACGAATATGAATACCCGCTTCCAGCAGCGGTTGCAGGTTTGGTGAGGCGAAGGCGTCAAACCCATCGGCGTGCGCTTTGGTGGTACGGTTGCCACGATACAGACGGTTGTTGAAGAACAGCGAGACCTCGTTAATCGGGTAGTTCGCCGCCACGTAGAGGGAGTTAAGCAGGTTAATCTGTCCATCCGAGCGCAGTTCCGCCAGCGGAATTTGCGAGCCGGTGACAATCACCGGTTTGCTCAGGTTTTCCAGCATGAAGGAGAGCGCCGAGGCGGTAAAGGCCATGGTGTCGGTACCATGCAGGATCACAAAGCCGTCGTACTGGTCGTAATGGGCTTTGATGTCATCCGCGATATGCTGCCAGTCTTCCGGCGTCATATCGGAGGAGTCCATCAGCGGCTCGTACTCGTGGATGGTAAAGTCAGGCATTTCCGGGCGGTGGAATTCCGGCATCAGGGCAAGCTGACGTTGAAGATGAC
Source organism: Enterobacter sp. A8 (assembly GCF_004296595.1). Taxonomy (NCBI): domain Bacteria; kingdom Pseudomonadati; phylum Pseudomonadota; class Gammaproteobacteria; order Enterobacterales; family Enterobacteriaceae; genus Enterobacter; species Enterobacter sp. A8. The sequence continues at coordinate 37,253 of NZ_SCMF01000001.1, forward strand.
CGGACACAGGAATATAGCCGTTTTCAGAGCGCTGCATCCCGATGGTACCGCCAGTGTAGGCTACATAAATCGATTTCTTCTGCATGGTAGTGATTTCTTGTTCTTCAAAAGAAAAAAATCCCCTCTTCACCGGAAGAGGGGACGGGGTTTAACGTACGTTTGCGCAGGTCAGGCAAAACGCGTAACGACTTTGTGGATCATTAAACGCCGCGAGCTTATCGCTTTCCGCTTTCATCGCTTTAGCGGCCGTGGCGACAGGCGCTGGCAGATAAGCCTGCAGCGCTTCCGGCAACATGGCGCGCACGGAGACGGACATGCTGTCCATCACCATATCGAAGAACGACGGCTCATCCTGATAGTATTCAACATGCCACTGTTTGAGCTTCGCCAGTTCGGCGGCTTTCTTCACCGCGTCATCAAAGTCACCCAGGCTGTCGACCAGGCCGTTGCTCTTCGCATCCTGTCCTGTCCAGACGTGGCCCTGCGCAATTTCGTCGATCTGCTGCGGCGTCTTTTTACGCGAGTCAGCGACCAGCGTGATAAAGCGCTTGTAGCCATTCTCAATGCTGAGCTGCATCATCTCGGACACTTCAGGTGGCAGGGATTTGGTTACCGACACATCCGCCAGCGGTGAAGTGGCCACACCATCCGTATGTACACCCAGGTAATCCAGGCTGTTCTCTACCGTGTTGATCACCCCGAAGATGCCAATTGATCCGGTCAGGGTGCTTGGGTTAGCGACGATGTAGTTAGCCGGGGTTGAGATCCAGTAACCGCCGGAAGCCGCCATGCCGCCCATGGAAACCACCACCGGTTTACCTGCTGCACGCGCTGCGGCAAGCTCGGCGCGGATCACTTCAGAGGCGCTGACGCTGCCCCCCGGGCTGTTCACACGCAGCACAATCGCTTTCACTTTCGGGTCAAGACGAGCGTCACGGATCTGCGACGCGGTGGTATCACCCCCGACGTTCCCCGGTGTCTCCTGACCATCCATGATTGCGCCATTGGCGAAGACAACCGCAACGCTGTCACCGCTCTCATCCGGTTTTTTCGCCGCGTAATCGTACATGCTGATCGCGCTGTAATTTTTATCCTCTTTGCTCCAGCCGAACTGTTTGCTCAGGGACTTTTCGATCTCCGCGCTGGTTCCCAGGGCATCAACCAGCTTGTTATCAAGCGCATATTTCGCGGTATCGCCGTCAACCTTGCGCAAGCCGTCCAGCACGCCCTGAGCACCAGGGAAGACCTGTGCAGGGGTAATCTGGCGGTTACTGGCAACCGTGGTCAGATAGTTCTGCCACAGCTCACCAATCCAGCGGCTGTCCGCTTCACGGGCGGCAGGAGACATGTCATCACGGATAAATGGCTCAACGGCAGATTTATACGTACCGACGCGGAACACGTGGGTGGTGACCTTCAGCTTGTCGAGCAGAGATTTGTAGTAAAGCCCGTTCGTGGCAAAGCCGTGCAGGTCGACCGTACCCTGAGGCGAAAGCCAGATTTTATTGGCAAAGCTCGCCAGATAATATTGCCCCTGGCTGTAGCTGTCGCCTATTGCGATCACCGGTTTACCGCTGTCACGGAATTCACGCAGGGCTTTGCCGATGTACTGCATGGAAGGCTGGTCGGCCCCGGCAAAATCTTTCAGATCCAGCACGATACCCGTAATGTTGCGGTCATCTTTTGCCTGACGAATGGTATCGACAATATCGAACAGGGAGTTTTCCTGCAGGCGGTCCGAGGTAGCGCCGAACAGCTGACGACCAATCACTCCCAGACGATTGCTGGTGGAAGGCTTATCGACAATCACGCCGGTGATGTCGAGCAGCAGCGCGCCGCGCGTCGAATGCTGTGACTGGTTTGCGTTACTGATGTGCATCCAGATGCCCGCGCAAACCAGCACCAGGAGGATGAACACGAGGTTCATCACCAGGTTGCGGACGAAATTGAGCAGTCGCCACGTCCATTTAAAGAAACCGGCAAAGATTCGCCAAAGGGTTCGCATGTATTCTCCCTAACCAGAAAATGACTGTTTCCGTCGCCACTGGACGGTAATGTTGGGTTATCGTAATGACCCAACCGCCACTTGTCAGCAGGAATCGCCTGCCAGGCTGTAACAAAATCTGCCGTCGTGTTAATTTTGTGAGTAAATTTCAAGAAAGGAGTTAACCAATGGACGCACTTGAACTGCTTGTTAACCGCCGTAGCGCGTCACGTCTGGCGGAACCTGCGCCAGCGGGTGAGCAGCTGGAGAACATTCTGCGTGCCGGTATGCGTGCGCCGGATCACGGCACACTTCAGCCGTGGCACTTCTTTATTATTGAAGGTGAAGGCCGCGAGCGCTTCAGCCAGCTACTGGAGCAGGGGGCGGTTGCCGCCGGTCAGGATGAGAAAGGGATCGATAAAGCCCGTAACGCGCCGTTCCGTGCGCCGATGATCATCGCCGTTGTGGCGAAGTGTCAGGCGGAGCATAAAGTGCCTGTCTGGGAGCAGGAGATGTCGGCGGGATGCGCGGTGATGGCGATGCAGATGGCCGCTGTTGCACAAGGCTTCAACGGTATCTGGCGTACCGGGCCACTGACTAAAAGCCCGGCGGTGCGCGACGGACTCAACTGCGGCGAGCATGACAAAATCGTCGGTTTCCTCTATCTCGGCACCCCTCAGCTTAAAGCCTCCAGCACCATTAGCGTGCCGGACACTACGCCTTTCGTCAGCCGTTTCTGATAACGCGCGCTAAACTGTCTGGATTCTGAGCATCTGCCGCAGAATTCAGACAGTCATACTTACCTCTTTAAGGAATGAGCGCTACCATAGCGCGATTGCATTGACAGGAGATGTCCATGAGCGAGCAAACCATTCGTTTAACGCAATACAGCCACGGAGCCGGTTGCGGTTGTAAAATTTCCCCCAAAGTGCTGGAAACCATCCTGCACAGTGAACAGGCGAAGTTTGTCGACCCGAACCTGCTTGTTGGCAACGAAACGCGTGACGATGCAGCGGTTTATGACTTGGGTAACGGCACCAGCATTATCAGTACCACTGACTTCTTTATGCCGATTGTCGATAACCCGTTCGATTTCGGGCGCATCGCAGCGACCAACGCCATCAGCGATATCTTCGCGATGGGCGGTAAACCGATTATGGCGATTGCGATTCTGGGCTGGCCGATCAACACCCTGGCGCCAGAAATAGCCCGCCAGGTGATTGAGGGCGGACGCTTTGCCTGCCAGCAGGCGGGGATTGCCCTGGCCGGTGGTCACTCTATTGATGCGCCGGAGCCGATCTTCGGTCTGGCGGTCACGGGCGTGGTGCCTACCGAGCGCGTCAAACGCAACAGCACCGCGCAGGCGGGTTGCAAGCTGTTCCTCACCAAGCCGCTGGGCATTGGCGTGCTGACCACCGCCGAGAAAAAATCCCTGCTGAAACCCGAGCATAAAGGTCTGGCAACGGAAGTGATGTGCCAGATGAACCTGGCCGGTACCGCTTTCGCCAATATCGACGGCGTGAAGGCGATGACCGACGTCACCGGTTTTGGCCTGTTGGGGCATCTCTCTGAGGTGTGTCAGGGCGCGGGTGTGCAGGCGCAGGTCTGGTATCAGGACGTGCCGAAGCTGCCAGGCGTGGAAGCGTACATTGCTCAGGGCGCCGTGCCGGGCGGTACTCAGCGTAACTTTGCCAGCTATGGTCATCTGATGGGCGAAATGCCTGAAGAGTGGCGTAACCTGCTGTGCGATCCGCAAACCTCGGGTGGTCTGCTGCTGGCAGTCACGCCGGAGTCAGAAGCCGAGGTGCAGGCAACGGCCGCCGAGTTTGGTATTACCCTGACGGCGATCGGCGAACTGGTGACCGCGCGCGGTGGCCGACCGATGATTGAGATCCGTTAATTCGATGCGGTTGTTTATTGCCGAAAAGCCGAGTCTGGCTCGTGCCATCGCCGATGTGCTGCCGAAGCCGCATCGCAAAGGCGACGGCTTTATTGAATGCGGTAACGGGCAGGTGGTCACCTGGTGCATTGGTCACCTGCTTGAGCAGGCACAGCCAGACGTCTACGACAGCCGCTATGCCCGCTGGAACCTCAACGATCTGCCTATCGTGCCGGAAAAATGGCGCCTGCAACCGCGCCCCTCCGTCACCAAACAGCTCAACGTCATTAAGCGCTTTCTGCATGAAGCGTCTGAAGTTGTCCACGCCGGTGACCCGGACAGGGAAGGACAACTGCTGGTGGATGAAGTGCTGGACTATCTGGAGCTGGCGCCGGAAAAACGCCAGCAGGTGCAGCGCTGCCTGATTAACGACCTCAACCCGCAGGCGGTGGAGCGGGCGATTTCGCGCCTGCGCGCCAACAGCGAGTTTATCCCGCTGTGCGTGTCCGCGCTGGCCCGTGCGCGCGCAGACTGGCTGTACGGGATCAACATGACCCGCGCCTACACGATCCTTGGGCGGAATGCCGGCTATCAGGGGGTACTCTCCGTAGGCCGCGTGCAAACGCCGGTGCTGGGGCTGGTGGTGCGCCGTGATGAAGAAATTGAAAACTTCGTTGCCAAAGATTTCTTCGAAGTGAAAGCGCACATCGTCACCCCGAAAGAGGAGCGTTTTACCGCCGTCTGGCAGCCGAGCGATGCCTGCGAATCGTATCAGGATGAAGAGGGCCGTCTGCTGCATCGTCCGCTGGCGGAGCACGTGGTCAACCGGATCACCGGTCAACCTGCCATCGTCACCAGCTATAACGATAAACGGGAATCCGAACCCGCACCGCTGCCGTTTTCACTTTCTGCCCTGCAGATTGAGGCCGCGAAGCGATTTGGCCTGAGCGCGCAGAACGTGCTGGATATCTGCCAGAAGCTCTACGAAACTCACAAGCTCATCACCTATCCGCGTTCAGACAGCCGCTACCTGCCTGAAGAGCACTTTGCCGGACGCCACGCGGTGATGAACGCCATCGGCGTGCATGCGCCGGATCTGCTGCCGCAGCCGGTCGTCAACCCGGATACCCATAACCGCTGCTGGGACGATAAAAAAGTCGATGCACACCATGCGATCATCCCGACGGCGCGGGCCAGCAACGTCAACCTGACGGAGAACGAAGCGAAGGTCTATAACCTGATCGCGCGTCAGTATCTGATGCAGTTCTGCCCTGACGCGGTGTTCCGCAAGTGCGTCATTGAGCTGGAGATCGCCAAAGGCAAATTTATTGCCAAAGCGCGTTTTCTGGCGGAAGCGGGCTGGCGTACGCTGCTTGGCAACAAAGAGCGTGACGAAGAGAACGACGGCACTCCGCTGCCGGTAGTGGCTAAAGACGACGAGCTGCTGTGTGAGAAAGGGGAAGTGGTAGAGCGCCAGACGCAGCCACCACGCCATTTCACCGATGCGACGCTGCTCTCCGCCATGACCGGGATTGCCCGTTTTGTGCAGGACAAAGAGCTGAAAAAGATCCTGCGCGCCACTGACGGGCTGGGAACCGAAGCGACCCGCGCGGGGATCATCGAGCTGCTGTTCAAACGCGGCTTCCTGGAGAAAAAAGGGCGCTATATTCACTCCACCGAGCCGGGCAGGGCATTAATCCACTCCCTGCCGGAGCTGGCCGCCCGGCCGGATATGACGGCGCACTGGGAATCGGTGCTGACGCAAATCAGCGAGAAACAGTGCCGTTATCAGGACTTTATGCAGCCGCTGGTGGGGACGCTGTACCAGCTGATCGATCAGGCGCGCAGCACGCCGGTGAAGCGGTTCAGAGGAATGGTGGCACCGGGTGGTGGTGCGAAGAAGCCGTTTAAAAAGAAAAAGAGCGCGGTCTGATACCCTCGTTTTTCTCCCTCTCCCTGTGGGAGAGGGCACCCGGCCGCACAATAAACTTTAAATCACACCCTGCCCAATCATCGCGTCCGCCACCTTCACGAACCCGGCGATATTCGCACCACGCACGTAGTTGGTTTGCGAGGCCTCACCGCCGTACTCTACGCAGGCGTGGTGAATATCCAGCATGATGTGGTGCAGACGGGCATCCACTTTCTCTGCTTTCCAGCCCAGACGCGCGGCGTTTTGCGCCATCTCCAGACCGGACGTTGCCACGCCGCCGGCGTTGGCGGCTTTGCCCGGTGCAAACAGTACGCCTGCTTCCAGGAACAGATCGGTCGCCTCGATGGTGGTTGGCATATTCGCCCCTTCGGCTACCGCTTTTACGCCATTGCTGATTAAGGTGCGGGCGGCTTCAACGTCCAGTTCGTTCTGGGTTGCACACGGCAGGGCGATATCCACCGGCACGCCCCACGGTTGTTTACCCTCAAGATAGGTCAGACCAAACTCGCGGGCATAATCGGCCACGCGGCCATCGCGGCTGGCTTTAATTTCACACAGACGCGCCAGTTTCTCAGCCGTGAAGCCGGCTTCATCCACGACGGTACCGCTGGAATCAGACGCGGTGACCACGCGGGCACCAAACTGCATTGCTTTTTCGATAGCATATTGCGCCACGTTGCCGGAGCCGGAGACCGCCACGCGCATGCCTTCAAAGCCTAAGCCGTGGCGTTTCAGCATCGCTTCGGTGAAATAGACCAGACCGTAGCCGGTCGCTTCCGGGCGGATCAGGCTGCCGCCGAAGGAGAGTCCTTTGCCGGTAAAGACGCAGGCGCTGTTGTTTGAGAGCTTTTTCATCATTCCGGCCATAAAGCCCACTTCACGCCCGCCCACGCCGATATCACCGGCAGGGACGTCGGTGTCCGGGCCAAGGTGGCGATAAAGCTCGGTGATCAGCGCCTGGCAGAAACGCATCACTTCGCCTTCGCTTTTGCCTTTCGGGTCAAAATCACTGCCGCCTTTACCGCCGCCCATCGGCAGGGTAGTGAGCGCGTTTTTAAAGGTCTGCTCAAAACCAAGGAATTTCAAAATCGACAGGTTCACTGAAGGGTGGAAGCGCATCCCGCCCTTAAACGGCCCGATGGCCGAATTAAACTGCACGCGCCACGCGCGGTTGACCTGCACCTGATTGCGGTCGTCCACCCACGCCACGCGGAACTGGATCACGCGCTCAGGTTCGACGAGGCGCTCAAGCAAAGACATCTGACGATAACGTGGGTTTTGTTCCAGGAAGGGCCACAGGGTGGTCATTACTTCACGTACGGCCTGCGCAAACTCGCTCTGATGCGGGTCGCGCTGCTGAACATGGGTGAGAAAACTTTCCAGAGTGCGTGTCTGATCCATAGATATAAGAACCTCTTATGATAATTTCCGTATGTGTCTTATACGATTTGTGTTGTTTTTTTGACTATACCACCCGTACCGCTTTGCGAAGCAAGCAGAAATTTATGTCGAAAGGGAAATTAATGACCAGTGCGGCGTCATAACCAAAAGCGATGACGAGATAAATTAAAGGTTCCGCGATGATTAACCGTTATAGTCATTATCAGGACACAACAGGAAGAGAAGTCTATGAACCGTTACGTGATGACCGCGTTATGTTTGATGCTGAGCGCTGGCGCGCAGGCTGACCGCATTCGTCCGGATGTGGAAGTGAACGTACCGCCGGAGGTCTTTAGCTCCAGCGGCCAGAGAGCGCAGCCCTGTAACCAGTGCTGCATCTATCAGGATCAGAACTACTCAGAAGGGGCGGTGGTGAAAGCGGACGGCATCCTGCTGCAGTGCCAGCGCGATGAACGCACCATCAGTACGAACCCACTGGTCTGGCGTCGCGTAAAAGAATAAAGGCTTCCAGCAGCGGAATATCCGCCGGGGCTAAGGGGTAGTCAAACGCCTCTTCAGGCGTACACCACACCAGGGCGCTGTGGTAGTGCGCCGTTAGTTCACCGCTGAAGTGGGGCACGTGCCAGGCGTGTAAATGGATTATCCGCTGTGACACTTCCCGCTGGTGGCTTGCCACGTAGTACGACGGTCGCGCGTGGATCCCCAACTCCTCGTGCAGCTCGCGGATCAGCGCTTCGGGCTGCGTTTCTCCGGCTTCCACCTTTCCACCGGCAAACTCCCACAGCCCCGGCTGATCGGCATGCATGGGGCGCTGCGCCAGTAAAATTTTATTGTCTTTTTCGATGATTGCCGCAACGACATCGAGTGTTTTCAGCATGGTCGTCAATACTTGATAGCGAAAAACACCATATTATCGTGCCCTTTCCAGGAGTCCAGTCATCAGGAGAATTACGTGAAAGAGACATCCCCCTGGGTTGCCCCGGTTGAATCCCTTCCCGCCAGCCTCAAACCCATTGCCGCCCTGCAGAAAAAACACTTTGGCGCAGTGCTTAACCCCACGTGCTGGTGGGGACGTATGCCGCGCCTGTTCTGGCTGGTGGCGCTGTTTGTCGGGTTTCTGGAGCGACGCAACGCTCGTCTGACGCCGGTGCTGCGCTCGCTGCTGATGACGCGGGTATCCCAGCTCTGTCACTGTGCATTTTGCATTGATGCCAACAGCCTGCGTCTTGCCGAACGCGCGGGCGCGCTGGATAAAGTGCAGGCCGTGAGTCAGTGGCGTGACGCCGCGCTTTTCAATGAGCAGGAGCGCGCGGCGCTGGCCTACGCGGAGGCCGTCACCGCCACGCCGCCGCAGGTGGATGAGGCGCTCAAAAGCGAGCTCAAACGCCTTTTTACCGATGAGACGATTAGCGAAATGACGGCGCTGATTGCGTTTCAAAACCTTTCGGCCCGTTTTAATGCCGCCCTTGATATCCCGGCGCAGGGACTGTGCGACACGTTTAAAGGAAAGCCGCATGCTTGATCGACATATTCATCCCCGGGTAAAGCCCACCCTTAACCGGCTGGCCTCCTGGCTGGATAAACCCGGCATCACGCCCGATGGTTTAACGTTGACCGGATTTGCCGCAGGCGTGCTGACGCTACCGTTTCTGGCGCTTGGCTGGTATCCGGCGGCCCTGGTCGCCATTGTGGTTAATCGCCTGCTGGATGGCCTGGACGGCGCACTGGCACGCCGCAGAGGGCTGACGGATGCGGGCGGGTTTCTGGATATCGCGCTCGATTTTCTGTTCTACGCGCTGGTGCCGTTTGGTTTTGCCCTCGCGGCTCCCGCTGAGAATGCGCTGGCCGCGGCCTGGCTACTGTTCGCCTTTATCGGAACCGGCAGCAGCTTTCTGGCCTTTGCCGCTCTGGCGGCGAAACACAATATCGATAACCCCGGCTATGCGCACAAGTCGTTTTACTATATCGGCGGATTAACGGAAGGGACGGAGACCATCGTGCTGTTTGTGTTGTGCTGCCTGTTTCCGGCGCACTTCACGCTTCTCGCGTGGGTATTTGGCGCGTTGTGCTGGCTGACCACCACAACGCGCATCTGGAGCGGGTATCTGACGCTGCGTTCACTCACGCCCTAGCGCGAACTTTCGGGTCCGCGCTCGCCAGACGACACCGGGTTTTGCGGGTGGCTGCTCCATTCGTACCAGCCACCGTCATAGACGGAGATGTTTTTCCAGCCCATCGCCCGGGCATACATAAAGCCCTCTGAAGCTCGCCAGCCGGTACCGCAATAAAAGGCCACGTGCTGTTCCGGCAGGATGTTCCAGCTTTTCCACATGGCGGCGATGTCATCGGCGCTGCGCATGGTGCCGTCCGGGTTATGGAAATCTTCCATATGGGTGGCATCGCTTCCGGCATGACCCCAGCGGGCACCGGCAATTTCACCTTTGGGTTTGATGTAACTGTAGCCGCTGGTTTCGCCAGTAAACTCCGGCCACGAGCGAATGCTGACCAGCGAAGCATCCTGGCGATGCAGCATCCCGCGCGCCTGCGCCATATCGATCATCAGCTGTGGCTGACCGGGGATCGGCGCGCCGAAATCGGGAGCGGGTTTGACATCAGCAGGCATCCCTCTTTCCACCGGCAGGTTGGCCTCTGACCACGCTTTCCAGCCACCATCAAGAATACGCACGTCCTTCACGCCCGCGTAGAGCATAATTTGCGCCACGCGGGCGGCGGCATAGACATCGCGACCATACAGAATGACGGTGGTATCGTGACGGATCCCGTGTTTTGCCAGCATCGCTTTCAGTTTGTCGTCAGAAACCTTATTCCACAGCGGCTCGCTTTCCACTTCGTTGGTATCAATATAATCCGCGCCGGGAATGTGGTTCAGCAGATAGAACTTCGGCGCACCCCAGGCGGCTTCAATCACTTTCCAGTCACCGGCCGGGGCGGCTGCCACCGGTTTGCCCTGCGAAAGCTGATAAATCCACTGCGGGTAAACGAGCTGTTCAAAGTGCGGCAGGCGCTGCAGACGCTCAGGGGACTGCAGGGCATCGCTGAGAACGGAAACCCGGGGATAACCGGCTTTCTTCAGGCGGGCGCTCACCGCCTGGTTGTCAGCGTCACTGCCGTAGAGGGCGATAGTCGTTGTGGGGGTAAGCTGATGCTGTTTTGCCCAGCGGCCAATCTGGTCGTCGCTCATCGCGCTCAGCCAGGTGGCAGAGAGGTTAAGCGCAGCGGGCTCGTGCCCGGAGGGGGCGCTCAGCGTTTGCGGCCAGCCGTTATAAAACGCACTGGCACGGGTATCGATCGCCGCGCCGTGCTGTTCCTGAAGCTGAGCCAGTGTGAGCGAATGGGGCATATCAGCGGCCATGCAAGAGAGTGAGGCGAGGCCGCAAAGCAGGGCCAGCGCGGTCAGTTGAGAAACACGTTTCATCGAATAACCTGACGTCATTAAAAGAGGGGGGCATTGTCGTCTCTCCTGAAAGGTAAAACATTGCGTTAGCACATTATTGCCAGCGAGAAATCTCAATCACTTCGCCACCCGGCGGAATATCTTCATCGTCATGCGTGACCAGCACCACCGGGATATTGCGTGCGCGCAGGGCATCAAACACCCATGTCCGAAAGGACGACCGCAGTGATTTATCAAGGCGGCTAAACGGTTCGTCCAGCAACAACGCCTGCGGCTCGGCAAGCAGAGCCCTTAGCAGGCTCACCCTGGCACGCTCCCCGCCGGACAGCGTGGCCGGATCGCTGGCATAGTGGCGATTTAGCCCGGCTGAATCCAGGGCCTGTTGCACCTTTTCCCGGCGTGCGCGTCCGGTTATTCGCGCCGGTAACGCCAGCAGCAGATTTTGCCCGACGCTGTACTGGTCAAACAGCAGTGCGTCCTGAAAGAGAATACCGATCCCGCGTTGCTCGACAGGCAGCCCGTCACAGCGGCGATCGTCAAGCCACAGCTCGCCCTGCGCCTGAAAGTCGTCAGACAGTGCCCCAACCATCCATGAGAACAGGGTCGATTTCCCGCTGCCGGACGGCCCCATCAGGGTGACGATTTCACCGCGAGGGACATAAAAGTTAACCTCACGGAACAGCGGCGCAATGGTGAGATTGTTGACCTTCAGCATTAACGTAATCCTCGTCGATAATGGCCTGCGAGCCGGGATAACAGTGCGGCAACGCCGAAGACGGCCCCTGTCACCAACAGAAGCCACAGCGCCCGGTTAGCCAGAATCGGGATGCTGCCGCCACTGCTGAGCACTACGGTTTCGGTGGTAAGGGTACTGAAACGCCCCGCGCCGAGCCAGAGTGTTGGCATGTATTGCGCCATGCTGACCGAAAATCCGGTTGCAAACGCCAGCAGCGCGGGGCGCAACAGCAGGGGACATTTGATCAGGCAGAAGACTTTTGTCCGCCGCCAGCCAAGCGTTCTGGCCGTGAGGAGAAGCCGCGGATCGATGCGCCGCCAGGCGGGTTGCAGTATCAGCAGCATCCACGGCAACACCCACAGCAGATGGCTCCAGAGCACGGCGGCGTACTGCCCGTCGATACCCAGCCATAACGCCACCCTGTATTGCCCGGAAACCAGCGGCAGCGCAGGAAGGGCGAGAGGGAGCCAGACCCACAGCGCACCACGCCGCGGCCCCCATTCCAGCCAGAGCAGTATCATGATCAGGGCGATCAGGCTGGCGAGCAGGCCGAACGATAAGCTGGCACGCACGGCGCTAACATCATCCCACTGGGCCAGCATCAGCAGCACTCCGGCGCAAAGTATGCCGCATGCGGGGAGGATTCCGCTGAGCATACGGGCGGGCGGCGCGAGGGGGAACGTGCGTCGCACCCCTGTCAGCGCAGGCAGCGTGCGACGCCACGCCTTCCAGATACCGAACCCCAGCGCCGAAAGCACGGCCAGCAGCGCGAGCATCAGCAGGCAGAGCAGCATTCCTTTCGTTTGCTGCTGCACGTCGCCCAAGGTCAGCCACTGCCAGGCCAGTACCGCCAGGGTAGGCGGATTCCCCGGCCCCAGGATAATGGCGACATCCACAACAGAGAGGGACCAGGCGAGAACCGCCAGCATTGTTGCACCCAGCGCCGGCGCGATCTCCGGGATCACCAGCCAGCACAGTCGCTGGAACCGCCCGTATCCCAGGGTTTGCAACACGACATTCTGGCGACCCAGCCGGGTTTCAGGTAACACCGCGTATATCGCCCACAGCACGAAGGCGCTCTCCTTGACGGCGAGAGTCAGCCCCAGCCCAATCCCGTAGCGATCCAACATTGGGGAGCAGCGTGTACAGAGCTGATAAAACAGACCGCCTTCGGCAAAAGTCAGCAATACGCTGGTGGCGAAAGCAACGTGGGGAACGGCCAGCAGCCACGGCAAACGGGTGCACAGACGACGCCAGCGCTCACCGGGCCAGAGCGTGGTGACGAAAATCAGGGCGATAAACAGGGCGCCGAGAGTGGCAATCAGCGTGGATACCAGGGTGGCGGCGAGCGCCTGCGGGATCTGCGGGTCGTCAAACAGGCGTTGCCAGTTTCCTGCCGACAGCGCCGGCGTCAACAGCATGGCGGCGGCGGGAACAAGCGGCAGATACACTGCCGCCATCGCCAGCCAGATGAGTGTGCTCAGCGGGTGCCGTAACGACGCAGCCATTCCTGCTCCAGCGCGTTAACCCAGGCTGCGTGTGGCTCCGCAAGCATCCGCGGAAGCCCTTGTGGCATGTGGGCCTGAAGCTGTTTTGCTTCATCTGCGGGCAGCGTGTTCGCCTGCAGTACGCTCGGATCGCCCCAGATAGCCGGGTCGGCTTTGCGGATCTGCGCCTGAGGTGAGAGCAAGAAATTGGCAACCACCTTCGCCCCCGCACTGGCGCTGGCGTTCGCCGGGATGGCAACAAAATGAACGTTACCGATCATCCCGTTGTGAAAACCAAAGCTGTAGCTATCGGCAGGCAGTTCACCGCTGGCCACTTTTTGCAGCGCATGTGCCGGGTTAAAGGTCAGCGACAGGCTCAGACTGCCGCGGGCGAGCAGGGTATCCATCCGCGCAGGTGAAGGCGGGAAATCTTTTCCTTCTCGCCACAGCAGCGGGTGGAGTTTGTCGAGGTAGTCCCAGAGCGGCGCGGTAACCAGTGCAAAGGTGTCATCGGGCGCGCGTTTCAGCGCATCGGGCCTGGAGGTGAGCGTGAGAAGCAACTGTTCCAGAAACGCGGTGCCGGTAAAATCAGGCGGACGAGGATAGCTGATTTTACCCGGATGCTGCATGGCCCAGGCCAGTAATCCCTGCGGGTCTGATGGCGGAGTGGGCATGCTCGCTTTGCGGGCGATAAAGGTAAGCTGCGCGCCACCCCACGGAGATTCTGCACCCTCGGTTGGCAGGGCGAAATCTTCCGTGACCGGTTTGCCCGTGTCGACATAGCGCCAGTTAGGCAGCGTCTGTGCCCATCCGGTTTGCAGCAGGTTAGCCTCTTTCAGCGTGCGGAAATTCTCACCGTTAACCCACAAAAGATCCACCGAGCCATGGGTCTTACGCCCGGCGGCAGCTTCTGTCTGGATCCGTTTTACCGCATCCGCCGCATCGGCCAGGTGGACAATGTTGAGGTTGATCGCGTAGTGCGTTTTCATCTCACCGCTGACCCAGTCGAGGTAGCGGTTAACCGCCTGATCGCCTCCCCAGGCGTTAAACCAGACGGTCTGGCCTTTGGCCTGTTGTTGGATAACGTGCCAGCTGTCGGCGGCACACAGAGGAGTGGTCAGCAGCAGACCGGTCAGAAACGCGCAAAAACGCACACGGCGCATAATGCCTCACTTTTTAAACGAAGAGGGGAGTCGGGAAAACAGCCATCGGCTCATCAGCGGTAATAACCCCAGTAGTGTAAAGGCTAACAGCATGCCCGGCGACAGAATATCGCGCAGCGAGGTGATTTTTCCCAGCTCGCGGCCGGCGTTGAGGAAGATAACCGTTGCGGGCAGCATGGCGAGCTGGCTGACCCACCAGTACCGACGCACCCCAATGCGGGTCAGCCCCATCAGCAGATTGACCAGAAAAAACGGGAACAACGGCATCATGCGCAGGGCGAATAGATACCCTGCGCCGTCACGCGCCATCCCGGCGTTCACCGTTTTCATCTGTTGGGCAAACCGTCGCTGAACCCAGTCGCGCAGCAGATAACGGCTGGCGAGCATCGCGAGCGTGGCGCCGAGCGTGGAGGCAAACGACACCAGCAGCGTCCCCTTCCACAGCGTAAACAGCGCGCCGCCCAGCAGAGTCAGTATCGCGGCACCGGGGATAGAGAGGGCGGAAACCACCACATAGAGCGCAAAAAAGATCAGCGCACTTTGCTGCGGGGCGTGTTCGACGCAGGCGAGCAAGGTCTGCTGATGCGTTTTGATGGTTTCAAGAGAGAGCGTGCCCGGAGGAAGAGTGAGCCACGTCAGCATAAAGGCGCCCAGCAGGGCGCACAGTACGACAATTTTTCGAATGTTCACACGGGGTTACAGCTTGAATTTCGCCCACACCGGCGCGTGGTCCGACGGTTTTTCCATGCTGCGGATATCGTAGTCGATCCCGGTTTCAATGCAGCGTTCCGCCAGCGGGGAGCTTGCCAGCAGCAGGTCTATGCGCAGCCCGCGGTTGTCATCAAAGCCTTTTGAGCGGTAATCGAACCATGAGAAGCGATCCTGGGTGTCCGGGTTAGCCGTGCGGAAGGTATCCACCAGACCCCAGCTCAGCAGGCGATCCATCCACTCGCGCTCTTCCGGCAGGAATGAACATTTGCCGGTGCGCAACCAGCGTTTGCGGTTCTCTTCACCAATGCCGATATCCAGATCGGTCGGGCTAATATTCATGTCGCCCATGATCAGCACCGGATTCTCTTTTTTCAGTTCGGTGGTCAGGTAATCCTGCAGATCCTGATAAAACTTCGCTTTCGCCGGGAATTTGGTCTCATGGTCACGGCTCTCCCCCTGCGGGAAATAGCCGTTGATCACGGTGATATTGCCGAGCGCTGAAGGAATTTCCGCCATGATGATACGGCGCTGCGCTTCTTCGCCATCACCCGGGAAGCCGCGGCGGACGGAAACCGGCGTCTCTTTGGTCAGCAGGGCAACGCCGTAATGCCCTTTCTGTCCGTGATAAAAGACGTTGTAACCCAGTTTCACCACCTCTTCGAGGGGGAACATATCGTCGTGAACTTTTGTCTCCTGCAGGCCGATCACATCAGGCTGATGTTGTTCAACAATCGCTTCAAGCTGGTGAGGGCGGGCACGCAGGCCGTTGATATTAAAAGAGACAAATTTCATAGTCGCTGCCAGTGCAAGGTGAATAGTGCATGGATGGTAGCAGAATTTGCGTCGTCTGTTACGGGGATTGACCAATAACTGCGACAGATAATGCCAACGGTGCAATATTTGCACCATTCTGACGCGCTTCGCCCTTAAAAGGGGCGTAAATGGCCAATAAATTTCGCGAGCGATCACAATTCCAGAATTATATTTGGCCTCTGCATACTCTTTCTGATTTTCATGCGGCAAAGCGCCGCTTGTCGTAAAAATATTCACTTTTTATGCACTAAAAGTGAATAACTCCATATTGTAACTTATTGATATTCTGTTACCCCCACCCGTTTATGCATTTTTATCGCTGGCTGGCACGAAGGCTGCAATCTACATTCACAGTGCAAACACTCAATTATTTAACATTCAAATAACCTTTTATTTACCGGATGAGGTCGCTATGTCTCTGTCAATTACGCGTGAAAATTTCGATGAATGGATGATGCCGGTTTACGCTCCGGCGGCTTTTATTCCGGTTCGTGGGGAAGGCTCGCGCCTGTGGGATCAGCAGGGTAAAGAGTATATTGACTTTGCGGGCGGGATTGCGGTTAACGCGCTGGGCCATGCACACCCGGCGCTACGCCAGGCGTTAAACGACCAGGCGGCGAAGTTCTGGCATACCGGGAACGGCTATACCAACGAACCGGCGCTGCGTCTGGCGAAAAAACTGATCGACGCGACGTTTGCGGAGAAAGTCTTTTTCTGCAACTCGGGCGCGGAGGCGAACGAAGCGGCGCTGAAGCTGGCACGCAAATATGCGCACGATAAATTCGGTGTGCACAAGAGCGGGATTGTGGCCTTTAAGAACGCGTTCCATGGCCGCACGCTCTTTACCGTCAGCGCAGGGGGGCAGCCGTCCTACTCGCAGGACTTTGCGCCGCTGCCGCCGGATATCCGCCACGGGGTGTATAACGATCTGCAGTCAGCCCGCGAGCTGATCGACGACACCACCTGCGCGGTGATCGTTGAGCCAATGCAGGGAGAAGGCGGTGTGCTGCCCGCACAAAAAGCGTTCCTGCAGGGGTTGCGCGAACTGTGCGATCGTCATAACGCGGTACTGATTTTCGATGAAGTGCAGACCGGCGTTGGCCGTACCGGTGAGCTGTATGCGTATATGCACTACGGCGTAACGCCGGACGTTCTCTCAACGGCGAAAGCGCTGGGCGGCGGCTTCCCGATTGGCGCGATGCTGACCACCGATAAATTCGCCAGCGTAATGGTCGTGGGCACGCATGGCACCACTTATGGCGGTAACCCGCTGGCAACGGCCGTGGCCGGACAGGTTCTGGATATCATCAATACCCCGGAAGTGTTGAAGGGGGTTAAACAGCGTCACGACTGGTTTGTGGAGCGTCTGAACGCCATTAACAGCAAGACCGGTCTGTTTAAAGAGATTCGCGGCCTGGGGCTGTTAATTGGCTGCGAACTGACGCCGGAGTTTGCCGGAAAAGCTAAACTTATTTCACAGGAAGCGGCGAAACAGGGCGTGATGGTGCTGATTGCCGGTGCCAACGTGGTGCGTTTTGCCCCTGCGCTGATTGTCAGCGAGGAAGAGGTGAGCACCGGTTTAGACCGTTTTGCGCTGGCCTGTGAACGTGTGAAATCCGGGGTGTCATCATGATGGTCATCCGTCCCGTTGAGCGCGGCGATCTCGCCGGGCTCATGCAGCTTGCCGGTAAGACGGGGGGCGGGCTGACCTCGCTTCCTGCCGATGAAAAAACGCTGTCGGCGCGCATTGAGCGCGCCCTGCAAACCTGGCAGGGGACGTTGCCAAAAAGCGAACAGGGCTATGTGTTCGTGCTGGAAGATACCGACACGGGGACCGTAGCCGGGATCTGCGCCATCGAAGTGGCCGTTGGTCTTAATGACCCGTGGTACAACTACCGCGTGGGCACCATGGTTCATGCCTCAAAAGAGCTGAACGTCTATAACGCGCTGCCGACGCTGTTTCTCTGTAATGACCACACCGGTGCCAGCGAGCTTTGCACGCTGTTCCTTGATCCGGCGTGGCGTAAAGAGGGCAACGGGTATCTGCTCTCCAAATCGCGCTTTATGTTTATGGCCGCTTTCCGCGATCGTTTTAACGAAAAGGTGGTGGCCGAAATGCGCGGTGTGATCGACGATAAAGGCTATTCGCCGTTCTGGGAGAGCCTGGGCGAGCGTTTCTTCTCGATGGAGTTCAGCCGGGCAGACTATCTGTGCGGCACCGGGCAGAAAGCGTTTATCGCTGAGCTGATGCCGAAACACCCTATCTATACCCATTTCTTAACCCCGGAAGCGCAGGCGGTGATTGGCGAAGTCCATCCGCAAACGGCGCCTGCCCGCGCGGTGCTGGAAAAAGAAGGCTTCCGCTACCGTAACTATGTCGACATCTTTGACGGTGGGCCGACGCTGGAGTGCGACATCGACCGCGTGCGCGCGATCCGTAAAAGCCGACTGGTTGACGTCTCTGAAGGTCAGCCCGCGCCGGGTGACTGGCCGGCGTGCCTGGTGGCGAACGAAAATTACACCAACTTCCGCGCCATGCTGGTGCGTACCAACCCGAAATGTGAACGTCTGGTGCTGACGGCTGCAGAACTGGATGCCCTGAAATGTAATGCCGGCGATACGGTTCGCCTGGTGCGACTCTGCCCTGAGGAGAAAACAGCATGACTTTATGGATCAACGGAGACTGGGTAACGGGCGAAGGCGAACAGCGAGTGAAGACCAATCCGGTCGGCAACGAGGTGCTCTGGAAAGGTAATGATGCCAGCGCCGGGCAGGTTGAACAGGCCTGCCACGCCGCGCGCCGCGCGTTTCCGGCGTGGGCGAAACAGCCGTTCACTGTGCGCCAGGGGATTGTCGAAAAGTTTGCGTCTCTGCTGGAAGCGAACAAAACCGAGTTGACCCGCACGATCGCCCTGGAGACCAGCAAGCCACGCTGGGAAGCGGCGACTGAAGTGACGGCGATGATCAACAAAATCGCCATCTCGGTAAAGGCGTACCATACCCGCACCGGCGAGCAGCATACCGAAATGGCTGACGGCGCGGCCACGCTGCGCCATCGCCCCCATGGCGTACTGGCGGTGTTTGGCCCCTACAACTTCCCGGGGCATCTGCCAAACGGGCATATTGTGCCCGCACTGCTGGCGGGAAATAGCGTCATTTTCAAACCGAGTGAATTAACGCCGCTGACTGGTGAGGTGGTGGTGAAGCTCTGGGAGCAGGCGGGTTTGCCGCCGGGCGTGCTGAACCTGGTGCAGGGCGGGCGTGAAACCGGCCAGGCGCTGAGCGCGTTAAGTGATATTGATGGCCTGCTGTTTACCGGCAGCGCCGGGACGGGCTATCAGCTGCATCGCCAGCTGGCCGGGCAGCCGGAAAAAATTCTGGCGCTGGAGATGGGCGGAAACAACCCGCTCATTGTGGAAGATCCTGATGATATTGACGCGGCAGTCCACCTGACCATCCAGTCGGCCTTTATTACTGCTGGCCAGCGCTGCACCTGTGCGCGTCGTCTGCTGGTGAAGCGCGGGGCGCAGGGCGATGCGTTCCTCAGGCGTCTGGTTGAGGTGAGCGCGCGTCTGGTGCCTGCGACGTGGGATGCCGACCCGCAGCCGTTTATCGGCGGGCTCATCTCCGAACAGGCGGCGCTGAACGTTCTGAAAGCCTGGCAGGACCATGTCTCACGCGGCGCGAAAACCTTGCTGGAGCCGAAGCAGGTTCAGCCGGGCACGTCGCTGCTGACGCCAGGCATTGTTGAGATGAGCGGCGCGAGCAACGTGCCGGATGAAGAGGTCTTTGGACCACTGCTGTGCGTCTGGCGCTATGACGATTTTGACAGTGCCATTGCGATGGCCAACAACACCCGCTACGGCCTGTCGAGCGGTCTGATTTCACCGCAGCGCGAGAAGTTTGATCAGCTGCTGCTCGAAGCGCGCGCCGGGATTGTTAACTGGAACAAACCGCTGACCGGTGCCGCGAGTACCGCCCCGTTTGGCGGCGTAGGAGCTTCCGGGAACCATCGCGCCAGCGCGTGGTATGCCGCAGATTACTGCGCGTGGCCGATGGCGAGCCTGGAAACCCCCGCGCTGACGCTGCCGGAAACGCTGAGTCCGGGTCTGGATTTTAGTCAGGGAGATCGCCATGAAAGCGCGTGAAGTCAATTTTGACGGCCTGGTGGGACTGACGCACCACTATGCCGGGCTCTCCTTTGGTAATGAAGCCTCGACGAAACACCGTTTTCAGGTCTCCAACCCGAAACTGGCGGCAAAGCAGGGGCTGCTGAAAATGAAGGCGTTATCGGACGCGGGTTTTCCGCAGGCGGTGATCCCGCCGCAGGAGCGTCCAAACGTGGCGGTGTTACGTCAGCTTGGTTTTAGCGGCACTGATGAACAGGTGGTGGAGAAAGCGGGAACGCAGACGCCACACCTGCTCTCGGCGGCGAGTTCCGCCTCCTCAATGTGGGTGGCCAACGCGGCGACCGTCGCACCTTCTGCCGATACGCTGGATGGCAAGGTTCATTTGACGGTGGCGAACCTGAACAACAAATTCCACCGCGCCACCGAAGCGGAGACCACGGAGCGCGTGCTGCGCGCCATTTTCCATAATGACGCCCATTTTGCTGTCCATCCGGCTCTGCCGCAGGTGGCGATGTTTGGTGATGAAGGTGCTGCCAACCATAACCGTCTGGGCGGCGATTACGGCGAACCGGGGTTACAGCTGTTTATTTACGGGCGGGAAGAGGGTGGCCACTCTGCGCCAACCCGCTACCCGGCCCGACAGACGCTGGCGGCAAGCCAGGCCGTGGCGCGTCTGAATCAGGTCAATCCGTCGCAGGTGATTTTTGCCCAGCAGAACCCGCATGTGATCGACCAGGGCGTGTTCCATAACGACGTGATCGCCGTCTCTAACCGCCAGGTTCTGTTCTGCCACGAGCAGGCGTTCGCCCATCAGGAGAAACTCCTCGCCACGCTGCATGAACGCGTGCCCGGGTTTACGCCGATTCAGGTGCCGACGCAGGCGGTGAGCGTGCAGGATGCGGTTGAGACCTACCTCTTTAACAGCCAGCTGTTGAGCCGGGACGATGGCAGCATGATGCTGGTGCTGCCGCAGGAGTCCAGCGATCACCCGGGCGTGTGGCGTTATCTGACTGAACTGGTGAAAGCCGATAACCCGATTGCGGAACTGCGCGTCTTTGATCTGCGCGAGAGCATGGCAAACGGGGGTGGTCCGGCCTGTTTACGCCTGCGCGTGGTGCTGACGCCTGCCGAAATGCAGGCCGTTAACCCGGCAGTGATGATGAATGAGACGCTGTTTAACACCCTGAACGACTGGGTGGACCGCTACTATCGCGACCGGTTAACGCAGGCCGATCTGGTTGACCCGCAGCTGCTGCGCGAAGGCCGCGAGGCGCTGGACGCGTTAACCTCAATCCTGCAGCTGGGTTCGGTTTACCCGTTCCAGCGCTAAAGGAGGCGCTATGGAAAATTTACTGGCGCTGACGCTGTCCGACGAAACGCCCTCACAACGTGAGGGGGAGGGCCCCTCATTCCACTGGCGGTGGCTGGGGCGCGGCGTGCTTGAACTGACACCGACCGCCAGGAGTGAACTGTCGCTTCTGCTCTCAACCGGCATTCACGGCAATGAAACGGCGCCCGTCGAGATTGTCGACCTGCTGCTGCGCGCGTTGTATCGCGGGGAGATCGCGCTGCACTGCCGTCTGCTGGTGGTTCTGGGAAACCCGCCTGCGCTGGCGCAAAATAAACGCTATCTGGTGAGCGACATCAACCGCATGTTCGGTGGCCGCTGGTCGCAATTCCCACAAAGTGATGAAACGGCACGGGCGCAGTGGCTTGAGCAGATCGTCACCTCCTTTTTCACCGACGCGGGGCCATCGCGCTGGCATCTCGATCTGCATACGGCGATCCGCGCCTCGTATCACGTGCGTTTTGGCGTGCTGCCGCAGCGTAATCAGCCCTGGGAGGAAGATTTTCTGAGTTGGCTGGGGGATGCGGGGCTGGAAGCGCTGGTCTTCCATCAGTCGCCGGGGGGGACCTTCACGCACTTTACCTGCGAACGCTTCGGCGCGCTGGCCTGCACGCTGGAGCTGGGAAAAGCGCTGCCGTTTGGGCAAAACGATCTTACGCGCTTTGCCCCGACGCATCTTGCGCTGCGGGCGCTGCTGGGGGGGAAGGAGCCGGAGCACACCAGCCAGCCCGTCGAGCGTTATCGGGTTGTGCAGCAGATCACCCGCCGTAGCGAGGCTTTCCAGCTACATATGGCGGCCCACACGCTCAATTTTACGCCGTTTCGCAAGGGGGCATTACTGGCGGAGGACGGCGACGAGCGCTATGAGGTGCAGAAAACAACCGAATATGTGCTGTTCCCCAACCCGTCTGTGGCCTTTGGTCTGCGGGCCGGGCTGATGCTGGAAAAAGTGTCCTGATCGTGTCCCCTCCTGTCTGCGGGAGGGGAATATTAAAACTATATTCTTAGCGATTAAGGCGATCGTATTTTCTTTGCAGAATATTCCTGGATAATTGCTTTATTATTAAACGGCAGTTGGTTATACTTCTGCACAATCTCTTAATAATCAGCTTATTGCATATTTTTGTTGCAACTCTCCACGCTTTATCCTTATTTCCTCCATATTTGGCGAAAATTTGTTTTTTACACTTTCATTGTTTTACCGTTGCTCTGACTAATTGACGATAAACCCCGTAAAGTTAATCTCGTCAACACGGCATAGCGCCGAAGAATAACTGAAAGTAAGGAAATAAATTATGCGTAAGTTTACTGCACTGTTTGTTGCTTCTACCCTGGCTCTGGGCGCTACCAGCATGGCGTTCGCCGCAGATACCGCAACCACCACTGCCGCGCCTGCTGAAGGCAAAATGATGATGCATCACAAAGGCAAGCCGGGTATGCACGAGATGATGATGTTCAAAGATCTGAACCTGACGGATGCGCAGAAACAGCAGTTCCGCGACATCATGAAAAGCCAGCGTGACCAGATGAAACGTCCTCCGCTGGAAGAGCGCCGCGCGATGCATGACATTATCGCCAGCGACAGCTTCGATAAGGCAAAAGCCGAAGCGCAGATCGACAAAATGGCTGAGCAGCATAAAGCCCGCATGCTGGCTCATATGGAAACCCAGAACAAGATCTACAACATTCTGACGCCGGAACAGAAAAAACAATTTAATGCCAATTTTGAGAAGCGTCTGACAGAACGTCCGGCAATGGAAGGTAAAATGCCAGCACCAACCGAATAAACGGTTCACTCTCTTAAGACCGCCGGGATCCTGTCTACAAAAGCGCAAATGCTGTGGACAGGACCGGCGGTTTTTTCTTTCTTACCCTCTTGTCTGCCGCAACAGGCGCGGTATTCTCCTGTCATCGCTTCAGAGAATTCATGACGTTAGATTTTTTATCAGCGTCCCGCTAAGGCTTGCCCGCTCTGCTGCCGATACTACGTCTGTAACTATTCAATCATAACAAACAAGACAGCAACGATAGCGATATCCTTGCCCTGGCGCTCGTTGCGCCATTCAGGAGTGGTGATGGAGTTCTTTGATATCCGTAAAATGCCGGTCAGTCTCTGGCGCAATGGTGCTGGTGAGACGCGCGAAATTTGTTGTTTTCCTCCCGCGACGCGCGATTTTTTCTGGCGTGCCAGCATTGCGACCATCGCCAGCAATGGCGAATTCTCCTCCTTTCCCGGTGTTGACCGGGTTATCACCCTGCTGGAAGGGGGGGAAGTGACGCTGGATGCCGGTCAGGCGTTTTGCCATACCCTGAAGCACCATCAGCCCTTTTGTTTTTCCGGCGACCAGCCGGTAAAAGCGCTGTTAAGCGACGGGCAGATGTCGATGGACTTCAACATCATGACCCGGCGGGATTGCTGCCAGGCGAAAGTGCGGGTGGCAGACCGCACCTTCACTACCTTTGGCTCACGCGGGGGTGTAGTCTTCGTCTTAAGCGGTGCGTGGCAGCTGGGGGATAAATTGCTGACAGCCGATCAGGGCGCGAGCTGGGAGGAGGGAACCCACACCCTGCGTTTGCTGGAATCGCACGGCAGGTTATTATTCAGCGAAATCAACTGGCTGCCTGGTCATTAAGCACAATAACGTCAAACTCGCCGGTCAGCACGGGCTTACAGAGAATTTTGTAGCCATCATGGTCGAAGCCGGCGGGTGTGCGTAACAGGGTGGCGGCCTCCTGCAGATTATCGACCGCCCCCAGCCAGAACCAGTTATGAACAATGTGGTACTGCGTCATCGTCTCTCCCACCTCTTTTAGCGCAACGGCCCCTTCCCATGGCCAGCACTTCACGCTGATGGCCGCCAGCCCGCCAAGAAGCCGGGCGTGATGATCCTCGACGCTCTCTTTGCCGCAGCAGGCCCCCGCACAGCGTTTGAGCGCAGAGCGGAAACAGGCGCGTCCACGGGTGGTGGCCTCCAGCCCCAGCAGGCTATAGCAAAGCTGCTGCTCGTCCGCCAGCGTTTGCAGCGCCTGTAGCGCAGCACGTTTGTTGGCGAACAGGCCGTACAGATTCGGTGCGTGCGAAAAATCGACGTCGCGCGCATAGACAACCTGCGGTTTGCCCGCGGTTATCTGCAGCGAGCAGAGCTGACGATTGCGGCGCAGACGCTTATTAAACAAGGGCTGTTGCTCTTTGATCAGCCGGGCTTCCAGTAAGAGCGCTCCCATTTCCCCTGCCGTCGGATACCAGCTGATGCGTCGCGACTGGCGGAGCATGGCGGCTTCGTCCGGCGTGCGCAGATGGGACAGCACCCGGCTGCGAATATTGACGCTTTTGCCGATATAGAGCGGCAGGGTGTCGCTTTCGCCATGAAAGATGTACACGCCCGGCTGTTTAGGTAATTCCTCAAGCCAGGGGCGGAGATGTTCGGGATATTCATAGATAGCCGCCGCTTCAAACTCCAGACGCGGGGCAGATTGACGCCTGCTCACATACGACTCCATATACTGTTCAGGTATACAGTGTAGCAGGTGTGGGGTGGTTAAAAAAGAGCCGGGTCGCCTGATGCTCTCACCCCAACCCTCTCCCTCGGGAGAGGGCGCAAACACTAAAAACGGTAACCTGGGTTACCGTTTTGCTTTTATTTCTTCCAGAAATCGTCAAACACGGTAATGGGTGGGCGGCGTTTGTGCTCGGTTTTCAGATACCAGCCTTCGATAATCTTCGCGATACTCTCGTCCAGTTTCTTGCCTTCCAGATAATCATCGATGTTGTCATAGGTCACACCGAGCGCCGCTTCATCCGGCAGGGAAGGGCGATCGTCTTCCAGATCCGCCGTTGGCGCTTTCTTGTATAAATGCTCCGGGCAGCCCAGCGCAGCCAGCAGTTGTTTACCCTGACGCTTGTTCAAACGGAAGATAGGGTTAATGTCGGTGCCCCCGTCGCCATATTTGGTGAAGAAACCGGTGATGGCTTCTGCCGCGTGATCGGTCCCGACAACCACGCCTTTGGTCATGCCCGCAATGCTGTACTGCGCTTTCATACGTTCGCGCGCTTTTTCATTGCCGCGCACAAAATCGCTCAGCTCAATGCCCGCTTCACGCAGCGCCTGTTCACTCGCCAGCACCGATCCTTTGATATTGACCGTCAATACGCGGTCTGGCTGGATAAAGGCGATGGCATCCTGACAATCCTGTTCGTCTGCCTGCACGCCATACGGAAGACGCACGGCGATAAACTGCAGCGCTTCATCTCCCGTCTCTTCGCGCAGCTCTGAAATGGCCATCTGGCAGAGTTTGCCGGTCAGCGTCGAGTCCTGCCCGCCGCTGATGCCCAGTACCAGCGTTTTCAGAAACGAGTTCGTTTTTAAATAGGATTTTAAAAAATCAACGCTTCGGCGGATCTCTTCATTTGCATCTACCGCAGGCTTCGCGCCCAGCGCCTGAATAATCTCGTGTTGCAGAGCCATCACGCCCTCCATATGCAGACCATAAACAGAATGTGTTAACTGTTAAAACTAACCCTTCAGGCGTAAAACGACAAGGATCACAGTTTCGAGTGCGCTATTTTGCGGCGTTTTAGCAGCTTATCGTTGTTTTATTAGAATTTTCCGAAATTCGTCTGGCGTAACTCGCAAAGTTGAACAATAGTACTTTTTATCCCATGCTTAGATAACATGCTGATAAACAAGAGGACGGAATATGAACAAGAACGTAGCAGGAATTCTTAGCGCAGCGGCGGTACTGACTATGCTGGCAGGGTGTACGGCTTACGATCGCACCAAAGATCAGTTTACACAGCCGGTAGTGAAAGATGTCAAAAAAGGCATGACCCGTTCGCAGGTGGCTGCGATTGCCGGTAAGCCTTCGTCAGAAGTGACCATGATCCACGCGCGTGGTACCTGCCAGACCTATATCCTGGGTCAACGTGATGGTAAGGCAGAAACCTACTTTGTTGCTCTGGATGACACCGGTCACGTCATCAATTCCGGTTACCAGACCTGTGCAGAATACGATACCGATCCGCAGGCACCTAAGGCGCAGTAACCCTGCTTGCCTGAGGATGTTAACAAGCCGGCCTTTGGGCCGGTTTTTTTATGCATACGTAAATCTTATTTCTTTGCGCGAATTATTTGCCTGAAATGTGAAGGTAGTCAACAAGCCAGGTCAATGAGAGACAATTTAGGCCTGTGCAGAATTATCCCCCCTCTGTACCATTACGTATACTCACTCCAACGATAAACAACAGTCAGCACATTACCTGTCAGCCAGGAGAGCGAGTCGAGTGATAGCGAGACGGCAGGTAGTCATAAAAGAGGGAAATCATGATGGAAAAGAAACATATCTACCTGTTCTGCTCTGCAGGCATGTCAACGTCACTGCTGGTGTCGAAGATGCGTGCACAGGCCGAAAAGTATGAAGTGCCGGTGGTGATCGAAGCGTTCCCGGAAACGCTGGCGGGTGAAAAAGGCCAGACCGCAGATGTTATTTTACTGGGTCCGCAGATCGCTTACATGTTGCCAGAAATTCAACGTCTGTTACCGAATAAACCGGTCGAGGTTATCGACTCAGGGCTGTACGGTAAGATTGATGGTTTAGGTGTACTGAAAGCTGCTGTGGCAGCAATTAAAAAAGCTGCTAATTAATTTTTATTTTTCCCGTCAAAGAGTTATTTCACACACAATACGCCGCGACATACGTTGCGGCATTTAAGGGTATTTTCCTATGAGTAAAGTCATCGCTTCACTTGAAAAGGTACTCCTTCCTTTTGCTGTTAAAATAGGAAAGCAGCCTCACGTTAACGCCATCAAAAACGGCTTTATTAAATTAATGCCGTTGACGCTGGCCGGGGCAATGTTCGTTTTAATTAACAACGTTTTTCTGAGCTTTGGTGAAGGTTCCTTTTTTTATTCATTAGGAATTCGGTTAGACGCTTCAACCATTGAAACCCTTAACGGTTTTAAAGCCATCGGCGGCAACGTATATAACGGTACGTTGGGTATTATGTCGCTGATGGCGCCTTTCTTTATTGGGATGGCATTAGCCGAAGAACGTAAGGTGGATCCGCTGGCCGCGGGGTTATTGTCCGTTGCCGCCTTTATGACCGTCACCCCATACAGCGTGGGTGAAGCTTATGCTGTGGGTGCCAACTGGCTGGGTGGGGCAAACATTATTTCCGGTATCGTTATCGGTCTGGTGGTTGCCGAGATGTTCACCTTTATTATCCGTCGCAACTGGGTAATTCGCCTGCCGGATAGCGTACCGGGCTCCGTTTCCCGTTCATTTTCCGCGTTGATTCCAGGCTTCATTATTCTCTCCATCATGGGGATTATTGCCTGGGCGCTCTCTCACTGGGGCACAAACTTCCACCAGATCATCATGGACTCTATCTCTACGCCGCTGGCGTCGATGGGTGGCGTGGTCGGTTGGGCGTACGTGATTTTCACCTCCCTGCTGTGGTTCTTCGGCGTACATGGTTCACTGGCACTGGCCGCGCTGGACAGCGGTATCATGACCCCATGGGCACTGGAAAACGTTGCACTTTATCAGCAGTACGGCTCCGTTGATGCGGCGCTGGCAGCCGGTAAAACCTTCCATGTGTGGGCGAAGCCGATGCTGGACTCTTATATCTTCCTGGGGGGTACCGGGGCGACGCTGGGTCTGATCATCGCGGTCTTTATTGTCTCTCGTCGCGCTGACCATCGTCAGGTTGCGAAGCTGGCGCTGCCGTCAGGCATCTTCCAGATTAACGAGCCGATTCTGTTTGGTCTGCCTATCATCATGAACCCGGTGATGTTCATTCCATTCGTCCTGATTCAGCCGCTGCTGGCGGGGATCACTCTGACGGCCTATTACCTGGGCATTATCCCGCCTGTTACCAACATTGCGCCGTGGACCATGCCGGCGGGGCTGGGGGCGTTCTTCAACACTAACGGTAGCGTCGCGGCCTTCCTGCTGGCGATATTCAACCTCGGGATTGCAACACTGCTCTACATGCCATTCGTGGCGATAGCCAACAAAGCCGCGACCGTGATTGATGAAGAAGAGAGCGAAGAGGATATCGCCCTCGCACTGAAATTCTAAATATTGCCTGGCGCGGGGTAACCCGCGCCAGCGAAAAGGAGCTTAAAGATGTTAGATTTGGATAGTATCGTAGCCGAAGACGCCGTAGAGAGCGATCTGGAAGAAGTGGTGATGGGGCTTATCATCAACTCCGGGCAAGCACGTAGCCTGGCGTATGCCGCCCTGAAGCAGGCCAAGCAGGGCGATTTTGCCGCCGCTAAGACCATGATGGATCAATCCCGTATCGCGCTGAATGAAGCGCACCTGGTGCAGACTAAGCTTATCGAAGGCGACCAGGGGGAAGGGAAGATGAAAGTCAGCCTGGTGCTGGTGCATGCACAGGATCACCTGATGACCTCGATGCTGGCACGCGAGCTGGTGGCAGAGTTAATTGAGCTTCACGAGAAGCTGCAGTAAGTCAGACTGAGTAGCAGGAGGTCAGCACGATGGAAATTAAAACCGCACTTGAACAGCAGCTGTTTAATGGCAAGAATTTTCACGTGGTTATTTACAACAAGACGGAGAGCGCCAGTGGTCTGCATCAGCATGACTACTACGAGTTCACGATTGTTCTGACCGGCCGCTACTATCAGGAGATTAACGGCAAGCGTGTCCTGCTGGAGCGCGGTGATTTTGTTTTCCTGCCGATGGGATCTTATCACCAGAGCTTTTACGAATTTGGGGCCACCCGTATTCTGAATGTTGGCGTCAGCAGACGTTTCTTTGAGAAACACTATCTGCCGCTGGTGCCGTTCTGCTTTGTGGCGTCACAGGTCTATCGCGTGAAAAACGAATTTATGACCTGGATCGAAACGGTGATCGCCTCGCTCAACTTCCGCGACAATGAGTTCGATGAATTTATTGAAACCGTGACGTTCTATGTGATGAACCGCTTTCGCCATCACCGCGAAGAGCAGCAGGTGAGCGACGACATTCCGCAATGGCTGCGCAGTACCGTCGAGTTGATGCACGACAAAGGGCAGTTCAGCGAGAATGCTCTGGAAAATATGGTGTCACTGTCCGGAAAATCCCAGGAATACCTGACCCGGGCGACACAGCGTTATTATCGTAAAACACCCGTGCAAATTATTAATGAAATCCGCATTAATTTTGCCAAAAAACAGCTGGAAATTACCAACTACTCTGTCACCGATATTGCTTATGAGTCCGGTTACAGTAGCCCCAGCCTGTTTATTAAAACCTTTAAGAAATTTACCTCATTCACACCAAACAGTTACCGGAAGAATTTGACGGTAATTAATTAGTGCCTGGCGAGTTTATTCGCCACGAATATTGACTTGATTGCTTGCCCAAATAGCGGGAAGAGTCCGCTATACCTTGCAGGCGATTAACCTGATACGCTAAGGGAGATGTTATGCAAAAGAAATTAAAAGTCGTGACCATTGGCGGCGGCAGCAGCTATACCCCGGAATTACTGGAAGGTTTCCTGAAACGTTATCATGAATTACCGGTCAGTGAACTATGGCTGGTGGATGTTGAAGAAGGGCAGGAAAAGCTGAATATTATTTTTGACCTGTGCCAGCGGATGGTTGAAAAAGCCGGTGTGCCCTTAACCGTGCATAAAACCCTCGATCGTCGCCTGGCGTTGCAGGACGCTGACTTCGTTACCACTCAGCTGCGCGTGGGCCAGCTCAAAGCGCGTGAACTGGACGAACGCATTCCGCTGAGCCACGGCTACCTGGGACAGGAAACCAACGGCGCGGGCGGCCTGTTTAAAGGTTTGCGCACCATCCCGGTCATTTTCGACATTATCAAAGATGTGCAGGCGATCTGCCCGAACGCATGGGTGATTAACTTTACCAACCCGGCCGGGATGGTCACCGAGGCGGTCTACCGCCATACCAGCTTCAAGCGTTTTATCGGCGTCTGCAATATTCCGATTGGCATGAAGATGTTCATCCGCGACGTGCTGGAGCTGACCGACAACGACGATCTCTCTATCGATCTGTTTGGCCTTAACCACATGGTGTTCATCAAAGATGTGATAGTCAACGGCCAGTCTCGCTTTGCTGAACTGCTGGACGGCGTGGCTTCCGGCCACCTGACCGCTGCATCGGTGAAAAATATCTTCGACCTGCCGTTCAGCGAAGGGCTCATCCGTTCCCTGAATCTGCTGCCGTGCTCGTATCTGCTTTACTACTTCAAGCAGAAAGAGATGCTGGCCATCGAAATGGGCGAGTACTATAAAGGCGGTGCCCGCGCTCAGGTTGTGCAGAAAGTTGAAAAGCAGCTGTTTGATTTGTATAAAGATCCAAACCTGAACGTGAAGCCGAAAGAGCTTGAACAGCGCGGTGGAGCGTACTATTCCGACGCGGCGTGCGAAGTGATCAACGCCATTTACAATGACAAGCAGGCTGAGCACTACGTCAATGTGCCGCACCACGGCCATATCGACAATATCCCGGCCGACTGGGCCGTAGAGATGACCTGTATCCTGGGCCGTGAGGGGGCAAAACCGCATCCGCGTATTACCCACTTTGATGACAAAGTGATGGGGCTCATCCATACCATCAAAGGGTTTGAAGTGGCGGCCAGCAACGCTGCGCTGAGCGGTGAGTTGAATGATGTGCTGCTGGCGTTGAACCTCAGCCCGCTGGTGCATTCCGACCGCGATGCGGAAGGGCTGGCCAGCGAGATGATACTGGCGCATGAAAAATGGCTGCCAAACTTTGCCGCCACGGTTGAGAAGCTCAAGCACCAACACCGTTAAGAGGACGTGCGATGGAAAACCTGCTGATCGTCAATGCTGATGATTTTGGCCTGTCTAAGGGGCAAAACTACGGCATTGTTGAAGCCTGCCGACGGGGTGTGGTGACCTCGACCACCGCGCTGGTGAATGGAGAGGCGATAGAGCACGCGGCGCAGCTGAGCCGTGAAGCGCCTGAGCTGGGCGTGGGCATGCATTTTGTGTTGACGCTGGGGAGGCCGCTTTCACCGATGCCGGAGTTGACGCGTGACGGGCAACTCGGGAAATGGATTTGGGAACTGGCGGAGCAGGACGCGCTGCCGCTCGAAGAGATTGCCCGCGAGCTGGACTGTCAGTACAACCGTTTTGTTGACCTCTTTGGTCGCGAACCAACCCATATCGACAGCCATCATCATGTGCATATGATCCCGGCGATTTTCCCGCTCGTTGCGGATTTTGCTCAGCGTAAAGGCGTGGCGATGCGCGTGGATCGCGACGTGCGCGGGTTGCCGGACTTTGCCGTGACAACAACGGAGGGGTTCAGCAGCGCATTTTACGGTGAGGAGATCGACGAAGCGCTGTTCCTGAAGGTGCTGGATGATTCCACAGCCCGGGGGGAGCGGTCGCTGGAGGTGATGGCGCATCCTGCGTTTGTCGATAACACCGTCCGTAAGAGCGCCTACTGCTGGCCGCGCCTGGCGGAGCTGGAGGTGCTGACGTCGCCATCGCTGAAATACGCGATTGCCGAGCGCGGGTATCGGTTGGGGACTTTCGGAGATCTTTAAGACAAAGCCCGGTGGCGGCTTCGCCTTACCGGGCCTACAAAACCAGTCGAAATGTCGGCCGGGTAAGCGCAAGCGCCACCCGGCTTTTTTTACGCCGGTATCTGGTCAATCTTGCTGCTACGCGACCAGACGCGGTGCGCGGCTAGCAGATCAAACAGCTTCGTCATAAACGCGTCGTCGACGTTATCGCCTTCCACAATCCCGTCTTCACCCTGATCGGCCACGTTCAGGCGTGCTTTAAACTGTCGCGCATCACCGGAAAGGGCGATCGGTTTCAAATGCTTATAGGCTTCAAGCAGATAATAGACCGCGTCACCGTTGCTGAGCAGGCTGGCAATATCGCCGCACGGCACAATCACCGCGTCCACCGTCAGGGATGGCGCACCGGCAAAGGTGGCGGCAACCGGCAGCACTGACCCGTCATCGGCAGTCACTTCACCCATTCGGGAGTAGAGCAATTTGGCGTGTACGCCTTTGGTTTTCAGCGCCTGCATGATCCCCAGCACGTCGCTGGCGCGGGTTTTGTCGTTAAGCAGGATCGCCACCACCCGGCCTTTAATCGAGCCTCCCGGCACCGCGTACAGGCTGAGCGACGGATCTTTTTTCACCCCGTTGACCTCTTTTGGCGGGGCAAGATTGCGTTGCTCATCCGTCAGCGTAATGCCGAGGTTATCGGCCACGCTCTGGGCGAGTTGAATATCAATGTGTGCCAGCTGATCGACAACGCGTTCGCGGATGTAGGTCCGCACAACCTTGCTCAGTTCGAAGCTGAAGCCGCCGATAATATGCTGCTGCTCAATCGGTGTCTGGCTGTTCCAGAACAGGCGAGGGTGGGCGTAATACTCTCCAAATGACGGGCTGCGCTCGCGGATTTTGTTGCCATCCACACGTTCCTGATACGACTCAAATCCACCCCGTTTCGGGCCAGGAGGCGTTTCACGCGGCCAGTTATCGTTGATGGAGTTCGGCTCATAGTTGGCCGGGTTGGTATCGATATCCTGACGATGCATCCCGTCGCGCTGGAAATTGTGGTACGGACAGGTGGGGCGGTTAATCGGAATTTCATGGAAGTTCGGCCCGCCGAGTCGGCTGATCTGCGTATCGGTGTAGGAGAACAGTCGCCCCTGCAGCAGCGGATCGTTGGTGAAATCCAGGCCCGGGACGATATGACCGGGGTGGAAAGCCGCCTGTTCGTTCTCGGCAAAGAAGTTATCCGGGTTGCGGTTAAGCACCATTTTGCCCACCAGCTGAACCGGCACCAGCTCCTCGGGGATCAGTTTGGTCGGATCCAGCAGGTCAAAATCGAATTTGAATTCGTCCTCTTCCGGGATCAGCTGTAACCCCAGCTCATATTCCGGGAAGTCACCCGCTTCAATGGATTCCCACAGCTCGCGGCGATGGAAGTCCGGATCGCGCCCGGTCAGCTTCTGGGCTTCATCCCATACCAGTGAGGCCTTCCCGGCGACCGGTTTCCAGTGGAAACGGACAAACGTCGCTTTGCCCTCGGCGTTGATCATCCGGAAGGTATGAATGCCAAACCCTTCCATGGTGCGATAGCTGCGCGGGATCCCGCGGTCAGACATCGCCCACATCACGTTGTGTAACGTCTCGGGTTGCAGGGAGACATAGTCCCAGAAGGTGTCATGCGCACTTTGTCCCTGCGGTATGGCCCAGTGGGGCTCCGGTTTTACCGCATGGACAAAGTCAGGGAATTTATGCGCATCCTGAATGAAAAAGACTGGGGTGTTATTGCCGACCAGGTCGAAGATACCCTCTTCGGTATAAAACTTGGTGGCAAAGCCGCGAATATCTCGCACGGTATCAGCCGAACCTGCGCCACCCTGCACGGTGGAAAAGCGCACAAACACGGGGGTGATCTTATCCGGGTCTGAAAGGAAGTCAGCTTTGGTGATTTCCTTCAGGCTCTTGTAGGGCTGGAAATAGCCGTGAGCGGCGGAACCGCGCGCGTGCACGATACGCTCCGGGATACGCTCATGGTCAAAGTGGGTAATTTTTTCCCGCAGGATGAAGTCTTCCAGCAGAGTCGGTCCGCGGGATCCCGCGCGCAGGGAATTCTGATCGTCAGCGATGCGCACCCCCTGATTGGTGGTCAACGCATAGCCTTCTCCGCCTTTGCGGTGTGGCTCGAGTGATTTTAGTTTCTCATTGCCGGTGTCCGGCGATTTCATACTACCGGGCGCGGTCGGCTGCTCGCCAGGGGCTGAGGGACCCGGTGAAGGGCGATGAGAGCCATCTTCAGGTGCAAGGGAGTCCATACCCGGCTGTGATTCTTCAGTGCCATGAATGGGTGATTGATGTGTGTTATCTTTGTTCGACATTGCACGCTTCTCCTTTATTCATTCCTAAAAAACCCTGTTAACTATAGAACAATGTACGGAAAGGGCAGGCGAACTCAGCTTTTTCAGACACCGCCTTAGTAAAAGAGGCGGTCCACCACACGCAAGACGCGACGCGTGGGGGCAGGATCGGCTATCATAGAAATTTCCTGCTTTCAGAATGTGCTTTAATGAACCAGTCGCTTATGAAACCTCTTCGTCAACAAAATCGCCAGGTTATTAGCTACGTGCCCCGTGTCGAACCCGCTCCCCCTGAACATGCGCTGAAGGTGGATGGCTATCGCGATGTCTGGCAGTTACGTGGCAAATATGTGGCCTTTGTGCTGATTGGCGAGCATTTCCGTCGTTCCCCGGTGTTTACCGTGCCGGAAGCGGCCCAGCGGTGGGCGGTACAAATTCGACAGGATGAAGAAGTTTGAAAAATAACACGTATAAAAAAACCGCCTGATGGCGGTTTTTTTATTTTCAATGATTAACGGTGCGCCAGCTCGGCGTCGTCTTCACTATCCAGGATGGCTTTGTCGGTCTGCTTCAGCCACTGGCTGGTCAGCGTACCGGCCGTCATTGAGCCGCTCACGTTCAGTGCGGTACGCCCCATGTCGATCAGCGGTTCAACGGAGATCAGCAGGGCCACCAGCGTCACCGGCAGGCCCAGCGCAGGCAGAACAATCAGCGCGGCGAAGGTAGC
The DNA here is from genome assembly GCF_004296595.1 of Enterobacter sp. A8. Taxonomy (NCBI): domain Bacteria; kingdom Pseudomonadati; phylum Pseudomonadota; class Gammaproteobacteria; order Enterobacterales; family Enterobacteriaceae; genus Enterobacter; species Enterobacter sp. A8. Next base: position 71,849 of record NZ_SCMF01000001.1, read on the forward strand.
ACCGCCGCCCACGCCCGCAACGCCTGCGGAGCTAATGGTGACAATACCGACCAGCGTAGCAATCCAGACCGGATCCAGCGGATTGATCCCAACCGTTGGCGCAACCATCACGGCCAGCATCGCCGGGTAGAGACCCGCACACCCGTTCTGACCAATCGTGGCACCAAAGGAGGCCGAGAAGCTGGCAATAGACTCAGGTACACCCAGGCGACGAGTCTGCGCTTCGACGTTCAGCGGAATAGATGCGGCGCTGGAACGGCTGGTGAAGGCAAAGGTCAGCACCGGCCAGACTTTACGGAAGTATTTCAGCGGGCTTACGCCGTTCACACCCAGCAGAATGCCGTGTACGACAAACATAATGCCCAGACCCAGATAAGAGGCGACAACGAAGCTGCCAAGCTTAATGATGTCCTGCAGATTAGAGCCAGCAACCACTTTGGTCATCAGTGCCAGAACACCGTAAGGGGTCAGCTGCATCACCAGACGAACCAGCTTCATCACCCAGCTTTGCAGGGTATCGATAGCGGTCAGCACGCGCTCGCCTTTCGGCGCATCGTCTTTCAGCAGTTTCAGTGCCGCCACGCCCAGGAAGGCAGCGAAAATCACCACGCTGATGATGGAAGTTGGGCTGGCGCCTGTCAGGTCAGCAAACGGGTTCTTCGGAATGAAGGAGAGCACCATCTGCGGCACCGTCAGGTCAGCGACTTTACCCACGTAGTTGGTCTGAATTGCGGTCAGGCGCGCGGTTTCAGCTGTACCCTGAACCAGACCCTCGGCGGTCAGGCCGAACAGGTTGGTCACCAGCACCCCCACCAGCGCAGCAATCAGCGTGGTAAACAGCAGCGTACCGATGGTCAGGAAACTGATTTTACCCAACTGCGTAGCGTTATGCAGACGAGCAACAGCGCTCAGAATAGAGGCAAATACCAGCGGCATGACGATCATCTGCAGCAACTGGACATAGCCGTTACCGACAATATTGAACCACTGAATGGAGTCTTTCAGTATCGGGCTATCGGAGCCGTAGACGGCATGTAAGGCCAGGCCAAACACGACACCCATGACCAGACCCACCAGCACTTTCTTCGCCAGGCTCCACTGTTTGTGACGCGCCTGGGCGAGAAGCAATAGCAATATAACGAACACGACAATGTTCGCGATGAGTGGAAAATTCATCCCCGTTCTCCTGATTTATTATGTGGCCGGTTTTTACCGGTCCTGTTGGCGCAAGGTTAGCAGAAGTGTGATGTCGCGCTTATATCCAAATGGAATGGGTTATGACAAATGCGATAATTTTGCTGGTTTACTGTTCAATCTGGTGATGAATAAAGCGATTGAACTGAAATTGCAGCGAATTGATCATCTGAGATGACCAGCGCACTGCACTGTTTTCGGGCAATGTCTGCGGCATCCAGACGGCATAGGCGAACAGAGCCATGCACAACACGCGCTCAAGCTGATTCCCTTTCTGGGGAACGAGAATAGGCAGGCGGAAACGCCAGCGGCAGGGCCACAGCAGCGGCACGCCAGCAGGCGTCAGCATATCGGCGAGAATATGACTCAAATAGCCCAGCACCATGCCCTGAATGGCATCGGCGGGCACTATCCAGCTTTCAGGTACTTTTAAATAGAACAGCGTCAGCAGGGCAAACACGGCCAGCAGGCTGTGCGTAAACCCGCGATGGCCAAACGCACGGGCGATAGGTTTTGAGATCCACTTCAGGCGTTGCCCAAGAAAAGATTTAGGATGGTCGATGTCGGGCAACAGGCAGGTCAGCACGGCAGAAGGAACAATATGCCACCAGTCCCCCTGTGCAAGCACGGGGGTAAGCTCAGCGTTTTTGGCAAATACTGCGCACGCAATGGAAAAAAGCAGGTGGCCTTCCGCCGTCATGATAAAACCCAGGAAACTGTCAATTCATACAGTATAGGGTTTTTATACAGTAGGCGAAAGAGGTGACGGTGTAACTCTTTGTCACAAAGCGGGTCAACGCGCCAGCCAGCCCCCGTCGACGGCCAGGGTATGGCCGTTCACGTAGTCTGAGGCGGCGGAGGCCAAAAACACCACCGGGCCCTGCAGATCTTCCGGTACGCCCCAACGCCCGGCAGGAATGCGGTCAAGGATTTCCTGGCTACGCTGCTCGTCATCACGCAGCTGCTGCGTATTATTGGTCGCCATGTAACCCGGTGCGATAGCGTTGACGTTAATGCCATGCGCCGCCCACTCGTTCGCCAGCAGACGGGTGATCCCCAGCACGCCACTTTTTGAGGCGGTATAAGAGGGCACGCGGATGCCGCCCTGGAAGGAGAGCATTGAGGCGATGTTGATGATTTTCCCACCCTGACCCTGGGCGATAAACTGCTTTGCCACGGCCTGTGAGAGGAAGAAGACGGATTTCAGATTGAGGTCGATCACCTCATCCCAGTCCTTTTCCGTGAACGCCAGCGCATCTTCCCGGCGAATCGTCCCGGCGTTATTCACCAGAATATCGACGCGCCCCATCTCAGCCACGGCATGCTCCACAACACCCTGAAGACTCGCCTGCTGGCCGAGGTCGGCCCGAATGGCCGTAAACCGTCTGCCGAGCGCCGTCACGCTGGCCGCTGTTTGCTCAGGCGCTTTACGGTTTACGCCCACGATATCGCAGCCCGCCTGTGCCAGCGCGATGGCCATGCCTTGCCCCAGACCGGTATCGCATCCGGTGACGATGGCCACTTTTCCTGAAAGAGTAAAGGTATCCAGTATCATTCGCGCCTCAGAAGCAGGTGATTGTCGTTCTGAAACTTAGAATAGGAGTCGGGCGTGAGAAATGCAACAGAAATGGAACGGTGTTTTATTTTATTTTCAGGCAGCACGAGGCTGCCTGAAACAGAGCGTTTATTCGCCTCGCAGGTGTTGCACCGTCAGGTCAGCCAGGGAGTTTAGCTTCACGTCGGCAAGCGCAAAACGGGGATCGTGTCGGCCCTCTTCAGCAGGAACGACAATGGAACGCATCCGCGCAGCTTTAGAGGCCACCATGCCGTTAACGGAATCTTCCAGCGCCACGCAGGTTAGCGGATCAAGACCGAGCTTAGCAGCACAGTCCATATACACCTGGGGATGGGGCTTACTGTAGGGGAGCTTTTCCGCAGAGGCCAGCGCATCGAAACTGTCACGCAGCTCAAACATGGTGAGCACTTTTTCCAGCATGTGCAGCGGGGAGGCGGAGGCCAGTCCCACCTTCAGCCCCTGCGCCTTGCACAGGGCGACAGCTTCACGGACGCCCGGCAGCAGCGGCCTGGACTCTTCCACCAGCGCAATGGCGCGGCTGATAATGCGGGCGGTGACCTCATCGCGATCCGGGCCCACCCATGGCTGATGGGCATACCACAGGTCAACCACCATATCGATACGCAAGCCCAGCGTATCCGGAAGTTCATGGCGGCGGCTGATATCGACGCCGAGGCTGGCCATGACGTCCAGTTCAGCACGATCCCAGAGCGGTTCGGAATCGATCAGTAATCCATCCATGTCAAAAATAGCGGCAAGAATTTGGCGCGGTGTCGACATCACAACGTCTCCTTATTAAGGGTGTACGACAGACGATACGTGCTAAGTACAATCTGCAATTTAGCATATTGCCTTTAAAGATCGGGCGAAAATGACGGTCAGGAGGTAGACTTAGCCACAAATAACGCGTCTTTATGAAGAGGAACTGATGACGTATCAACAAGCTGGACGCATTGCTGTCTTAAAACGGGTTGCTGGCTGGGTGATTTTTATTCCTGCCGTTATTTCTACGCTGATTTCTGTGCTCAAGTTTATGTACGATCACAGCGAAAAACAGCCGGGTATCAATGCGGTCATGCTTGATTTTGCGCATGTCATGATTGAGATGATGCGTTTTAACACGCCATTTTTGAATATCTTCTGGTTCAACTCGCCCACGCCGGACTTTCACCAGCAGCTGAATATCGGGTTTTGGGTGATTTATGCGCTGATTTTTATCGCCATGGCGTTACAGGCGTCAGGCGCACGCATGAGCCGTCAGACCCGTTTTTTACGTGAAGGGGTGGAAGACCAGATGATTCTGGAACAGGCCAAAGGCCCGGAAGGGATGACGCGTGAACAGATCGAGTCCCGCATCGTGGTGCCACGTCACTCTATCTTCCTGCAAATCTTTCCGCTCTATGTCCTGCCGGTGATCATTATTGTGGCGGGATACTTCTTTTTCTCACTGCTCGGCTTTTTATAATCACAGGGTGGCCTGAGGCCACCCGTCCTGCCTTCACGCGGCCAGTACGCGCTCAAGCGCCCGCTGTGCGTTCACCAGATGCTCACCCCCAAACAGAATTGCGCGGTTCATCAGGGTATAAAGCTGATACACCGGCTGACGGTCGAGGAAGCCCTGCGGTAAGGGGGAGATTGACTGATAGCCGTCATAAATTTGTGGCGGCTGCTCGGGGTGCAGGGGCAGCATGGCGAGATCGCACTCTCTGTCGCCCCAGTAGCAGGCCGGATCGTATATATACGGCCCATTGGGGCCCAGCGCGCAGTTATCGGACCACAAATCGCCGTGCAGCAAAGAAGGCTGAGGCTGATGAGAGGCCAGGCGCTGCTGTATATGCTCGACGATAGCATCAATGTTGCCAAATTCGAGGCCTTTCTCGGCGGCGAGCTCAAGCTGCCAGCCGATACGCTGCTCGGCAAAAAAGGTCGACCAGCGGCGTTGCCAGGCATTCGGTTGTGGTGTGGTGGAGAGATCGTTATCAAAGTCGAGACCAAACTGCGGCTGGTCGCTCCATTGATGCAGGCGCGCTATCTGCTGTCCCAGAATAAACGCATTGTGGGCATCCAGCGGACGGGCAGGGAGGTATTCCATCACCAGAAAGCTGTAGTCGCGGTCGCTGCCCACGGCCAGCACCTCCGGGACGGTGACCGTTTTGCTGCGCGACAACAGTTCCAGTTGATCGGCTTCGGCGGTGAAAATCGGGAGCAACTCTCGCTCGTCGCATTTTACGAAGAGATCGCGCCCTGAGTAGCGTATATGCCATGCGGCGTGGATCTCTCCGCCTGGCAGTTCGTTACGCAGTTCAATTTCACCTTCGCCCAGTTGTTCACGTAAAAGATGACTGATAGCCTGCCACATGATCTCTCTCCCATGTTGTCTGCCAGATCATAAAGTTAGCGCATAACTGCGGTAAAAAAATACGAACTAACGCACACCTGAGCGGTTTACCTTCATGCAGGGCACTTATTGTTCTTTTTTCTGCCAGGTTTCCCAGGTATCCACATCAATTTCGGCAGGTTTATCGGTCACGCTCTCAGCCAGGCTTTCAGCCAGCGCGCGAACCTCCTCTTCGCTGAGGGCGCTTATCAGGCCGAATGCCAGCGTGCCTAAATCATGAATATTGCCTTCTTCATCCGTCAGCGTGAGCAGGAAATTGGCCCGGGTAAAGGCGTTGTTAAGCTCATTCAGCTCGGTCAGCGACGCTTCATGAATGTTGACGGTAACGACGTAGCGGGTGATGTCACCACTGCTCATAATTCACCTCGTTGTTATCATGAAAGTTTTCTTAGCATAGTCGATAGTGTGTGTTTGGCGACTTTGCACTGCATTTCCCCTTCAGCGCGAAGGGGAAAGCGGGTTAATTTCGGGACAGGTAATCGACAATTTTTTGCGTATCGGCCAGCGAACACAGCCGCGTTCCCTGGTTGATGGTTGCCGCGCTACCTGCCGCCACGCCGTAGCGTGTCATCTCTAACAGCGTCGCGTCCTGCGCCAGTTTTAGCGTCATTGCCCCAACCATGCTGTCGCCTGCGCCTACGGTACTCTGGCTTTTCATCGGCGGCGGGACAACCTGCACTGACCCCGTTTCATCCACGGCCAGCGCCCCCTGCGGGCCAAGAGAGACCACTACGCGCCGCGCTTTACCCGTGCGCACCAGCTCCTGGGCCGCGCTGCGCACATCATCCGGCTGAGTAAGTTCGCGGTTAACCAGCGCGCTCAGCTCTTTCTGGTTTGGTTTGACCAGCTCAAGATTTCCCGGCTCTAACGCTGCCTGCAACGCCTCGCCGCTGCTGTCTACAATACAGCGGATGCCGCGCTGCTGTGCGGCCCGAATGAGCGCCGTCAGCTTTTCCGTACTGACACCGGGTGGCAGACTGCCGCTGATGACCAGCAGTGAACCGCTTTCAATCGTCAGCACTTTCTCTTCAAGCTGACGGAACTCGTCGTCGCTCAGTCTGGCGCCTGGCATCACAAAGCGATATTGCTCTCCGCTGGACTCCACGTGCACGTGCAGATTTTGACGTGTCCAGTCTTTGGCCTCGACCGTCTCCACGGCGACCTGTTCATCTGCCAGCAGAGAGACGAGATGTTCGCCGGTGGCACCGCCTGTGGGGAATATCGCCGTGGCTTTCCCACCGAGATGGGTGATGGCGCGTGCCACGTTGATCCCCCCGCCGCCGGGCTCAAACACCGGGGCACTGCAGCGAAGTTTACCTTCCGGGTAAATCTGCGGCGTGAGGGTGGCGGAATCGAGGGAAGGGGAGAGCGTGAGAGTGTAGATAGAAACCATCATTACCTCCTTTTAGCGTGGGTTCCTTTTAGTCTGGCACCATTTGGCAGGAAGGCAATGTAAATAACAGTATGATTTTCAATATGAATAATGACAAAGCGAAGGCTAAGCGATATATAAAATAAAACGCATTTTGGGATCGTTCTTATTCAAAAAATGAAATAAGAAAACATTGCTATGTTATTTGCGGCTTTTTATAATTTGTTACCTTTCTCTGGACGCCTTGTCATTGATCCTCAAGAAAGTTTCCGGGACCGTGTGGTCTCTTTTTTTGTTGTACGGACTCCTTAATAAAATGAAGCTTTTGAAGACAGTGCCCGCTGCACTGATGCTGGCGGGTGGCGTGTTTGCGGCTATGAGCGCAACCGCTGATGATTCCGTTTTTACTGTCATGGACGATCCCACCGCGGCGAAAAAACCTTTTGAAGGTAATTTGAACGCCGGGTACCTGGCGCAATCCGGTAACACGAAAAGCTCCTCTCTGACGGCGGATAGCACGTTGACCTGGTACGGTAACACCACCGCCTGGTCTCTGTGGGGAAACGCCAGCAACACCTCCGCTAACGATGAACGCTCCTCCGAGAAATACGCGGTAGGTGGACGTAGCCGTTACAACATGACTGACTATGACTACCTGTTTGGCCAGGCAAGCTGGCTGACTGACCGCTACAACGGCTATCGTCAACGCGATGTCTTCACCGCAGGTTATGGTCGTCAGTTCCTGAACGGTCCGGTTCATAGCTTCCGCTTCGAATTCGGTCCGGGTGTCCGTTATGACGAGTTCACCGACGGCGATACCAAAACGCAACCGCTCGGCTATGCGTCTGGCACCTACGCCTGGCAGATGACCGACAACACGAAGTTCACCCAGGGTGTTTCTGTGTTTGGCGCCGAGGACACAACGCTGAATTCTGAGACAGCGCTGAATGTGGACATCAACGAACACTTTGGCCTGAAAGTGGCCTATAACGTGACCTGGAACTCTTCGCCTCCAGAGACTGCGCCGGATCATACCGACCGCAGAACCACCGTTTCACTGGGCTATAAGATGTAATGCAGACGGGCCGATTATTTCGGCCCGTTTTTTATTTTCAGAAACTGTGCTGTTTTATATTAAACGCCGTTTTAAAATAATTGGTCCTCAAAAATCTTCTTAATTTCTTCATAATTCATCCTGGCCAGACCGCATTCTGTTTATTTGACACAAATTGATAATAACCAGGCGAGGCAAAAGGATGAACCAGCGTTATACTCAATACACAGGCATTTATTTGCCTTGAGAAGTATTGCATGTCTTCAGAAAGAGAATAATAGTATGAAAAAAATCAAAAATACTGCTGCAGCCATGGTGCTTTCTGCACTTTCGTTTGGTGTATTCGCTGCAGATGATGCCAGTCAGGTTGGAATGACTCGCGCTTCTGACGTTGAAGCCGGGTCAAACATCGCGCCGGGCGCGCCGTCTACCGGTCAATCAATGAATGACGCGTTTGATGTACATAAACTGGTAGCAGGTGAATGGTCCTGACAGGTAATTGTGTACGCCATTATTCCACCTGTATTTCGCCTTGACGAAAAACAGGTGGAATATCGATAACGTGTTTTATTCCGTACGCCGTAGCGTCAAATTCCCGCTTAGCCCCAAATCATCGCCGCCCAACGCAATAGCAGCATTGCACCGCAGATGGCAATTAAGACCAGCACCATTTTCCAGTGTTTGACGGCAAATCGTTTAGTTGGCATAACCTAATCCTTGTCTGTTGATGCCTTCAGTCTATCAAAATACGCGCTGTCGGGGACAGAAGGTTATGCCACATCATCGGTTGGGCTAGAACCAATGAAATCTCTCGGCAAGGATCAACGCTAAACCGGCAGCAGAAAGTATATTCAATATCACTACGGTTCTACTGGATACATTCATGTGATGCCTCATGGCTGTGTCAGGACCTGTTCAAGAATAGCTCAACAATCGGGTATTGCGAGCTCTGGCAGGCGATCGTGCCCTCATACGTTCAAACTGGTCGCAGAGGGTGCATACGCCCTGTCATTAGTGTTACCATTAGAAAGCCTGCCGTAAACCGGCATTATTCTGATTTTGGCAGGTGCAGGATGACGAGCCAATTTGACGATTGTTGGTCAGATGGTGTCGTAATCTCTTGTTAAACTATGATTATTTTCTTTGTATATGCTCTTATGTGTGGGGCATCACTGCAAATAAGGATATAAAATGCCTGTAATTACTCTTCCTGATGGCAGCCAACGCCATTTCGACCACGCCGTTAGCCCAATGGATGTTGCCCTGGACATCGGTCCTGGACTCGCGAAAGCGACCATCGCGGGCCGTGTGAACGGTGAGCTGGTTGATGCATCCGATCTGATCGAAAACGACGCGCAACTCTCTATCATCACCGCAAAAGATGAAGAAGGTCTGGAGATCATTCGTCACTCCTGTGCGCACCTGTTAGGTCATGCCATCAAACAGCTGTGGCCAAACACCAAAATGGCGATCGGCCCGGTTATCGACAACGGCTTCTACTACGACGTTGACCTTGACCACACCCTGACCCAGGAAGATATCGACGCGCTCGAGAAACGTATGCACGAGCTCGCCGAAACCAACTATGACGTCATTAAGAAGAAAGTCAGCTGGCACGAAGCGCGTGAAACCTTCGTGAAGCGTGGCGAGAGCTATAAAGTCTCTATTCTTGATGAGAACATTGCTCATGATGACAAGCCTGGCTTGTATCATCACCAGGAATACATCGACATGTGCCGCGGGCCGCACGTGCCGAACATGCGCTTCTGCCATCACTTCAAACTGATGAAAATTGCTGGCGCCTACTGGCGTGGCGATAGCAACAACAAGATGTTGCAGCGTATTTATGGTACCGCGTGGGCAGATAAAAAAGCCCTGAACGCCTACCTGCAGCGCCTGGAAGAGGCGGCGAAGCGTGACCACCGTAAAATCGGTAAACAGCTTGACCTGTACCATATGCAGGAAGAAGCACCGGGTATGGTCTTCTGGCATAACGACGGCTGGACTATTTTCCGTGAACTGGAAACCTTCGTGCGTTCCAAGCTGAAAGAGTACCAGTATCAGGAAGTGAAAGGTCCGTTCATGATGGACCGTGTGCTGTGGGAAAAAACCGGCCACTGGGACAACTACAAAGATGCGATGTTCACCACCTCTTCTGAGAACCGTGAATACTGCATCAAGCCAATGAACTGCCCGGGCCACGTTCAGATCTTTAACCAGGGTCTGAAATCTTACCGCGATCTGCCGCTGCGTATGGCAGAGTTCGGTAGCTGCCACCGTAACGAGCCATCAGGTGCGCTGCACGGTCTGATGCGTGTTCGTGGATTTACGCAGGATGATGCGCATATCTTCTGTACTGAAGATCAGGTACGTGATGAAGTTAACGCCTGTATTCGTATGGTCTACGATATGTACAGTACCTTTGGCTTCGAGAAGATCGTGGTCAAACTCTCAACGCGTCCGGAAAAACGTATTGGTAGCGATGAGACCTGGGATCGTGCAGAAGCGGATCTCGCCGTGGCGCTGGAAGAGAACGGAATTCCGTTTGAATACCAGCTGGGTGAGGGCGCCTTCTACGGTCCGAAAATTGAATTTACCCTGTATGACTGTCTCGACAGAGCTTGGCAGTGCGGCACAGTACAGCTGGACTTCTCCCTGCCTCAGCGTTTAAGCGCCTCTTACGTTGGCGAAGACAACGAGCGTCAGGTCCCTGTAATGATTCACCGTGCTATTCTCGGTTCTCTGGAGCGCTTCATTGGCATCCTGACCGAAGAGTTCGCGGGCTTCTTCCCAACCTGGCTTGCGCCGGTGCAGGTAGTGGTCATGAACATTACCGATTCTCAGGCGGATTACGTTAAAGAATTGACGCAGAAACTACAAAATGCGGGCATTCGCGTAAAAGCAGACTTGAGAAATGAGAAGATTGGCTTTAAAATCCGCGAGCACACTTTACGTCGTGTCCCGTATATGTTGGTCTGTGGTGATAAAGAGGTGGAAGCAGGCAAAGTTGCCGTTCGCACCCGCCGTGGTAAAGACCTGGGCAGCCTGGACGTAAGTGAAGTGATTGAGAAGCTGCAACAAGAGATTCGCAGCCGCAGTCTTCAACAACTGGAGGAATAAGGTATTAAAGGCGGAAAACGAGTTCAAACGGCACGTCCGAATCGTATCAATGGCGAGATTCGCGCCCAGGAAGTTCGCTTAACAGGTCTGGAAGGCGAGCAGCTGGGGATTGTGAGTCTGAGAGAAGCAATCGAAAAAGCTGAAGAAGCTGGAGTAGATTTAGTTGAAATCAGCCCTAACGCCGAACCGCCAGTTTGTCGTATCATGGACTACGGCAAGTTCCTTTATGAAAAAAGTAAGTCTTCTAAGGAACAGAAGAAGAAGCAAAAAGTTATCCAGGTTAAGGAAATTAAATTCCGTCCTGGTACCGACGATGGCGATTATCAGGTAAAACTCCGCAGCCTGATTCGCTTTCTGGAAGATGGCGATAAGGCCAAGATCACACTGCGTTTCCGCGGTCGTGAAATGGCCCACCAACAGATTGGTATGGAAGTGCTTAACCGCGTCCGTGACGATCTGAGTGAACTGGCAGTAGTCGAATCCTTCCCTACGAAGATCGAAGGCCGCCAGATGATCATGGTGCTCGCTCCTAAGAAGAAACAGTAAGGCCTTCAAGCAGCAAAATCTGTGGAGCCTTCGGGCCTCATAGGTTTTGCTCGCCTATGTTTCGTTTATTTAACAATGCGAAGTGGAAGTTATTAAAATGCCAAAAATTAAGACCGTACGCGGTGCTGCTAAGCGCTTCAAAAAAACCGGTAAAGGTGGTTTTAAGCACAAGCACGCTAACCTGCGTCACATTCTGACTAAGAAAGCTACCAAGCGTAAACGTCACCTGCGTCCAAAAGCCATGGTTTCTAAAGGCGATCTGGGCCTGGTTATCGCGTGCCTGCCGTACGCATAAGTCGTTAACGTTTAACTTTTTTAACTTAGAATAGATACAGGAGAGCACACATGGCTCGCGTAAAACGTGGTGTAATTGCACGTGCACGTCACAAGAAAATTTTGAAACAAGCTAAAGGCTACTACGGTGCGCGTTCACGCGTATACCGCGTTGCCTTCCAGGCTGTTATCAAAGCAGGTCAGTACGCTTACCGTGACCGTCGTCAGCGTAAGCGTCAGTTCCGTCAACTGTGGATTGCGCGTATCAACGCAGCAGCACGTCAGAACGGTATTTCTTACAGCAAATTCATCAACGGCCTGAAAAAAGCCTCTGTTGAAATCGACCGTAAGATCCTGGCTGACATCGCAGTATTCGACAAAGTCGCGTTCACCGCGCTGGTCGAAAAAGCGAAAGCAGCACTGGCATAAGCCAGTTGAGAGAGGGGGCCTGGCTCCCTCTTTTCATATACCCGTCATACTTCAAGCTGTACCTGCGTTGGCTGCGTTCGTTCCGAATTATTTAGGGTATAACCTTATCAGAAGATTGACTTTTATCCGTGCAGGCTTTTCAATAAGGTCTTAACGGTTTTTACCACACAAGGTAACGCAAGCATGAATGCTGCTATTTTCCGCTTCTTCTTTTACTTTAGCACCTGACTTCAGGAGGCTAGCGCGTGAAAGATGAAACGAAAAACAGCGCCAGATAAGCCTCCCGATGGAGGCTTTTTTTGTGCCTGAATTTGAGAGAATACGTCCACCAAATCGGTGTCTGTACCGACATAATGAGGAAAATCATGTCACATCTCGCAGAGCTGGTTGCCAGTGCAACAGCCGCTATTAATCAGGCCTCAGATGTTGCCGCGTTAGACAATGTCCGCGTCGAATATCTGGGTAAGAAAGGGCATCTGACCCTTCAAATGACTACCCTGCGTGAGTTGCCGCCTGAAGAGCGCCCGGCAGCCGGTGCGGTGATAAACGAAGCCAAAGAGCAGGTGCAACAGGCTCTGAACGCGCGTAAAGCGGCGCTGGAAAGTGCCGTGCTGAATGCGCGTCTGGCGGCAGAGACGATCGATGTTTCTCTGCCTGGGCGCCGTATCGAAAACGGTGGCCTGCATCCGGTGACTCGTACCATCGATCGTATTGAAAGTTTCTTCGGTGAGCTCGGCTTTACCGTGGCGACTGGCCCGGAAATCGAAGATGATTACCATAACTTCGACGCTCTGAACATTCCAGGCCATCATCCGGCACGTGCTGACCACGACACTTTCTGGTTCGACGCCACCCGTCTGCTGCGTACTCAGACCTCTGGCGTACAGATCCGTACCATGAAGGAGCAGGAACCCCCGATCCGTATCATTGCACCGGGCCGCGTGTACCGTAACGATTACGATCAGACCCACACCCCAATGTTCCACCAGATGGAAGGGCTGATCGTTGATAAAAACATCAGCTTCACCAACCTGAAAGGCACGCTGCACGACTTCCTGAACAATTTCTTTGAGGAAGATCTGCAGGTTCGTTTCCGTCCGTCCTATTTCCCGTTCACCGAACCGTCTGCGGAAGTGGACGTGATGGGCAAAAACGGCAAATGGCTGGAAGTGCTGGGCTGCGGCATGGTGCATCCGAACGTACTGCGCAACGTGGGTATCGACCCGGAAGTTTACTCCGGCTTTGCGTTCGGGATGGGCATGGAGCGTCTGACCATGCTGCGTTATGGCGTGACCGATTTGCGTGCATTCTTCGAAAACGATCTGCGTTTCCTCAAACAGTTTAAATAAGGGCAGGACAGAACAATGAAATTCAGTGAACTGTGGTTACGCGAATGGGTGAACACCACGCTGGACAGCGAAGCGCTTTCCAACCAGATCACCATGGCGGGTCTGGAAGTTGACGGTGTAGAGCCGGTTTCTGGCGCCTTCACCGGCGTGGTCGTGGGCGAAGTGGTTGAATGTGGTCAGCATCCTAACGCTGACAAATTGCGCGTCACCAAAGTTAATGTGGGTGGCGATCGTCTGCTGGATATCGTCTGCGGCGCGCCAAACTGCCGTCAGGGCCTGAAAGTGGCCGTGGCGACTGTCGGCGCTGTGCTGCCGGGCGATTTCAAAATTAAAGCGGCCAAACTGCGCGGCGAGCCGTCTGAAGGCATGCTGTGCTCGTTCTCCGAGCTGGGTATTTCCGACGATCACAACGGCATTATTGAACTGCCTCTGGATGCGCCAATCGGCACCGATATCCGCGAATACCTGAAGCTTGATGACAACACCATCGAAATCAGCGTGACGCCAAACCGTGCAGACTGCTTAGGGATTATCGGCGTGGCTCGCGATGTTGCGGTGCTGAACCAGACCGAACTGAACGCGCCGGAGATCGTCCCGGTTGCTGCTACCATCAGTGACGTCCTGCCTATTCAGGTAGACGCGCCTGAGGCCTGCCCACGCTACCTCGGTCGTGTGGTGAAAGGTATCAACGTCAAAGCGCCAACCCCGCTGTGGATGAAAGAAAAACTGCGTCGCTGCGGTATCCGTTCTATTGATGCGGTTGTTGACGTGACCAACTATGTTCTGCTGGAACTGGGCCAGCCAATGCACGCATTCGATAAAGATCGTATCGACGGCGGGATTATCGTGCGTATGGCGAAAGAGGGTGAAACCCTGGTTCTGCTGGACGGCAGCGAAGCAAAACTGAATGCCGACACGCTGGTGATTGCCGATCACGGTAAGGCGCTGGCGATGGGCGGGATCTTCGGTGGCGAACACTCTGGCGTGAACGATGAAACGCAAAACGTTCTGCTGGAATGTGCCTTCTTCAGCCCGCTCTCTATTACCGGTCGTGCGCGTCGTCATGGTCTGCACACCGATGCCTCTCACCGCTACGAGCGTGGCGTTGACCCGGCGCTGCAGTACAAAGCGATGGAACGTGCGACCCGTCTGCTGATCGACATCTGCGGCGGCGAAGCGGGCCCGGTTATTGATGTAACCAACGAAGACACGCTGCCGAAGCGCGCGACCATTACCCTGCGTCGCAGCAAGCTCGATCGCCTGATTGGCCACCACGTTGCCGATGCACAGGTCACCGATATTCTGAAACGTCTGGGTTGCGACGTGACGGAAGGGCAGGACGAGTGGAAAGCCGTTGCGCCGTCATGGCGTTTCGACATGGAGATTGAAGAAGATCTGGTAGAAGAAGTGGCCCGCGTCTACGGCTACAACAACATCCCTGACGAGCCGGTACAGGCCGGTCTGGTGATGGGCTCCCACCGTGAAGCCGATCTCTCCCTGAAGCGTGTGAAAACCATGCTGAACGACAAAGGTTATCAGGAAGTGATCACCTACAGCTTTGTCGATCCTAAGCTGCAGCAGCTGATCCATCCAGGCCAGGAGGCGCTGATCCTGCCAAGCCCGATTTCCAGCGAGATGTCGGCAATGCGCCTGTCTCTGTGGACCGGCCTGCTGGGCACGATTGTCTACAACCAGAATCGTCAGCAAAACCGTGTGCGAATTTTCGAAAGCGGTTTGCGCTTTGTGCCGGATAATCAGGCAAATTTAGGCATCCGTCAGGATCTCATGCTGGCTGGCGCCATCAGCGGTAATCGCTATGAAGAGCACTGGGACCTGGCAAAAGGCACGGTTGATTTCTACGATATGAAGGGCGATCTGGAAGCGATTCTCGATCTGACCGGTAAATTATCTGAAATTGAATTCCGTGCAGAAGCCATTCCGGCACTCCATCCGGGCCAAAGTGCGGCTATCTATTTAGCGGGCAAACGCATTGGTTTTATTGGCGTTGTTCATCCTGAACTGGAACGTAAACTGGACCTGAACGGCCGTACCATCGTGTTTGAGCTGGAATGGAGTCCGGTTGCAGACCGCGTAATTCCACAGGCGCAGGACGTCTCTCGCTTCCCGGCAAACCGCCGTGATATCGCGGTTGTGGTCGCTGAAAACGTGCCTGCAGCAGATATTTTGGCCGAGTGTAAGAAAGTTGGCGTAAATCAGGTAGTTGGCGTAAACTTATTTGACGTGTACCGCGGCAAGGGCGTAGCAGAAGGTTTCAAGAGCCTCGCTATCAGCCTTATCCTTCAGGATACCAGCCGTACACTCGAAGAAGAGGAGATTGCCGCTACCGTCGCCAAATGTGTAGAGGCATTAAAAGAGCGATTCCAGGCATCATTGAGGGATTGAACCTATGGCGCTTACAAAAGCTGAAATGTCAGAATATCTGTTTGATAAGCTTGGGCTTAGCAAACGGGATGCCAAAGAGCTGGTAGAGCTGTTTTTCGAAGAGATCCGTCGTGCTCTGGAAAATGGTGAGCAGGTAAAACTCTCCGGCTTTGGCAATTTTGATTTGCGAGACAAAAACCAACGTCCGGGCCGTAACCCGAAGACGGGGGAAGATATTCCCATTACAGCCCGCCGCGTGGTGACCTTCAGACCCGGACAGAAGTTAAAAAGCCGTGTCGAAAACGCAACGCCCAAAACAGAGTAATATGAACTAACTAAAAAGGCCGCTTTCGCGGCCTTTTTTCTTTGCTCTCGCTGGCAAACCCGCCGTAAAATCAATTACATCTCACGCTAATAAAACCGTACACATGCTTGATTTTGCCCATCGCCAACAGCGTTCCGATCGACGCCGCCTGCTTTTGCTGGTGCTGCTGCTTTTTGTTGCCGCCGGTTTCAGCCTGTGTGCCGGCGACCAGTGGCTAAGCCCGGCATGCTGGTTTGGTCCTGAAGGGCAGCTTTTCGTCTGGCAAATTCGTCTGCCGCGCACGCTGGCGGTGATCCTGGTCGGTGCCGCGCTGGCGCTCTCAGGCACCATTATGCAGGCGTTGTTTGAAAACCCTCTGGCAGAGCCGGGGCTGCTCGGTGTCTCAAATGGCGCCGGTGTAGGGCTGATTGCCGCGGTGATGCTCGGCGGTGGGGCGCTTTCCCCCTGGGGCGTTAGCCTCAGCGCCATTCTCGGGGCATTGCTGATCACCCTTATTCTCCTGCGCTTCGCACGACGCCATTTATCAACCAGTCGGCTGCTGCTTGCCGGGGTTGCGTTGGGGATCATCTGCAGCGCGTTGATGACCTGGGCGGTCTACTTCTCCACCTCGTTCGATCTGCGTCAGCTGATGTACTGGATGATGGGCGGGTTTGGCGGCGTAGACTGGCGGCAGGGCTGGCTGATGATGCTGCTGGTCCCGGTCATACTGTGGGCGGGCGTGCAGTCGCAGCCGCTGAATATTCTCGCTCTTGGTGAAACCTCAGCCCGCCAGCTTGGGATGCCGATTGGCGTCTGGCGCAACGCGCTGGTGATTGCAATTGGCTGGCTGGTGGGAGTGAGCGTGGCGCTGGCGGGGGCGATTGGCTTTATCGGGCTGGTTATCCCGCACATGTTGCGTCTGTGTGGCATCACCGACCATCGAATCTTACTTCCCGCCTCGGCAGTGGCCGGTGCGGCAACGCTGCTGGTGGCGGATATCATCGCCAGGCTCGCCCTGAACGCCGCTGAGTTGCCCATCGGTGTGGTCACCGCCACGCTGGGCGCGCCGGTGTTTATCTGGCTACTATTAAAAGCTGGACGTTAAATCGATAACCTGAGGAAATGCTATGCAGTCTGATATTCTGAATACCGAAGTGACCACCATCGACGGGGACAAAACCACCCTGGAACGCTACAAAGGCAACGTGTTGCTCATTGTGAACGTAGCCTCCAAATGTGGTCTGACGCCGCAGTATGAGCAGCTGGAGAACATTCAGAAAGCCTGGGAGAAAGACGGCTTTACCGTACTGGGCTTCCCGTGCAATCAGTTCCTGGGTCAGGAGCCGGGCAGCGAAGAGGAGATCAAAACGTTTTGCAGCACCACCTATGGCGTGACGTTCCCGATGTTCAGCAAAATTGATGTGAATGGCGAAAATCGTCACCCGCTGTATGCCAAACTGGTCGCCGCCGCGCCGACCGCCGTGGCACCGGAAGGCAGTGGCTTTTACGAGCGTATGGCCAGCAAAGGGCGAGCACCGCTCTATCCGGACGACATCCTGTGGAATTTCGAAAAATTCCTGATTGGTCGTGACGGCCAGGTCGTTCAGCGTTTTTCTCCGGATATGACGCCTGAAGATCCTATCGTCATGGAGTCAATCAAGCTGGCGCTGGCGAAATAATGACGCAGCTGATGCAGCTCACGGACGTTGCCGAGACGGGGCGTCTGGAGCCGGTGACGGCGGCCATCCGTGCAGGTGAAATCCTGCATCTGGTGGGGCCGAACGGGGCAGGGAAGAGTACGCTGCTGGCGCGCATGGCGGGGCTGACAGTCGGGCCAGGCTCGATCACCTTGCTCGATAGCCCCCTGAGTGACTGGTCGGCGGTCGCGCTGGCGCACCGGCGGAGCTACCTTGTTCAGCAGCAGGTCCCGCCGTTTGCGATGCCGGTCTGGCACTATCTGATGCTGCATCTGCACGATAAACAGCAGACCGCGCTGCTCACCGAAGTGGCGGCGGCGTTGGGGTTAGAGGACAAACTTTCCCGGCATGCCAGCCAGCTTTCCGGTGGCGAGTGGCAGCGCGTCCGTCTGGCGGCGGTGATCCTTCAGATCCATCCGGCGGGCAACCCTCACGGGCGACTGTTGTTGCTGGACGAGCCGATGAGTGGTCTGGACGTGGCGCAACAGGCGGCGCTGGAAACGCTCCTCAGCGCGCTGTGTCGACAAGGCATTGCCGTGGTGATGAGCAGCCATGACCTGAACCATACGCTGCGCCATGCGCACAGCGTCTGGCTTCTGGCGCGCGGGAAGATGATTGCCAGCGGCACGCGTGATAGCGTCCTTACGCCGCCAAATCTCGCTCGTGCTTACCATATGCCGTTCCGCAGGCTGGATATCGAAGGGCATAAGATGCTGATTTCTACCGCACACGAGTAACCGTTTCTTGCCTGTTAGCGCCATTGCACGCTAAATTACGAAAAGAATAAAAAAAGCAGAGGATTCGTCTGGACATGCGATTCTGGTTTCTCATGGTGGCAGCGTTATTTCTTGCGGGATGCAGTAGCCATCGCGCACCGCCGCCTAACCCACGACTTTCAGATTCAATCACCGTGATTGCCAGCCTGAACGATCAGCTGAGCAACTGGCGCGGGACACCGTATCGTTACGGTGGCATGAGTCGCGGTGGGGTAGATTGCTCCGGCTTTGTGCTGATGACGTTCCGGGATAAGTTTGATTTGCAGCTTCCACGCGAAACGCGCAAACAAGCTGAAATCGGTACCGAAATTGATAAAGATGAGTTGTTACCCGGCGACCTGGTTTTTTTCAAAACCGGCTCGGGTGAAAGTGGTCTGCATGTTGGCATTTATGATACGGATAACCAGTTTATTCATGCCTCGACCAGTCGTGGGGTGATGCGTTCTTCCCTCGATAATGTTTACTGGCGTAAAAATTTCTGGCAGGCACGACGTATTTAGTCCGCCACCGACCACGCATTTCTGACGGCATGGCACAATTAAACCATGCCGTTTTTTTGCAAATAAGATGATTAAAGTTAAATTTACAACAAATTACTTATGTCCTTATGTGTCTGTTTTATCTAAAACTGGCTATTACGCAGCAACCAGGATAAGATTATTTTAGATTCAGGGATAAATCTGAAAATTAATACGGATCTAATGAAATTAAACTTATTAAAATCAAGACAGTGGAATTGTGTCAGCAATTGCTCCAGGATGTCCTCTCTCATCTTTAATGCGGGGCGAGTGCAATGATTATTACGTTAGATAATGCCTACCAGTCTGAGCTGTTGCTCCAGCCTGCCCGCAATAATGCCGGTGAGCTTAAAGGATTAGAGGTGACGGTTAACTTTACTGGCGTCGGCAGCGATGTACGGATCCCCACTGAACTCGTTATCCCACGTCTGACGCCGGCAGAAGAGTTAGCGCTGTTTCAAGAAAAACTGCAATTGCTTGATACCTGCAAACTGTTTTTTATTCAGCATCAGTTAATTGCATGGATCAATATTACACCTGTAATAGTTGAGTTTTTATTAAGTAATGGGAACGCTGTTTCAATACTTGAGCGTTATCCGTTTCTTGAGTTTACTGTTAATGAGAATTATCCAGGTTTAAATAACGGAAAAGACGATCCTGAACTGGCGAGAATGGCGATTCATTTTCCGCTGGTGCTGGCAAACTTTGGTGCCGGTGAAGCCTCGCTTAAAGCCGTTTATGATGGTTTGTTTAAACGTGTCATTCTGGACAAAGGGTTTATCCAGCAGCACGCGGCAGCGCTTTCTTTTGAGCCCTTTATGCGTGCTATTCTGTGGCAAATAACGTCACATTGTCAGTCTGTGCTCGTCGCCGGTATTGACGATCATGCCCTGTTGCAGCGCGTTTTATCCTTCAACTTTGGTGCCATGCAGGGGGCGCTGTGGCCTGCCGTAACTGCAGAGCGCGTCACCACGCTGGTTCAGTGATAACCCTTTCTTTCGCCCGTGTTTAAGTCCGGGTAAACCCTCTACACTAAAAGCAGGAGGACTTATGACCCTGTCTTTTACTGCGCACTGGCATGACGAGTTGCCGGGTTTTTATACCGCACTCAAACCAACACCATTACATCATTCCCGTCTTGTCTGGCATAACGATTCGCTGGCGAACGACCTGGCTATCCCACCGGAAATGTTCCAGCCTTCAGACGGCGCGGGCGTCTGGGGAGGGGAAACGCTGCTCGATGGCATGCAGCCCCTCGCTCAGGTCTATAGCGGACACCAGTTTGGCGTCTGGGCGGGACAGCTGGGGGACGGCCGTGGGATCCTGCTCGGCGAACAACAGCTCCCCGGCGGAGAGACGGTCGACTGGCACCTGAAAGGGGCGGGTCTCACACCCTATTCACGCATGGGCGACGGGCGCGCGGTACTGCGCTCAACCATCCGTGAAAGTCTGGCGTCGGAAGCGATGCATGCGCTGGGTATTCCCACCACGCGCGCGCTGACGATAGTGACCAGTGACACCCCGGTGGTCCGCGAAACGGTAGAGAAAGGCGCCATGCTGATGCGCATTGCGCAAAGCCATCTGCGTTTCGGCCATTTTGAACACTTTTATTATCGCCGCGAGCCGGAAAACGTACGCCAGCTTGCCGATTACGCCATCCGACGGCACTGGCCGCAGTTACAGGACGAGGCCGACAAATACCACCTCTGGTTCCGGGATGTGGTTGCCCGCACGGCAATCATGATTGCCCGCTGGCAGTCCGTAGGCTTTGCTCATGGCGTGATGAACACCGACAACATGTCAATTCTGGGGCTGACCTTTGATTACGGTCCGTTTGGTTTTCTCGATGACTACCAGCCGGGGTATATCTGCAACCACTCGGACTATCAGGGGCGCTACAGCTTTGACAATCAGCCGGCGGTGGGGCTGTGGAATCTGCAGCGTCTGGCGCAATCCCTGTCGCCGTTTATCGACGTTGATGCCCTGAATGATGCGCTCGACGGCTATCAGGAGACATTGCTGCGCGAATACGGCACGCTGATGCGCAACAAGTTGGGGCTGATGACGCAGGAGAAGGGCGATAACACTATTCTGAATGGCTTGTTTGCGCTCATGGCGCGTGAGGGCAGCGACTATACCCGTACCTTCCGTATGCTCGGCCAGACAGAGCAGCATAGCGCCGCCTCACCGCTGCGCGATGAGTTTATCGACCGACAGGCGTTTGACGACTGGTTTGCCACTTACCGCGCGCGCCTGCAACAAGAGCAGGTGGATGACGCGACCCGGCAGGCGCAGATGAACGCGGCGAACCCGGCGATGGTCTTGCGCAACTGGCTGGCGCAGCGGGCGATTGAGCAGGCGGAGCAAGGTGAGTATGCAGAATTACACCGGCTGCACGTAGCGTTGCGCACGCCGTTTGCCGACCGGGACGACGATTATGTCAGCCGCCCGCCTGACTGGGGCAAGCGGCTGGAGGTCAGCTGCTCAAGCTAATGTTTTGGCCGGGAAGCACAGGCTTGCCCGGCCGATACGTCACTGGGAGACCCACCCGCCGTCCATATTCCACGCCGCGCCCCGCACGTGCACGGCGCTGTCGCTACATAAAAACAGCGCCAGTTCACCCAGCTGTTCTGGCGTAACAAACTCTCCTGATGGCTGTTTCTCCGCAAGCAACTGCTCGCGCGCCCGATCCGCAGGCACACCTTCTGCGATACGTTTGTCGATCTGCTGCTGAACCAGCGGCGTAAGCACCCATCCCGGGCAGATGGCGTTAGCAGTAATACCGGTGCGGGCAGTCTCCAGCGCCAGGGATTTTGTAAAACCGACCACCCCATGCTTGGCGGCGACATAGGCTGACTTCTCTTTTGATGCCACCAGCCCATGCACGGAGGCGATATTAATGATGCGTCCCCAGTTTTTCTCGCGCATTGCAGGCAGCGCCAGTCGGCTGGTGTGAAACACCGACGACAGGTTAATGGCAATAATGTCGTTCCATTTCTCCACCGGGAACGCCTCAACCGGGGCGACATGCTGTATCCCGGCATTATTGATAAGAATATCCACCCCGCCGAACTGCGTGTCGGCGTAGCGCATCATCGCATCGATTTGCAGGGCGTCACGCAGATCTGCATCGTGATAACCCGGTTTTTTCCCCAGCCGGGCGATCTCTTCTCTTGCTGCGTCACTGTCGCCAAAACCGTTGAGGATCAGCTGTGCTCCGGCCTTTGCCAGTACGCGGGCGATGCCCAGACCAATCCCGCTGGTCGAGCCGGTCACCAGCGCCGTTTTACCGTTCAGATTCATTTTATTCTCCTTACACAATGCCGGTGAGATAGAACACGGCAATGACAAAAAGCACCGCCAGACTTTTGATGATCGTGATGGCGAAAATACCGCCATAGGCCTGACGATGGCTAAGACCGGTGATGGCCAGCAGCGTAATCACCGCGCCGTTATGGGGCAGTGTATCCATGCCACCGCTGGCCATAGAAGCCACCCGGTGCAGGACCTCCAGCGGAATATTCGCGGCATGGGCGGCGGCGACAAAGCTATCTGCCATGGCCGCCAGCGCAATGCTCATCCCGCCTGAAGCCGAACCGGTGATCCCGGCGAGAACGGTTACGCTGATCGCTTCATTCAGTAACGGGTTCGGAATAGCCGCCAGCGCGTGGGATAAGACCAGAAAGCCGGGCAGGGCGGCGATAACTGCACCGAAACCATATTCCGAGGCGGTATTCATCGCCGCCAGGATCGCGCCGCTCACTGCCGTCCGGCTGCCTTCCGCCAGACGTCCCCGGATGTTGCGAAAACCAAAGATCAGCACCAGCACGATACCGGAAATCAGCGCGGCTTCCACGGCCCAGATGGCGGTGATCTTGCTGACCTCGGTCACAATCGGCTTTGCCAGCCCGGGCAGGGTCAGCTCGTGGCTGGTGCCATACCAGCCGGGGATCCAGCGGGTAAACAGCAGGTTGAGGATCCCCACCACCAGCAGGGGGGAAATCGCAATCAGCGGATGGGGAAGGTTAATGCTTTCCGGCGTTTCCGGTTCGTTTTTCAGATCCGTGCCGTAACCTTCATTGTTATTGAGCGCTTTCCGCCGCTGGCGCTCCAGCCAGAGCAGGCCAAAGCAGATAATAAACAGCGAGCCAATCAGCCCCAGCCAGGGGGCAGCCCAGGCATTAGTGCCGAAGAAGCTGGTGGGGATAATATTCTGGATCTGCGGCGTGCCGGGCAGGGCGTCCATGGTGAACGAGAACGCCCCCAGCGCCACGGTCGCCGGGATCAGCCGTTTGGGGATCCCGCTCTGGCGAAACAGTTCGGCGGCGAAAGGATAAACGGCAAACGCCACCACAAAGAGCGACACGCCGCCGTAGGTTAACAGTGCGCAGACCAGCACAATCACCGGAATGGCGTGGCGGCGGCCAAGGATTTGAATCGCTGCGGCAACAATGGAGCGTGAGAAGCCGGAGAGTTCAATCAGCTTGCCAAACACGGCGCCCAGCAGGAACACCGGGAAGTAGAGCTTGACGAAGCCCACCATCTTTTCCATAAACAGGCCGGTAAACGTCGGGCCGACAGCGCCCGGGTCGGTTAACAGCACGGCACCCAGCGCCGCAATGGGCGCAAAAAGAATAACGCTATATCCGCGATAGGCCGCCAGCATCAGCAGCGCCAGCGCCGCCAGGGCAATTAACACACTCATTGCGACTCCTTACTGTTGTTATATTCGGGTATTCACGAGAGGTTTAACGCTCGACGGTCAGCGCAATGCCTTGCCCGCCGCCTATGCACAGAGTGACCAGCCCTTTTTTGGCGTCACGGCGCTGCATCTCATGCAGCAGCGTCACAAGGATCCGACAGCCGGATGCACCAATCGGATGGCCCAGCGCGATAGCGCCACCGTTAACGTTTACCTTGCGCGCATCCCAGCCAAGCAGGTTACCAACCGCCAGCGCCTGCGCGGCAAAAGCTTCGTTGGCTTCGATGAGATCCACCTCATCCAGCGTCCAGCCTGCCCGCGCCAGCGCGGTCTGGCAGGCGCTGACGGGGCCGATGCCCATTACGGACGGGTCAACCCCGGTAACGGCGTAGCTCACGATCCGGCCCAGCACCGGTAGTCCGCTCGCCCGCGCTTTTTCTTCGCTCATCAGCAACACCGCGGCGGCGCCATCGTTCAGGGTGGAGGCATTCCCCGCCGTGACCGTGCCGTCCTCCTGGCGAAACGCGGGGCGTAGTTGCGCAAGCTGTTCTGCGGTGGTTCCTGGCCGGGGTTGTTCGTCATGACGAATCACCAATGGCGGCTTCTTGCCCTGTTTCACCGTTACAGGGGTAATCTCGGCCTCAAAGCGAGCAGATTCGATGGCAGACGCCGCCTTTTGCTGTGACCCGGCGGCGAAGGCATCCTGCTGTTCGCGTGAAATGCCGTACTGCCGGGCGACGTTTTCCGCAGTGATCCCCATGTGGTAATCGTTAAACGCATCCCACAGGCCGTCGACGATCATGCTGTCCTGCAGGCCTGTGTGGCCAAAACGCAGCCCGGAACGGGCGCCATCCAGTAGGTAAGGGGCATTGCTCATGCTCTCCTGACCGCCCGCGATCACCACCTCTGCGTCTCCACAGCGGATAGCCTGTGCCGCAAGCTGTACCGCCTTCAGCCCCGCGCCGCAGACCAGATTGACCGTGGTGGCAGGGGTACTGACGGGCAGTCCGGCGGCGATAGCCGTCTGACGTGCCGGGTTTTGTCCGCAGCCTGCCGTCAGCACCTGCCCAAAAATCAGTTCGTCTGTGTCACCTGCCGAAAGCGAGCTCTCCTCAAGCAGGCGGAGCACCGCGACAGCACCAAGTTCAACGGCGGAAAGGGGAGAGAGCGAACCGCGAAAACTGCCAATCGGCGTTCGCGTTGCCCCGACTATCATGACGTTTTTCATGTTGAGTCCTCAGCTAAAGCGCATTTCGCGAACGTCGTCCGCCACGATGATTTTTCCGGCAGTTTTGCTGACGATCTCGTCAATGCCGACGCCGGGGGCGTATTCACGCAGAATGAACGCACCGTCTTTAATTTCCAGCAGGGCCAGGTCGGTTAACACCCGGCGGATGCAGCCCACGCCGGTGAGCGGTAGCGTGCAGCGCGACAGCAGTTTGGACTCACCGCTCTTCGACGCGTGGGTCATCACGACAATGATGTTCTGCGCCCCGGCGACAAGATCCATGGCGCCGCCCATGCCTTTCACCATCTTTCCGGGGATCATCCACGAGGCGATGTTGCCTTCCATGTCCACCTCAAACGCCCCGAGCACCGTGAGGTCGACGTGACCCCCCCGGATCATGGCGAAGGACTGGGCCGAGTCGAAAATGGCGGCACCGGTTCGCGCGGTGACGGTCTGCTTACCGGCGTTAATCATGTCGGCATCAAGGCTCTGCGCATCGGGAAATTCCCCCATCCCCAGCAGTCCGTTTTCTGACTGGAGCATCACGTCCATGCCGGCGGGGATGTAGTTCGCCACCAGCGTCGGGATACCGATCCCCAGGTTGACGTAGTAACCGTCGCGCAGCTCACGGGCGACGCGCATGGCCATCTGTTCGCGGGTTAACATGGTCAGACTCCCTCTGCGCGCAGCGTGCGCTGTTCAATGCGTTTCTCAAACTGGCCGACAATCAGCCTGTCGACATAAATTCCCGGGGTATGAATGGCGGACGGCGGCAGCTCACCCGGCGGGACAATCTCTTCCACCTCCACCACGGTTATCCGTCCTGCGGTGGCCATTAGCGGGTTGAAATTTTGCGCGGTGTGGCGGTAGATAACGTTGCCGTACCAGTCCGCTTTCCAGCCTTTGATCAGCGCAAAATCGCCGGTAATGGCCTCTTCAAGGATGTAGTGCTTACCGGCAAACTGACGTACCTCTTTCCCGGCGGCCACGGGCGTGCCATAGCCGGTGGCCGTGTAAAATGCCGGAATACCGGCCCCGCCCGCGCGCACCTTTTCGGCCAGCGTGCCCTGGGGCGTCAGCTCAACCTCCAGCTCGCCGCTCAGCACCTGCTGTTCGAACAGCGCGTTCTCGCCGACGTAAGACGCCACCACCTTCCGCACCTGGCGCGTCTCCAGCAGCAGCCCGAGCCCGAAACCATCCACGCCGCAGTTGTTCGATACCACCGTCAGGCCCTGCACCTGACGGCGTTTGACTTCCGCAATCAGATTTTCAGGAATACCGCACAGGCCAAAGCCGCCCGCCAGCAATGTCATCCCGTCCGTCAGCCCCTCCAGCGCCTGCGCATAGCTGCCGACGCGTTTATCCAGTCCTGCCATAGCCATCCCTCCTGTTGTCCGTGGCGGTATCATTGGGGGCGACGACTCTTTTGTTAATTTTGAATTTGTGACCCACTCATTTGGTTTTTTTATTAATTTACTGTTAACTAAATTTTTTCAATTAGTTAACAGGATGAAAAATGAGAATAAGTGTCAAACAGTTACGCGCGTTTTTAGCGGTAGCTCACACTCTCAATTTTGCGCACGCCAGCGAACGGTTAAATCTTTCTCAGCCAGCCCTCAGCCTGACGATTAAAGGGCTGGAGGATGCGCTGGGGGGCCCGCTGCTGCAGCGAAGCACGCGTAAGGTCACCCTGACGCAGGAGGGCGAAACCTTTTTACCGATGGCGCGGCAGCTGTTGGCTGACTGGGATAACGTTGAAGAGGCAATGCACCAGTGCTTTACGCTGCAGCGCGGCAAAATCTCGGTCGCGGCCATGCCGTCGTTTGCGGCTAACGTCCTGCCGGAGGTGCTGAAAGCGTTTCGCGATCGCCATGCCGGGATCAACGTCACCGTGCATGATGTCATCAACGAACAGGTGATTGAGATGGTGCGGGAAGGGCGGGTCGAGATGGGGATCGCCTTTGAACCGGCGCCGACGCATAACCTGCTGTTTACGCCGCTGGGCCTCGACCGGTTTGTCGCCATTGTGCCGAAAGCGTCCCCCCTTGCGATGAAAAAACGCCTCTCCTGGAATGAACTGCTGACGCTGGATTTCATTACCCTGCAGCGCCCCTCGGCGGTGCGCCTGATGATGGAAGAGGAGCTGGCCCGTAGCGGCCGCAAGCTGGAGGTGGCGCTGGAGAGCCATCAGCTGGTGACGGTAGGAAGGATGGTCGCCAGCGGGCTGGGCGGCAGTGCCGTACCGGCGCTGTGCGAGGCGCAGATGACATCGCTGGGTGCGGTCTGTATTCCGCTGGACAGCCCGCCGATAGAAAAATGTATCGGGGTGATCCATCCAGGGCACACGCAGCTCTCAAAAGCGGCGCATGCCCTGCTGGAAACCCTGAAAGATTTTTATCAGCCCGATCAGGGGACGAGAAACACCTGAGGTGCAGCATGAGCCGGGTGTCGGCCAACCTGCACCTGCGCGCCGTACCAGCGCGTCAGCGTATCGGCCTGCAGAACCGCCTCCGGGGCCCCCTGAGCGACCATTTTGCCGTTATGTAACAGCAGGATCCGATCCGCCCACAGCGCCGCCAGATTGAGATCGTGCAGCACAACACAGACATGCAAATGCCCCCGACGGGTCAGGGAAGAGAGCAGGCGCAGCAGATGCTGCTGGTGGTAAAGATCCAGCGCGGACGTGGGTTCATCCAGAAACAGCCAGCCGCGCGGCGCACCGTCGCACCAGAGCTGTGCCAGCGCGCGGGCGAGTTGAACGCGTTGCTGCTCCCCGCCGGAGAGCGCCGCAAACTGCCTGCCCGCCAGCGGTAAACAGCCGGAGATGGCCATCACCTCCTCAATCACCGACGCCTCAGGGCGGCGCGTCCACGGCGCTCGCCCCATCCCGATCACCGCTTCTACCGGCCAGTCGAATCCGAGCTGGGTATTCTGGCGCATGACCGCCCGGTAGCGGGAGAGTCTGTCCGGCGGCCAGGCCGCAAGCGGCGTTCCTGCAAGACTGCACCGTCCGCTCGCGGGTTTGAGATAGCCGGTAAGCAGGCGTAACAAGGTCGATTTCCCGGCACCGTTGGGGCCAATCAACGCCACCAGTTCGCCCTCAGAGAGGGTCAGCGACACGTCGTCGATCAGCGTCCGTTGCCCGGCGTGAAAGACAATATTTTCCGCACAGTAGCGTTCAGCCATGCGCACCTCCGCGACGAAAGATAAGCCACAGGAACCACGGCGCACCGAGAAGACTGGTCAATAAACCGACCGGCATTTCCGCCGGGGCGACCAGGGTACGTGCCAGCGTATCGGCAGCCAGCAACAGTAACGCACCGGCCAGTACTGAGCCGGGGATCACCGCCCGGTGGTCGGCCCCCAGCCACATGCGCACCAGGTGTGGCACCACAAGGCCAACAAAGCCGATGACACCGCTGACGGCCACCGCGGCGGCCACCAGCAGGGCGCTGCACAGCAGCAGGAGCCGCTGTACAACGGCCACCTCCACCCCAAGGTAGTGCGCCTCTTCCTCGCCAAGCTGCAGCAAATTAAGTGCGCCAGCCAGGCGCCAGATAACCAGCACGGTGGGAACCATCAACGAACAGACGGCCAGCAGCGTTGACCACTGGGCCTGGCCGAGGCTGCCCATGCCCCAGAGTGAGAGCTGGCGAAGCTGGGCATCATTACTGAGCCATGACAGCACGCCGACGGCCGCCCCGCACAGGGCATTGATGGCAATCCCCACCAGCAGCAGTCGCGACAGGGAACTGTCACGCTGCCGGCTGAGCAGGAAAATGACGAATGTCGCGGCCAGCGCGCCGAGAAACGCCGCCATCATCGGGGCGTACAGCATCACCAGCGCGGGCAGCGAGAGCGGAAGAACCACCCACAGCGCGACGGCGAGTGCTGCGCCGCTGCTGATCCCCAGCAGGCCCGGGTCGGCCAGCGGGTTACGAAACAGTCCCTGCATCACGCAGCCCGCCAGCGCCAGCGAACCGCCGATCGCCAGCGCCAGCAGCACGCGGGGCAGGCGGATTGTCAGCCAGATCTGACGCAGCGCGTCGTCGCTGCCGCTCCACAGCAGGCTGACCGGCAGGCGCAACGCGCCCACACCGCTGGCCGCCAGCGTCATGACGGCCAGCAGCGCGGCCAGCAACCACAATGCCAGTACGGCGCGTCGGGACATCAGGGCAGTTGCTCCGCTTTACGGCGTAACTGCTGGATGGCCTGTGGCGTTCGCACGCTAAAGCCCAGCAGCGCCATATCGTCGATGGCCAGCATCTGCCGGTGACGTCCCGCTGGAGTTTGCGCCAGACCGGGCAGTTGCCACACCGCATCCGCCCCACCCAGAGCGTTCACGCCATCCTGCGAGATCACCACCAGGTCGGGCTGACTGGCGATAACGCCTTCCTGAGACAGCGGCTGATAGCGAGTGAAGCCCTGCATCGCGTTCTGCAGACCTGCCGCACGAATGGCAGCATCCGCTGCGGTTTGTTGCCCGGCGGCCATCGCGGTCATCCCGCCGTGGTTGAGAATAAACAGCACCCGTTTATTGAGCGGTGACACGGGAAGCGCCGACAGCGCCTGACGCAGCGAGTTGCGCAGGGTTTTCCCTTCTGCCTCGCGGTGTGTCGCCTCAGCGATAACCCGAACCTTTTCATCGATAACGTTGAGGTCATTGCCTGCCGGAACGGTGATCACCCTGACGTGACTCTGCTCTACCTGTTTTAACGCCAGAGACGGCTGTGCCTGTGCACTGGCCAGCACCAGCGTGGGGCGCATGGACAAAATGCCTTCGGCATTCAACTGGCGCAGATAGCCCACGTCCGGCAGCGTGTTCGCCGCCTGTGGCCACTGGCTGGTGCTGTCGCGTGCCACCAGCGAAGACGCAGCGCCGAGCGCATAGACAATCTCGGTAACGTCGCCGCCGAGCGCGACGATTTTCTCCTGCGGCGCAGCAAATGCCAGCAGCGGCAGGGCGCTGATCAGGGCAAGCCATTTTTTCATGCGGCCAGCCCTTTTGCCGTTAAGGCGTCGATCTGGCTGCGCCACTGACTCTGCTCGGGTTCGCCTTCGCTCCGCTGGCCGTACAGCTGGGCAATCTGCGTGCCGTCGGCGGCAAACAGCTCCAGGCTGGTGACATGTCCGTCAGCCGTCGGTTTGCGCGTGACCCAGGATTCGGCGATGGCGCCTTCCAGCAGATGCAGGGTAAAAGCCGGGTTGAAGATGTTCAGCCAGCCCTTCATCGGCATCAGTTTTTCCACCACGCCGGTGAAGATCTGCACGCAGCCGCGGTTGCCGACGAAAATCATAATTTCGTTCCCGTCCTGGCGTGCCGTTTCCAGCAGCTGGGCCAGTGCGGTGTTGTCGACCCTGCAGGCCAGATCGTCGCCCACCAGGCGAAACGCCTGTTGACGGCTGAGGTTGTGGCGCTTGAGCAGGCTGAAGAACTGATGCACGTCGGTCATGGCACGCCACTCTGTGTCCACGAGCGAGGCGTCCGGGTTTTCAGCGTGAGCCGGGACATCGGCCGTTTTCAACGCCAGCGGCGGATTCCCGGCAAAGATAAAGCGGGTGAGCAGATCGCCCCAGGCGGTGAGGTCGGTGTTATCCGTGGCGTAAACCTTCAGCAGGGCGTCGCCCTGGTGGTCGAAGAACTGAATGCTCTGCCGCTCGCCGTGGGCGGTGGCCTCGCTGATATGAAATACGCTCGCCCACTGGTTAAGGAACAGGCGCAGATCCAGCGCGCGCGGGTTGAGGATCAGCCCGGCGTGGCCGCTCAGGTGTTGATGGGTAAAGGCGCCGACCTGCTCGTGAACGGCGTAGTCGTTGCGGCAGATGCATTTGGTTTCGCCCACCGCTTCCAGCGCGGCCAGGATCTCGCGGACGTCACCGCGCAGGCGCCAGGCGTCATGACCCACACGGGCGAAGGTCAGCTCGGCTTCGCTGATGTTCATTAAACCTGCAATGTCGCGCGCGTACTTACCCGGATTTTCTTCTTTTAGCTCAAGCCAGCGTGTGTAGTGATTCATTGTCTTTTCCTCTCAAAGCATTGCCCCGGCCAGCCGGGGCGGGGATTACCATTGATAACTGACGAAAATCTTCCCGTTTCGGCCATCCTGCGGAATGCCCTGTGGCGACCAGTATTGTTTGTCGAAGGCGTTGCCCAGCACCAGCGTCGTGGTGACGCCTTTAAGCTGCGCCTGGCCGGTGTAGCTCACGTAGAAATCGTTAACCGCGTAGCCGGGTTGCTCGCTGTAGCTGCTGCTGATGTGCGTTGAGCGATCGACAAAGGTGCCGATCCAGCCGACGGAGAAGCCGCTTTGTGCCAGCGGAATATCCAGCTTGCTGGTGACGGTATCCGGGTTGATGCTGGAAATGTACTCGCCCGTGTCGGTATCTTTTCCGCGCGTGCGGTTATAGGCGAGGTCGAGGTTGAACAGGTCGGCGGAGTATTTCGCCATCACGTCCCAGCCCCAGATTTTGGCGTTCGGGACGTTATATGACATGGTGGTCGCCGCCGCAAAATCGACGGTGGTTGAGATGTAGTCTTTGGCGTTGGTATCGAAATAGCTGGCTTTAAACTCCAGCGCATCGTTGGCCAGCATCAGATCATCAAAGCGCAGACCAAAACCATACTCCTGCGTTTCGTTGGTTTCCGGGCGCAGATTGGGGTTGGGCACCCAGTAGTTGGTATAGAAGCGGCCAATGGAGAAGTGTTTGGCGTCGTTATACATTTCGCCCATGGTTGGCGCGCGGAACGCCTGCGCGTAAGAGCCGAACAGCATCAGCCAGTCGGTCGGGCTGACGGTTAACCCGGCGCGGGAGGACCACTTATCGGCATCCACATCCTTGTAGCCGTCGCTGCTGCCGCGGTAGTTGTCGTAGCGCGTGCCGCCAAGAAGGGTCACGGGGAGGTCGCGCAGGGTGATTTCATCCTGCAGCCAGCCGGAGCTGAAATCGATTTGTGCCTGCGGGAAGCCCGTTGTTGCCCCGCCCGGGCGTTGCTCCTGACGATAATACTCACCGCCGTAGGTCAGCAGGTGCGACGCAAAGGAATCGCTGAACAGGCGGGTGCGGTTCTCCACTTTGCCGCCTTTGGTGGTCTGTTTGCGAAACTCACCGCTGCCGTCGATGTTCTGGGCGTTGATACGTGCTTCGGACCAGTAAATTTTCGCGTCGGCGTTCAGCCAGTCGTTACCCTGTGGGGCAAGGTGATAGCCGAGCTGCGCGTCACGCTGGATGGTGGAGCGGTCGGTCAGCGGGTTACTGCTGCTGTCTGCTGCACTGGTTTGCGGGTTTTTCGGCTCCTGTGCAGCGTTATTGTAATAGCGCAGGGAGCCGGTCAGGCTCTGAGCCGCGTCGATTTTCCAGCTGCCCTTCGCCAGCATGTTCTGAATGGATTCGTCGTTCGGGGCGGTGGTGCCGTCACTCTGGCGCAGATCGCCACGATCCCGGCTCGACCAGGAGAGCAGCCCGTCCAGGGTATCGGTGCGGCCATAGGCGCTGGCCCCCATGCCGATGCTGTGATCGCCCGTCGCACCGGTAGCGAACACCCGATAGCCGCTGTTTTTACCCGGCTCCAGCAGATCTTTGGCATCGACGGTGTCATAGGCAATCACACCGCCCAGCGCGCCGCTGCCGTACAGCAGGGCCGACGGACCGCGCACCACTTCGATACGTTTAATCAGCGCCGGATCGAGGAAGGTGCTGTTCAGGTGGCCGGTGTCGGTTCCCTGGCGTACGCCGTCAACCAGTACCAGCACGCCGCGACGGTCATAACCGCGCAGGTTAACGTCCTGGCCGTTGGTGCGTCCGGTGCCATCGAGCGTTAGGCCGGGGACGTTACGCAGCAGGTCGGCTGCCGAGCTGGCAGTTTGTTTATCCGGTGTGCTGGCGTCAATCACGCTCACCATCATGGGGGCTTCGAAGGCGCTACGGGCGTTACCCGTGGCGGTCACGGTCATTTCATCTGTGGTAGCAAACGCGACGCCCGGCAGGGTGCTGACAATCGCCAGCGCCAGAAGTGACGGACGTAAAGGCGCGGAAGGCAGGTGTGGCATAGCAACTCTCCATTAAGAATTGAAAGCGCTGGCTGCCTGGGGTTCACCTGGGTGGCTGGCGGAGTTTTTGTGTTGTTTATTTTGTGAGGATCAATTTTCCGGCATGGGTCTGGCGCAGCAGGTAGCGTTGACCGTCATGCTCGATAATGACCCGTCCCTCATCGCCCAGCAGGGTTTTGCTGTCAATGCGACGCTCGGCGGGGGTGGATGCTGTGTCTGTTTTTGGCGGCGTTGCCGCAGTGTTATCCGTACGTGACATAATGTTTATAAATAACAATCAATGTAACAATGATAATCATTATCAATAAACTGCAAATTCGCGGCAAGCGTTTTTGTGAAAAAAGGGTGAGAGGATCAAATTTGGGGGTGAAGTGCGGTCAGATGCCCTCACCCCGACCCTCTCCCACAGGGAGAGGGAGAAGGGCACGGATCGTAGGCCGGGTAAGCGCAGCGCCACCCGACAATAACATCAGAAGCGCGAATCTACCGCAGACGCCAGCTTCTCCAGCAGCAGTTCGCTGTCTTCCCAGCTCAGGCACGGGTCGGTGATCGACTGGCCGTAAACCAGCGGCTGACCCGACACGATTTTCTGCGTGCCTTCGCGGATAAAGCTTTCGGCCATAATGCCCGCAATGGCGCTTGAACCGCTGCGGATCTGCTGGCAGATCTCATCGCAGACATCCAGCTGGCGACGGTGCTGTTTCTGACAGTTACCGTGGCTGAAGTCCACCACCAGATGTTCCGGCAGATCGAACTCGGCCAGCGTTTCACAGGCCGCGGCGATATCCCCGGCGTGATAGTTCGGTTTCTTGCCGCCGCGCATAATGATATGCCCGTACGGGTTACCGCTGGTCTGGTAGATGGTCATCTGGCCGCTCTTATCCGGCGAGAGGAACATGTGGCTGGCACGCGCAGCGCGGATCGCATCGACCGCAATCCGGGTGTTGCCATCGGTTCCGTTTTTAAACCCGACCGGGCAGGAGAGGGCAGAGGCCATTTCACGGTGGATCTGGCTCTCGGTGGTCCGCGCGCCAATCGCGCCCCAGCTGATCAGATCGGCGATAAACTGGCCGGTCACCATATCGAGAAACTCGGTGGCCGTGGGAACGCCCAGCTCGTTCACCTGCAGAAGCAGCTTACGTGCCAGCTCAATCCCATGGTTAACGCGATAGCTGCCGTTGAGATCGGGGTCTGAAATTAATCCTTTCCAGCCCACCACGGTACGGGGTTTTTCAAAGTAGGTCCGCATCACGATCTCAAGGCGATGCTGGTGTTTTTCCCGCAGCCCCTGTAGCCGTTTTGCATAATCCATCGCCGCGTCCAGGTCATGGATCGAGCAGGGGCCAATTACCACCAGAAGACGTTTGTCTTCACCATTAAGAATTTTTTCAATGCGTCGGCGCGAGGCCGTAACATGCTCCGCAACGCCTGCGGAAAGTGGATGCCGCTGTGCCAGTTCAGCCGGTGTAACCAGGCTGTCAATGCGCGCTGTGCGGAGTTCGTCGGTTTTATTCATGGAATGTCTCAGAAATTTTTTGCTTCATCGGCAGACTACCGGGAAGTGATGGGCATCACCTTAAACCAATCCCTGCTGATTTCAAGTTCGGGGCGGCTCCGCCCCGAGGATGTGGTGGATGATACCTGAATCTGAGCCAATGTACTAGCATATTAGTACATGCGGCGATTAAGACCCATGATGTCGAGAATTTTGGTGGCGATCTCTTCGACCGAATAGTTGGTGCTGTTCAGCCACGGGATCTGGTTTTTGCGGTACAGCGCTTCCACTTCGGAGACCTCCATTCGGCACTGGCGCATGGAGGCGTAGCGGCTGTTCTCGCGGCGCTCTTCGCGGATGGCGGCAAGGCGCTCCGGGTTAATGGTCAGCCCGAACAGCTTGTGCTGCAGCGGCTTCAGGGCGGCAGGCAGCACCAGATTGTCCATATCATCGGCAATGAACGGGTAGTTGGCGGCACGAATACCAAACTGCATCGCCAGGTAGAGGCTGGTAGGGGTTTTGCCGCAGCGCGAGACGCCCAGCAAAATGACCTGCGCCTGGTCGAGGTTTCGCAGCGAGATGCCGTCGTCATGCGCCAGGGTGTAGTCAATGGCGGCGATACGCGCATCGTATTTGGTCAGGTTGCCAGGGTTCAGCCCGTGGGTTCGGTGGGCGATGGGGGTCGGGTCGAGCTTCAGCTCGCTCTGCAGCGGGGCCACCAGCGCCTGCACGATATCCTGACAAAAGCCTTCGCTTTGCAGAATGATGTTGCGAATTTCCGGGATCACGATGGAGTAGAACACCAGCGGCCGTACGCCCGTCTGCTGGTAAATGGCATCAATCTGGTCCTTGACCGCCCGCGCGCGGCTCTCATTTTCCACAAACGGCAGCGTGATGCTGTTAATCGAAACGGGGAACTGTGACATCACCGCATGCCCCAGCACCTCGGCGGTAATCGCCGTACCATCAGAAATATAAAAAACGTGGCGATCGACAGCATTATCCATTTTATCCACCCTGAATATCGGACCTAATTGTCTGAAAGCATAAATTAAAAAAGTTAATTGCACAGCAAAGAAGTTATCTGAATTTAAAATGAAATGGTGTTTTTGATTTTCCTGAAAAGTGGATTTCATTTTTCAAATAGCGACGTCATTTTTGTGGTTTTTGGCTGAATATATAGGAATCATCGGCTTATCCGGTGGAGGGAAAGTATCCGAAAAGTTGAAAATTTAAATTGCTTACACGATTCACCGTTTTTTTAGCGTAAATAAATATGCCAGTATAAATACGTAGTCAGGTGTTTCTTACTCCGATCAAATATCACAAAAGGATTGTTTCGATGTCCAACAATGGCTCGTCACCGCTGGTGCTTTGGTATAACCAACTCGGCATGAATGATGTAGACAGAGTTGGGGGCAAAAATGCCTCCCTGGGTGAAATGATTACAAATCTGTCCGGTATGGGTGTCTCCGTACCAAACGGGTTTGCCACGACCGCCGATGCGTTTAACCTGTTTTTAGACCAGAGCGGTGTAAACCAGCGCATTTACGACCTGCTGGATAAAACGGATATTGATGACGTTACCGCGCTTGCTAAAGCCGGGGCGCAGATCCGCCAGTGGATTATCGACACACCTTTCCAGCCGGAACTGGAAAAAGCCATTCACGATGCGTACAACCAGCTCTCCGCTGATGATGCGCAGGCCTCTTTCGCCGTGCGCTCCTCTGCAACCGCAGAAGACATGCCGGATGCCTCGTTCGCCGGACAGCAGGAAACCTTCCTGAACGTTCAGGGGTATGACGCGGTGCTGGTGGCGGTGAAACACGTGTTCGCCTCCCTGTTTAACGATCGCGCTATCTCCTATCGCGTGCATCAGGGCTATGACCATCGCGGCGTCGCGCTCTCTGCGGGCGTACAGCGTATGGTGCGTTCCGACGTGGGCTCTTCCGGCGTGATGTTCTCCATTGATACCGAGTCCGGCTTCGACCAGGTGGTATTCATCACTTCCGCGTGGGGCCTGGGTGAGATGGTGGTGCAGGGGGCCGTGAACCCTGACGAATTCTACGTCCACAAACCGACGCTTGCCGCCAACCGTCCGGCGGTGGTTCGTCGCACCATGGGCTCGAAAAAAATCCGCATGATCTATGCCCCGACCCAGGAGCATGGCAAGCAGGTGAAGATTGAAGATGTACCGCAGGAGCTGCGCGACCGCTTCTCCCTGACCGACGCCGAAGTGCAGGAGCTGGCGAAGCAGGCGGTGCAGATTGAAAAACACTACGGCCGTCCGATGGACATCGAATGGGCCAAAGATGGTCACACCGGCAAGCTGTTCATCGTCCAGGCGCGCCCGGAAACGGTTCGCTCCCGCGGCCAGGTGATGGAGCGTTATACCCTCCACGCGCAGGGCAAAATCGTGGCGGAAGGTCGCGCGATTGGTCACCGCATTGGTGCCGGTCCGGTGAAAGTGATCCACGATATCAGCGAGATGAACCGCATTGAACCGGGCGACGTGCTGGTAACCGACATGACCGACCCGGACTGGGAACCGATCATGAAGAAAGCCGCGGCTATCGTCACCAACCGCGGTGGCCGTACCTGTCACGCGGCGATCATCGCCCGCGAGCTGGGGATCCCGGCGGTTGTCGGCTGCGGTGACGCAACCGAACGCATGAAGGACGGACAGAACGTGACCGTCTCCTGTGCCGAAGGGGATACCGGCTACGTGTATGCTGACATCCTTGACTTCAGCGTGAAAAGCTCCAGCGTCGATACCATGCCGGACCTGCCGCTGAAGATCATGATGAACGTCGGTAACCCGGACCGCGCGTTTGACTTCGCCTGCCTGCCGAACGAAGGCGTGGGCCTGGCGCGTCTGGAATTCATCATCAACCGTATGATTGGCGTTCACCCGCGCGCGCTGCTGGAGTTTGACGACCAGGACGCAAAGCTGCAGAACGAAATCCGCGAGATGATGAAAGGCTACGACTCGCCGAAAGAGTTTTATGTTGGCCGTCTGACCGAAGGGATCGCGACGCTCGGGGCGGCGTTTTATCCGAAGCGCGTGATCGTGCGTCTGTCGGACTTTAAGTCTAACGAATACGCCAACCTAGTGGGCGGCGAGCGTTACGAGCCGGAAGAAGAGAACCCGATGCTGGGCTTCCGTGGGGCCGGACGTTATGTCTCCGACAGCTTCCGCGACTGCTTCGCGCTGGAGTGTGAAGCGGTAAAACGCGTGCGCAACGACATGGGGCTGACTAACGTTGAGATCATGATCCCGTTCGTACGTACCGTGGACCAGGCGAAAGCGGTGGTGGACGAGCTGGCGCGTCAGGGGCTGAAGCGCGGCGAAAATGGGCTGAAGATCATCATGATGTGTGAGATCCCGTCCAACGCCCTGCTGGCAGAGCAGTTCCTGGAGCACTTCGACGGCTTCTCTATTGGTTCGAACGACATGACGCAGCTGACGCTGGGTCTGGACCGTGACTCCGGCGTGGTCTCTGAGCTGTTCGACGAACGCAACGAGGCGGTGAAAGCCCTGCTGTCGATGTCCATCCGTGCGGCGAAGAAACAGGGTAAATACGTCGGGATTTGTGGCCAGGGCCCTTCTGACCATGAAGACTTCGCGGCCTGGCTGATGGAAGAGGGGATCGACAGTCTTTCCCTCAACCCGGACACCGTGGTGCAAACCTGGCTGAGCCTGGCTGAACTGAACAAGTAACGTCTTCCATATCTGAAAAGGCGAGGGAAATAATCCTCGCCTTTTTTATTTCCGCTTATATTTGCTCCCCATCACAAATAAAGTAAAAAACCAAATATCATAATTTGTCTGTTAATTTAGACAATTGTTAGCACACAAAGGGTTGCTAATACTTGAGCCTTACCGCGCAAATCAACACGATTTTGCGCAACTGGTTGAAATACGTTTTAACCTGATAAAAAGGCAAATAACAAATGACAATCTCCTCTGTACTGCGTACCAAAGATAAAATAGGTTATGGCTTAGGTGATATGGCCAGTGCGCTGGTCTGGCAAACAGCGACGTTATTTCTTGCTTATTTCTATACAGACGTTTTCGGTTTACCCGCGGCCATTATGGGCACCATGTTTTTAGTGGTACGCGTGGTCGATGCCTTTATTGATCCCTGTATCGGCGCGCTGGTGGATCGCACCCAAACGCGTCACGGTCGTTTCCGTCCATGGCTGCTGTGGTTTGCCATTCCGTTTGGCGTAAGCTGCCTCATTACGTTCTACGTTCCCGACGTCGGGCCCACGGCGAAAATCGTCTATGCCTGTGTGACCTACGGGATTTTAAGCCTCATCTATTCCGCCATTAACGTCCCTTACTGCGCCATGCCGGGCGCGCTGACGCTGGATCCGCGCGAGCGCCATTCGCTGCAGTCGTGGCGCTTTGGCCTGTCGTTTATCGGCGGGTTGATTGTGACGGTTATCGCTTTGCCGTTGGTTTCGCATCTTGGACAGGGCAACGTACAGAAAGGCTATTTCTATGCCATGAGCCTGATGGGATTACTGGGGATTATTTTATTCTTCTGCTGCTTCCTGATGACCCGCGAGCGCTATTCTCCGCGGAATGATACTTCTGGCTCCATGCTCACCGATTTAAAACTGCTGGCCGGGAACAGCCAGTGGCGAATTGTGTTCCTGTTTAATATTTTGCTGTTAACGGCGGTCGTGACGCGTGGCTCTGCCACGATGTATTACGTGAATTATGTGCTGTTGCGTCCGGAACTGGTGTTTGCCTTTATCGTCTCCGGGATGGTGGCCTCCTTAAGTGGCGCATTATTATCCGAACGGCTGCTGGGGAAATTTGACCGCGTTCGCGCTTATCAGTGGACCATTATTTCCTTCGTGATTTTTGGGGCGCTGATCTTCTTCCTGCCGCCTTCACAGGTCTGGCTGATTTTTGGCCTCAATATTGTCTTTAGCTTCATCCAGAACCTGACCACGCCGCTACAGTGGACCATGTTCTCCGATGTGGTCGACTATGAAGAGCACCGCAGCGGTCGCCGGCTCGATGGTCTGGTCTTCTCCACCGCGCTGTTCGCCATCAAATTTGGTCTGGCGTTGGGTGGGGCAGTGGTGGGTTGGGTGCTCGGGATGGTGGATTACGCGCCAGGCCAGGCAACCCAGACGCCGCACGTACTCACGACCATTAACGCACTGTTTACCCTCATTCCGTGCGTGCTGTTCCTCTGCATGGTCGCGCTGCTTGCCATCTACAAACTCAACAGTCGGCTGGTGGATTCCATCGCCCGCGAACTGGCCAGCAAGCGCGACGTGCGGCCAGAAGCAGGGCAACTCAGCCCGGCTGCCCCTTCCGCCCTACAGGAGTAAAACATGACTGCAATCTATAAGGACGCGGGACGTCCCGTGCACGAGCGCGTCGCCGACTTGCTGGCACGCATGACCCCGGAAGAGAAGTTCGCCCAGATGCACGCGTACTGGTTGATCCTCGATGAAAACGGCAACCACCGTGAACGCAGCGACTTGAGTGACGAATTCGCGGGGGTGAGTGAACAGGCCTCGCTCAGCGAACGGCTTAAGCTGGGCGTCGGGCAGATTACCCGTCCGCTGGGTACCCATATCGTTGATGCGCAAACCGGCGTGCGCGCCGCCAACCGTCTGCAGCGGATGATGATGGAAGAGACGCGGCTCGGCATTCCGGCGCTGTTCCATGAGGAGTGTCTGGTGGGGTTGTTGTGCAAAGCGGCCACGCTGTTCCCGTCATCGCTCAACTACGGTTCAACCTGGGATCCGGCGCTGGTACAGCGGGCAGCCGAGCAGATAGGCAAAGAGGCGCGGTCCGTGGGCTGCCAGCAGGGGGTGGCCCCGGTGCTGGATGTCTCCCGCGATGTGCGCTGGGGGCGCACGGAAGAGACCTTTGGCGAAGATCCCTGGCTGGTGGGTGTGATGGCCACGGCCTACGTTAAAGGGCTGCAGGGCGATAAACGCGATCTGCTGGCCACGCTTAAGCACTATGTGGGCCACTCGTTCAGCGAGGGAGCGCGCAACCATGCCCCGGTTCATCTGGGCTTTAGCGAACTGAATGATACCTTCCTGCTGCCGTTTGAAATGGCGGTGAAGCTGGCCAATGCCGGGTCGGTGATGCCTGCCTACCACGATATCGACAATCAGCCGGGGCACAGTGACCACTTCCTGCTGACCACCGTCCTGCGCGAACAGTGGGGCTTTGACGGGATCGTTGTGGCGGACTATGGCGGCGTCAGCCTGCTACATCAGCATCACGGGGTCTCGCATGATGCGACCGAATCCGCCGCGCTGGCCTTTAACGCCGGGCTTGATGTTGAGCTGCCGAAAGATGACTGCGCCCGCCATCTGGCCGAGGCCGTTGAGCGTGGTCTGATCTCCATGGCGAAAGTGGACGAGATTGTAGGACGCGTGCTGACCGAAAAATTCCGTCTCGGCCTGTTTGAAAACCCGTATGCCGATGAAAGCGGCATTGATTTGCAAAATGAGACCACCCGGCAGGTTGCACGTGAGGTGGCGACCCGCTCGCTGACGCTGCTGGAGAATAACGGCATTTTGCCTCTCGGCGGCAAACCCCGCGTGGCGGTGGTGGGACCCACGGCGGACGATCCGCTGGCGTTGCTCAGCGGCTACAGCTTCCCGGTGCATTTGATTATCAGCGATATGGTTGACGAAACGTCACAGGTGACGACTCCGCGCGCGGCGCTGGAGCACTATCTGGGCGCGTCGAACGTGCGTTATGCCAAAGGGTGTCACATCATCGAAAAACGAATGGCGGGCGCGCCGGTCTTCCCGGGTGACAGCGGGGGCAAACCGATGCAGCAGTCGCCGGTGTCGCAAAGTACCGCGCTGATCCCCGAAGCCGTGAACGCCGCGCAGGAGAGCGACGTGGTGGTGGCCTGCGTCGGCGACCTCGCCGGTTTGTTCCAGAGCGGCACGGTAGGGGAAGGATCTGATACCGATTCCCTGAACCTGCCTGGCGTTCAGCAACAACTGCTGGAAGCCCTGGTCGCCACGGGCAAACCGGTGATTGTCGTGATGACCGGTGGGCGGCCGTACAATCTTCAGGGGCTGGAAGATAAGGTCGCGGCGCTGATGATGGCCTGGGCGCCTGGGCAGGAAGGGGGCTGGGCAATTGCCGATGTGTTAACCGGCCGCGCGGAGCCGCAGGGACGTCTGGTGGTGAGCGTGCCGAAAAGTGCGGGCGCCATGCCGTACTACTACAACCACAAGCTGAAAAGCGGCGGCACGCCATTCGCGTTCCACTTTGGCTCCCGCTATCCCTTTGGTTTCGGCCTTGGCTGGACGCAATTTAACTGGGGCGCAGCACGCCTCGCGCAAAACAGCGTACCGGTGGACGGCGAAGTTGTGTTGAGTATTGACGTCACCAACCGCGGTGAACGCAGCGGCAGCGAGGTGGTGCAGGTGTACGTCCGGGATAAGGTTGCCACGCAGGTGCGGCCGCTTCAGGAGCTGAAAGCGTTCCAGCGCGTGGCGCTCGCGCCGGGCGAAACGGCCACGCTCACCTTTACGCTGCCCGTGGAGATGTTCAACTTTACCCGTCGGGACGGCAAACGCATTGTCGAGCCGGGCGAGTTTGAGCTACAGGTGGGAGCATCGTCGGCGGATATTCGCGACGTGGTGACGGTCAATGTGACGGGAGAGACGCGGGTGCTGCCTGCTGAATGGCGCATGCTAAGCACCTGTCAGGTTCAGCACGCGTAGCCAGGATAAAAAAAAGCCCATCGTGGGAGATGGGCAAAGACTACACACAGCAATTCGTTGTTTCACTCAGGGGATTTCCATGCTTATAAATCAAGGTGTTGATTTATAACCGTGAGCTAATAGTAGGCATGCCAACCTTGAGCGTCGATCAGATTCGTCTCAATAGTTAAAGAGAAGTAAAGATTTCTTGAGGTGAATAGCGGACTTAGAGCAAAAAAGGCGGGTCGGACCAGTGCGCAATGAATAAATAGTTTAGCAACGTTTAAGTATTGCCGGGGAGAATGTAGGCCGGGTAAGCGTCACGCCACCCGGCAACCCCTTTTACTGCGTATTCTTCTCTTCCAGCTCTTCGAGCTCGCTCAAAATCACATCCGGGTCGGTGCCCGGCGGCGGCACTTCGTGTACCCAGGCGGAGAAGAGACGCCAGGTGACGGCAAGCAGCACCGGTCCAATAAACAGACCGATCATCCCAAAGGCGATTAACCCGCCAATGACGCCGGAGAGGATCAGGATCAGCGGCAGGTCCGCGCCCATGCGGATGAGGATGGGACGAATCACGTTATCCATGGTGCCAACCACGCAGCTCCAGACCAGCAGAACGGTTCCCCACGTGGTATCCCCCGTCCAGTAAAGCCAGATGATGCTGGGGACCAGCACCAGCAACGGCCCCAGTTGTGCAAGACAGGTCATCAGCATCACCACCGTAAAGACGGTGGCGTACGGCACGCCAGAAATGGCAAGGCCAATACCGCCCAGCACCGCCTGCACCAGCGCCGTGACGACCACCCCAAGCGCAACCGCCCGCACGGCCTGCGCCGCCAGCAGAACTGCGGCATCGCCGCGTTTACCGGCCAGTCGGGTAGCGAAATGGCGTACGCCCAACGCTACCTGCTCACCGCGCCAGTAGAGCAGGGCGCTGAAGACCAGCATCAGCGCACAGTGCATCATAAAGCGACCAATATGTGCCGCCTGACCCACAAACCAGGTGGTGGTGGTGCCAATATACGGACGCACTTTCGCCATCAACGCGCTGCCGCCCATCTCCAGCAGGCTATGCCAGCCGCTGTAAAGTTTGGCACCTACCACCGGAATGCTGTTCAGCCAGGCGAGATCCGGCAGCGTTAAATCACCGCTGGTGACGGCGCGAATAACCGGGCCACTGGAATCGACAAGGCTGTTCACCAGCAGCGCAATCGGAATAATAAACAGCAGGAACAGCAGCAGCGTCATGACCAGTACCGCCAGACCGCGGCGGCCAAACAGCAGTTTCTGCAAACGTAACAGCACCGGCCAGGTCGCCACGACCACCGTTGCGGCCCAGGCGAAGCCAAGTATGAA
This sequence comes from Enterobacter sp. A8, assembly GCF_004296595.1. NCBI lineage: Bacteria > Pseudomonadati > Pseudomonadota > Gammaproteobacteria > Enterobacterales > Enterobacteriaceae > Enterobacter > Enterobacter sp. A8. Next base: position 115,382 of record NZ_SCMF01000001.1, read on the forward strand.
AGGTTGAACAATCCACAGACACGCAATAATCATGAGGGCCAGAAACAGCACCGACAGCAAAATTTGCGCAACATCCCTGGGCTGGCGAAGATTGACCATAAATGAAACTTTCCTTAATAAACACCAGCGAGGCTGGCGGGAACGGATAATCGCGTCACTCTAATCATTAATGATATCAGCGATTTTTGACAGGCGGATTTTGCCCGTAATTCAGCGAAGCACATAAGAAAAAAATGTGATAAAACTTTCCAGACACAACGCAAACGATTTCACACTACTCTAATTAGGGTCGACAGTCATGATCCCACAGATTTCTCAAGCACCTGGCGTTGTTCAGCTGGTGCTTAATTTTTTGCAGGCACTGGAGCAACAGGGTTTTACAGGTGATACCGCCACGAACTATGCCGACAGGCTGACGATGGCGACCGATAACAGTATTTACCAGCTTCTTCCCGATGCAGTCGTCTTTCCACGTTCAACGGCCGATGTGGCGCTGATTGCCCGGCTGGCGACGCAAGAGCGTTTTAGCGCTCTGGTGTTCACCCCGCGCGGCGGCGGCACCGGAACAAATGGCCAGGCCCTGAACCAGGGCATCATCATTGATATGTCGCGCTATATGAATCGCATCATCGAGATCAATCCTGAAGAGGGATGGGTTCGCGTTGAAGCGGGCGTGATTAAGGATCAGCTCAACCAGTATCTGAAGCCCTACGGCTACTTTTTTGCGCCCGAGCTTTCTACCAGCAACCGGGCAACCATCGGCGGGATGATCAACACCGATGCCTCCGGGCAGGGTTCGCTGGTCTACGGAAAAACCTCCGATCACGTTCTGGGCGTACGAGCGGTGCTGCTGGGCGGCGATATCCTGGATACCCAGCCTGTGCCGGTCGAGCTGGCGGAAACGCTGGGTAAAGAGAACACCGCAAGCGGGCGCATCTATCGCACCGTGCTGGAACGCTGTCGCGATAACCGCCAGCTGATCCTCGACAAATTCCCCAAACTGAACCGTTTCCTGACCGGTTACGACCTGCGTCACGTCTTTAACGACGAACTGACCCAGTTTGATTTGACCCGTGTGCTGACCGGCTCCGAAGGAACGCTGGCGTTTATTACCGAGGCGCGGCTGGATATCACCCGGCTGCCCAAAGTGCGCCGCCTGGTGAACGTCAAATATGACTCCTTTGATTCCGCGCTGCGTAATGCCCCGTTTATGGTGGAGGCGCAGGCGCTGTCGGTGGAAACCGTTGACTCGAAGGTGCTTAATCTGGCGCGGGAAGATATCGTCTGGCACTCGGTGCGGGAGCTGATTACCGATGTGCCGGACAAAGAGATGCTTGGGCTTAACATCGTTGAATTTGCCGGAGACGATGCAGAACTTATCGATAGCCAGGTAACCACGCTCTGTCAGCGGCTTGATGAACTGATCGCCCACGGCGAAGGCGGGGTCATTGGCTGGCAGCTCTGTAACGACCTGGCCGGCATTGAGCGTATCTACGCGATGCGTAAAAAAGCGGTGGGGCTGCTCGGCAATGCCAAAGGCGCCGCGAAGCCGATTCCGTTTGCCGAAGATACCTGCGTCCCTCCTGAGCATCTGGCGGATTATATCGTTGAATTCCGTGCGCTGCTGGACAGCCACGGCCTGAGCTATGGCATGTTCGGCCACGTTGATGCCGGGGTGCTGCATGTGCGTCCGGCCCTGGACATGTGCGATCCGCAGCAGGAGATCCTGATGAAACAGATCTCCGATGAGGTGGTGGCCTTAACCGCGAAATATGGCGGCCTGCTGTGGGGGGAACACGGAAAAGGGTTCCGCGCCGAGTACAGCCCGGCGTTCTTCGGTGAACAGCTCTTCGGCGAGCTGCGCAAGGTCAAAGCGGCGTTCGATCCCAATAACCGTCTCAACCCGGGGAAAATTTGCCCGCCGGAAGGCGTGGACGCGCCCATGCTGCAGGTGGATGCCGTCAAGCGCGGCACGTACGATAGACAAATCCCCATTGCCGTGCGCGCGTCCTGGCGCGGGGCGCTGGAGTGTAACGGCAACGGCCTGTGCTTTAACTTCGACGTGAAAAGCCCGATGTGCCCGTCGATGAAAATCACCAGCAACCGCATCCACTCGCCAAAAGGGCGGGCGACGCTGGTACGCGAATGGCTGCGTTTGCTGGCCGATCGCGGTATCGACCCGCTCAAGCTGGAGCAGGAGTTGCCGGAAAAACGGGCCAGCCTGCGTTCCCTGATTGAGCGCACCCGCAACAGCTGGCATGCGAATAAGGGCGAGTATGATTTCTCCCATGAGGTGAAAGAGGCCATGTCCGGCTGCCTGGCCTGTAAAGCCTGTTCGACCCAGTGCCCGATTAAGATAGACGTACCGGAGTTCCGCTCGCGCTTCCTGCAGCTCTACCACACGCGCTATCTGCGCCCGATGCGCGACCATCTGGTGGCAACGGTGGAGAGCTATGCCCCGCTGATGGCCCGGGCGCCAAAGACGTTCAACTTCTTTATCAATCAGCCGCTGGTGCGCAAGCTTTCCGAAAAACATATCGGGATGGTGGATCTGCCGCTGCTCTCGGTGCCGTCGCTGCAGCGTCAGCTGGTGGGGCATCGCTCGGCAAACATGACCCTGGAGCAGCTTGAGGCGTTAAGTCCTGAGCAAAAAGCGAAGGTGGTGCTGGTGGTGCAGGATCCGTTTACCAGCTATTACGACGCGCAGGTGGTGGCCGATTTTGTCCGTCTGGCGGAAAAACTGGGGTATCAGCCGGTGGTTCTGCCGTTCTCACCTAACGGTAAGGCGCAACACATTAAAGGCTTCCTCAACCGCTTCGCGAAAACGGCGCAAAAAACGTCTGATCTCCTTAACCGGGTCGCCGGGCTGGGCATGCCGATGGTGGGTGTCGATCCGGCGCTGGTGCTCTGCTATCGCGATGAATATAAGCAGACGCTGGGTGATAAACGCGGGGCGTTCCACGTTATGCTGGTGCACGAGTGGCTGCCGGCGGCTCTCGAGCAGACCAGCGCCATGGAGGTCAGCGGTGAGCCGTGGTACCTGTTTGGCCACTGTACCGAAGTCACCGCGCTGCCGGGCGCACCTGCGCAATGGGCCTCTATTTTTGCCCGCTTTGGCGCGAAGCTTGAGAGCGTCAGCGTCGGTTGCTGCGGCATGGCAGGCACTTACGGGCATGAAGTGAAGAATCACGCCAACTCGCTCGGTATCTACGAGTTGTCATGGCATCAGGCGATGCAGCGCTTGCCGCGAAACCGCTGCCTGGCAACGGGCTACTCCTGTCGTAGCCAGGTGAAACGTGTTGAAGGTAACGGGGTACGCCATCCGTTACAGGCTTTACTGGAGATTATCGGATGATCTGGAAACGTGCCGTCACGCTACAGGCGTTAAACGCCATGGGCGAGGGGAATATGGTCGGGTTGCTGGATATCCAGTTTATCCGCATTGGGGAAGACGATCTGGAGGCCACCATGCCTGTCGATCATCGTACGCACCAGCCGTTTGGTTTACTGCACGGCGGTGCGTCCGTGGTGCTGGCCGAAACCCTGGGCTCGGTGGCGGGGTATCTCTGCACCGAAGGGGAGCAGAAGGTCGTCGGGCTTGAGGTGAACGCCAACCATATTCGCTCGGTGCGCAGCGGGCGCGTGCGCGGTATTTGCCGCGCGCTGCACGCCGGTAGCCGTCATCAGGTGTGGCAGATTGATATTCTCGATGAGCAGGATCGGCTGTGCTGCTCATCCAGGCTGACGACGGCGGTGGTGTAAATTTCCTGATGTTTTTGCATTTGGTCAAAATCTCGCCAGGGTGTTGTGATATACTGGTCAGGATTTGTACACAAGTGAGGACATCATGGATACTGAAATAACCCCAACGCAACTGGCAATTGAATATTTACGTCGCGATAACAGCAACCTGTCTCCGGCGCAGTACCTGAAAAAGCTGAAACAGCTTGAACTGGAGTTTACAGATTTGCTGGCGCTCTCTTCGAATGAACTGAAAGAAGAGATCTATTTTGCCTGGCGCTTGGGCGTTCACGTCCATTGAGAGAATGAAAAGGCCGCGAGTGCGGCCTTTTTTGTGTCTGCAATTCAGTACCGGGCGGGAAGTTTATTGATTTTAATCAGCCTGCCATCTTCCATTTCAATAAAGCCCCCTGTTTTGAGATCGGCCAGGATACGCATCACGCCGCTGCGGGAAAGCTGGGTTTTATCGCGAATGTAGCGTTCTGCGGTTATCTCCCGGCGATAAGATTCATCTTCATTCATTAATAACATCAGCTGCTGGCGGATCATCTCATAGGCCGTCGGGGCACCCTTTGGCATGACGGTGTTATAGAGCCGGTTGTACATAAACATCAGGTGGTTTGATATCAACCCCCACAGCGCCTTCTCCTGAATAATGACGTGGAGCTGTTCTGCGGTCAGCGTTCCAATCTTGCAGGGGGTCACCGTTTTCAGGTAGTCGTCAAAAAAGATGTCATTAATATTGGCCACTCCAAATAACGCCGGGCTTTTCGCGGTCGACAGCATCAGATTGTCGCTGCGTCGGTAAATGGCAACGGTCCCTTCCAGAATCAAATAACTCATTCCCCGGCCATTAACCACCAGATCCAGCTGCTCCCCGCGATCGAGATGACGGACAGAAGAATAAGGTTGTAAGTGCGTAATCAGCGCTTGCGCATAGGGAGAACCACGATGGGGTTTTTCTGTGGAGGACATAACCTGAACCTGAAAGAATCGTCTTTCTGATTATAGCGTTACTCCTTATTACCGACATCACCTGAATCAGTATTTCCGCGGCAGATGGTGGACATCAAGCAGCACGCCGCGCTCCATCGTAATGTACTTCCCGGTGCGCAGTTCGGCCAGGATCCGCATTATCCCGCTACGCGAAAGCCAGGTGCGACTTTGTATATAGGCGGCCGCCGTGGTGTTCAGCCGTATTGCTTCGGGCTCCTGCATCAATTCAACCAGCTGAAAACGGATGATGTCATAGGCCGACATCTGCGAGATCCGGGAGCAGTGCTCATAGACCCGGGAGGCGGTATAGATCAGCAGATGCGAAAACGGCTCCCACAAATTGTGTTGCGCAATCACGCCGTTAAAACGCTCCAGCGAAACCCCGGCGAGTTCGGAGGTCTCCAGCGCCCTGACATACAGGTGCTCTGAGGAGAACTGGCTACTCACGCCAAGAATAAACGGCGCGGATTCAGAATTTAAGACGATGCCATCTCCCCGACGGTGCAACGCCACGCTGCCCTGGAGCAATAAAAAACACTGACGCACGTCGTTTGCATAATAGTGGAGCACTTCCCCCCGGGACAGTATGCGCCTCTTTGCCAACGGAAGAAGATGATCAATTAATTTCTCGATGTGCTTATAGGGTTTAGCCGTAAGCACGGTGGCTTTTTCATTATCGAGACTGGGAGCCATTCGGGTGTTCATTAGAGACCTCACTCACGGACGCGATCATTATTTGATCGATATAGAGAATTATCTTAAAAAACAGCGAGTCGTGGAATATTTAAGACGGGTCCAAAAATAGACCGCAGTAAATGACGAGCCTAATTATATGAATTTTAAGGACGTAAATTAGGGGTCTAAAAGTAGACTCGAAATAGAAAGGCTTAAGAAATTTCAAAACTGAAATGTATTTATTTTGTTAAAGAGAAGTCTACAGCTAGACCTCAAAATAGATTGTGTACCGAAAAAGAGTTGTATAAATTTCGGTCATCGGCTGATGAAGCCCGAATTATGTAATCTGGATTTCAGTAATAAATAAAGTGATACAGGATTTGATGATGAAAAATAAAATGATGATAACCCTGCTGGCAGTGGGTTCCGCCCTGACAGCAACCCACGCTTTCGCCGCAGCAGGTACCGTTAATTTTAACGGAAATATTCTGGATTCCGCCTGTGACGTTGATGTGGCTTCGCAGAACCAGGTGGTGGTATTAGGTGATTATTATAAGACCGAGTTTCCAACCACCGGGGCCAGAACCGCAGCCACGCAATTTAATATCGTGTTGAAAAATTGCCCGGTGACGGTGACCAACGCGAAGGTTCGCTTTGATGGTACGCCAGATGCCACCAATTCCAGCCTGCTGGCGATTGATTCGTCTGCGGCGGGAGCGGCGACCGGAGTGGCAATCAACCTGATGAGTGCGGATAAGGCGGATCTGCCGCTTCACGGCAGCAACAGCTATAGCTATGTGCTGAGCAGCACCGCGGATAATACCCTGAGTTTCTACGCTCAGTATATTTCCACCGCAGCGACTGTCACCGCCGGTCCGGCGAATTCTGTCGCTAACTTCTCCGTGGTTTACAACTAATCGTTTGCAGCAATGTGCAGGGGGCCATCCCGGCCCCTTTGTGGTATGAGGTTTACAATGCGTTTTATCAACACAACCGGACTGGCCGTAGCGCTGTCAGCACTGACGCTGAGCACAGCGCAGGCCGGAGTGATTATTGGCGGCACCCGTATCATTTTCGATGGGACAAAAAAAGAGGCGTCAATAAGCATTAATAATCCTGACGCGACGCCTTATTTAATTCAGTCATGGATAGATCTGCCGGAAGGTAATTCAGGTAAAGCGCCTTTTATTATTACACCACCGTTATACCGACTGGATGGCGGGCAAAAAAACGTCGAGCGAATTGTGATGGCGGGTGCACTGCCTCAGCAGCAGGAAAGTTTATTTTGGCTGAATATTAAAGCGATCCCTTCGGCATCAAAACAGACGAACGCCCTGCAAATAGCAGTGAAAACGCGCATCAAACTGATCTACCGGCCAGAAAGTTTGCGGGCGTCTACGCCAGAAGAACAGGCTAATAAATTAACCTGGCAACGAGCCGGGAATGAAATTCAGGTCAACAACCCCACGCAATATGTCGTCAATTTTAATGAAATTACGCTGGGGGGGAAAAAGCTGGACGATGTGACCTACGTGTTACCCGGCGCCTCAGCCCGGTTTGTATTACCCAATGAGGCAAGGGGAAATTCACTCACGTTTAAAATTATTAACGACTATGGCAGTCCCGGCGTATTACATCAAGCCAGTTTGTGATCCTTTCACAAACGGCAACGCCTGCATTAACCCGGTAATTCGCAATGACGGTAAATAACACAATGAAACCCGCACGCCTGGCGATGTTTATCGCCTTAGCGTTTGGCGGATCCTCAACCTCGCTCTACGCCAGTGTTGCCTTTAACACCGAATTAATTGAGCTGGATAATCCAGGCATGGATAAAGCCGATTTGTCGGCCTTTGAATCAGGCTCGCAGGCAGCGGGGATCTACCATGTCGATATTATTGTCGACGACGCGTTTCTGGAGACGGGGGATATTCAGTTTACCGCGAGCAAAGCCGACAACGGCGATGCGTCATTGCAGCCTTGTCTGAGTCTTGCGCAATTAAAACGCTGGGGGGTGAAAACGGCATTATTTCCTGCGCTCAGTGCAGGACACGGTGAATGCGTCAATCTTCAGGCGATTCCCCATGCAAGTGCCGATTTCCAGTTTGGTGCCCAGCGTCTGGTGTTGAGTATTCCGCAGGCCGCCATCGATCTGCCGGCAAGAGGCTATGTGCCGCCGGAGATGTGGGATGAGGGGATAACGGCAGCCATGCTCAATTACAGCCTCAGCGGCGCGAACAGCCGGGCGAAAGCGGGTGAGGGGGCCAGCAGCAACAGCCAGTATGCGAACCTGCGTCCGGGGATAAATATTGGCCCGTGGCGTCTACGCAACTACACCACCTGGTCACGGGATGGCGCGGGGAAAGATCGATGGGACACGGTCTACAGCTATCTGCAACGTGCCGTTATTCCCCTGAAAGCGCAGCTTACTCTTGGGGACAGTTCCGCCCCGGCGGATGTCTTTGACAGCGTGCCTTTTCGCGGGGTTCAGCTGGCCTCGGATGATGACATGTTACCGGATTCCCTGAAAGGCTATGCCCCAGTGGTCCGCGGGATCGCGCGCACCAATGCTCAGGTGGTGATTCGCCAGAATGGCTATCAGATCTACCAAAGCTACGTGGCACCGGGCGCGTTTGAAATTACCGATATGTATCCCACCGGTGGCGCGGGCGATTTAGACGTGACCATCAAAGAGGCCGATGGCAGCGAGCAGCATTTCACGCTGCCGTATGCCTCGGTACCGGTATTGCAGCGCGAAGGGCGACTGAAATATGCCCTCACCGGTGGACAGTATCGCGCCTACAACAGCAGCGTGGAGAAAACCCCGTTCGGGCAGATCGCCGCGATTTATGGGCTTCAGAAAGGCATCACGTTCTATGGCGGGGGGCAGGGTGCCAGCAAATATCAGTCGCTTGCGGTCGGAGCCGGTAAAAACATGGGGGACTTCGGCGCGCTTTCTGTCGATGTCACCCAGGCCTGGTCAACGCCGGCCAATACTGCAAAAACGCAGGGGCAGTCCTGGCGAGCGCGTTACAGCAAGAACGTCATTAATACCGGCACCAACTTTTCGATTGCGGGGTACCGTTATTCAACGCGCGGCTATTACGGACTCCAGGACGTGCTGGACTCCTGGGGGAACAGCGGCGCACTTCAGGACAGACGGCGTAACCGCCTGGAGCTCACCATGAGCCAGACGCTGGGCGGTGACCGGGGCGCGCTGACGCTCAGCGCCGCGCGGGAAGATTACTGGAACGCTGACAGACCCATGGCGTCGTGGAGTGTCGGCTACAACAATGACTGGCACAACATCAGCTATGGCGTGAGCTGGACATACAGCAAAAATGGCAGCCCGTCGTCCGGCAGTGGAAGTACAAAGACCTACGCTAACGACCAGCTTCTGGCGCTGACCGTTAGCGTACCGCTGGATAAATTTCTGCCGCAGACGTGGGCTAACTATGGCCTGAACGCCAGCAAGAACAGTGGCACGACGCACAGTATCGGCATGAACGGGGTGGCCCTCGACAATAGCGCCCTGAGCTGGAATATCCAGCAGGGTTACGGTACGGATGGCGTGGGCTATACCGGTACGCTCAACGGCGACTATAAAGGCACGTACGGGGAAGTTACGGCGGGCTATGGGTACGACAAACATAGCGAGCGCCTTAGCTATGGTTTGCAGGGGGGGATCCTCGCGCATGCTGATGGCGTGACGCTGTCTCAGCCGCTGGGGGAAACCAACGCGTTAATCAAAGCCCCGGGCGCGCACGGCGTGAATATTCGTAATCAGTTCGGCGTGCGAACGGATTTCCGGGGCTATACGGTGGTGAATAACCTCTCCGTATACCGCAAAAACGATCTCACTCTCGATCCGGAAAATATGCCTGACGATGTGGAACTGGAGATCAACACCCGCACGGTCACGCCTACGCGCGGCGCGGTGGTAAAAGCCGATTATTTGTCCAAAGTCGGACGCCGGGTGCTGATGACGTTGACGACGCCTGAGCAGTTCGTGCCGTTTGGCGCGGTTGTTACCCTGGCGGATGATGACAAGAGCAGCTTTATCGTGGGCGATCGCGGCCAGGTCTATTTAACCGGCCTGCGCGACCAGGGCACGGTCCTGGCAACATGGGGACATCAACCTCACCAGCAGTGTCGGGCAGATTTTAGCCTGCCGAAGGGAGCGCAATACGGCGGCATCACGGACATCAGCGTCTCGTGTCGCCAGGAGCATTAAGATGAAATGGATCAACATGTTATTACTGCTGTGCTGTCTTTGCGCATGGCATATCGCCCGGGCCGGGACCTCCACCACCATTACCCCTCAGCTTTCTACGCTGTCGGTGGGCACAATCAATGTTCAGCGCGATGCGCCTGTCGGCACGGTGATTTTTTCCGGCGCGGCGAGCAGTACCGGCACCTACCTTAGCGGGTGTACTAATCCGCTTATGCTGGGTTTTAGCATGCGATACAACAATGCCGCGCTGAGCAGCTACGGCAATCATGTTTACAACACCAACGTTAGCGGGATTGGCATTCGGCTTTCATCAAATGCCTATTTTGAGAACCCGAGCAATACGTTCTCGTATAGTGCGCAGACCTCGTATGTGGTCTGGTACGGGGGCTGGGTCGAGTTGGTGGTGACTGGCCCGGTATCGTCCGGCGCCTTAACGCCAGGCCCCATAGGGGCGGTGACGCTGCAGGGCAGCGACGGTATTTACCGTGACGGGTTAACCGTGCAGCTGACCGGCGGCACAATCAACGCGCTGGCCTGCACCATCACCACGCCGCAGCTGACGTTCCCGATTGGTGATATTTCGGCCGCAGCATTTGGCTCAGTGGTGGGCACCACGCCAGCAGTTGCGCAGAATACGCAAAACCTCGGGTTGAACTGCAGCGTTGGCACCAATATTTCGGTTTCCCTGAGCGGAATACAGAACCCGGACAGTGCGAATACCAGCGTAATGGCATTAACAGGGCAGGGAAACAGCGGCACCGCAAAAGGCGTTGGCGTGCAGCTTCTCTATAACGGCTCGCCGCTGACGTTAAACAGCCGTCTTTTATTAAAACAGTCTGCAGGCGGGCAGGAGACGCTTCCGTTAACGGCACGCTATTTCCAGACATTAACATCCGTTGAGTCCGGCTCGGCAAACGCCTCCGCCACCCTTAATTTGACCTACCAGTAACAGGTGAAATGATGAAATTACCCTTCAGGAGAGGGATGTTCCTCCTTGCATTCAGCTGGAACGTCATTGCAGCTGATAGCGTTAATCTGGGCGTGACGGGAAATATCATCGCCTCGCCCTGCGTATTTAATGGCGGGAGCGCAAACCTGGATATTAATCTTGGAAATATACAGGCGACTAATATGGCGACGCCGGGATCGACATCCGATCCGGTGCCGTTTAATTTGCAATTTACCCAGTGCCCGGCGGGGACCCGAAGCGTCACGGTCTCGTTCACCGGCACCCCCGATCCGGCGGCCGGTGCGGACTACTACATGAACAGCGGCTCGGCGACAAACGTGGCGATAGCCATGCGTGAGGCCGCAACGGGAACGCTGAAGGGGACCGGGTCCAGCATAACGCAAAATATTGCGCCGGACAGAACGGCGACCATGGCCATGCAGGCTTCGGTAAAATCTGTAACCGGTGGCGCGACGCCGGGCAGTGTCAGCGCCGTTGTTGTGATGACCATGCAATACAATTAACAATCCCGCGCGTTAATAACGCTTATTGACTGACCCACATCGGTATTTGCTATGTTGAATATTCTGATTCAAGAGACAGACCAATTTTTTCACCATGGGCTGCAGTGTTTCTTTGTGGAATTCTTTTTGCGTAATTTTAAACAGCAGATTCATTTCGAGGCGGAGCTTAGCCGTGATAACGTCAGTGCCGCCGATATTATCGTTCTCTCGTTTTGTATGGGGGAGGCGCTGGTCTGTTTTCCCGAATTACAGGCGCGCCAGAAAGGGATTGTGATCGGATTGGTGGAAGATGAATATCATTTTTCTGCCTTACCCTCCTGCTTTAACGATATTATTTTTATTTCGCGTCGTGCTTCGCTTGATCGGATAAGCCAGGTGCTGTTCATCGCCTGGTACCGCGCAGAGCTGGCGGGGAACAGCTGGAAGCAAAAAAGCTGCGCAGAGTGTCAGCATAAAATATTATCACCCCAGCAAAAACGCATTATGGCCAATTTTTACCGGGGATTATCGGTAGTGCAGATCGCGCATGCGCTGAAGATCAGCGATAAAACCGTTTTTACACAAAAGTATGTAATGATGCAGAAATTTAATCTGCGAACCGATTTTGAACTGATTGCCCTTATTCGCCGAATGGTGCAGAGGAACAGTTATCCTAACCGGCTCGGTGACTATCTCGCATTCTCTTTGATACTGTAAATTACCTGAATTTGTGCGCCGTTATGCGCCTTTAGCATAGCGCGCGCGTCATGGTACTTTTTATGCTTTATATAATGACGCCTTCGCTATGCAAATTCATAAAACCATCAAGCCGATTTTTGTCTGTAAGTTTAAGTGTGTTGGGCCAGAATGCTTAATGTCATGTTGTCGTGGCTGGACAATCGCTATCGACAAGAAAACCCATCAGAAATACGTTCTCTCCTCGCACACAGAGATTGCCGCCATTGCCAAAAAGAACCTTATCCTTCAGCGAAAGGGTAAGAATAGCTACTCAAGAGTGAAGTTAAACGAAAAAGGGGACTGTCCTTTTATCGATGAAAACAAGCTCTGCATGGTCCACCGCGATCTGGGGGAAGAGGCGCTCTCGCGTACCTGCAGCACTTACCCCCGGAGTTCAACTCGCTACCAGGATGAGACACGGCATACGATGACGCTCTCCTGCCCGGAAGTGGTGCGGCGGGTGCTGTTTGACCCGGATGCGATGCTGCTTCAGGAGCAGGATGAGCTCGTGGCGGGCTATAAAACCAATTTGATTGGGCAGCGCCAGTCTGTCTCGCAGACACAGCAGGTGATCCATCTTTTCGCCTGGAATTTAATCCAGTCGCCATCCCGTAATATAGAAGAAAATTTGATGGCGCTGGCGCAGTTTATTCTTTGTCTCCAGCACGTTAACTTTGATCTGCATAATAAATTTGCTGAAGTGGAAAATTTCTACGAAGCGCTTCTCAATGAGTTGCAAAGCGGAAAATCGCTGATGGATTCCGGACATCTGGCGAAGTCAAACGCAATGAAATATCTGGCGTTGTCCGTCATGGGAACGCATGTTGCAAAAGATTCAGCCCGGGACGGTTTTATTCTTGAAGGGCATCAGCAAATTGCCGCATACCTGGATGTTGCCGGTATTAGCGACGCGGCGGAACTGGAGACAAAATTCGACGCGATTAATCAGCAGTGGCACAAATTATGTGAGGATTCCTGTTTGTCAGAACCTTACGTGTTACGCAATTACCTGCTGTACAAACTCTACAGCAGCTATTTCCCCGGCAAAAACATGGCGACGATGATGCGTCAGTTTTATCGTATCGTGCTGGACTTTTTCTATATCAAATTCATCCTCAGCGTGAGATCGATGCAGGGCGAAATCGACCAACAGGTGGTAATGAAAACCATCGCCAGCCTCTCCGAAAAGACCATGCACAATAACACCATTGATGCCCGCATGGACGCTGCGATTGATAAAATCAATGGCGGCGATGATTTATCCTGCCTGCTGTTGATTGGATAAACGCCCGTAACGTAGGCCGGGTAAGCGCAGCGCCACCCGGCATTTTCTCAGACATTCACCGCACTGATCAGCCGAGACTTCATGGACTGGTACGCAGATGCTGCAAAGTCCTCAGCCCAGCGTTGATCCTCAATGGCGTCCAGCTGAACCGCACAATACTTCGTTTCCGGCGTTTTGGAGATCGGATCAAGATTATCCTGCGTCAGTTCGTTGCAGGCACCAATCCACCACTGATAGGTCATATATACAGCCCCGGGGTTGATGCGTTCGCTGAGGCTGGCGCGGGTAATCACTTTACCGCGGCGCGAACGCACCCAGACCAGTTGCCCGTCAGTGATACCGCGTTGTTCCGCATCCGCCGGGTTCAGTTGTACCCGACCCGGTTCGTCGGCCAGGCTTTGCAGCGCGGCGCAGTTCCCGGTCATGGAACGACAGGAGTAATGCCCCACTTCGCGCACCGTGCAGAGTACCAGAGGATAGTCTTCGTCAGGTGTTTCAGCGGGCGCTCGCCAGGGCGCGGCAAACAGTTGCCCTTTGCCGGTTGGCGTGTCGAAGTGATTATCTTTGTACAGGTACGGTGTGCCGGGGTGATCGAGCGTTGGGCACGGCCACTGAACATGGCCCATTTCGCCCATTTTTTCGTATGTTACGCCGTAGAACAGCGGACACAGCGCGCGCATCTCATCCCAGATCTGCTGGTTTGAGGTGTAGTGCATCGGATAGCCCATTTCTGTCGCCAGCAGGCTGATGATCTCCCAGTCGCGTTTTACGTTGCCGCTGGCCTCAATGGCCTTGCCGAAACGCTGGAAGCCACGATCGGCACAGGTAAAGACGCCCCCGTGTTCGCCCCAGGAGGTGGCGGGTAACAGAACATCCGCCACTTCCGCCGTTTTGGTCATGAAGATGTCCTGTACCACCACAAAGTCGAGCGCCTCAAAGCCGCTGCGCACCAGGCCCAGGTCGGCCTCGGTCTGCAGCGGATCTTTCCCCATGATGTAATAGGCTTTGACTTTACCTTCCAGGGCGAGATGCGGCACCTCGGTAATGCGCGTGCCGACGCGATCGTCCATTACCGTAACGTCAATTCCCCAGGCATCGGCGAACTTCTGCCTGACAGCCGGGTCCGTCACGTCCTGATAGCCGGGGAACATATTGGGCAAAACGCCCATGTCACACGCTCCCTGCACGTTATTTTGTCCGCGAACGGGACCGACGCCGACGGCAGGGCGACCAAGGTTACCGGTTAACAGCGCCAGACTCGAAAGGCCTTTTACCACATCTACGGCCTGACCAAACTGTGTGACGCCCATTCCCCACATCACGGTCGCGGAGGGGGCCGCTGCGAAAGTGCGCATCGCCTGGCGGACATTGTGGGCGGGTATGCCGGTCAGATGTTCGACCTTCTCTGGCGCGTACTCTTTCACCGTCTGCCGGTAGGCCTCAAGCCCCTCCGTGAAGCGTGCGACGTAGTTTTTGTCGTACAACTCCTCTTCCAGCAGCACATAGCCAAAGGCGTTAACCAGTGCCATATTGCTGCCGTTTTTCAGTTGCAGATGTTGGTCGGCAATGCGGGCTGTTTCAATCCGACGCGGATCGCAGACGATAATTTTCGCACCGTTCTCACGGGCTTTCAGCACGCGGCGGGCGACAATAGGATGGGAATCGGCGCAGTTGTATCCGAAAACCAGCAGGCATTTTGAGTGTTCAATGTCGTTAATGGAATTACTCATCGCGCCGTTGCCCAGCGTTTCCTGCAAACCCGCCACGGAAGGCCCGTGGCAGACGCGTGCGCAGCAGTCCACGTTGTTGGTATGGAGTACCGCACGGGCGAATTTCTGCATCACATAGTTGGTTTCATTGCCCGTCCCCCGGGAAGAGCCGGTGGTCATGATGGACCGCGGGCCGAACTGCGCTTTAATGTTTTTAAGCTTGTTGGCGGTATAACGAATGGCCTCGTCCCAGGTGACCGGGGTAAAGGGGTCGCCTTTGTGGTAGCGGATCATCGGTTGCGTCAGGCGAGGGGTGAGCAAGCGGGTATCGTTAAGGAAGTCCCAGCCGTAAAAGCCTTTCAGGCACAAGGTGCCCTGATTGGTTACGCCGTCTGCGGCTTCGGCACGGATAATACGGTTATTTTCAACAACGAGGTTTAATTTACAGCCTGCACCACAGTAAGGGCAGACGCTGGCGATTTTTTTCATCAATAACAGACCTGTTAAGAAATGAAGCAAGATGACCGGAGAGCCCGATCCCGTAAAGAGGAGTAAGCAGGAAGTGTGCCATCTTTACGATGCGTGTTTCACAGGGTGTTATGAGGGGGGGAGGGGTGTCATCGTCAGGCTGGTCGACAGTTATGACGATGACACGTTAGCTAATTTTAAAGGTCGTCCATTGTGTAACCCACAACAATTTCCAGCGTTTTACGAATGACGTCGGCCTGAACCACGTCATCCGTCGCTTCCAGCGTCTGGATCAGCCAGAGAATGATCGCTTTGTTGGTAAGGTGACCTTCCGTGGCCAGGACACAACGTACTGCAGTAGAAAAAATCGCGGATTCTTCAGCAAAGCGATCGCCAGCGTGGCGGAAATACTCCGACAAAGCGCTGTCCAGAAAAGCCGAATGGTATTCGGGTTGTGGCTGAATATTCTGTCTCATTTGTTCTCACCGTAGCTGTTAAATTGCAGTCAATGTATTTTCCTGGGATTGGACGGTTTTCCATCACCAAATAACGGCACTACATTGTCTCTGTTATCCTTGAGAGATCCCTCTCTGATTGGTCGTCCTTGCGCGGTTCTGCGACGTATAAAGGCGCTGTTTTTTGAGCCGATGTCGGCTATCACCCTCGCCAGTGTCTCCCGCCGCCGGGGATCCTTTTCATGTATTTGCATTTTACGCAGACGCTGTACCAGAGAATCGGTTGTCAGTGGCCCCCGTTCTTTCAGGAGGGAAAGCACGGCTTCACCGATAAGCTGGTCTGTGAGTCTTTCAGCGTCACTGCGATTCATAACGTTACCGTTCGAAGAGCAAACCAAGCAGCATGTGGTAATGCTGTTCCTCTTCCGGCCCTTCGGCCTTTTCGAGGCGACTTAAGAGTTTGGTGCAGAGCGACTTGCGGTTGAGGTTTCGCCCGTCGCTAAGAATTTCAACCACGACTTCACCCAGCGTTTCCTGTTGCGTTGGAAGCGCGGCTTTTTCGAAGTACTGCGCAATAGCGGCGGCAGAATCTGCGACGTAACCGTTCTGTTGCATGTTTCGCTCCTGTAAAATTTAGTAATCACTAACGTTACATTTAAGGTATACACAAATCCCAAATCTGTACATTAAAAATGTACAGATTTTTAAATTTTTTATGATGTATTTTATAATCTTTTTACATTTCAGTGGGTTGTTGATGGGGTTTGTAACGGTATCGTAACAGAATATATTGTACAACTTGAAGCGTCGTGGTTAAATTGTACAACATCGAAAATTCGGGTCATAAACGTCCTAAATCATTGAGACGTAAATTATTTGCCTGACAATTAATATGCTATAACAGAACTCTATCCACGCGTTTTCGTGGCCAAACCCCTAACCCCTCCAGGAAAAGCATGCTGACAACCATCATATACCGCAGCCATATCTGCGATGACGTTCCGGTGAAAGCGCTGGAAACCATGGTCGCTGCTGCAGATAGTAAAAACCGACAATCCGACGTCACGGGGATCCTGTTGTTTAACGGCACGCACTTTTTTCAGTTGCTCGAAGGGCCAGTCGAAAACGTGACCGCCATTTATGAGCAGATCTGCCGCGATCCGCGTCACCACAATGTGGTGGAACTGATGCGCGATCACGGACCTTCCCGGCGTTTTGGCAATGTTGGGATGGAACTCTTTGATTTGCGCCACTTCGACCGGGAAGATGTTCTTCAGCAGGTGCTTAATAAGGGCACGACCCGCTATCAGCTGACCTATAACGATCGTCCGCTGCAATTCTTCCGCACGTTCGTTGAGGCAACCGAGAAGGCCAACTATTTTGAATTGCCGCCCGCCGATGCCTGGGATTTTATCCCCGAGGAGACGCCGTTATCCGCGCAACCGCCGGTGGTAGCAAAAGGGGCAGACTGCAGCTTTGCGTTTCAGCCGATTGTGGATCCCTTTATGCAGGAGGTGGTCTCCTGGGAGGCACTGCTGCGCACGCCATCCGGCGACTCGCCACGGGCCTATTTTGCGGCGCTTCCGCGTGAAGAGGTCTACGCAGCAGATTTGCACAGCAAACAGGTTGCGCTCTCCATGGCCAGTGCGCTGGGGCTACAGAATCAGACGCTGTCGATTAACCTGTTGCCCATGACGCTGGTCAATGTCCCGCATGCCGTCGATTTCCTGCTCACCGCTATCGACGCGAACGGCTTTGTGCCGGAGCAAATTGTGGTGGAATTCACCGAAAGTGAAGCCATCTCGCGCTTCGATGAGTTTACCCATTCGGTCCGACAGTTAAAAAGTGCCGGTATCAGCGTGACGATCGATCACTTCGGGGCCGGTTTTGCCGGGCTGCAGTTGCTGGCCCAGTTCCAGCCGGACAGAATTAAGATTAATCGCGATCTGGTGCTGGATGTGCATAAAAGCGGTCCGCGTCAGGCCATCATTCAGGCGATTATCAAGTGCTGTTCCTCGCTGGAAATTCAATTCTGCGCCGT
This sequence comes from Enterobacter sp. A8, assembly GCF_004296595.1. NCBI lineage: Bacteria > Pseudomonadati > Pseudomonadota > Gammaproteobacteria > Enterobacterales > Enterobacteriaceae > Enterobacter > Enterobacter sp. A8. The sequence goes on from NZ_SCMF01000001.1 coordinate 133,176, forward strand.
CGGCGTGGAGAAGGCTGAGGAGTGGATGTGGCTGGAATCTGCGGGAATTTCCCAGTTCCAGGGGCATCTGTTTGCCAGCCCCCGACATGGCGGCATTCCGGCAATTTCGTGGCCCGAGAAAAAGTCTGGATTGTGATAAAGCTGTACAACCTTTGGCAGAGTTAACTGTACGTAAGGCGGAATTTAGACAACAATAGAGTTAACGGCGTGGATGGTGTCCTCACCATTCACCTGTTTCAAACTGAGGTCTTAGTTATACAAATAGCTTGTACAATCTGATAAGGTTGCTGTGGTTGGGTATGGAAGTATTGAGCGTGAGGGAGTTAATGGCCTATTACAGTATCGGCGAAGTCGCCGAACGATGCGGTATCAACCCCGTTACGCTGCGTGCCTGGCAGCGCCGTTATGGTTTGTTGAAGCCGCAGCGCAGTGAAGGGGGTCATCGTCAGTTCGACGACGAGGATATCCTGCGTATTGAAGAGATCAAACGTCTGATGAAATCAGGCGTTTCGGTGGGGAAAGTAAAAGCCTTGCTGGAGAACAAGGAAGTGATGACCCAGGGTAACTGGGCCGCTTTCCAGGAAGAGATGATGACCGTTTTGCGCTATGCCAGCCCGGCAAAACTGCGCGCAAAAATTGGCGAGTTTCGCCGCGATCACGCCATGGATGCGCTGATCGACAACATTATTACCCCCGTAAGGCAGCGCATGAATCAGGATCAAAATACGGTGCGCCACATGGCGAGCCTGTTTGATGGTGTGCTGATCGAATTCGCCGTGGCAAGCCTGGCAGAATCGCGTAAAAAAGCCGGTAAAGATGCGTTGCTCATCGGTTGGGAGTGCGACGACCGCACTCATCTGTGGCTTGAAGCCGCGCGCTTAGCCAATAAGGGCTGGCATATCGACGTGCTTGCAGAGCCGATTGATTCACCGCGTCCCGAACTCTTCCCCGGGCAGAAACTCTTTGTCTGGACGGGAAAATCGCCCACGCCCCGTCAGCAGGAACAGCTCGATCACTGGCGTGAACAGGGTTTTTCCGTCGCCTTTCATCATTAATCATCAGAGGCCTTGAGGGCCTTTTTTTCTTTCTGTCCTGTCCTGCGCAAAAGCTATCTCAAAAATAGGCATTTCCGATGCATATTTTGCTTTTCCTTTTAATCAGACGAGCGACGCAGCGAAATGCATTATTAATCAATGCATTGAACAATTAAATCCATCCCGCCAGCATCCTCTCACAGGGTCTATGCTTAATAAAACCAGGCAAAAAGGGCGATTAAGCCTAATGCCCCTGCTGTCAGAGGGTTGAAGTGAGAATCGTTATCACTAACATGGTGTTATGCCTGATGGCTTATCAGATGAGGTGGACCTATGGAACTGCATTCAGAAACCTTTAACCCTGCCGATTTCGCCTGGCGCGGTTTAACGCTCACGCCAGCGGCGGCGGCACATATTCATGAGCTGGTGGCGAAAAAGCCAGAGATCCTCGGTGTGCGTTTAGGGGTCAAGCAGACCGGCTGCGCGGGGTTTGGTTATGTGCTCGACACCGTCACCGAACCCGAAAAAGATGATCTGGTGTTTGAAACGGATGGCGCAAAACTGTATGTCGCGCTTCAGGCGATGCCGTTTATCGACGGCACCGAAGTGGACTACGTGCGTGAAGGTTTAAACCAGTTATTCAAATTTCATAACCCGAAAGCCCAGAACGAATGTGGCTGCGGCGAAAGCTTTGGGGTATAGGCGGTACTATGTCTCGTAATACTGAAGCAACGAGTGAAGTAAATACCTGGAGCGGCGGACACCTCAACTATAAAGAGGGGTTCTTCACCCAGCTGCAAACTGATGAACTGGCAAAGGGCATCAATGAAGATGTCGTGCGCGCAATTTCAGCCAAACGTAACGAGCCGGAGTGGATGCTCGAATTCCGCCTGAGCGCTTACCGGGCCTGGCTGGAGATGGAAGAGCCGCACTGGCTGAAAGCCCACTACGATAAGTTGAATTATCAGGATTACAGCTACTACTCTGCACCTTCCTGCGGCAGCTGTGACGACACCTGCGCCTCGCAGCCCGGCGCGGTACAGCAAACCGGGGCGGATAATAGCTTCCTGAGTAAAGAGGTGGAAGAGGCGTTTAACCAGCTTGGCGTGCCGGTTCGCGAAGGGAAAGAGGTGGCGGTGGACGCCATTTTTGACTCTGTCTCGGTGGCAACCACCTACCGTGAGAAGCTGGCGGAACAGGGGATCATTTTCTGCTCTTTCGGCGAAGCGATCCACGATCACCCGGAACTGGTGAAAAAGTACATTGGCACCGTGGTACCGTCTAACGACAACTTCTTCGCGGCGCTCAACGCAGCGGTCGCCTCAGACGGCACCTTCATCTACGTGCCGAAAGGGGTACGTTGTCCAATGGAGCTGTCGACCTATTTCCGCATCAACGCGGAAAAGACCGGCCAGTTCGAGCGCACCATTCTGGTGGCGGACGAAGGCAGCTACGTCAGCTACATCGAAGGGTGTTCCGCGCCGGTGCGCGACAGCTATCAGCTCCACGCCGCGGTGGTTGAAGTCATCATCCATAAAGACGCCGAAGTGAAATACTCCACGGTGCAGAACTGGTTCCCGGGCGACGGTAATACCGGCGGTATCCTCAACTTCGTCACCAAGCGTGCGCTGTGCGAAGGCGAAAACAGCAAGATGTCCTGGACCCAGTCTGAAACCGGCTCGGCCATTACCTGGAAGTATCCGAGCTGTATTTTGCGCGGGGATAACTCCATCGGCGAGTTTTATTCCGTTGCGCTGACCAGCGGCCATCAGCAGGCGGATACCGGCACCAAGATGATCCACATTGGTAAAAACACCAAATCGACCATCATCTCAAAAGGTATCTCCGCCGGACACAGCCAGAACAGCTATCGCGGGCTGGTGAAAATCATGCCAACAGCTACCAACGCGCGAAACTTTACCCAGTGTGACTCCATGCTGATTGGCGCAGACTGCGGCGCGCATACCTTCCCGTACGTGGAGTGTCGCAACAACAGCGCCCAGCTTGAGCATGAGGCGACAACGTCGCGTATCGGGGAAGATCAGCTCTTCTACTGCCTGCAGCGCGGGATCAGTGAAGAAGATGCCATCTCGATGATTGTCAACGGCTTCTGTAAGGACGTGTTCTCTGAACTGCCGCTGGAATTTGCCGTTGAAGCCCAGAAACTCCTCGCCATTAGTCTTGAACACAGCGTCGGTTAAGGAAAGCACATGTTAAGTATTAAAGATTTACAGGTTAGCGTGGAAGACAAAGCCATCCTGCGTGGCCTCAATTTTGACGTCAAGCCGGGTGAAGTCCACGCCATTATGGGGCCGAATGGCTCCGGGAAAAGTACGCTTTCAGCGACGCTGGCGGGACGCGAAGATTACGAAGTGACCAACGGCTCGGTTGAGTTTAACGGCAAAGATTTGCTGGAGATGTCGCCGGAAGAGCGCGCGGGGGAGGGCATTTTTATGGCTTTCCAGTATCCGGTCGAAATTCCGGGCGTCAGTAATCAGTTCTTCCTGCAAACGGCGCTCAACGCGGTACGCAAATACCGTGGCCTGGAGGCGCTGGATCGTTTTGATTTTCAGGACCTGATGGAAGAGAAGATCAAGCTGCTGAAAATGCCGGAAGATCTGCTGACCCGCTCGGTGAACGTCGGCTTCTCCGGCGGCGAGAAGAAGCGCAACGACATTCTGCAGATGGCGGTGCTTGAACCTGAACTGTGCATTCTGGATGAGACCGATTCCGGTCTGGATATCGATGCCCTCAAGATTGTCGCCGACGGGGTGAATTCTCTGCGCGACGGCAAACGGTCATTCATTATCGTTACCCACTATCAGCGTATTCTTGACTACATCAAACCGGATTACGTCCACGTGCTTTACCAGGGGCGCATTGTGAAATCCGGTGATTTCACGCTGGTCAAACAACTGGAGGAGCAGGGTTATGGCTGGCTTACCGAACAGCAGTAATGCGCTCCAGCAGTGGCACCGCCTGTTTGAAGCGCAGGGCGGAAGGCGTTCTGAGCAGGCACAACAGCACCTGCAACAGATGCTGCGCCTCGGTTTACCCACGCGTAAACATGAGAACTGGAAGTACACGCCGCTTGAGGGCCTGCTGAACGCTGAATTTGTCTCGCAACGGGCGGATATCACACCGACGCAGCGCGATGCACTGGCGCTGAATGTGGATGCCCTGCGCCTGGTGTTTGTCGACGGCCAGTTCCGTCCTGATCTGAGCGACAGCACCGACGAGAGCGGTTATACGATCACTATTAATGATGAGCGCCAGGGCCTGACGGCACCCGTGCAGCCGGAGGTCTTTCTGCACCTTACCGAGAGCCTGGCGCAGAGTGTGACGCAGATTCACGTGAAGCGAAACCAGCGCCCGGCGAAACCGCTGCTGCTGATGCACATCACCCAGGGCCTGGACGGCGATGAAATCAATACTGCGCACTATCGCCACCATCTGGAGCTGGCGGAGGGGGCGGAAGCCACGATTATTGAACATTACGTCAGCCTCAACGATACCCGCCACTTTACCGGGGCGCGCCTGACGATGAATGTCGCCGCCAACGCTCAGCTGCACCATATCAAGCTGGCATTCGAGAACCCGCAGAGTCACCACTTTGCGCATAACGATATCCTGCTTGGACAAGATGCAGCGGCATACAGCCACAGCTTCCTGCTGGGGGGCGCGGTACTGCGTCACAATACCAGCACGCAGCTTAACGGCGAGAACACCACCCTGCGCATCAACAGCCTGGCGATGCCGGTCAAATCGGAAGTGTGTGATACGCGGACCTGGCTTGAGCACAACAAAGGCTACTGCAACAGCCGCCAGCTGCACAAAACCATTGTCAGCGACAAAGGCCGCGCGGTGTTTAACGGTCTGATCAATGTGGCGCAACACGCCATTAAGACCGACGGGCAGATGACCAACAACAACCTGCTGCTGGGGCGCCTGGCAGAAGTGGACACCAAGCCGCAGCTGGAGATCTATGCCGACGACGTCAAATGCAGCCACGGCGCCACGGTCGGGCGCATTGACGATGAACAGATGTTCTATCTGCGTTCGCGCGGTATTGACCAGCAGGCGGCGCAGAAAATGATTATCTACGCCTTTGCCGCAGAGCTGACGGAGGCGCTGGATGATGGCCTGTTAAAACAGCAGGTGCTGGCCCGTATTGGTCAGCGTCTGCCTGGAGGCGAAGCATGAGTTTTCCCGTAGAGAAAGTACGGGCCGATTTCCCGGTTCTGACCCGTGAAGTGAATGGACTGCCGCTGGCCTATCTCGACAGCGCTGCCAGCGCGCAAAAACCGAATCAGGTGGTGGATGCAGAAGCCGAATTCTACCGCCACGGTTACGCCGCCGTGCATCGCGGTATTCATACGCTGAGCGCAGAGGCGACCCAGCGTATGGAGAACGTCCGCACCCAGGTGGCCGCTTTTCTGAATGCGCGATCGCCGGAAGAGCTGGTGTTTGTGCGCGGCACGACGGAAGGGATCAACCTTGTCGCCAACAGCTGGGGCAGTGCGCAGGTCCACGCGGGCGATAACATCATCATCACCGAGATGGAACACCACGCCAATATCGTGCCGTGGCAGATGCTCTGTGAGCGTGTGGGTGCTGCGCTACGGGTGATCCCGTTGAATCAGGACGGCACGCTTCAGCTTGAGCACCTTGATGCCCTGCTGGACGACCGCACGCGGCTGGTGGCGATAACCCAGGTTTCTAACGTGCTGGGCACCGAAAACCCGGTAGCAGAGATCGTCGAAAAAGCCCACCGGGCGGGCGCGAAGGTCCTGATTGACGGCGCTCAGGCGGTGATGCATCACGCGGTGGATGTTCAGGCGCTGGACTGCGATTTTTACGTCTTCTCCGGGCATAAGCTTTATGGCCCAACCGGGATCGGCGTGTTGTATGTGAAAGACGATATTTTGCAGGCCATGCCGCCGTGGGAAGGGGGCGGCTCGATGATCGCCACCGTCAGCCTGTCGGAAGGGACCACCTACGCGCGCGCGCCGTGGCGTTTTGAGGCTGGTACGCCCAATACCGGCGGGATTATCGGTCTTGGGGCTGCTCTCTCTTATGTCTCCTCCATTGGCCTTGAGGCCATCCAGGAGTATGAGCAGATGCTGATGCACTACGCGCTGCAGGAGCTTGCCAGCGTGCCCGAGTTGACCCTGTATGGCCCGGCCAACCGGCAGGGCGTGATTGCGTTCAATCTGGGAAAACACCATGCCTATGACGTGGGCAGTTTCCTCGATAACTATGGCGTGGCCGTGCGTACGGGGCACCACTGTGCCATGCCGCTGATGGCATTTTATCAGGTCCCGGCAATGTGCCGCGCGTCGCTGGTGATGTACAACACAACGGAAGAGGTCGACAGGCTGGTGGCGGGGCTAAAACGCATTCACCAGTTGCTGGGCTAACGGAGAAGCGAACAATGGCAGAGTTGCCGGACAAAGATAAATTACTGCGTAACTTCGGACGTTGCGCAAACTGGGAAGAAAAGTATCTCTATATTATTGAGCTGGGGCAGCGTTTGCCGCCGCTCAGTGAAGCGGCGCATAACCCGGATAATATTATTCAGGGCTGCCAGAGCCAGGTGTGGATCGTGATGGAGCAAAAGGGCGACGGTACGATTGAATTGCACGGCGACAGCGATGCCGCGATTGTGAAAGGGCTTATCGCCGTGGTCTTTATTCTCTACCACCAGATGTCCGCGCAGGATATTGTCGCCTTTGATGTGCGCCCGTGGTTTGAAAAAATGGCCCTGACCCAACACCTCACCCCGTCCCGCTCCCAGGGGCTGGAAGCGATGATTCGCGCCATCCGCGCCAAAGCTGCAATCATTAGCTAGACTTACAGGACAGCATTCATTCTGTTTCGCGAGGTGGTTCCCGCCTCGCTGGTTTTTCAGCTTTCTGGCGTTCTGTCAGTGAATAAGGAATCTCAGCATGAAGCGCGCGTCTCTAATAACACTCTTACTCCTTGGTTCGCTCGGCGCTCTTAATTCGGCCAGTGCGATGGATTATCCGTTACCGCCCGCAGGCAGCCGTCTGATTGGGCAAAATCAAACCTACACAATACAGGAAGGGGATACCAAACTTCAGACCATCGCACGTCGGTTTAATACTGCGGCACAGCTCATCCTTGAAACCAATAATACCATTGCGCCGGTAAACCCTGCGCCGGGAACGGTGATTACCATTCCATCCCAGATGCTGCTTCCAGATACGCCACGCGAAGGTATTGTGGTGAACCTGGCCGAGTTACGGCTTTACTACTATCCACCGGGGGGAAATATTGTTCAGGTTTTCCCGCTGGGGATTGGACAGCTGGGGCTGGAGACGCCGGTCACGACGACCCGCGTGAGTCAGAAGATCCCTAATCCAACCTGGACCCCGACGCCGGGCATCAGAGCGCGCTCTCTGGAGCAGGGCATTAAATTGCCGCCGGTCGTACCCGCCGGGCCAAATAACCCGCTGGGACGCTTTGCACTGCGTTTAGGCGTGGGCAATGGGGAATATCTCATCCACGGTACCAGTGCGCCGGACAGCGTTGGTCTGCGGGTGAGTTCAGGCTGTATGCGCATGAATGCCCCGGACATTAAAGCCCTGTTCGAACAGGTGCGGGTCGGCACACGGGTGCAGATTATTAATGAGCCGGTGAAGTTCTCCGTCGAGCCGGATGGCAAACGCTATATTGAAGTGCATCGTCCGCTGGCGCAGGTGGAGGGAGAAAACCCGCAGATTACACCTATTACCCATTCCGCTGACTTTGCCTCGTTTGTTTCTCAGGCGGGAAGTGATAAAGCGCTTATTGATAAAGCCTTGTCGCGCCGGGCGGGGATCCCGGTCGCCGTATCGGCGGCTAACGGCCCGTCGGCCAGCAATAACGTGCAGTCCGTACAGAACAGCCGTGTCTCTGCTGCGGTAACGGAAGAGGATGGCGAGAAGGTGACGCAGTAGGGGGTTTGACGCAGGCAAAAAAAATGGCGCACAATGTGCGCCATTTTATTAACAGGTACTATTACTTACGGTATTTAGTAGCCTGGTTGTCCAGACGCTGGTTAGCGCGAGCTGCGTCGTCTTTAGCAGCCTGAACGTCGGAACGCATTGCGTTCACGTCGTTGCTCAGCTGGTCAACTTTAGCGTTCAGAGTCTGAACGTCAGAAGACAGCTGATCGATTTTAGCGTTGCTGGAGCAACCTGCCAGCAGAGTAGAACCCAGGATTACCGCGCCCAGTACCAGTTTAGTACGATTCATTATTAATACCCTCTAGATTGAGTTAATCTCCATGTAGCGTTACAAGTATTACACAAACTTTTTTGGGTTGAGAATATTTTTTTGATGGGAATACGCCTATTTTTGATCGTTCGCTCAAAGAAGCAACGAATTCGGCATTTTTGTCGAAAAAGCTATGTTAAAAAAGGCATTTTTCATCGGATTCGTCTTACATAAATCGCGATTAAATAGAAAAACCCGATTTGCTTTTTGAATAGAGTTGGCTAATACCACGAATAAAAAAAGCGCCCCGAAGGACGCTTTTTATCAAAAACTAATTCGTTTGAACATTATTACAGCACGTGAACAGAGGCGGTATTGGTTGTACCACTCGGTACCAGTGCACCCGATACCATTACCACCACGTCGCCTTTCTGTGCCAGGCCGCTTTCCAGCGCCAGTTCTTTACCCTGAATGTAGAAATCGTCAGTAGAGGCGATCTCTTTCACCAGATGCGCAACAACACCTTTGCTCAGCACCAGCTGACGCGCAGTGGTTTCATTGGTGGTCAGCGCCAGGATGGTAGCATCCGGGAAGTATTTACGTACGGCACGCGCAGATTTACCGCCCTGCGTTGCAACCACGATCAGTGGCGCTTCCAGCTTCTCAGCCGTTTCTACCGCACCGCGGCAGACCGCTTCAGTGATGCGCAGTTTGCGGCTGTCGTTGTTGAAGTCCAGACGGCTGGTCATTACGCGGTCAGTACGTTCGCAGATGGTGGCCATAATGGACACCGCTTCCAGCGGATATTTACCTTTTGCGGATTCGCCAGACAGCATGACGGCATCAGTACCGTCGAGGATGGCGTTCGCCACGTCGCCTGCTTCTGCGCGGGTTGGACGTGGGTTTTTGATCATGGAGTCCAGCATCTGGGTAGCAGTGATAACCACTTTACGTGCGCGGACACATTTCTCGATCATCATTTTCTGCGCGAAGATCACCTCTTCTACCGGGATTTCAACACCCAGGTCGCCACGCGCAACCATGATACCGTCAGACGCTTCGAGGATTTCGTCGAAGTTATTCAGGCCTTCCTGGTTTTCGATTTTGGAGATGATCTGGATCTTCTCGCCGCCGTGCGCTTTCAGGTGCTCACGGATTTCAACCACGTCGGAACGTTTACGGATGAAGGAGGCAGCAACGAAATCAACGCCTTGCTCGCAGCCGAAGATCAGGTCTTGCTTGTCTTTTTCAGCCAGTGCTGGCAGCGCGATGGAAACGCCTGGCAGGTTAACGCCTTTGTTTTCGCCCAGGTCGCCGTTGTTCAGCACTTTACAGATGACTTTGTTGCCTTCGATGGCGGTGACTTCCATTCCGATCAGACCATCGTCTACCAGCACGGTGTTACCCACAGACAGATCGCTGGTGAAGCCTTCATAGGTTACCGCAACGATTTCGCTGTTACCGACCACAGACTTGTCAGTGGTGAAGGTGAAGGTCTGGCCCGCTTTCAGGGAGACGTCGTTACCGCCTTCCAGTTTGATGGTGCGGATTTCAGGACCTTTGGTATCCAGCAGGATGGCGGCTTTTTTACCGGTCTTGCTCATGACGTTGCGCAAGTTCTGGATACGCTGACCATGTTCAGCGTAGTCACCGTGAGAGAAGTTCAGACGCATAACGTTCATGCCGGCGTCCAGCATTTTGGTCAGCATCTCTTCAGATTCGGTTTTCGGGCCGATGGTACAAACAATTTTCGTCTTTTTCATGACAGTCTTAGTCTTTAAGTTGGGAAGGATATGGAAATCTCGCTCCGGGGGCGCACCGCCGCGGAGTCAAACCTGTGTTGCAAAAGAGTATATGACACGCACTAAGGATAGGAGACATCAAATGAGCGTGCAGAAGAAAGTGTGCCTGAGTGACAGCCCAACGAAGGAGAGGAGAAGTTGTACGTTGTTTTTTGTATTCCAAGCGCTGAAACCATTCACCAGGGATTTGGCGCGCATTATACGCTGATTTTAAGATAAAAGGAAAATGGAAACGGTGTTTCAGAAATAATCTGTGCAGTTTCACATAATATTGTTATCAATGCGTTAAGGCATAATGACATCTTATGGCGACAGGCGAGGGGCCTGCCGCCGTTTGCTTATTTTTCCAGCGCCTGACTCAGATCGGCAATCAGATCGTCTGCCTCTTCGATCCCCACGGACAGGCGGATCAACTGCGGCACAATGCCGTTAGCCAGACGCTGCTCGCGCGGAATAGAGGCGTGAGTCATGCTGTAGGGCTGACTCACCAGGCTTTCCACACCGCCGAGACTTTCTGCGAGGGTGAACAGCTTCAGCTTGCGGATCACCTCCGTCGCACGTTGCGCATCGCCTTTCACCACGACGGAAATCATCCCGCCCGGCAGCGCCATTTGCCTGCGGGCGAGCTGATAGTGCGGGTGCGAATCCAGCCCCGGATAGAAGACCTTTTCAACCTGCGGCTGCTGCGCAAGCCATTGCGCAATCGCCAGCGCGTTGCTGCTGTGCTTTTCCATCCGCAGAGCCAGGGTACGCATTCCGCGCAGCGTCAGAAAACTGCTGAAGGGATCGAGCACGCCGCCGATGGCGTTTTGCAGATACCCCAACCGTTCCGCCAGCGCCGGGTTATCGCCCACCACAGCCAGCCCGGCTACCACGTCGGAATGGCCGTTCAGGTATTTAGTGGCGGAGTGCACTACGATATCAAAACCCAGCTCCAGCGGACGGTGAATGACCGGGGAGGCGAAGGTGTTATCCGCCACGCTTATCACGTTATGGCGGCGGGCAATGGCCCCGATGGCTGCCAGGTCGGCCAGTTTCAGCAGCGGGTTAGTCGGCGTCTCCACCCAGATCATGCGCGTTTGGGGACCAATGGCGGCTTCCAGCGCAGCCAGATCGTCGGGCTTTACCCAGCTGACCCGCAGCCCGGTGCTGCGCTTACGCACGTTTTCAATCAGACGGTAGGTGCCGCCATACACGTCATCAATGGCGACGATATGGCTGTCTTTATCCAGCAGCTCCAGTACGGTGGAAATGGCGGCCAGACCGGAAGCAAAAGCATAGCCGCGCGTGCCGCCTTCCAGTTCGGCGATGGCGGTTTCCAGCGCATGGCGGGTAGGATTGCCGCTTCGGGAATATTCGTAGCCGGTATGCTCCCCCGGCGACGGTTGCGCAAACGTCGAGGTGGCGTAAATGGGCGGCATGACCGCGCCGTGTTGATCGTTAACCTGGCCGCTGTGTACGCTGAGCGTGGCGAGATTTTTCATTCTTGTTTCCTTATTGCTGTAGACGGTTGCGCCAGGCGGTGAGGAGGTCGCTGCGGGTGATCAGACCCAGAAAACGGTCATTGTCATTAATCACCGCCACCAGACCGCGGTCGAAGATGGCGTGCAGGGCACTTTCCGGCGCGTGCTTATCGAGAATCTCCACCTGTTGCGTCATGGCCGCCGTGACGGGGAGGGCAAAGCGAGCCCCGTCGCCGCCAATGTGGCGCAGCAGATCCCACTCATCAATAATGCCCACCACCTTGCCGTTCTCCAGCACCGGCAACTGCGAGATGTCATACAGGCGCATGCGTGCCAGTACGGTGGAAAGCGTGTCGTCCGGGGCGGCGGTGACGGTGGCGCCCTCGTCGTGGCGCAGTGCAATGTAGTCAGAGAGATCGCCTGCCTGCGGGCGGGACATCAGCCCCTGCTGGCGCATCCAGTCATCGTTGAACATCTTTGAGAGGTATTTGTTGCCGCTGTCGCAGGCGAAGGTCACCACGCGTTTCGGCGTGGTCTGTGCCTGGCAATACTTCAGCGCGGCTGCCAGCAGAGTTCCGCTGGAGGAGCCAGCCAGAATGCCTTCCGTTTTCAGCAGCTCGCGCGCGGTGGCGAACGCGTCGCGGTCGGTGATGCGCCAGGCGCGATTCACCCGGTCAATGTGGGCCAGTGGCGGAATAAAGTCTTCGCCAATTCCCTCAACCAGCCAGGAGCCCGCGTCGCGGTAGCGTCCGGTTTCCACCTGGTCGGCCAGAACCGATCCTGCCGGGTCTGCGAGGACAAACTCCGTGTGCGGCGAGTGTTCGGCGAACCACGCCTGCAGGCCACCCAGCGTGCCGCCTGACCCCACGCCCACCACGATGGCGTCGATCCTGCCGTTAAGCTGTTCAAACAGCTCCGGCGCGGTGGTGGTACGGTGCGCCAGCGGATTGGCTTCGTTGTTGAACTGGTCGATGTAAAACGCGCCGGGCAGTTCACTCGCCAGACGCCGGGCGTAATCCTGGTAATAGGCGGGATGGCCCTTATTGACGTCCGAACGCGTCAGTACCACCTGGGCACCCAGCGCGCGAAGGTGGAAGATTTTCTCGCGGCTCATTTTGTCCGGTACCACCAGGATCAGCGAATAGCCTTTCTGGGCGGCGATCAGGGCCAGACCCAGGCCGGTATTTCCCGCCGTGGCCTCAATAATCGTGCCGCCCGGCTGCAGCTGGCCGGTGCGCTCCGCTTCATTAATCATCGACAGCGCCACGCGGTCCTTTATAGAGCCCCCCGGGTTCTGGTTCTCCAGTTTCAGAAACAGCGAGCAGAGGCCGGTGTCCAGTTTATGCAGCTGGATAACCGGTGTTTGGCCAATCAGTTCAGTGACGGAGTGGTAAATCGTCATGGGTTTTTCCTTTCAGGAGGTCATGACGGGATGATAGGGCGGTGAAAATTTCGCAAGAAAGAACGAATCTCTGCTTTTTAGAACAGAAAAGAATATAAATGGTGTTTTTGGATGTCAGGATAGCAAGACGTAAAGTGCTCCGGATGTGAGGATGGCTATATTAACAGAATATGTTGAAAAAATGCGCGTTTTTGGCGTGGGTCGCCTCTGACATATGCATCGTGCAGATAAACATTGCTGAAATTGGTCTAAACGGGTCCCGCCCGCGACAGGCAGTGTTTATTCCCGCTGGTTATAACACATGCTTTTTTGTTCATTTAAAAGCAAGTAACGGCTGATTACTATCGTTTGGACATCCATACTTCTAAACCGCCAGGGCGGACGGATAACGAATAAGAATGATTGTTCTCAGCAATATTTCGAAGGTCTTTGACAACGGCAAGGTGGCGCTCACGGCCGTTGATAACGTCAATCTGACGATTGAGCAGGGGCAGATATACGGCATTATTGGCTACAGCGGCGCGGGGAAAAGTACGCTTATCCGCCTGTTAAATGGCCTGGAAAAACCGAGCAGCGGCAGCGTGACCATTAACGGTCAGGACATTTCTGCCGCAAAGGGGGAAGCGCTGCGACAGGCGCGTCTGAAGATCAGCATGGTGTTCCAGCATTTCAACCTGCTGTGGTCGCGAACGGTAGCGGAAAACATTGCCTTTTCGATGCAGATCGCCGGGGTGCCAAAGGCCAGGATTCAGGCCCGCGTGGCCGAGCTGGTGGAACTGGTCGGGCTGAAAGGCCGTGAAAATGCGTATCCGTCGCAGCTGAGCGGCGGGCAAAAGCAGCGCGTGGGCATTGCGCGTGCGCTGGCGAACAACCCGGATGTATTGCTCTGTGACGAAGCCACCTCTGCGCTCGATCCACAGACCACCGATCAGATCCTCGATCTGCTGCTGGACATAAACCGTCGTTTCAGGCTGACCATCGTCCTCATCACCCACGAGATGCACGTGGTGCGCAAAATCTGTGACCGGGTGGCGGTGATGGAGAACGGTAAAGTGGTGGAAGAGGGCGACGTGCTGAGCGTTTTTACCCATCCGCAGCAGCCGATTACGCAGCAGTTTGTCCGCCAGGTGAGCCAGTACGCCGAGGAAGAGACCTTTAATACCGAGCTGGCAAACGATCTGGAAGGGACGGTCATCCGTCTGACCTTCACCGGGCACAGCACCCATAAACCGATTGTGGGTGAATTGACGCTGCGCTACGGCCTGCCGTTTAACATTCTGCACGGAAAAATGACCCAGACGGCGCACGGCGTGTTTGGCCAGCTGTGGGTACACGTGGTGGCATCCGATGAACAACTGAACAATATCCTCGCCGACCTGAAGCACAGCGATATTGAAGGCGAGGTGATTAAACATGGCTGAGAATCTCTTTCCGCATCTGAAGTGGGATCAGCTCTGGGCGGCAACGCTTGAGACGCTGTACATGACCGCGCTCTCCGGTGTGGCGACCTTTGTGCTGGGGATCGTACTGGGTCTGGCGCTGTTTTTAACCGCCCGCGGCGGATTGTTCCACAACCGCACGGTCTATAGCGTCATTTCAATTGTGGTGAACGTTTTCCGCTCTATCCCGTTCATCATTCTGATTGTTTTGCTGATCCCGTTCACCAAGACCGTTATTGGCACCATCCTGGGAGCTAACGCGGCACTGCCTGCCCTGATTGTGGGCGCCGCACCGTTCTACGCCCGTCTGGTGGAGCTCGCCCTGCGTGAAGTTGACAAAGGGGTCATAGAAGCAACGCGCTCAATGGGGGCACGACTGAGCACCTTAGTGTTTCGGGTTTTACTGCCGGAATCATCACCCGCACTGGTTTCAGGTATTACGGTGACGCTGATTGCGCTGGTGAGCTACAGCGCAATGGCCGGAGTGATTGGCGCCGGTGGGTTGGGAAATCTGGCTTATCTGGAAGGATTCCAGCGCAACCATGGTGACGTCACGCTGGTGGCAACGGTGACCATTTTGATCATCGTTTTCGTTATCCAGTTCTGCGGCGACATCATTACCTCACTGTTAGATAAACGCTAATAAATACACACAGGAACCATCATCATGAAAAAGACACTGACACTGATCGCCGCAGCAACCCTCAGCGCCCTGAGCTTTGCCTCCTGGGCTGACACCCTCACCGTGGGCGCGTCAAATACGCCACATGCTGAAATTCTTGAGCAGGCGAAGCCGATTCTGGCGAAGCAGGGTATCGACCTGGAGATCAAACCGTTCCAGGACTACATTCTGCCCAACACTGCCCTGGCGGGCCACGACATTGACGCGAACTACTTCCAGCACATCCCTTATCTGAACAGCGTGCTGAAAGATCACGAAGGCGATAAGGATTATGATTTTGTCAGCGCAGGCGCGATCCACATCGAGCCCATCGGCATTTACTCCAAAAAATACAAGTCGCTGAAAGACCTGCCGGAAGGCGGCAAAATCATCATGCGTGATGCCGTTTCTGAAGAGGGGCGTATTCTCTCTATCTTCGAAAAAGAAGGGGTGATCAAGCTGAAGCCTGGCATCGACAAAGTGACCGCGCGCATCAGCGACATCGTGGAGAACCCGAAAAAGCTGCAGTTCACTCCTAACGTGGAAGCGTCTCTGCTGCCGCAGATGTATAACAACGATGAAGGCGCGGCGGTCGTGATCAACGCCAACTACGCGATTGACGCCGGTCTGGATCCGGTTCACGACCCGATTGCAGTTGAGAGCGGTGAAAACAACCCGTATGCCAATATCATTACCGTGCATCGCGGTGACGAGAAGAAGAAAGATATCGTTGCGCTGGTGAACGTGCTGCACTCCAAAGAGATTCAGGACTGGATCCGCACCAAGTACAAAGGTGCGGTGATCCCGGTAAATAACTAATTAATTGATTTAGCTTAGGAAGCCCGGTGAGTTTCTCGCCGGGCTTCTTTTTTGTATCCGGGCGAGGGATCATTTAAGCTGACGGTTTAGGGCAACGGAGTGGATCGCCATGGGCAATGTGACCAAAGACGAAGAGCTGTACCAGGAGATGTGTCGGGTGGTAGGGAAGGTCGTTCTGGAGATGCGTGACTTAGGACAGGAGCCCAAGCATATCGTGATTGCCGGGGTACTGCGTACGGCGCTGGCGAACCAGCGCGTAAAACGGAGCGAGTTAACCACCCAGGCATTGGAGACAGTGGTGAAGGCGCTGGCCGGGTAAGGCACCAGCGTTTCGCGAGTTACTCAAATCCTGTATATCAACAGTCGTTATTGTTATTTCCCCTTCCTGATGGAGGCGTGTTTTACTGAAGTCAGGTAAAGCGAGAGGGGTAAAGACGATGAAAAAGTGGATAAGCACGTTACGGCGGTTTTTTGCGGCCCGTCCCGCGAATGCGGAGAACAGCGCGCAACGTGTTCTTGAGTCGATACTGCCTGTCGCCAGTCTGTATGGCGTGGACGTGGCCAACATTGACCCGGAGTGGTTCCATGATAAAACGTCACGCTGAACTGCGCCGCACGCGCGAAATGTACTGGAATGAGCTGTGCCTCGACGCTGTAAAGCGTGGATGAGCGGAAAAATACGCTGGGAAATCCTCGGTTAACGCAGGCCGTTTTGTTACCAATATCTCCTTTCACAGATGGAGATGAAGATGAAACGGACTGTATTCACGCCCGCCCTTTTAGCCACCGCGTTACTGATTGCCATGCAGGCGGCCCATGCCGGGCCACAGGCGCATGTGGTCTGCAGTTACTCCCACACCCTCGGCGATGACGCCATCATGATGTTTGGTATGCCCAACCAGGCCATGTGGCACGATTTCTTTGGCAATACCCATACCGATGCCTTTTCAACCCGGGAAACCTTGCGCCAGCACGAAGAGACGACCTGTGATAACAAGGCCGACGGCTCTGCCTACTGGGCGCCTTCTCTGAGATTACCTGACGGAACGGTGGTCAAACCGGCCTATCAAAAAACCTATTATCAGGCCTCGAAGGTTGATGCCTATCCCTTGCACCCGTTCCCGGCCGGGCTGTCGCTGCTCGCCGGGGATCATCACGGCAGCACGCCCAACACCCATATCAGCTTTTTATGCGCGAACGGGAATGGCTACAGCAGCAAAATCGGGGAGGTGTGCGGGCTGCGTAAAGCTAACGATGCCGTCCAGTTTAATATTGGCATTCAATTTCCGAACTGCTGGGACGGTGTGAATCTGAAGCCCGACCACGGTCTGGCCAATGCGGCGTATGACGTTAACGGCCAGTGCCCGAGCGCGTTCCCGGTAAAAATTCCAACGGTTAATATGAATGTGGCTTACGTGCTGCATGGTATTACCCGCCTGGACACCCGTCAGGCGCAACTGTCGCTCGATCCGGTGATGCAGGGGGCTGAACGTGAAGAACGCTGGGGTAGCCTCTATACGGCGCATGCCGATTTTATGAACGGCTGGACGGACGATGCCGCCCGCTTTATGACCGAACGCTGCATGAACCGCGGTATGGATTGTGGTTCAACCGTGCCCTATGGTTATTCTATGGCGAAGGCCAATGTCTGGCTCAGCAGTCTTGAACCGAACATCACTCAGCCTTCACCGCAGGTGTTACTGGTAGAGGATAACTGGCAGAACGGTGGACGCACAAAAAACAGCGAGACGCTAAGCCTGGTAAAATTCCATATCCCGCCGCTGCCCGCCGGGCAGGATCCGTCCTTGTTTAAATACCGCGTCCGTATTTTCGGTGGGAAGGTAGAAAACAATGGGGCCGATCAGATTTTCTTTTATCCGGCCAGTAATGACTGGGATCCTGCGACCGTGAAGTGGTCGTCGCGTCCGGCCTGTAATTACCGTTCCGATGCCGTGCTTTATCTGAACCATGTTCGTGAATACCGGATGGTCGACGTGGATAAAGCCGTGCGTAAGGCGCTGGCGGAAGGGAAAACCGAGATCTCGTGGTATATCGGTGGCGATCGCCAGGGGAATCATTATCAGTTTGAACCTGCCTCATCACCAGACGGGTTAATGCTCATGCTGACTGGCTTTAAACATACGCCGGAGGTCTGACCCTACGTTTTTTTGTTCTTAACAGGGTTAGCTGGTAAGGTCTCGGCATTCGCCACTGTCCCTGTTAACGCAATGACCACCAACAGCATGATGAAACGCGCTATCGTTCTTTGGGCGATAGCGTGCACACTCAGCGGCGTACTGCTCTACGCCGAACAAATTCGCCGTCAGTTCTGGGAACGAGACCGTGAGTTCTCGGCGTTATTTTCCGAATTAAGCGCGGTCCTGACGCAAAATGAATCGGTCTTACCGCTTCTGAATGGCGATGAAGACATTGCCGCCCTGCGCAAAAAATTCCCCCATCTGCTCGCGCTGGAAAAAACGACGGGACGCCCACTGGATGCGGCGCGGGTGGAGCCTGCCCACGAGATGCAGTACTGGCTTTATAACCCCTGGCGTCAGATCCGCGTGCGGGTGGATCTCGGCCCGATTCTGAATGCGCATCATCCGTTTACCCATCTGGGGATCCGCTTTATACCGACCGGGGAAGAACGGCCCTCTGACGCATTCTGGCACTGGCAACGCACCTTCCCGCAACATACGCAACCTTTTACGCTCGAAGCGGATTCCCGGCCGGACTGGTTTGGCGTCCGCTGGTCTGTTTACCCCTTGTTGTTTATCGGCTGGGGGATAGTGATTGCGCTGGTAAGCGTGGTGCTCTGGCAGCGTAAAGCACGTAAAGACGCCGAGCAAAGGGCGCGCTATTACCAGCACGCCAGGCTCAATACCCTGGGGGAGATCACCGCCGGTATTGTGCATGAGATAAACCAGCCGCTGACCGCCGTCCAGACGTGGATCCAGGGCGCACAGCGTCAGTTACAGCAGGAAAACGGCCAGGCCGTGTCGCAGGCGCTGTCGGCTGCGCTGACGCAAACGCAGCGTATTAGCGCATTATTAACCCGTTTTCGCGAGCACGTTGTGAAGGAGAAAGTCACCCTGCGGGAAACCGATCTGGCAGCATGCTGGCTGCAGGTGGTGAACTTACTTGAGCATGAGCGCAGGGCTGAACATATCTCGGTCAGTCATGCGTTTGCCCCCGGGGCCACCACCGTGCTGGCCGACCCGCTCTGGCTGGAGCAGGTGCTGCATAATCTGCTCAGCAATGCGATTCAGGCCCAACAGGCGAGTCCTGCTGGCTGGGTAAAGATTGAAAGCCACAAAACCGAGAGCGGCATTCAGATTACCGTGACGGACGGCGGGCCAGGCTTTAGCCCGGAGGCGTTACAAAATGCCTTTATGCCGTTTTACAGCGGCCGGGAAGAGGGCATTGGACTGGGAATGACCTTAACGGAATCATTAATGACGCGTATGAATGGATCGATTACGCTGGGCAATGCGCCGCAGGGCGGGGCAGAGATCCGGCTACAACTGGCAAACGGAAAGGAGGCTACGGTTGGATAACACAATCTGGCTGATTGATGATGATGAATCCATCAGAGAGTCGATGGCGTTTTTGCTTTCGGGCATGGGGTGGCCGGTCAGGACGTTTGAAAGCGTTGATGCCTTTACCGCGGCCCATGCACGGGACACCGAGCTGGTAGGCTGCTTGCTGCTGGATATGCGGATGCCGGGCAAAGGCGGGCTCACCTGGCTTGAGGAGGGAAAATGGCCCTGGCCCCTGCTGCCGGTGATCATCATGACCGGGCACGGGACCGTAGATGCCTGTCGTCGGGCATTTCGTAACGGCGTGTTTGAGTTTTTCACCAAGCCGCTGGATGCCGATAAGCTTATCGAAACGGTAGGGTTAGCCTTTGAGGAGAGTCAGCGCCGGTTTGCCGGCTGGCAGGAAACCTCCCGGGTGAAAGCGCGCTTCGCACAATTAACCGCGCGGGAGCATGAGGTGCTGGGGGAGTTGATGAAAGGGCTCAGCAACAAAGAGGTGGCCGCCCGGCTGAATCTCTCGCCACGGACGGTGGAAGCGCACCGCGCGGCGGCGTTTACCAAGCTTGGCGTCGGCAGTCTGGTTCAGGCAATACGCGAATACGATAAATTGCAATCCGTATAACTACCAGGTTGAGTGCGTATTCAACCGAATTATGTTTCATCGCCCGGTGGGGTACGCTCTGCCACGTATCCCAACACGCGAGGAAGTGCGATGAAAAAATTAATGATGGTTGCGGCACTGGCCGCAGGTAGCGTAAGTCTGTCGGCACAGGCCGATACGTTAAACCAAAAGAGTCTCTCGCTGGCGCAGGCGAATGCGCTGGCCACGTCCGCCATTCAGGCGTGTACGGCAAAGAATTATCAGGTGACGGTCACCGTGGTTGACCGTGCGGGCGTGGTGAAAGCCGTGCAGCGTACGGACAATGCCGGTCCTCATACGGTTAAAGCCAGCGAAATGAAAGCCTGGACGGCGCTCAGCGCAAAGAATGCCTCAGGCAAAGTGATGGAAGCGGCGCAGAGCAACGCCGGTGCGCAAAACATGCGTGATATTCCGGGCTTCCTGCTGCTGGCGGGCGGCCTGCCGGTGAAAGAGGGCGATGAGGTGATCGGGGCGATTGGCATCGGCGGTGCGCCGGGTGGTCATCTTGATGAAGCCTGTGCGCAGGCGGCCATTGACGGGCTGAAAAAGTAACATAAAAAAAAGCACCGGGTTAACCGGTGCTTTTTCATCAGATCTTGCAGGCATCGCCGCAGTCGTCATCCGCAACAATCGCCTGGGCTTTTTTATCTGCGTCGTCCAGACGTTCCGCATTACGCTCTTCTGCTTCATCCAGTCCGTTAAAGACCAGGTTTTCGAGATCAATTTCCATGTGGCACCTGCTTTATTCAGTTTTTGATACTGGCACAGTATAGGGCAAAAAAGGCCAGCAATGTACCTCGCAGCACATATGGATAATCCCTGCCATACTCTCTGCTTTATGGCTGAGGAATGCATATGATGACACTCTGCAAAACCTGCGGTACTGCGTATGACACCACGCCGGAAACATGCCCGATTTGCGAGGATGAACGCCAGTATGTTCCGCACAGCGGCCAGGCGTGGATTGACTTTGCTACCGTGACTTCCACCCACAGCAACAAATGGCAGCAGCTGGAGCCACAGCTGTTGAGTATCAAAACGGTGCCTGCCTTTGCGATTAACCAGCGCGCGCTGCTTTTGCGTACCCCACACGGCAATATTCTCTGGGACTGTATTGCCAACCTCGACCCGGCAACCAAAACGCTCATTACCGCGCTCGGCGGCATCAGCGCGATTGCGATCTCGCACCCACACTATTACACCACCATGCAGACATGGGCTGCGGCATTTAATGCACCGGTGTACCTGCACGCCAGCGACAGAGAGTGGGTCATGCGCGGCAGTCCTGCCATTCAGTTCTGGGAAGGGGATACGCTGGAACTATTTCCGTCGGTCACCTTGTTGCGTCTGGGTGGGCATTTTGCAGGCGGTACGGTGCTGCACTGGCAGGAGGGCGAAGGCGTATTGCTGGCGGGGGATATTCTTCAGGTCACGCCCGGAAAAGACGCCGTTTCGTTTATGTGGAGCTACCCGAATATGCTGCCGCTGCCAGCCCGCACCGTTGAGCAGATTACCGGACTTCTGGAAGGCAAAAAATTTGCCCGCCTGTACGGTGCCTTTGAGGGACAAAACATCCCGGCAAACGCGGACGAGATTGTGCAGCGGTCGGGCCAGAAATATATTGCTTGTCTCAGGTAAAGCACGATGGGTAAACTTCAGGAGTGTGATCCCGATCATACCTAAACAACAACAGATAAAAGAGAAATTGCTATGCAACATATCATTGAAGGTTTCCTCAACTTTCAAAAAGAGATTTTCCCGCAACGTAAAGAGCTCTTCCGCAGTTTAGCGTCCAGCCAGAATCCCAAAGCGCTGTTCATCTCATGCTCCGACAGCCGTCTGGTACCAGAACTGGTCACTCAGCAAGAGCCAGGACAGCTCTTTGTCATTCGAAATGCTGGCAACATTGTGCCACCGTTCGGGCCAGAGCCGGGCGGTGTCTCCGCAACCATCGAATATGCCGTTGTGGCGCTGGGCGTGACGGATATCGTGATTTGCGGTCACTCCAACTGTGGGGCGATGAAGGCGATTGCGGATAACGCGAACCTCGAGCCGATGCCTGCCGTCTCCCACTGGCTGCGTTATTCTGATGCCGCTAAAGCGGTGGTGGAGAAGAAAAGCTGGGATCAGCCGATCGACAAAGTGAATGCAATGGTGCAGGAGAACGTCTTTGCGCAGCTGAGCAACATCAAAACCCATCCATCCGTTGCTGTGGGTCTGCGCAATAACGCCCTTCGCCTGCACGGCTGGGTGTATGACATTGAGAGCGGTGAAATTCGTGCGCTGGATAAAGCGACGAAAACCTTCGTTTCTCTGTCAGAGAACCCGGAAGTGTTCTTCGAATAATGACGGTCAGGGCATGGAAGCCCTGTCAGCTATCGAAATACGGCAATCTCCTGCGTAACCCAGAAGCGGGTTTTTCCGCCGCTTTCGCCATCGACCCGGCAATCTCCGCACACTCGGCCAGTCCCTGAACGAAGGGATGATCGTGCATTAGCCACGGTATCGCGCCAAACGCGATTCTCCCGCGCACCGTTTCTGGTGCTTTAAGCGTGTAATCCTCGCCAATATCAGGGATCTCGTCGCCTGTCGCCTGCAGCTGTTTGCGCAGTGTCGGGAAAGGCAGATCCTCTGTTTTCAGCGGTTTTTGCCCACGGGCATCAATAAACACGTCAAAGAGATAGGTGTTGTCTTCAGTCGCGATCGCCGTCTGGGCGCGACCGACATCCAGCGTGTAATCATCACCTAATGCGACAACGCTGATGATCCCGGCCTCGCGCAGCGCAAGCAGCCGACGGATAGACTGCGGTGGAATGGCGGCGTAGTTGTCGATAAACACCCGCGCCAGTCCCTGCTTGAAACGTTCCCGGTCCGGCTCATTAAGATGCGGCACGATCTCCTGAACCACCTCGTGCAACCGAAGCACGGTGTAGCGCCAGGGCACCGTTCGCCGCTCACGTTTGTTGCGTTCGACCTCATTAAGATTGGCTTCTGCCCAGCTAAACGGACCGTGCTGTTTGCGGTCCTCAAACCAGGCATCGCGAAGGGTGTCCGCATCCAGGGCGCGCAGCCCGATTTTCTCACACCATGCCGGGTCGGCGAGTTCCAGCTCTTTCACCATCAGGGCAAAAATACGATCCAGCAGGCCGTCAGACCCTTTGGCGATTTCATTCTCAACGACAAATTCAGTTAATACCGACAGCGGCTCGTAAGGAATAGGGCAGTAAAAATCGGCCTCAGGCAGAATGCCTGTCCGGGACATGAGAACTATTTTTAACGCCTCGCTGCCTTTATCCAGAACGAATTTGTCATCAACAAAGGCGCCATGCTGCATAACAACCGCCATGGCGGCGTCCAGTCCGCTTAATGAGGTCCCCATAATCCCCACCCGACAGGCTGGGATATCGGCGTCCATCAACCCGGACCAGGGGCTTGGGAAGAAGGTGCGCGTGGCCTCATCCTCATCAGGCCAGACGTGGCCGGTGGCGATGACGGCAAGATTGAAGCGTTCAGGTAAGCGGCTGTTATTTACCGAAAGCGTAACGCCGTCTTTGTCGGTGGCGATATCCGTCACCTCGGCGGATTCATGGATATCGACATGAAATCCCAGCCTGCGGGCCTCTTTGACCACCCTCAGAAAACTGTCACGAAAATATTCCCCCAGCAGGATTCGGGGCAGAAACTGCCGGTCGTGCAGGGAAGCTTTATCGACGTGATAGCGGGCGAGATGGGCTGCACTCTGCTCTTTTAACCAGTCGAGATAGGTCATAAAAACGGGTGGGATTTCAATGCTGGCAATATTCGCCAGCATCAGACGCGAGTTTTCATCAATTCGATAGGGCATGCCCACGCCCGCTTCCTCGGCTTTTTCGAAAATGGAAACGGCCAGTGGCGTTTTATGCTTCAGGAGCGCGTAAAAGGTGTAAATCCCTGTGGGGCCGGAGCCGATAATGGCGATTTTTTTCATCGACACTGTTCCTGCTTTTTTTTTGTCATATGAAAAGCGTAGCAGGAGAAAGCGTAAAAAATCAGGCGATTGGGATTATTCAGACTACAAGAAGAGGATTTGCACCATTTCAGGACTGAAATGGTGCGTCCGAGTGGACTCGAACCACCGACCCCCACCATGTCAAGGTGGTGCTCTAACCAACTGAGCTACGGACGCAGAATGGTGCGTTCAATTGGACTCGAACCAACGACCCCCACCATGTCAAGGTGGTGCTCTAACCAACTGAGCTATGAACGCAACGTGTTGTCGGTGACAACGGGGACGAATATTAGCGGCACAGCACCGCAGTGGCAAGAGGCAAAATGCATTTTTCTCTCTGATTTCACGCGATTGCTTCATTACCGCGCAAAGTGAAGAGAAAGTAGCCGCCAGCAGGCGGCTACTGTGTATTTAACGTGCGGCGCGTTGCAAAATTACCGTGGATGGCTGACGCTGCAGGAAGCGCATACGCAGCATCATCATGATAGCCGCAGAGGTCAGACCGATGATAAAGCCGATCCAGAACCCCGCGGGCCCCATACGATCCACCACCAGATCGGTGAGCGCGAGAA
The DNA here is from genome assembly GCF_004296595.1 of Enterobacter sp. A8. Lineage (NCBI taxonomy): Bacteria > Pseudomonadati > Pseudomonadota > Gammaproteobacteria > Enterobacterales > Enterobacteriaceae > Enterobacter > Enterobacter sp. A8. The sequence goes on from NZ_SCMF01000001.1 coordinate 157,756, forward strand.
TGTAACCGCTCGGCAGACCCAACACCCAGTAGGCGATGAAGGTAATAAAGAAGATGGAGCGGGTATCTTTATAACCACGCAGTACGCCGCTGCCGATCACCTGGATGGAGTCGGAGATCTGGTATACCGCTGCCAGCAGCATCAGATGCGATGCCAGCATCACCACTTCCGGGTTGTCATTATAGAGCAGGGCAATTTGCTCCCGCAGTGCGACGGTGAAAAGCGCGGTGCAGACCGCCATACAGACACCCACGCCCAGCCCGGTGCGCGCAGCCGTTTGTGCATCAAGAGTTGAACCTTGCCCCAGACGGAAGCCGACGCGGATGGTGACCGCGGCCGCCAGCGACATCGGCAGGACGAACATCAGCGAGCTGAAGTTCAGCGCAATCTGGTGTCCGGCCACGTTCACAATGCCCAACGGCGAGACCAGCAGGGCGACCACGGCAAACAGAGTCACTTCGAAGAACAGTGCCAGTGCAATGGGCAGCCCCAGCTGTACCAGACGCATCATAATGTGCCAGTCCGGCGTGCTGAATGAACGCTCATTACGGATATCACGCAGGGAGCGGGCGTGTTTAACAAAGGTAAGTATGCTAAAGAACATCACCCAGTATACCGCCGCTGTTGCCACGCCGCAGCCTACGCCGCCAAGTTCCGGCATACCAAAATGGCCGTAAATAAAGATATAGTTCACCGGAATGTTGACCAGTAAACCGATAAAGCCCATGACCATCCCCGGCTTGGTTTTTGCCAGGCCTTCGCACTGGTTACGCGCCACCTGGAAGAAGAGATAACCCGGGACACCCCAGAGCAGGGCGCGCAGATACCCCACGGCCTTGTCTGCCAGAGCCGGGTCGATATTATGCATGGCGCGAATGATATGCCCGGCGTTCCAGAGCACGATCATAATCAGCACGGAGACAAATCCAGCTAGCCAAAAGCCCTGGCGCACCTGATGGGCGATACGTTCACGTCGGCCGGAACCATTCAGCTGGGCGATAACCGGCGTGAGTGCCAGCAGCAGGCCGTGACCGAAGAGAATGGCCGGAAGCCAGATAGAGGTTCCGATTGCCACGGCGGCCATATCGGTGGCGCTGTAGCCACCGGCCATCACCGTATCCACAAATCCCATTGCGGTCTGGGCCACCTGCGCGATGATCACCGGGATAGCCAGTGCCAATAACTGCCGCGCTTCATTCATGTACTTCTGCACGTGAACACCTTTATTTTGTAGTTATATGAGAGACTAAAAAAGCCGCCGTAACTGGCAGCAAGAAGAAAAAGCAGAGGGGGTGCCAGCTATTGTAGCGGGCTTTAGCTATTAATCTAGTGAAAAAATCGCCAGAAAATGCGCTGCTCTGGCAACCTGTATTTCCAACTGTTATTGTGGTGGGATTAAACGGTGTCACCACCGTCCGGAAAATACAGGAGTTGTAAGCATGTTTACTGGTATTGTGCAGGGCACCGCTAAAGTGGTGTCCATTGATGAAAAACCTAATTTCCGTACCCACGTCGTTGAGCTGCCAGAATATATGCTGGATGGCATCGAAACCGGTGCCTCGGTTGCGCATAACGGCTGCTGCCTGACGGTGACCGAAATTAACGGCAACCAGATTAGCTTTGATTTAATGAAAGAAACGCTGCGTATCACCAACCTGGGCGAACTGGTGGTGGGCGATACCGTAAACGTAGAGCGTGCGGCGAAGTTCAGCGATGAAATTGGCGGCCATCTGATGTCGGGCCATATCATGACCACCGCCGAAGTGGCGAAAATTGTCACCTCTGAAAATAACCGTCAAATCTGGTTTAAAGTGCAGGATCCGTCATTAATGAAATACATCCTGTATAAAGGATTTATTGGTATTGATGGGATTAGCCTGACGGTCGGAGAAGTGACGCCGACGCGTTTTTGCGTGCATTTAATTCCGGAAACGCTGCAGCGTACGACGCTGGGGGCGAAAAAACTGGGGCAGCGTGTGAATATCGAAATCGATCCGCAAACCCAGGCGGTCGTGGATACCGTCGAGCGTGTGCTGGCGGCGAAAGAGGCGGCCATAATAAAGGCCACCGAAGAAGAATAAAAAAATAACCCCGGATATCCGGGGTTATTTTTTAGCGCGGCACACGTAAGCCGTGTTCAATCCCGCGACTAAAGACCACCTGCCAGAGTTGAATATCACGCGCGCGGAACGCACCTGCGCAGGCATTCAGATAATAGCTGAACATCCGTTTAAATCGTTCAGAATAGTTGTCTGCAATCTCAGGCCACGCTTGCTGGAAACGTTCATGCCACGCCATAAGCGTGGTGTCGTAATCCGCGCCAAAGTTATGCCAGTCTTCCATGATGAAGTGGCTTTCGCTGGCGTTGGCAATCTGGCGAACGGAAGGCAAACAGCCATTCGGAAAGATGTATTTATTGATCCACGGGTCAACGTTATTGTCCGTGCGCTTAGAGCCTATGGTGTGCAGCAGGAAAATGCCGTCGGGTTTTAAATTACGATCCACCACCTCAAAATAGGTGTCGTAATTTTTCGGCCCCACGTGCTCAAACATGCCCACGGAAACAATGCGATCAAACTGCTCGTTGAGGTCGCGGTAATCCTGCAGACGGATATCAACGTCGAGACCCTGGCAGCGCTCCCGGGCCATTTTTTGCTGTTCGGCTGAAATGGTTACGCCGACCACGCTGACGCCGTAGTGCTTCGCCATAAAATACGCCAGACCGCCCCAGCCACAGCCGATATCCAGCACACGCATGCCGGGCTGCAGCTGCAGTTTCTCGCTAATCAGACGCAGTTTATCCTGCTGGGCTTCTTCGAGGGTTGTCGCCTTTTTCCAGTAGGCGCAGGAGTATTGCATGAAGGGATCCAGCATGCGGCTGAACAAATCGTTACCGAGGTCGTAGTGCTCTTTGCCCACGATCCACGCCCGCTTTTTGCTTTGCAGATTGAACAAACGGGCGGAGGCGACGCGCAACGTATCTTTTATATTGCGGGGGAGCTGGTTCTCCAGACCGGCGCGCAACACGCTGGCAAAGAAAATATCCAGCCGCTCGCAATCCCACCAGCCATCCATATAGCTTTCGCCCAGCCCTAACGATCCCTCGCGAAGTACGCGTTTAAAAAAATCGGGATGTTTGACCTGCGGATCGGAGGGTGAAGATCCGTTGATAGTGATGCCTGCACGACCTAACAGTTCACTGACGATCCGGGACCAGTTATCGTCCGGAACGCTGACTTCTTCTATACACGATGAACTCATAGCTTCTCCATCACCTTACTGTGATCAGAACCTTCAAACAGCGTAGACGCTTTTTATGGTTTGTGAGAAATCTCACGGTAAATACCGCGAGGCTAGTATCCGACGTAGAACAGAGGAAGGGAGATAACCCTTGCCGAAATGCCTTCCATGGTAAAACGGGAGCACTCCGGCTCCCGTTAACACTTAATATTTATCGTATTTAATCGAACCAAATTTAGTATAGGCCTCAAAATTTGGTGATTCAATAGAAAATTCTTAGCAACCTAATCACTGAAATGTTACATATTTTCCCCAGTGATTACGCGTGCGACGTCTCCGCCTGTGCGTGGTTCTCAAGCTCGCGCTGTGCGGCGGATTGCATGCGATAACCCATTACTGCCAGCGCAACGGTGACCAGCATCACGCTGGTGGTAGTTAACAGCGGGGTGGCAATCAGCGCTGACACCACCAGGCTTGCCAGGAAGCACAGGCCGAGCTGCAGGGTATTTTGCAGCGCCGCGGCGCGTCCTGTCGCCTGCGGGAAAGGACGTAACGCCTGTGCGACCACGATAGGGTAAATGGCACCGTTAGCCACCGCCATCACGCAGAACGGAATCAAAATCTCCGCCAGACCGACGCCTGGAATAAACCCAACGGCCCAGGTGGCGCCCACGCTCAAGGCAAACAGCGCCAGCAGCCAGGGCAGCATCTGCTGGCCTTCCCATTTCTGCAGCGCCGCACGGCAGCCGTATCCGCCCAGCAGGAAGGCGATGGTCTGTGGGACATAGCTCAGACCAATGGCGGCCGGGCTGTACCCCATATCGTGCAGAATAAACGGCGAGCCGGTGAGCCAGGCGAAGAAGCTCGCCGAGCAGGCGGCATAGACCAGGACGTTACCACGATACGCTTTGGCGCTCAGCAGGGAGAGGAACGTGATCGGTTTGGCGTCAGCATGCGCCTCTTTTTTATGCGCGGGCTTGAGGGCAAACGCCGGGAGCATCAGTACCAGTGTGATGGCAAACAGCGTGGCAAAAATGGCCTGCCAGTCAAAGTGCGCGAGGATCCAGCTGCCCAGCAGGGGAGCGAGGGCGGGTGACAGGCCAACCAGCGGCATAATGGTGGCGAAAATGCGGTTGGTACGGTTGGCCGGGTAGTAGTCGGTCACGAGAGCCTGCCAGGTTACCGCCGCGGCACAGACGCCGACGGCCTGCACAAAGCGCAGCACCAGCAGCCAGGTCGCATCGCGTACCCACAACATTCCCAGACAGCCTGCGGCAAAAATGGCCAGGCCCAGCAACAACACCGGTTTACGCCCGAAGCGATCGGAGAGCGGGCCCCAGAGCAGCTGTGCGATGGCAAAACCGGCGAGGAACAAACTCAGGCTGGCGCTGATGGCCGCGGCTGGCGTTTGCAGATCTTCCTGCATCGCCGCAAACGCGGGCAGGTACATATCGGTGGCCAAAAAGCCCAGCACGCTCAAACCGCCGAGCCAGACTAAAAATCCATTCCTGGGTTGCATTGTTTTATTCTCCTTGAGGAGGCAGGTAGACACTGGCGCAGAGTGTAGGGAGTGCAAAGCGGGTTGTGAAACGCTAATATTTGGCGGTTGCATTCAAATTTTTTGCAGGCAGAAAATGTGGTCAGATTATTCTCTTGAAGTGGTGGATGCTGTCGCGCGTAACGGCAGCTTTAGCGGTGCGGCACAGGAGTTGCACCGCGTCCCTTCGGCTATCAGCTACACGGTGCGGCAGCTTGAAGAGTGGCTGGCGGTTCCGCTGTTCGAACGGCGGCATCGCGATGTGGAATTAACGCCTGCTGGCGCGTGGTTTTTGAAAGAAGGGCGTTCTGTTATCAAAAAAATGCAGATCACCCGCGAACAGTGCCAGCAGATCGCCAACGGCTGGCGCGGACATCTTTCCATCGCCGTGGACAATATCGTTAAGCCGGAGCGTACCCGGCAGATGATCGTGGATTTCTATCGCCATTTTTCAGACGTTGAACTTCGCGTCTCGCAGGAGGTATTCAACGGGGTCTGGGACGCGCTGGCGGACGGCAGGGCAGAGATGGCGATTGGCGCAACCCAGGCGATCCCCGTCGGGGGGCGCTATGCGTTTCGCGATATGGGCATGTTGAGCTGGAAATGCGTCGTGGCACACGATCATCCGCTGGCTGCCCTGGAGGGACCGCTGAGTGACGACACGCTGCGCAACTGGCCGTCGCTGGTGCTGGAGGATACCTCGCGCTCGTTGCCAAAACGTATCACCTGGCTTCTTGATAACCAGCGGCGGGTGGTGGCGCCGGACTGGGAATCCTCCGCGACCTGCCTCAGCGCCGGGCTGTGCGTCGCGATGGTTCCCGTCCATTTCGCTAAGCCGAGAATCGATACCGGTGAATGGGTCGAGCTGACGCTGGAGAATCCGTTCCCGGATGCGGCCTGCTGCCTGACGTGGCAACAAAATGATGTGTCGCCCGCCATGGCATGGCTACTGGATTATCTGGGAGACAGCGAAACGCTTAACCGGGAATGGCTACGGGAGCCAGCTTAGCTGGCTCCACACGAGATTAACGACGGTAGTCGCGGAATGGACCATCCGCAACGGAACGGCGTTCGATAAGGCGCGGGTGAACTTCAATGGACTGCGACTCTTCACGTTTGTTGACGATCCTGTCCATCAGCATATTGAAGGCCGTTTCACCGAGGGAGTCCTTCGGCTGGTGGATGGTGGTCAGCGCAGGCGTGAAGAAGCGCGCGTTGCGCACGTTGTCATAGCCGATCACGGAAATATCCTGCGGCACGCGCAGGCCCAGCTCATCGGCTGCACACAGGGCCCCCATCGCCATGATGTCCCCGCCGCAGAACACCGCCGTTGGACGATGCGGCTGAGAAACGATCTGCTGCATGGCGCGGTAGCCAGACTCCGGCTCAAAGTCGCCCTGCACGATCCAGTTTTCCGGCACGGTGATCAGCGCTTCTTCCATCGCCTTCATAAACCCGGCCAGACGGCCAGCACCGGTGTTGCGCTCAAGCGGCCCCGGGATCACGCCTATTTCACGGTGACCGCGTTCAATCAGATAGCGGCCCGCCATATAACCGCCTTCGAAGGCGTTATCGATGACGGAGTCGGTAAAGTCGGCGCGCGCTTCGCCCCAGTCCATCACCACCATCGGGATATGGCGATACTCTTCCAGCATGGACAGGACAGATTCCGGGTATTCGGAACACATCACCAGCAGGCCATCCACACGCTTTTGCGCCATCATCGACAGATAGGCGCGCTGTTTTTCAATATTGTTCCACGCGTTGCCGAGGATAAGGGTATAGCCTTTCTGGAAGCAGTTTTTCTCAACCGCTTCGATGATTTCGGCAAAATAGGCCGCTTCACTGCTGGTCGCCAGCAAACCAATGGACTTGGTGTGATTAACTTTAAGGCTACGCGCAACGGCACTCGGCGAGTAGTGCAGCTCTTTGATTGCCGCCCAGACGGCGTTGCGCGTCTCTTCCGCCACGAAGCGGGTTTTGTTAATTACATGTGATACGGTTGTAGTGGAAACGTTTGCGCGTTTTGCTACGTCTTTAATTGTTGCCATTAAATGTCACTCCAGACCATATCCTAAACTCCTGAAAACCTTGAAGGTAAACGTTTGCCTTCTCTCACCCTTATCACGCAATCTTGAATTGCGGCACGCCAGGAAAACGACACGGGACGTCAGGAGGGGGTCAATGGCCGGTACGCTAATAAATTTAGCGTGGAATTTTGTCCTATCTTGATGAAAAGGGGAAGAGCTAAAGTGGTTATCCGTTTAAATCCTGGAAGATTTTTGACGTAAATTGTGTAAAAATGAGCAAGCTCACTTTTCGTGGGGGGATTAAAAGGAGAAAAATTGATGAGTTCCGATCTGAAGTTTTCGCTGTTCACCACCGTTATTGTGCTGGCGCTGATTGTTGCTGCAGGTCTGACGGCTGCACTGCACTGATTTACGCGGAGGGGGCGTTCGCTCTCTCCCGCTCGCCCTGATTGTTACATCTCCGGCAAAAATCTTTTGCCAATTTGTTAACTTCTCATTTTTTGTGATTGATGTCATGCTTTCGGCTTCTTTGTTCTGTGTCACCACATGACACGGCATCCGGAGTTGACGCATGAAAATCAATTTTCCCCTGCTGGCCCTGGCGATTGGCGCTTTTGGGATTGGCACCACTGAATTTTCCCCTATGGGACTCTTACCGGTTATCGCCCGCGGTGTGGACGTCTCTATCCCTGCAGCCGGGATGTTAATCAGCGCCTATGCCATTGGTGTGATGGTAGGGGCACCGCTGATGACGCTGTTGCTTTCCCACCGAGCGCGCCGCAATGCGCTGATTTTCCTGATGGCTATCTTTACCCTTGGCAACGTGCTCTCCGCCATTTCGCCTGATTACACCACGCTGATGCTGTCACGTATCCTGACAAGCCTTAACCACGGCGCTTTCTTTGGGCTGGGGTCGGTGGTGGCGGCAAGCGTGGTGCCCAAACACAAGCAGGCGAGTGCCGTGGCAACCATGTTTATGGGCCTGACCATCGCCAACATTGGCGGCGTTCCTGCGGCCACCTGGCTGGGTGAGGTCATTGGCTGGCGTATGTCGTTCCTCGCAACCGCCGTACTGGGCGTTGTCGCGATGGTGGCCTTGTTCTTCTCTCTGCCGAAAGGCAGTGCTGGTGAGCGGCCTGAGGTACGTAAAGAGCTGTCGGTACTGATGCGCCCGCAGGTGCTCTCGGCGTTGCTCACCACCGTACTGGGTGCCGGGGCGATGTTTACCCTTTACACCTATATTTCGCCGGTGCTGCATGACATCACTCACGCGACGCCGATCTTTATCACCGCGATGCTGGTGCTGATTGGCGTGGGCTTCTCGATGGGTAACTATCTGGGTGGGAAATTTGCTGACCGCTCCGTAAGCGGAACGCTGAAGGGTTTTCTGACCCTGCTGATTGTCATCATGATTGCCATTCCCTGGCTGGCGCGTAATGAGTATGGCGCGGCCATTGCGATGGTCGTCTGGGGTGCGGCCACCTTTGCCGTGGTTCCGCCGCTGCAGATGCGCGTAATGCGCGTCGCGCATGAGGCGCCGGGTCTTTCATCGTCGGTGAATATTGGCGCGTTCAATCTGGGCAATGCGCTCGGTGCCGCAGCGGGCGGTGCTGTTATTTCAGGTGGTCTGGGATACAGCTTTGTGCCGGTGATGGGGGCCATTATTGCCGCGCTTGGCCTGCTGTTAGTGATGATGTCGGGTCGTAAACAGCCTGAAGCGGCCTGTGCTGCCGAATAAAAAAACGCAGAAGGGGAAACCCTTCTGCGTCTCTCTTACGCGGCGAAGTTCTTCGCCACAAAGTCCCAGTTAACCAGTGCCCAGAAGTGCTCCAGGTAGTTAGGACGCGCGTTACGGTAATCAATGTAGTACGCGTGTTCCCAGACATCCACGGTCATCAGCGGTGTCGCGCTGGTGGTCAGTGGTGTACCCGCGTTAGACGTGGAGACGATAGCCAGTTTGCCATCGGCCTCTTTTACCAGCCATGTCCAGCCAGAACCGAAGTTTTTGATTGCGGCATCGGTAAATTTCGCTTTGAACTCCGCAAAGCTGCCAAAGGCGGCGTTAATCGCAGTAGCCAGTTCGCCGGTCGGCTCGCCGCCAGCATTTGGTGCCAGGCAGTGCCAGTAGAAGGTGTGGTTCCACACCTGAGCAGCGTTGTTGAATACGCCACCGTCTGAACTGCGGACGATCTCTTCCAGCGTTTTGCCTTCAAAATCGGTGCCCTTGATCAGGTTGTTCAGGTTGGTGACATAGGTCTGGTGATGTTTGCCGTAATGATATTCCAGGGTTTCCGCAGAAATGTGCGGTGCCAGGGCGTCTTTTGCATACGGTAGTGCAGGTAATTCGAACGACATTGCTTCTCTCCTTATTGTATTTTGCGTTGCCAATAACCACACAGACAACAAGGACAGGATAGCAAATTGAAAGGGTATGCAAAAGAGGAACTTACCCTGCCGTGGTGACGGCAGGGCAGGGTTTAGCGGATGGTTTTCGGCGTCATGACGCGGCGTGCGCCGACGTAGTGACGCACCCAGTAGTCTTCGCTAAGCGAGGTGATCTGAATGTCCTGACCGCTTCGTGGGGACTGAATAAACTTCCCGTTACCCACATACACGCCGACGTGATCAGCCGTACCGCGACCCTGGGTGCGGAAGAAGACCAGATCGCCATTTTGCAGCTCGCCACGGTTAACAGGGGCTGCGTCGCGCAGGTGGTACATTTCATTGGCGGTGCGCGGAATGCGGAATTTCACCAGATCTTTATAGGCGTAATACACCAGCCCGCTGCAGTCAAAACCGGTGCGGGGAGAGGTGCCACCCCAGCGATACGGTTTGCCAATTTGCCCCATCAGCTTATTCATCGCCGTTTTTTGCGCTTTCTGTACCCGAACCTTATGCGCGTCGGCAATTTTTGTCACTTTTGTGCATTTGGCTTTATGCCCTTTGCGCGTGGTGCATTTTTCCGTTACGAGGTTGGCAGCAGTTTTTGAGGCTTTACGTTTCGATGCGAGGGCAGTGCGGGAAGATGTTGATTTCGATTTGCTGGAGGCGGTCTTTTTCGTTTGAGCGGTTGTTTTTTTCTTTTCGTTCTTACTGGTAGTCTTTTTTTTACGTTCTGTAGTTTTTGCCAGATGCGTTTTTTGCACAGCAGAGTGCCGCGCCTGTTGAGAGGCGTTTGCCGCTGGCGTGAAAGAGAGTGATGTAAACAGTAAAGCACAGAGCGTGATCGAGATTTTATTTATCCGCGCCACTGGGCAGTCCCCTGATAAATGCAGGTCATCAATAATACCCGCGTGTGATTTACAAAGCCCGTCGATTCTAATCCATAAAAACCCGAGAAGTTAATAGCATTTTTCAATCTAAAAACCTGTTTCGTTAGCAAGTGCAAAAAAATTCATCGATTTGTCGCACAATTGTTCACGCCCTAAGCAAAACCCTGCCTGCCGCAGGGTTAAGCACCATTTACAATGCAACTTTTCGCCACTCGCGATAAAATAGCTATACGTGACAAAAATGTTATTTTCCGATGCCAGTCTGAACCGCTACAATGTCAGACTAATGCCGTAACAGAAGTTAAAGGAAGCAAGACATGAGCACCACTATTGAAAAAATCCAGCGCCAGATCGCTGAAAACCCGATTCTGCTGTATATGAAAGGTTCTCCGAAGCTGCCAAGCTGTGGCTTCTCCGCGCAAGCGGTTCAGGCGCTGTCTGCCTGTGGTGAACGTTTTGCTTACGTTGATATCCTGCAAAACCCGGACATCCGCGCTGAGCTGCCAAAATACGCGAACTGGCCGACGTTCCCGCAGCTGTGGGTCGACGGTGAACTGGTTGGCGGTTGCGATATCCTGATTGAAATGTATCAGCGCGGCGAACTGCAGCAGCTGATCAAAGAGACGGCTGCGAAGTACAAAACCGAAGAGCCGGACGCAGAGTAATTTTCTGCGCAAATAAAAAAGCGACCTTAAGAGGTCGCTTTTTTTATTCTTCGCTGTCGCCCATCGCCAGCGGCCAGCCGCCCAGACGCTTCCAGCGGTTGACTATTTCACAGAACAGCTCTGCGGTGCGCTCCGTATCATACAGCGCGGAGTGCGCCTGCGTGCCGTCAAACTCAATCCCGGCCGTAATACAGGCTTTTGACAAGACCGTTTGTCCCAGTGCCAGGCCACTCAGTGCGGCGGTGTCAAAGGTCACAAACGGGTGGAAGGGGTTACGCTTAAGAGAGGCTCGCTCGGCGGCGGCCATCGTAAAGCTGTGATCGAACGTGGCGTTATGCGCCACCATAATGGCGCGGCTGCAGTTGCTCTCTTTCATGCCTTTACGCACCATTTTGAAAATGGCGTGCAGCGCGTCATATTCGCTCACCGCACCGCGCAGCGGGTTATGCGGATCGATGCCATTAAACGCCAGCGCCTCTGGCTGCAGGTTTGCGCCTTCAAAGGGCTCAACGTGGAAATGCAGCGTGGTGTCCGGTGTAAGCCAGCCCTCTTCATCCATCTTCAGCGTGATGGCGGCAATTTCAAGCAGCGCATCGGTTTTAGCGTTAAATCCGGCTGTTTCGACATCAATGACAACAGGATAAAAACCACGAAAACGGTCGCACAGACCGGTAAGTTGAGCGTTATCGGACATCAGGGTCTCTTACAAGGGGAAAAAAGCAGAGCGCATTATGGCAAATTTTGGCGTGGGATGCAGTAAAACAACGGGCGCATAGTGCGCCCTGAGGGATCAGTTGCCCAGACCGCGACCGGCGTCTTTGGCTTCAATCAGCTCGATTTTATAACCGTCTGGATCTTCAACAAACGCAATCACGGTGGTGCCGCCTTTTACCGGGCCCGCTTCACGCGTGACGTTGCCACCGTTGCTGCGAATGCGTTCACAGGCTTCTGCCGCGTTGTCCACTTCCAGCGCGATGTGGCCATAGGCCGTGCCCAGCTCATAGCTGTCGACGCCCCAGTTATAGGTCAGTTCGATAACCGCTTCATCCGTTTCCGGGCCGTAACCCACGAATGCCAGCGAGTATTTGTATTCCGGGTTTTCGCTGGTGCGCAGCAGCTTCATACCCAGTACGTTAGTGTAGAAATCGATGGAACGTTGCAGATCGCCAACGCGCAGCATGGTGTGAAGTAGGCGCATAATTTCCTCATTAACCAATGGAGTAGAGTATCTTTTTGAACAGAAACGATGTTTTAGTATAGCGGCGAAAGGCCGCCGCTATCAATGCACAACGGAGAGATTACAGCGTAGGGTAGTCGGTATAGCCTTCCGCGCCGCCGCCGTAGAAGCTTTCCGGGCGCTGTGGGTTCAGCGCTGCTTTCTGCTGCAGACGGGCAACCAGGTCCGGGTTGGCAATGTAATCACGACCAAAGGCCACGGCGTCGATCAACCCTTTATTAATCAGATCTTCGGCTTTCTCAGGCGTATAGGCCCCCGCACCGATGATCACCCCGTGGAAACGCTCGCGCACTTTCTGGCGGAAAGCCTCAGAGTAAGGCTGACCACCGGCCCAGTCCGGCTCGGACATGTGCAGATACGCGATACCGCGTTTCGCCAGCTCTTCAATCAGATACAGCGCGTCCGCTTCTTCGTTCGGACCGTTGTCGACGTTCTGGAAGGTACCGATTGGGGAGACGCGAATACCAATACGGTCCGGGCTCCACTCCTGACAAACGGCATCAACCACTTCCAGCACCAGACGGGCGCGGTTTTCGACGCTGCCGCCGTACTGGTCGGTGCGGTGGTTGGACGACGGTGAAAGGAACTGGTGCAGGAGGTAACCGTGCGCGGAGTGCAGTTCAACCAGATCAAAACCGGCTTCGCGGGCGTTAGCTACGGCCTGACGGAAATCGTTCACGATACCCGGGATCTCATCCAGCTCAAGGGCGCGTGGCGTTGAGGTGTCGACGCGGATCGCGTTACCGTTTTCATCGCGCAGGGAAGTGCGGGTATTCGCATTCAGGGCTGACGCGGAAACCGGTGCCTGTCCGCCAGGCTGAATGCTGCTATGAGAGATACGACCGGTGTGCCACAGCTGAACCGCAATGCGACCCTCTTCGGCGTGAACGCCAGCGGTGATTTTCTTCCAGGCGGCAATCTGCTCCGGGCTGTGCAGGCCTGGTGCGCCGGCATATCCCTTCGCCTGTGCGGAAATCTGCGTGGCTTCAGTGATGATGAGGCCAGAGCTGGCGCGCTGACGATAGTATTCACCCATCAGTGGGGTTGGGATATCACCCGGCTCAATGCTGCGCAGACGGGTGAGTGGGGCCATAAACACGCGGTTTGGTGCGGTGACGGCGCCCACTTTCAGTGGGGTGAAAAGTTTTTCAGCTGACATAACGACTCCTGAGTAGACCAGTCGACTAGTAATTAAGTAAATAAAAACGCCTGCTACACGCCAGGCGCAGTAATGCTGCTATTAACATGTGCCAGTGCGCTTTCCAGCGGCACGGCACTGCGGGAAATTTTGGCCTGCAGGTTCGCCCCTAACCAGAGGGAATATAAAACCTGCGCCTGCGTTAACGCCTCACCGGCGAAGGCCAGCGTTTTTTCACGGCGGCCATTCTCAAGCGCCTGCGCCAGCAGGGCGATCACGCCGCTGGCACCTTTATCCATTGCCGCACGCATATCTTCGGAGAGATCGCACACTTCTGCAGAGAGTTTTACCGTCAGGCAACCGCTGATAATGCCCTGCTGACAGAACTGGTTCAGCGTTTCCTGATAGTAGTTGAGAACACGATCCCGATAGTTTCCTTCACCACTGGCGAAATGGGTGGCCAGGCGTTGATGGTAGCTGGCATAGTGCCTCTCCAGCATCGCCACGCCAAACGCCTCTTTGGATCGGAAGTAGTGATAAAACGACCCCTTTGGCACTTCAGCGGTTTTAAGTAACTCGCTTAACCCCATACCGGTAAACCCGCGATGCATGCAAAGCCGCTCGCCGGTCGCCAGTAAATGTTCGCGTGTATCGTGTTCAGTATTTCTGCTCATGGCCAAACTCTAATAGACCGTTCGGTCTATTGCAAGGGCGTTTACTGACGACATGCGTTCAGAATATCCAGTTGCTGCTGATAAACCGTTGATTTCACATCCATCATACCCAGTACGGTAGAGAACAGATTATCCTGCGAAACCGCATTTTTTGCTGCATAGTCGCGCAGGCACTGCGTGTTGATACCAAAGTTTTTCGCGTAGTCCGGTGATAACCAGAACATAAACGGAATGTGCGTTTGTTGCTCTGGCGCCAGCATGTACGGCGTGCCGTGCAGATAAATTCCGCTTTCGCCCAGCGATTCGCCGTGGTCGGAAAGGTAAATCAGCGCGGTGTTCATATTCGCCTGACGTGCCTTCAGCGCATCGATAGTTTTGCTGACCACGCTGTCGGTATACAGAATGGTGTTGTCATAGGTATTCATCAGCGCCTGGTGATCGCAATCCTGAATTTCATTGGTGTCGCAGGTTGGGGTGAATTTGCGGAAATTGTCCGGGTAACGGTGATAGTAAGCCGGGCCGTGGCTGCCCATCAGGTGGATAACCAGTACGGTGTCCTGTTTCAGGCCGTCCAGCACGTTGTCGAGACGGTAGAAGTTCACATCATCAATACAGGACTTGTCTTTGCAGAACTGATCCAGGTTCCACTGGGTCATATCGGTATGGGGTACGCGGTCGCAGGCACCTTTACAGCCGCCGTCATTGTCGCGCCACAGCAGGTTGATTCCCGCGTGTTTGAGCACATCGAGCAACCCTTCCTGGTGATGCGCCAGGTCGGCATCGTATTTGCTGCGCGTCATCCCGGAGAACATGCAGGGAACGGAAACGGCCGTTTCGGTACCGCATGACGTGGCCTGCGGGAAGTTGATGACATCCTGTTTTTTCAGTTCCGGGTTCGTTTCACGGCCGTAACCATTCAGCGAGTAGTTCGCGGCACGTGAGGCCTCACCGACAACCAGCACCAGAACTGTTTTCTTGTTCTGTCCTGCAATCAGCGGGCCTTTATGCGCATCTTCACCTATACGCACCAGCGTTTGGTCACCTTCGAACCAGCGCATTTTGCTGTATTTCATCATGGCGCTGATGTAGTTAGCTGGGGTGACCATCTTAACGATGCTCTTATTGTTGCGAAACAGCGACGCATAATCTTTATAAAACACGGCGGCAACGAGGATGATCACCAGCAGGGCGCCAAGCATGGCGGCAACGCGCATCAGCAGCGCATACCACCATTTTCCGGTCTGAATACGCGTCATCGCCAACACCACGGAAGGAACCAGTCCTGCTATGACAATCCACAGAATCATCTGCGGCGTGACCAGCGCTGTGGCTTCCTGGGAGTTGGTTTCGAACACGTTAACAATCATGTTCTGATCGATAACCGCGCCATAGGTATACATAAAGTACGTTGCCGCGGCACAGCCGACGGTTAAGACGATCAGCAGCGGCTTACGGATAAAGGGGATATTGAGCAGGCTGAAGACAATCACCCAGCCGCAGAACAGCACCAGCGGCACGGACGCGGCAAAAAGGATATCGTGAAGCCTTGCCGGGGCAATAATGGCCCAGCTACGTTGAATAAACAGTGCGTTTATCAGCGTAAAGAAAAGCGCACAACCCAGAGTGAATTTTATATCGTTACACTGTAACTTCTTCGTTAACCACATCGAAAAGAAACCTGTCATCATATTGATGAGGCGAGTATAGAGAGGGAAGATTAGTGAAACCTTAATGCCACAAAACTGTGGTAAAGCCCTTGCACGTGGGGCGTTTAACGTCTTCACTGTAGGTGAGTGTCGGTATTCGGAGGTGAACGTGGCAGAGCAGCTGGAGTTTTTCCCCATCCAGAGCCCGTGCCGGGGGATTTGTCAGGTGGATGAACGCGGTTATTGCCGTGGGTGTATGCGTACCCGCGACGAGCGGTTTAACTGGCAAAATTTCAGCGACACGCAAAAGCAGGAAGTGCTTCGCCTCTGCCGCCAGCGGTTTCTGCGCAAAATACGTGCAAACAAGCCCGGTGAAACCGAAGAACCCCAGCAACCTTCACTGTTTTAACACGCTTATTGCGTATACTCATGACATCACTTCCTTGAGGAAAATGTTATGGTTCAGCGTATTACCCTTGCCCCCCAGGGGCCAGAATTCTCCCGCTTTGTGATGGGTTACTGGCGCCTGATGGACTGGAATATGTCCCCCCTGCAGCTGGCGAGCTTCATTGAGGAGCACCTCGATTTAGGGATTACCACTGTCGATCATGCTGATATTTATGGCGGCTATGCGTGTGAAGCGGCGTTCGGAGAAGCCCTCAAGCTGGTTCCGGCGCTGCGTGAGCGGATGGAAATTGTCACCAAATGC
Source organism: Enterobacter sp. A8 (assembly GCF_004296595.1). Lineage (NCBI taxonomy): Bacteria > Pseudomonadati > Pseudomonadota > Gammaproteobacteria > Enterobacterales > Enterobacteriaceae > Enterobacter > Enterobacter sp. A8. The sequence continues at coordinate 173,904 of NZ_SCMF01000001.1, forward strand.
GGTATTGCCACAACGGCAAAACCTGAACATACCCTTGGTCATTACATTACCGACAGCGCACACATCATCAAAAGCGCCGAGCAGTCGCTGGTGAACCTGGCAACGGATCATATCGACCTGCTGCTGATCCACCGTCCCGACCCGTTAATGGATGCCGATGAGGTCGCTGAAGCCTTCCTGACGCTGCATCAAAGCGGCAAAGTGCGTCATTTTGGCGTCTCAAACTTTACCCCGGCGCAGTTTGCGCTGCTGCAGTCTCGTCTGCCCTTTACCCTGGCCACCAACCAGGTGGAAATCTCCCCGGTGCATCAGCCATTGTTGCTGGATGGTACGCTCGATCAGCTGCAACAGCTGCGCATCCGTCCTATGGCGTGGTCCTGCCTCGGGGGCGGTCGTCTGTTCAATGACGATGAATTCCAGCCGCTGCGCAATGAGCTGGAAACCATTGCCCGTGAACTGAACGCTGAGAACATCGAACAGGTGGTTTACGCGTGGATCCTGCGTCTGCCGTCGAAACCGCTACCGATCATTGGTTCCGGTAAAATTGAACGCGTCCGTTCTGCCCTGGCGGCTGAAGAGCTGCAGATGAGCCGTCAGCAGTGGTTCCGCATCCGCAAAGCTGCGCTCGGTTACGACGTTCCGTAAACCGGTAAAAATGTGACTTTCCGGTGAAATCTTTGCCTCTGGTATACACTTAAGAGGCAAAAAATAACCAGCGGAGGTCATATGAAGCGTTTTGCTCTGGCACTGGTCACGCTGGTTGTTTGCGCAGGGGCGCAGGCAGCCAGCGATGAAGTAGAAATGAATCTCGTCACCTCGCAGGGCGTAGGTCAGTCCATCGGCACAGTGAAAATCACTGAAACCGACAAAGGACTGGAATTTGCGCCCGATCTCAAGGCCCTGCCTCCCGGCGAACATGGTTTTCATGTTCATGCTAAGGGGAGTTGTCAGCCCGCGTTAAAAGAGGGTAAACCCTCGGCAGCAGAGGCGGCAGGCGGCCACCTTGACCCACAACATTCCGGTAAGCATGAGGGCCCGAACGGAATGGGCCATCTGGGCGATCTGCCCGTGCTGGTGGTAAATAATGACGGCAAAGCCACGGATCCGGTTGTTGCGCCACGCCTCAAAAAGCTGGATGAGGTGAAAGGCAAGGCGCTAATGATCCACGTCGGCGGCGACAATATGTCCGATCAGCCGAAACCGCTTGGTGGTGGTGGGGCACGCTATGCCTGCGGGGTGATCTGATCCCCAATCGTCCCCGGCGGCGGCGCTTGTTCCAGCTGCGAGAGGGAACAGTGCAGCCGCCAGATTATCGACGCTAAATCACGCGCGGCGGGCTGATGGTGGTGAGCAAGACTGTCGCAGATCCGCTGCAGTTCAGTCAGCGTCGCTTCCAGCGGGCGTTGCTGAACGCCGCGTTCACTCATCACATCGCGTAGCAGAGAGATGCACACGTCGCGCACCTGCGACAGCGGATCGGAGCGTGTCTCCCATGCGCGAAGTTGCCAGACCACGTGGGAACAGTTCAGCAGGACCACTCCCCAGCGCAGCAGCCAGCGGCGGGAAAGCGAGTCCTGGCTGTTATTGAGCTGGCTGACATGGTGGTACACCAGGGATTCATACTCACTTTCACGCAGATGCGGTTTACGGCTGAGCTGATCGACAAACCCCCGACGAAGCTCGCGGATATGGCGTCGGCTTTTACGCGCGTCTGAGCCGGGGCGTAATACGGCAAAAGCCAGCCACGCCAGACCTACGCCCAGGATTTTTGCCAGATTGTCATTGAGAAAATCGGCGTAATCATAAACCGGCGGGTTTGTGACTGAGATAAACGAGCCCATAAAGACAATCAACTGACCCCAGAGCCCCGCAAGTTTGGGCATTTGCAGCTTCAGAAGCTGCATCGTGGTTAATAGCGGAAACAGAAACAGCAGGAACTGCCACAGGTCGCTTATCTGCACCATCAGGCCGAACTTGACCACAAAGCTGAACAGCGATAACAACACCAGCGTGCGCAGCAGCAGCGTAAGCGAGTTGAACGGCGAGGCGGCGACGGAGTAGAGCACGCAACTGATGGCGGCCAGCGTGAGCGCGGCGGAGCCAGATTCCCACTGCGTGGTGATGCTCCATGCCCCCACCAGCGTCAGGGCGCAAAAGGTTCGAAAACCGCTCCACAGCGCTTCCAGATAGTCAGTGTGCCGCGCCAGCGCCGGGCTACTGGGAACGGCGAATTCCGTTATCGGCGTGGCATTTTCAACGGCCTTGATCCAGCGACTGCTGCGCAGATACAGGCGGCAAAAGTAGTTCAGACGCTGCCAGAAGGCGCGGTGGCGATAATCGTACTCATCTTTCGGCGCAAGCGGGGCGATAATGCGGGCCACCGTGTAGATGTCGGCATCCGGGCGGGCAAGGGCTGCGAGCAGCGTTTCAATGATGGCGCGGGTGTTTTCCGGTGGCGTTGACCAGTTGAGTAACATCCGGCGCAGGCTGGAGATCGCACTGGTCATCCGTAGCTGCTGGTGAAGCAGGTAGTTCAGCAGGGTATTCTGGCGGCGAAAACGATAATGGCTCCAGAAGGCCTGAATGCGTAACAGATTCATGGTCAGGATCTGACCAATCACCTTTTCATGCGCCAGGCGAATCTCATCGTTAGTATCCGGCTGCCAGAGCAGGCTCGCATGTTCCAGCAAGCGGGTATGCATGGTCTTCAGCGCCGTGATAAGCGCGGTGCCGTCGGAGGTGCTGGGCAGGATCATCATCATAAACCCGCCGCTCAGAATACCGACAATAACTTCACAGACGCGCGCCTGGGCGATATCCCATAACTCGGTGGTATCGAGAACGTTAACTACCGGAAAGGCAATAATTGCGGCGGTATAGCCCGCCAGCTGGAAGGCGTAGGCGACGTTGTTGGTAAAGTGGGCGCAGGCCCAGGTACAGCATCCCAGCCATGCCGCCATGCTCAGTAAAAAAAGCCACGGATCGTTCAGGGTATGGCCTGCAATGATCAGCGCCGCAGTGGCACCGAGCAGGCTGCCCGCGATGCGCCCAAGGCTTTTACTGATCACTCCGCCAACGGTCGGGAAGCTCACGACCGCCGCGGAGGTCATGGCCCAGTAAGGCTCGTCAAGGTTCAGATAGTAGGCGACGGTCAGCGCAAGGCACATGGCAATGCCATTGCGCAGGGCGTAGCGCCACTGAGGGCGCGTTGCTTTCATCCACGGCAGATTTCGCCAGGAGAAGGCATTCATCAGGGTGTTCCGATCGAGACAGTACAGGTTGTGCCGGAGACCAGCGTTAACCCCTGCGGTAAGCGGTCAAATTCAACCCGAACCGGCACGCGCTGGGCCAGACGCACCCAGGGGACATTAGGTTTGATGTCGGGAACCAGGCCTGAATCGGTTTCAACGCTCTGATCGTAAATGGCACGGCCAATGCTGGAAACGTGACCCTGTAACCTTTGCGAGCCGCTATAAAGCGTTATCGTGGCAGGGGCACCTTCCCGAATGTGGCGAAGTTTGGTCTCTTCAAAATAGCCCACGACGTAAAACGAGTGGCTGTCGACCAGCGCGAAAATCGGTTGGCCGGTGGTGGCATAATTACCCACGCGGGCAGAGAGGTTCGTCACCCAGCCATCGACAGGGGCCTGTACCACGGTTTGCGTCAGTTCCCATTGCGCCTGTTTGAGCGTTGCCTCTGCCACATTGACGTTGGCCTGCATCGCCTTGACGTTGATGTTGGCGGTATCCAGGTCTTCGGCAGAGATATAGTTTTGTGATAAATGCCGACGACGCGTGGCTTCGTTGTTCGCTTTCGCCAGTTCAGTCTGGGCCTTAGCCAGCTGGGCCTGGGCGTTTAGGATCGCGATATGGTAAGGGGTGTCGTCAATGCGGAATAAAACATCTCCCTTTTTAACGAACTGGTTATCCTTAACCAGAAGCGCCGTGATACTGCCAGATACCTGCGGGGTGATACTCACCTGCTCAGCGCGAATTTTACCGTCGCGTGTCCAGGGTGACTGCATATAAAAATTCCACAGCCACCAGCCGGCAACCAGGGCCAGAGCCAGGACAAAGAGGGTGGAAAAGTACTTCAGCGTTTTCAGGGGCATAATCACCACACAATCAGCACAGCAAGGCCAAGAGACACGGAGAGGGCGAACAGGGAGAGATCCATCAGCATGGGGTGCCAGATCTCGCCAGAATACATCCAGTCGCGGAGCAGACGATGTGCGACAAGCCAGATCACAAAGCCCACCAGAACGGCTTTAAACAGGGGAGGAAAGTAGACTGATGCACCGAAGATCAGGTCCTGAAGGGGCAGCCCCTCTGAGCGATGAAAAAACGTCACGAGCAGAGATCCTTTGCAGTGAACAGAATGCCGGGATGGCTTGTCTTAATGAGATGGAACATCACTTTTCAGTGTAAGTCATACTTTTAAATTTGATGAATGTCGTAATGCATTTGTTTTGGCAATACAAATGCTGCACACTATTCTAAAATCAGTATAATAACTTAGCAAGCTAATTATAAGGAGATGAAATTGGAATCGCCATTAGGTTCTGATCTGGCAAGGTTGGTACGCGTCTGGCGTGCTCTGATTGACCATCGCCTGAAACCTCTGGAATTGACACAGACGCATTGGGTCACGCTGCACAACATTCATCAGCTGCCGCCCGACCAGTCACAAATTCAACTGGCAAAGGCGATTGGTATTGAGCAGCCGTCGCTGGTGCGTACGCTTGACCAACTGGAAGAGAAGGGGCTGATCTCCCGACAAACCTGTGCCAGCGACCGTCGCGCCAAGCGAATTAAACTCACTGAGAAAGCGGCTCCCATTATCACTGAAATGGAAGCAGTGATTACCAAAACGCGCGGTGAGATCCTGTCCGGGGTTTCCCCTGCGGAGCTTGAAATGCTCATCAGTCTGATTGGACGCCTCGAGCAGAACATTCACGACCTGCAGGCACGCGACGCCTGACCTTATCAGGCCTTGCATTCGCAAGGCCTTTTATCATCTGGAGACGATCACCCGGTTGCGACCCGTCTCTTTCGCCTCATACATCGCTTTATCAGCCTTTTCCACACACTCTTCAGCCGTCGTCTCCACGGACGTTGCCGTAAAGACGCCCATGCTGATGGTAATGGGCTCCGGAAGCTGTCCCCCGCTGCTGGTCTTATCAAAGCTGCTCAGCTTCAGGCGGATGCGTTCCGCCACCTGGTACGCGGCTTCTGAAGAGGTGTTGGTTAACATCAACACAAATTCCTCACCGCCAATACGTGCGGCAATATCCTGAGGCCGTACGGAATCCATCAGCAGATGCGCCACAAACTGCAACACTTTGTCGCCCTGCAGATGGCCGTAGCAGTCGTTGATGCGCTTGAAGCGGTCGAGATCGCTGACGATAACCGAAACCGGACGGCTGGCTTTACAGGCACCGAGTGCCTGGTTTAGCGAGTCGTAAAAATAGCTGCGATTGTAGAGGCGGGTCAGAGGATCGCGAATCGAGTTTTGATACGACTGTTGATATTTCAAATGCGAGTCGCGATAGAGTCTAAAGACATCATAAAGCAGAACAAAAATAATCAATAACGTCGCAACAGTTTCAAATAAGCGCGCTCGATACCAGGAAATATCCTCCGCGTGTCCGCCTGCTAATAGCATCGCGAGCGTCACGATATAACAGACACATAAAAAATTACCGCCCACCCAAAAAATATTGCGTACGCGGGTAATAACCATTAGCGTTGCTAATGTCACCACCCAAAGAATAATCAAGACGATATTTATTGCATGGCTCCAGAGAACCATAAATTGATGGGTTTCATTATCCACCAGGTCTAACGACATTAATGATGAGTGGCTGGAGCTAAGCCAGGCCAACAGCACCATGCCCACCATAAACAGAAATGTACCGGCAACAATGGCGATATGCGCCGCACGTGAAAGCGGATTATCCCTGACGATATATAGCAGGGCCGACGCAATCATCAGTACCGCCATTAACAGATGGCGGTACATAAAGAAGATCATCGTATCGTTATAGTCCACGACGTTGAGCTGGTAGAGATCAAGCCAGGCCGGGAAACTGGTAAGCGTACCCACCATCAGCATGGCTGAACCGGCAAAGGCGAAAGCGATAGCAATCAGGTACAACCGTCTTCTGTCACACCAGTATTTCATGGCCATAAAGCAGGCAATAAACAGATGGAATACCAGTAAAAAAATGGTGAGTGTAGGGAATAAAAGCGGTGAGAAAGAGGGAACCCATTCGACCAGTTTTAAAAATAAAATTTGTAATATTCCAATGACGACAATGCACCCTAAACAGAATGGAATATAGGGCTTTTTCACGTACCGGGAGATCGCAAGCATAAGTATGTTTCAACGAAAATAATAAATAAAAAAGTTAATTGAGATTAGCCTAATGCAAAAGAGAGGGGAATACTTTGCGCAGGAACAAGATACGGCGTGGTTAATTATTCATTGCCTGAATAAATTTTGTAAAACTATTTATTATAATGATGCTATTTGTAAAAGGATGCGGCCTGGCAGCCACATCCTTTTTATGAATTAACGCGGAGAAACGGTAACCTGGCTACCGTTGCTTGCCAGCACGACGCGCTGACCTGCAGAGAAGCGGGTGCTGCCCTGTTTCTGCACAACCATAATGGTGCTGCCGTCGTCTTTACGGATTTCCAGCTCTACGCCCTGGGTTTTATTCATCGCACCCTGAACGCCCTGGCCTGCTACGCCACCCGCAACGGCACCTGCCGCAGTCGCCAGAGAACGGCCTGTACCACCGCCTACGGTGTTGCCCAGGAAGCCACCCAGAACCGCACCGCCGATGGCACCCATGACGTTGTTCTCGTCACCACCCTGAATTTGAACAGGACGTGCGTTAACAATCGTACCGTAAGTCACGTTCTGAACCTGTTTCGCTTCAGAAGCGCTATAAACGTCGCCAGAAAGTGAACTGTCATTCACACAGCCAGCCAGAGTTAAACCAATCAGCGAAACGCCCAGTACACGTAAAATCATTTGAATCTCCTGTTCACCAAAAACGCCCAATCCGGGCATCCGTTATGGCTAAATTATATGGCATAAAGGGCCATCGTTCATATCTTTGCACTAACAATCGGAAAATTGTACTTGAATTTGACTTAACGAGAGATAAACAAAATTTCGACGCGTTACCTCACTGAGAGTGTTAAAAAATATTATCGCCTGATGGCAAAGCGGGGCTGTTTATGGTTGAGTGGTTATCCTTAGCCCACGCAACGTAAGGAAAGCGCATGAAATCGGGTCGCTATATTGGTGTGATGTCTGGCACCAGTCTGGATGGGGTAGATGTCGTTCTGGCCGCCATAGACGAAAACATGGTGGCACAACAGGCAAGTCTGACCTGGCCTATCCCTGTTTCGCTGAAAGAGGAGATCCTGAGCATCTGCCAGGGGCAACAGCTGACGCTTTCGCAGCTTGGACAGCTTGATGTCAGGCTGGGGGCGCTGTTTGCCGATGCGGTGCTGGCGCTGATGCATAAAGAGAATCTCCGGCCGCAGGATGTGGTCGCGATTGGCTGTCACGGGCAGACCGTCTGGCACGAACCCACTGGCGATGCGCCGCATACCATGCAAATTGGCGATAATAATCAGATTGTGGCAAAAACGGGCGTCACGGTCGTGGGTGATTTCCGGCGTCGCGACATCGCGCTGGGCGGGCAGGGTGCGCCGCTGGTGCCGGCCTTCCACCAGGCGTTGCTGGGGCACTCGTCAGAGCGCCGTATGGTGCTTAACATTGGCGGTATTGCCAACCTGTCGATGCTGATCCCGGGCCAGCCGGTACGGGGATATGATACCGGCCCGGGTAACATGCTGATGGATGCCTGGATCTGGCGTCAGTGCGGTAAACCGTATGATAAAGACGCGGAGTGGGCGAGCGAAGGCAAAGTCATTATCCCGCTGCTGCAGTCCATGCTTAGCGATCCCTGGTTTGCCCTGCCGGCACCAAAAAGCACGGGACGCGAGTATTTTAACTATGGCTGGCTTGAACGTCAGCTGGCTCGGTTCCCGGCGCTGGCACCGCAGGATGTTCAGGCGACGCTGGCCGAGCTCACGGCGGTCTCCATATCAGAACAGGTACTTTTGAGCGGTGGCTGCGAACGTCTGCTGGTCTGCGGGGGGGGAAGCCGTAACCCGCTGGTGATGGCGCGCCTTGCCGGGTTGTTGCCGGGCACCGAAGTGACAACCACCGATGAAGCCGGCATCAGCGGAGACGACATGGAAGCGCTGGCCTTCGCCTGGCTTGCCTGGCGTACCGTTGCCGGGCTACCGGGGAATTTGCCCTCAGTCACCGGCGCACGCGAAGCCAGCGTTCTCGGTGCCATTTTCCCGGCCAATCCCCGTCATAATCAGAGTTAACTGAAATTCAGCGCAGCGCGTCGCCGGTAAAATAAAAGGGAACAGGAGGGCCCGTTAGCCCTCCAGGACCAGGATAGTCTTCGGAATACGCTCATGAAAAAACTTCTTCTTATTGCTGTACCTGTCTTGCTGTCAGGCTGCAGCGTCTATAACCAGCTCGTTGAGCGCATGCAGACCGACACGCTGGAATATCGCTGTGATGAAAAGCCGCTGACCGTCAAGCTTAATAACCCCCGCCAGGAAGCCAGCTTTGTCTATGACAATAAATTGCTGACGCTCAAGCAGGGGATCTCCGCCTCCGGCGCGCGCTACAGCGACGGTATTTACGTCTTCTGGTCGAAAGGTGACAGCGCCACCGTCTACAAACGCGACCGCATCGTGCTGAACAATTGCCAGCTCGAAAATCCGAAGCGTTGAGATTTTCACAGGGGCGGCGCACAATAGCGCCACCCAATCTCAACGTCACCTAATGCCATGTCTGATAACGACGAACTGCAGCAAATTGCGCATCTGCGCCGTGAATACACCAAAGGCGGCCTGCGTCGCCAGGATCTTCCCGCTGAACCTCTGGTGCTTTTTGAACGCTGGCTGAAACAGGCCTGTGAAGCAAAACTGGCCGACCCAACGGCCATGGTGGTTGCTACGGTGGATGAAAATGGTCAACCGTATCAACGTATCGTGCTGCTTAAGCATTATGACGAGAAAGGGCTGGTGTTTTACACCAACCTGGGCAGCCGCAAAGCACACCATTTAGAGAACAATCCCCGAATCAGTCTCCTGTTCCCCTGGCATATGCTGGAACGCCAGGTCATGGTCACAGGCAAAGCGGAGCGCCTTTCCACACTGGAAGTGGTGAAGTACTTCCACAGCCGCCCGCGTGACAGCCAGATTGGCGCCTGGGTCTCAAAACAGTCCAGCCGAATTTCTGCCCGCGGCGTGCTGGAAAGCAAATTTCTTGAACTGAAGCAGAAATTCCAGCAGGGCGAAATTCCACTGCCCAGCTTCTGGGGCGGTTTCCGCATCCCGATCGAGCAGATTGAGTTCTGGCAGGGGGGCGAACATCGCCTGCACGACCGCTTTTTATACCAGCGCGACAACGGCGGCTGGAAAATCGACAGGCTGGCACCGTAATCCCCGAAATTTGTTGATTTAAGCGCTAGCGCACGCCGCGCTAGCGCTTTATTCTATGGTCCTTTCGCATCAGGCGAAAAGTCGTGTACCGGCAAAGGTGCAGTCGTTTATACATGGAGAATTTGATGGCAAGCAGTAACTTGATTAAACAATTGCAAGAGCGGGGCCTCGTGGCCCAGGTGACGGACGAGGAAGCGTTAGCAGAGCGACTGGCGCAAGGCCCGATCGCGCTCTATTGCGGCTTTGATCCCACCGCTGACAGCTTGCATTTGGGGCATCTTGTTCCATTGTTATGCCTGAAACGCTTCCAGATGGCAGGCCATAAGCCTGTGGCCCTGGTGGGCGGCGCGACCGGTCTGATCGGCGACCCAAGCTTTAAAGCCGCTGAGCGTAAACTGAACACCGAAGACACCGTGCAGGAGTGGGTGGATAAGATCCGCAAACAGGTTGCACCGTTCCTCGACTTCAACTGTGGTGATAACGCCGCGATTGCCGCCAATAACTACGACTGGTTTGGCAGCATGAACGTGCTGACCTTCCTGCGTGACATCGGCAAACACTTCTCTGTTAACCAGATGATTAACAAAGAAGCGGTAAAACAGCGCCTGAACCGTGACGATCAGGGTATCTCCTTTACTGAATTCTCTTATAACCTGCTGCAGGGCTACGACTTCGCCTGTCTGAACAAACTGCACGGCGTCTGCCTGCAGATTGGCGGTTCTGACCAGTGGGGTAACATTACTTCCGGTATCGATCTGACCCGTCGCCTGCATCAAAACCAGGTGTTTGGTCTGACCGTTCCGCTGATCACCAAAGCCGACGGGACTAAATTCGGTAAAACCGAAGGCGGTGCGGTATGGCTCGATCCGAAGAAAACCAGCCCGTACAAATTCTATCAATTCTGGATCAACACCGCGGATGCCGATGTTTACCGCTTCCTGAAGTTCTTCACCTTCATGGACATTGAAACCATCAACGCCCTGGAAGAAGAAGATAAAAACAGCGGTAAAGCACCACGCGCGCAGTATGTGCTGGCGGATGAAGTGACCAAACTGGTTCACGGTGAAGAAGGTCTGGCTGCGGCGAAACGCATTACCGCAAGCCTGTTCAACGGTACGCTGAGCGATTTGAGCGAAGCTGACTTCGAGCAGCTGGCGCAGGATGGCGTACCGATGGTTGAGATGGAGAAAGGGGCTGACCTGATGCAGGCGCTGGTGGACTCAGAGCTGCAGCCGTCTCGCGGGCAGGCGCGTAAAACCATTGCGTCTAACGCCATCACCATCAACGGTGAAAAACAGGCTGACCCGGAATACACCTTCGCCGATAGCGATCGCCTGTATGGCCGCTACACGCTGCTGCGTCGCGGCAAGAAAAATTACTGTCTGGTCTGCTGGAAATAAATAAAAATCTCCAGGGGCGTGGGAAACCACGCCCTTTTTGTTTTTTCAGGGTTTGGTAAGCATAAAATGAAGAACATCCTCGCCATTCAGTCCCACGTTGTTTTTGGACATGCTGGCAATAGCGCGGCGGAATTCCCGATGCGCCGCCTCGGGGCTAACGTCTGGCCCCTCAATACCGTACAGTTCTCAAACCATACACAATACGGCAAATGGACCGGCTGCGTGATGCCGCCTTCGCATCTCACGGAGATCGTGCAGGGCATTGCCGATATCGACCAGCTCAAACGCTGTGACGCGGTTCTGAGTGGTTACCTGGGCTCCGCAGAGCAGGGGGAGCATATCCTCGGCATCGTTCGCCAGGCTAAAGCAGCCAATCCCGCAGCAAAATACTTCTGCGATCCGGTGATGGGGCATCCGGAAAAAGGCTGCATTGTGGCGCCTGGCGTGGCTGAATTCCATGTTCGCCATGCGTTACCTGCCAGCGATATCATCGCGCCCAACCTGATTGAGCTGGAGATCCTTTGCGAGCATCCGGTTAACAGCGTAGCAGAGGCGGTAAGCGCGTCTCGTGAACTGATAGCCCAGGGGCCTGAGATTGTGCTGGTGAAACATCTCGCCCGTGCAGGGCTGAGCAGAGACCGCTTTGAGATGCTGCTGGTGACCAAAGACGAAGCCTGGCACATCAGCCGTCCGCTGGTAGATTTTGGCCTGCGTCAGCCAGTGGGCGTGGGAGATGTGACCAGCGGATTGTTGCTGGTGAAACTGCTACAGGGGGCGACGCTGCGCGAAGCGCTTGAGCATGTGACTGCAGCGGTGTACGAAATTATGATTGCGACGAAAGAGATGCAGGAATACGAACTGCAGGTGGTCGCGGCACAGGATCGTATTGCGCAGCCGGAGCACTATTTCAGCGCAACACAGCTCTAAACTATGCCGGGTGGCGCTGCGCTTACCCGGCCTACAAATCCCGTAGGCCCGTGCAAGCGAAGCGCCGCCGGGCAATAACGACCCGGTTAATTCAATCCTTCCGCTTTCAGCGCCGCGGCCACCGCAGGGCGCTCCGCCATACGCGTCATATATGCTGCGATATGGTCTAACCCGTCCAGATTCAGCTTAACCGCACGCGCCCAGCGCAGCACGGTAAAGAGATACGCATCGGCAATGGTGAAGCGTGCCCCGCAGATATACTGGTCGTCCTTCAATGACTCATTGACGTACTGCAGCTTTTTCTCCAGCAGGGCGCGAACGGTCGGTTTGTACTCTTCCGGTGTATCCGGGCGGAACAACGGCGTAAATCCTTTATGCAGTTCGGTTGCAATGTAGTTCAGCCACTCGAGCGTTTTATAGCGTGAAACCGTACTTACCGGAGCCAGCAGCTGGCGATCGGGCACGCTGTCTGCCAGGTACTGCATAATGGCGACGCCTTCTGTCAGCAGGGTACCGTCATCCAGAAGCAGGGCCGGAACTTGTCCCTTCGGGTTAATCGCAAAAAAATCGTCGCCGTTTTCCAGGCGCTTTTTCATCAGGTCAACGCCGTCCAGCGTGAAATCTTTGCCGCTCTCGCGCAGGGTAATATGGGAAGCAAGAGAGCACGCGCCCGGTTTGTAGAACAGTTTCATCGGTAACTCCTTTTTGCTGAGGTTTCAGCTATGTTAGTGCGCAAGCAAACAAAAAAAAAGCCGCTAATAAATTAGCGGCTCATCGTTTCTCAATAACGTTACGCGGTAGCGGTTTCGGTCGCTTTCGTCGCTTTGTCGTCGTCCTGAGTCATACGGTTCAGCTTCGGTGCCGTCAGCAGCATCAAAGCCGCGATAACCGCCGTTGCGATACCAATCTGCAGGAAGACGGTGCCGTACACATTCAGTGAAACCAGCGGGTCAGTCACGTTCTCAGGCACCGCCATCAGGTTTGCGATCTTACCTGCGATGATGGCTGCACCGGCAGTGGTCAGGAACCAGCTACCCATGATGAAGCCCATCAGACGCTGTGGCACCAGCTGTGCAACCATCGCCAGACCCAGACCGGAGATCATCAGTTCACCGATAGACTGCAGGGCATAGCTCAGGATCAGCCAGTTAACGGAGACGATACCGGCGTCAGTCGCAAATTTGGTACCCAGTGGCAGCACGAGGAAAGCACCAGAGCACAGCACCATACCGATGGCGAACTTGTGCGGCATTGGCAGACGGTCACCCATCTTGTTATAGATAGCCGCCAGAATTGGGCTACCAATCATGATCCAGAACGGGTTCAGCGCCTGATACTGCTCCGGCTCGAACGCGATACCCAGGATGGAGTGCTCAACGTTGCGAATAGCGAAGAAGTTCAGCGAGGTTGGCATCTGGCTGTAGAGCACGAAGAAGATAATCGCTTCCAGCATCAGGATGAAGGCCACAATCATCTTGCGACGGGCCGCACCTTGCATCGCGAAGGCTTCTTTCGCGAAGATGATGACGATACCCAGTGCCACCACGCCCAGAACGGCACGTGCAACACCCTGGTTATGCAGCAACCAGGTGGCGATGGCCGCGAGGATAACAACACCCACGATGGTGGCCAGCAGTTTGCCCATGTGCACCGGTTCGAAATCAGGTTTTGAACCGTAGTCCTTAACCCAGCTACGGCAGAACAGGAAGTTCACAACGGTAATCAGCATACCGACAAAGCTCAGCGCAAACGCCACGCTCCAGCCGAATTTCGCGGCGAGCCATGGGGTTGCCAGCATGGAGAAGAATGAACCAATGTTGATGGACATGTAGTACATGGTGAATGCACCGTCCAGACGTGGGTCATCTTTGCTGTAGCAGGTAGAGAGCAGGGATGACGGGTTCGCTTTGAACAATCCGTTACCAACGGCGATGGTTGCCATACCCATATAGACTACGGCTGCGTCATGACCAGACCAGGCAACCAGACCATAGCCGATTGCCAGAACAATGGCGCCCAGCATAATGACACGCTTCGTACCCAGAACTTTATCACCAAGCCAGCCGCCAATCGCGACCAGACCGTAAACGAGGGCACTGAATGAAGAGAACAGCGTGATGGAATCGGCTTCGGACATACCCAGCTGTTTTACCAGGTAAACCGCCATGATCCCTTGCAGGCCGTAATAACCAAAACGCTCCCATAACTCGATAGAGAAGATGAGATAGAACGCTTTTGGCTGTTTAAAAGCGTTCAAACTCACGCTTTCATCTGTTGGTTTATTGTTTGCAGTTGACACATATACCTCTTTTTTTACATCCCATATTAACGGGGGTGTTCATAGCGTGATGGTCGGAGTCCATCCGCTTTATAGTTATATTGGGAGGAGAAACGGCGGGTAATGTTCACTATCCTGACCCGTCTGGCAATACGTTTGTAATAATCTGTTACATATAACTGAGCCGCTATAATCCTCGGTTTCTGCAAATGTTATTCAGCGTTAAATTTCACACAATGGGTTTTGTTGGTTTTTTTGACTGCGAAAAACCGGCGGAGAGGGTTGTGTGGCGATATGTTCTGCTATTTACCGTTAAATGCAGTCATATAGCCCATATTCTGAAAAATGAGTGGTCTTATCTGCGGCCATTGAAGGATTACATCTTGTCTGGCAAAGGGTTTAGGTGGGATCTGACAACAAAAAATCAACATGAAGTTATCAGAGTGATCGCGATCACAAATGTATAGAAATTTTCGGTAGTGAAAAAACTATTAACCTGTTTGAGCGTTAAATAACCGAACAATTGACAGGGCGTAAGAGAACATAAGCGGACAACTTGCGGCCTAAAGGAAGGTTTTTAGTTAAGCCTTCCTTTAGTAAGGTCTTGATGATGCGAAAGTAAAAAGGAATAACGCCGCTCAGGGATACACTTTTTCTTTATATTCGCAGAGATCTTCAATGATACATGAGCCGCAGCGAGGCTTTCTGGCAATGCAGGTATAACGGCCATGCAGGATAAGCCAGTGATGACAGTCGACTTTGAATTCAGCGGGAACCACTTTTAACAGTTTCTCCTCCACCTGTTCGACATTTTTACCCGGAGCGAAGTTGGTTCGGTTAGCGACACGGAAAATATGGGTATCAACCGCGATGGTCGGCCAGCCAAACGCGGTGTTAAGTACCACATTCGCCGTTTTACGTCCCACACCCGGCAACGCTTCCAGCGCCTCGCGATCTTCCGGCACTTCACCACCATGACGCTCCAGCAAAATGCGGCAGGTCTTAATGACGTTCTCCGCTTTGCTGTTAAACAGCCCGATGGTTTTGATATAAGACTTCACCCCTTCCACGCCCAGCTCCAGCATGGCTTTCGGGGTATTGGCCACCGGATAGAGCAGGGCGGTGGCCTTATTCACGCTCACGTCAGTGGCCTGAGCCGAAAGCAGCACTGCGATCAGCAGCTCAAACGGCGAAGTGAAATTCAGCTCAGTCGTCGGGTGCGGGTTTGCGTCCCGAAGACGGGTGAGGATCGCAATGCGCTTTTCTTTGTTCATGAGGCTTTCCCGGGTATCCCTTCCTGCACGCTGCGCTCAGCCGCGCGGCGCTTACGTTTTTCATCAATCAGGTATTTTATCGCCAGCATCATGCCAAGGCCAATAAACGCACCCGGTGGCAGCATAGCCAGCAGGAACGGCGTATCCGTATGAAACACCTCGATGCGTAAAACTTTAGCCCAGCTTCCCAGCAGCGCGTCTGCGCCGTCGAAGAGGGTACCGTTGCCAAGAATTTCACGCAGTGAGCCCAGAACGAACATCGCGCAGGTGGCTCCCATTCCGATGGAGAAACCATCCAGGGCCGACATCGCCGGGGTGTTCTTCACGGCAAAGGCTTCTGCACGCCCCACCACGATACAGTTGGTAACGATCAGCGGAATAAAAATCCCCAGTGACTGATACAGACCGAACGCGTAGGCATTAATCAGCATCTGAACGACGCTCACCACTGACGCGATGATCATGACGTAAATCGGAATACGGATTTCCGACGGCGTCCAGCGGCGCAGGGTGGAAATGGAGAGGTTGGTCAGGGTCAGCACCAGCGTGGTGGCAAGCCCCAGCCCCAATGCGTTGGTAGCGGTGGATGTCACCGCCAGCAGCGGGCACAATCCCAGCAGCTGTACCAGTGCGGAGTTGTTCTTCCACAACCCCTGGACAATGACCTCTTTAACCTGGCTCATGCTCACTCCTCACAGGCCGGAAGATTGTTAATCTGTGCAGGCAGCGTTTCTGCATACAACCCGGCACGTTTTACGGCATTCACGACGGCACGCGGCGTAATGGTGGCCCCGGTGAACTGGTCAAACTCGCCGCCATCTTTCTTGACGGCAAATGCCGTGTCCGCTTCGCCGTGGATCACCTTACCGGCAAAATGCAAAATCCAGTCGCTCAGGCGTGTCTCAATTTTATCCCCAAGGCCCGGCGTTTCGTGGTGTTGAGTCACGCGGGTACCCAACACGGTACCGGAAAAATCGGTACCCACAAGTAGCTGAATGGCACCGGAATATCCGTCTGGTGCCGTGGCCTCCATCACCACGCCCACCGCGTTATCGCCTTTACGGGCGATATAGAGACGATGCGGGCCTTTACCTAACTGCGGCGCCTGTACCACGAAACAGCTTTTCTGCAGGTCATTATCGTAGAAATCAGACGGCATCACCTGATCGAACAGCGCGCGTTGCTGCTTCGCGGCCTGTTCATCAATGGTCGTTTTGGTCAGTTCGTTCACCAGTGCCGTCATCCCGGTGAGGACAGCAGCGAAAATGGCCAGCGTGACGCCATGTTTTTGCATTGTTTTCAGCATCGCGAAACCCTTAACGATGGCCGTACACGCGTGGGCGCGTGTAGTAGTCAATGAGCGGAACGGTGATGTTGGCAAGCAGGACGGCGAACGCTACGCCATCCGGGTATCCGCCGAAACTGCGGATCAGCCACACCAGCAGACCGGCCAGCGCACCGAAGATCAGACGACCGCGATTGGTGGTCGAGGCGGTTACCGGATCGGTCAGAATAAAGAACGCGCCCAGCATGGTGGCACCAGAGAGCAGATGCATCTGCGGGCTCGCCAGGGATTCAGGAGAGAAGAACCAGCCCAGCGTGGAGCAGACCGCGAGCGTGACCAGGAAGCTCACCGGAATATGCCAGCGGATCGCTTTCTGCTGCAGCAGAAACAGGCCGCCCAACAGATATGCCAGGTTAACCCACTGCCAGCCTGCACCGGCCAGCACGCCGCTGTAGATGGCTGATTGCATGATCTGCTCAACGCTGTGCCCGGCACGCAGGGACGTTTTAAACGTATCGAGCGGTGTGGCCTGGCTGACACCATCCACGCCCATACGCAACGCATTCATATCGGCACCGGACGCCGTATGGCCGGTAAAGATCACCTGAAGGGCATCCATAAAACCCGGCACCGTGGCGGCGATATCGTGCGGCGGCAGCCAACTGGTCATTTGTACCGGGAAGGAGATAAGCAGTACCACGTAGCCGACCATCGCCGGGTTAAAGGGATTGTGGCCCAGCCCACCGTACAGCTGTTTGGCAATAATCACCGCAAACACCGTACCGAGCACGATCATCCACCACGGCGCAAACGGCGGAATACTGATGGCCAGCAGCAGGCCCGTCAGCAGAGCGGAGTTATCGCTGAGAATACGGGAGATGTTCATCTTACGCAGCTTCAGCACCAGCGCTTCGGCCGCTACGGCGCTGGCACAGCCCAGTGCTAACTGGAACAGGGTTCCCCAGCCGAAAAACCAGAACTGAACGGCAATACCCGGCAGTGCAGCCAGGCAGACCAGCATCATAATGCGCGACGTCTGGCGCTGGTTATGGGTGTAAGGGGAACTTGCGATTCTGAAAACCATTTAATCCTCGTTAACTGCTTGCTGTGCGGCTTTCTTCGCCTGAACGCGTGCAATCGCGGCGGCGACGGCGGCTTTGCGTGGATCGTCGTTCGCGGCAGGCTGTTGTACTTCCTGCTGAGCCGCTTTCCGTGCTTTGGCGCGGGCGATGGCCGCTTCGACAGCGGCTTTGCGCGGATCGACTGGTGCCTCTTCTGCAGCTGGTTGTTGTTGCTGCGCTGCTTTCCGCGCTTTGGCGCGGGCGATGGCCGCTTCGACAGCCGCTTTACGCGGATCGACCGGCGCCTCTTCTGTGGCCGGTTGCGGTTGCTGCGCCGCTTTACGCGCTTTAGCGCGGGCTATCGCGGCTTCAACGGCGGCTTTGCGCGGGTCTGTGGCCTCTTGCTCAACGACTACCTGCTGCTCTCCCGCTTTCCGTGCTTTGGCGCGGGCGATGGCCGCTTCAACGGCCGCTTTACGCGGATCGACACGGGTTTCTTCCGGTTGCCCAGTTTGCGCTTTTTCCGCCTGACGCGCGCGCGCCGCGGCCTTACGCGCTTCACGTGCGGCAATGGCTTCGCTGTTATCTGGCTTCTCACCGGCGGAGATCACCACAGGTTGCGCTGCGGTCGCTTTTTTCTCGCGCACGCGAGCCAGCGCCGCGTTAATGGCATCCTGATCTTTCTCGCCTGGCTGAACGGCAGCCTGCTTATGACGCTCCTGACGGGCCAGTTTTTCACGCTCCAGACGAGCCTGGCGGGCTTCAAAGCGGGCTTTCGCTTCGGCAGCGCGTTTTTCTTCCATCGAGATGGCATAAATCTCGGCCTTCTCCTGACGGAAGTACTGCACCAGCGGAATGTTGCTAGGGCAGACCCAGGCGCACGCGCCGCATTCGATGCAGTCAGCCAGATTATGCGCTTGCGCTTTATCGTGCAGCTGACCTTTGCTGTACCAGTACAACTGCTGTGGAAGCAGATCGGCCGGGCAGGCATCGGCGCAGGCGCTGCAGCGGATGCAGCCTTTCTCTTCCTGCTCTTCACCCATTTCGGTGGGGGAGGGGGCGAGCAGGCAGTTAGTGATTTTTACGACCGGAACGTCCAGCCACGGCAGGGTAAAGCCCATCAATGGACCGCCCATGATCACCATCTGATCGCTGCCGGGACAGAATCCGGCCTGCTCCAGAAGATGACGAACCGGCGTGCCCAGACGCGCCCAGACGTTCCCCGGACGAGACACTGACTCGCCCGTCATCGTCACCACGCGTTCGGTCAGGGGTTCACCGTCAATCACCGCGCGTTTCACTGCGTAGGCGGTACCCACGTTTTGCATCAGCACGCCAATATCCGATGAGCGGCCGCCGTGGGGAACCTGCTTTCCGGTGAGTATTTGCGTCAGCTGTTTTGCCCCGCCCGACGGGTACTTGGTCGGAATGACGCGCAGGCTGATATCGTGGCTACCGGCGAGCACCGCGCGCAGCATGGAAATGGCCTGCGGTTTGTTATCCTCAATGCCAATCAGCACTTCACGGGGCTGCAGCACATGGGCGAGGATACGGATCCCCTCCACGACCTGCGCGGCGCAGTCCTGCATCAGGCGGTCATCGGCGGTGATATAGGGTTCGCATTCGGCGGCGTTGATAATCAGGGTCTGAATTTTATCGCCGCCACCGCGCAGTTTGACGCCGGTCGGGAACCCTGCGCCACCCAGCCCGGCAACGCCGAACTGATGAATACGGTCGATAAGCGCTTCCCGGCTGCGGGCGCGGTAGTCGCTCCAGCCATCACGCTCGATCCAGCGGTCTTCGCCGTCGGCTTCAATAATGACGCTCAGTTCGGAGAGGGCTGACGGATGTGCAACGGTGTGAGGGGTAATCGCCACCACTTTACCGGATGTCGGGGCGTGGATCGGCAGCATACGCCCACGACCAAAGGTCAATGGCTGGCCGCGAAGGACGGTATCGCCTTCTTTAACGCACAACTCACCCTCAGCGCCAATGTGCTGCTTCAGCGGCATGACGAAACGGGTCGCCAGCGGAATTTGACGCAGCGGCGTGCCGCTGGACTGGGTTTTCATCTCTGGTGGATGGATCCCGCCGTCAAAGTCCCAAATCTTCTCTTTTCTGAAAGCAGAAAATAACTTAAGCATGTTGTTCCACAGGAATATTGCGAACCGGAATGGTTTGAAGATCCCACTTCCAGCTTTCGGTAGTCGTTTCAACCGGGCGCAACTCAATACATTGCGTCGGGCAGGGTGCCACGCAGAGGTTACAGCCGGTGCACAGATCCGCCACAACGGTGTGAATGGCGCGGGTGGCGCCAACAATGGCGTCGACAGGGCATGCCTGAATACACTTGGTGCAGCCAATGCAGTTCGCTTCGTCAATCACCGCGAGGGCACGCACGGGCTCCTGCACCTGCGCATCGCCATCAATGGGTTGCGGGTCGACGTTTAGCAGCGCTGCAATTTTCAGCATTACCGCTTCGCCACCTGGCGCACAGCGGTTGATTTTCTCACCCTGAATACCCACGGCTTCTGCATAGGGACGACAGCCAGGATAGCCGCACTGCCCACACTGGCTTTGCGGCAAAAGCTCATCGATTTTTTCAACAACAGGATCGTCCTCTACCGCGAATCGGCGGGAGGCGTAACCCAGAATCAGGCCAAACACCAACCCCAGCACGCTGATGGAGGCGATGGCAATCCAGATGGTATTCATTACAACTTCACCAGACCACTAAAGCCCATAAAGGCCAGAGACATTAAACCTGCGGTCACCAGCGCAATCGCGTTTCCGCGAAAGGGCGCAGGGATATCCGCTGCGGCGAGGCGCTCACGAATAGAGGCAAACAGCACCATCACCAGCGAGAAACCGACGGCGGCAGAAAAACCGTACAGCGCCGACTGCATGAAATTATGCCCGAGATTAATGTTCAACAGCGCTACGCCAAGAACGGCGCAGTTGGTGGTGATCAACGGCAAAAAGATACCCAGCAGGCGATAGAGCGCCGGGCTGGTTTTACGCACCACCATTTCGGTAAATTGCACCACTACGGCAATGACCAGAATAAAGGCCAGCGTACGGAGATAGACTAAACCCAGCGGGATGAGGATCCAGGTATCAATCAACCAGGCGCAGATGGACGCCATCGTCATCACGAAGGTGGTTGCCAGCCCCATGCCCATTGCCGTTTCCAGCTTTTTGGACACGCCCATAAACGGACACAGGCCAAGGAACTTCACCAGAACGAAGTTGTTAACCAGCACTGTGCCGACAAAGAGCAGTAAGTAATCGGTCATTATTCAGCCTGAAATAAAAAAGCCGCCTATTATCGGATAAACCACAACAGGCGACAACAGGTTATCTGTAAGGTTATTACGGATTCACGAAGGTGTTCTTCACCCGCGTCGAACGCTTGAAATAGGGCACCAGAAGCGCCGCCGCCAGTAACGGGAAAAGCAGCTGACGAACGGCCAGCGCGTCCGAAACCGGTGAAAAAGCAAAGGCTTTCACCGCCAGCAGTACGGAAACGAGCAGCCAGATGATGTAGTGCTTAGGCACATTTTTGCGGCGTTTAAAGAACGCAATGGTTAGCCACAGCGTGTAGTACCACATGCCTATGGCGAAGACGAACGACACGAACCACAGCGTAATATTCAGCACACTTTGCGACATCAGGGTCTGGATTGCATGAGGGGTAACCAGCGCGGTGGTATAAAGCAGCAGCGCAAGTGATGCGCTTAATAAGGCAACCAGCAGCCATGCCAGTGGGGCGATTAACCAGCCTCCAATTCTTTCTCCAGGCGTTGCGGTCATGAACTCTCCCATAAATCTGCGCGAAATGTTGTACAGCCAGTTTGCAGGGCGGAGAGTATATAACATTTCGCGCGGATGGCTACTTTCTTATAAAACGTAACGCCATACGGACTTAGGCACTTCGCCGACGTTAAACAAACGGCCACCGGAGACCAGCTCCGCACGGCGATGATCCGCTGCACGATACATATTGATGATGTCCTGATTATCCGACAGCGTGTAGTTCAGGTGGTCAAACAGTTTTTCCAGGCTCTCAAGGGAATTGATCTTGCGAAATTTTAATAAATAGTCCTGAACTGTCATATTAATAAGTTTCCATATAAAAGTGAGTCATACCCGTTAAGGTAATTCGTTTGAATAATAAACGGATTAATAAAGACGTAAACTGCCCACTCAGGTAACGCGACTAAATTAGGAGTTTTCTTTGCGAAAGATTCAGGCATCTGATGATGCCTGGAAGAGAAGGTTAACCGTGTTCACCAGGAGTGGCAATAAGTAACTGACATATTATGTCACTCTTTATTACCGTAACCGGTTACTTAGGTTGGGCGACAGTGACAGGCTCCGGCGGTTGGTAGTTATCGATGTGGCTGGCAACGCCAAGCAAAATGACCGATACCCCAAGAACAATCCATCCCGCTAATTCAATGATTCGATTAATAATTGACGTCATAATTCGTGTTTGTAATTTATCCATAAATACTGGTTGCAAATGTTACAGCGCCAGGGGGG
Organism: Enterobacter sp. A8; assembly: GCF_004296595.1. Taxonomy (NCBI): domain Bacteria; kingdom Pseudomonadati; phylum Pseudomonadota; class Gammaproteobacteria; order Enterobacterales; family Enterobacteriaceae; genus Enterobacter; species Enterobacter sp. A8. The sequence continues at coordinate 196,225 of NZ_SCMF01000001.1, forward strand.
AGACAGCAAGTGCTTTGGGAACGGTTCCCTTAAGCACAATCAGCGGGTTAACCCCATATAACAAAAACAACCGGAGCAGGATGCTATTTTAAGTCATATGGCACATGCTTAATCTGTCATGTGGCCAGGTTAGCCAGTGTGAAATAAGAACATCACAGGAGAGGGCAACACTATGAGTGATAGCATCCGTGTCGGGCTTATTGGTTACGGGTATGCGAGCAAAACATTCCATGCGCCGTTAATTGCCGGTACGCCGGGAATGGCGCTGGCGGCGGTGTCGAGCAGCGATGCCACCAAGGTGCATGCCGACTGGCCCACCGTTCCGGTTGTCTCTGAGCCTAAGCACCTTTTCAATGATCCGAATATCGATTTAATTGTGATCCCCACGCCGAATGATACCCATTTCCCGCTGGCGAAGGCGGCGCTGGAAGCCGGTAAGCATGTCGTCGTCGATAAACCCTTTACCGTGACGTTGTCTCAGGCACGCGAGCTGGATGCGCTGGCGAAAAGCCTTGGCAGACTGCTGTCGGTGTTTCATAACCGCCGCTGGGACAGCGATTTTCTCACGGTAAAAGCGCTGCTCAGCGAGGGAACGCTCGGGGAGATAACCTTCTTTGAATCGCATTTTGATCGTTTCCGGCCGCAGGTGCGAAATCGCTGGCGTGAGCAAGCCGGGCCAGGCAGCGGCATCTGGTACGATTTAGCCCCACACCTGCTCGACCAGGCCGTGAATCTGTTTGGCCTGCCGGTGAGTATGACGGTTGATCTGGCCCAGCTCAGACCCGGCGCGCAAACGACCGATTATTTTCATGCCATCCTGAGCTACCCGCAACGGCGGATAGTGCTGCACGGAACGATGGTTGCGGCTGCGGAATCTGCGCGTTATATCATCCATGGTACGCGGGGGAGCTACGTGAAATTTGGTCTGGATCCGCAGGAAGACAGGCTGAAAAACGGCGAGCGTTTGCCTCAGGAAGACTGGGGATATGATATGCGAGACGGGGTGGTGACTAAAGTGGAGGGGGAGACGCTGGTGGAAGAAACCTTGCTGACGAGCCCGGGGAACTACCCGGCATATTATGCGGCCGTGCGTGATGCGCTGAACGGCACGGGGGAAAACCCGGTACCAGCCAGTCAGGCGATTCAGATTATGGAGTTGATCGAACTGGGCATTGAATCTGCCAAACATCGCGCCACGCTCTGTCTGGCATAAGTGTTGTTGGCCGGGTAGGGCGTAGCCGCCACCCGGCAAAGGGGTTACGCGTTTGCCACCTTATCCCGAAGCGCCTGCTTCTCTTCCGGCGTGAGGAAGGCCATCTCCAGCCCATTAATCTGCGCCTGGCGGATCTGTTCGCGGCTCAGGCCCGCCTGCGGTGCGGCGACAGTATACTCGTGGATAATGTCCACGCCCTGTACCGCCGGGTCATCGGTATTCAGCGAGGCCAGCACGCCGTGCTCAAGGAAGGTTTTCAGCGGGTGCTTATCCAGCGCGGGCACGGTGCTGGTCTGAATATTGGAGGTTAGGCAGGATTCGATCCCGATACGTTGCTCGGCCAGGAAGTCCATCAGGGCGCGATCTTCCACCGCTTTTACACCGTGACCGATACGCTCGGCACCCAGTTCACGGATGGCCTGCCAGATGCTCTCCGGCCCCGCCGCTTCACCGGCGTGAACGGTTACATGCCAGCCGGCATCACGTGCGCGGTTGAAATGTGACAGGAACAGGCTGCCCGGGAAGCCCAGTTCATCCCCGGCCAGGTCGACTGCGGTGATCGCGTCACGATGCGCCAGCAGCGCTTCCAGTTCCTGCAGACAGGCCGCTTCGCCGAAGGTACGGCTCATGATGCCAATCAAACGGGCCTGCACATCGAAGGCTTTGCACCCTTCACGGACACCTTCAATAACGGCTTCAACCACGCCTGCAACGGGCAGGCTGTGGGTCATCGCCATATAGCCTGGCGAAAAGCGCAGTTCGACATAATGCAGGCCGTTACGGGCGGCATCTTCGATATTCTCAAAAGCGACACGGCGACAGGCATCCAGTGAGGCCAGCATCTTTACGCCCCAGTCGAGTTTGCTCAAAAAACTGACCAGATCCGGTTCATTAGAGGTGACCTGAACGTGCGGGATCAGGGTTTCAAGCGATTGAGCAGGGAGCGTTAAATTGTACTGGCGGCCAAGATCGAGGATGGTTTGGGCACGAATGTTACCGTCAAGGTGACGATGAATATCTGTTAAAGGCAGGCGTGTATCAATCATGGTCGCACTCTTTTCTGGTTAAAGTGCGCCACATTATAAAAACAAAACGAGGTAAAAAGCTATTTGCGCAAGGGAATATTCCGTTGCGCAAACAAACTACAGGAGCGTGTTGATACCCGCAATCAGCCGCTGCACCCCTTGTTCCAGCTTGCTGCGCGGGCAGCCGGCATTCAGGCGGATAAAACCGATGCCTTCGTTTCCATAGGTATATCCCGGCATGATGGCGACTTTTTGCTGCTCAATCAGTACGTTTTGCAGGGCGCGATCGTCAATATTTAACGGGCGCAGGTCAATCCAGGCGAGATAGGTCGCCTCGGGTGGCGTCCAGTTTAGTACCGGAAAAGCGCTGTTCATTTCACGTGCGATAAATTTCAGGTTCTCTTCCAGATAGTCGCGCAGCGCGGCAAGCCACGGCTCACCCTGCTGATAGGCGGCAATATGCGCCGTCAGTGCCAGCACGGAGGGAGAGGAGAGGCCGTCACGGCCTTTTAGCGCGCTCAGATACGCATTACGGCTCTCCTCATCGCCTATTAACCCATATGCGCCGGTCAGTGCCGGGATATTAAAGCTCTTGGAGCCTGAGGTCAGCAGTGCCCATTTACCGCGCGCGACCCTGTTCCATGGCGTGTGGCGATGTTCTCCCCATACCATGTCCATATGAATTTCATCGCTTATCACCGCCACGTCATAGCGCGCGCACAGTTCAGCCATCTGCGCCAGCTCCTCCTGCGTCCAGACCTTGCCGGTCGGGTTTTGCGGGCTGCACAGCAGCAATATTTTGTTTTCCGGTTTCGCCAGGGCGGCCTCAAGCGCGGCCATATTTCCCTGCCAGCCCGTCGCCTGTTTCTCCATCGCCACTGGCACTACGTGGCGCGCATTGCCTTCAATGGCTTTATAAAACGCATCATAAGCCGGGGTATGCACCACCACACCGTCTCCCGACATCGACCACAGGCGAATCAGCTCAGAGACCATATAGATCACGGAAGGGCCATAAACAACGGTTTCAGTATCAATCCGGCTGTTAAAACGTTGCTGGAACCAGTGCGTCACCGCGGCCAGGAATTCTTCGTTTTTCCAGCGGCTGTAGCCAAACACGCGGTGATCAATACGTTGATGTAGCGCATCGATAATGCAGGGGGCGGTGGCGAAATCCATATCAGAGATCGTAAAGGGCAGCAGGTCGGCGGCACCAAAACGGTCGGCAACATAATCCCACTGTGTACACCAGGTGCCGTGGCGATCGACAACGGTCGAGAAATCAAACATGACGTATGTCCTTAAAGTAAAACCCCCTCTGCGTGAGGGGGTGAGGCATCAGGCTTCGACTGTGCGCATCAGGGTGGCCAGCTCATCTTTGACCGACTGCACCTGCGGGCCGATAACCACCTGCAAATTGTGCTGATTCAACTGTACCACGCCGATTGCCCGGTTGGCTTTCAGGGCATTGGTATCCACTTTCGACATATCCGCCACCGACAGACGCAGACGGGTAATGCAGTTATCCAGAGAGGTAATGTTATCCGCACCGCCCAGCGCCGCCAGAATTGCCGGCGTGTTATAACCCGATTTACCCACTGTACCGGCAACGGCCTGTTCCACGCTGGTGGCGGTTTCGGCATCGCGGCCTGGCGTTTTCAGGTTAAAGCGGGTGATGGCGAAGCGGAAGATACCGTAGTACACCACGAACCAGATCGCCGCCACGACCGGCACCAGATACCACTTGGTGGACAAACCATGCAGGATGCCGAACACCACGAAATCAATTACGTTGCCGTCGGTGTTACCGATGGTGACACCCAGCACCGCCATCACGGTAAAGCCCAGACCGGTCAGCACCGCGTGGATGAGATACAGCACCGGCGCGACAAACAGGAACAGGAATTCGATAGGCTCAGTCGTACCGCCTACAACGCAGGCGATTACCCCGGAAATCAACAGCCCTTTAATTTTGTGACGATTTTCCGGTCGGGCGCAGTGGTACATCGCCAGCGCCGCGCCTGGCAGACCGCCGAGGAAGGCCGGCATTTTACCCTGTGACAGGAAGCGGGTCGCACTCTCAGAGAAGCCATGAGTGGTTGGGCAGCTCAGCTGCGCCTGGAAGATGGTCAGCGCACCGCTTACATCATGACCGCACACTTCCATGGTGCCGCCTGCTTCGGTGAAGCGAATCAGCGCCACCAGGATATGTTGCAGGCCAAACGGCAGCAGCAGACGTTCGCCGGTACCGAAGATCATCGGGCCGAAATCGCCCGCGCCGTTAATGATACGGCCAATACCGTTGATACCGAGCGCAAAGACCGGCCAGATCAGCGGGATGACCAGACCAAACAGCCCCATGACCACGAGAGTAATAATTGGCACGAAGCGGGTGCCGCCGAAGAAAGCCAGGGCATCGGGGAGGCGGATATTGTGGAAGCGCTCATGCAGCATCCAGATAATGACCCCCGCGATCACCGCGCCGAGGATCCCAGTGTCGATGGACTGAATACCAATCACGCTCTGAATGTTGTTGGCTTTCAGCACCACAGCATCGGTAGTGGGCAGGATGCCTTTGGCGGTCAGCCAGAAGTTCACCGCAAGGTTCATCACCGCGTAGCCCACAAAACCGGCGAACGCCGCCACGCCTTTATTCTCACGCGCCAGGCCCAGCGGGATGGCGATACAGAACATCACGGGCAGGAAACTGAAGGCAAAGGAGCCGACCTTACTCATCCAGATAAAGATCGCCTGCAGCACAGGGGTACCGAGGATCGGGATCAGCGTAATGACGTCCTTACTGCTGAGCGAGCTGCCGATCCCGAGCATGATCCCGCAGAACGAGAGAAGCGCCACGGGCAGCATAAAGGTTTTACCCAGTTGCTGGAAAAATTCCCACAGCGATATTTTTTGTGCTGTTTTCGCCGTCATAAAACGACTCCTTTATTGTTAAAATCAGTTTGTCTGCTTCAATGCTGCGAGAAGATAAAACGTTTTATCAAAGTTTAGTGCGCGCTGAATCACATTCTCAGCCTTTCACTGGTAGTATAAAGATAACGTATTGATAAAACGTTTTACCGATCTCATTATCAGGGAGTCACGCCAACACATGGCTGTAGCGAAAAAGATCACCATCAACGATGTCGCGCTGGCGGCGGGCGTTTCCGTCAGCACCGTTTCACTGGTCCTGAGTGGAAAAGGGCGCATCTCTCCCGCGACCGGTCAGCGGGTTAACGACGCCGTTGAACAACTGGGTTTTGTGCGTAACCGTCAGGCGTCGGCCCTGCGCGGGGGACAAAGCGGCGTGATTGGCCTGATTGTGCGTGACCTGACTTCACCCTTTTACGCCGAACTGACCGCCGGGTTGACCGAAGCGCTGGAGGCGCAGGGACGAATGGTGTTTCTGCTCCACGGTGGACGCGAGCCGGACCAGCTTCTTTCCCGGCTCGACATGCTGCTCACCCAGGGCGTTGACGGTGTGATTGTTGCCGGAGCGTCGGGCGTGAGCAGTGAATTATGCGAGCGCGCGGCCGCTAAAGGGGTGCCGCTGGTCTTTGCGTCGCGCGCCAGTTATCTGGATGAAGCCGATACCCTGCGGCCAGACAACATGCAGGCGGCTCAAATGTTGACCGAGCATCTTATTCGTCGCGGACATCAGCGGATTTCCTGGCTCGGCGGAAAAAGCTCGTCGCTGACCCGCGCCGAACGGGTGGGCGGTTATTGCGCGACGCTGATTAAATACGGTTTACCGTTCCACAGCGAGTGGGTGGTAGAGTGTGAATCCAGTCAGAAAAAAGCCGCAGAAGCGATCGGTGCGCTGTTAAGCAGCAGTCCGACAATAAGCGCCGTGATTTGCTATAACGATGTGATTGCGATGGGGGCCTGGTTTGGTCTGATCCGCGCCGGGCGTCAGAGCGGTGAGGGGGGGGTTGAAACCTTCTTCGGCCATCAGGTGGCGTTAGGGGCATTTGCCGACGTTGGCGAAAATGCGCTGGACGATCTGCCCATCGTCTGGGCCACCACGCCCGCACGGGAGATGGGTTACACGCTGGCGGACAGGATCATGCAGCGCATCGAAAAAACAGACGTGCAGGCCGGGCACCAGATTGTGGCGGCGCGTTTGGTAACGGTGAAATAATCCAGAGCACGTTGCGGAGTGTAGGCCAGATAAGGCATCGCCGCCCCCCGGCAATAAAAAACCCCTCATGCGAGGGGTTTTGTCGTTTACTGCTGCGGCGCCGCAGGTTCGGCTGGCGCTGCTGGTTCAGCCGGTTCCGGCATGCCCAGGGCAGGCATACCAAACATGCCGACAAAGTCCTCCAGCGGCATTTTGTCACCGTTGAGCGTCACCTGGCCGTTGGCATACTGCAGGCTGGTGGAAATCGTGTTGTCGTCCACCTTTGTGATGCGGAACATCTGGCCCATCGCCGCCAGGCCTTTCACCTGCTGGTTTGCCAGCTTGCCGGCATCGTCATCGCCGTACCCTTCAAGCTTCGCAATCTGAGTCATAAATTCGGTTGCCATATCCATTGGGATCGTCAGCTTGCTGTCCAGAGACTTCACGCTGCGATCCACTTCCTGGGCCAGCGTTTGCGGTTCGCCCGTTGCGGTTGCCGGATCTTTCAGGAACAGAGACAGGTTAAAGCTGGTTTCGCCTTTGCTGTTTTTCCAGCTCAGCGGAGCGACGGTGATCACCGGTTCACCTTTGAGCAGAATAGGCAGGTTGTTGAACAGCACGGCCATCGCCTGCTGCTGATACACTTCCGGGTTCTGCTGCAGCGCGGCATCGGTCAGCAGCGCCTGGCTCTCTTTGCTGTATTTCTGGCTGAATTCATGCCACGCCTGACCGTCAATATTGCCGATCTTCAGCGAAAGCTTGCCGGTACCCAGGTCCTGATTCTGCACTTTCAGGCTCTTCAGGGTGTAATCCAGCTGAGTATTGATGCTCTTACCGTCTTTGGAGACATCCGATTTACCATCAACGTCCATGCCTTCCAGCACGGCCATCTCTTTACCTTCAATCGCAATGGCAATCTTATCAATCGAGAGTTTCTGATCGCCGATACGCTCTTTGAAGTCGGTCATGCGGCTGTTGCCGTCTGCTTTCAAATTGTTGAAGGTAATCTGTACATTCTGATCGTATTCGTTAACTGCGTTGACCAGACCGCTTTGCGCTTCCCCTGTCAGGGAGAGCACGTTCCCTTCGCGGTCAGCATCTACGGTGAAGTTGCCACCGCTGAAGGTGACTTTCTCGTTCTCTTTCTCGTAGTTCAGCGCCTTCAGCGCGATATTCGAGCGGGTGTCACCGGCATAGCTGATGCGGGTATCAACCGCGAAAGGTGATTCATTTTTTGCCAGATCGAACAGCGGCTTAGTTAAGTCGTTATTCACCAGCACGGTGTGAACGGACGCCATTGATGGAATCAGGTTAAAGGACTTCAGCTGCGCCAGCGGGAACGGACCGTGACTTACCACCTCATCCAGCACCACCGTCTGGCCCGGCTTCAGCCAGCCATTTTCATTTCCGGCAACGGGCTTCACCACAAGCTGCATATGGCTGGTGAATACCCCGCGCTCATAATTCTGATAGCTCAGCTCTACACCCGCTTCCGGTGCGCCACGCTTAATTTGGCTGTTAGCCTGTGCCACCATCTCAGCCAGACGGCTCTCCAGCTGCTTCCCGGTAAACCAGGATGCTCCCGTCCAGACTACGCCTAACGCTACAATCACGCCTACCGCTACGACCGATTTTTTCATTGCGACTATCCCTAAAATGAAACCAGGCGGTAGAAACCGCCCGGAGATATAAAGCCTGCCACTAGCTTAGCAAGAGTTGTTAAAAAATTCAGTATTGTCTAAAGCTTATTAAATACGCGCGCCAGGCGACCGGTACCGCTCACGCTTACCGGGGACTCATTAGCAGCAACGAATGCTGACTCACCCGGCTTAAGCACCAGACGCTGTTCGCCTTTATGCAGTGTCGCTTCACCCTCAACGCAGAACAGGATCGCCGCGCTCTCCTGCGCGATGGTCGTTTCGGTCTGGCTGAGGTCGTGCAGGGAGAAAGCAAAATCGTCAACCGGAATAGGGAAGTCCAGCTCTGCGCCATTTTTGACGGGCTGAGTAAGCAGCTCGGCAGCAGGTTTTGCCACAAACTTCACGTTAGCCACCAGTTCAGGGATGTCGATATATTTCGGCGTCAGACCCGCGCGCAGCACGTTGTCGGAGTTGGCCATTACCTCCAGCGCCACACCCTGCAGATAGGCATGCGGCGTTTCCGCGAACAGGAACATGGCTTCGCCCGGGTTTAGCTTCACCACGTTCAGCAGCAGCGGGGAGAACAGGCCGCTGTCGTCCGGGTAAAACGCAGAAATCAGACGGATGGTGTCCCATGGTTCGCCCTGCTGGCCGTCCAGCGCCGCTTTCAGCACCGCCAGGGCGTGGGATTTCTCGTCGCCCTGCATGTTGAGCAGGCTGGCGAACAGCTGGCTCAGGCTTTCCGCGTTCGGATTTGCCAGGAAATGCGCGATAGCGTTATGCGCTCCTGCGACCGGCTGCAGCAGAGAGATGATCTCGGAGAACTTGCGAAACGCGTTCATCGCCAGGAAAGGGGTCAGCGCAAAGACCAGCTCCGGCTTGTGGTTCGGATCTTTATAGTTACGCTCGGCGGCATCTAATGGGATACCGGCCGCATTCTCTTTTGCAAAGCCAATTTCAGAGGCTTTCTTGTTCGGGTGAACCTGGATGGAGAGAGGTTGATCGGCACACAGCACCTTAAACAGGAACGGCAGCTCGCCAAAACGGCTGGCCACGCTGTTGCCCAGCAGCGTGGCTTTATCGGCATCAATTACGTCGCGCAGCGCGCGCACCTGGCCGCTGGCATCTTCAACTTTTGAGCTGCTCTTCGGGTGGGCGCCCATCCACAGTTCTGCTATCGGCAGGTTGTCCGGGTTCGCGATACCGTAGAGTTCCGTTAACGCAGTTTTACTTCCCCAGGCGTAGTTTTGCACTGAGTTGATGAGTTTTTGCATTATCAAGCCCTGATTCAAATGTGGAATAAACTCCGGGTATTAAAGCAATAAACCACCTGGAAGTAACCTGCGGATGTAAAAAGTCGTACTAGTCTCAGTTTTTGTTAAAAAATTGTGTAGGATAAGCTGACTCGCTTTTAAGCCGGGCAGCGGAACATCTGCCCTGAATAATCAGACCGACGCAGTAAGTGAGAGAACAATGTCGAACAAACCCTTTCATTACCAGGATCCTTTCCCGCTCGGTAAGGATCAGACCGAATATTACCTGTTAACCCGCGATCACGTCTCTGTCTCTGAGTTTGAAGGGCAGGAGATCCTCAAAGTCGATCCGCAGGCGCTGACCTTACTGGCGCAGCACGCCTTCCACGACGCCTCGTTTATGCTCCGTCCTGCGCATCAGCAGCAGGTGGCCGATATTCTCAGCGACCCGGAGGCCAGCGAAAACGATAAGTATGTCGCGCTGCAGTTCCTGCGTAACTCCGATATCGCGGCAAAAGGCATTCTGCCGACCTGCCAGGACACCGGTACGGCCATCATCGTGGGTAAAAAAGGCCAGCGTGTTTGGACCGGTGGCGGCGATGAAGCCGCGCTGGCGCACGGTGTCTACAACACTTACACCGAAGACAACCTGCGCTACTCGCAAAACGCGGCGCTGGATATGTATAAAGAGGTCAACACCGGCACCAACCTGCCTGCGCAAATTGACCTCTACAGCGTGGACGGCGATGAGTACAAATTCCTTTGCATCGCGAAAGGCGGCGGTTCAGCCAACAAAACTTACCTCTACCAGGAAACGAAAGCGTTGCTCACACCGGGCAAGCTGAAGAACTACCTGGTGGAAAAAATGCGTACCCTCGGGACTGCAGCCTGCCCGCCATACCATATCGCCTTTGTCATTGGCGGCACGTCGGCGGAAGCGACGCTGAAAACCGTGAAGCTGGCATCGACCAAATACTACGACGGCCTGCCAACCGAAGGGAACGAACACGGCCAGGCGTTCCGCGATGTTCAGCTTGAGCAGGAGCTGCTGGAAGAAGCGCGTAATCTGGGGTTCGGCGCACAGTTCGGCGGTAAATACTTTGCTCACGACGTGCGTGTGATCCGTCTGCCGCGCCACGGCGCATCCTGCCCGGTGGGTATGGGCGTCTCATGCTCGGCGGATCGTAATATCAAAGCGAAGATCAACCGTGAAGGCGTGTGGATCGAAAAACTGGAGAACAACCCGGGTAAATACATTCCGGAAGCGCTGCGTAAAGCCGGTGAAGGTGAAGCGGTTCGCGTTGATCTGAACCGTCCGATGAAAGAGATTCTGGCGCAGCTGTCTCAGTACCCGGTCTCGACGCGTCTCTCCCTGAACGGCACGATCATCGTCGGCCGCGACATCGCCCATGCGAAGCTGAAAGAGCGCCTGGACAACGGCGAAGGGTTGCCGCAGTACATCAAAGATCATCCGATCTACTACGCGGGCCCGGCGAAAACGCCAGAGGGTTATGCCTCCGGCTCATTAGGCCCAACCACCGCAGGCCGCATGGACTCCTATGTTGACCAGCTCCAGGCCAACGGCGGCAGCATGATCATGCTGGCGAAAGGCAACCGCAGCCAGCAGGTGACGGACGCGTGCCACAAGCACGGTGGGTTCTACCTGGGCAGTATCGGTGGTCCGGCGGCCGTACTGGCGCAGGGCAGCATCAAGAGCCTGGAGTGCGTGGAATACCCGGAACTGGGTATGGAAGCGATCTGGAAAATTGAAGTGGAAGATTTCCCGGCGTTTATCCTGGTGGATGACAAAGGCAATGACTTCTTCAAGCAGATCCAGTCCTCTCAGTGTTCGGCATGTGTGAAGTAAGCTAAAAAGCCGGGTGGCGGCTACGCCACCCGACAACAAAAAGAGCGCACAAAGCGCCATAACGTTTCTCAGAAGTCATCAATACTTATCTCTTAAGCATGTGAGCAATCCCATCTTTAATTATCAAGGAGAAAGTAATGACAACGCATCGCCGTGAGAAAGATTCGATGGGCGCGATCGACGTTCCGGCCGACAAACTCTGGGGGGCGCAAACCCAGCGCTCGCTGGAACATTTCCGTATTTCGACAGAGAAAATGCCCGTTTCGCTGATTCAGGCGCTGGCGCTGACCAAACGTGCCGCCGCCAAAGTGAATCTGGATCTGGGCCTGCTGGCGGCTGACAAAGCCAACGCCATCATCAGTGCCGCCGACGAAGTGCTGGCGGGCAAGCATCCCGACGAATTCCCCCTGGCCATCTGGCAGACCGGCTCTGGCACGCAGAGCAACATGAACATGAATGAAGTGCTGGCCAACCGGGCAAGCGAGTTGCTGGGCGGCGTGCGCGGTATGGAGCGTAAGGTTCACCCGAACGATGACGTTAACAAGAGCCAGAGCTCCAACGATGTCTTCCCGACGGCAATGCACGTGGCGGCGGTGATTGCCATCCGTGAACAGCTTATCCCGCAGCTAAATGTGCTTAAAAGCACCCTTAACGAGAAAGCCCAGGCCTTCAGTGATATCGTCAAAATCGGGCGTACCCACCTGCAGGATGCCACGCCGCTGACCCTTGGACAGGAGATATCCGGCTGGGTGGCGATGCTGGAACACAATCTCAAACACATTGAGCACAGCCTGCCGCATCTCTCTGAGCTGGCGCTGGGCGGCACGGCGGTGGGGACGGGGTTAAATACCCATCCGGAGTACGCGGTGCGCGTGGCGGAAGAGCTGGCCGCGATTACCGGGCAACCGTTTGTTACCGCGCCCAATAAGTTTGAGGCGCTGGCAACCTGCGACGCGCTGGTTCATACGCATGGTGCGCTGAAAGGGCTGGCGGCATCACTGATGAAAATCGCCAACGACGTGCGCTGGCTGGCCTCTGGCCCGCGCTGCGGCATTGGTGAAATCAGCATCCCGGAAAATGAACCGGGTAGCTCCATTATGCCGGGCAAAGTGAACCCGACGCAGTGTGAAGCCATGACCATGCTCTGCTGTCAGGTGCTGGGAAATGACGTGGCCGTCAACATGGGCGGTGCGTCAGGCAATTTCGAGCTGAACGTCTATCGTCCGATGGTTATCCACAATGTGCTTCAGTCTGTACGTCTGCTGGCGGACGGCATGGAGAGTTTCAACGCGCATTGCGCCTCCGGCATTGAGCCGAACCGCGAGCGAATCAGCCAGTTGCTCAATGAGTCGCTGATGCTGGTGACCGCCCTCAATACCCATATCGGCTACGACAAAGCCGCTGAGATCGCCAAAAAGGCGCATAAAGAGGGGCTGACGCTGAAAGCCTCTGCGCTGGCGCTCGGCTATCTCACGGAAGCCGAGTTTGATGCCTGGGTCCGCCCTGAAGCGATGGTCGGCAGCCTGAAATAGTCACGTCGCCACATACAGGTGCAGCCGGGGAATAATCAGCTGCAGCGGCTGCGCCTGAGGCTTATAGCGATGCTGAACGTTTTCCGCATCGTAATTCAGCAGTTCGCCAATGTCCGGTACCACGGCGCCCTGATCGGCATCATAGAGCGCAATCAGCGGCGTTGGGCAGGCGTACTGGATCTGCTTTTGCTGGCCTGAATACCAGACGCGGGCGATAGGCTGCACCTTCACCGGGCGTTTAATCTTCAGGCGCGTTTCAACGGGCAATGACGCGATGCTGTGATACTCCTGCTCCAGGCGCTCAATCCACTGCTCGCGCGACCACGGAGCCACGGTGCGCGGCGTTTTCAGGCTCTTTTCCAGCTGGGCCAGGATCTCATCCCGGGTAAAGTTTTTGATAATGTGCTTGTTGGCCCAGCCGAAGCGCAGCGTGGCGGGCTGACGCAGTACCGTCAGCGTACGGTAGGCATTCAGGGTGATTAAACCCGGAAGCTGGCGGTGCACCCACTCAAAGCGGGCGGCTGGCGCCAGGCCTGACTCTTCGGTAATGATCTTTTCAAATGCCGCTTTCAGGGTATTGATGTGCGTAATCTGGGTTTCCAGCGCCTCACGGGTTTCGGCGTCCGTTTGCAGACAGATCACCCCCGGCAGGCGAACGGCCGCCTTGCTGCTGCGGTTTTCTGACTGCTGCTGAATAAACAGGCGACGATAGTGCTGTAGCGCCAGATCCCGCGCGGATTGGCCGATATGCTGTTTGACGTCGATGGTTTGCAGCGGATCGTGCTCTGCGCCTTTTGCCACCTCCGGCAGGGTAAAGACCCGCGCAGCCAACAGGCGGCAGGCCTGCAGGCGCTCGGTCAGCGTTAACAGCTCATGCTCCATCTCCCGAAAGGTGCTGTTCAGCCTTTCGATAAGATCGTATGTCGCCATGTGAATCCCCATTAGTTACAACATACTCATGGTATAGCACAGCACGCCGGGTCAGGCCAGCGTGCGGTTAAGGTCAGGCAGGAACGGGAAGGGCGATGTTATGGTACACCGGCCAGCTAAAGCAGAAGCATGCGCCGCCGAGTTCACTCTCCCCGCACTGCACCGTGCCGCCCATCGCCTGCGCGATAGAGTGGACAATCGCCAGTCCCAGACCACACCCTCCCGTGGCACGGTCGCGGCTCGGGTCGAGACGCACAAACGGCTCGAACACGGTTTCACGCGCATCCGGGGCGATGCCGGGGCCATCGTCTTCCACCGTCAGACGGGCCTGATTGTCCTGCAAGTCCAGGCCAATCCGCAGCGTGCTCTCGCTGTAGCGCATGGCGTTGTTCATCAGATTATCCAGCACGCGTTCCATCAGGCGCATGTCCAGCGCGCCGTAATCACCCGGTGTGACGCGCGTTAACAGGGTGCGTTGCGGATTGACGCTCTGGACGTCATCAATATGGGTTTGGATCCACGTCGGCAGATCCGGGGTACTGAGGTGCAGTTCATTTTGTGGACGGTCAAGGCGAGCGTAGGTAAGCAGCTCCTCAATGAGCGCTTCAAGCTGGCCGATGTCGCGGTTTAACGCCTGAGACTCTGCCGCCGTAAGGTTTTCGCTCATCTCCAGCCGGTAGCGCAGGCGCACCAGCGGCGTGCGCAGCTCATGAGCAATCCCGTCGATCAGTTGTTTTTTACTGGCAATCAGGGCGTTGATGTTATCGGCCATCTGGTTAAATGCAACCCCCAGACGTTCAAAGCTGGACCCGCTGTCAAAGTGAATACGCTCGGTAAGATGCCCCTCGCCAAAGCGCTGTGCGGCGGATTCCAGTTTGAGCATGTCCTGCCAGTGTGGGCGCATCCAGATAAAGACCGGGAAGGCGAGTGAAATGGCGATAAAGGCCATCAGGGCCATATCCAGCAGGCGCATCTGGTGCAGATAATAGAGATAAGGCACCGGCCCTACAGCCAGCACATAATGACTGCGCGGAATGCGCTGGATAAAGGTGTATTTCTCATCCAGTGCCACGATATCCCCGTCACGCAGGCGCTGCATGGCAGGCGGATCTAAATCGAAATCCTTCAGCGGTTCAATGCGCAGATCGAACGACAGGTTCAAATCCAGCTCTTTTAAGGTTCTCGCCCAGTCATGTGGCGGAATTTCACGCAGTTCGCTGCGCATCAGATAAAGAGAGCTTTTCATCAGATCGTCCAGCGACTGCCTGCCCGCTCGTTCGGCAGTGAACTTATAGACCAGCCCGACCAGCATGGTCATCACCAGGAAGCAGACAAACAGCAAAAGATAAAACTGCACAAAAAGCTTTTTCATTAAATCTCACCGAAAAAACGATACATGCAGAATATACATGAAAAACCTTCCGGTGTTTTCACCACCATCATGCACGACAAACGTATTATCTGAGCCGTGCCGAGGTTTGTTACATGGCGTGAGTACTTCTTTTGATTTTGGCGATGAGTTTTTCTATCACGCTCAGGCCTTCCGCGATCTCCGCATCAATCACGGCGCTTCCGAATTCGTTAATTAAATCCAACAATATTTCGTAAGACTGAATCAGTTCCAGAAGATCAAAGAGGGCTTTTTGGTCGGCACGCGTGGGGGAGGCTTGGTTAAGCGTTGCCTGATTAACAATCCATTCAAGATTGGTTTTGATGGCTTCTACGTCATGGTAGCTATACATATGTCATAGGCTTAAATCCTCATTTCAAGATTTTATGGGAGAGAGGTAGCGAAAGCGTCGCGATAAAAACGTTTATGTGGCGGGCCCGGTGCGAGCTCAAGAAGGAATGCAGGAAAAGTAATTATGGATTAGTTCGCTGGCTTAGCAAGTTAATTGTTGCGCCAACGGGCAAATTAACGCGCGAAAGAAAGGGCATTGTCATGTAATGCCTTCATTTCGCGCAGGCTATGCTATTTTGCCAACGCGATCAGGTTTCCCAGGCGTGCGGGGCGAACAGATAACCCTTGTTACGCACGGTTTTGATGCGGTACGGCTCGGTGGCGTTGTCCTGCAGTTTCTTACGCAGTCGCGAAATAGCCACGTCAACACTGCGATCCATTCCATCGTAACTTACGCCGCGCAGGTTTTTCAGCAACGCGTCACGGTCCATAATCTGCCCCGCATGGGTGGCCAGCTCCCAGAGCAGGTCAAAATCGGCGGTAGAGAGCGCGATAAGCTCACCGGAAAGCAGGACCTGGCGGTTAACCGGATCGATGGATAACGTGCCAAACCGCATCGCTTTATGCGGCATCAGGGACTGCGCCGGCACCTCGCGTTCACTGCTGGCATGCTGGCGCAAATGCAGGCGCAGACGGGCGAGCAGAACGGCAGGCGGCGTGGTTTTAAGAATGTAGTCATTGGCCCCCATCTCCAGCGACAGAATATGGTTCATGTCGCTGTCCAGTGAGGTCAGCAGCACGATAGGGCCATCCCACTGAGCCCGCAGGTCGCGGCACAGCGTCATCCCGTCTTTGCCGGGCAACATGATATCCAGCAGCACCAGATCCGGGTTTTCACGCACCACGACCTCTTCGGCGCGATCGCCACGTGGCTCAACAATAACGTCCATATCATGTTTACCCAGATAAGCGGCGATCAATTGCCCCACTTCGGGCTCATCTTCTACATAAACAATCTTATTCATACAACGTCTGTTATCGCGAAAAATGCCAACATACACCGCGTAACCTTAACCTTCCATTAATCTTTCAAAATTAACGTCAGTTCCGTTATTCTGGCTCATATTGTTACTTGATTGTTATAGGAAAAAGCATGGGGCTGGCGATAAAAGCCGCGCTGGGCGCGCTGGTGGTGTTATTGATTGGCGTACTGGCAAAAACCAAAAATTACTACATTGCCGGGCTGATTCCGCTCTTCCCGACGTTTGCGCTCATTGCACACTACATTGTCGCCTCGGAACGCGGCACTGAGGCGCTGCGCACCACCATTGTGTTTGGCATGTGGTCAATCATCCCTTACTTTCTCTACCTGTTGTCCTTGTGGTATTTCACGGGCTTTCTGCGGCTTCCCCTGGCGCTGGGCGGGGCGGTGGTCTGCTGGGGGCTCAGCGCCTGGGTGCTGATTTTCTTCTGGAGCCGCTATCACTAGCGCAGCGGTCGCCCGCCGTCCACGGCAAAGGTTCTGCCGGTGACGTAACAGCTGGTGAGCAGATAATCGATAAGGTCGATCACCTCTTTCTCGCCAGGGGCGATTTTCATCAGGGATTTATTCAGCGCCTGCTGACGATACTCGGCATCATCGCCCTCATTGAATAAAATCATCGCCGGGGCGATGGCGTTCACCTTGACCTCTGGTGCCAGCTTGCGGGCAAATGAACGCGTCATGTTATCCAGTGCGGCTTTACTCGCCGCATAAGCGATGTGTTTGTCGCTCCCGCGCTCCACCACATAATCGGTGAAATGAATAATGTCACCCGCGGCATGGCCGTGGCCGCGCAGCAGATCCAGCAGGGCATGGTTAAGCAAATAGGGGGCATTGACGTGGATCTGCAGCATACAGGCGAGCGTTTCGCTGAGCGACGTACCGGGTTTTTCTGCAAGCCATGCGCTGGCGTTATGGATAATCGCCCGCAGACCGTGGGTCGTTGATTTGACCTTATCCGCAAAGGCAAGTATGCCGTCGTCGGTGGAGAAATCAGCCTGAATACAGGTTGCACCTGCTTTTCGTAGCCCGTCTATCGAGGGGTATTCCGTGCGGTAACTGACAATGACCGGGTGGCGAAGGTTGAGAAAGTGATGGGCGAGGGCGAGGCCGATACGACGGCCTCCACCGGTGATCAGTATTGGGCGATGCTGCGCAGTTCCCATCGTATTCTCCTTTTCAGTTCAACAATGGGAAACGCAGGGTTATCCCATTAACATCCAGGTTGCCGGTACGGCAGCAACCAGTAACAGCCCGATGAGGGCCATTTCACGGCGTTTAAGCGCGTTCTCCAGCTGATGAGTACGGCGGGCATAGATAAACACCAGCAGGCCCGGCGCATACAACACCACCGACAGCAGCAGGTGCATAGGCCCGGAAGCATACAACAACCACAAGCCGTAAATACAGGCGCCGATCCCCACCGCATAGTGCGCCGGGCGGGTGGCGATTTTTAACAGATACGCACCCACTAAGAAATAGGGTACCAGAATCATCTCCGAGGCGATGGTCAGCAGGGTGTTATAGTCCGAACCTGTGAGCCAGATCAGCACCAGGCAGACCTGAACGCTGATATTCGTCAGCCAGAGTGACGCTGACGGCGCACTGTTTTTATTCTGACGGGCAAACAGACGCGGAAACGCTTTGTGCGTGGCAGCCAGGAAAGGCACTTCTGCCGCCATGATGGTCCAGCTCAGATAAGCCCCGCAGACGGAGATAATCAGCCCCGCGGCAATGACCACATCGCCCCAGCTACCGAGCATTTTCACCATCAGACCGGCCATGGATGGGTTACGCATTTCGGCCAGTTCAGGACGAGCCACCACACCCAGCGACAGCAGCGTCACCAGCAGATAGACACCGAGGGCCGCCAGCACCGCCAGCAGCGTGGCGCGTCCGACGTCGCGCTTGTTGCGCGCGCGGGCAGAGACCACCACCGCACCTTCAACACCAATGAAAACCCACAGGGTGATCAGCATGGTGTTTTTCACCTGCTCCCAGACGGGGACGCCCAGCGCAAGGCCAGTGAAATCGAGTTTAAATACATCCAGACGGAATGCCATAAACGCCAGCACAATAAACAGCCCGAGCGGAACCAGTTTGGCCAGCGTCGCCACCAGGTTAATGCTTGCCGCTGTCTGGACGCCGCGCAAAATGAGCCAGTGTACGACCCACAGCAGCACCGACGCCCCGACAATCGACTGCCAGGTGTTGCCGTCACCAAAGAGACGCAGCTCGGGCGTATCGGTAAAGAAACTGAGCGCCGAGAAGACAATAACCAGATAGGAGACGTTAGCGATCACCGCACACAGCCAGTAACCCCACGCGGAACAGAAGCCAATCAGTTCCCCAAAACCGGCCCGCGCGTAGGTGAAAATACCGCCATCGAGATCGGGACGAATACGGGTCAGCAGCAGCATGGCGAAGGCCAGCAGCAAAATGCCAACGCCGGTAATCCCCCAGCCAATCAGCAGTGCGGCAGGGCTTGCGACGGCCGCCATATTCTGCGGTAAACTGAATACCCCCGCACCCAGCATTGAGCTTAAAACGAGTGCAGTTAAAGCACTCAGGCCAAGTTTCTTTTCCATTGGCTTCCTGTTATGAAAGGTCCAAATCCAGAATAATTATTTCGCACAGGCGCATAAAAATGGTGGATCACACTAAGGCGCGGGATTTTACGGAGTGTCACGAACGCATGCAATGATGTGTAGCAGAAATTCAAAAAAAGTAACAAAAAAAGGCGGCATTGAGCCGCCTTTAATGAAGGGTTTTGTTACTTGTACAGATCGGCGCTGATGGTCATGTTGTTACCACGTTCCTGCCACTGGCGGGTGATGTGGTAGTACTTCGCCCCTTTCTTCGCCGCACGCTTCGCGACCTGATAAGAGACTTCCGTACCGTTGCCATAGTTGCCGGTAAACTTGATGCTGTCGAACGGCACCATCTGCGCAGCCGTGGCGTTGTTCAGCTCTTCAACTTTGGTGCCGTCTGGCAGGGTAACGGAGTAACGGCCACCTTTCGTGGATTGCGTCTCAAAGAAACGGCCCACTTCAGCGCTTGGCGCTGCGGAGGTTGCTACGCCTGGAATTTCGACTTTCTTCGCTTCTTCGCCGCCTTTCGCTAACGCCGCGCGACCGGCTTCTGAATCAGCAGGGATGGCATCCGGGCTTTGCAGAACGCGTTTTTTCGCATCTTCTTTATAGATGAATGCGGTAATACGCTGGTTGCCACCCTGGTTAGCATCTACCTGACGCACGATGTAGAACGAGTAAGCCCCTTTCTGTTTCGCGGCTTTGGTGATGGCATCGTTCACTTCTGGCTGGCTGCGGTAGAAGCCCTGAACGGTAACGGTGTCATACGGTTCCAGCTCAATCGCCTGATCTTTAGGCAGTTCAACGACGCCGTTGATCACGCGGTTTTTCGGCGCGTCAGCTTTTGGCGCATTCTCTTTGTACAGCGCAATGGTCACGCGCTGGTTGCCGCTATTGCCTTGATCGGATTGGTCAAGCACGTAAAACGACGCTGCGCCGTTTTTATCAGCGGCTTTTGATGCGGCGGTAACGGCATCGCCAATAGAGTTGTAACGACCCACAATGACCGTATGGTCAAAAGGTTTTAACGCTGCCGCTTGCTCCGGCGTTAACTCTGTCGCGGCATTCGCAGACAGGGCGGTCGCGGAAAGAAGTGCGGACGCCAGGAGTGTGTTCTTAAGCTTCATAAAAATAATCCTTCGCCTTGCGCAAACCATGTACTGGTATTGTTGTTAATTTGAGACGGTCCCGATTATGGCATTTAAAACCTGTTGCTGTCTGCGCCATTTTTCACAGCCTGTGCTCACCGAAGGATCTGATTCGATAACATTTAGTGATATGTTGAAAAAACAGACGTTTGACAAGCAAAAGTGATAAAGCATATGACTTTTACAAGTTAATTTAATGTTAATAAGTTGATCTCATATGGCGCTATATCATGTTTTTACCGCTTCGCTTGCGCGATTTATCGGTTCTGAGGATGAATTTAAGGTAAATATCTCTGTCAGCGAGGCCGATCGCTTATTTTTCACAGATAATGTAAGAAATAGTGTTTTCAGGCGGTAGATCGCAGGCGCTATTTTCAGTAGGTTATAGAAAGTTTGTTACTGTTTTATTTTCCGGGGTTACTCATTTGCCGCCGCTCTAAGGATGGCGAAATTTGATGCAACTGCGGGCATTTATCGATAAACCATCATCAAAAACCGATGGAAGGGAAAACTATGCGTATTGGGGTACCAAAAGAACGGTTTGCCAATGAAACCCGCGTAGCGGCGACACCAAAAACGGTGGAGCAACTGCTTAAACTGGGTTTTACCGTCGCCATTGAAAGCGGCGCGGGCAAACTGGCGAGTTTCGATGACGAGGCCTTTATTCAGGCTGGTGCGGACGTGGTGGACGGTGCTGAAGTCTGGCAATCACCCGTTATTCTGAAGGTGAATGCGCCGCAAGAGAGCGAGATTGAGCTGCTGAACCCGGGCACCACGCTGGTGAGTTTTATCTGGCCTGCCCAAAACCCAGAGCTGATGGAGAAGCTGGCGGCACGTGGCGTGACGGTAATGGCGATGGACTCCGTGCCGCGTATTTCGCGCGCGCAGTCTCTGGATGCCCTGAGTTCAATGGCGAACATCGCCGGTTACCGTGCAATCGTCGAAGCCGCCCACGAATTCGGCCGTTTCTTTACCGGTCAGATCACGGCGGCAGGCAAAGTGCCGCCGGCAAAAGTGATGGTGATTGGTGCCGGTGTGGCAGGCCTGGCGGCTATCGGTGCGGCAAACAGCCTGGGCGCTATCGTCCGCGCGTTTGACACCCGCCCGGAAGTGAAGGAGCAGGTGCAGAGTATGGGCGCCGAGTTCCTTGAGCTGGACTTCAAGGAAGAAGCGGGCAGCGGTGATGGTTATGCGAAGGTCATGTCCGAAGCCTTTATCAAAGCGGAAATGGAACTCTTTGCCGCGCAGGCAAAAGAGGTGGACATTATTGTCACCACCGCGCTGATCCCGGGTAAACCGGCACCGAAGCTGATCACCCGTGAGATGGTGGACGCCATGAAGCCGGGCAGCGTGATTGTCGACCTGGCCGCGCAAAACGGCGGTAACTGTGAATATACCGTGCCGAACCAGGTATCCACGACCGCCAACGGGGTGAAGGTGATTGGTTATACGGATCTGCCGGGCCGTCTGCCCACGCAGTCGTCCCAGCTGTACGGTACTAACCTCGTTAACCTGCTGAAACTGCTCTGCAAAGAGAAAGATGGCAACATCATCGTTGATTTTGACGATGTGGTTGTGCGCGGCGTGACCGTGGTGCGTGAAGGCGAAATCACCTGGCCTGCGCCACCAATTCAGGTTTCCGCCCAGCCTCAGGCTGCACCGAAAGCGGCGCCAGAACCCACAGAGCCTGCTAAACCGGCGTCTCCGTGGCGTAAATATGCGCTCATGGCGCTGGCGATTATTCTGTTTGGCTGGCTGGCCGATGTCGCGCCAAAAGAGTTCCTCGGCCACTTTACCGTCTTCGCTCTCTCCTGCGTGGTGGGTTACTACGTGGTCTGGAATGTCTCCCATGCACTACACACGCCATTGATGTCGGTCACTAACGCCATCTCCGGGATCATCGTGGTCGGGGCGTTACTGCAGATTGGTCACGGCGGCTGGATTAGCTTCCTGAGCTTTATCGCGGTGCTGATCGCCAGTATCAATATTTTCGGTGGTTTCACCGTGACTCAGCGCATGCTGAAAATGTTTCGTAAAGGCTAAGGGGTAGCATATGTCTGGAGGATTAGTGACAGCCGCATACATTGTTGCTGCAATCCTGTTTATTTTCAGTCTGGCGGGACTTTCCAAACACGAAACGTCTCAGCAGGGTAATAACTTTGGTATCGCCGGGATGGCGATTGCGCTGATTGCCACTATTTTCGGACCCGATACCGGCAACGTTGCCTGGATCCTGGTGGCGATGATCATCGGCGGGGCGATCGGTATTCGTCTGGCAAAACGCGTTGAAATGACCGAAATGCCGGAGCTGGTGGCGATCCTGCACAGCTTCGTCGGTCTGGCGGCGGTGCTGGTGGGCTTCAACAGCTATCTGTACCACGAACCGGGCATGGAGCCGATTCTGGTCAACATTCATCTGACCGAAGTATTCCTGGGCATCTTCATCGGTGCAGTAACCTTCACCGGCTCGATTGTGGCGTTCGGTAAGCTGCGCGGTAAGATCTCCTCCAAACCGCTGATGCTGCCAAATCGTCATAAGCTGAATCTGGCGGCGCTGGTGGTCTCCTTTGTGCTGCTGGTGGTCTTTGTGCGTACCGAAAGCGTAGGTCTGCAGGTGCTGGCGTTACTGGTGATGACCATCATTGCGCTGGCGTTCGGTTGGCACCTGGTGGCCTCCATCGGTGGGGCAGATATGCCGGTTGTGGTGTCGATGCTGAACTCCTACTCCGGTTGGGCGGCGGCAGCGGCTGGCTTTATGCTGAGCAACGACCTGTTGATTGTCACCGGTGCGCTGGTGGGCTCTTCCGGTGCGATTCTGTCCTACATCATGTGTAAGGCGATGAACCGCTCATTCATCAGCGTTATCGCCGGTGGTTTTGGCTCTGACGGCTCCTCGACCGGTTCTGACGAAGAAGTGGGCGAGCACCGTGAGATCAGCGCGGAAGATACGGCAGAGATGCTGAAAAACTCGCACTCGGTCATCATCACCCCAGGCTATGGCATGGCGGTGGCGCAGGCGCAGTATCCGGTCGCTGAAATCACCGAGAAGCTGCGCGCGCGCGGCATTAAGGTGCGCTTTGGCATCCACCCGGTAGCGGGGCGTCTGCCAGGCCACATGAACGTGCTGCTGGCAGAAGCGAAAGTGCCTTACGACATCGTGCTGGAGATGGACGAGATCAACGATGATTTCGCCGACACCGACACCGTGCTGGTCATTGGCGCCAACGACACCGTTAACCCGGCGGCGCAGGACGATCCTCGCAGCCCAATCGCCGGGATGCCGGTTCTGGAAGTGTGGAAGGCGCAAAACGTGATTGTCTTCAAACGTTCCATGAACACCGGCTACGCTGGCGTTCAGAACCCGCTGTTCTTCAAAGAGAACACCCACATGCTGTTTGGCGATGCCAAAGCCAGCGTGGATGCAATCCTGAAAGCACTGTAATTCGCGTTCTCCTCAAAAACCGCTCTTCGGGGCGGTTTTCTTATTTCTGCGGTCAGCGTTTCTCCTCTGTCTATACTTTACCCTTTGTGTACTACGAGGAGGTGAAATGCAATTTTTGTCCCGCTTCGACATCCTGGAGCTGATGATGACGCCGACATTCTGGGTAAGCGTCGCCACGGTTATCGTCGTGACGCTGCTGGTCTACTGGCTTCTGACGCGCCTGATCGCATTCGTTAAGAGAGGAATCACAACCTGGGGAGATAAGCACCCAACCACAAACAGGATGCGTTTTATCCTGACCGATATGCTTAACCGCACCAGTCGCTTCCTGCTTTTTGTCGTGGCGCTGCTCATCAGCTTGCGTTTTGTTGACTTACCCGACCGGCTCTTTAGCACCGTAAGCCACGCCTGGTTCCTTGTCTTCGCGATACAGGTGGCGCTCTGGCTGGATCAGGGCGTGGTGTCGTGGCTGCGACACGTCATGCTGGCCCCCGGCAGTCATAAAAATCCGGTTACCCTGGTGATCACCGGTCTTATCCTTCGCGCTATCGTCTGGTCTGTGATGCTGCTGTCGATTCTCGCTAACGCGGGCGTCAACATCACCGCGCTGGTGGCAAGCCTGGGGGTAGGGGGGATTGCTATCGCCCTCGCCGTACAAACCATTCTGAGCGACGTCTTCGCTTCGCTTTCTATCGGCTTTGATAAACCGTTTGAAATTGGTGACTTCGTGGTGTTCAACGACGTGGCGGGAACGGTGGAACACATAGGCTTAAAAACGACCCGTATTCGTAGCCTGAGCGGGGAGCAGATCGTTTGCGGTAACGCCATTTTGCTTCAGCAGACGCTCCACAACTATAAACGTATGCAGACCCGTCGCATCGTCTTCACGTTTGGCGTCGCCAGCGACACGCCACCTGAAAAGCTGCGCTATGTGGGGGATATGGTCAGGCAGATCATCACCGATGTGGGTGAGACAAAGTTCGATCGCGCCCATTTCCTCGGGTTTGACCGTGACCGCCTGACGTTTGAAGTGGTTCATATTGTCAATACGGCGGATTACAACAAATACATGGATATCCAGCAGGAGATTAATATCCGTATTCTCGAAGGGCTGAACGCCCAGGAGATTAAGCTGGCGCTGCCCAGCATGGTGTTGCACGCACCGTGGATGCAGGATCGATCAACTGAAGAGACACAGACAGCGATCGAAAGCTGATAAGAAAAGCCCGCCGGGGAGGCGGGCGAATAGACTGACGTTAATCGTCTTCCGGGTCATCCAGTTCAACCGGTGTCTGGTACTCATCCGGCTTAATGACCAGCAGGTCGCAGCGCAGATGGTCAATCACCTGTTCCGCGGTATTGCCCAGGAACGCGGCAGAAATACCGGTCCGTCCAATGGTGCCCAGCACCACAATCCCTGCCTGCAGATGTTCGGCTAAATCCGGGATCACCTCTTCAGGCAACCCTTTCTCGACATGCGTCATGTTCTCATCAATGCTGAACTTCTGGCGCAACGCTTTCATGGCCAGCAGGTGCTGTCCGCGGATCGCGTCGTTATATACGCTCGGATCAAATTCAGGCAGTTCGATGGCGATATTGATAGGGGTAACCGGGTAAGCGCCGACCAGATGCACTTCGGTGTGGTTAACCTGCTCGGCAAGCAGCAGCGTCTCTTTGACCAGCTTTTCGTTCAGCGAATTGTGATAATCCTCTTCGCTTGCCAGGTTTACTGCCACGACGGCTTTGCCGCCTTCAGGCCACGGCTGATCTTTCACCATCCAGACCGGGCACGGGCATTTACGCAGTAAGTGCCAGTCTGTCGGCGTGAAGATCACGGATTCCAGCTTGTCGTGCTGGTGCGCCATTTTCAGCAGCAGATCGTGCCCACCGGCGACCACCTCCTGGATAATCGCTTCAAAGGGGCGGTTATGCCAGACCACTTTAATATCGATAGGCACACCCGCTTCCAGGTAGTACTTCGCCTGTTCGCGGATCCACGCGGTACGTTGGCTGATCACTCCCTGACGCATAGCAGTACGCTCGTCAGGCGACAGAAGGGTGGTCATCTCATACGAGAAGTCATAGATCGGCAAAAACGCTTTGATTTTGCCACCAATCCGTTGATGTAAATACACAGCACGTCGTAATGCCGGCTGATCGTCCTGATTAGGATCGATAGCTACCAGCATGTTTTGATACTTTGCCATACAGGTCTCCTTACTACTGTCACCACAGTCTGTAATTAAAAGAGTAACCTATATATCCTGAATGAAACAGAGGTAAGGTTTTGCCAGATCAATAATTCATGAAAATATCTCAGAAGAATAGCACCGTCGTTGTCACCGCGATAAACGCAATCAACAACAGCACCATCACCACGATGGCAAACGTGGTGGAGTCCTGAACGTAGGTTTTTTCCTCTCCCTTCATTGGGCCAACAAGCATGATCCAGATGAAGAGGAAGGTCACGGAGGCAATAACAACTGAAACGAAAAATAAACTTTCTCTCAATTTAACCTCAACGAGAACCTTTCAGGAGCGGGGGATGTCTGTCGCAGGGGCGGGAAGTGGTGTGCTTACCTGCCAGACCAATAAATCATAAAAATTTATCGGCCTGGCATCAATCATTCGTGGGGTTTATGCCACGTTGCGGGCGTGGCCGGCAAGAACAGCCAGCGCTTCACCGTTTTCGATGGTGATGTATTTACCTTTAACAGCCAGCATGCCGCTTTTCTGGAAACGGCCCAGCAGACGGCTGATGGTTTCCACGGTCAGGCCCAGGTAGTTACCAATATCGCCACGGGTCATGGTGAGACGGAACTCACGTGGAGAGAAACCACGTTCGGCGAAACGGCGGGAGAGGTTATAGATAAATGCAGCCAGGCGCTCTTCCGCATTCTTTTTGGACAGTAGCAGGATCATGTCCTGATCGCCTTTGATCTCACCGCTCATCAGACGCATCATCTGCTGACGCAGGTTTGGCATTTTGCCTGACAGATCGTCCAGCGTTTCAAACGGGATTTCGCAGACCATTGAGGTTTCCAGCGCCTGCGCAAAGCTCGGGTGATGGCCAGTACCGATGGCGTCAAAGCCGACCAGATCGCCTGCCAGATGGAAGCCGGTGATCTGCTCATCACCCTGTTCGGTGATGGTATAGCTTTTGATGGTGCCAGAACGGATAGCATAGAGCGATTTCAGTTCGTCTCCCGCTTTAAACAGCGTCTGCCCTTTCTGAATAGGCTTTTTGCGCTCGATGATGTTATCAAGCTGGTCAAGCTCATGCTCATTCAGGGTAAACGGGATACAGAGCTGGCTGATGCTGCAATCCTGGCAATGGATAGCACAACCGCCAGACTGAATGCGTCGTATAATTCGCTTTTCTGGGATCATAGGTTTGCTCAAGCCTTAATTGATATTGGTCAATTTTAACATCTTTTTGGTAAGTACGTAAGCCTGGCAAACCATCAATAAGGACAAGAGACGGCCACGTGTTGCCATCTTCTTGAAATTCCACAGCTTGATTATGGATTTTTAGCCTAACCGGTAGAAAATTAAGCACAAAAAGCCTGGGAACTACAGCAAAAGATACCCTTCGTGACGCAGTAACCACTCCTTGCGCTGCACGCCGCCGGCATAGCCGGTCATGGTGCCGTTGCGGCCGATCACACGATGGCAGGGCACCACGATACTCACGGGGTTAGAACCGTTCGCGGCACCCACCGCCCGCGCCGCGCCCGCGCGGCCTAACTGTTCTGCGAGCTGGCCGTAGTGCATAACCTGACCACACGGAATATCGCGTAGCGCCTGCCAGACTTCACGCTGGAATGGCGTACCGGCCGTGGCGGTTGGCAGGTCATTGATGATGCTGAGATCGCCCTCGAAGTACGCCGCCAGCTTGTCGCTCAGCCCACCTGGATTGGTGGCACTGATACGCTCAAAACCCTGGGCGCGGTAATGGATGTTGAGCAGCTCTTCCATGCGATCGCTGTGCTCTTCCCATTCCACGGCACGCAGATGGAACTGCTCGTCGGCGATAACCCACAGCGGCCCAAGCGGCGTTGCAATTTTATCTTCGAGTAATCTCAGCATCCTCTTTCCTTTAATTCAGCCTCGGGTAGATACCCGGTCCTATCGGCAGGCCGACAAGATACCATGCCACCAGCATCACCAGCCATACCCCTAAAAAGATAAGCGGATAGGGTAAAACCAGCGAATAGTAGGTACCCAGCTTCGCCTCCGGTTTATAGCGCTGCAGGAAGCCCAAAAACAGCGGTACGAATGGCGAAACCGGCGCCAGCGGGATCACCGAGGAGTCGGCGATACGGAACAGGATCTGCGCAAAGGCCGGATGGAAGCCCAGCATCATAAACATCGGCACGAAAATGGGGGCCAGAATCGACCAGATGGCGGATCCGCTGGCGATAAACATGCACAGCAGTGACGACAGCAGCGCCAGACCCACAAACGCCGGGACGCCGCTTAACCCGGCGGCTTCCAGCGCATCGGTCAGGCCAACGGCCATAAATTTGCCCATGTTGCTCCAGTTAAACATGGCGACGAACTGGGCCAGCGGGAAGACCATCACGATAAAGCCCGCCATCTCCTTCATCGGCTCAATCATCAGCTGCGGCAGATCGGCCTGGCGGCGGATTTTGCCAGTGGCGATGCCATACGCGAGCGACACGACAAAGAAAAACAGAATGATCAGCGGCACAATGCCCTGAATAAACGGCGAGGGCAGGACGGTATGTTTCACCGGGTCGCGCAGGATACCGTTCTCCGGCACTACCATCAGCGCCACCATCGCGATAAATACCAGCGAGACTATCCCGGCGACGCGCAGGCCAAAGCGTTGCTCTTTGCTCAGCGTTTCCAGCTTTTCGTCACTACGGCCTTCCCATTTCCCTAACCGCGGCTCGATGATCTTATCGGTAATCAGCCCGCCAACAAGCGTCAGGACGATGACCGAACTGGCCATAAAGTACCAGTTGTCGATCACGCTGACGTGCATGGCCGCATCGATTGTTTTCGCCGCCTCGGTGCTAATCCCCGAAAGCAGGACATCGGTGGTGACGATCAGCAGATTGGCAGTGAAACCGCATCCCACACCGGCAATTGCCGACAACAGACCCGCCACGGGGTGACGCCCGACGGCAAGGAAGATCAGCGCCCCCATCGGCGGCATGATTACCAGCGCGGCATCAGAAGAGATGTGGCTGAAAAACGCAATAAACAGCACCATATAGCTGGCGTAGCGTGCGCTGACGTGAGAAGCCATTTTCACCATCAGCGCGGGGAGCAGGCCAACGCGCTCAGCCAGTCCGGCCCCCAGCACCAGCGCCAGAATGGCGCCCAGCGGCGCAAAACCGCTGAAGTTTTTAATCACATTCGGTAAAAACCAGTGCAACCCTTCAATGCTCAGCAGGTTCTTTACGCTTACCATGCTGCCATCGGCCGGGCTGCGCACGCTCACCCCTAAGGCAGACAGCACGGCTGTCGCCACCATCAAAACCACGATTAACCAGATAAAAAGCAGGAAAGGGTGTGGCACTTTATTGCCGATCCTTTCAACCCAGCCATAGAGCTTACCGGATGGGGAATGCGAAGGTATGGATGACATACTCATGGGCGTTCCTCGGGACTGTTGTGTTGTTGTGTTGTGTTGTGTTTTTTATTTTAAAGGTGACGGTGTCACGCCCGCAGGGATCGGACACACGTACGGTTTTTCTTGTGTTTGTTGTTCGAACTCTTCACGACATTTTTTCAGCAGGTCTGCGTCCTGCAGCAGATGTAGCGCGGTGGCACCCATCACTTTCCCGGCCAGCAGCATGCCTTTATGGGCAATGGATGTTCGCCCCTGAGCCACCAGTTGCCAGGTGTGCAGCGGCGTGCCGACGGTAAAGCAGGGGCTGAAACACTGGGCGACGGGCATTTTCCAGCTAACGTCACCCACGTCCGTGGAGCCTGCCAGCACGTTATCGGTGATGGCGTAAGGCGCGACCTCGTCCACCAGCAGGGTCTCCTGGTGGCGGCGGGCAAAGGCTTTACCTTCGTTCCCCCCGGTTGCAGCAATGTTTCTGAGGCTGTTTTGCAGATCGTTTGCCGTCAGGGTGGCACGGATCTCCCGGGCAAAGGCGCGTTCTTCCTCCGTCCAGGCTGGCGTGCCGTAATGTTGCAGGGCGCGATACATCGCCGCTTCGAGCGTGCGGTTTGGCAGGTAGCTGGAGCAGGCTTTATCAAAGCGACACTCGACGGTGGTTTCGGTCATCAACGCCGCACCCTGCGCGATCTTCTCAATGCGCGCATAGATTTGCTGCGCGTCGGCCATTTCCGGGGCGCGGATCAGGTACAGCACTTCGGCCTGCGCCTGCACCACGTTGGGGGAGATGCCGCCGGTATCGGTTATGGCGTAATGGACGCGTGCTTTCTCGATGATATGTTCGTTGAGGAAGTTGGTGCCGGTGGTCATCAGCGTCACCGCATCCAGCGCGCTGCGCCCCAGATGCGGCGAGTTTGCCGCATGCGCCGCCACGCCCTTAAAGCGCCAGGCGGCCTGGATATTGGCCAGCGTACTGACGTTAAACATGCCGGCAAACGCTTCCGGGTGCCAGGTGACCGCGGCGTCAACGTCGTCAAACAAGCCCTCACGGACCATAAACGTTTTACCGGAACCGCCTTCTTCGCCGGGACAACCGTAAAAACGCACGGTTCCATTCCCACCGTGCTGCTCCAGCCAGCTTTTCACCGCAACGGCACCTGCAAACGCCGCGGTGCCGAGCAGGTTATGCCCGCAGCCGTGGCCGTTAGCACCGGGCGTGGTGGCGTATGCCGTCGCGCAGTGTGCCTGCTGGCTTAATCCGGCCAGCGCGTCATATTCGCCGAGCAGGGCAATCACCGGTTTACCGCTACCGAAGCTGGCGATAAAGGCATTCGGAATGCCGCCAGCCTCACGGGTCAGGGTGAAGCCTTCCGCTTCCAGCGCGCTGGCCAGCCGCTCTGCGGACCAGAACTCTTCAAAGCGGGTTTCCGGGTGATCCCAGATTTCGTCGGCAATGTCGGTGAACGTCTGACATCGCGTGTCGATTGCATCGGCAATAAAAGCGTAGTTCTCCTGCATTACACACCTCGCGTCCAGGGGAAATTCAGCGCAGTGCGCGCCAGCGTTTCGATAGCGACGGTCATGACGCGCTCATCAAAGTCGAATTTTTCATTGTGATGTCCGGCGCTCAAATCGGTGCCAAACACCATATAGGAGGCCATGCCGCCGTTTTCTTGCACCCGGGCCATCATCAGCGTGGCGTCTTCGGAACCGGCCGGGGCTTTAACCTTATCAATGGCCTGTTCCACACCGGGCACCTGGCTTGCCTGCTGGCGCAGATAATCCACCCAGGCAGGTGTCGGAGCGCTGGCGGTGGCAGCCCCCATCAGGCGCATCTCAGCCGTCACGCCGTACAGCGCGGCGGCACCGGTAATGACGGATTGCGCACGTTCGAACACATACTGATTGATCGCCTCGCTCTCGCCGCGGGTTTCGACCTTAAGCAGGGCATGGGCGGGTACCACGTTGCGTCCGCTGCCGGCCTGCATCACTCCCACATTCACCCGGGAAGCCCCTTCGCTGTGTGGCGCAATGCTGTGCAGCGCGAGCGCGGCCTGGGCGGCGGCGAGCAGGGCGTTACGGCCTTCTTCCGGTTTACCGCCTGCGTGTGCGGCAACGCCGGTAAACGTCGCGTCAAACTTGGTTGTCGCCATAAAGTTATCGCTGCCGCAGATCACCGTCCCGGCAGGCACCCCGGTACCAATGTGAATGGCGGTGAAATAGTCCACCCCGTCCAGTGCCCCGGCGGCCACCATGGCGCGTGCGCCGCGAGTGCCTTCTTCGGCAGGCTGGAAGATCAGCCTGATGGTGCCGTTCAGCTGCGCTTTGTTGTGCATGAGCACGTGCGCCAGCCCAAGGCCAATCGTGGTATGGCCGTCGTGCGCGCAGGCGTGCATCATGCCCGGATTGCAGGAGGCAAAGCCGTCGCGGAACGGGCGGTGGCTGTCGTCGAGCGCTTCGCTCAGGTCGAGAGCGTCCATGTCCACGCGAAACGCCAGCGTCGGGCCGGGACGGCCGGTGTTAAGCGTGGCAACCAGGCCGGTGAAGCCGCCTTCAAACGGCGCGAGCCATTTTTCGGGCGCGCCCTGCGCACGGGCGCGGGCAAATTCTCGCGTCAGGGTTGCGTTATCCGGCAACCCCATACGGCTTTCGGCATCCACCACGTCGCGGCCCATCGCCAGGTCATAACCCAGGCTATCCAGGATCTCCGCGACCTTCGCGGCAGTCCGAAATTCCACCCAGCCGGATTCGGCAAAATGGTGAAAATCGCGACGCCATGCGCTCAGTTGCGGGGCTAAGGTTTGGATGTACTGTGCCAGTGAGTCCATATCTGTTCCTGTCATCATTAAAATATGTGAACTGCTTCACGCTGTGATAGTTTTTACTTATCACTAACCGATTTTTCACAGTTTTAACCGTTCAGGAATTACCCTCGCACATCCCTTTCCATTAAAGTAGATGACAGTTTCTTTACTCTGATAAACAACGGTTATCGGTCGGGCTATGTCATTTCAGATTAAATTTCATCAAATTCGGGCGTTCGTTGAAGTGGCGCGTCAGGGCAGCATTCGCGGCGCCAGCAGGACGCTGAATCTTTCGCAACCGGCGTTGACCAAATCGATCAAAGAGCTGGAAGAGGGCATGGCGGCGCAGCTCTTTGTGCGCCGAAGCAAAGGCGTGGCGTTAACCGAGTGTGGCGAAGGCTTCTATCAGCGCGCCAGGCTGATTCTGGAAGAGCTGCGCGCGGCGCAGGATGACATTCGCCAGCGGCAGGGCGAGCTGGCCGGGCAGATCAATATCGGGATGGGAGCGAGTATTTCGCGAAGCCTTATGCCTGCGGTTATCACCCGCTTTCATGCGCAGCATCCGCAGGTTAAGGTGCGAATTATGGAAGGGCAGCTGGTATCGATGATCAATGAATTACGCCAGGGCGAACTGGACTTCACCATCAATACCTATTATCAGGGGCCTTACGATCATGAATTTACGTTTGAAAAGCTATTAGAAAAACCGTTTGCCGTATTTTGCCGGGAGGGACATCCGGCGACGGGAGCAACCTCCATTAACGATCTGCTGCATTATAACTGGACCATGCCAACGCCCCGGGGAAGTTATTATAAGCAGTTAGAGGATGTATTTAGCCATCGCTCGCAAATACCCCGCATTGGCGTGGTCTGCGAAACATTTTCGTCGTGTATCAGCCTTGTCGCACAAAGCGATTTTTTAAGCATATTGCCGCAGGAGCTGGGTTGTGACCCCCTGTTGGCGGGGCGTCTGGTTATGCTGCCGGTTGTCGAATCACTTCCAAAAGCGACGTATTATTTAATTCAGCGTCGGGATTCGCGCCAGACCCCGCTTACGGAGTCGTTAATTACGCAATTCAGACGAGAGGCGCGGGCAATCGTCTCTGCGTGAAACATCATCCATAAAAAAACAGGGCCTGTCCGACATCAGACAGACCCTTCAGTACACACAGCAGTGCATCCCTTCGCATATCCTGGATGTTATATCCATGAGGCAGGTTAATTAAGTTATAACAGCTTTCTCTCAAAATGAAAGGCGGTTGAGTGTTTGATTTTATGGATATTTAAGCCAAATTGCGTGTTTTATTTACGCTGAAGTTTGAGTTAAGTGATGTTTAATTTTTCCCCGGCTGTCGATTGATATTCATCAGCTTGCTTTCAGCGCCACCCTACCCGGGGGAACGGCTGTTGAGGCACACCCCCCGCGAAGGTATAGTACAGGCTCAGATGTAGCCGGAGGATTTCCATGAACCCTGACGACAAATCACTGTTTCTTGACGCCATGGAGGATGTCCAGCCCCTGAAGCGCTGCGCAGATATTCACTGGCAGCCGAGCCGCAACACGCGGGCGCGCCAGGAGATTGATACCGAGCAGCTGGATAACTTCCTCACCCTGGGCTTTCTGGAACTTCTGCCCCTGGATGAGCCGCTGGCATTTCAGCGTGAAGGGATACAACAGGGCGTAATGGATAAGCTGCGCTCGGGGAAATACTCCCGCGAGGCCAGCCTGAACCTGTTACGTCAGCCCGCCGAGCGTTGCCGCCAGATGCTGTACGCCTTTATTCGCCAGGCCGGACGCGACGGATTACGCAATCTGATTATCATTCATGGAAAAGGGCGCGAACAGAATGCTCATCCCAACGTGATACGTAGCTATCTGGCGCGCTGGTTAACAGAGTTTGAGGAAGTGCAGGCCTTCTGCGTGGCGCTGCCGCATCACGGCGGCAGCGGGGCCTGTTATGTTTCACTGCGAAAATCCAACGACGCGAAACAGGAGAACTGGGAACGGCACGCCAAGCGCAGCCGTTAACGGGATTAGCGCGGGCGAGGTGCTCGCCCGCGCTGAACTCAGAAGGTTTCCCAGTTGCTGTCGGTGGCGGTGCCTGCCGTGGCCGGGCGCAACAGCTGTGGTGTTTTCACATGCGTTGTACGGGGCGCGGTGGCCTGTTGTTTACCGTTCAGACGAAATGCCGCTACCGCCTGGCGCAGCTGTTCGGACTGATCTTCCAGCGCCGCTGCCGCCGTGGCGGACTGCTGCACCAGCGCGGCGTTTTGCTGGGTGACGCTGTCCATCTGCGAAACGGCCAGGCTCACCTGTTCAATACCGCGACTCTGCTCATCGGACGCAGATGAAATCTCGCCCATGATATCGGTCACGCGGGTGACCGCCGCCACAATTTCCTTCATCGTTGCACCGGCTTCGCTGACCTGTTCAGAGCCGGTATTCACGCGGCTGACAGAGTTCTCGATAAGGCCCTTGATCTCTTTTGCCGCCTGCGCGCTGCGGCTCGCCAGGGTACGTACTTCCCCGGCGACCACCGCAAAGCCACGGCCCTGTTCCCCGGCGCGTGCGGCTTCTACCGCGGCATTCAGCGCCAGAATGTTGGTCTGGAAGGCAATGCTGTCAATCACGCCGGTGATGTGGGCAATTTGCTGCGAACTGTCGGCAATTTCCGTCATCGTGCGGACAACGTTATCCACCACATGACCGCCGCGCGCCGCGGTCTCAGACGCGTTCTTCGCCAGCAGGGTCGCCTGACGGGCGTTGTCGGAGTTCTGTTTCACCGTGGCGGTCAGCTCTTCCATGCTGGCTGCGGTCTCTTCCAGCGAGGCGGCCTGTTCTTCCGTACGGGCGGAAAGATCGTTGCTCCCGGCGGCAATTTCGCCTGCGCCGGTGTAGATGGAGTCGGTACTGCCGCGTACGGCGCTGACCGTGGTGACCAGAGATTGCTGCATCTCATGCAGACCGGCCGCCAGCTGGCCCATCTCATTGCGGCCAGAGAGGGTAATATCCTGCGTCAGGTCGCCCGCCGCAATGGTACGAATATGGTTCATAATGGTTTGCAGCGGTTTTAACAGCAGGTGCTGTAACCCCTGCCAGATCACCACCAGCACGGCGATAACGGCCAGGAATATAGCCGCCAGCGTCCATTGCATCTGGGTAAAGCTGCTCTGGTTCTCTTCGGCCGCGGCTTTCAGCAGCGTGTTGTTTTCGGCGCGCCAGCGGTTATAGACCGCTTCCATATCGTCCTGTGCCTGCTGCGCATCCAGATCGCCATAGGCCTGATAGTTGTCGGCACGCAGATACTCAATCGACAGACGCATCACTTCGTGCATCTGGTTCCAGGATTTCAGCATCTCGTCGGTTAGTGCCGCACTCTGGCCGTTAACCTGCGGCAGGGCCTGCCACTGTTTGTTATAGGCTTCTGCTTTACCCAGAGAGTTACCCGCGGTGCCAAGCAGTTTGTTGATCGCCTCAAGGGACGCCGGATCGCGCTGATTTTTCAGATAGCGGATGGCCACGCGCGTCACGGTAACGCGCGTTTTGATGAGGGTGTTAACGCTGTCGCTCAGGCTCTCCTGCTGGGCATTAAGCACCCCGGAGTTCTGGAAGTTA
Source organism: Enterobacter sp. A8 (assembly GCF_004296595.1). Classification (NCBI taxonomy): domain Bacteria; kingdom Pseudomonadati; phylum Pseudomonadota; class Gammaproteobacteria; order Enterobacterales; family Enterobacteriaceae; genus Enterobacter; species Enterobacter sp. A8. Next base: position 231,725 of record NZ_SCMF01000001.1, read on the forward strand.
TGGCGATCGTTGCTGACGGCAGAGTAGAACAACCCTCCCGTGACAACTTGTAGCAGGCAGAATATGGTGAGAGCAAAGATAATACCGGTAATCACGTGCAGATTTTTCAGCATAGCGGTCGTCCGTAAGAAAGTGCAGGGGTACACAAATACTATCGTCGTCTAAAATTTAAACTTTAATTTAACTCGCACTTAACTATGGGTTCTGGTCGGGAACCTGTTGTAAATCCGGATCTTTTTTATGAGGAAGGTGAACATGAGCAGCATCGATAAAAGCGGGACATACGCGCTGGGCACACGCACGGTTAAACGGCTGGGTTACGGCGCAATGCAGCTGGCCGGGCCGGGCGTTTTTGGGCCACCGAAGGACAAAAATGCCGCGCTGGAAGTGCTCCGGGAAGCCGTGGCGGCGGGCGTGAATCATATCGATACCAGCGATTTTTATGGTCCGCATGTGACTAACCAGCTGATCCGCGAGGCGCTGCATCCGTACCGGGACGATCTTACCCTCGTCACCAAAATTGGTGCGCGCCGCGACGATAAAGGCGCCTGGTTACCGGCCTTTTCCGCCCAGGAGCTGACCCAGGCGGTACACGACAACCTGCGCAATCTGCAGCTGGATGTGCTGGACGTGGTGAACCTGCGGATTATGTTTAGCGCACACGGACCGGCGGAAGGCTCGATCGCTGAACCGCTGTCCACCCTGGCAGAGCTACAGCAGCAAGGGCTGGTGCGACATATTGGTCTGAGCAATGTCACCGCCACGCAGGTTGCCGAGGCGCAGAAGATGGTGCCCGTGGTGTGTGTGCAAAACATGTACAACATCGTGAACCGTAGTGACGATGCGCTGGTGGATTCGCTTGCGCAGCAGGGGATTGCTTATGTGCCGTTCTTCCCGCTGGGCGGTTTTACGCCGCTGCAATCTTCCGGGCTGCAGGCGGTGGCGGACGACCTGGGGGCGACACCGATGCAGGTTGCGCTGGCCTGGCTGCTGCAACGTTCTCCGAACATTCTGCTGATCCCGGGCACCTCTTCCGTGGCGCATCTGCGGCAAAACCTCGCGGCAGGGGAGCTGGTGTTACCGCCTGACGCGCTGGCTACGCTGAATGCGCTGGTGTAATCACGTATAAACAGAGCCCGGAGGGATCCGGGCTTTGTTATTTAACGATCGGCAGATCGGAATAGCGCGTGGTGTAGCAGGGCGACAGCATATCCCGCTTCATCGCCCAGGATTTCACCGCCCCCTGGCCCGCAAACCACACAGACCCCCGGCCTGAACGGTTAAGGCGGTCGATAACCTGCATCAGGGCTGTACTGTCTGGCCGCGGTGGGTGTTCATCGAACAGGCTAAGTTGCGCCACGCCCTGACTGAAAAAGTCACTGAGCATGACGCCCGCTTTCATATAGCGATGTCCCTCTTTCCAGATTCGGTTCAATGACTCGATAGCTACCCTGATAATATCCCGCGTATCGTTGGTGGGGATCGTCAGCTTGCCGGAGGCCTGGTTACCATAAAAAACCTCGTCCTCTGCATGCGGGCTGGTGCGAATAAAGACGCTGATATAACAGCAAAACTGTTTCTCTTCGCGCAGCTTCTCGGCGGCGCGTTCGGCATAGGCGCAGATCGCCTGGTGCATATCGTCATACCGGGTGATACGGCTGCCGAAGGAGCGGCTACAGATGATTTGTTGCTTTGTTGGCGAAAACTCTTCCAGCGCCAGACACGGTTCACCGCGTAACTCGCGGGCGGTTCTTTCCAGCACGACATTAAAGTGTTTACGGATCACCCAGCTTGAACATTCCGCCAGATGCAGGGCAGTCTCGATCCCCATCAGATTCAGTTTTTTACTGATCCTGCGCCCGACGCCCCACACTTCGCTGACCGGTACCAGTGACAGCAATTTACGCTGACGATCGATATTCGATAAATCCACCACACCGTTGGTTTTCTTCCAGGTTTTGGCGGCATGGTTAGCCAGCTTGGCTAAGGTTTTGGTGGGCGCGATACCGACCCCGACCAGCAGGCCGGTCTCTTTGTACAGGCGCTGGCGGATAGCCTGACCGAACGCCTCCAGAGACATACACTGGCTGACGCCCGTCAGATCCAGAAAGGCTTCATCAATCGAGTAGATCTCCACTCTCGGGGCCATCTCTTCGAGAATGGTCATCACCCGGCGGCTCATATCCGCATACAGCGCATAATTGGAGCTAAAGACGTGTACCTTCTGGCGTCTCAGCTCATCCTTCAGCTTGAAGTAGGGACCGGCCATGCCGATCCCCAATGCTTTTGCTTCTGCTGAACGTGAAATGATACAGCCGTCGTTGTTTGAAACGACCACCACGGGTTTCCCCTTAAGGTCGGGCCGAAACGCCGTCTCGCAGGAGGTGTAAAAACTGTTTACGTCAACGAGCGCGAACATGGCGGTTAGCTTTCAGGGTAAACGTCACAACGCCGAAGATCTCCAGCTCGTCTTCTGCGGCAAAAACGACCGGTGCGTAGTCAGGATTATGGGGGATGAGCTGAAGACGCGGATGCGTTTGCAGCTCCTTCACGGTAAATTCGCCCGCGACCGCCGCAATCACAATATCGCCATGAACGGCGTTTAACGAACGGTCAACCACCAGCAGGTCACCATGGCTGATGCCTGCGCCGATCATCGAATCACCGCTCACCCTGACAAAATAGGTCGCGCTGGGGTGTTTGATCACCAGCTTGTTCAGATCAAGGCTATCCTCGACATAATCCTGAGCAGGGCTGGGGAAGCCACAGGGCACCCGCTCCATAAACAACGGAAGCAATAACGTGGCATCAGGCCCCAAAGGAGAGATCAACTGCATAATGGTTAACTCATATTACTGTGTTTATATACAGTATTCATGATTAACCAGAACGATCAAGAGACGGGAGGGGAATTTTCCGGAACTCGTTGAAAGTCGAAAATTTTTAGTTCAACAAGGCGCGCTGGCGAGTATGCATTCTGGAATGTTTAATTTTTCTTAATTATTTCAGGCAGTAGCTGTTCTATAACCCCCACAACGCTTCTGACCCTGTGTGGAATAAAGCGAGCGTCCGGATAAACCGCATAGAGAAAGCGGTCGGGTAACCGCCACGCGGGGAGTACCTGCACCAGCGTGCCGGTTTGCAACGCCCGTGCCGCGAGCGGTAGTTGCATACCGCCAATACCCATGCCTGCCTCCAGCGCCTGTAACAGGGCGTTGCTGGTATTGGCGCGGAAAACGGTATTCACTGCAATATCAATCGTTTCGTCATCAGAAACCAGGCGCAAAGGGGCGTCCGGCGGGATGCCGCTGAATCGCACGTGGGGAAGCGCCGCCAGCGCGTACACGGACTCGACCGGCGGGAATGACGGGGCGGCAAAGAGCGGCGTTTCAATGCGTGCCAGTACGCGTGCGGCATGGGTTTGCGGAGGCTCCGCGCTCAGCCGAAGCGCCACATCCACCCCTTCGGTGACCAGATCGGCGATGCGGTCATCAAGCGAAACCTGCAGATGTAATTCAGGATTCATGCGCTGTAGCGTCAGCAGGCGCGGCAACACGATCTGGCCCAGGCCGCTCGGCAACTGCACATGTACGGCTCCCTGATATTGATGCTCAACCGGGTTCAGGCGTCGCTCTGCTTCCTGCATGGCCTCCAGCACAAGCTGCATATCCCGCCGGTAACGCTCACCCTGCGCGGTGAGCTTCATCCTGCGCGTTGTACGATGCAGCAATACCACACCGAGCTCTTCCTCAAGGGCGGCGATCTGCTGGCTGACGGCGGACTGCTTGATCCCGGCCAGGCGAGCGGCAGCGGAAAAGGAGCCCGCTTCGGCGACGCGCAGAAAGGTGGAAATGGCGTTGAGCTTATTATTCATTTCGTGATTCTGCTTATAAATGCCATCGGATTCGGGGGATATATCAGAAAAAAATAATAGATCACACTGTGTCTGTCACCCCTTTCGGAGAAACACCATGAATACGACGCAGCAACACAGGGTCGCGCTGGTCGCTGGCGCCAGCGGGATTGTTGGCAACCAGCTAGTCAAAACGCTTTTGCGTAATCAGTGGGAGGTTATTGGCCTGAGCCGCCAGGCGGTATCTCACCCTGAAGGCATTGCGATGGTTAATGTTGATTTACTGGATGAGCAGGACAGCGCGCGGGCACTGTCATCGCTCAGCGGGATCACTCATGTGTTTTACAGCGCCTGGGTCAATGCCGCGAACTGGACAGAGATGGTTGAACCGAACGTCACCATGCTGCGCCATCTGGTCAGTAACCTCGAAAACACGGCGCCCCTTGAGACGGTCAGCCTGATGCAGGGCTACAAAGTCTACGGCGCGCATCTTGGCCCGTTCAAAACCCCGGCACGTGAAAGCGATCCCGGCGTACCGGGCGCGGAGTTTAACGCGGCCCAGCTCAGGTGGCTTAGCGATTTTCAACGGGGAAAAGCGTGGCACTGGAGCGCCATCCGGCCGGGCGTGGTGGGCAGCACGGTGCCGGGTAACGCCATGAATCTTGCCCTGAGCATCGCGCTGTACGCATCGCTGTGTAAGGCGCTGAATTTACCGCTGCGTTTTCCCGGCGCCGAACAGACCTGGCACAGCATTGTTGATCATACAGACGGTGAATTGCTGGCAGAGGCGACCGTGTGGGCCGCCACGTCGCCGGTAGCAGAGAACCAGGCATTCAATGTGAATAACGGTGACATCTGGCGCTGGAGCGAGCTGTGGCCACGCATTGCACACTGGTTTGAACTGGAGTCTGCCCCCCCGGTCCGGCTCTCATTTCAGCAGCTGTTTACGGACTACCGCGCGGTATGGCGCGAACTCGCCGCAGCTCGCGGGCTGGTGGAAAGCGATATTTTGCAGCTGAATGACGGCCAGTTTGCCGACTTCGTGTTTAGCTGGGATTACGATATGTTTGGCGATGGCAGCAAGCTGCGTCGGGCCGGGTTCACCGCCATGCGGGCCACCGACGAGATGTTTTTCAGCCTGTTCGCACAGCTCAGGGCGGCACGCATTATTCCCTGACAGGGGGGATGTTGTTCTCAGGAACGAACCCGTTATACTCGCTCATGACTGTGATCAACGGGATTGGTGAATATGCGGGAAGCAATCAGCGTTTTATTAATGGCTCTGCCGGTTATTGGGTTATATCTGGTGATAAGGAATGGAGTGAGGTCATTTCGCCAGCCAAAACGCATCGTTTCAGATGCCCAGGGCAAGAAGAAAATATCCACTAACCCGTGGTTTTTTGATTGTTTTTCCCGCAAGGTTTATTTTTATGATGAGCGATATTTTTATGAAATTCAGAAGGATAGAACCACTCAGGTTGAACTGGCCAGGATAGTAAACATTAAGCCGGGATCGACGATGGTCAATAATCGTCGGATCTGGTCAGTAAGCTATGTTGAAAACGGAAGGGAAAAACAGGTGCAGTTTTACCCGAACGTAACGATGTTTAATCATAATTTCTCTGCTTTTTTGATAGCGGTAAAAAACGCCAATCCACACGCCGATATTAAAGATCTTTCCGTTTTCAATTTCTGAATGCCACCATGCGGCATTCAGAGACGATCCAGCCAGTCACTAACCATTACCGCATCGACGCTCTGAACGCGGTACCCGCCAGCCCGTCACAAATCGCGACGATGCACCTCCAGCGCATTGATCAGACCTTCGGCCTCCTGGCAACGAAGGAGGACGCCAGATCCTGCTGGGCAATAAGCTGAAGACCATCACCGCAAATGGCACAAAGACACAGCAACTGGTGGAAGAGGATATTGCTGAGGTACTGAGAACCCGTTTTGCGCTGACGGCCGCGTAACGGATCGGGGGACAATTTCGCTTTCAGCACAGACCGGGTTTTATACGCTGTGCCGGTTGCGTAAACCGTCCCCCCACTGTAATAACAGACTGAACGACGCGGGCAGTACCGTGAGTGTGACCAGCGTCGCGACCAGCACCCCCCCGATAATGGCATACGCCATAGGTCCCCAGAATACCTGGTGCGAGATGGGGATCATGCCCAGAATGGCGGCACAGGCGGTCAGACAGATAGGTCTGGCCCGGTGCTCTGCGGCTGCGATAATGGCGGCAACGTTCGTCATCCCCTGAGCCAGATTGCTGTCAGCTTCGCCGATCAGGATCACCGCGTTACGAATGATCATGCCCGCCAGCGCGATCACGCCCAGCAGGGCGACGAACCCCATCGGTGTTCCACCCGGCAGCATCGCCAGAACGATGCCCGGTAAGCCAAACGGGGCCATGAACAGGGCCAGAAACATCCGGGAATAGCGTCGTAGCTGAAGCATCAGCAATAACAACATAATGACCAGCGTCACCGGAAGAACGGTAAAGACAGAGCGGTTTCCTTTATCGGATTCCGCAACCGCGCCGCCTTCCTCAATACTGTAGCCCGCAGACAAACGGGCACGCAGTTTATCCACTGCCGGGCGCAGCGCGGCGGAGACGACCTCGGCTCTGAGTCCCGGCGCAAGGTCAGTTTGCACGGTGATAAACGGCAGGCGCTGACGACGCCAGACAACCGGATCGTCCACACCCCAGACCGGCGTTGCGACAGCACTGAGCGGAATTTTTTTGCCATCGTTCCCCTCAACGGTCAGTGACGACAGTGTGGCCAGATTAAGACGTTCACTGTCTCTGGCGCGGAGCACCACATCCACCAGCCGGTCATTATCCCGTATTGAGGTCACGACGCTGCCGGACCAGACCGTATTCAGCGTCCGGGCCAGACTTTCTGACGACACGCCCGCAGCCCGGGCTGCCGTCTGATTCACCTCAAGGGTAATCACTCTCTCCGGTTCACCGGCGGTCTGGTTGACTTCACGTGAGAGCGGTGACTGGCCAATCACTTCCGTCAGGTGATTCGCCAGCGCCCGAACCTTCACATAGTCCGGCCCGCTAACCCGGTATTTGATTGGCCAGCCGACCGGGGGGCCGAGCTCCAGGGGCGATACGCGTGTGATGATGTCGCTAAATTGCGTCGCCAGTATCTTATTCAGCTGTGCGTGCAGACGGTCGCGGGCGGCGAGGTTTTTCGCGACCACCACCAACTGGGCACTGTTTTCATTCTCCAGCAGCACATCCATTGGCAGATAAAAACGGATAGCGCCCGATCCTACGTATGTTGAGTAATGATCGATATTGCTATTGCCTGCCAGCGCCTTCTCCAGCTTTTCAGCCTCTCTTTGCGTTTCCGGCTGTGAGGCGTTGGCCGGAAGCGTCAGGCTCACCAGCAGCTCTGGTCTGTCGGAAGCGGGAAAAAACTCACCCTGCATAAATGTCGTCCCGTATATGGACAAAACCAGTGCGGCAAGGGCGCAAAGCACGGTGGTGAGTCGGTGGCGCAATACCTTACGCAGCAGCCAGTGATACCCGCGTGCGAGCCGCCCCGGGCCGGAGGCATGATGCCTGACGTTCTCCGGCAGCAGCCATGTTCCGGTCAGCGGTGAAAACAGGATCGCGACCACCCATGAACACAGCAGGGCAATCAGCACGACCGCAAACAGAGAAAAGCAGTATTCACCCGCGCTGGATGCCGCAAAGCCGACCGGAATAAATCCGGCGATCATCACCAGTGTGCCGGTGAGCATCGGGAATGCCGTCGTTGTGAACGCCCGGGTTGCCGCTTGCCGACGGGAATCGCCAGCCTCCAGACGAGAAACCATGGTTTCCACGGTGATCATGGCGTCATCCACCAGCAGACCCAGCGCAATAATCAGTGCCCCGAGCGAGATGCGCTGCAGGCCAATCCCGGCCAGCATCATTCCGGCGAAGGTCATGGCCAGAACCAGCGGGATTGCCGCAGCCACAACCAGCCCCGCTCGTAGCCCCAGAGAGACAAATGAAACGGCCAGGACGATAACCACCGCTTCAATAAGAACCCTGATAAAACCACTCACCGCGTCACTGACTACCGCGGATTGATCGGCGACCTTCACCATCTCGATACCGTGCGGCAGCCCGGCGCTGAGGGCGGCCACTCTTTGATTCAACGCGGCGCCAAAGCGCAGCATATTGCCTGTCGGCGCCATTGAAATCGCCAGCCCGATAGCCGGTTTTCCGTTAACCCGGAACGCCGGTGAGGGCGGTTCGGCGCTTTTCCGGGTGAGGGTGGCAATGTCAGTCAGGGGGATATAACGATTGTTAATATGCAGCGTGACCGCGCGTAAACTCTCCTCTGAGGTGAGCGCACCGCTGACGTGGAGTGAGATGTTCTCCTGCCCCGTGCGTATGATGCCCGCCGGGACGACTGCATTCTGCGCCCTGAGCGCCTCCGCCACCTGCTGAATATCCAGACCCATCCCCGCCAGACGGGCCGGGGAAAAGGCCAGAACCATCTGTTCCTGCTGTTCACCCAGCAGGGTGGTTTTGCCGATATCCGGCAGGGACATCAGCTCCCGACGCAGTGTCTCCACCCGATCCCGAACCTCCCGCAGGGTATAGCCTTCGGGGATGAAGCCATAAATTGTGCCGAACGTGTCGTCAAATTCGTCGTTGACATCAGGGCCCTGAACGCCTTCTGGCAGAGACGGAGCGATATCCTGCATTTTCTTCCGCACCTGGTACCAGATATCCGGCACCGTTTGCGGCGGCGTATCATCGCGCAGGTTGACATGAATAACGGTGCGTCCTGCCCGGGTTTCGCTTTCGATATAATCAAGCCAGGGGATCTCCTGTAACTTTTTCTCAAGCGTATCCGTCAGCAGACGAGTCGTGTCCGCTACCGATGCCCCCGGCCACTGCGCGGAGACCACGGCCGTTTTGATGGTAAACGCCGGATCTTCGTTGCGCGGCAGGCGCTCGTAACAGAACACGCCCATCGCCATCACCAGCAGCATAAAGAAACTGACCATCTGCTGATTTTTAAGCGCCCAGGCGGAGAGGTTAAATGTCTCTTTTGTGCTTCTCATGTTCATGGCTGCTCCTCCCCGGCAATCACCTGTTCTCCTGAGCGTAATTTGCTCACGCCAGCCGTAATCACCCTGTCACCGGGCGCAAGACCGGAGGCGATGATGACGGAGGAGGCCGTGTAACGTGCAGGCACAACCACGCGCAGTTGCGCCTGAGATTGCCGGTTGATTACAAACACAGCGGGCTTGTCTGCGTAACGACTCAGTGCCGACGCAGGAAGGACGTAACCGCACGCGGCACTGGAGGGCAGGGTTACGGTGACGCTGGCACCCAGTGCCATGGCGGCGGGCGGGTTGTTCAGGGTGGCTCTGACCCGCCAGGTACGGGTCAGGGGATCGGCCTGAGGCGTGATATCGCGTAACACCGCTGAAGCATTGACCGTCGGGTCGCTGAGCAAGGCGACGCGGAAATCAGCCTTATCCGGTGAGGGGATATCATCAGGCGCGGCAATATCGAACACCACATCGCGGGCTTCACCGGTCGCCAGCGTCAGCACCGACTGGCCTGCGCTGACAATCTGGCCCGCAGAGGCGCTAACCGCGGTAATGATGCCTTCCTTCGGCGAGAGAAGGCGGGTCCAGCCCAGGCTTTCCCGGGCGTTGCGCAGTGCCGCCTCGCTACTTTTCAGACGCGCGCTGGCGACAAGCCAGTCTGCACGGGCTGTGTCGAGTTGTGTGCGGGCTATAGCGCCGGTGGACATCAGCGTTTGCATTCTGTTGACGTTGAGCGCGGCAATCTGCGCTGAGGCTTTGGCACCCTCATAGTCAGCGGTGGCCGCGTCGAGCTGATTTTGTCCGGTGGTATTGTCGAGGGTCGCCAGCAGTTGCCCGGCGGTAACCCGATCGCCAATATCGACGACGCGCGTGAGGATCCTGCCCCCGGTACGGAAACTCAGCGTCGTCTCATCATGGGCATGGATCTCACCGGTTCTTTCCAGTGCTGGCAGCGTTTTCGCTGAACCCACCACACTGTAGCGTACCGCCCGCACGGGGGGCGGCGTGTTTTCGTGTTTATCGCCGCAACCGGTTAGCGGGAAGATAGCCAGGGCAAGTATCACCAGGGGAATAAAGTGTAGCCAGGAAAGGGTGCGCGCCACGCTGTATACATGATGCAGGCTGTGGCGGAGGGAGAGAATGAATTCGTCTGACATAACGCCGCTCCAGAAAAGGGATGGCGTTATTTAATCGGCTGTTCATCGAGAAAGATTCGATGTTGTGTCAAGGGTTTATCAAGAGCGGGAATTTTCCTCGTCACAAGCGCGCCAGGGCAGCTGGATGCGCACCAGAAGCCCTCCGGTTTCTGGTAATGACGCGCTAATACTTCCCCCATGCGCCTGACAAATCGCCTGCGCAATTGATAAACCGAGGCCGCTGCCACCGGAGTGCCGGGCGCGTGATTGTTCCTCGCGGCTAAATCGCTTAAACATGTCCGGTAAAAAGTGCTTTGATACACCCGGACCGTCATCGGCGAATTCGAGGGTGTACTGCCCCTGGGCATAATGCAGGGCCACCTCCAGATGGCCTCCCTCGCGTCCATAGCGGAGTGAATTCTCCATGAGGATCGTAAATACCTGTCCCATACGGAACGCATCGCCTCTGAAGGGGCATGCGCGCGGGTTACGCAACGTTATCGTAAAATTTTGCGCATCGGCCTGCGGGGTTATCCAGTCTGCCCGCTCCTGAATCAGCTCATCCAGACGGAATGGCCTGTCTTCAAGCACAAGATTTCCCGCATCAGCCAAAGAGAGAAGGTGCAATTCATCGGTCAGCCGGTTGAGGTGCTGGAGCTGTTTCATCACCATCCCCAACTGCTCCGGGGTGGCGTCAAACACGCCGTCCATCATACCCTGCAGACGTCCAATGGCTGCCGTCAGGGGAGAGCGCAGCTCATGTGCCATGGCAACGTGCGAGGCGCGAAGCTCCTTTTCATAGCGAGCCAGTTGTCCGGTCATGGTATTAAAGTCAGCCGCAAAGCTGATCATTTCTGCGGGCGCATCTTTCACCAGCTCTGCCTGTCGGCCAAACTGCCCATCGGCCACATCTTTGGCCGCATCACGAAGACAGCTGAACTGCAGCGCCAGAGGGCGCGCGTGCTTAAGTCCCATTACCACAATGAAGGGGATCATCACCAGCACCAGCAGAGCCACGGTGACCCAGTCAGCCGAGGCGATAGATGGGGTGGAATAACTGAGCCCCCACCAGCTGTCTACAATATCGTGAAAGCGGGCCGGGTTTGACTGCGGATTCTGGCTGAGCGTGAGAAATTCCTGCCGGACCGCTGCGGGCATTTTGCCCATTATCCAGTAGTTCTGCACGGCGTAACGCAGCCACATACAGGCTGCTATAACGATCACGCTGCCAATCGCCAGCGCCAGAGGGAGGAATGACGGGTCTTTATCATGGCTGTCTGAACCTGTAACCCACGCCGCGAACGTTAACCAGCACGCCGGAAAGACCCGCGGCTTCGAGTTTTTTACGCAGGTTATAAATATGGGTATCCACCACCCGCTCCAGGGCCTCGCTTTCCGGCAAACAGTGCTCCAGTAAATATTGACGGGAAAAAGGACGCGAAGGTGAACGCATCAGCGTGGTCAGTAGCGAAAATTCCGTTGGGGTCAGATCCAGAACCCGCGGCGTGTTGTCATCATTGATGATGCTCGCCACGATGGCCGTGACATCCACCTCCAGCGTCTGCCAGCGAAGGATCTCTTCTTCGCGCGTGTTTTTATTGCTCCGGCGCAGCACCGCCTGCACCCGTGCCACGACTTCACCTGGATGATAGGGTTTAACGACATAGTCATCAGCCCCGTATCTCAACGCGCCGATGCGATCGGGCGTATCGCCCATAGCCGTCACCATGATAACGGGCACATCGCTTTTGCGACGCAGGCTGGCCAGCACCTCAGTTCCGTTGAGTCCTGGAAGCATGACATCCAGCAAGACAAGATCGGGTTTCCAGCGTTGCGCCATCTCCAGCCCGGCCAGCCCGTCCCCCGTGACGGTCACATCGTAATTTTCACGGCGTAAATAGGCTTCAAGAACGCCAGCCGCATCGGCATCATCTTCAATAATCAGCACTCTTCTGGACAACATCTGTTCACCTTGACCGTTTCTTAACACTATCCCGACTATTCATTGATTTAGCCAAATCATACTGCGCACAACGAAGAAGTGGAGACCAGTATGATAGCGAGAAAAAAAGCCCTGTATATGACTGTTCCTTTTCTGATGACGGCAGCATCCGGCGTACACGCCGATGAGGCACAAACGTCTTCCGACTATTTGACGATTGGGGCAGGAGGACGCTATGCGCCTCGTTATTCAGGCTCTGACAAGCAGGTATGGCAAGGGGTGCCTGTTTTACAGGGGCGCAAAGGTGCATTCTTTATTGATGCGCAGAAAGGCATTGGATATGACCTGCAAAATGACAGCGGCGTGTACCTTGAACATACGCTGGGTTACGACCTGGGGAGGGCGGACGAAAACGCCAGCTGGCGCGAGGGAGCGAATAATCTGAAAGGGATGGGAGAGATCGATACCAGCCTGAATACCGGACTGGCGGTCGGCTGGCAAATCACTTCCTGGCTGAGTGTGGAAGGCAAAGCGACCCTGCCTGTAACGGACAGTCAGGGGGTAAACTACCAGGCCTCTGTTACGCTGCTCCCTCTACAAACCAGTCAGGACACGATTGCTTTTCAGTCTGCATCCCTGTTTGGCGACAGCCGTTACCTCAATATCTGGTATGGGGTCAGTCAGCAGCAGAGTCAGCGCTCCGGTTATAGCCGTTATTCAGCGCCCGGTGGATTCTACGGTATAGACAGCAGCCTGACATGGAGTCATCAGTTCGATACCCATTGGGGCACGGTACTGAGTGCCGACTACACCTGGCTTGGGGAGCATGCAAATAACAGCCCGATCGTATCGCGACGTAACGAAGGCGCTGTCACCGCCGCCATCACCTGGACATTCTAGTGTAGTGGTGAGAGACGCGATCTCCCTCGGCGTAGCCGGGGTAATCATTACGGCCATCTATGTCATTACCTGGTACGTCTATGTATACGGGTGAACAGAGCTGGCCGGAGCGAGAAAATTCCTGGAAGATTATTTCTTCTTGTTCATCATCGTTTTCAAATCAGCAAACGGATTAAAGGTGGCGACACCCACATCTTTTTGCGCGTCTTCTCCCGCGACAACGGTGGTGCCGTACTGATCCGCTTCGGTGTACTTCGAGTGTTCATGATCGTGGCAAAACAGGCATAACAGCTCCCAGTTACTGCCATCTTCCGGGTTATTGGTATGGTCGTGATCGATATGGTGAACCGTCAGTTCCCGAAGGTTGGAATAGACAAATTCCCGTGAGCAGCGCCCACAGACCCATGGATAAATTTTTAATGCTTTTTCACGGTAGCCGCTTTCCAGCCGCGCGTAGTTTTTAGGGATCAGAGCCATTGCCGGTTTTACCTTCCAGGAAAAGAGTGAGCGAAATTATATCCCATTATGGAACGCAATAGCGATCTGCTCAGGTCAGTCAATTTATTTGACGCTTTCCGTTAAATAAACGGCATTTATTGTTGCCGGGTAATGCGTAGAGTAGAAGACACGCAACACATTCTCAGGATTACCCCTTATGAAAAAGATCGGATTTTTATCATTTGGTCACTGGACGCCGTCGCCACAGTCCGGTACCCGAACCGCAGCGGACACGCTGCTGCAGTCCATCGACCTGGCCGTGGCCGCTGAAGAGCTGGGTGCCGATGGCGCTTATTTCCGAGTGCACCACTTTGCCCGGCAGCTCAGCTCGCCGTTCCCCTTGCTGGCGGCGATAGGCGCAAAAACCAAAACCATCGAGATCGGTACCGGCGTGATCGACATGCGGTATGAAAACCCAATGTACATGGCGGAGGATGCCGGGGCAGCGGATCTGATCTCTGGCGGGCGTTTGCAGCTGGGAATTAGCCGCGGCTCGCCGGAGCAGGTGATTGATGGCTGGCGTCACTTTGGCTATGTCCCGCAGGAAGGGGAAAACGAATCGGATATGGCGCGTCGTCATACCGAGGTGCTGCTTGAGGTGCTGCGCGGAGAAGGGTTTGCGAAACCAAACCCGCAACCGATGTTCCCGAACCCGCCGGGTCTGCTGCGCCTGGAGCCTCATTCCGAAGGTTTACGCGACCGCATCTGGTGGGGTGCCGGTTCAAATGCAACGGCGGTCTGGGCCGCAAAACTGGGCATGAACCTGCAAAGCTCAACGCTGAAAGACGATGAAACCGGCGAGCCGTTCCATATTCAGCAGGCAAAACAGATCCGCGCGTATCGTCAGGCCTGGGCTGAGGCGGGCCATACCCGTCAGCCGCGCGTGTCGGTGAGCCGCAGTATCTTTGCCCTGATGGACGATCGTGACCGGATGTATTTCGGGGCCAGCCGCAACGACAGCGATAGCGTGGGCTATCTGGATGAAAAAACGCGGGCGATTTTCGGGCGCAGCTATGCGGCAGAGCCCGACAAGCTGGTTGAACAATTGAAGCAGGACGACGCGATAGCCGAAGCGGATACCCTGTTACTGACCGTACCGAATCAGCTTGGCGTGGACTACAACGCGCATGTGATTGAGTCGATCCTCAAACATGTGGCGCCAGCAATGGGCTGGCGCGAGTAGGTTAACTGACGGGTTGCTCAGCCTCTGTGACTCATATCGCTCAGCAGTACGGCGATACTTTGCCCGCCCGCCGTCTGCTCAAGCGCTATCTTGACGATGATGGTCAGCGGAACGGAGAGCAGCATGCCAACGGGGCCGAGCAGCCAACCCCAGAATATCAGGGATAAAAACACCACCAGGGTCGAAAGCCCGAGCCCGCGTCCCATCATGCGCGGTTCAAGAATGTTTCCGAAGACCAGGTTAATCACCAGATAACCGGCCAGCAGAATCAGGGCATCATACAAACCACTGAAAACCAGCACCTGCAGAATAGGCGGGATGGCCGCCAGCACGGAACCGATGTTGGGAATATAGTTAAGCGCAAAGGCGAGCAGTCCCCAGACGAACGCAAACCGCACATCCAGCGCAACCAGCATGCCCCAGACAACACACCCGGTGACGAGACTGATCGCCGTTTTCAGCACCAGATAGCGGGAAACACTGTCCAGTGCACGCTGAATCGCGCCCATGCCTTCCACCGGCCGAACCATTATATGCTGTAGTTTGGCAGGCAGTTGCGGCACCTCCAGCAGCATAAACACCACGGTTAAAAACAGCAGGAAAATAGAGGTCATGGCGTTGGAGAGCTGCGCCAGCAGGCTGGTGACGAGGGTCATGGCTGCGTTGGGGTCGATATACTTCAGCAGTTCCTCAACGGAGACCTCAATGCCCGCGCGCTGCAGCCAGGGTTCAATCTGCAACAGGGGTATCACCAGCGACGAGCGGTATTTCGGCAGCGTGCGCGCCAGTTCATTCAGGGATGTGCCCAGATAAGCGACCAGCAGCACCATCGCGATAATAATGATGCTGATGAGCAGGGTGATCGCCAGCACACGCGGTATGCGTATCCGCACCATGCGCTGAACCAGCGGGTTAAGGATCACTGCAATAAACAGCGCCAGAATAAAAGGCACGATAATATCGGCGGCAAAACGAACGCCCGTCAGGATGATCACCAGCATACCGAGCATGATGACAATCTTGAGGCCGTTCAGGGTAATGATGGGTTTAGCCATGGCAATTCCTGCGTATTTTTTTATTTATAATAAAGGCGAAAGGCGTTTAATAAACTAACCAAAATCAAACGGCCTCGGTAAAGAATTGAAAAGACTTTGAGTAAAATCCTGGCTTATGGTACAAATTTAGCGTGTTTAACTACCGAGGACAATTTTGATCCGCAAAGACGAGAAGCAACACCGCGGATAATTGTAA
Source organism: Enterobacter sp. A8 (assembly GCF_004296595.1). Taxonomy (NCBI): domain Bacteria; kingdom Pseudomonadati; phylum Pseudomonadota; class Gammaproteobacteria; order Enterobacterales; family Enterobacteriaceae; genus Enterobacter; species Enterobacter sp. A8. Next base: position 247,564 of record NZ_SCMF01000001.1, read on the forward strand.
TTTTATGGACAATTTGTTCAGGACGTATTCTTCAAACCATACTGCTGTATTCTCCACCTCTTTCTTCCTTCTGTCCGGTGAGCAACACTGGCGCAACGCGCTATAGTCACGTCTTCTGCCTGAGCTGGCGCCATGCGCTTAGCTATCTGATTTAATTTCCTTTTTTGGGTTTGCTGTTCGCAGCGAGCCGCGATGGATTATATTCTCAAGCAGGAGAAAAACATGTTTTACTGGATTTTATTAGCCCTGGCTATTCTCGCTGAAATTACCGGCACGCTGTCTATGAAATGGGCAAGCGTCAGCGATGGCAATACCGGTTTTATTTTAATGCTGGTGATGATTTCGCTTTCCTATATTTTCCTATCGTTTGCGGTGAAGAAAATCGCGCTGGGGGTGGCTTATGCCCTCTGGGAAGGTATCGGTATTTTGTTGATTACGCTGTTCAGCGTTTTGTTATTTGACGAAACCTTATCAACAATGAAGATCGCCGGATTGACGACGCTGGTAGTCGGGATTGTGCTGATTAAATCGGGTACACGTAAACCGACAAAACCGCAGAAGGAGCAGACCCATGCAGCAGTTTGAATGGATCCACGCGGCCTGGCTGGGGTTCGCCATTGTTCTGGAAATTCTGGCGAACGTGTTTCTGAAATTCTCTGATGGTTTTCGCCGTAAAGTTTACGGTCTGATGTCGATTGCCGCTGTGCTGGGGGCGTTTAGCGCCCTGTCTCAGGCGGTCAAAGGTATCGATCTGTCAGTGGCCTATGCTCTGTGGGGCGGGTTTGGTATTGCCGCGACCCTGGCAGCAGGGTGGGTGCTCTTCGGCCAACGGTTAAATAATAAAGGCTGGATCGGCCTGGTATTGCTGCTGGCCGGTATGATTATGATAAAACTCGCCTGATGACGTCAGGCGAGGCGGCGCTGGCCTGTTATTGTGCCAGCGCTTCCAGCTTGTCGCGAAAACCGGTCACCGAGAGAGCACGGTTATCCGCGCGCCATCGGTCTTTGGCCGCCGGGGCTGAACTCTGCACACCAATCAACTGCCAGCCGTTATCCGTTTTCAGCATCAGCGGTGAGCCACTGTCGCCCGGTAACGTATCGCACTGGTGAGAGAGTACGCTGTTTTGCGCCCAGCCGGTCACAATGCAGTCGGTGTGGGTGTACAGCGTATCCAGATGATCGACCGGATAACCGGATTGCGTCACCTTGCGATCGACGGCTTTCAGCGCGGCGGTCAGCGCGGCTTTATCGCCATCAAACAGGGGCAGAGGAGTGATACCAGAAGGCGGGTAGCGCAAAATGATGAGACCGAAATCCCAGGAGGCCGCAGCGGGCGGGACTATCCAGCCGTCGCCGTCCGGTTTCAGGCGCTTACCCAGCGAAGGGTCAACCCGGCCTTCAATCCCGTGAATTTCATAGCGCCACATCCCTTTCTGAGACACAAATCGCAGTACCACGGCTTTGTCGGGTTTGCCGTCCGGCGGTGTCAACAGGCAATGGCCTGCGGTCAGGGCAAGCTGAGGGGTAATCAACGTGGCGGTGCATAAGTTACCGCTGGCGGTTTCCAGTTGCCCGATGGCATCCCACGGGGCCTGGGTAGGATCGGCGACACGCGTACGATCATCATGACCGAAAAACAGCGTTTTAAGCTCTTTCGCGCTAATGGTGTCATCATCGCCATCATCCGCATGCGCGAATCCAGAAAAAAGAGCAAACGTTCCCAGTAATAACACAACAGATTTACGCATATCACACTCTGGTGGGGGTAATTATGATTATTAAAAGTGAACCCTATGAAAATACTATAGACGGGACAGCGCTAAAGTGGGAGTAAAATCAGCGTGCTACGATCAGGAAAGATAAAACTGGCTTGCGATGAGCGCGCATAAAATAAGCAGGATAAGGATCAACTCAAACCGATAGCGTCGCAGCATACGCCCTCCGGATAAAAAAACGGCGCTGTATTGAAAGGTTCAGCGCCGGTTTACCAACGTGCCCCGAAGGGCACGGTTTAGCTTGTACTCTTACGCAGCTGGCTGAGCAGCTGGTTTAGCAGCTTCGTGTTTTACTGCTTTTTTGTGATGCTTTTTAGCGGCCTGAGCTTTCTGCTCTACAGCGGGTTTAGTCGCTTTTTTGTGGTGCTTTTTGGCGGCCTGTGCTTTCTGCTCAACAGCAGGTTTAGCGGCGTCTTGTTTTACGGCTTTTTTGTGGTGCTTTTTAGCCGCCTGCGCTTTTTGCTCAGCAGCAGGTTTAGCGGCTTTGTGATGTTTCTTGTGGTGTACCGTTTTTGCCGGTGCAGCGGTGGTTGCAGCAGGTGCAGCGGCAGCTGGAGCAGTTGCAGTAGTCTCAGCAGCGAACGCAGCAGAAGACAGACCCATAGCAGCGGCAACAACCAGAGCTAATACTTTATTCATGTTCATACCCTCGAATTTGGTTTTTCATTTAACCCCACTGCGGGGCCGTTGAAATAACTATATCCCTGTAAATTCGGGGTTTCCGTGAGTGATTGGTATCGGCGTGTAACCGTTTGTACAACGCCGGGGGCTTTCCCCGGCGTGGGTCATTACAGGTAACGCGAGGTCAGGTGTTCACGGAAGTAGCGGATATTCAGATCTTCTCCCGTCGCCTGGGTGATCAGCTGTGATGTGGTAAACCGGCTGCCGTGTTGCCAGACGTTCTGGCGCAGCCAGTCAAACAGGGCCGACAGATCCCCGTCAGCGATAGAGGCCTGCAGACCTGGCAGTGCCGTTTTCGCGGCATGGAACAGCTGCGCGGCGTACATCGCCCCCAGCGTATAAGACGGGAAGTAACCGAATCCGCCGTCGGTCCAGTGGATATCCTGCATACAGCCGTTGCGGTAGTTGTCTTTGGTGGATAACCCGAGCCAGGCCTGCATTTTCTCATCCCACAGGGCCGGGATGTCCTCCACCTCGATATCGCCATTGATCAGCGCCCGCTCAATCTCATAGCGCAGCACCACGTGTGCCGGGTAGCTCACTTCGTCGGCATCGACGCGGATATAGCCCGGCTTCACGCGCTGGTTCCAGGCGATAAAGTTCTCTTCGCTAAACGCCGCCTGGCTGCCAAAACGGGCATGAACGGCAGGGAGGAGATGTTTCAGGAACGCCTCGCTGCGGCCAAGCTGCATCTCAAAGAACAAACTCTGGGATTCGTGGATTGCCGTTGAACGCGCCAGGGCAACGGGCTGACCGGCCCACGCGCGCGGCAGGTTCTGTTCGTAGCGCGCGTGTCCGGTTTCGTGGATCACGCCAAACAGGGCGCTGAGGAGTTCATCTTCGTCATACCGCGTGGTAATGCGCACATCTTCCGGCACGCCGCCGCAGAACGGGTGCGCGCTCACGTCCAGACGACCGCCGTTGAAATCGAAGCCGAGCATCTTCATGGCTTCCAGCCCCAGCTCACGCTGCGTTGCCGTCGGGAAGGGGCCCTGAGGCGGAACGAAGGTCTGCCTGGCCTGCTTGTCGACCACGTTTGCCAGCAGATCCGGCAGCCACGACTTCATGTCGGCAAAGAGCACGTCCAGACGCGCGCTGGTCATGTCTGGCTCAAAAATATCCAGCAGCGCATCGTAAGGTGAGCAACCTTTTGCCTCCGCGCGCAGACGCGCCTCTTCACGGCTGAGTTTTACCACCTCTTTCAGATTGGCGGAAAAGCCTTGCCAGTCATTGGCCGGACGCTGGGTACGCCAGGCGTGCTCACATTTGCTGCCCGCCAGCGATTTGGCTTCCACCAGCGATTCCGGCAGCAGCGAGGCCTGCTGATATTGACGCGTCATTTCACGCAGGTTGGCCTGTTCGACGTCATTCAAATCTTCACCTGCCGCTGCAGCCAGCCATTCACCCACTTTTTTGTCGGTCAGGATCTGATGTTGCAGGACGCTCATCTCCGCCAGCGCTTCACCGCGCGCGGCGCTGCCGCCGGGCGGCATCATGGTGAACATGTCCCAACTGGCGATGGAGGAGAGATGCGAGAAGCGGGAGAGACGCTGGAAGGTTTTCACAAGTGACTGATAGGCGGATGTTTTTTGCAATTCTTATTTCCTCTTGCCAGGGATGTGTTTCAGGGAGCATACAATGAAACAGACCAAATTCCCCAGCATTTCCCACACGGAGGAAATCTCAGCCGATCTCCTCCGTTGAAACCGTCTCCGGAATGCCGGGAGACGGTTTTCGGTGGTTACTTAGGTTTTATCACGCATAACCTGTTGCAAGATCGCCAGCGCCTGGGTGAACTGGGCATCCGGAATGGTCAGCGGATAAAGGAAGCGGATCACGTTGCCGTACTGGCCGCAGATCAATAACAGCAGGCCCTGGGCGAGTGCTTTTTGCTGGATCGCCTGCGCGATGGCGGCCGAAGGTGCACGGCTCTCGGGATCAAAAAACTCCGCCGCAATCATCGATCCTCTTCCCCTTATCGCCACGAGCGCAGGGAAGGTGCCCTGAATCTCTTCCAGGGTGGCTTTCAGTCGATCGCCCAGATGCCGGGCGCGGGCGCACAGTGACTCGTTGTCGATAATATTCAGCACCGCGTGCGCGGCGGCCACCGCCAGCGGGTTGCCTGCATAGGTCCCCCCCAGACCGCCGGGCGCCGGCGCGTCCATGATTTCGGCGCGACCCACCACGCCGGACAGCGGCATTCCGCCTGCCAGGCTTTTCGCCATCGTCATCAGGTCGGGCTTGTCGGCGTAGTGTTCCATGGCAAACAGTTTCCCCGTACGGGCGAAGCCGCTCTGTACTTCGTCGGCAATCATCACGATCCCGTGTTCATCACAGATACGGCGGATGGCGGCCACCAGCTCTGGCGGGGCGACGTTGAAGCCGCCTTCACCCTGAATGGGTTCAAAAATAATCGCCGCTACCTGTTTCGCCTCAATGTCTGCTTTGAACAGACGTTCTATCGCCGTGATGGCATCCTGCGTCGTGATGCCGTGCAGCTCCGAGGGATAGGGCACGTGATAAACCGACCCCGGGAAGGGGCCAAATCCCAGCTTATAAGGCGCGACCTTGCCGGTTAATGCCATGGTCATATAGGTTCGACCGTGAAAGCCTCCTCCGAAGGCAATCACGCCCGGTCTGCCGGTGTGGGCCCGGGCGATTTTAATGGCATTTTCCACCGCTTCCGCGCCCGTTGTGAAGAATGCCGTTTTGGCCGGGCTCTGCACCGGAGCCAGCTCGTTAAGTTTTTCGGCTAATGAAACGTAGCTTTCATACGGCACAATCTGGTAGGCCGTGTGGGTGAACTGGTGAAGCTGTTTTTCCACTGCGGCCACCAGTGCAGGATGACGATGGCCGGTATTCAGTACCGCGATCCCGGCGGCGAAATCAATATAGTCGTTGCCTTCCACGTCGGTAAGCGTGGCATTCTCCGCCGAGCGGGCAAAGAAATCACACATTACGCCTACGCCGCGCGGGGTGGCAGAAAGTCTACGCTGATGAAATTCCTGGTTACTCATGTCAGATACCCTTTTGTCGAAACGCTCATACGCCAAGACGATCGCGCAGGCTGTAATACGCCGCACCCATCGCCGTGAATGGAATCCGCAGGCTGCGACCGCCCGGGAAGGGGTAGTGCGGAAGGTTGGCAAACGCATCAAAGCGCTCAGCGTCACCGCGCAACAGTTCCGAAATCAGCCGTCCGGCCAGGTGGGTGCAGGTCACGCCGTGGCCGCTGTAGCCCTGCATGTAATAGATGTTTTTATCCAGACGACCAAACTGCGGCATGCGCGACAGGGTCAGCAGGAAGTTGCCCGTCCAGCGGTAGTCGATTTTGACGCCGGCCAGCTGTGGGAAGGTTTTCAGCAGCTTTGGCATCACCAGGCGCTCGACATCGTCCGGATCGCGCGCGCCATAGACGACACCACCGCCGTACAGCAGGCGGTTGTCGGCGGTAAGGCGGTAGTAATCCAGCAGGTAGTTACAATCTTCCACGCAGTAGTTATTGGGGATCAGCGTGCGGACGACCGATTCCGGCAGCGGGGCGGTGGTCACAACCTGAGTGCCGCAGGGCATGCTGCGTTTTGCCAGTTCCGGTTCTATCTTATCGCCCAGATAGGCATTCCCGGCGACGATCACGTAGCGGGCCGTCACCTGGCCATGCTGCGTGCTTACCACCGCCGGGCTGGTGTGCTGAATGGCGGTCACCGGGGACTGTTCATACACCCGCCCGCCGTTCAGGCGAATGGCGTCTGCTTCGCCGATCGCCAGGTTCAGTGGATGAATATGCCCCCCGCTGCGGTCCAGCAGCGCGCCGGTATAGCGTTCGCTGTCGACCTCCCGGCGGATGGCACTGGCGTCCAACAACTCCAGCTGCGTGTTGCCGTAGCGTTCCCAGTTGGCTTTTTGCTCCTCCAGCGTCTCAAGTTGCTTATGGTTTAGCGCCACAAACAGCCCGCCCGGACGATAGTCGCACTGGATCTGATAGCGCTGGATACGCTCCCGGATGATCTCCCCGCCTTCAAACATCATGCTCCCGAGGACTCTGGCGGCATCGGGTCCGTAGTTTTTCTCAATCACGTCGATATCGCGGCTGTAAGAGTTAACCAGCTGGCCGCCGTTGCGTCCGCTGGCGCCGAAGCCGATGCGCGCCCCTTCAAGGAGCACCACGTCGTAGCCCATTTCGGTGAGATGCAGCGCGGAGGAGAGGCCGGTATAGCCGCCGCCCACTACGCACACGTCACAGCTGATCGACTCGTTAAGCGTCGGGAAAGGTTCGTAAGCGTTCGCGCTGGCCGCGTAGTAGCTGGTGGTATGTTCGGTCATGATTGAGACTCCAGGGCAATCCAGATGGTTTTCAGTTCGGTAAATTTTTCCAGCGCGTGCAGGGACTTATCGCGACCGTTGCCGCTCTGCTTATAGCCGCCAAAGGGTACGGTCATATCGCCGTCGTTATAGTTATTGACGAAGACCGAGCCTGCTTTCAGGCGGCGGCTCATGCGGTGCGCGCGGGAAAGATCGCGGGTCCATACCGCCGCGCCAAGCCCATATTCACTGTCGTTGGCCAGCGTTAAGGCTTCTTCTTCGGTTTTAAAACGGGTGACGACCAGCACCGGCCCGAAAATCTCTTCCCGGCACAGCGGGGAGGCAGGATCGATGTCGACAAAAATGGTGGGACCGACTGCACAAGGCCATGCTTGTTCCCGCCCGTCAAGCAGCAGCGTACCTTTTCGGGTTCCCTCGCGAATAAACGTGTGGACGGTATCGGCATGTGCAGCGTCGATGAGCATGCCCATCGTGCTGTCAGGGTTGAGCGGATCGCCCGGCTGCCAGTGACGGGCCTGCGCTTTTAGCTTTGCCAGAAAGTCGTCGGCGATGCTGTCTTCGAGTAGCAGGCGGGTACCGGCGATACAGACTTGCCCCTGGTTATAAAAAATCCCGGCGGCGGTCGCGCTCACGGCTTTGTCGAGGTCCGGACAGTCGGCAAATATAATGTTGGCGCTCTTGCCGCCCGCCTCCAGCCAGACGCGCTTCATGTTGCTTTCTCCCGCGTCCTTCAACAGCTGCTTGCCGGTACGGGTAGAGCCGGTAAACGTCAGCACCTCGACTTCTGGATGCAGTGCCAGCGCCTGGCCCGCTTCGTGGCCGTAACCGCTTATCACATTCAGTACGCCGTCCGGCAGGCCTGCCTCTTTCGCCAGCCCGACCAAACGCAGGGCGGTGAGTGGCGATTTCTCCGACGGTTTCAATACCACGCTGTTGCCCGCGATCAGTGCCGGGCCCAGCTTCCAGCAGGCCAGCAGCAGCGGGAAGTTCCAGGGAACGATGGCCGCAACCACCCCGATCGGCTCGCGCACGATCATCGCCAGTTCGCCCGGCCCCGTAGGTGCCACTTCGCCGTAGACTTTATCCGCCGCTTCGGCGTACCAGCGAATGGCGCGCGCCGCGCCGGGAATATCGTCGCGCAGGCTGTGGCGGATGGGTTTACCGGTGTCCAGTGTTTCCAGTAAGGCCAGCTCTTCGCCGTGGCGTTCCATCAAATCGGCGAGCTTATTGAGCACGGCCTTGCGCTGCGCCGGAGACGCCTGCGACCAGTCACCGCGTTCAAATACCTCACGCGCCGCCTGGACTGCACGGTCCACGTCCGCCTGCTTGCCCCGGGCCACGTTCGCCAGCGTCTGTTGTGTCGCGGGATTGACGGTTTCAAACGTGGCATTATCGGCGGCGTCACAATAGGCACCGTTAATAAATAACCGGGTCTCAATGGCGCTGTTTTTTGCTTTATCCTGCCAGTAAGTCAGGTGCTGAAAATGCATATTCACTCCTTTCTTTCGCAATCAGATAAATAAGGTCATGGCCGTTTCAGGCAATACGAAGCCGTGAGGCATCCCGGGAATTAACCCGCTGAATGCCGACATTGATCGTTTTTATTTGTCCCGGCGTAAGCGCACTTACGCCGGGACTGAGTGGTAATTAGAACGTGGTGGGGGTGTGGGCACTGATAATGCGGCAGATGCCTGCCGAGGTGTTGCTGAAGCTGTGCGGTATGCCGGTATTAATGGCATAGCTTTGCCCCGCAACCAGGTGATAAGGCTGGCCATTAATGGTCAGCACTATTTCACCTTCCAGTATCGTACCGATCTCCTCACCCTGGTGTTTGATCCTCTCTCCGGTCGTGGTTCCTGGCTGGTAAGTTTCAAAAATCATCGCCAGCGTACGGTTCGGATTTCCGTTATGAACCAGCTTCATCGAAACCCCCTGACTGCCTATTTCGATAAGGTCTTCCTGATTAATAACCACCTGCGGTTCATCAGGTTTTTCCGGTTCCGAAAAGAATTCCGAGAGCGACAGCCCATAAACTTTCAGCAGCTTTTGCAGCGTACTGATGGCAGGACTGACTTTGTCCTGCTCAATGGTGCTGATGGCACTGTGTGTTAACCCAGACAGTTCGGCGGCACGCCGCTGCGAGAGACCCAATTGCTGGCGGATCTCAGACAGACGTTTCCCTGGCGCCAGTCCGTCATCGCTCATAGTTGCATTTCCTTTACGGTAGTGGTCAAAGCCGTTGCTTCTCGGCAATGTGGCTTTGACAGGCGGTGATAAAACCTTCAAACAACATGCGTGACAGGGCGTACTCGCTGCTGTTCCATTCGGGGTGCCATTGCACGCCGAGGGCAAAAGGGTGGTCATGAACGCTGACCGCTTCGACGAGCCCGTCCGTCGAGCGGGCCTCCACGCGGAGCCGTGGTCCTAACGTCCGTGCACCTTGCCCGTGTAACGAGTTTACCCAAAATGTGTTACAGCCTGGTATTAATTGAGACAGCAGTCCTCCCTCCTGGACCTGAACTTCATGAGAAGGGGCGTATTGTAGCTCAACCGGCAGTTCAGGATCTTCCCGGTGCTCAAGCAGGTCGTTCTGCTCGAACAGGCGGCGATACAGCGTCCCTCCCGTGGCAACAACCATTTCCTGCAGCCCCCGGCAGATGGCGAAAATGGGGATGCGCCTTTCGAGCGCGGCAGCAATCAGCGCCATACTCAGAAGATCTCGCCCGGGATCGGCGTCAGGCTCATCGCCGTTTTCACCATAAAGGTGCGGCTGCACGTTACTTGGGCTGCCCGGCAGGTAAATTCCGTCCAGGGTTGGCAGCAGAGCGGTAATAAGCTCTGGCTCTGCCAGCGCATGCGGTAAGGCAACAGGTAAGCCCCTCGCGTTAATAATGGCATTCAGGTACTTTTCTTGCAGGGTCTGGGTCTCGTGACCCTTAAGCCTGTTTCTGCACATCACCACGCCAATAACTGGCTTGTTCATTATATTTTCCATGATCGCCCTCACAAAGTGGACTAAATTTAGGCCATTCTCGCCTGTGAAACGGCCTTTTCGTTCAATATTTTCTCAATCTAGCAACGAGATCTGCCTTTTGCAAACCTAATTTAACATTTGACAAACAATTTGTTTGCATACAGATTCGATAGTGTGGACATTATATTTGACAGTCCAGAGCAGCGAACGCAAATCCCAAAAACGGTGGTAAATCATGGAAACCAATATCGTAGAAGTTGAGAACTTTGTGCAGCACACGGATGAGAGGCGGGGCAGCGCCTTTACGCAGGAAGTGAAGCGCTATTTAGAAAAGTATCCTGACACCCAGTTTATTGATGTCCTCCTGACCGACCTGAACGGCTGTTTTCGCGGCAAACGCATCCCGGTTGCCGGACTGAGCAAACTTGAAAAAGGCTGCTATTTCCCGGCATCGGTTTTCGCCATGGACATTCTGGGTAACGTTGTGGAAGAGGCAGGGCTGGGGCAGGAGCTGGGCGAGCCGGACTGTATCTGTGTGCCGGTGCCGGGCACCCTGACACCCTCCGCCGCCGACCCGGAGTACATTGGTCAGGTGCAGCTCACCATGGTCGATGAAGATGGCGCTCCCTTTGACGTTGAGCCGCGGAACGTACTCAACCGACTCTGGCAGCAGCTGCGCCAGCGCGGTCTGTTCCCCGTGGTAGCGGTAGAGCTGGAGTTCTATTTACTTGACCGTAAACGCGATGCCGACGGCTATCTGCAGCCACCCTGCGCGCCGGGCACCGACGTGCGTAACACGCAGAGTCAGGTCTACTCGGTTGATAATCTCAACCACTTTGCTGACGTGCTGAATGACATTGACGAACTGGCGCAACTGCAGTTGATCCCCGCCGACGGGGCAGTGGCTGAAGCCTCCCCGGGACAGTTTGAGATTAACCTGCACCATACGGAAAACGTGCTGGATGCCTGCGATGATGCGCTGGCGCTAAAACGTCTCGTCAGGCAGATGGCGGAAAAACACAAGATGCACGCCACGTTTATGGCAAAGCCGTATGAAGAACATGCGGGCAGCGGGATGCATATCCACATCAGCATGCAAAACAACAGAGGCGAAAACGTGTTCGCAGACGCCAGCGGTGAGGATTCCGCGCTGCTGAAACGCGCGCTGGCCGGGATGATCGATCTGATGCCAGCGTCCATGGCGCTGCTGGCGCCGAACGTCAACTCCTACCGCCGTTTCCAGCCGGGAATGTACGTGCCGACGCAGGCGTCATGGGGACACAATAATCGCACGGTTGCCCTGCGTATCCCCTGCGGCGATCGCCATAACCATCGGGTCGAATACCGGGTGGCGGGAGCAGACGCGAATCCGTATCTGGTGATGGCGGCGATTTTTGCCGGCATTTTACACGGGCTGGATAACGATTTACCCCTGCAGGAAGAAGTTGAAGGCAATGGTCTGGAGCAGGACGGATTGCCGTTCCCGATTCGTCAGAGCGATGCGCTGTGGGAGTTTATGCAAAATGATCACCTTCGCGAGCGACTGGGCGAACGTTTCTGCCACGTCTATCACGCCTGCAAAAATGATGAATTACTGCAGTTCGAACGCCTGATTACCGAAACTGAAATCGAGTGGATGCTGAAAAACGCCTGATGACGTGCCCCGGTCAGGGGCCGCTTTGTTTCATCGCATACGTATCACCAAACGGCCTGCGCGGAGCCTGGCCGAACTGTTCGCTGGCACGCCAGCTATCTCCCGGGAGTCGCGTTATGGAGCGCAGGCGGCACAGGGACTTTCTTAACGACACTGTGTGACGAGGTAGGAAATGATGCAGATGTTCAACTATCCGCAGGGCGAAGGGGGCCAGTCAGGCGCCTGCTGTGAGTGCGAGCGAGAGACGCTGCGCTGGTACGATCGCGTATGTTCTTTACAACTTCCCCCTTTGCTAAGCAGGTTTGCGTTAAGGTCAACGCGATTGCAAACCACGGTAAGCATGGGGGGGATGGTTTATGGCGACTAATACATCTCTTGATTCGCCGGGCATGGCCGGAAGAACCCGGCTGCGCAGTTCCCTCAAACTCTGGCAGGTGGTGATGATGGGGCTGGCTTACCTCACCCCCATGACCGTGTTTGATACCTTCGGCATTGTGTCCGGTATCAGCAATGGGCACGTGCCCGCCTCGTATCTCCTGGCGCTGGCGGGCGTCATGTTTACCGCCATCAGCTACGGCAAACTGGTACGACAGTTCCCGGAAGCGGGCTCTGCGTACACCTACACGCAGAAATCGATCGGACCCCATCTGGGGTTTATGGTCGGCTGGTCCTCGCTGCTGGACTATCTCTTCCTGCCGATGATCAACGTGCTGCTGGCGAAGATCTACCTTTCCGCATTGTTCCCGGAAGTCCCGCCGTGGGTCTGGGTGGTGGGGTTTGTGACCATCCTGACGCTGGCGAACCTGAAGAGTGTTAATTTGGTCGCCAACTTTAACACCCTGTTTGTGCTGGTGCAGATCGCCATCATGGTGGTGTTTGTCATACTCGTGGTGCATGGCCTGCACAAGGGGGAGGGCGTGGGCACCGTCTGGTCGTTGCAGCCGTTTATCAGCGAGAACGCACATCTGATCCCGATTATTACCGGCGCGACTATCGTCTGCTTCTCTTTCCTCGGGTTTGACGCGGTCACCACGCTGTCGGAAGAGACGCCAAACGCGGCGCGGGTTATTCCCAAAGCCATTTTCCTGACCGCACTGTATGGCGGGCTGATATTCATTGTTGCCTCGTTTTTCATGCAACTCTTCTTCCCGACGATTGCGCGCTTCAAGAACCCGGACGCCGCGCTGCCGGAAATTGCGCTGTACGTGGGCGGCAAGCTCTTCCAGTCGGTGTTTCTGTGTACCACGTTTGTGAATACGCTCGCTTCAGGCCTGGCCTCACACGCCAGCGTCTCACGCTTATTGTATGTGATGGGGCGTGACAACGTCTTTCCGGAGCGGGTGTTTGGCTACGTGCATCCGAAATGGCGTACTCCGGCCCTGAACGTCATTATGGTAGGGATAGTGGCGCTGTCGGCCCTGTACTTTGACCTCGTGACCGCGACGGCGCTGATCAACTTTGGCGCGCTGGTGGCGTTTACGTTTGTTAATCTCTCGGTGTACAACCATTTCTGGCGGCGTAAGGGGCTGAACAAAACGTGGAAAGATCGGTTCCACTATCTCCTGCTGCCACTCATTGGTGCCGTAACGGTCGGCGTGCTGTGGATAAACCTCGAAGCGACGTCCCTGACGCTTGGCCTCATCTGGGCGGCACTGGGGGTCCTTTATCTGACATGGCTGACGCGCCGTTTCCGAAAACCGCCTCCGCAGTTTGAAGCCGCTAAGATAGAGCAGGCCTGGGATTCCTGAATGTAAAAACGGCACCAGTACGCTGGTGCCGTTTATCTGGATCGCTCGTCTTACCGGATATCAGCCCGCAGGCGGATTATCTCAGACGTTTATGAAGACTGGCGCCTACCAGCAGTGCCCCGCAGAGCATCAGCGCGATAAACCCGCCCACGCCGTTCCAGCCGTAGTTGTGCCAGAATACGCCGCCCAGCGTCCCGGCGAAGCTGGAGCCAAGATAATAGCTAAACAGATACAAAGAGGATGCCTGGCCTTTGGCACGACGGGCGCGCGGGCCAATCCAGCTGCTGGCAACGGAATGCGCGGCGAAGAAACCGGCAGAGAAGAGCAGCATTCCGGTGAAAATCAGCCACAGGGACGAGAAGAGCGTCAGCAACAGGCCCAGCAACATCACGGCGGTTGAGACCAGCATCACCGGCCCACGGCCATAGCGGGCGGTCATCGCTCCGGCTTTTGGCGAGCTCCAGGTCCCGGTCAGATACGCCACGGAGAGCAGGCCCACCACCGCCTGGCTCAGATGCCACGGCGAAAGCATCAGACGATAGCCAATATAGTTAAACAGCGTGACGAACGATCCCATCAGCAGGAAGCCGGTCAGGAACAGCCGCGGCAGCCCTTTATCCCGCCAGTGCAGGCGGAAGTTGATAAACAGCGTTTTCGGACGCAGGGAGGTGGGGCGGAAGTGGCGTGATTCCGGCAGAATTTTCCAGAACATCAGCGCAGAGGCCAGTGCAAAGCAGCCAATCACCGCCAGCGCAATGCGCCAGTTAAAGAAGTCTGTAAACACGCCGCTCAGCAGGCGTCCGCTCATACCGCCAATGGAGTTCCCGCTGATGTACAGCCCCATGGAGAACGCGACAAAGCTCGGGTGGATCTCTTCACTGAGATAAGTCATCCCAACCGCTGCCACGCCGCTCAGGGATAACCCGATGAGCGCGCGCATCATCAGGATCCCGTGCCAGCTGGTCATCATGGTGGAGAGCAACGTACAAACCGACGCCAGCATCAGCGCGGTCACCATCACCTGTTTACGCCCAATGGCATCAGAGAGAGGGCCGGTAAAAAGCAGGCCGACAGCCAGCATCCCGGTTGAAATAGAGAGAGAAATACTGCTGCTGGCCGGTGAGACGCCAAACTCATGTGACAGCACGGGAAGGATAGGCTGAACGCAGTAGAGCAGGGCAAAGGTTGCCAGACCGGCTGAGAACAGCGCCAGCGTGACGCGCATAAATTGGGAGGTACCACGTTTAATAAACTGCGCCGGCTGAGAAGCTGCGGGTAAATCATCGATATCGCGTGCCGGTTCGATATCAACGGTAGATGTACGACTCACACATGTTCCTTGCTTAAACATCCCCGTGGTTTCTGGTGACGGGTATGACCACCTCTTCAGGGTAGGAAAATGTAAATATTCTGTCTAATATATTAATAATCTCAAATGATACATATAAAATATGAATATCGAACTGCGTCATTTACGCTACTTTGTCGCGGTGGCAGAAGAACTCCATTTTGGCCGCGCCGCCGCGCGCCTGAACATTTCGCAGCCGCCGCTCAGCCAGCAAATTCAGATCCTGGAGCAGCAGATTGGCGCCCGTCTTCTCGCCCGCACCAACCGTAGCGTGAGCCTGACGGCGGCAGGCAGGCAATTTCTGGCCGACAGCCGACAAATTTTGAGCATGGTTGACGACGCCGCCGCCCGCGCAGAGCGGCTCTACCTGGGGGAAGCCGGTGAATTGCGCATCGGGTTTACCTCGTCTGCCCCGTTTATCAGCGCCGTCTCGCAAACCCTGTCGTCGTTTCGCCGTGACTTCCCGGACGTGCATATTCAGACGCGCGAAATTAATACCCGGGAACAAATTGCTCCGCTGAATGAAGGGGCGCTGGATTTAGGGTTGATGCGCAACACTCAACTGCCGGACTCGCTGGCGTGGCAGGTGATCCTGCGCGAGCCGCTGATGGCGATGATCCCGCGCGATCACCCCCTGGCGTCGAAACCTGCCGTCACGCTGGCGGAGCTGGCGAAAGAGCCGTTTGTCTTTTTCGACCCGCAGGTGGGAACCGGTCTGTATGACGATATTCTGGGCCTGATGCGCCGCTACGATCTCGCCCCGGTCATTACCCAGGAGGTAGGAGAGGCGATGACAATAATAGGCCTGGTCGCCGCCGGGCTGGGGGTTTCTATTCTCCCGGCCTCTTTTAAACGGGTACAATTGCGTGAAATGTGCTGGGTTCCGCTTGCCGAAGACGATGCGGTATCGGAGATGTGGCTGGTGTGGTCCAGACATCATGAACAGAGCAATGCGGCACAGCGTTTTAAAAAGCAGCTTATCACCGCCTCTGCCGGGCGATATTTATAGGGAAAAATGGGCAAAAATGTGCAGTAAATCACATGGCTAAGTAAATATTTGACGACGGCCATGCAAGTGCTTCACCATAGCCCAAAGTTTATTTCGAAGCTCGAAAATAAGGGAGTACGAGGTGGTTGCTGATAGTCAGCCAGGGCATATTGATCAGATTAAGCAGACCAACGCAGGCGCGGTATATCGCCTGATTGATCAGCTTGGTCCGGTTTCGCGTATCGATTTGTCGCGCCTGGCCCAACTGGCTCCCGCCAGTATTACCAAGATTGTTCGCGAAATGCTGGAAGCCCACCTGGTTCAGGAGACGGAGATTCAGGAGCCGGGGAGCCGGGGTCGTCCGGCGGTCGGGCTGGTGGTGGAGACGGAAGCGTGGCATTACCTGTCGCTGCGCATCAGCCGGGGCGAGATCTTTCTTGCGCTGCGCGATCTCAGCAGCAAGCTGGTGGTGGAAGACCGGCTGGAGCTGCCGCTTAACGCTGATCAACCGCTTCTTGAGGCGATTGTCACGCATATCGATCATTTCTTTATTCGTCACCAGCAGAAGCTTGAACGCTTAACGGCGATTGCCATCACCATGCCGGGCATTATTGATACCGAGAACGGCATTGTGCACCGCATGCCGTTTTATGAAGACGTCAAAGAGATGCCGCTGGGTGAGGTCCTGAAAAACCATACCGGCGTACCGGTCTACATTCAGCATGACATCAGCGCCTGGACTATGGCGGAGGCGCTGTTTGGCGCGTCACGCGGGGCGCGGGATGTCATTCAGGTGGTGATCGACCATAACGTCGGGGCGGGCGTCATCACCGACGGACGCCTGTTGCATGCGGGCAGCAGTAGCCTGGTGGAGATCGGCCACACGCAGGTCGATCCCTACGGGAAACGCTGCTACTGCGGCAACCACGGCTGCCTGGAGACCATTGCCAGCGTGGAAAGCGTGCTGGAACTGGCGCAGGTGAGGCTCAGCCAGTCCATGAGCTCCTCGTTGCACGGGCAACCCCTGACGGTAGATTCCTTGTGCACAGCGGCGCGGCAGGGCGATCTGCTGGCTAAGGACATCATTACTGGCGTAGGGAATAACGTCGGGCGCATTCTCGCCATTATGGTGAATCTGTTTAACCCGCAAAAAATCCTGATCGGCTCCCCGCTCAGCCAGGCGGCGGATATCCTCTTCCCGGCGATCTCGGCCTGCATTAGTCAGCAGGCGCTGCCCGCTTACAGCAAAAACATTGTGGTCGAAAGCACGCAATTTTCGAACCAGGGCACCATGGCCGGCGCCGCGCTGGTGAAAGATGCAATGTATAACGGCTCCTTACTGATCCGCTTGCTGCAGGGCTAACTCTTTTCCACAGACTTACTAAAAATTGCGCTATCTCAAGCCGGATAGCGCACGCTTCCCGTAGACTTCCCCCACTGAATTATTTACCTGGTTTATATTTTCGAAGCATACCCAAGAGGTGGAATGAGTCATGCTTAAGCGTTTCTTTGTTACTGGTACAGATACCTCTGTCGGCAAGACTGTTGTATCGCGCGCGTTGCTACAGGCGCTGGCAGCAAGCGGTAAACGTGTTGCAGGGTACAAACCGGTCGCAAAAGGCAGTAAAGAGACGCCAGAGGGGCTGCGCAATAAAGATGCCCTGGTTTTGCAAAGCGTCTCATCCCTGGAGCTGCCTTATGACGCGGTCAATCCTATTGCCCTGAGCGAAGAGGAGAGCAGCGTGGCGCACAGCGGGCTGATCAATTACACCCTGCTGTCGGATGGGCTGGCGAACCTGAGCGAGAAGGTTGATCACGTTGTGGTTGAAGGCACGGGCGGCTGGCGCAGCCTGATGAACGATTTGCGTCCGCTTTCCGAGTGGGTGGTGCAGGAGCAACTGCCGGTGGTGATGGTGGTGGGCATCCAGGAAGGATGTATCAACCATGCGCTGCTGACGGCGCAGGCGATCGCCAATGACGGCCTGCCGTTAGTGGGCTGGGTGGCAAACCGCATCAACCCAGGCCTTGCGCACTATGCAGAAATCATCGACGTGCTGAGCAAAAAACTGCCCGGCCCTCTGGTGGGCGAACTGCCTTATTTGCCGCGCGCCGAGCAGCGCGAACTAGCGCAGTACATCGATCTCTCTGCTCTCGGCAGTGTGCTGGCCGTAGATCGAGTCGTGGCGTAACGTTCGCGAGAGTACGGACGCAACAACGCAGGCAATCAGCAGGCCGGGTAGCAGAAAATACTGCCCGGTCATTTCACACACCATCAGCGCCGACATAATAGGCGCATGCGTCGTGGCAGCGAGCAACGTCGCCATCCCCGCCAGTCCCAGCAAAATCGCCGTTTCAGAACCCGGTAGCCACAGCGCAAAAAGCTGCGCAAACAGCATTCCTGTCGCCAGCCCGACAAACAGCGTCGGCGTGAAGACCCCGCCCGGCGCGCCCGAACCGCTGCTTGCCAGGACCGCCAGCAGCTTACAGATAAACACGCCCGCAATAACGGACAGCAGCGGCGGTGAGAGCAGAAAGGCCTGCACCACGCTATAGCCGTTGCCCCACACTTTGGGCGTAAGAAGCGACAACAGCCCGACGATCACCCCCCCGAGCGCCAACTGCCAGGGGGGTGAGAGTTTGAGACGCAGAAACAGGGCGTGGCTAACCGTCATCAGCCACATCAGCAGCGGGCCGCAGACGCCCGCCAGCAGACCGATGATAACGATCAACCCGTAATCGCCCGCAGTGAGCGTTTCGCTGAGATGCACCTCATACAGCGTGGTAGCGCCAGGGCTTAACAGACGCGTCGTCAGCAGCGCTACGACGGCCGCAATGACTACCGGGCCGAGCGAGGCGAGCATCAGCGTGCCGAACAGGATTTCCGCAATAAACAGGCTTCCGGCTAGCGGCGCGTGGTAGGCGCTGGCCATTCCCGCCGCCGCCCCGCAGGCGATCCATAATTTCCATTCGGACTTCGGCGTAAAGCGCTGCGCAAACAAGGAGGCGGCGAGGGCGGCAAGCAGGATCATCGCCCCTTCACGCCCGATGGCGCTTCCGCTGGAAACCACCAGCAGTGATGCCAGGGATTTGACCAGGCTGGCACCGTAATCGAACTGCCCATCACCCGTTTCCAGCGCTTCCATATAATCCGTTGGCGCATGCGGGCGTTGCGCTGTCAGCCGCTGCCACCCCCATAGCAACAATCCGGCTGCCAGGCCGCCAAGAGCAGGCGTGAGCATGCGACGCCAGGGGGACAACGCCGCCGCGGCATTCTCCAGGCTGCCGCTGTCGTTACTGAGAAACAGCCACTCCAGCAGATACATGCTGTGGCGAAACACGGCAACAGCCAGCGCGGCCAGTACGCCCGTGACGGTGGCAATCAGAAGCCGGCGAAACATCGCGCGGATATCGGGGTAAGTATGAAGACGTTGCATGGGTCGCGAGTAAACGGGGTCGATGCAATATTGTGGCGGGAAATGACGGGGTTAGCAAAAGGTCTGCGTGCGAAAAAAAGCCGGGCAAGCCCGGCCGGAAGAATTAACTTTCACTGTGGATATTCAGCGCCCTGCGCGTACGCCCTGAGCTGAGGTACTCCGCGATATAGTCCTGCGAAATCTCACCGTTATAGCGACCCTCTTCATCCACAATCGGCATCCAGCTGGTGTTGCTTTCATACAGGCGGGAGAGCACCACGCGCAGGTTATCTTCCGCTTTGCCGGTCATACGGAATGGATGCAGGATATCGGCACAGGTGCCGCTGGCGTTGCGCGCTTCCCGGCGTTTCACAAATCCCAGCGGTTTACCGTGCTCGTCCACCACGGTGATGGCGCGGATATCGTTATCATCCATGGTGGCAAAGGCCTCTGGAAGCGGGGTAGAGCCGCGTACCGTGATAGTAGGCTGCTGGTCGGTGACGTCGCCTGCCGACACCAGCAGCAGGCGCTTCAGGGTGCGGTCCTGACCCACAAACGAGCCGACAAACTCGTTCGCCGGCTTCGCCAGCAGCTCGTCCGGGCTGGCGCACTGGACAATCTTCCCCTGACGGAAAACGGCGATACGATCGCCCAGCTTCAGGGCTTCATCGATATCGTGGCTGACCAGCATCACCGTTTTCTTCAGCTTGCGCTGCATCTCCAGAAACTGGTTCTGGATCACTTCACGGTTGATGGGGTCCACCGCGCCGAAGGGCTCATCCATCAGCAGTACCGGCGGATCGGCCGCCAGCGCGCGGATCACGCCGATACGTTGCTGCTGGCCGCCGGACATCTCGCGCGGATAGCGGTGAAGAAACTTACGTGGATCCAGCGCCACCATATCCATCAGCTCTTCGGCACGGGTTTTACACCGGGCTTTATCCCAGCCCAGCATGCGCGGCACCACGGTAATGTTCTCTTCGATGGTCATGTTCGGGAACAGGCCAATTTGCTGAATCACGTAGCCGATGTTGCGGCGCAGCGTCACCGTATCCATCCCGCTGGTGTCTTCACCGTTAATCAGGATCGTGCCGCTGCTTGGCGTAATCAGGCGGTTGATCATCTTCAGGGTGGTGGTTTTCCCGCAGCCGGACGGGCCGAGCAGGACGCACATTTCCCCTTCGGGCACGTTCAGGTTGACGTTGTCCACGGCCTTAAAGGTCTGGCCATGCTTCTGTGAAAAATGTTTGGTGAGGTTTTCCAGTTTTATCATTATCGAATCCCCTTCGGAGTCAGTACCACCTGCAGACGGTGCAGCAGCCAGTCGAGCACAATCGCTAAAAGACAAATCATCAGCGCCCCCGCAATCAACATGCGGATATCGCTCCCGCCGATGCCGTTAAGCAGCAGCAGGCCCAGGCCGCCCGCGCCAATCACGGCGGCAATCGCCATTACGCCGATGTTCATCACCACGGCGGTGCGGATGCCGCCGAAAATCACCGGTAGCGCCATGGGAATTTCAACCCAGCGCAGCCGCTGCCAGAAGGTCATGCCGATGCCGCGTCCGGCCTCACGCAGACCCGGCGGCAGGCTGTCCAGCGCGGTATGGGTGTTGCGTACAATCGGCAGCAACGAGTAGAGAAACACCGCGGTAATGGCGGGCAGGGCGCCAATGCCCTGACCGATCAGCGAAAACAGCGGGATCATCAGGCCAAACAGGGCGATGGACGGAATGGTCAGCACGATGGTTGCGATGCCCAGCACCGGTGTCGCCAGCCATTTGTGACGGACAATTAGAATGCCGAGCGGAACGCCGATAATAATGGCCAGGCCAACCGCCAGCGCCACCAGCCACAGATGCTGCAGCGTCAGGGTTAACAGGTAATCCCAGTTATCCAGAATGTAGTGAATCGTCTCCATAGCGCCTCCTACAACAGCTTTTTGCTACGCAGGAAATCACGGGCGACCTGCTGCGGTGACTGATGATCGATATCCACCTTCTTGTTCAGCTCGGTGATAACGTCGTTGTTGAGCTGGGCGGAGAGGGTGTTAAGCGCCTCTTCCAGCCCCGGGTTCGCCTCCAGCGTGTCTTTACGCACCACCGGGGTGACGGCATAGCTCGGGAAGAAGCCTTTATCATCTTCCAGTACTTTGAGGTCGAAACCTTTCACGCGGCCGTCGGTGGTGTAGATCAGCCCGGCATCAACAAAACCGTCGCGCACCGCGTTATACACCAGGCCGGGATCCATCTGGCGGATCTGCGGACGGTCCAGCTCCATGTTGTAGGCCTTCTGCAGCGGCTTCATCCCATCGCTGCGCCCGGCAAACTCAAGATCCAGTCCCAGCAGCCAGTTTTTGTCCGGGTTGGTTTTACGGACCTGCTCAATCTTCGCCACCATCTCAGACATGGTGTTGATATGTTCCGCTTCGGCGCGTTTACGCTGCATGGCGAAGGCATAGGTGTTGTTCATATCGGCGGGTTTGAGCCAGACCAGACCGTGCTTCGCGTCCAGACGCTTAACCGTCTCGTAAGACTCCTGCGGCGACATGCGTTTGTTGATGTGGTTAAAGATGATCAACGACGTACCGGTGTACTCCCAGGTCATATCAATCTGTTTGTTGATCATCGCGTTTCGGGAGATAACGGTCGCAATATTGGTTTGCGGCTGCACCTGGAACCCTTTCTTTTGCAGGTACTGCACGGTCATGGCCGAGAGAATATGCTGCTCGGTAAAGCTCTTGGTCGCCAGAATCAGCGGGGCGGCTATTGCCTGGCTGGTGAAGAGCGCCGCGGCACACAGCGCCGTCAGGCTGGATATTAGTCTCATGAAAGCTCCTTATTATTGTTATCGAGCGAGATGGGGACTCATTACGCGACCCAGCGCAGCCAGCAGGGTATCCAGGATCAGGGCAAACAGCGCGGTGGCCGCCGCGCCCAGGATCAGCGTCGGGAAGTCGTTCAGGTAGATGCCGGGGAAAATCAGCTCGCCGTAGCTGCTGGCGCCAATCAGGAAGGCCAGCGGAGCTGTACCCACATTAATGGCGGTGGCGATGCGGATGCCCGAGAGCATCACCGGCCAGGCGTTAGGTAACTCCACCTGGCGCAGACGCTGCCATTTGGTCATCCCAATCCCGTTGGCCGCTTCCAGTAACGACGACGGCACCGAGCACAGCCCGGCGTAGGTATTGCGCACAATCGGCAGCAGCGAGGCAAGAAACAGGGCGATGATGGCTGGCGTATCGCCAATGCCAATCACCACCATCGCCAGTGCCAGAACGGCCAGCGGCGGCAGGGTGTTGCCGACGTTGAAGATTTGCATCACGTATTCGGCTACCCCACGCGCCGCCGGGCGGCTGAGCAGGATACCCGCCGGAATGCCAACCAGCAGTGCGAAGAACATCGAGGAAAATACGAGGATTAAATGCTGTTGCCCGAGGTAGATCAGGTCAACCTGACGCGCCTTGATCGTCTCCAGCCCAATGCCCCAGGTGAGGAGGGCCAGAACCAAGATAATGGCGCCGACAAACAGCAGCGAGCGTTTGAGTAATGGATGCATTGCGGTGTGTCTCCCTGTGCGCATGCGTTATCGCAACCAGAGGTTGCCTGTTGTTATGCCATGTTTCGGCAGGGGTAGTTGACCTATAGCAAGCGTTTGGGAAGGGTTCCAGCGAAGGGGAAAAATCAGTAACCCTATGAAACTAGTGACAACCTTGATTAAGCCTTATGAGGTAAGGGCTGGCTGAGTGAGGGCAGAATAGTCCTAAAGCGACTTCATGAAAGTGACGGTGTCACAACTGTCGCGACATTCTGCCCTCTGCGTTTTGACTATCGGCCGAGGGCTGCGCGAACTTTGCGCACGCGCACCGCGATGGTAATCATGGAACAAACGGATACCAGCGCCAGTATGACACCCAGCGCCAGCATCGCATTAAAGCCAATCCACCGGAACAGGAGTAACCCTGCGATACCGCCCGTAATAAACGAGAACAGGGTGGTTAAGTGGGTTTTAAGCTGGCTTTTCTGCGCCGCCGTGTCTTTGGAGTAGTCCCGGCGTAGCATCGCCACGACTACCGAGGCCAGCGATATTCCCGCGTCCGTCAGCGTGCCGGTGATGTGCGTTGATCTCACCCGGCCGCTGGAGAGCTGGGTGGAGGTGGAATTGTGGATCCCCATCAGACCACAGAGAAAGATAATAATTGTGCGGTTGCTGGTGAGGGCATGGAAATACATCTCGTAAACCGAAATACCGGTCAGTAATAACCCTTCGACAAACAGGATCTGGCAAAAAACCAGGCGGATATTATGGATAATGCCCCAGATAACAATAATGCGCGCAAGAATGGCACCCGTGACAAACGCCAGAATAATGGAGCCAAAGAAAATAATATCGTTCAGATCGGTGGAAGAGACTTCGCTGGATAATTGTGAGGTATTGCCGGTCATGTGAGAGGGGAAAAAGCCAAATGCCCCAAGGGCGATGGCGTTGAGCAAGCCGGCGGATGTCGCCAGCCAGAGGGCTAACCGGCGATCCTCCTGATGCGTTCGTTCTTTTTTGAGTTTAATCAGCAAGAATACCTCCGGGGTGAGCTTTGCCTGAAACGTCAGGCTAGCAAAGCGATACAACGGACAGTCCAGGATATGGCTTAATTATTATTCCCTCTGATGACATGCAGGGTTTTGTAATTAAATAAAATATCCTTGCTGAATATAGGGCCGTGGGGAATTCAGACCATGCCGTTATTTCCGTGTCGCAAAAATGCCGGACGCTGATTAAGACGTTCAAACCAGGCATCAATGGCAGGCACCGCGGGTTTGTCAAAAGGCGTCATCTTCCAGCGGTTCACCGACAGCCCCAGCACCACATCTGCAAGCGTAAACGTTTCGCCCCCAGTAAAGGCGCCAGTGCGCTGCAACTGCTGCTCCAGAATGCCGATGCAGTGGTTCCACTCTTTTATCCCGGCGGCAATCCGCACGGGATCGTTATAGTCCGGGTTTTTGCGCCCCAGCGCCGGGAATACATAGCGCCAGGCGTTGTTGAATTCGGTTGCCTGCCAGTCCATCCAGCGCTCGACGTTAGCGCAGGCCTGCGGGTGAGACGGCAGCAGGTCATTGCGATCGGCTTTGCGCACCAGGTAGCGGCAGATTGAATTCGATTCCCACAGCACAAAATCGCTGTCGATCAGCACCGGCACCATGGCGTTGGGGTTCAGGGCGCGGAAGGCGTCCGTTTCCGTCGAGGCAAATCCGCTGCCGTAATCTTCCTGCTGGTACGCAATTCCAGCTTCTTCGCAGGTCCAGAGGACTTTACGCACATTGATGGAGGTGGTTTTGCCAAGGATGGTGATCATGGGTCAGGTGTCCTGCACTGGAATGAATGGTTTAAAAACAATACATCAGTTTTGTGAAAGAGGTCGGGGCAAAATTAGGTGGTGAGTGCGCTGGATTGGGGGAGCGATACCGTCTTTCTGGAAGGAGCCTCGCAAACCTAAAAGTAACCCGGTGAAAAT
Organism: Enterobacter sp. A8; assembly: GCF_004296595.1. Classification (NCBI taxonomy): domain Bacteria; kingdom Pseudomonadati; phylum Pseudomonadota; class Gammaproteobacteria; order Enterobacterales; family Enterobacteriaceae; genus Enterobacter; species Enterobacter sp. A8. Next base: position 271,976 of record NZ_SCMF01000001.1, read on the forward strand.
GAGGGTTAATGCTTTTATTCCGGTTACCTGGGCCGTAAAGTGACGGCGTTGCGGCACATCCGCAATCGGGTGTAGGAACCCGGATCTCACAGTGCGACTTTATTTTGTCGCAACAGTGCATATGCCGTTAAAATCACGGTGGCGCTGGCGGAGCAGTCGTCAAGACTGGCCGTTTTCTCTGTGGGCGGTATTCCTACCTCCGTCAGCGCTGCCCCCTCGAGCGTAGGAACTCATCGGGTGGTTAATTCAATTTCATACACTGAGGATGCCTTATGGCTACTATCCCAACCCTGTCTTACCTGCAATCTGACGAAAACATTATTCAGCAACTTATTACCCGACCCCTTCCGGTTGACGCCGACCTCTTTGACGTTGCGGACAACTGCGCCGCGCTGGTGACCGTGCTGGTCGAAAGCGATGATAGCGTCATTAGCTCTGCACTCTGCGAGCGCCTGCTGCAAGCGCTTCATCGACTGCGCGAACTCTGCGATGCCGATCTCCCGCCGAACCTTATTGAACAATTGATTATGGGAGAGAAAATGACCTCCTGCGTCCCAGACTGCTGGCACGACACCGCTACCCAGATAGACTATGCGCTGGCACTTACCCAAGCCGTTAAAGGGGGGACATTGCCCGCGAACGTTGCGAAAGAGCTTACGGGGCTGCTGCACGATATGATTTGGCTTCTGGCGGAGTTTGTGAAGGAGCCGCGAATTGTGTCGCACTGAGTGCGGGCAGGCTTTGTTAGCTGCTTAGAGGGTGGTGAGGGAAAGGGGCTATGATGAGCCCCTTTGAGGTTTTTGAGGGTTATGTTGTTATTGCTTTCGCGATTGGGGCTGGGAAATGGCTGCTATGAGCGAGGAGCGGACATCAAAAAAATAGATCTTGAAATAATAAACTATAGGAAAAAGATATTTACAAGGTGTACTATAACTTAATTCTGTAAATAAGTTTATCAAACAACTTGAAAGTATAGGAATAGAGTATGAGTGACTCCCCGTCAGTTATCTTTACAGCATATGCAACGGGAATATTAGCACTAATTGGATTGTGCCAAATTTTTATCCTAATAAGTCAACGAACTCAGCTCAGGCTTGATTGGGCAGAAACTTATAGAAAGCGATGGGGGGAAATAAGAATTGATTGGAGTAAAGTTATTTATTTCGGCCATTCTTCTGGTGACTATTATCAGATTGCCACAGCAGAGGTTATTTCTGAAATAGATAGGATGAAAACCGAGAGAAAAAACACAACCCGAGAAATTTGGGCTTTAGAACCGACGATACGTGTTTTTACTGAATTAAATGATATTTGTTTACGAATTATGCAAGGGCATCTTCGAATTGGTGATACTTATCCGATCCTAGGCACTGAATTTCTTAGACAAAGTGCTGCGATGAGAAATTTACTAGATTATGAATATTCATCACGTCAAGGCAATTGGGGTGATAAAGAACATGTGGATGTGCAACGTTCTATTCGCACTTGGCTTGTTTGCCATGATGGAATTAGACGAAGATGTCTGATATTAATTGATATGTTATGGGCTGAGGCAGTAAGACTCGAAGATCTCCCGCCTGACGATATTAGAAGTGCAGCGAATGCTAAAATACATACAGGAAAAGAGAGAAAAAAAAGGCTCAAGGAAGAAGTGATTCGATTGAATGGATATTTTTCCATAATCAGAGCATTGTCATTATCTTATTTCTTGCAACATTCTGAGTATAAGGTTAATAAGTATTCAAGAGGTATTGATGCCGTCCGACTTAAAGAACTAGAAGACAAGTGGGTCAAACGTTACTTAGAAGAATAATATCATTAACAGGCGGAAAACTACCAATAAGAAATGTATCTAATGCGTTTCTTATTGGCTACTTGCACTATCATATTTTATAAAAAATCCATTCAAAAATTATCTTAGTAACGTATGTTTTTGGCACAAAGCGGACAAGTTCCTCGTCGAGGTATAGACCGTCCTCCGTTCGGAGATCTACCATCAAGCATGATAAAATCGACATTGAGTGCATGCGACTTCACCCTCTAACCAGATTCACTCGGGTAAAATCAGATTCTGACAAGGCTTTTACTATTGCCCCTGATCATCCTGCACGTAAAATAATTAGACACTTATGGAAAGAGATGCATTATGGATATTGCTCTGCTTAACAGGGGCTGTAACAGAAAATGGTCAGATACGATGGTGAATCTGGAAGCCCGAAAACTGTTCGAAACAGCAAATCGGTTGTCAGCATTTTATTTGCATGATGCCCTGACGCGTATCGAATTTGTCGAGGAGATAAAACAGGTCGTAGAAAAGGAGCAAGATGGATACGATGGGTCGTCCAGGACGCAGAGTGTTAAACTTTATGTTTTCTCCAGAAATGCCAGGATTTGTAAGACAGGACTGGCGGCTGAATAAATACAACGATGATGATAGCGATGAGTATTGATATTCCACCACCCACAACGGTTTCTTTCGCAGCAAACAACATAAGTAGGATAAAAACCATCAGGCAAGATGATGTTATCCATAAAACAACCCTGAATCGATTAGCCAGATCCTGAATTGCTTCCCCCAATGTTCCACCATAGCTTTCAACGTTGTTCTTAATCTTCTGCAAGTCAGATCGCGTAAAGCCAGAACTCAACAAAGCCTCTTCAGTAACATCCATATTGTCCTCTCAGCAAATCTTAACTGGCGATGCTGCCCGCAATCATACTGATCAACATTCACGCATTCCAGCCAAAACGGTTTCTGTCTATCTGAAACGAACCACCGTTATCCGGAATCTTTGCCATTAAACTCAGCTAAGCCACAAACAACCACAATTCTCCGCTGCGCAGCCTGAAGATGCCAGCTCGTTGTGTACAGCAAAAGGTCATTAGCCGCTTAAAGAAAGGATAAAGGGGCTCCGATGAGCCCCTTTGTAGATGTCATTGCGATCAATTCGTGGTTTCTATTTTAGGCGGTTGCCAGGTGCCATCCAGAATGGCTTGTTCGCCCCAGTACGCTCGAATGTACAGTGAGAATGTACCGTCTGGTGCGGGTAACCAGTTATTGAGTTTATCCTCTGAAGGCCGGGTTTTGCTCACATACAGCGTCAGGGAGCCGTCATCATTAAATTTCAGATTTTTATTTTTTGTCCCCAGCGAGTAGCGATTCAGTTCGTTAGGGCTGAAAAGGTGTTTACTGTTATAGAGGGTTAAAGACCAGAAGCCTTTCACCGGCGGAAGCTGACCTTTCGGGAAGGTGACGGTGTAGTTATGTGCACCAGAGAGCTGGGCACCGGCAGCGTCATTATCCGTGTAGAAATATTGCGTTTCGTTCGGCTTATTATCGAACATATTCGATTTTGAAGTGCCGGTCCGGTTGTAATAATCGACCCCAAATTCAGCGTTATTTTTTGAGCGGTTCCAGCCATTACCCGCCGGTACACCGTTATGTTTCCATTTGAAAAACTCGGCGATAACCGTTTTATCCGTCTCGACTGCTGTTTCATCCATCCACTTGCGGATTTCAGGGTTTTTCTTACCCATTTCGACAAGGTGACGGTATTGGGCATACATGGCTTCTTCACCCGGCAACGGTGGAACTTTATTCAACACATTCTCAAACTGATCGAAGAATTTTTCGGGTATAACCCACTTCGTTTCACCTGCGTTGGGATCGGCTTTTTCACCGATAGACGGTAATTTCGAATAGTCGTAGGTTTTCATTTTGCCGTCAAACTGACTTAACGGATAAGTCATGACCTCTTTGATCGGTGCCTGAATCGCCGCTCTGTCTTCGGCCGTGTCATCCATCTGGATACGCGGTATCACGTTTGCCATTTCCGTTGAAGAGCGGATGATGCCGTTAATGCCTTTCGGCGTTTCGCCTTTCCAGTCAGGTCCGACTAACAAATAAAAGCCAGGTTTAGTGCCATAGGGCTTACCGACTTTACCAATTTGATCGGTTCGTGCATCATAAATGGCGTAAACCCAGAAGCGGTCGCCAAAGTCTGGCACCTGTAGCACAACCGGTTCTTTATCCAACTCAAAGAAGCCCAGACCGTAAGCCACGTCCTGATTCGGACAGGTTACGAAGGTTTCTTCAGGCTTGATGTAATCCGTCAGCATACTGAGCTGCCCCATTGGTGCAGCCGGCACCATACCGCCATTCAATGCGGGCTCGGGCGCCTTCGTAATTGTCTCGCGTCGGTTGAACTGATTGACCATCGGCCAGCCCCAGATATAAGCCTGCTGCGCTATTGCCTTCACGTAGGCTTCTGGCATCTGCACGTCTAAAGAGGGTTGATTAAGCTGATCGAAACGCGTGGGAAGCTGAATAGTGAGTGGTGCGCTCTCAGCAAAAACGTTGGCACTCAGGGCCAGGGCAGTAAAAAGTGCCAGTGTTTTTAATTTACTCATCGTAAGGTCCTTATTTGTTTGTCTGAACCAGATCGTCTGGTACCCAGGTTTGATCGTAAAAACCGTCTTCTGTGCCGTAGAGACGCAACGCCACAAGGAAATTACGATTAGGCACGGTTTTGATAAAAGCGGCATCCTCTACGCCATCCGGCTTGTTCGGGCCGAACCAGAGATCAATGGAACCGTCGCTGTTTTTCGGGATGTTGTAGTAGCCGTTTGTAGAAGGTAATAACTGGTCCGTTTCAGGCATGGTACCGTCGGTAATATTGTAGGCGGTGACCGCCCAGAACAGCGCAGCGGGTGGATTCGGTGGTAAATGCAACTTATAGGTGTTGCTTCCATCAAGGAACTTGCCGGTATTATCTTTTACCGCATAGGGATATTTTGAGCCGGCACCGGTTGTATGCATGACCATAGCTGCGGCGCTGGAATAGGCGATCTGGAAGAAAGCCGCACGTTGGTTGGCATCCAGCGTTCCGTACTGCATCCACTCTGCGGTTGCCCCCGCCCAGGAGTTCTCCCACTGGCGGTCTTTGTAGTAGAGCTGACGCTGATCGTCACGCCCCACCTGTCGGCGAGCCAGTATCATTCGCGGCGCAGTCGTAACCGCTTTGTTGAGCATTTCCTGCTGCTTCGCCGTTGGGGCGAATGGCTTTCCTTTAACAATCCCGATGCTTAACAACGCGCTACGCGTTTCCTCAGGGATCGCTGTTAACGGCTCATAATCCACGAAGGCTTTCAGCTTTTGCCAATAACTGGCATCGGTTGGATACATCATATTGACGCGTTTACCACTGGCATCCGGGAACTGCATCGGCTTCACGTCTTTCTCAACATCCCAGAGGGGATAAATGCGCGTCGTTTCGGCATTTTTAACCGCCGGGATGGGGTCAGGTTTACCGTCGCCTTTGCCCATGATGGTTCTGAAGAAGAGAAACACATTGTAAGTCGATGATTTAAAGGCGTAATAACCCTGCGGCACAGGGCCCTCATAATCAGGGGGTAATAACAGATACAGCCCACCGCGAGCCCGATCCGGACCGATGGCACCCACATCGGTAATGGTTTTCTGGAAGAAATCGGTAAACATACCGATGACGTTCGCCGGAGCTTTAATCACCAATGGGCCCGTTTCTTTCAGATCAAGGTAACTCATCGAATAGATGACATCCCCGTTTGGCGTTGGAACCACCGCCCGGCTATCCATGCGCTCTTTCCAGATAGGGAGAACGTTATAGCCTTTACCAAACGCCGCTTCAGAACCGTCACGTAGCCCAATGGTGTTCAGAAGGGGCAGGGTTTGAATGTAGGCCTGGATAGCGTCCTGATAATACAGTTCATCGCTGAGCGATTGTGCCTCGTCCTGAGCCAGCCAGTTGCCGTTATTCAGTTGTTTCATCAATGGGGAGAGCGGGGCATCGGCAGCAACAGCGTGGTGGGAAAAAGTCAATGCCAGCAAAACTGCAGAGGCTATCACATGAACCTTCATAAGCGTTTCCTGATTGAGTGAGCAGAAGAAACCAGCAGCATATGCCTTTGAAACGCTTAAGCACATCCTCGTCTGGCACTGATACATGTCAAATGCCATTTAAGAATAGTTAACTTTTCAAAAATGTAACCTTAAGAGTTGTTTAATAATAAATTTACGCAACGATCGGGTTTTCTTTTTTTCTCGAGGCAGGGTAACGTTATGCGACATTGCGGAACGGGAAGGCTGGTCTATGCTCAACAGGATTGCGTCTGCCTGAAAAATAATGAGAGTGCGGAACGTTGCTGTGTATTTAATGTATATACCACGTCGTTAAAAAGGGTAATACAGCCTGACGGTAGCAGGGTGATGGCAAAAAGAACGCGGAAGTAAAATTATCATTCGATAACAGGAAAATAGCATATGAGAAAAACGGCGTTGTTTTATTTGATAACGTTTCTTTCACCCGCAACGCAGGCCAGCGCACTCTATTTCTATGAGATTGGAACCGAAGATGCCGCGCTTGCCGGTGCGGGCCAGGCTGCACGTGCTCAGGACGCGTCCACAATCGTGACCAACCCGGCGGGCATGACGCGGCTTCCCGATCATATGTTTACAGGGGGTTTACAGGCCATGGATGGTGATATTTCCTATGACCTGGATAATGCGTCTGGTCGCAAAAGTCCAGGTAATGTGATGAATTTATTCCCCAATGCAAGCGCCTTTTATTCGCAAAAAGTCAATGACAGACTATATGCCGGTGTAGGTTTATATGGCAATTATGGTCTGGGAATTGATTTTGGTAACTGGGCCGGCGATCGCCTTATTAAAAAAAGTACAATGGTTGCAATGACATTAAGTCCGTCCCTGGCTTATAAGCTCAGCGACCGTGTTTCTGTGGGGGGATCCGTTAACGTAAATTATGGATTCCTTTCGCTAACGCGTAATGTCGACGATACCGACGTAAAAGAGAAAGATCATGACTGGGTAATGAGCTACCGTCTGGGGTTATTAATGGCGCTTACCGATCAAACGCGTGCGGGTATCACCTGGAACAGTAAAGCGGACTATGATTTTAATATTGATGCGAAAGCCCGTTTCCCGAATTTACCCAACGTGGAATATGAACTCCCGATTTCTGCGCAGGTCAGGGCGCCTCAACAAATCATGTTTAGCCTGGTGCATGATATATCCCAAACGTGGTCAATAATGGGAGATCTTGGATGGCAGGACTGGAGTCAATTTGGGAGTCCACAGATTACGGTTGCCGGACAGCAAACCTCTCACAAAAATCGTCTCAAAGACTCCTGGCATGCCGCGCTTGGGTTGCAATATCGTCCGACAGAACAGTGGCGAATCAATTCCGGGGTGGCGTTCGACAGTACGGTCTATGAGTCACAAAATGATGTTGCGCTTTCATTACCTACCGGCGATGAGTGGCGTTTTGCGACCGGTGCGCAGTATCAAATAACACCGCAAAGCAATATTGGGTTCGCCTTATCGTACTTACACATGCAGTCTTCCCGCGTCCAGTCGCCAGAATACCTAAAAGGAAGCTATGACGATCCGCACCTGTGGTTTGCGAGTGTCAATTACAGCTATCAATTTTAACGTTGCAACATCCTTGAGTGATGGGGGGCTGGGAACCCTCTGTCCGCTTTGCAGCAAAAGAGGTCAGGTGTAATACCGCCTCTTTATGTCGTTAGCGAACGCGGACTGCCGAGATAAAGCCGCTGCTGTTTCCAGTATTCGATACCGCCTAAAATACTGTCCGCCCTGATCCAGGCTCTGGCAATCAGGATGTGTAAATGCGGTGCATTCAAAGCACTAACCATCTGTGAGCTGTCGTTTAACAGTTGCACGATATACGTCACCGCATAGTCTCCTGAATCAACATATCCATCTCTTCGCTGTCTTTCCTTAAATACACTTTCGCTACCCTTAGGCCAGCGACGCCGCAGAGCGGAAAGGAGGGTATTGACGTAATTAATATTTGCCAGCACCAGGTCGGCAATGCGGTCTTCTTCACGCGCAGTGCTGCGTTCAATCAGATAGAAACCTGGGATTGCAGGGCCGTACGGGGTAAAAAAACTCGGCGGACTATTCTCGCGGTAGAGTAAATTCCAGACATCGCCAAAGGAAAACGCCTCTTCATCGTAAAACAGCGTGCCCAGGCGAATGGACTGCATTTGCATCCTTCCATGCAGATACAGCGGCAATTTATTGTTCTCAAGCTTCATGAAATACCGCCGGAATACGCTACATCCCTTTTCGCCCAGACGTCGAAACGGTTTACTTTGCCAGAGTCGCCATTGTTGCCTCCGCTCGTGGATATCAAGCAGACAGGCAAACGCGTCTATTTGCTCATCAAGTGAGAGTCTGCGTGAGCGTTTTAACCACCGCACAAAATAAAACAGAAGCGCTTTTACAGGTTTTCCTTCAGCTCGGATCAGGGCGGTGCTGTTCACTTTTCTGTTTTTTTCGTGCGATGATTTTAGATAGTTTTGTAACCATAACGCCCCGGCAATAAACCCACGGGAGTAGTAAATCTCTGCTTCGAAAGGCACCAACATATCGTCGTCTTCCAGTTGGCGTTTCAAATAACGGAGCTGTTCCTCGGCTAGTTGGCCAAGACCGATAGAGCTGGCCAGACGAGTGCCGGTAAGGTACTTTTCTTTCTTGGTAGGGGAGTAATAATCTGCCAGGGCCGTACGCCACCAGTCGCCATTCTCTTCGGTATCTTTAACCGTTTTACGAGGGGTCCCCAGCAGGGATGACAGTAATGCTAACGTGGGTCCGTGCTGAATCTTCATACCGCCGAAAGCGTATTGCCAGTAGACTCTCGGCTCGCGATTTTCATGTTCTTTGAGTCGCCAGAACTCTTCTTCAACGCTGGGGCGGTGGTCAATCCAGACTAATCGCGTCGAGCGCTTCCCATTCCAGCGATCGCGGATCCAGTGATTAATGTCGAAATGGTCGGTACCACTGTAGCCTGCGACAACCATTAAATCGGCCTGATTTGTTACCTGTTCGAGGCGTATTTTGAAGGCTTCGGGTAGCCCGTGCTCCAGGTCGGCAAGTGTTGCGCCAAGTCCTGTACAGCCGTGTTCAATTGTGCCGTGCACTTTGATGATACCCCAGTCTTCACCGTATTCCCGGTGCAGGATGTCCAGGGTTTTGGTCGCGGGGTCAATCACATGCACAGGGATCTGATGACAACCAGCCTGCTCGATACAGTCATCAAAATTAGTGGTGATACACCAGCCACGGTGCTTAATCAGGTAATCGGCAATCAGATGATGATTCGCATTTGGGGGACGTTGGGAAAAGATACGCAGCAGTTCCCGGGCGGCACCGCTACGCTCGACGCCTTCAATGGTTGAAGGTTCAAACGCTTTATCAAGAACATGCTCCAGACGTGGCAGGCTTCGCCCCATCCACTGCTCACATTGACCAAATACCGTTTTAATTTCGTCAGCCGCGTTGCTGTCAAGCAAGTGGTCAAGCAGGGCTTCCGTGAGTTCGTATCCTCCTGGGAGCCGTGAAGGGGAATCAATGGAGATCCCCGCGCCAACCATCAACACAACTTTGCCAGGACAGGGGCGTTCGGGAGTGAAACCCTTCCAGCCAAACCACCAGTCGTCCATCTCCATCGTTTTTCCTTCGTCACCGCAGAAATATTATTAATGCATTAATTTATCCGGCAATTCAAATCGCCGCCCCAAAACGCCCCACCGCAGTGCACACCCCCCAAACCCGCTCCCCAAAACAGTGAAACCCAACCCGCAGTAATCCACAACCTACTAAAAAACAAAGCAAAACCATCCTGGCACACCCCTTGCTTAATCAACCGTGAAAGGGCAGCACACCACAATTTGAACAATAGCTGGCTAGGGTTCCGGTTCACCACGGTGAATGGCTGGTCCAAGAGCTGGCGACCTCTGAGAGGTTACACGGCGGGACAAAAGCCCGGGAGACAGCAGCACCAGACGGTGTCGCGCTGCCCCCTAATTTTGTGCCACTCAGAGGTCAAGCATGAAAAAAACGCCATTACTCCGCTCTCTTGTACTGTCGCTGGCAATGCTGGTTAGTCTCCCCACGTTCGCCGCTGTGAAAAAAGAGTTCAACGTCTGCTGGACCATCTACGCCGGGTGGATGCCCTGGGGCACCATCAGCAGTAGCAAAATCATCGATAAATGGGCCAGCAAATACGGCATCAAAATCAACGTTGTGCAGCTCAACGACTATATCGAATCCATCAACCAGTACACCGCAGGGCAGTTTGACGGCTGCACCATGACCAATATGGATGCGCTGACCATACCGGCCGCAGGCGGGGTAGACACCACGGCGCTGATCCTCGGTAGCTACTCGGAAGGCAACGACGGAGTAGTGATGAAAGGTAAGGGCAAAACCCTGAAAGATCTGAAAGGGATGAAGGTCTACCTGCCTGAGCTCTCCGTGTCCCACTATCTGCTGGTGCGCGGTCTGGAAAAAGCCGGGCTCGCGGAGAAAGACGTCACCGTGGTGAATACCTCGGACGCAGATATCGTCTCTGCGTTCGGGACCGCCAGTGTGCAGGCTGCGGTGGCGTGGAACCCGCAGCTTTCCGTCATCAAAGGCACGCCAAACACCACCGAAGTGTTCAGCTCCTCGCAGGTACCGGGTGAGCTTATCGACATGATGGTGGTCAACACCGAGACCCTGAAAGACAACCCGGCGCTGGGCAAAGCGCTCACCGGCGCCTGGTACGAGATGATGGGGCTGATGAAAGCGCAGGATGCCGGCGCGCTGAATGCGATGGCCGCCGCCTCCGGGACCGATCTCGCCGGGTATCAGGCGCAGCTCAAAACCACCCATCTGTTCTATACCCCGCAGGACAACATGGCGTTTGTCACGTCACCGGATCTGGCGAAAACCATGCAGCGCGTGGCGTCGTTCTCTTTCGACAAAGGGCTGCTGGGCGAGGGCGCGCAGAGCGCCGATTTTATCGGTATGCGCTTCCCGGGCAATGTCACGGTGGGCGATGCCAGCAACGTGAAACTGCGCTTTGACGACAGCTTCGTGAAAATGGCCGCTGCCGGCACGCTGTGATAACGGACGGAGTCTCCATGCGACAAATTAATCGCCATCCCACACCCGGCATGCGGCTGATGCTCGTGATGCTGCCTTTTGTCCTGTTGCTGGCCGCCTACTTTTTTGGCTCGGCGGTCAGGCTGGAGGCCAACCCGCAGGACAAGCTGCTGCCCGGCCTGCAGCAAATGCTGGACGCGCTATCCCGGATGGCGTTGACCCCGGATAAACGCAGCGGTGAATACCTGTTCTGGGTCGATACCCTGGTGAGCCTCGCGCGTCTGCTGGCGGGGCTGGCGATCGCCTCACTGATCGGCCTGTGCATTGGCGTTACCTCGGGCGTGTTTCCGCTGTGGCGTGCGTCGCTCTCGCCGCTGATGACGGTGCTGTCCATGATCCCGCCGCTGGCAATACTCCCGGTGCTGTTTATCGTTTTCGGGCTGGATGAGCTGTCGAAGGTGATGCTGATTGTCATCGGCATCACCCCGATGCTGGCGCGCGATCTGGAGCACCGCGCCTGTGAAATCCCACCGGAGATCCTCATCAAAGCCCAGACGCTGGGGGCCAGTAGCTGGACGCTGGTGCTGCGCGTGGTGCTTCCGCAATTACTCTCCAGGCTGCTGACCTCGCTGCGTCTGCTGCTCGGGTCGGCATGGCTGTTTCTTATCTCGGCGGAGGCTATCTCCTCTACCGCCGGGCTGGGATACCGCATTTTCCTCGTACGGCGCTACATGGCGATGGATGTGATTATCCCGTACGTCCTGTGGATCACCCTGCTGGCGTGGCTGATGGATCTCGCCCTGCGGCAGCTGCATAAAACCTGTTTTCCCTGGGCGGAAGGAGGGAAGGCATGAGCTTTATCACCATCAACAATATCTGGCAGGAGTACGGCGACCATGTGGTGCTGGAACGCCTGAATCTGCAGGTAAAAGAGGGCGAGTTCTGCTCAATGGTGGGGGCGTCCGGCTGCGGAAAATCCACCTTCCTGCGCCTGCTGCTTGGTCAGGAAGCGCCCAGCCGGGGAGTGATCACCCTCGATGGCAAACCGCTGCGCGCCGAGCCGGACAGCAGCCGCGGTGTGGTGTTTCAGCGCTACTCCGTTTTCCCGCACCTCAGCGTGCTGGATAACGTCGCCATCGGTCTTGAACTGCCGCAATCGCCGCTGTTCGGGCGGCTGTTTGGGGCCAAAAAGCGCGCCGTGCGTGAACGGTCGGCGGAGATGCTGGAAAAAGTCGGCCTCGGGCACGCGCTGGATAAATATCCCGACCAGCTCTCTGGCGGCATGCAGCAGCGCCTGGCCATTGCTCAGGCATTCATCATGCAGCCGCGCGTGCTGCTGCTCGATGAGCCGTTTGGTGCGCTGGATCCGGGGATCAGAAAAGACATGCACGCCCTGTTGCTGCAGCTGTGGGGCGAAACCCGCATGACCGTCTTTATGGTCACCCACGATCTGTCTGAAGGCTTCAACCTCGGCACCCGGCTACTGGTGTTCGACAAAGTGCGCCTCGACCCGCAGGCACCGAATGCCTACGGCGCGCGCATTACCTACGACATTCCGCTCAACGAGACGCGGCTCTCCGCCCTGAGCGGAACCACGCCCGACAACGTTTATGCCTTAAGGGGGTAACAGTGAATACCATGACGATTTTACGTGAAGAGACGCTTCCCGGCGGGGGACACCTCTCGTTTGTCCTGAAGCGCGGGCAGATCCTGCGCATGACAGATACGCAAGGCAGTGCCAACGTCAGCCTGCTGATGCTCAACCCGCACGAGAAAAGCGAGCGGCTGAACCTGCCCGACACGCTGAAAGGCCAGCACACCGCGCGCCTCACCGCCGGACACTGCTTTTACTCCGACATGGGCCGCGTACTGGCGGGCATTACCGCCGACACCTGCGGCTGGCACGACCCGTTTGGCGGAGTGCTGAATGCCGCCGAAGTGGCGGAAAAATACGGTCAGGGGCGTTACCAGGAACTGCGCAACGGTTTCTACCGTAACGGTACGGACAACCTGCTGGTGGAGATGGGCAAGTGGGATCTCAACCTGGAAGATCTGCTGATGGTGGTTAATTTCTTCAGCAAGGTCACCGTGGAGGACAACGGCCAGTTCCGCTTCCACAGCGGACATTCGCAGCCGGGCAGCTACGTTGAGCTGTTCGCGCCGATGGACACGCTGATTGTCATGACCGCGCTACCGCACCCGATGGATCCCTCCCGGGAGTACGCCCCGCGCCCGGTACAGCTGAGCTGGCGGCAGGCGGAGGATGAAGAGGGGGCGATTAACGCCCTCCTGACGCGCCCGGAAAACGAACGCGCCATCACTAACACTCAACGTTTCGCCCTGTAAGGAGCCGTGTATGACCGTTGCCAGCGAAAAACATCCCCAGCATGCCAGCTTCCGCCACGTTATTCCGGCGGGGGAACCGTATCTGTTTGAAGTGAAGAAAGGCCAGACGCTACGCCTGCTCGACCTGGAGGGCAACCAGGCGGTGGACACCCTGTTTTACAATGCGGACAACCCGCGTGAGCGCTACGACGCACAGCGCACGCTGCGCCGCCAGAACAACGCTTATCTCACCCACGGCAGCGTGCTGTACTCCAACCTCGGTAACCCGCTGCTGACCATCGTGGCAGATACCTGCGGGCGTCACGATACCCTCGGCGGCGCCTGCGCGCAGGAGAGCAACACCGTGCGCTATGCTCTCGACAAACGCCATATGCACAGCTGCCGGGATAACTTTCTCTGCGCCTGCCTGCACGATGGCCGCCTGCAAAAGCGCGATATTGCCGCCAATATTAACTTCTTCATGAACGTGCCGGTGACTCCGCAGGGCGGGCTGACCTTTGAGGACGGTATCTCCGCGCCGGGGAAATATGTCGAGCTGCGCGCCGAGTGCAACGTCATCGTGCTGATCTCCAACTGTCCGCAGCTTAACAACCCGTGCAACGGCTGGAATCCAACGCCAGCAGAGGTGCTGGTATGGAACTGACACCCACCCGCTGGCAGCGCCTGCGCCAGGCCATTTATCGCCTGTTTGCAGTCCGCGCCGGACGCATTCTGCCGTAACCGCTTTTTCCCCATGGACGACCATGGGTGAGCCGATTTTCGGCGGGACGACCCGCCACGATTGAGTCTGACCTATGTTGACGACACTCCTGATTGCAAACCGCGGGGCGATTGCCTGCCGCATTCTGCGCACCCTGCGCGCCATGAACATCCGCGGCGTGGCGGTCTACTCCGAAGCCGATCTCAGCAGCCTGCATATCCGGGAAGCGGATGAGGCGCTGAGCCTGGGCGAGGGCCCGGCGGCGAACACCTATCTGGTGAGCGAAAAGATCATCGCGGCCGCCAGAGCCAGCGGTGCGCAGGCCATTCATCCTGGCTACGGTTTTCTGTCGGAAAACGCCGCATTTGCCGAAGCCTGCGAAGCCGCAGGCATTGCGTTTGTCGGCCCCACGCCGGAACAATTGCGCCTGTTTGGCCTGAAACATACTGCCCGTGCGCTGGCGAAAGCGCACGGCGTGCCGATGCTCGAAGGCACCGGGCTGCTGGCTAACGTCGATGAGGCCGTTCACGCTGCGGCGGTAGTGGGCTACCCGGTAATACTGAAAAGCACCGCGGGCGGCGGCGGGATCGGCATGCGCGTCTGTTACCACGCGGAAGAGCTGCGCGACGCCTTCGATGCCGTGGTGCGCCTGGGCAAGAATAACTTTAGCGACGCGGGCGTGTTTATCGAAAAATACATTGAGCGGGCGCGTCACCTGGAAGTCCAGCTGTTTGGTGACGGCAAAGGCGAGGTGATTGCCCTCGGCGTGCGCGACTGCTCGGTACAGCGGCGTAACCAGAAGGTGCTGGAAGAGACGCCCGCGCCTAACCTGCCGGACGGTATGGAGACAGCGCTGTGCGAGGCGGCGATAAAACTCGGCCAGGCGGTCAACTACCGCAGCGCGGGTACCGTGGAGTTTGTCTACGACAGCGACACGGCCCGCTTTTACTTCCTTGAAGTGAACACCCGTCTGCAGGTAGAGCACGGCGTCACCGAGCAGGTGTGGGGTGTTGACCTGGTTCGCTGGATGATTGACCTGGCGGCCGGAACGCTGCCGCCGCTGGCGGAGCTGCGTACCAGCCTGCAACCACAAGGACACGCCATTCAGGCGCGGGTCTACGCCGAAGATCCGGGCCGTCAGTTCCAGCCGTCGCCAGGGCTACTCACCGAAGTGGTGTTCCCGGAAAACGACCGTCGCACATTGCGCATCGACAGCTGGGTGGAGTCCGGCTGCGACGTACCGCCGTTTTTTGACCCGATGCTGGCAAAAATCATCGCCTGGCAGCCCACGCGCGAGGCGGCGATCCGCGTCCTGCACACCGCGCTGGGAGAGACGCGTCTCTACGGCGTGGAAACCAACCGCAGCTATTTGCAGCAGATTTTAACCTTCCCGCCGTTCGCCCACGGCGAGCCGTGGACCCGCTGTTTAGAGACGCTGGACTATCAGGCCTTCACGCTGGAGGTGCTCAGCGCCGGGACGCAAACCACGGTGCAGGATTATCCGGGGCGGACGGGCTACTGGGCCGTCGGGGTGCCGCCCTCCGGGCCGATGGACAGCCTGGCGCTGCGTCTCGGCAACCGTCTGCTGGGCAATGAGGAGGGGGCCGCCGCGCTGGAGATCACCCTCAGCGGCCCGACGCTGAAATTCAACTGCGACGCGCAGCTGGCGGTGACCGGCGCAGCCATCGCGCTGACGCTGGACGGCGTGCCGCTGGCAAACAACCGCGTTTTCCGCGTCCGGGCGGGAAGCACGCTGCGTATGGGCGATATTCAGGGTGACGGCGTGCGCAGCTATCTCTGCCTGCGCGGCGGGTTTGAGGTACCGGATTATCTGGGCAGCAAAAGCACCTTCACCCTCGGGCAGTTTGGCGGTCACGCCGGACGGGCACTGCGCACAGGTGACGTGCTGCATCTGTCCCCATTGACCGAACCTGTCGCGGACGGGGAGCTGCCGCAGGCCCTGCGCACCAGCCTGGATGGGGTGCGTGAGCTGCGGGTGATTTACGGTCCGCATGGTGCGCCGGAGTATTTTACGCCGGGCTATATGGCGACCTTTTTTGCCACCGAGTGGGAGGTACATTTTAACTCCAGCCGCACGGGCGTGCGTCTGATCGGCCCGAAACCGGAATGGGTACGCGACAGCGGCGGCGAAGCGGGGCTGCACCCGTCGAACATCCACGACAACCCGTACGCCATTGGCGCGGTGGATTTCACCGGCGATATGCCGGTGATCCTCGGCCCCGACGGCCCAAGCCTGGGGGGATTTGTCTGCCCGGTCACCGTCATTGAGGCGGATTTACACGCGGTTGGCCAGCTGAAAGCGGGCGATAAAGTGCGCTTTATGCCGGTGGACGTTTCCACCGCCCGACGGCTGGCGCAGGGGCAGGCAGCGCAAATCGCCAGCCTGACGCCGCAGGTCATGCCGTGGCAACCTGTCGGGCTGAGTTCGCCGGTGGTGCTGGAGGTGGGGGAGGACGATAAACGGCTGGTGGCGAGGTTATCCGGCGATACCCATCTGCTGCTGGAGATAGGCGACCCCGAACTGGATCTGGTGTTGCGTTTTCGCGCCCACGCGCTGATGCAGGCGCTGGAAACGCGCGCGCTGACGGGGATTATCGACCTCACGCCGGGGATCCGCTCGCTTCAGGTTCACTATCAGCCGGAAACGCTGAGTCTGGAAGCGCTGCTGGAGACGGTGGCCGGGCTGTGGCAGGACGTATGCGGGCAGGCGTCGCTGGACGTGCCGTCGCGCGTGGTCTGGCTGCCGCTCTCCTGGGACGATCCCGCGTGCCAGAAGGCCATCGATAAATACATGACCACCGTGCGCCGGGATGCGTCATGGTGTCCGAGCAACCTGGAGTTTATCCGTCGTATCAACGATCTGGCGAATATCGATGAGGTCTATAAAACGGTGTTCGACGCTCGCTATCTGGTAATGGGGCTGGGAGATGTCTACCTGGGCGCGCCGGTCGCGACACCGCTCGATCCACGCCATCGTCTGGTAACCACCAAATACAACCCGGCACGCACCTGGACGGCGGAAAACTCGGTGGGTATTGGCGGGGCCTACCTTTGCGTCTACGGCATGGAGGGGCCGGGCGGGTATCAGTTTGTCGGACGCACGCTGCAGATGTGGAATCGCTATCACGCCGTGGAGGATTTTGACGGCAAGCCCTGGCTACTGCGCTTCTTCGACCAGATCCGCTTTTATCCGGTCTCTGCCGAAGAGTTGCTCACCATCCGCCGGGATTTCCCGCTGGGGCGTTATCCGCTGCGCATCGAACACACCACGCTGAAGCTGGCGGAGTATCAGCAATTCCTGGCCGACGAGGCGCCGGAGATTGAGGCGTTCCGCGCGCATCAGCAGGCCGCGTTTGACGCCGAGCGTGAGCGCTGGGCCGCCAACGGTCAGGCCCATTTTGACAGCAGCGAGGTGCTGGTAACGGATGGCGAAGACGCGCCGCTGGCACCCGGACAGGCCGGGATTGACAGCCCGGTGTCAGGCAACCTGTGGCAGGTAAACGTTGAAGTCGGCAACACCGTGCGCGAAGGCGATGTGCTGGTGGTTCTGGAGTCCATGAAGATGGAGATCCCGCTGGTCGCAACCCAGGGCGGGGTGGTCAGCCAGGTGCGCGTGCAGCCGGGTTCATCGGTGCGCGCGGGTCAGTGTGTGGTGGTCCTGGAGAAAACAGCATGAAGCACCTTTTTGATTTACGCCTTGATGTTCTGGCGCAGGCATACCGTTCCGGTCAGCTCCGTCCTCGCGCGGTTATCCTTGCCCTGCGCGAGCGCGCGCTGGCGCTGAACCCGGAATTTAACGCCTTTATTTATCTTCTCAAGCCCGACGAGCTGGAGCCGTATCTGGCCGCGCTGGACGGCGTGGATCCGGCGTCGTTGCCGCTCTATGGCGTGCCGTTTGCCATTAAAGACAATATCGATCTGGCGGGTATTGAGACCACCGCCGCCTGTCCGGCCTTTGCGTACCGGGCAGAGCAGGATGCGACGATAGTGTCGCAGCTGATCGCGCTGGGGGCGGTCCCGCTGGGGAAAACCAATCTCGACCAGTTCGCGACCGGCTTAAACGGCACGCGCTCACCATTTGGTGAGTGTCGCAACAGTGTGCATCCGGAGTATCCGTCCGGTGGCTCAAGCGCGGGCTCGTCGCTGGCTGTGGCGCTGGGGCTGGCGAGCTTTGCCCTGGGCACCGATACCGCCGGGAGCGGGCGCGTTCCGGCCTCTCTCAATAATCTGGTCGGGCTGAAGGCGACCAAAGGGCTGATCTCGACAGCGGGCGTGGTGCCCGCCTGCCGCACGCTGGACTGCGTAACGTTCTTCACCAGCACGGCAGCGGAGGCCAGCCAACTGCTGGCGCTGACGGCGACGAAAGACGCGCGTGATGACTACAGCCGTGTTAACCCGTCCTGGAACGGAGCGCAGGCATTTGGCGTACCGGCAGCCGGTTTTCGCTTTGGCGTGCCGGACACGCTGGAGTTTCTCGGCTGCGCAGAGAGCGAGGCGCTGTATCACACCGCAAAGGAGAGGCTGATCGCCCTTGGCGGCGTGCCGGTGACCATCGACTTTTCGCCGTTCCTGGCGGCAGCAAAACTGCTCTATGACGGCCCGTGGGTGGCCGAGCGCTACCACGTGGCGGGCGCGTTGATTGAGCAACAGCCGGACGCGGTGCTGCCGGTGATCCGCAATGTACTGCAAAAAGCGCCTGCCATGAGTGCGGTAGCGGCGTTTGAAGCGCAGTACCAGCTTCAGGCCTATAAAAGCGAGTGCGATGCCATACTGGCGGGGCTTGAGTGCGTGTTAACCCCCACTTATCCGCGCCCGGTGAGTCTGGCCGAGCTGGCGGAGGAACCGGTCAAACGCAACTCTGAGCTTGGGCTTTACACCAACTTTATGAACCTGCTTGATTATGCTGCCGTGGCGGTCCCGGCAGGGTTTATGGCCAACGGCTTGCCTTCCGGCATAACGCTGTTTGGCCGCGCGTTTACCGACCAGTATCTGCTCAGCCTGGCCGATGCGTTACAACGTCACCAAATGTTAACCCTGCCCGGCGGGCGCGAGATGCAAGGGGATGCACCTGTTTCGACCGCCACCGATGACCGGATGTATCTGGTGGTGTGCGGCGCGCACCTGGACGGGCTGGCGCTGAATCATCAACTGCGCCAGCGCGGGGCGACGTATGTAGAAGCCACCACCAGCGCCCCGCATTATCGGCTCTTTGCCCTGGCAGACGGCAAACGGCCAGGCATGGTGCGGGCAACAGAACAGGGTTCCGCAATAGCCGTAGAGGTGTGGGCGCTACCGCACAGCGAAGTGGGATCGTTTCTGGCCGGGATCCCCGCACCGCTGGGGCTGGGAAAAGTCGAACTTCAGGACGGGCGCTGGCTGACCGGGTTTATCTGCGAGGAGGCAGGATTAGAGGGAGCACAGGAGATTACGCGATTCGGTGGCTGGCGAGCCTGGCTTGCTCATCATGCGTGAGCAAGCCGGCGCGGTTAACGGTAGAGCGGTTTTTCTGCGACCGGGATCAGTAAGGTAGATTGCCAGTCCGCAAGCGTCAGCTGCGCGAGTTTTCCCAGTGCGCTATAGAACGGGTGCCCGGCGTTTTCAACAAACACGGAGAGAAAACGGGTGCTCCACGGCAGCAGGTGCCACGCCAGAAGCTGGTCGCGTTCCGTCTCGCGTCCGTTCTCAGTGAGCCACGCGGCCAGCAGCAGCAACGTACCAAAATGATCTTCCGGTTCGTTCTGCTGCATCTCAAAGGCAATCTGGTTTTCCCGCATCCACTGACGCAGGGCGAGGGTTGAATCCCCAAACAGCACGGATTCACGATCCAGCCATACGGAACCCCACGGCGGTGCGGGCAGCGCATAGGGGCCAATAAACAGCCGTTGCCAGGCGTCAGTGACGGGCTCATCGGCAGATACCGTAAAGGTGTCGGCGATGGGCTGCAGCGCCGCCTGCGGCAGCGGCCAGTCCGTAACCCAGTCGCCAGCGGTCAGGGCGTTGACCAGCGGCGCAACGTGCTCGCTGTCGGGTGAATAATAAAACAGTGCGCCCAGTACCCGGGCGCTGAACGCGAACGCTTCACGCTGTGAGACATCTATCATTACAACCTTCCTTGCTCGCGCGGGCGAACCCGCGCGCCTGTGTTAACCGGCAATTGCCATACCTACCGTCATGTGCAGACCATAGAACAGACCGCGGCCGATCAGTTCACCCACGACAACCAGCGCCAGGCCTGCAAAGAGCGCAAGGGTTTTCGGCTCCTGGCGCCGGATGAGCGGGCACAGCCAGCAGCCTAATCCGGCGGCGACCAGTATGATACGGCCAACTTGCCATGCGCCATAGTCCGGCAGCAGGGCGCTGGCCTGTTGTACGGAGCTGTGTAGCGTCGCCAGTTCGTTACTCTGCAGCACAATCACCGCCACGCTCAGCAGCAGCGCCAGTACGCTCACCGATGCGGCACACGTGCCTCTGAAGGCGGTGCCAGCAGCGCGAAGCAGCAGGGCGGCAAACAGCGGGCCGCCCAGCGCCATCGTCAGGAAAAAGGCCAGCGTGGTGTAGCCGGTGTACCAGGTCGGAACCGTATCGATCTGATACACGCGGGTCATGGCCCAGACAAACACAATCCCCAGGATCTGGCTCACCACCATCCATACTTTACCCAATGCGGGCGGCATTTTACCGATAACCGACACCAGCCACCAGAAGCCACCGACGGCAAAGAAGACCGAGCCTGCCGCGATCTCGTTGCTGAGCGCCGACGCGCCAACACGGTTCAGGGAGTTAAACGCCCTGAGCGGGGAGCCCAGGTGCATCACCGATGCGATAAAGCCAACGCCCATGACCAGCCATAAAAAGAACATGCTGCGCACGATGCGGGCTTTGACCGCCTCGTCACTCTCCCTCATCCATGCCAGACCGCTGACGAGCAACGCCCCGGCCACGCACTGCCCAAAAACGGTGAAGATCACCAGCGGCCATTCATGCCATCCACTTCCCATCTCACACCTCCTTCGGGTTTGCCAGATAGCCGGAGGTATCTCCCGTCGGGCGGCTGTTGGCGTTAGGTTTAATCACAATGCTTGGCTTCGTGAAGTGCGCGGACGGCAGCGGCGCGACGGCCGCAAGCTGGCTGTGTTTTTTACGCAGCTCGTCAATCGGGCCGAAGTCCAGCGCGCGCAGCGGACAGGACTCCACGCAAATCGGCTTTTTGCCCTCTGCGACGCGGTCATGGCAGCCGTCGCACTTGGTCATGTGGCCTTTGGCGGCGTTGTACTGCGGCGCACCGTACGGACAGGCCATATGGCAGTAGCGGCAGCCGATGCAGACATCCTCATTCACCACCACAAACCCGTCGTCACGCTTGTGCATCGCCCCGCTCGGGCACACTTTGGTGCAGGCAGGGTCTTCACAGTGGTTACAGGCAATCGACAGGTAATAGGCAAAGACATTCTGATGCCAGACGCCGTTATCCTCCTGCCAGTCGCCGCCCGCGTATTCGTAGATCCGGCGGAAGCTGACGTCCGGGGTCAGGTCTTTGTAATCCTTGCAGGCCAGCTCGCAGGTTTTGCACCCGGTGCAACGGCTGGAGTCAATAAAAAATCCATACTGGGTTGTCATCGGTTACTCCTTACGCCTTCTCGATCTGCACCAGATTGGTGTGCTGCGGGTTGCCTTTCGCCAGCGGTGACGGGCGATGGGTGGTCAACGTGTTGATGCATGAGCCGTGGTCGATCCGATCGCCGTTCATGTTGGCGTCGTGCCAGGCCCCCTGGCCCATCGCGCTGACGCCGGGCATGATGCGCGGGGTGACTTTTGCGGCAATGCGCACTTCACCGCGGTCGTTAAACACGCGCACCATATCGCCGTTTTGAATACCGCGTTGTGCCGCATCAACCGGATTGAGCCACACCTCCTGACGACAGGCAGCTTTCAGCACGTCCACGTTGCCGTAGCTGGAGTGGGTGCGCGCCTTGAAGTGGAAGCCAAACAGCTGCAGCGGGTATGTTTTACGTTCCGGGGCATCCCAGCCGTCAAACGTTGAGGCGTACACCGGCAGTGGGCTGATGGTTTCATCTTTTTCCAGCTCCCAGGTGGCGGCAATCTCTGCCAGCTTGCTGGAGTAGATTTCAATCTTGCCTGACGGGGTTTTGAGCGGATGGGCATCCGGATCATCGCGGAATTTTTTATACGCCACGAAGTGTCCGTTGGGATCTTTGC
Organism: Enterobacter sp. A8; assembly: GCF_004296595.1. NCBI lineage: Bacteria > Pseudomonadati > Pseudomonadota > Gammaproteobacteria > Enterobacterales > Enterobacteriaceae > Enterobacter > Enterobacter sp. A8. The sequence goes on from NZ_SCMF01000001.1 coordinate 294,211, forward strand.
GCTTATAAATGCCCATTTTTTTCAGTTCGTCATAGGACGGAAGCTGCGGATCTTTCGCCAGCATTTTGGCGTACAAATACTGCAGCCACTGCGACTGTGTCCGGCCTTCGGTGAATTTCTGATGGATATCCGGCCCGAGGCGTTTCGCCACTTCGCTCATGATCCAGTAGATGGGCTTACGCTCAAACTTCGGCGCGGTGACGGGCTGCAGGAAAATCAGATAGCCCATATTGCCCGCATAATCGTTCGGGATGATGTCTTCCTGCTCGACGGTCATGAGGTCCGGCAGCAGGATGTCGGCGTATTTCGCCGAAGAGGTCATAAAGTTGTCGATCACTACGATGGTTTCGCACTTGCTTTCGTCCTGCAGAATATCGTGGGTTTTGTTGATGTCGGAGTGCTGGTTGATGATGGTATTACCGGCATAGTTCCAGATGGACTCCACTGTCAGACGGATGGATGGACTTGAAGTAGTTGACTCACTGCTACTTAAGGTCCTGATATGAATGACATTAATCATGATAACACTGTATATCCATCCAGTTCTTTCTCTGGGTCTCCCTATCTGTATAACCACCAGTCAACACCTGAGGCTGACATAAGGCTGACACAAATCAAGGACCTAGCAGTACCACAGTTAGTCCGTAGAGCCAATGGTCGATATACTATCCGCTTCAGACTCAAGGGGCAGACCACACCGTTTCTTTCAGTCTCAACCCGCAGCACAGACAGGAGAGTAGCCACAATGCGTCAGAGAGAGCTCGCAGCCACAGCTAAGGCATTCATGTTAGACAAGCCTGAAGTCTCGCTACAGGAGCTTACAGCGCATCTACGGTCTATGGCTGAGCAGTTCCTGACAGACGCTAGTGACGATTACTGGAATGGTCTGGAGGTCGCTACTCTGGTCGACGAGAAGTCCAACCTGAAGGAGTTAGCCGCTACGCAAGCCTTGAGTCTGGACCAGCAGAAGGGCATAAGGTTAGCGCTTGAAGTCCTGACCGCAGCACAGCAGAGGGTAGACACTGGTGATACCTCTGGTCTGATTAAGCTGATTGATGATGGAGGTGATAATAACCACACTGATTACTCAACTATAGGCGACTCTACGCGAATTCTGAGGAATGAGCAGGGGGATAGACCAGAAGTATTGACGAGAGAGCGCCAACCTGTTACTCGTTCCAGAGTCACGAGTGAGGTCTACATCGCTGGTGGTCAACCTGCTATCTGTAGTTTTTCTGAGCTTGTGTCCTCACTGCTGGCTGAGAAGGTCCAGACCCTGAAGACATCCAGCTACAAGGACCTGTCGTCCTCACTGAATACCGTCTCCCGGTTCCTGACCGCTAGAGAATCTAGCTCTGAAGGTATGGACCTGATGTCCCGCTCTGAGTGGCTGGCTGTCAGAGACTCCATGCTGGCGGCTGAGGTGAGACCATCGACGATTAACAAGTTGCTGACCAAGGCTAAGATGTGTCTTGATTATGGTCTGATGAATGGACATCTTGAGGGCCGCAACCCTATCGAACGAATGAAGTTGACCAAGGATGTTGACTCCAAGCGCAGAGCGTTCACAGACGAGGAGATGGGGAGACTTCTCGGAAGAGTAGAGTCTGAGTATCAGTTCACACGACACACTGCCCAGACGTCCTCTGAGGCTCGCAGGTGGGCATCTATGGTGTCTGTGATTACTGGCGCTCGGTCTGCTGAGGTCTGCCACCTTACCAAGGACGACATCATCACTCTCGACAATGGTCTGGTCTGTATCGACATCAACGAGAACGGCGAAGGGAAGTCTGTGAAGAACAAGCATTCAGTCCGACTGGTACCTCTGACAGATGGTGTCTACGGTTTCCACCTTGAGTCCTTCCTCTCATGGGTGGACGACCAGCCAGACGAAGGTCCTCTCTTTGGTATGACTCCAAGCGCATACTCAAGCTGGTTTAACTCAAGGGTCATCACAGAGGCTCTGCCAGACGCTCAGGACGTCTCCTTGCATAGTCTGAGACATTGGCTGGCCACTCGAATGAAAGAGCGTGGAGTCAATCTGGTGGACGCTCAGGGCATCTTAGGTCACAGCAGTCAGTCAATCACCTATGACCTGTACGGGAAAGGACACGCTGTTCAGAGACTGGCAGATGCACTGGCTGTGAGCTTGCGAGCAGCTAACGAGGTTGGGCTTCTTTAAGTAGGGAGACCCAAGGTGGAGACCATGATTGTTCCAGATGGTTGAACCTTGGGTTACTGAAGTCAGGACTGGAGTTATGGAGGGTGATAATAATCATAATCCCTCCTGACTATAGGCCACTGGTTCGCCTTTGGCTGTCCGACTCTAAGTCTGTCTGGTGTCTTTATTTAAACTGCGTCCTAAACTCCAGTCCCTCCAGCTTGGTGTCTTTATTTAAACTGCGTCCTAAACTCCAGTCCATAAACACTGGTCATCCATCCAGTCTAACCACGTCCGCTTATAGGGATATGAATTAACCCTCACTTTAGGAAGCTACGAGTCCTTCCTCCCTCTATCCAATCATCCACCTTATTCACCAAGGAGGCCCATCCATGGCTATTACAATTCAATGCTACTCAGAGTCCGACAATGCGGCCTTCTTCGGTGGAGACCTCGACCATGGGCAGCTACCAGAGCCAACCTATGATGAACCTAAGGCCCGTACAGGTAAGCCACCCGTGGTCATCGACAATCGGGCTGTGAGGCTGTGGCTGATTGAAACAGGATGTCTATCCTATTCACAGCTTGCTGAGGCATACCCATGGGCAGACGATGTGTTTACAGGACTGTCACGTCCTTCAGGTCTCTCTAACAGCGGGGGACTTCCGGTCTCCAAGGCCTACCTGTTCGCTGCCTTATATGGCACCAATGATATCTTCTCCCGCAATACTGACATCTCCTACACGGCAATCACGGGTCGCTCTCCGTCTCCTCGCTTCATTCGACACGTTAACTCGGTCCTTCAGGCTACCTCTGTGAGTCTGGCTAAGGTCCTTCAGGGTCGAGAAGACTTTGAGATGTGGGACACTAACAAGGACGAGATGCTGGCTGTAAGTGCTTGAGACTTAAGGTTCTTAGCCGCAGCAGGTATAGGGATATGAATTAACCCTCACTATAGGAAGAGCAGCCTCCGCCTCTAGGTCTGATGCGTCAGAACATGCGGACCGCTGGTCAACCAACATTAAGTCCTCTCCTGAATTAATTAAGGTCCGTGACCGCCTCTGTCAGACCTCCTGTATGACCTCCAGCTCGTTAGCGTTCTTCAGTCATCTGTTAGTAGCTCGCCTACTCACTGCTCATTGGCTTAAGTCTATCACCGCTCACCATCTGGTAGTCCTTACAGCTCGCCTGACATGCGGTCTCACCTTCATACGTACATGTAGAGACACCCGGTCACTCCAGACCAGCCTGTTAGGGAAGACCCATAGTTTATTATTATTTTCATATGAAAATTAATATTAGACTTCAGTCAGACACGATGTCCAAACTTCAGTCTGACTATGGGTTCAACATCGTGTCGACCTACGAAAGTTTCGTAATATGGTCGAAGAACTTAACGTCCTTAAAACTGAGGGCGTTGGCTGTGGACTGAGCAGTCATATCTGGACGACGAACGGAAAACTTTTCCGACCGTTCTAATTACACCTACAGGCGTGGTCGTCTCTGGATTGGTAGACTCAAAGAGGAAACTTTCCTTTATTAACAAACCATGGTCATCGCAGACCATCAAATCACAATTACCTCAAGTCATTCTGTTTGCATCCTGCTGCCTGTGAGTCTCCCTATCGTTGGGGGCTTGAGTAGGCTCTCAGGGTGCGACTTCAGGGTGCAAACAAAAGGAGTACAACGATATGCCAAACCTTAACGCTAACCACATCATCTACATCGACGGTCAACCATTCAAAGCGAATGAGGACGGGATGTGGAACCTGACCGAAATCTGGAAGACCCTGAAGCTGGCTCCTAAGAAACTTCCATCTAAATGGGACAACAAGGAGGCCAAGTCTCTCCGCTCTTGCGCCGAAATTTCGGTTCAAGGGAAGGGCAACCAGTCAAAGGTCTACGGCTCCAAGTTTGCGACCCTTCAATACGCTGGCTGGGTGTCTTTTGAATTTAGCCGCATGGTCTACGCTGCCTTTGAAGCTGTTCTGGCAATGCCTGAAGTCCAGACCGTTGTCGTTAACAAGATGGTTGAGTTGGGCTATCACGCCGAAGCTGAGCTACTGGAGAGACACTCAAACGCTGACCGAGACTACGCCCATCACCAGATGTCTACCCTGTTCAGTAAAGCGGACGGACGCAAGCCTGAGCGCCTGTATAAGGCTGTCAAAACTGGTCACCTGACCAAGGACAAGGCCTTGAGTCTACTCCCTGCTGGCAGCGTCTGGGCCGCACGAGTGGAGGGACTCTAAGTCATGGCTATGATTGACCCGCGCACACCTATTGGCAGAGCGACCCTCCGTTACCGTGGTCTTCCTACACGTCACCTCCTGTCTCTGCTGAGACTTGGAGTCAATGACTCAGAGCGTCCCTTCTACAGTCGTGACGAGCTGATAGCCATGCTGGTGGACCGTGACCTGAACAATCAGTTACGTCGAGCCTTTGCGAAACTGGACGCCAATACCCAACCCTAATTTTAAACCTTTTGAGAATGACCGATGCGGGGAGACCGTAGGCATAGCTGTGTCTGCGAGACCGATAATTCTCACCTTCTCAAGAGGAGTACCAACCTATGCTATTCAACAACAATGACTGGAAACTGTCAGTCACAGACATCAATCCCTATGAAAACACGGTGTCCTTAGACGGTCAGTCCTATCCGTTGTCACTCGCTATCAAGACCCTCATTCCGGGCTACCTGTCCGGCCTGCCGTCTACCAGCCGCGAGGCAATGGAGTTACTGGAAGCTCTGGCTGAAGCTGGTGTGACCATTGGTAACTTCTTCAGTAATGACCTGATGACCGCCTACCAGCGCCGACAGATGAATAAGCGTGCTGAGGCTGAGCGTATCGCCAAAGAGCAGCGACTTCAGGCTGAGCGTATGCGTGAAGAGAACATGACTGATGCAGAGTGGCAGAAAGAGCTACAGCGCCGCGAACAAGTCAAAGCTGAACGCCGGACCTATGGTGAGAACCTCCGCAGTGCTACTCATTCCGCTGGTCGCTCCCGTGCTGCTATGGTCGCTGACATTGAGTCCAGCGGAAACTGGATGGACAGCTTGTAAGAACTAAGACACACACACACAGTCCCTGACATCAAGTTGGGGACCCCAAGATTTCATTAAGGAGATTGATTATTATGACTATGACTAAAGACAGCTATCAGTTCGGCATTGAGCCTGTTCGTATCACCGACACCGACAACATTCAGGTCAATGAAGGTCTGCCAACCAACGCTGACCCACAGGTCTATGCCCTTGAGCTGGCTAAGCTGGTCAAGACCATGCTGAACGGTGTGCTGAAGTCCGCTCAGGAGAACATCCCGTTCCCTGTAGAGGTCCTGCCGACCCGTAACAGCTTACCAACTCCAATCATTGCTCACACTCTGGCTGACCGCTCTGTGCTGGTCCCTGTCCGTGGTGGTAAGCGACCTGAAGTCGTTACCGTTCCGTCCGGTCAGGAGATTGTGGTCGAACCGATTGAACAGGCTATTCTCATCTCTGAGCAGACTAAACTGTGGGACGCTAAGTCCTCTACTGGTTTCACTCAGGGGACGCTCCAGCAGGACGCTCTTAACATTTGCGAGAATGTGGTCCGTACCATTAACTCTAAGATGGTTGACGTTCTGGAGTCCTCTAAGCTGCTGAAGACAGTAGAGCTTCCGGTCCTGACTGGTAGCCTGACCGCTAAGGCAGACACTATCATGGACGCGCTGTATGAGAACACCGAGTCTTCTTTCGGTTCTGAGGTTACTGATTACGGTATCATCGCCCATGAGTCACACCTCAAGGCTCTCTCCCGTCTGGCTGCTAAGCAGGGCTTTGGTGGTGAGGACGCTATCGTCGATATGCTGGGGACAGACATCGCCTATTACAACGGTGAAGACCGTGGCGTCTTCATGATGGCTAAGCGCTTCACGGCTCTGAGCTTCGGTTGCTTCCGTCATGATGGTGAGAATATTACTGTGGTCCTGTCTCGTGATGGCGACTCTCAGTCCCATGACCTTGAGATTCTCGGTAAGGTATTCGTGGTCGCTGAGGCTGCTACGACAATCAAGATGGGTACTGGTAGCGCCGCTGCTGTCCTGCCTGTAGTCAAACGCCTGAGCTTTACTAAGACCGAAGCGTAAGACCAATGGGTAAGAGCATCAGCAAGGGATTCAGGTCCATCGCTAAGAGTCTAACAGCCAGTGGTGGTATACAGGTCGGGGCTTCGGTCCCGCCTCCTGTGGTGCCTCCTCCTGCTGCCCTGCCTGAGGACCAACCCGTTGTCGATACCCAAGGTCAGGAGACCGAGGGAGGTAAGACCATGAGCAGAGGTAAGGCAGGTCTGAATATCAGCAGGACTTCAGGTGGTGGCTTGTCACTTTGATTAACTAACTAACTATGGTCTGGACCAATGGTCTGGACCTGTTATTACTGTGATAATATAACATAACAGATAAGGAGGGCTTTATGCCTATGACTTCCGCAGACCTGAAGTCTCTCCTGACTCTGGTCTATAAACTCGTATTCCTCTCTGTAGGCCTCTACATGGTCCTGACTGGTCGTCTCAATGCTGAGGTATTCGACACTCTGTCTAAGGCCGTAGGTGGACTCCTAGGCTCTTAGATTAGATTAGATTGTTGGTAGGGACTTAGGGGTAGGGACTTAGGGTCGATGAGTTTTGACTGAAAAATGTGAGACCCTATCTAATACAATGAGCCTGACGATTTACCCCGTAGCCTGACCCTGAGTCATTACCAAGGCCACCGGGGGTCCTGACAAAGAGGCCACCACTAGACGTCCAGACGTCCAGTCCCTGCCACAAAGATGACACAAAGCCTGACACAAAGTCCTTGACTCAATGCAGGACCTCGGGCCTACTAAGGGTCGCTCGTGACTCTACGAGTAACCGCTTCAAGTCCTTGTAGTTCCAGATGAACTTGATCGGCACATCCAGCTTATCCTTGCCGCGCACGCCGTCGCGCAGGGCGGTCATTTCCGGGCCGCGGGCGATGGCATCTGTCCAGCTAAAGCAGGAGATCTGCGTTTTTACCGGGTTTTCCGGCAGCGGCATCCGTTCGATGGTGATGGTATAGGTCGATTCGCGCGCGCCGCTGTTACCGCCGTTGATACCCACGTTGCCGGTTAAGATCGGCAGCATGGCGATGGCGCGCGACGTCAGTTCACCGTTGGCCTGGCGCTGCGGTCCCCAGCCCTGGCAGATATAGGCGGGTTTTGCCGAGCCAATCTCGCGCGCCAGCTTGACGATGCGATCCGCCGGAATACCGGTGATGCGCGAAGCCCACTCCGGGGTTTTTGGCGTATTATCGTCGCCCTGGCCGAGAATATACGCTTTGTAGTGCCCATTAGCAGGCGCGCCTTCCGGCAGCGTTTTTTCGTCATAGCCAACGCAGTATTTATCGAGGAACGGCTGGTCAACCAGATTTTCGTTGATTAATACCCATGCAAGTCCGGCTACCAGCGCGGCATCGGTACCCGGGCGAATCGGGATCCATTCATCTTCACGTCCGGCAGCGGTGTCGGTATAACGCGGGTCGATGACGATCATCCGCGCATTTGAGCGTTCACGCGCCTGTTCGAGGTAGTAGGTGATCCCGCCGCCGCTCATACGCGTTTCCGCCGGATTATTGCCGAACATCACCACCAGTTTAGTGTTTTCAATGTCGGAGGTGCTGTTGCCATCATTGCTGCCGTAGGTGTACGGCATCGCGCAGGAAATTTGCGCGGTACTGTAGGTGCCATAGTGGCTCAGGAAGCCGCCGTAACAGTTCATCAGGCGCGCCACCAGCGAGGCGTAAGGGGAAGAGCGGGTGATATTGCCGCCGACAATGCCGGAGGAGTAGCTAATGTACACCGCTTCGTTGCCGTATTTTTCCACTACATTTTTCAGGCTGCGGGTCAGGGTATCCAGCGCTTCATCCCAGGAGATGCGCTCAAATTTACCTTCACCGCGTTTGCCCACGCGCTTCATCGGGTAGTTAAGGCGGTCAGGGTGATTAATGCGACGGCGGATGGAGCGTCCGCGAAGACAGGCGCGCACCTGATGATTGCCGTAGATATCCTCCCCGGTATTATCCGTTTCCACCCAGTAAACTTCGTCGTCACGGACATGCAGGCGCAGCGCGCAGCGGCTGCCGCAGTTGACCGAGCAGGCTCCCCAGACCACTTTATCTTCAGCAGGCTGTACGGCGTTTTGCACTGCAGCAGCAGCGCTTTTCAATCCAAACGGCAACGAAATACCACCGGCGGCAAGCGCCAGAGAACCTATCGCGGTGGACTTAACGAGTGTTCGGCGGCTGATTCCACCGTGATGTTCGACATCGGACATGACTCACCCCATCATTTTAATTGACTATTATTTTCGCCCGTGATTACAACCGGGCTAATGATGGGGTGAGTGTTACTTATTTGGAGGTATTAAATATTAATCCTCATCAATTCAAGGGGGATTGGTGCAAGGAAAGTGGTTAAAAATCACTGCGGTTCGCCTTGCGGACTCTCCTGCGCGCCAGCAGCAGCGCCGCTGCCTGTGCGAGTGTACAAAATTTTGAAGGTATCATTGGCACAATGCCCAACAACCTGCGCATCCGGACGATCGGCCTGATCGTTGGGTACGATGTTCAGCGTAAAGCCAGATTCCGGCACGCCGTTGTTGATGATTTTCTGCTGAATGTCGCTTTTTACACGTTCGCAGGAATCCGGTGCCGCCAGCGCGGCGGTAGAGGCACTCATTAACAGCAGGGCGGTAATCCAGGGTAACCGTTTCATCTGTAGCTCCTTTTCTCTGTGTGTAGATTAATGTTAGCAGAGTTTATGTAAGTATTTGTTTTTGGCTGCACATTCTGAATTTTCTTATAATTTGTTTAAATTTATGGCTTCATGCCGATGGAAGAAAATAATATTCGTGCGACAAAAAAAGGCGGCATTATCACCGCCCAATAATTATATTTCCTTTTTTAAAGCCCACAGATATATCAACAGGGCGTTAAAGAAAAACGAGAGAATAAACAGTATTAGCGTATAGTTTTCATTCCACGTCAGTTCAGTAACAAAACCAAAATGACTTGTGTAGAAATGGTAAAGTTCAATGTCTGGAAGGAAATAGCACAACGCGGAATATATGACAAACAACATCATGGTTTCGACTATCCAGGTGAATGCTCTTTTTTTTGCGCTCATTAATATACCTGTATTGTACCAAGGGCTTTTAATTCAGATGTGATCATCATCGCTCCCGAAGCTAACAAAGCATGCATTAAGATTGTGTAGTGCGCATGGTTTGGCAATGTAATGCATCCGTTACTGATCCCAGACTGCCCAGCGGGGTGCAAGCGGAAAGAACCACGCTCTACGTTATCAATAAATGTAATGTCATCAATATGTTCATCGGCACGATAAAGAGCAAACCAAAAGTCACGGTTGGAACCACTTTCAAGCTCTTTGATGGTGTCTTTCCAGCGTGCTTTTAATCCCCCTCGCGGCCGGGTAACGATGTAATACAACCCCGGTGGTAATGGACCGACTTTCGGAATCGCAACTGCGTCGGGATTATTTCTGTTCGGACCAGCATTTCCGGAATATGCAGGAAAAAATCCCAGACCTGGACAACTTAATGTTGACAATTGTCCTCCATTTAAATGAAAAGTGCATCGAATCATCTGTCTTTCCACTCATCTGAGAAAATAATGTTACCGTCACAGTGTCTCCATGTTATTTTTTCATAACGCAATGAGATACTTTCGAGATGATTATGCTTTTCAGTAGCCGGGTTTTTTATGTCATGCATAAGAGGGCATATTGCGACAACTTTGACGTTTTCCAGTAACATGTTGAAGTATTCGACTTCCTGGCCAGCGTCGTTAATCTTGTACCATTTGAACTCCGCACTTTTAAACGTCTGCCCCTTTGCTACGGCTTTATAGAGGTAAGGGCTTGAGCTGTCGAATTCCTTCTCAAAAACCAGAGCGCTATGCACGCGCGTGCCTGTTATCTTTCCCGTTAAGCTGTCGGTGGGTAGATGCAGGCCATGTCCGAAGCCTAAAATTTCGATACTTCCTTCACGATCCTGTACATCAACAGCGCCCTTAATATCTGCTCCGCCATCGTCCTTTAGCCAAAGGTATGCAGGAATTGCCATTTTGAAACCCCATTCTCGTTGTTAAAAAGAAGGGTCAGTTAATATCCTGAATTACAGTTGTAGTAGGCGAAAAATGTTATTGAAATTACATATATTTCAGGAGGTTATACATTTCTGACGTGCTATTGGAATTTGCTATAAGTCACATCACCGTCTGGTGTGAAACGAAGAAAAACGAATCACTATTCGTTAACTCTCTGTATTTGCTAATATGATTGGGAATAATCTCCCTGAATCGGTAAATGATGTGAAGAAATACGCAGCGATAACGCTACTGGCCGCGACACTGGTGGGGTGCGACAACAATTCCGCGCCGCTGTCGTTCACGCCTGAGATGGCGAGTTTTTCGAATGAGTTTGATTTTGACCCGCTGCGCGGCCCGGTCAAAGACTTTACCCAGACGCTGTTTAACGACAAGGGCGAGGTCTCCAAACGGGTGACCGGGACGATGTCGACAGAAGGGTGCTTTGATACGCTTGAGCTGCACGATCTTGAAGCGAATACCGGCGTCGCGCTGGTGCTGGATGCCAACTACTACATCGATGCAGAAACCCAGCAGCGAAAAGTGAAACTGCAGGGCAAATGCCAGCTGGCCGAGCTGCCGTCAGCCGGTGTGACGTGGGATACCGATGACAATGGATTTGTGGTCGCGGCGCACGGTAAAGATATGGAAGTGAAATATCGCTATGACGCGGACGGCTACCCGCTGGGTAAAACCACCGTTTCCGGGGATCAGCACTTATCCGTACAGTCGATACCCTCGAAGGATCTGCGCAAAAGAATGGATTACTCGGCCGTGAGTTTACTGAATGACAAACCGCTGGGGAATGTGAAGCAGAGCTGCGATTACGACCGGCACAATAACCCGGTGAGCTGCGACCTGACCATCACCGACGACAGCGTGAAACCCGCGGTTGAGCGCAAGTACAGCATAAAAAACACCATTGAATACTACTGAGAGTAAAGCCGCGCAGGTTACTGCGCGGTAGGTTTCAGCAGGCTGGCACCAGACGGTTTGTGTCCGGCCAGATGCTGGTGCTGGAAAATGCACATGCGAATGGTGTTACGGTATTCCCCGTTGATAAAGAACTCGTGGATTAGCTCGCCTTCCACCATAAAGCCCAGCTTACGGTAGATATGGATCGCTTTTTCGTTCTCTTTATCGACGATGAGATAGAGCTTATACAGATTCAGAACGTTGAATCCGTAGTCCATCGCCAGCTTCGCCGCCCGTGAGGCCAGGCCTTTACCCTGATGCTCCGGGGAGATAATGATCTGGAATTCCGCCCGGCGATGCACGTGGTTGATCTCCACCAGCTCAACCAGCCCGGCTTTTTCGCCTTCACACTCTACCACAAAGCGGCGTTCGCTTTGATCGTGAATGTGTTTATCGTACAGATCGGACAGCTCGACAAACGCCTCGTACGGCTCTTCAAACCAGTAGCGCATCACGCTGGCGTTGTTGTCGAGCTGGTGGACGAAGCGCAAATCTTCGCGCTCCAGCGGACGCAGTTTAACCTCAAGACCCGGCATTACGGTGCTACCGTACGACCCGTGCGACGATCCAGGCAGCGCAGGGTGTTTGGCTCCCAGTAGGCATTAACGTTCGCGCTTTGCTGACACTTATCACGTGCGTCAAAGGCGACATCTTCTTTGTCCCACTCTTTCTCAGCACGCTTGTTCACCTTCTGACGAAGGCTGCGGGTGTCATTCCATTGTTCTTTGTCCATTGCGGCATTCTGGCGGCTCTGCGCGCTATCGCCAGACTCAATAATGAGTTTGCTGGTTTCGGCGGTAGCCGTTGCAGCGAAGGCGAGCGTTGACAGCGCCAGTGCGGCGGTCAGACAAAGGCGTTTGCTTAATGTACTCATAGCGTTTCCTTTTTGAATCGGTGCAGATAATCACGTTACCCTGTTCAGATTCTACACCAAACAGAAATGACGGCATACCCGCGGCGCGGGTATGGAAAAGTAAACCGTATCATCAGGTATGATGGTTAAATAAATCCTCACCTGAAATGAAATATGATCAAAACAACGCTGTTATTTTTTGCCACCGCGCTCTGTGAAATTATCGGCTGCTTCCTTCCCTGGCTCTGGCTGAAGAAAGGGGCAACCGTGTTACTGCTGATCCCGGCGGGCATCGCGCTGGCGCTGTTTGTCTGGCTGTTAACGCTCCATCCGGCGGCCAGTGGTCGCGTCTATGCCGCCTACGGCGGGGTTTATGTCTGCACCGCGCTGCTATGGTTACGCGTGGTCGATGGGGTAAAACTCAGCGCCTACGATTGGGCCGGGGCCCTGATTGCCCTGTGCGGCATGCTGATCATCGTGGCGGGCTGGGGGCGCGCCTGAGCGCCCTGATTTTGTGATCGCTCGCGGATATTTTGATCATTATACTTGTATGGTAGTAGCTCAGTTGCGTAAATTTCCTGCATCACAACATGCGATGTAAGGAAAGGAATTATGAAGATTGTCGGGGCTGAAGTATTTGTCACCTGCCCGGGGCGTAACTTTGTCACCCTTAAAATTACGACCGATGAAGGCATCGTCGGTCTTGGCGATGCCACACTAAACGGACGCGAACTCTCCGTCGCCTCTTACCTGAAAGACCACCTCTGCCCGCAGCTGATTGGCCGCGATGCGCACCGCATCGAAGATATCTGGCAGTTTTTCTATAAAGGCGCGTACTGGCGTCGCGGCCCGGTCACCATGTCGGCAATCTCTGCCGTGGATATGGCGCTGTGGGATATCAAAGCCAAAGCCGCCAATATGCCGCTTTACCAGCTACTGGGGGGCGCTTCCCGTGAAGGGGTAATGGTCTACTGCCACACCACCGGGCATACCATTGACGACGTGCTGGAAGATTACGCCCGTCACAAAGAGATGGGCTTTAAGGCGATCCGCGTCCAGTGCGGCGTGCCGGGAATGAAAACCACCTACGGCATGTCCAAGGGGAAAGGGCTGGCGTATGAGCCTGCCACCAAAGGGGACTGGCCGGAAGAGCAGCTGTGGTCCACCGAGAAATACCTCGACTTCACGCCGAAGCTGTTCGACGCGGTGCGCAGTAAATTTGGCTTCAACGAACATCTGCTGCATGACATGCACCACCGCCTGACGCCAATTGAAGCGGCGCGTTTCGGTAAGAGCATCGAAGAATTCCGCATGTTCTGGATGGAAGATCCTACGCCTGCTGAAAACCAGGCGTGCTTCCGCCTGATCCGCCAGCACACCGTCACGCCGATTGCCGTGGGTGAAGTCTTTAACAGCATCTGGGATTGCAAACAGCTGATTGAAGAGCAGCTTATCGACTACATTCGCGCCACCATTACCCATGCTGGCGGGATCACCGGCATGCGTCGTATTGCAGACTTTGCCTCGCTCTACCAGGTGCGGACCGGGTCACACGGCCCGTCCGATCTGTCGCCGATTTGCCATGCTGCCGCGCTGCACTTCGACCTGTGGGTGCCGAACTTCGGCGTGCAGGAATATATGGGCTATTCCGAACAGATGCTTGAAGTCTTCCCGCACAACTGGCGCTTCGACAACGGCTATATGCACCCGGGCGACAAGCCGGGTCTGGGTATTGAGTTCGACGAAAAGCTGGCCGCGAAATACCCGTACGATCCGGCCTACCTGCCTGTGGCTCGTCTGGAAGACGGCACGCTGTGGAACTGGTAAACGAGGAGCGAACGATGAAAAGCGTAGTGATCCAACAGCCCAACCAACTGGTGATTGAAGAGCGTCCACTCCCGCAACCGGGGGCAGGGGAAGTGCGCGTCAGCATTAAACTTGCCGGGATCTGCGGCTCCGACAGCCATATCTATCGCGGACATAACCCCTTCGCGAAATATCCGCGCGTTATCGGCCACGAATTCTTTGGTGTGATTGACGCCACGGGCGAGGGCGTTGACCCCGGACGCCTGGGGCAGCGGGTTTCCGTTGATCCGGTGATCAGCTGCGGGCACTGCTATCCGTGCTCGGTGGGTAAACCGAACGTGTGTACCTCCCTTGTCGTGCTCGGCGTGCATCGCGACGGCGGTTTTGCGGAATACGCCGTGGTACCGGCGAAAAATGCGTGGCCCATCCCGGACGCCATTCCCGATAAACACGCCGTGATGGTCGAGCCCTTTACCATTGCCGCCAACGTCACCGGGCAGGCAAAACCGACGGAACAGGATATCGCCCTGGTGTATGGCGCGGGCCCGATGGGGCTGGTTACCGTGCAGGCGCTGAAAGGTGTCTACAACGTCAGGCAGGTGATTGTCGTCGACCGCATTGATGAACGGCTGGCGATGGCGCAATGCAGCGGCGCGGACTGGGTCCTGAACAACGGTAATCTTGATTTGCATAAGGCGCTGGAAGAAAAAGGCATCAAACCGACGTTAATCATTGATGCCGCCTGTCATCCGTCGATTCTGCAGGAAGCGATAACCCTGGCTTCCCCGGCGGCACGCATCGTGCTGATGGGCTTTTCCAGCGATCCGAGCCAGATTGTTCAGCAGGGGATCACCGGCAAAGAGCTGTCGATATTCTCCTCGCGCCTGAATGCCAACAAATTCCCGGTCGTGATCGACTGGCTGGAAAAGGGGCTGATCGATCCTGAAAAACTGATTACCCACACCTTTGACTACCACCACGTGACAGACGCCATCGAACTGTTTGAGAAAGACCAGCGGCAGTGCTGCAAAGTCTTGCTCACCTTCGACCAATAACAATTTACGCGGTTAAGAGCCTGCGCAGACAGGCTCTGAGTGGTACGCATCTTACCTTGCAGAGATAGCCATTATGACTCAAGCACAACCTCAAAGAACGACTTCAGATCTGGTGAAAGCTGCCGTATCCGGCTGGCTGGGTACCGCGCTGGAGTTTATGGATTTTCAGCTCTACTCGCTGGGGGCCGCGCTGGTCTTCCATGAGATCTTTTTCCCGGAACAGTCCGCGGCCATGGCGCTGATCCTGGCGATGGGGACCTACGGCGCAGGCTATATTGCGCGCATTGTCGGCGCCTTTATCTTCGGCAGAATGGGCGATCGGATTGGTCGTAAAAAGGTGCTGTTTATTACCATCACCATGATGGGGATCTGTACCACCCTGATTGGCGTGTTGCCGACCTACGGCCAGATTGGCATTTTTGCGCCGGTTCTGCTGGTGACGCTGCGCATTATTCAGGGGCTGGGTGCCGGGGCAGAAATCTCCGGTGCGGGAACCATGCTGGCCGAGTATGCGCCAAAGGGCAAACGCGGGATCATCTCCTCGCTGGTGGCGATGGGGACCAACTGCGGAACCCTGAGTGCCACGGCGATCTGGGCGGTGATGTTCTTTGCTCTCGATCGTGAAGAACTGGTGGCATGGGGGTGGCGCGTGCCGTTCCTGGCCAGCGTCGTCGTGATGATCTTTGCCATCTGGCTGCGTATGAACCTGAAAGAGAGCCCGGTCTTCGAAAAAGTGAACGACGCTGAAGCTGCCGTACCGGTGGCGAAGCCGGATACCTCCCTTGGGGCGATGGTGAAAAGCAAATCCTTCTGGCTGGCCACCGGGCTGCGTTTTGGTCAGGCGGGTAACTCCGGTCTGATCCAGACGTTCCTTGCCGGGTATCTGGTACAGACGCTGCTGTTTGATAAAGCGATCCCCACCGATGCGCTGATGATAAGTTCAATCCTCGGGTTTATCTCTATCCCGCTGCTGGGCTGGCTGTCGGACAAAGTCGGTCGCCGTCTGCCGTATATCCTGCTCAACGTTTCCGCCATCATTCTGGCGTACCCGATGCTGTCGATTATCGTCGATAAAAGCTATGCGCCGGGCGTCATTATGCTCTCGATTATTGTCATTCATAACTTCGCGGTGCTGGGGCTGTTCGCGCTGGAAAACATCACCATGGCGGAGATGTTTGGCTCGCGTAATCGCTTTACCCGCATGGCCATCTCCAAAGAGGCGGGCGGTCTGGTGGCGGTGGGCTTTGGTCCGGTGCTGGCGGGGATCTTCTGCAACATGACCGGCTCCTGGTGGCCGATTGTCGCGATGCTGATTGCCTATTCCGTGATTGGTCTGGTTTCAGCCATTTTCATGCCTGAAGTGCGCGACCGTGATTTGAGTGCGGCACAAGACGCGGCTGAACCACAGGCGCTGAACGATAAGGCTGGTGAGTCACGCAAATATGGAGCGCTGCTATGAGTTTCATTAATGATAACTTTATGATTAGCAACGCCAGGGGCGTTGCGTTATATCGCGACGTCGCGAAAGAATTGCCAATAATTGACTATCACTGTCATCTGGTTGCGAAAGATATTTTCGAAAATAAACCGCTGGAGAATATTACCGAGCTTTGGCTTGCAGGCGATCACTACAAATGGCGCGCTATGCGCGCCAACGGTATAGATGAAAAATACATTACGGGCAGCGCCACCGCGGAAGAAAAATTTGCGGCGTGGGCTGAAACGGTCGACGCCAGTTATGGCAATCCGCTCTATCACTGGACGCATTTAGAACTGCATCACTATTTTTCCTGTGATGAACCGCTGGGCAGCCATAACTGGCGTGAAATAATGGAGCGCTGTAATCGTTTATTACAACAGCCTGATTTTACGCCCCGCGAACTGATTAAACGCTCAAAGGTGGAGGTCATCTGTACCACAGATGCACCGCTGGATGACCTGCGTTACCATCAGTTATTGCGCGATGACGCAACATTCAACGTCAAGGTATTACCGACATTCCGCCCGGATGACGTTTTTACGCCGGATGCGCATCAGTTCGCCGACTTTACCGATCGATTAGCGGAGCTGACGGGGCGGTCCATTCACGCCTTTAGCGATTTCGCTGCTGCGCTCGGCGAGCGTATTGCCTGGTTTCACGAAATGGGGTGCCGTATTTCGGATCATGGCCCTGTGGAGATCCATTATCAGGCTGCGGATGACCGTATCGTGGAATCGATATTTGTCCGTAAACGGCAGGGTGAACATCTCAACGCGCGGGATAGCGCGATTCTTGACAGTGCTATTTTTATCATGCTGGCGCGTTATTACCGACAGCATGACTGGGCCATGCAGATACACTTCGGTGCGATACGCAATAATAATACCCGCATGTACCGTGCCCTGGGCATAAATACCGGGTTTGATTCACTGACGGATCAGGTCAATCTTGCTGCGAATATTAATCAGCTGCTGGATGCCATGGCCCTTGCAGACGCGCTGCCAAAAACCATCCTGTATAACCTCAACCCCAGCTACAACGATATTGTCGCGACGACGATCGCCAATTTTCAGAGTGCAGAACTGGGAGTGAAATCACCGATGCAATTCGGCTCCGGCTGGTGGTTTAACGACACCCGTCGCGGGATGGAAAACCAGCTCAACAGCCTGGCAGATCAGGGGCTGTTAATGAATTTTGTCGGCATGCTGACCGACTCGCGCAGCCTGGTCTCCTATACCCGTCACGATTATTTTCGCCGCATTCTATGCAATATGATCGGCGGTTGGGTGGAGCGGGGAGAAGTTCCGGATAATAACGATATTCTCACGCGGATGATTAAAAATATTTGCCACGACAACGCTAAGAATTATTTCAAATTTTAAATTCGCTTCATCAAGTGGGGATGAAATATGTCTCGTGCGGCTAAAAAAATTACCATTCCGGTTAGTATCGGCTACGGACTAACGGATATTATGGGTGGCGGTGCATTTACCGTGATCGGCGCCTGGCTGTTATTTTTCTATACGACATTCGTTGGGCTATCGCCGGTTGAGGCAGCCTCCATTGTCGCCATCGCGCGTATTGTCGATGCCATTGTCAGTCTGTTTATGGGAAGTTTCACCGATCATTTTTACAAAAATTATTTTGGTAAAAAATTTGGTCGTCGACGCTTTTTTTTGCTGATCGGCGCGCCGTTAATGCTGGTCTATGCGTTACTGTGGCTTGATGGCATGACCTACGGTTTTTATCTCGCGGTCTATCTGGCGTTTGAAATTATCGCCGCGATGGTATTGATCCCCTGGGAAACGCTGCCATCGGAAATGACAAAAGACTTCAACCAGCGCACCAAACTTTCTACCTGTCGCATGTTCCTTTCTGCGTCCGGTACCTTCCTGGCGACGTTCATTCCGGGGCTGCTGATTGGCTATTTTGGGGAAAACAGCGCCCATGCTTATCTGATTAACGGCGTTATTTTTGCCGTCCTGTTTATGGTTTGCGTCTTTATCTCGTGGAAGGTGACCTGGGAACGCGAGTTAACCCCGGAAATGCTGGCCGAGCTTGAAACAAGCACGGCGCCCCGAACGCTGACGCAAAAGCTGGCTGCCTTTGGTCGTCTCTTTAAAGAGTATGGTTCAACGCTGAAAATCCGGGCCTTCAGAAAACACCTTGCCATCTACCTGCTGTCGTTTACCGGGAAAGATGTCTACAACACCGTATTTGTCTTCTTCTGTGTTTACTGCCTGAATGTCTCTTCGTCGCTTGCCGGCACACTGCTGTCGATGAGTATCGTCGGCCTGCCTGTCACGCTGATTGCGGGAGTGGGGATCATTAAATTCGGGCCGTCGAAGCTGTATGTGTTTGCCTACTCGCTGATGATGCTCTGCCTGGGCGGCTTTTTCGCTGTGTATCAAATTCCGGCACTTAATACCGTCGCGACGCTGGTTGTTCTGGCCGGGTTATATCAGGTCGGTCGCTGTGTGCTGGAGTTTACGCCATGGAACGTCTTCCCGTTCATCCCCGATATTGACGAGATGGTTAGCCGCCAGCGTCGCGAGGGGTTGTTCGCGGCGGTGATGACCTTCTCCCGCAAAACGACCGTGGCCATCGCCACCTTTATTGTGGGGCTGCTGTTACAGAATGGCGGCTTTGTGAAGGGCAGCCAGACACAGCCGGAGGAGGCCATTCATACCATCGCAATGCTGATGTTCATCGGGACTGCGGGATTACTCATCCTGGCGTTGTGGCAGGCATTAACGTTCCATCTGAACAAGCGTACGCACAAGATCTTCGTGGATGAACTGGACCGCCTGAAAGCTAACGGTTCTCCCCAGCTGGTGTCCGCCGAAGCACGCCGTGTGGTGGAAGATTTGACGGGGTATTCCTACGACAGGCTGTGCCGTGAGCCCGCAGGCCGTTCAGGCGCAGAACCGGCGCGTAATCTTGTGTGACCTTGGTATATATCTTTTTGAAAGATGTCACACAACTTAATTTTGATATCACACCAGTTAGCGCAAAGTTAATGTAAATCAATGTTCCGCTAAACATAACCCGTATGGTGGTGGGCAAGGCCCCAGGGGGTTACTGCCATTCTGGCTGGTGTAGTCAACATGCGCGACCGCGCGCCAACGTGCGGTCGCAGAACTCAGCTTCATTAATTAAACGAGTCTCAACCATGGAAAACCGATTATTACAGGCGAAAGCGACGCTGCCTCAGTACGATCGCGGCAGACTCCAGGCACGCATTGTTCATTTAGGGTTTGGCGCGTTCCACCGTGCACACCAGGCGGTGTACGCCGATATTCTGGCCGCTGAACACGGCAGCGACTGGGGTTACACAGAAGTGAACCTGATTGGTGGCGAACAGCAGATTGCCGATCTGAACGCGCAGGATAACCTCTATACCGTGGCCGAAATGTCGGCGGACGCGTGGACATCACGGGTCATCGGTGTGGTCAAAAATGCGCTGCACGCGCAGGTTGACGGGCTGGAGGCCGTACTGGCGGCGATATGTGAGCCGCAGGTGGCGATTGTGTCGCTCACCATCACCGAAAAAGGCTACTGCCACTCACCGGCCACGGGCAAACTGATGCTCGATCACCCATTGATTGCGGCCGACCTGCAAAACCCGCATCAGCCCAAATCTGCGCCGGGTGTAGTGGTTGAAGCGCTGGCGCGACGCAAAGCGGCGGGGCTGCCTGCCTTTAGCGTTATGTCCTGTGACAACATGCCGGAGAACGGCCACGTTATGCGCAATGTCACCTGCGCCTATGCCCGCGCGGTCGACGCGGAGCTGGCCGCGTGGATTGAGGCCAACGTCACCTTCCCGTCAACCATGGTGGATCGTATTGTGCCTGCGGTGACGCCGGAAACGCTGGATAAAATCGAACAGCTGACCGGTGTACGCGATCCGGCGGGCGTGGCCTGCGAGCCGTTCCGTCAGTGGGTGATTGAAGATAACTTTGTCGCCGGACGTCCGCAGTGGGAAAAGGCGGGGGCGGAGCTGGTGGCCGACGTTATTCCGTTTGAAGAGATGAAGCTGCGGATGCTCAACGGCAGCCATTCTTTCCTGGCGTACCTTGGCTATCTGGCGGGTTATCAGCACATTAACGACTGTATGGAAGATGAACACTACCGTCGTGCCGCCCACGCGCTGATGCTGAAAGAGCAGGCGCCGACGCTGAAAGTAAAAGAGGTTGATTTAGGCCACTATGCCGATCTGCTGATAGCGCGCTACAGCAACCCGGCCCTGCGCCACCGGACCTGGCAAATCGCGATGGACGGCAGCCAGAAACTTCCGCAGCGTATGCTCGATTCCGTGCGCTGGCACCTGGTGCATCAGAAACCTTTCCCACTGCTGGCGCTGGGTGTGGCGGGCTGGATGCGCTATGTCGGCGGGGTGGATGAACAGGGGAACGCCATCGACGTGAGCGATCCTCAACTGGCGGTGATTCAGGCAGCGGTCAACGGGAGCGCGGAAGGGGAAAGTCGGGTGAAAGCCCTGCTGGGCATTGAAGCCATCTTCGGTAAGGAACTGCCGCACGACACGTGCTTTGTGGAGGCGGTCATGACGGCGTATCAGACCCTTCTGCAAAAGGGCGCGAAAGCCACAGTTGCGCAGTACGCGGCACAGCTGTAATTCAGTCATGCCGCCGTTCGCGGCGGCATGATGTCGCACCGGTTAGTGCATACCCAGGCGAATCAGTTCAATCGGTTCGAACTTACCTTCGCATCCTTCCACTTCCACCGTTTTGCTGCGACGTACCTGCGCGGCATCCAGTCCCTCGCTGTGGATCGCTTTAATTACCCCGGTATGCCCGGTGCCGTTAATCATTACGCGGCTGCCGGTGGTAATTGCATTACGGTTACGGTCGTAAGTCATCATGGTATTTTCTCCTCGCTAACACATCCGTTACGGCGCTATTTCAGGTTGTGCCGTTCACGGGGCACTATAAATACACCTCTCTGGACATCATTTTTTTGTTTTTGATCAAACTCACACTTTTTTCTTCATTTCGGCAGGGCGATGACGGTTCACGACGGTAATTTACAAAGCGGACAGTTATTTTCTTTAATTGATAATTTCAACGGGTGAGCGTTTAAGTCTGGTTTATATTCCTGATGGCACTCTGGATGCAGTAAATAACGTTTCCTGGAAATAAGGAGTCAGGCTTATGTATAAGAAAATCTTGATGCCTGTTGATGTGTTTGAAATGAATTTAAGCGATAAAGCGGTGCGGCACGCGGCTAACCTGGCGAAGGCTGAAGGTGCATCGATAACCCTGGTCAACATTCTGCCCAACAGCAGCCGCTCGTTACTGCGCGGATTCAATGCAGATATCAGGAAGTTTGAAGAGTATATGACCGCGGAATCCAGCAAAAAGATGAAGGAGTTAACGCGTCTCTTCGATCTCTCCCCGGAGGACATTCATTGTGAGGTGCGTTTCGGCAACGTGCGCGATGAAATTATCAGGATGAGCAAAGAAGGGGAATATGACGTGATTGTTATCGGTTCAAAAAACCCGACTATCACCACGCATCTGCTGGGTTCAAATGCGGAATCTATCCTGCGCTACGCCACTATTCCGGTCCTGGTTGTACGCTAATCTCTCCGCCGCGCCGAAAGGGGGCGGCGAATTTAATCTTCGCTAAACCACTCGCTGTTTTCCTGCCGAATAAGCTGCACGGATTCGCTGATCTCCTGCAGATGGACGGTCATCGCTTTTTCCACACCGTCAGGGTCGCGTTTTTCCAGCGCGCTGAAAATATCATAATGCTGTCGAAGCAACATTTCCGGTGGCGAGACGTGGTCGAGGCTCATATACCGCACACGGTCAATCGTGGCTTTAATGTTTTCAATGGTATCCCAGGCCAGCTGACAATCGGCAATTTGCGCCAGCTTCTGGTGAAACTCATCATCGAGCTGAAAGAAGTCGTTAAGCTGTTTGCGGTCGATGGCAATACGCTGCTGATGCAGGTTTTGCTCCAGCCAGTAACACTGGTTGTCATTCATCAGCGTGGCCGCACGCCGGGCCACCGCGCACTCAATGGCCTGACGGACAAAACAGCCGTTACGGACCTGAGAAAGCGATATTTTATTCACATAGCTGCCGCGCTGCGGGCGGATCTGAATCAGGCCGTTTTCAGCAAGCTTGATAAACGCCTCACGTACGGGCTGACGGGAAACGTCAAAACGCACGGATACCTCTTTTTCTGAAAGCGGGGTACCAGGCGGGATCAGGCAATGCACAATATCACGTCGTAATATGCGATAGATTTGCTGGTTAACGGGCTGGGTGGGATTGAGTTGCGATTCAGCGGCCATGAGTTGTCATTTCTCAGAGAGTTAGCCTGAACATACTACCATTCTTTTATACCCTGATACAGACCCGGCCCGCAGGCCGGGAAGGGCAGAGTTAGCCTCGATGGACGTTAAGTCCGGCAAAGCTCTGGCTGACAGGCATCATCTCTACGGTGTTGATATTGACGTGGTTTGGCAACGTCGCGACCCACCAGACTGCTTCGGTGACATCTTCCGGCGTCAGCGCGTTGGCATTTTCGTAGGTTTTATCTGCTTTCGCGTCATCGCCTTTGAAACGCACGTTGGAGAACTCGGTACCGCCCACCAGGCCCGGCTCGATATCCGTGACGCGAATGGCGGTGCCGTGCAGATCGGTACGCAGGTTCAGGCTGAACTGACGCACGAACGCTTTTGTCGCACCATAGACGTTGCCGCCCGCATACGGCCAGCTTCCGGCGGTCGAGCCGATATTGATAATGTGGCCGCGATTGCGCTCCACCATGCCTGGCAGCACGGCGCGGGTCATATACACCAGCCCTTTGTTGTTGGTGTCGATCATGTTTTCCCAGTCTTCCACGCTGGCTTTGTGCGCGGGCTCCATACCCAGCGCCAGACCGGCGTTGTTGACCAGCACGTCAATGGCACGCCACTGCGCGGGGAGGTTGGCAATCATCTCTTCAATGGCGGCGCGGTTGCGCACATCAAGCTGCGCGGTCAGGATATTGTCACCCAACTCTTCTTTCAGCTCCTGCAGACGCTCCTGACGGCGGCCGGTGGCAATCACCTTATGGCCGTTGGCGACGAAGCGACGCGTGATGCATTCACCAAAACCTGCCGTTGCCCCGGTAACTAAAATAATCATCTCACTGTTCCTCAACGCTTTTTGTGTTGTACTAACATAGCACGCCCTGAGAGGGTGCGTTAAGGCATCATTTGTATGACCGCATTGCGGTCAATGGCGGCCTGGCCTACTCTGGGAAAGTTAACCGTTATCAGGAGTAAAAGATGTCAACCCGTAACCCTTTTTTTGACATTAGCCTGCTGCCTTATCAGGCCCCGCGTTTTGATGAAATCAACGACAGCCACTATCGCCCGGCATTTGATGAGGCCATACGCCAGAAGCGGGCAGATATTGACGCCATCGTCGCGCAAACGGCAGCACCCGATTTCGATAATACGGTACTGGCGCTGGAGAAAAGCGGTGCCATGCTCGCGCGCGTCAGCAGTATTTTCTTTGCCATGACGTCGGCGCACACCAATGCCCGCTTACAGGAGCTGGAAGAACAGCTCTCAACCGAGCTGGCCGCGCTGGCCAATGATATCTGGCTCAACGACACGTTGTTTTCCCGCGTGGAGAGCGTCTGGCAGGATCGTGAGGCGCTGGATGCTGAGTCCCGCCGACTGGTCGAGGTGACGCACCAGCGCTTCGTGCTGGCCGGGGCGCGACTGAACGACGCTGAAAAAGCTGAACTGAAAGACCTGAACACACAAGTCGCCTCACTGATCAGCCAGTTCAACCAGCGACTGCTGGCCGCAGATAAGGCGGGCGGGCTGGTGGTGGATTATGTTCACCAGCTTGAGGGGTTAAGCGCAGAGGAGATCGCCACGGCTGCTCAGGCCGCCGCCGATAAAGGGCTGAAGGATCGCTGGCTAATCCCCCTCCTGAACACCACCCAACAACCTGCGCTTTCACTGCTTCGCAATCGACAGACCCGTGAAAACCTGTTCAACGCAGGCTGGCTGCGTACGCAAAAAGGCGATGAAAATGATACCCGCGAGCTGATCCTTCGTCTCACGGCATTGCGTGCGCGCCAGGCGCAGCTTTTGGGCTTTGACGACTTTGCGAGCTGGAGCATCGCCGACCAGATGGCAAAAACGCCGGTTGCCGCACTGACCTTTATGCGTGGAATTGTCCCTGCGGCGCGCGCCCGTGCGGTGCAGGAGCAGGCCGATATCCAGAAAGTCATTGATGATGAGCAGGGCGGCTTCACCGTGCAGGCCTGGGACTGGGCCTTTTATGCCGAACGTGTGCGTCAGGCGAAATATGCCCTGGATGAGTCGCAAATTAAGCCGTATTTTGCGCTCAATAACGTACTGCATGATGGCGTATTCTGGACGGCCAGCCAGCTGTTTGGCATCCGCTTCGTCGAGCGCTTCGATATTCCGGTGTATCACCCGGACGTCCGCGTGTGGGAAATTTTCGACCACACCGGAGAAGGCATGGCGCTGTTCTACGGCGATTTCTTCGCCCGCGATTCGAAACAGGGCGGAGCGTGGATGGGGAATTTCGTCGAGCAATCATATGAATTTGCCTCCCGTCCAGTTATCTACAACGTGTGTAACTATCAAAAACCCAGCCACGGAGGCGCCGCGCTGCTCTCCTGGGATGATGTAATAACCCTGTTCCACGAATTTGGTCATACGCTGCACGGCCTGTTTGCCAGTCAGCGCTACGCCACGATGTCCGGGACCAATACCCCGCGTGATTTTGTTGAGTTCCCGTCGCAAATCAATGAGCACTGGGCCAGCCACCCGCAGGTATTTACCCACTATGCCCGCCATTTCGAGACCGGCGAACCGATGCCGGACGCGCTGCGCGAAAGCATGCTCAACGCAACGCATTTCAATAAAGGCTATGACATGACGGAAACGCTCAGCGCCGCGCTGCTGGACATGAACTGGCACGGCATTCGTGAGGCCGTTTCGAGCGTAGAGGAATTTGAAAAAGCAGCGTTGGAAAAAGAGGGGCTGGATCTGCCCGCCGTACCGCCACGTTATCGCAGCAGCTACTTCGCGCATATCTTCGGCGGCGGCTATGCGGCAGGTTATTACGCCTACCTGTGGACGCAGATGCTGGCGGACGATGGCTATCAGTGGTTTGTCGAGCAGGGCGGTTTAACCCGCGAGAATGGGCAAAAATTCCGTGAGGCGATTCTGTCGCGCGGGAACAGCACGGATTTAGCTGAACTGTACCGAACCTGGCGCGGGCACGCTCCGAAGATTGAGCCGATGCTGGAGAATCGCGGGCTGAGCGAGTAGCGTCAATTTTGGCTTAAACAGGACCGGGCGGAAGCCCGGTTTTTTTGTCCAGTTTCTCTTCTCTAAAACGCCTCTAATTTTGCTCCGCACTGGCGAAGCAGTTAAAGCTAAGGGTTTCGTCTGGTATGCAACAAATTTCCAATAACATGCACAAGTAGATTTTGTCGTATGGTCAAACTCTGGTAGGATTAATCTTAATTTTTTACTGATGGAACAGGAACATGAAGAAAATTGTTGGTGTGTTATTACTTTCTTGCTTACTCGTCGGGTGCGATAAACCCAAAATTGATTCTTCAACTGATGCTGCAATGAAATCCTCGATAGCCAAAGTCAGAGATTCACTTCCGGAAAATAAACGGGAGGAATTCGATAACGCCTTAAAGGTTGTGGCATTCAGTAACATCAATATGGCTGACCTGATGCGTTCCACTTCAAATAATGATAACGAAGAGATAAGCAAAAAGATGCGCGAAAGCCTGTCTGGTAAGACGGGTGAAGAAATAATCTCTTACGCACAGCAAGTCACTGCTGAGAGAGAGATGAAGTTAAAAGAAAAGATGACTCAGGAAATCAAAGCGCTGGAAGAGAAAAAAGCTGACGCTGACGTGGCTAAAAAAGAGTTGATGAAAATCCAGGTTTTATCATCCAGATTTACCATGGAGCCTGAGCAAGACGGTAAGCCACAACCCGTAATTAGACTGGTTGTTAAAAATAATAGTGATACCGTTATCTCCAGAGCGTACCTGCACGGAGTGATGGCAAGCGAGGGATACTCAGTACCATGGCTGGTAAGTAATTTTTTCTATGATATTCCTGAGGGGCTTAAGCCAAATGAAGAAGCCACATGGGCTATTGCCCCCCCTAAGAATTCTGAATGGGGTGTACTTTATGCCCCAAAAGACGCTGTTTTGACTGTGACACTCGTAAGAGTGGACGGTACTGATAATCAGATGTTGTATGATGCAACAATTTTCACTGAGGAAGATAACAGCAGGCTTGAAGAGTTGAAGAGAAAAATCTCTGATCTTTAAAGACTAACCGACCCGCCAACCGGCGGGTTTTTTATGCGTTGAGGAAAGGTGGCGTTGCAAACGGCGCATCGGTGTGGGCATCGGCTTCGCTGATAACTATGACTTTATGTTTCCGAGGGGCATAAAATCGTTTTAAACAGCCTAATTAAAGATATCTATTTTTTTTGACTTGAACACAAACACAATATTCATCAGTTTCGCTAACCCCTTATTAAACATTCTTATTATTGCAAAAACGAGTAAAATAAAGAATGACGCGCGGGATTTAACGGGTTATAAACTTTACCTCTCTTAACACTTTTGTAACGTCATTGAGGTAAACCCGTGAAGCAGGTTGGCATTGTTGGTTGGCGCGGTATGGTTGGGTCAGTATTGCTGCAACGCATGGTCGAAGAAAATGATTTTAATGATATTGCAGCCAGTTTTTTTAGTACGTCTTCTGTTGGGGCTCCTGGGCCTGTCATTAATGGTGTCCGTTCGGTACTTAAAGATGCGTATTCCCTGGATGCGCTGGCGGAAATGGATATCATCATTACCTGCCAGGGCGGTGAATATACAAAATCGATGTATCAATCATTAATTGATCATGGTTGGGAAGGTTACTGGATCGATGCCGCATCAGCGCTGCGAATGGACGAAAGAGCCTGTATCATCCTGGATCCTGTGAACCGTGAAAATATCGATGATTCCATCAAAAAGGGCGGTAAACTTTTTGTAGGCGGAAACTGTTCAATCACCTTAAGCCTGATGGGGCTCGCCGGTTTGATCAAGGCCGATCTCATTGAATGGATGAGCGTGATGACCTATCAGTCAGCTTCGGGGGCGGGTGCAAAGCATGTCCGCGAGTTGATCGCCCAAAGTGCATTTGTCACCCGAAATTTAACCCCCGATGAGCTGGAAAACGCAGGCTCGGTGCTTCCTCTGGTCAATAAAGTCAGCGAACTGATTAACAGCAGTGACTTGCCTGTTGAGAATTTTGGCGCGCCGCTGATGGGGAGCATCATTCCCTGGATTGATAGCGACCTGGGGGATGGCAATAGCCGCGAAGAGTGGAAGGGAGAAGCAGAAACAAATAAAATCCTTGGCCTGAAAAAAGGCACCATCCCGGTTAATGGTCTGTGCATTCGTGTTGGTGTAATCAGGTGCCATAGTGCGGCCATTACAATGAAACTCAAACGCGAAGTGGATGAAGCTGAATTTGCTAAAAGGGTAAGCGACGCTCACCCTTGGGTAAAATACGTCCCTAATAATAAAGAAGCCAGCGTCAGCCAGCTTACTCCCACACATATTAGCGGCACGCTTAAGGTTGGCGTAGGGCGTTATAAAAAAATGGCGCTAAATAATGAACCTGTTTATTCGGTATTGACCGTGGGGGATCAACTATTATGGGGGGCAGCGGAACCATTACGCCGCATGCTTAATATTTTGCTTAACAGAATATAATGGGTTTAGACCTGTTGTTCATTATTAGCTGAAAACAGAACCGGGCGGACAGTCCGGTTTTTTATGCGCGTTAATGCGGAATAATTTGATCTGAGTTAAAAAAATAAACAATGTTTTGCTTAAGGAGGCTTCGCTATAAAAATTTGTGTTTTTTTGCCGATAACTGTGGATAGCACAAAAATGACGTAATAGCAGTTAAGAAGGCGAAGAATGACCATACCTCAGAAGACCCCTGGCTTTACGGATAGCGAGCATTCTAAAGGACTGATAAATAAAACGTTTACCTATATTGTTACCTTGTTGATAGGTATTTTTATCGCAGCGATAGTGTCATTGCTGATCATTAAAAACAATGTTAATAAAATCAGCGATAAACATGACGAGTTTTTGTTAAGGCAAGCATTAGACGCCCGCCAGGAAAACATGCGCAGCCATTTGAAAGACAATGCTGAGTGGGGAGATGCTTACAAACATCTTCATCAAAAAACTGACCTGAACTGGGCATGGGATAAGCAGAATCTGGGCAAGTCTCTGTATGATAACTTTGGCTACGAAGGCGTGTTTGTGCTGTCCCCGGAGGAAACCACCCGTTACAGCGTGCTTGACGGGAAACTGAAGCACGAAGAGCTGGAACGCTGGTTAGATCAATCCACCATAGACCATTTACTCAGTGAGACGGGCAGTAAAAATGGACTGCCGGTCTCCATGCTCACGCTTATCCATTCCGTCCCCGCCATAGTTTCTGCGGCATGGATAACGACGGGAGATGATACCAGCGTGCAGCCGTTGCCCGGTAAGCCATCAACCATGTTGTTTATCGACACCTTAACGGCTAAGAAACTGCTTGCGATTGGGCACGATGCAGGGATCGAAAACGTCCGCGCGGTCTCTTCTGACGCCCTTGCTGAGACAGACAGTCTGACAGCATTAACGTTACGTACCCAGAATGGCCCAGTCCACATTGTCTGGGACACAGAAAACCCTGGCCAGGCATTGATCATTTATTTTTTACCCTTGCTCATTCTGTCTGTCCTTCTGACCCTCGTGCTGACGGTGATCCTGATGCGTCATATTTTGCATAAGGCAAAAATTCATGACGAAAATATCTTTCTCCTTGAGCAGGCTCGGTTAAATCTGATTACCAGTGAAAAACGCTTCAGGGATGTCAGTGAAACAACCAGTGACTGGTTCTGGGAAACGGATTTATCGTTAACGATCACCTGGCTATCAGGGCGTTTTACGACTGTCACGGGCTATGACGAGAGTCAGTGGCTGGGACGCAAGCTGGATGCGCTTTTTCCTTCGACAAACGGTTTATTAAATACGTGCGTCAGGCGGCGTGAGTTATCGGGGCGCTTTGAATTTAAGAACTGCCCGTACACTAACGCTCAACGGTCAACTTCGTACTGCACACTTCTGGCAAAATTCTCTGCACAGCCTGATGGCACGGTGGTTTTACGGGGTGCGGCATCGGATGTTTCTCTGGAAGTGGAAGCCACCAAACGTGTTGAATTCCTGTCACGCCATGACGAATTAACGGGCCTTCCCAACCGGTATCATATTAAGGAGTTCCTCACAGGACAGTTGGCTAAAGAGGATATCCACAATTCTCCCTTTGCCATGATTTGCCTTGATTTGGACAAGTTTAAACCCGTGAATGATATTTTCGGCCACTCAACGGGCGATGCCCTGCTTGGCGAGGTTGCCTTACGGCTTAAACAATGTGTTCGTCGCGGTGATTTTGTCGCACGACAGGGCGGGGACGAATTTATGCTGCTTCTCGACAACACCCGGCACCTGGACCACATAGAAGAAGTGTGTCATCGCATCGTGCAAGAACTCAACCGTCCGTTCACCATTGATGGCAATGATGTGACCATCGGCGTCAGCATGGGCATTGCTCTGGCTCCCCAGGACAGTACCAGTGCAAACGACCTTTTACGCTATGCTGATATTGCGCTTTATCAGGCTAAACAATCCGGTCGAAACCGATGGGTCTATTATCGTCAGGATATGTCGGAAAAGCTCACCGAGCGCAGAAAGCTGGAATTAGCGCTGAAGACCGCAATTCGGGAAGACCAGCTCTATCTGGTTTATCAGCCGCGTTATAACCTCAGACATTCACGCATCGACGCCGTAGAAGCCCTGGTTCGCTGGCAGCATCCTGAACGCGGAAACATGATGCCCGATCAGTTTATTCCACTCGCTGAAGAAACGGGGCTCATCATCAACCTCAGCAACTGGGTCATTCGTAAGGCCTGTACAGAGACGCATGAAAAACTGCCGGGGCTTTCGGTTTCAGTCAATATTTCAGCCATTGAATTCCAGGCAAGCGATCTCGCCGAAAGAATAAAAGCTATTCTTGATGAAACCGGGCTTGAGCCTACCCGGCTGGAAATAGAGGTGACTGAAAATGTCACGCTCTCTAATCCAGAGAAAACGTTGCAGACCATGATGGCCCTGAAAAAAATGGGGGTGCGTATTCTGATTGATGATTTCGGTACCGGCTATGCCTCTCTGAGCTATCTGCGGAAGTTCCAGTTTGATGGCTTAAAGCTCGATAAAAGCTTTATTTTTTCTTTAGGGGATTCGACACAGAACCAGTCGGTGGTCGAGAAGATCATCGATCTGGGTAAAGCCTATTCCATGGAGGTCACCGCAGAAGGTGTCGAAACCGTAGAACAATTGTCGTTCCTGAAGAAAAATAAGTGTGACGAAGTCCAGGGATATTTACTCGGCAAACCGGCGGCGATTGCAGATTTAAATCTAAAAACCAACCACGTAATCTATTAAGGGTACATGCTGCTTGCCTGGGCCTGCTGATCCGGTAGGACGGGTAAGCGCAGCGTTACCCGGCGTGCCTGTAATCAAATCGCGTAGTTTTCGCTCTGACGTCTGGCTGATAAACTCGGCTCAACGTTTTGATTTCCCGGCGAACTTGAGATTCAGGCCGCCGCTAACCGAGCCAGCCATCCCGACAAAAGGCAGGAAGTATGTCTCTTCGTTCACTGCGGGCGTTGTGCCTGACGAGTTTTTTTATCGCTGACGTCCGTGACGGTCTCGGTCCTTTTCTCGGTATCTTCCTGACGCAGCGGCACTGGACGCCGGATGACATCGGTTTGCTGATGACCGCCGGAGGTCTGGCAGGACTTCTGGCCACGCTGCCGGCGGGGTTCATCACCGACACCACCAAAAACAAACGTTCCGTTCTGGCGCTGCTCTGTTTGCTGATCACCCTGAGTACGCTGCTGCTCTGGTTTAGCCAGCAGAGTGGCGTTGTCGCGCTCTCGCAAATTGTCACCGGGATCTGCGCGGCGTTCGTGGGGCCAATTATCACCGGGATCACTCTGGGGCTGACGGGGCAGAGCGGGTTTAGCGCGCAGATGGGCAAAAATGAGGCGTTCAATCACGGTGGGAATTTCCTCACGGCACTGATCGCCGGGTGCATTGCGTGGTACTGGGGCATTGGGGGCATCTTCCTGCTGATGACCTGTACAACGCTGTTAACGCTCTGTTCGCTGCTGGCGATACGCAACAAGGATATCGACAACGAGGCGGCGCGTGGCCTGAACGCGTCAGAACATCAGCCGGTGCCGGGTTTTGCGGTACTGATGAAAAACAGAGCCCTGTTAGTGACCGGGCTGACGCTGCTGTTGTTCCATCTGGCGAATGCGGCCCTGTTGCCGATGCTCAGCATGCGGGTCGCTGCCGCACCGGCCAGCGTTAATCCCGGCGTGTTTGCTGCGGCGACGGTGATTATTTCGCAGGCGGTGATGATCCCGGTGGCTATCCTGGCCTCCAGGAGAATCGAACGCGATGGTTACTGGCGTTTAATTATGCTGGCGCTGTTAATCATGCCGGTACGCGCGGCGCTGGCTGCGTCTACCGATGCACCGTTTATGATGATCCCGGTACAAATTCTTGATGGTCTTGCCGCCGGGATACTGGGCGTGGTGGTGCCGTCATTTATCGTAGTGCTTTTGCGTGGGAGCGGGCACGTTAATGCCGGGCAGAGCGTGGTCATGCTGATGCAGGGGGTTGGCGCATCGATGAGCCCTGCCTTAACCGGGACGATCGCCGGACACTACTCTTTTGCGACGGCCTTCAGTGTGCTGAGCGCTATTGCCCTGGCGGCGGTCCTGCTCTGGTGGCGTTTCCCGAACCGGACCTGGCAGACCGATAACGCCCCGGACGGGGCGTAGCGTATGTGCC
This sequence comes from Enterobacter sp. A8, assembly GCF_004296595.1. NCBI lineage: Bacteria > Pseudomonadati > Pseudomonadota > Gammaproteobacteria > Enterobacterales > Enterobacteriaceae > Enterobacter > Enterobacter sp. A8. The sequence continues at coordinate 326,727 of NZ_SCMF01000001.1, forward strand.
GGGCGCAACCGCCACCCGGCATGTCAGGCTTAGACTATCTCGTTAGGACACGCTTCGCCGTTTTCCAGTTGCTGTAAATTCCCCAGCGTGGTTTCGGAAATGCTGATCAGCGCCTCAGCGGTCAGGAACGCCTGGTGCCCGGTAAACAGTACGTTATGGCAGGCTGACAGGCGACGGAACACGTCGTCCTGAATGACGTCGTTAGACTTGTCTTCAAAGAACAGATCGCGTTCGTTCTCATACACGTCCATACCCAGCGCGCCAATTTTCTGGGTTTTCAGTGCTTCAATTGCCGCCTGAGAGTCAATTAACCCGCCGCGGCTGGTGTTGATGATCATCACGCCGTCTTTCATCTGCTCAAACGCGGTCTGATTCAACAGGTGGTAGTTTTCCGGTGTGAGCGGGCAGTGCAGGGAGATCACGTCAGACTGGGAGAACAGGGTCGGGAGATCGACATATTCCACGCCCAGCTCCAGCGCGGCGGCGCTTGGGTACGGGTCAAACGCCAGCAGGCGCATACCAAAGCCTTTCAGAATGCGCAGGGCGGCCACGCCGATTTTACCGGTACCGATCACGCCTGCGGTTTTACCGTACATGGTAAAGCCGGTCAGTCCTTCCAGAGAGAAGTTCGCATCTCGGGTACGCTGATAAGCGCGGTGAATACGACGGTTCAGGGACATCATCATACCCACAGCATGTTCCGCGACCGCTTCCGGGGAGTAGGCCGGAACGCGAACCACCTTCAGCCCCAGCTCTTTCGCCGCATCAAGATCGACGTTATTGAAGCCCGCGCAGCGCAGGGCGATATACTTTACGCCGTGCTTTTTCAGCTCTTCCAGTACCGGACGACTACCGTCATCGTTCACGAAGATGCAGACGCCTTCACAGCCGTGCGCCGTTTTAGCGGTTTTTTCGGTCAGCAGAAAGTCGAAAAATTCAAGATCGAACCCGTAAGCCTCGTTAACATGTTGCAGATACTTTTTGTCGTACTGCTTTGTGCTATATACCGCGAGTTTCATAAGACTTTCTCCAGTGATTTTACATCCACGTTAGCATGATTAAAATAATCTTACAATTTCTAAAATATTATTTAAATCAATAAGTTCTATCAATTATTTTAGAGCATCTATTCTTAAAACTGGCATTTACTTCAACTGATTGACTAAACATGCGACAATGATCGGCACTGTCGGCTTAATTCTCTCGCTAAATCAGGATATTAACTGCCCATGAAGGGTAAATACAAAGCCGCGATTGCGCTCTTATTGCTGTTGATTTTATTGCCGCTGACGCTGCTGATGACGCTCGCCCAGTGGGTACCGACCCTCGCCGGTATCTGGTTGCCTGTCGGTACACGTATCGCCTTTGAGGAAAGCCCCAAACTGACCCGTCACGCGCTGGTGATCCCCAATCTGCGCTATCTGGTTGAGGATTGCGAGATTGCCAGGGTTGAAAACGCCACGCTGTCGCACCCCAGCCGCTGGAATCTGGATATTGGTGCGCTTGAACTTAACACGGTGTGCCTCAGTAAAATTCCCCAGTCTGCCCCCTCAACCGTTGCGCCAAAAACCCTGGCACAATGGCAGTCGGTGCTGCCTAATACCTGGCTCACTATCCGCCGTCTTACCCTGTCTCCCTGGCAACAGTGGGAAGGGGAACTGCATGCCTCACTGACGCCTGCGGTACAGGCGGTGACCTACAACGGTGAGCAGGTCAGTTTCAAAGGGCAGTTACGCGGCCAGACTCTCTCGGTTAGTCAGCTTGATGTACAACTCCCCGGCCAGGTGCCGCCCGTAAAGCTGGTGGGTGAGTTTACCCTGCCGCTGGTGCCGGATGGCGTGCCGGTGAAAGGCCATGCGGTCGCGACTTTTAACGTGCCACAGCTCACCTCGCTGGTCGATGCCGATCTGGACTGGGAGGAGAATCAGGGGCAACTGCTGGTGATGGCGCGGGACAACCCCGATCCGCTGCTCGATTTACCGTGGCAGATCACGGCACAACAGCTGAATATCAGCGACGGGCGCTGGAACTGGAACCTGTCCGGCATGCCGATGAGCGGCCGCGTGGGTCTCCGGGTGGATAACTGGCAGCAGGGGCTGGAAAAAGCCACCTTTACCGGACGCCTCAATGTTCTGACTCAGGGCGATGCCGGGAAGGGTAACGCCGTGCTGAATCTCGGGCCGGGTAGGCTCAGCCTGGAAAACAGCGACATGCCGCTTCACCTGAGCGGCGAGGCCAAACAGGACGATCTGGTGCTTTACGCCAGACTCCCGGCCAGACTGACCGGCAGCCTGAACGATCCGCAGCTTGCCTTTGAGCCTGGTGCGCTGCTGCGTTCGCGCGGACGCATTATTGATTCGCTGGATATCGACGAAATTCGCTGGCCGCTGGCGGGCGTGAAGCTCACGCAAAAGGGCGTGGATGGTCGTCTGCAGGCGATTCTGCGCGCCCATGAGAACGAGATGGGGGATTTTGAACTCCACCTGGACGGCCAGGCCAACGACTTTTTACCCGATAACGGCCTCTGGCAGTGGCGTTACTGGGGCAAAGGTGGCTTTACGCCAATGAACGCGCGCTGGGATGTGGCCGGAAAAGGCGAATGGCGCGACAAACTCATCGAGCTGACCGCGCTCTCAACCGGCTTTGACAAGCTGCAGTACGGCACCATGGAAGTCAGTAAACCGCGTCTGGTACTGGATAAACCGGTACGCTGGGTTCGTGACCCTGTCACGCCGACATTTAGCGGTGAGCTGTCGCTCAATGCCGGAGAGACCCGTTTTGCGGGCGGCAGCGTGTTGCCCCCGTCGGTGCTGACCTTCAGCGTTGACGGAACAGACCCGACGATATTCCAGTTTAAAGGCGATCTGCATGCCGAGGCCATCGGCCCGGTGCAGGTCAACGGTCGCTGGGACGGGGAACGCCTTCGCGGTCAGGCCTGGTGGCCAAAACAATCCCTTACCGTGTTCCAGCCACTGATCCCGCCAGACTGGAAAATGACGCTGCGCGACGGTGAGCTCTATGCGCAGGTGGCCTTCTCTGCCGCTGCCGATCAGGGCTTTGAGGCTGGCGGCCACGGTGTACTGAAATCCGGTAGCGCCTGGATGCCAGACAACCAGATCAACGGTGTGGATTTTGTGCTGCCGTTCCGTTTTAGCGAGGGTACATGGTCGCTGGGCACGCGCGGCCCCGTTACGCTGCGCATTGGTGAAGTGGAAAACCTGGTGACCGCGCGCAACATCACCGCAGACCTGCAGGGTGACTACCCGTGGAGCGAGGAAAACCCGCTGCTGCTGACCAACGTCAAGGTGGAGACCCTCGGCGGGAAAATCACCATGCAGCAGCTCAGAATGCCGCAGCATGACCCGGCGCTGCTGCGCGTGGACAATATCTCCTCCAGCGAGCTGATCAGCGCCATTAATCCTAAGCAGTTTGCCCTGTCTGGCCCGATAAGCGGGGCGCTACCGTTCTGGCTGGACAATGAAAAATGGATCATTAAAGATGGCTGGCTAACCAACCCGGGGCCGATGACGCTGCGTATTGATAAAGACACCGCTGATGCCATCGTTAACGATAATATGGTTGCAGGGGCAGCGATTAACTGGCTCCGCTATATGGAAATTTCACAGTCGTGGACAAGACTCAATTTAGATAATCTGGGTGAATTAACCATGCAGGCGACCCTCAAAGGCACCAGCCGGATTGATGGCAAAAGCAGTTCCGTAAATCTTAACTACACCCATGACGAGAACGTCTTTACTCTCTGGCGTAGCCTGCGCTTTGGAGACAATCTACAAACCTGGTTTGAGCAACACGCGGCGCTACCTGGTATCCGCAATTCGACTGGCAAGGAAAGTGAGGAACAACAATGAAAATGAGGGCTGGTGTACTCACCGTCGCCGTTGCCGCGCTCTTGACCGGCTGTACGCCGCGCATTGAAGTCGCTGCGCCGAAGGAGCCGATCACCATCAATATGAACGTCAAAATCGAACATGAGATCCACATTAAAGTCGATAAAGACGTTGAAACCCTGCTGAAATCGCGCAGCGATCTGTTCTGAGGACGCCATGAAACGATTAGCTCTGATGTTACTGGCGCTGGGCATGAACGTGCAGGCGGCAACCCTGACCTTAAACGAGGCCCGGGCGCAGGGGCGTGTCGGGGAAACCCTGAGCGGGTATCTTGCCCCGGTGAAACAAGACCCCGAAACGCTGGCGCTGGTGAGCCGCATCAACGCGGCGCGTACGGAAAGCTACCAGAAGCTGGCGGACAGCAATAACCTGCCGGTTGATGAAGTGGCGAAGATGGCCGGGCAAAAGCTGGTGGCCCGCGCGCAGCCGGGAGAATACGTGAAGGGCATTAACGGAAAATGGCTGAAGAAGTAATCAGCGAAAGCGCTTGCGGTACTCGCCCGGTGAGACGCCAAAACGCTGCTTAAACGCCGTTGAAAAATGGCTATGGTCGGCAAACCCCCAGCTGTAGCCAATTCCCGCCAGCTTTTCCTCGTCGCTGGCGGAGCGCAGCACCTGCGCGCACAGATCCAGCCGACGATTTTTGATGTACTGCGCTACCACCAGCCCCTTATCGGCAAACATGCGGTACAGGCTGCGCACCGACATGCCGCTCTCTGCGGCAATCCATTCCGGACGCAGGGATTCCGACTGAATATGGTCATCAATCAGTGACAGAACGTTCCTGAACTGGCGCTCCTTACGCGGCTGCACCGCGTCACGCTGCTGAAACGCCGGGCGGAGCAGGCAGATCATCGCTTCCAGCGCGGCTTCGCTCTCCCGGTCACTCAGGTTGGCATTTCCCATGCTCTCCAGTAGCAGGCGATGGCTTAGCTGTACGGTTGGCAACGAGCGGGAGAGCGCGAGGGCGCAGCTTACCTCCTGAAAACGACACTGCTGCTCAATAATCTGACGGGGAACCAGCAGGGAAATCTGACGGGATTTTTGCTGCCAGTTGATGGAGCAGGGACGAGCGGCATCAAGAAGCGTAATGTCGCCGGTGTTCAGCACCGCGCGGCGATCGTCCTGCTCAATCTGCGCGCTGCCTTCAAGCTGGAACACGGTATAAAACCAGGCATCATTGCTCTGAGCGATCTCCTGACGGGAGCGGAACAGGTTAACCCCGCCTGCGGTGACGGTGCTTAACTTCAGGCTTCGGGCGTAGCTGGTTTCCAGCTCGCCGAAGAATTCCCCCTCTAAAGGACGCGCGTTAAAGCGCCCGCAGACATGGTTAATTTGCGCCAGCCACTGCTGATACCGTTCCTGTTCGCTTACACATGCCATCGTTTATCTCGCTGCGCCATCAATGTTTTCGCATTGTTGCATTTGTGTTGCGTTTTGTCAGAGTCATGAGGCTGACTATAGGAAAGAACACTCACCGGTAACAGCGTTATAAGGCGGAATTATCACGAATTGCGGCACCTGTCACAGGTGGCAAAGCGAATGTCACACAGACAAAAGCGGGAATGCGAAAGGCCTCTTAGACTGCAGTAACACCCTGCGAATAATAACGAAGGAGTACCCTATGTCTGAATCACAGGTCGCCATCCAGCCAGGCGTACAGCAGTTTCTGGACCGACATCACGGGCTGTGGATTGAGGGGCGGCAGGCCGCGTCGGAGAGTGAAAAACGGTTGAATATTTATAACCCGGCCACCGGGGAGGTTATCGCCTCTACGGCAGATGCCAGCGTCGATGATGTCGACCGCGCGGTGATGTCCGGCTGGCGAGCCTTTGTCGCCCGCACCTGGGCCGGGAAATTACCGGCAGAGCGCGAGCGCATCCTGCTGCGCTTTGCCGACCTGGTGGAGCAGCACAGCGAGGAGCTGGCCCAGCTTGAAACGCTGGAGCAGGGCAAATCCATCAATATTTCCCGTCTCTTTGAAGTGGGTTGCACCCTGAACTGGATGCGCTATACCGCCGGGCTGACCACCAAAATAACCGGCAAAACCCTCGATCTCTCCATTCCCTTGCCGCAAGGTGCACGCTATCAGGCGTGGACGCGTAAAGAGCCGGTGGGCGTGGTGGCCGGGATTGTGCCGTGGAACTTCCCGCTGATGATCGGCATGTGGAAAGTGATGCCTGCGCTGGCAGCGGGTTGCTCTATCGTCATTAAGCCGTCAGAAACCACGCCGTTGACCATGCTGCGGGTGGCGGAACTGGCGAGCGAAGCCGGTATCCCTGACGGTGTGTTTAACGTGGTGACCGGAAGCGGCGCGGTGTGCGGTGCCGCGCTGACCTCGCATCCGCATATTGCCAAAGTGAGCTTCACCGGCTCCACGGCGACGGGGAAACAGATTGCCCGCGCGGCGGCGGACACGCTAACCGGCGTGACGCTGGAGCTTGGCGGCAAAAACCCGGCTATCGTGCTGAAAGACGCCGATCCGGCGTGGGTAATTGAGGGGTTGATGACCGGCAGCTTCCTTAATCAGGGTCAGGTCTGCGCCGCGAGCTCGCGTATCTATATAGAAGCGCCGCTTTTTGACACGCTGGTCAGCGGGTTTGAGCAGGCGGTGAAATCCCTGAGCGTGGGGCCGGGCATGTCGCCGGAGGCGTTTATCAACCCGCTGGTGTCCCGCGCTCACTGCGACAAGGTGCAGACCTTCCTGGATGAAGCAAAATCGCGCAATGCAGAGCTGATCACCGGTAACCGTGGCCCGGACGGCAAAGGGTATTACATCTCGCCGACGCTGGTGGTCAACCCGGATCCGGGACTCCGGCTGACCCGCGAAGAGGTGTTCGGCCCGGTGGTCAACCTGGTACGCGTAGCCGACGGCGAAGAGGCGTTAACCCTTGCCAACGATACCGAATATGGCCTGACCGCCAGCGTCTGGACGCAGAATATCAGTAAGGCGCTGGAGTATACCGACAGATTGCAGGCGGGTACCGTCTGGGTGAACAGCCATACGCTGATTGACGCCAACCTGCCGTTCGGCGGCATGAAGCAGTCCGGCACCGGACGCGACTTCGGCCCGGACTGGCTGGACGGCTGGTGTGAAACCAAATCGGTGTGCGTGCGCTATTAAAAACAAGCCGGGTGGCGCTGCGCTTACCCGGCCTACGGGATCGAGGAACAGGTCGGTTTTGTAGGTCGGGTAAGGCGTAGCCGCCACCCGACATTTACAGCGACCACCGATCCCGCCCGGCCTCTTTCGCGCGGTACAGCGCCGCATCGGCGCGGGCGATCAGTTCCGGGCCCGCCAGGCCCGGTGCAATTCCTGCAATCCCCATGCTGACGGTCACATGCTCACTGACTTTGGACGCACCGTGCGGTATCGCCGCCGCGCGCAGGCCGTCCTGAATGCGGCGGGCAACCTGCTGTGCAACGTTCTCCGGGCAATTAAACAGGATCACCACAAATTCTTCTCCGCCGTAGCGTGACACCACATCGTCCGGGGTGCGCACGGCCTGCTTTAGCACCTGCGCCACGCGTGTCAGACAGTCGTCACCGGCCTGATGTCCATAGGTATCGTTATAACGCTTGAAATAATCGATATCCAGCATGATCAGCGAGAAGGCTTTATTCTGCTCAACGGCATTCTCCAGCACCACTTCCATCATCCGGCGATTGGCGGTTTTGGTGAGGGGATCCTGGTGCGCCAGCGCATCGAGCCTGGAGATTAACAGCTGGTTTTGCTGATTCCGCCGCCAGGCCTCGTCAAACCAGCTTAACAGGATAAACCGCCCGCAAAGCATAATCAGCGTGAATACGCTCCAGATGGTGACAAAGCGAAGATTAAGGCCATCATTCAGCACCCAGCTGGCGACCGGCAAGGTGAGCCAGAGCGGGAGCACAAACGAGAGTAATCCCTCCGGGTAAAAATAGAGCGCCGTCAAACCGGAGAGCAATAAAATCACGCACAGCGGCCAGACGTGGGGAAGGTGCAGGGCGGTAATGAACCAGTAACTGCACATCGACCAGAAGGCACTGCAGACAAACAGCACTACGCTTATCCCGGCGATGCGGCGCCAGGCCATCAGGATTAATGCAGCGGACAGTATAATAATGCCCAGCATTGAGGCATCGACAATCCGGGTCAGGTGTTGTGAACCGGGGTACAGCACCGCGCTGTTTTCCAGCAGGATGTGGCGCAGCAGGATCATCAGGGCAAAGCTGACGTTTACAAAGGCCAGCCAGGGCAGGTTCATCGCCAGCCCGTGATGCACCATGGCCTGACGTGTAGGCCAGGTGGCTCGTTCGGGGGGGAGGTTTTTTCTTTTTTCCATTGATGATGTTTACCCCGTCCAGGGAGAAAGAGAAATAAAAGCGGGCGGGTAAACCGCCCGTAAATCCGTGATGTTACGGCGTCACAATATTAAACCAGAAATCAAACTTATCCATGTAGCCAAGCATGGCATCAAGTTTGGCACTGTCACCGCTGATTTTGACATCGCCACTGTCCTGCGCCTGTTTCAGCGTGATCTCTTTGAGGATGATTTTGTTAAGCGTGTCCCGGTTCAGCGTGAGCGTCGCATCGGCGTCTTTCGCTTCGGCATTGGCCGTGTGATTCAACACGCCGTTTTCCAGCTCAAGCTTATATTTACCGCCATCGCTGCCAAGATCGATATTAAATACCGATTTTGCGTCCCCGGCTTTTTGACCATTAATATGCACGGCCAGATAGTCGAAGAACATTTCCGGCGTCATCGCCCGAACGGTATCAGGGCTTGCCGTGTTTGGCGTTGGGCCTTTCACGACGCCGTTACGCAGCTCCTGCGCACCGGTGAGGTAGAAGTTACGCCACGGCCCGGATTCAGCCTGATAGCCGAGCTGCTCCAGCGCATCCGCTTCCAGGTTACGTGCGGCCTGGTTGTTCGGATCGGCAAAGACCACTTTACTGACCACCTGTGCCACCCAGCGGTAGTTGCCCTGGTCGTAGTCGGTTTTAGCTTTGCTCAGAATGGCGTCAGCGCCCCCCATGTACTCCACGAATTTCTTCGCGGCATCAACAGGAGGAAGCTCATCAAGCGTTGCCGGGTTGCCGTCAAACCAGCCCAGATAAAGGACATAGGTGGCTTTTACGTCGTGACTGACTGAACCATAATAGCCCCGGTTAGCCCAGGTATGGGCCAGCGAGTCAGGAAGGGTGAAATTCGCGGCGATTTCATCGCGCGTCAGACCTTCGTTCGCCATGCGCAGCGTCTGATCGTTAATGTAACGGTAAAGATCGCGCTGGCTCTTCAGCAGCTTGACCACATTATCGTTGCCCCAGGTTGGCCAGTGGTGCTGTGCCATGATGATCTCTGCTTTGTCACCCCAGCGGACAATTGCCTGGTTGATATACTTCGACCAGGGCAGCGGCTCACGGATTTTTGCGCCGCGCAGCGAATAGGTATTATGCAGCGTGTGAGTGACATCCTCGGCAGATTCAATGACCTTTTTCTCTTCGATATACCAGAGCATCTCTGAAGGTGCTTCTGAGCCCGGTGCCAGCATAAAATCATAGGTCAGCCCGTCGATAACCTCTTTCTGACCATCTTTCTCAATGATGTTGGTCGGTGCGATCAGGGTAACGGTACCGGCAGAGGTCGTGGTACCCAGCCCTGCACCCACCTGTCCTTTGGCATCGGGTTTCAGCAGGTTGCCATACATGTAACTGGCGCGACGGCTCATGACATTGCCCGCCATGATATTTTCAGCCACCGCGGCTTCCATAAACCCGGACGGGGCATAGACTTTCACTTTCCCGGATTTCACGTCAGCTTCATCCACCACGCCGCGAACGCCGCCGTAATGATCCACATGGCTGTGGGTATAAATGATGGCGACCACCGGCTTTTTACCCCGGTTTTTGTAATACAGATCCATGCCGACTTTTGCGGTTTCTGCTGATACCAGCGGATCGACCACGGTAATTCCTTCTTTACCTTCGATAATCGTCATATTCGACAGATCGAGGTTGCGGATCTGATATACCCCGTCGGTCACTTCGAACAGACCACTGATATTAATCAGCTGAGATTGACGCCATAAACTGGGATTAACGGAATCCGGTGCTTTATCACCCTCTTTAATAAAGGCGTACTGTTGCGGATCCCAGATAACATTCCCTTGCTCCCCTTTGATAATCTCCTGCGGCAGTGGGGCAATAAACCCTTTATGTGCATTGGTGAAGTCGGTGTTATCGGAGAAAGGGAGTTGGTTGAAAAGGGCATTATTCGCCTGTTGCGTCGCCGCGGTCGCGTCCTTTGGGGCTTCGGCGGAATAAGAGGGACTGACGGAAACGAGAAGCCCAGCCAGAGCAAGACTTCTGACAATCAAATTCAATTTCATCTAAAACCTCTCAGAGAAAGTACTACGTTACGGTGATTAAACGTCGTGTCCTGGCTGAAAATGTTTGAAAAGATGTCATTAGAATGAGTGGTTAAATAACTATAATCAGGCTGGGAGATTCGGCAAATAAATGAATAAAAAACCGGGCATTACGCCCGGTCGGTGATTATTTCTGTTCGTCTTTTTTTCTGCCAAGCGTTGGCGTTTCGTCAAAGAAGTTCCACGGCTTAAGCAATGTATGCACCCATTCCGTTGGCATGATGGGCCACTCTTCCGCGCGGGCAACGTGCGTGGTTCCGGTGGTCATCCAGACCACATCGTCCTGATTAGTGAGTGACTCATTGTCTTTGCTGTACTGACCCAGCCCCGTATCGTGCGTGGAGCGGTTCGGGAATTTCCCTTCCGGGTACATTTCGTCAGGATGGTAACGCGTCACCCACAGCTGTTTATCCATAAAGCTCAGGCGATGGTAGATCCACTCGTCCGGTGCAAACTTCGCGCCCGTGGCTACCGGGTGCGTGCCGCCCGCATAAGGGATGATCTGGTACGAGACCGGGTTCCCCATACGGTTCTCTTTGCGGGTGTTGCTCAGCAGGCGAATGGTACCCGGATCGAATTTCTGCGCCGCCTGCTGTTCGGTATCGATATCGTACTGATTGACCTGCATGGTACTGGTACGCGGGCCGCCAGCCGTGTTCGGTTTCACCTGCGGATCCATCGCCACCAGTTTATTGTCGATGCCATCCACATCCATATCGAGACGGAAGTTATAGATGTGCTGGTGGGTGGTACCGACGATGTTGTGATCGATTAAGGTGCCGTATCGGGTGTCGTCTTTGGCAGTGGCGTCATGCATCGTTTTGGCCTGCACGCCTTTCACGGCTTCAATCCCGGTGGCTCCGGCATCAATGCCGATGGTGCCGTTTTCGTGGAATACCCAGTCGAAGATGTAATCGTAGTTGCCAACGGTGCTTACCCAGCGCACCACCAGTTCACGGCGTTCGGTGCTGACGTTTGGCTTGCCCATCTCCTGATGCTTATATTCAGGCCCGGCGTAGCGCTCGAAAATGGCGATGGCACGTGGGATCTCCATCGGCGTACCGGTGTAATCCGGGATGGTTTCATTAAGCATCACGGCGTTGGACGGCACATCTTTGCCGCGCACCAGCGGGGAGGTCAGGGTGCCCATGCCATAGTCGCCCGAATCGAGATAGGCTTTAAAGTACCAGCCCACATCCGGATCGCCGTAAGGGACGATCATCCCGCCCAGGGAGCCCTGATACATGACCTGGCGTTTCTTACCGTTGTCGTTGTACGTGACGGTCGAGATCATCGGCCCCACGCGGGAGTCCAGACTCAGGTGGAAATCCCAGTTCTGCCAGTGCACCATGTCGCCGGTAATGGTGTAGTTCTTGCCTTCCGGTTCGATGATCTCAAGCGGTTTTTTCGGCGTTTCGATGCGGTCACGGCCATCATACGGACGCGGAGTCATGGGCACCGGAACAACCGCGCCTTCTTCAATTTTCTGGATCTTCTTCTGTTCGAGATCAACCACCGCCACCAGATTCTCAATCGGGTGTGCCCAATAGTTACCGTCGCCCACATCCAGATAGCTCACCACCTTCAGCAGACGGTCTTCCTGCTTCAGGCCGTCTTTGCCGTCAAAATAGCCGACGGTCAGCGGGGTCGTGATCACGTTCTTCGTATCGCTGATGCCGCGTTTTTTCAGCACCTCAGCAAATTCCGGGCTCTCGTTGATGATTTGCTGCACGGTGGCGAAATCATCCAGCAGCACCATGCCGTGCGCATCCTTTACGGCCTCCCAGCGCAGGATTTTCTTATCCTTCAGATCCACACGACTTTCGATGACGTGTTTGCCGTCCAGCATGGTGATATTCGCCTGACGCGGGGCATCCACCGCCGTTCCGTTCAGCACAAAGTCCCACACTTTGGCTTTCTCGGGCTCGGCCAGGGCAATCTGGGTGAAGCGGGTGTTCGGTTTAAAATCCTTTGAGGCTTTGACGATCGCCACGGCTTGCTTAATCTCATCCGCCGTTAATGCATTAAGCGGATGGGGGCTTTTCTCAACCTGGAACGTCTGGTCGAGGCCGGACTGGAAGATGTCATTGATAAATGTGTCCGAGATAAAGGCCTTGTTGTCTTTCATCACTACCGGCACCGACAGCGCAAGGGGTTTGCCGTTAACGATGGCGGTGTTAGCGCCTGGCTTCACCTTTACGAACGCACCGTCTTTCGCAATGGTGAACATCTGTGCGTAATCATCCCATTGTACCTCTGCGCCAAAATCTGCCAGCGTTTTGTCCATAGGGACCATATGCGCCTCACTGCCGTGAGCGAAAACGGGAGATTGCCAGGCACAGCAGAGCGCAACGGCCAGAGCCAGTGCCGTTCTACGGGCAGAAAATGAAGAATTGCTTCTCATCGTAGACCTCATCTTGTTGTGTTTATTGTGTTGTGAGTCTTATCCTGACAGGAGCGTGAAAAAAGCGTTTGCCTGCATCTGCCAGGTTATTTGTCAGTCTTGCCAGGTTAAAAAAAGACCGGGAATAAATCACATGCCGAGCCTTTTCATCTATCCAGGCGCACTGATGAGGCTCCACAAATTGATACGCGCAGTGAACAATTCCCTCTCCCATCGGGTTGGGGGATCCCCATAAAATAATGCCTGCACGGAGGACCCCCTCTCCCTTGAGGGAGAGGGTTGGGGTGAGGGGGAACATACGGCTGTGGAGGTCATTCCGTTCACTTTATGTTCCTTGCTACTCTGTAACGGCATGACTTGTGAACGTGCCAGGGTGGCTCAGTCGCCGCCGCCCTGGCGACCCGGGCTCCCGGCGGTAAATCGCCGCTTCGCGGTGCCCTCGGCTTATTCCTTCCGGCTTATCGGGGACGGGCGGATGTAACGTCCCTGTAAAGCCGCCCTCTCGGCGCATCCCTGCGCCTCGCCCCGGCCTGCAGGAAACGCCTCAGCGATTTACAGCCGGACCAGGGTATCGCTGAGAGCCCTCAGTCTTTCTGAAAGCAGCGTTATTGCTTCTGCTTACAAATTACCGGGGAGCCCTCAGCCATTGTCGAGAGGGTGAGGGGACGTTAGCTGAAATCACCCTGCTGGCGAGCCACCAGCGTCAGAATGGAGTACAGCGCTACCGCCTGCTGGTGCTGATTGAAAATCTCAACCGCCCATTCGACCACGCCGGTGGGTTTTTCATCCGCCGTACGCTGTTTCTTCAGGGTTTTACGTTTGCAGGTCAGGCGCACCTGGATGGTATCGCCCGGTTTCACCGGCTCGATAAAGCGCAGGTTTTCCATGCCGTAGTTGGCAATTACCGGCCCCACACCTGCATCAACAAACAGCCCGGCGGCAGCGGAAATCAGGAAGTAACCGTGTACCACCCGCTCGCCAAAGATCGACTCCGCTGCGCCAATTTTGTCCATGTGAGCATAGAAATGATCTCCGCTCAGGCAGGCAAAGTTAACGATATCGGCTTCCGTCAGGGTTCGGCGCGGCGTCAGCAGGCTGTCGCCCGGCTGCAATTCCTCGAAGTATTTGCGGAACGGATGGACGCGATCTTCCTGCACCGTCGCGCCGCGTACCCACTGTTTGCCGATGGCGGCCAGCATGGTCGGGCTGCCCTGAATGGCGGTGCGCTGCATATAGTGTTTGACCGCACGCAGGCCACCCAGCTCCTCGCCGCCGCCTGCACTTCCGGGACCGCCATGCACGAGCTGCGGAAGCGGAGAACCGTGGCCGGTAGACTCTTTTGCTGACTCTTCATTAAGGATCTGAATGCGACCGTGTGCCCGCGCTGCACCAGAAATAAACTGGCGGGCGAGCGCGGGATCCGCCGTGACCAGCGTCCCGGCCAGGCTACCGCCGCCCGCGCGGGCAAGCTGCATCGCATGGTCTGCGTGGCGATATGGCATGAGAGTCGCCACCGGGCCGAACGCTTCGGTGGCGTGCACCGCCGGGGTCTCATCCGGCTGCGGGCAAAAGAGCAGGGTTGGCGGGTAAAACGCTCCGGCGGCCTGCAGATCGGCTTTTCCGCCCAGGCGAACCTGGCAGCCTGCGGCCACAAGCTGATCCACTTTCTCCTGCACGTCCGCACGCTGTTCGCTGTTGACCAGGGAACCCATTTTTACGCCTTCCTGCGCCGGGTCGCCCACCACCACCTTTTCCAGCCGGGCGATCAGCGCCTGACTTACCGCGTCAATCTGGTGTTGCGGCACGATAATGCGGCGGATGGCGGTACATTTCTGTCCGGCCTTGGCGGTCATCTCACGTACAACCTCGCGAATGAACAGGGCGAACTCGGGCTGTTCCGGCGTCACGTCTTCTCCCAGCACGCAGCAGTTCAGGGAGTCGGCTTCCATGGTGAACGGGATCGCGTTTGCCACAATATTCGGGTGAACACGCAGGGTCTGGCCGGTGCTGGCGGAGCCGGTAAACGTCACCACATCCTGGCTGTCGAGATGGTCCAGCAGATCGCCCGCGCCGCCGCAGATCAGGCTGATGGCGCCGTCCGGCACCAGACCGCTCTCCACGATCGCTTTCACCATCGCCTGCGTCACCTGCGCGGTGGCGGTAGCGGGTTTGATGATCGCCGGTATCCCGGCAAGCCACGTGGGGGCGAGTTTTTCCAGCATTCCCCAGCAGGGGAAGTTGAAGGCGTTAATATGCACCGCCACGCCCGATTTTGACGTCAGCACATGGCGCGCCGCAAAGCCGCCTTCTTTCGACAGCGGGATCAGTTCGTCCTCGGGCCACAGCGTGTCGTCCGGTAATTCACGGCTCCCCAGACTGGCATAGGTGAACAGCGTGCCAATCCCACCTTCAATATCTACCCAGCTGTCGGCCTTTGTCGCGCCGGTCTGGGCTGAAAGAGCATAAAACGTCTCTTTCAGGCTGAGCAGGTGCTTCGCCACCGCTTTCAGCATCGCCGCGCGTTCGATAAAGGTCATGGCGTGGAGCGCTTCACCGCCATGCGTAATGGCATAGCGACGTGCCGCCGCCATGTCCAGCCCTTCGCTGGTCACGCTCCAGAGCGCTTCACCGCTGATGGCGTGATGAATAGTACGTTCGCGGCCCCGGCCAGACTGCCAGACACCGGACAAGAAACTGGCTAACTGCTGCATCTCTTATCTCCACATGTTTCGTTATTTCACTATCAATAGTTTGATCATGAATCATAAAAATCAAGCTGAGTTTTAATGAATTGTTAACAATGTGATCTCAGGGGAAGATGTGTGGCGGTTGTAGCCCTGATGTGGCGGCCTTTGCGCAAAAGCCCTGCGAGCGACATCACAAAATCAGTAAACATTTCTTGGGGGTGTATTTAACCTTTGTGTAACTTTTAAAAAACAAAGTGATTCACAATTACGCTTTAAGTTGCAAATTAACGAATCATAAAGGTGATGACGTGACGCAAGAACAACGCTTTGAGCAGCGCATAGCGCAGGAGACGGCGATTGAGCCTCAGGACTGGATGCCAGAAGCCTATCGCAAGACGTTGATCCGCCAGATTGGTCAGCACGCCCACTCTGAAATTGTCGGCATGCTGCCGGAAGGGAACTGGATCACCCGCGCCCCGACGCTACGCCGCAAAGCGATCCTGCTGGCGAAAGTGCAGGACGAAGCCGGGCACGGGCTCTATCTCTACAGCGCGGCTGAAACGCTTGGCTGCGCGCGGGAAGACATCTACCAGAAAATGCTCGACGGCAAGATGAAATACTCCTCCATCTTTAACTATCCGACGCTGAGCTGGGCCGATATCGGTGTAATCGGCTGGCTGGTGGACGGTGCCGCCATCGTCAATCAGGTGGCGCTGTGCCGGACCTCTTACGGGCCATACGCCCGCGCGATGGTGAAAATCTGTAAAGAAGAGAGCTTCCACCAGCGTCAGGGGTTTGAAGCCTGCATGGCGCTGGCGCAGGGAAGCGACGCCCAGCGGCAGATGCTGCAGGACGCCATCAACCGTTTCTGGTGGCCCGCCCTGATGATGTTCGGACCAAACGACGACAACTCGCCGAACAGCGCCCGCAGTCTCGCCTGGAAAATTAAACGCTTTGGCAATGATGAACTGCGTCAGCGCTTCGTCGACAACACCATCCCGCAGGTGGAGATGCTGGGGATGACGGTACCCGATCCGGACCTGCGCTTTGACGAGGAAACCGGCCACTACCGCTTCGGTGAGATTGACTGGCAGGAGTTTGACGAGGTGATCAACGGACGCGGGATTTGTAACCACGAACGCCTGGCCGCCAAGCGTAAAGCCTGGGAAGAGGGGGCGTGGGTGCGTGAAGCCGCACTGGCGCATGCAGAAAAACAACGCGCCCGTCAGGCCGCATAAGAGGAAATCACGATGAGCAATGTCTACTGGCCGCTGTACGAAGTGTTCGTACGCAGCAAACAAGGGTTATCCCACCGCCATGTTGGCAGTCTGCATGCCGCTGACGATCGCATGGCGCTGGAAAACGCGCGGGACGCCTATACCCGCCGCAGCGAAGGTTGCTCAATCTGGGTGGTGAAGGCGAGCGAGATCGTTGCCTCTCAGCCGGAAGAGAGCGGCGAGTTCTTCGACCCGGCGGAAAGCAAGGTCTATCGCCACCCCACGTTTTACACCATCCCTGATGGCATCGAGCATATGTGAGGTCAGGGATGAAAACAGTATCTGCATACGCCCTGCGTCTGGGCGACAACGGTCTGGTGCTCTCGCAGCGCCTCGGAGCCTGGTGCGGACACGCGCCGGAGCTGGAAATCGACCTTGCGCTCGCCAACATCGGTCTCGATCTGCTGGGGCAGGCGCGCAACTTCCTCGCCTGCGCGGCAGAGCGGGAAGGTCAGGGCGATGAAGACACCCTGGCCTTCGGCCGCGATGAGCGTCAGTTTCACAATTTACTGTTGGCAGAACAGCCGAACGGCAACTTCGCCGACACGATCGCCCGCCAGTATCTGATGGACGCGTGGAATGTTGCCCTCTACGAACGGCTGATCCACAGCAGCGACAGTCAGCTTGCCGCTATCGCCGCCAAGGCGATTAAAGAGGCGCGTTATCACCTGCGCTTTAGCCGCGGCTGGCTGGTGCGCCTGGGAGACGGCAGTGAAACCTCGTCGCAAAAAATGCAGCAGGCCATCGACAACCTGTGGCGCTTTACGGCCGAGTTGTTCGAGGTGGATGACGTTGAGCTTGAGCTTATTGAGTCCGGCGTTGCGGTTGATCCGCGCACCCTGCGCCAGCCGTGGGAACACGAAGTGTTTGCCGGACTGCGGGAAGCCACCCTGCGCGTGCCCGATGAGACGGCCTATCGTACCGGCGGTAAACGCGGGCTGCATACCGAGCATCTGGGCCCGATGCTGGCAGAGATGCAGTATCTCCAGCGCGCGTATCCCGGTCAGCAGTGGTAAAGGAGAACGCCATGCAACGTCTTGTCGACATCGCCCCCCCACAGGTTCCGCACATCTGGTCTCTGTTAAGCCAGATCCCGGACCCGGAAGTGCCGGTGCTCACCATCACCGATTTAGGCATGGTGCGCAGCGTCACCGCGCAGGGCGAAGGCTGGGTGATTGGCTTTACGCCAACCTATTCAGGCTGCCCGGCGACGGAACACCTGCTTGGCGCCATCCGCGACACCCTGACGGCGCACGGTTATACGCCGGTGCACATTGTGCTGCAACTGGAACCCGCCTGGACGACCGACTGGATGACCGCCGATGCGCGTGAACGTCTGCGCGCGTATGGCATCAGCCCACCCGTGGGGCACAGCTGTCATGCCCACGTTCCCGCTGAGGTGAGCTGCCCGCGCTGCGCCAGCACCGACACCTCGCTTATCAGTGAGTTTGGTTCTACGGCCTGTAAGGCGCTGTATCGCTGTAATACCTGCCGCGAACCCTTCGACTATTTCAAATGTATTTGAGGTTGCCATGACAACGTTTCATTCATTAACAGTGGCAAAAGTAGAACCCGAAACCCGCGATGCGGTGACCATCACCTTCGCGGTTCCGCAGGCGTTGCAGGAGGCTTACCGCTTTCGTCCCGGCCAACACCTGACCCTGAAAACCAGACTGGGTGCAGACGAACTGCGCCGCTGTTACTCCATCTGCCGGAGTAGCGCGCCGGGGGAGATCAGCGTCGCGGTTAAAGCCATTGAAGGCGGGCGTTTCTCTCGTTATGCCCGGGATGAGATCAAACCGGGCATGACGCTGGAGGTGATGGTTCCCCAGGGGCATTTTGGCTATCAGCCACAGCCTAAACGGGAAGGTCACTATCTTGCGATTGCCGCAGGCTCCGGCATCACCCCGATGCTGGCGATTTTATCCGCCACGCTGGCCGCTGAACCAAACAGCCACTTCACCCTGATCTACGGCAACCGCAGCAGCCAGAGCATGATGTTCCGTCAGGCGCTGGCAGACCTGAAGGATAAATACCCGCAGCGGTTGCAGCTGCTTGCCATCTTCAGCCAGGAGCGGCTGAACAGCGACCTGCTTTACGGCCGTATCGACGGTGAAAAGCTGCAGGCGCTGGCAAAAACGCTGATCAACTTCCGCCAGTACGACGAGGCCTTTATCTGCGGCCCGGCCGCGATGATGGACGAGGCTGAAGCGACCTTAAAAGCGCTGGGAATGGCGGAAAAATCCATTCACCTAGAGCGGTTCAATACGCCGGGCACGGCCGTTAAGCGCGCGGTGAGCGTGCAGGCGGAAGGCCAGAAGGTAATCGTGCGCCAGGACGGACGTGACCGCGAGATCGTCCTCACGGCGGACGACGAGAGCATTCTTGATGCCGCCCTGCGCCAGGGGGCGGATCTGCCTTATGCCTGTAAGGGAGGCGTCTGCGCCACCTGTAAGTGCAAAGTGCTGCGCGGCAAGGTGGACATGGCGACCAACTACAGCCTGGAGCCGGACGAACTGGCCGCCGGGTATGTGCTGAGCTGTCAGGCGCTGCCGCTAACCGCCGACGTGGTCGTCGACTTTGACGCTAAGGGGATGGCATGAGCGAACTTCTGGTCACCCGTTATGACCGCGTGCTGCAACTCACGCTCAACCGGCCGGCGGCACGCAACGCCCTTAACAATGCGCTGCTGACACAGCTTGCAGAACAGCTGGAGGCGGCGGCCAGCGATAACACCCTCTCTGCCTGTGTGGTTTACGGCAGCGAGCGCTGCTTTGCGGCCGGAGCCGATCTCAACGAAATGGCAGAAAAAGATCTGCCTGCCACCCTGAACGATAGTCGTCCTCAGCTGTGGAAGCGGATAGACGCCTTCAATAAACCGCTGATTGCCGCCGTGAACGGTTTTGCACTCGGGGCTGGCTGCGAGCTGGCCCTGCTGTGCGACGTAGTGATTGCCGGTGACAACGCCCGCTTCGGACTGCCGGAAATTACGCTTGGGATCATGCCTGGTGCGGGCGGTACGCAGCGCCTGATCCGCTGCGTGGGTAAATCGCTCGCCAGCAAAATGGTACTGACCGGGGAAAGCATTACGGCGCAGCAGGCCCAGCGTGCCGGTCTGGTCAGCGACGTTTTCCCGGCCTCGCTGACGCTGGAATACGCCCTGAAACAGGCAGCGCTGATGGCGCGCCACTCGCCGCTGGCGCTACAGGCGGCTAAACAGGCGCTGCGCCAGTCGCAGGAGGTGCCGCTGCAGGCGGGTCTGGCGCAGGAGCGTCAACTGTTCACGCTGCTCTCGGCCACGGAAGACAGGCGAGAAGGCATCGACGCCTTCTTACAGAAACGTACTCCCGACTTTAAAGGACGCTAATTGTGGAATTTATTCTCAGTCATGTAGAGCAAGGCGTAATGACCCTGACGCTGAACCGTCCGGAGCGTCTGAACAGCTTTAACGATGTGATGCACCAGCAGCTTGCAGAATGCCTGAAGCAGGCCGAGCGCGATGAGACGATCCGCTGTCTGCTGATCACCGGCGCAGGGCGCGGCTTCTGTGCCGGGCAGGATCTGAACGACCGTAACGTCGACCCGAACGGTCCTGCGCCGGATCTGGGGATGTCCGTCGAGACCTTTTATAACCCGCTGGTGCGTCGTCTGGCTGCGCTGCCAAAACCGGTGATTTGCGCGGTCAACGGCGTGGCGGCAGGAGCAGGGGCCACGCTGGCGCTGGGGTGCGACATGGTGATTGCCGCGCGCTCCGCCACCTTTGTAATGGCCTTCAGCAAGCTGGGGTTAGTCCCGGACTGCGGCGGAACCTGGTTCCTGCCGCGCGTGGCCGGACGTGCCCGCGCCATGGGGCTGGCGCTGCTTGGCGACAAACTGAGCGCCGAACAGGCGCACGCCTGGGGAATGATCTGGCAGGTGGTGGATGACGACCAGCTCTCCAGCACGGCGCAGCAGCTGGCGCTGCACTTTGCCTCGCAGCCCACCTTTGGGCTGGGGCTGATCAAGCAGGCGATCAATGCCGCGGAAACCAACACCCTGGACGCACAGCTTGACCTGGAGCGCGATTATCAACGGCTGGCCGGACGCAGCGACGATTACCGCGAAGGCGTGAGCGCCTTTCTGGCGAAGCGCGCACCGAATTTTACGGGGAAGTAAGATGCTGAACATTCGTACTGTCGCCGTCATTGGAAGCGGGACAATGGGCGCCGGAATAGCCGAAGTCGCGGCAAGCCATGGGCATCAGGTGATGATGTACGACATCGCCTCAGACGCCATTTCCCGCGCCATTGACGGCATTCGCCAGCGCCTGGCCTCCCGGGTGACGCGGGGCAAACTCACTGAGGAGGCCTGTGGGCAGATCCTCGCCCGGCTGACTCCGGTCACGGATATCAGTGCGCTAACCGCGGCGGACCTGGTGATAGAAGCCGCCTCCGAGCGCCTTGAGGTGAAAAAAGCGCTGTTTGCCGAACTGGCGGAGATCTGCCCGCCGCAGACCCTGCTTACCAGCAACACATCTTCTATCTCGATCACGGCGATTGCGGCGGATATCCGTCATCCCGAGCGAGTGGCAGGCCTGCATTTCTTTAACCCGGCACCGGTGATGAAGCTGGTGGAGGTGGTTAGCGGGCTGGCGACCTCGCCGGAAGTGGCCGACGCGCTGTGCGAGCTGGCGCTGAACTGGGGGAAACAGCCGGTGCGCTGCCAGTCGACGCCGGGCTTCATCGTAAATCGCGTGGCGCGTCCCTTCTATTCCGAAGCCTGGCGCGCGCTGGAGGAACAGGTTGCAGCTCCTGAAGTCATTGATGCTGCCCTGCGCGAAGGCGGCGGTTTCCCGATGGGGCCGCTGGAACTGACCGATCTGATTGGGCAGGACGTTAACTTCGCCGTGACCTGTTCGGTGTTTAACGCATTCTGGCAGGAGCGGCGTTTTCTCCCTTCACTGGTGCAGCAGGAGCTGGTGCTGGCGGGGCGACTGGGCAAAAAAAGCGGGAAGGGCGTTTACGACTGGCGCGGCGAATCGCCACAGGTGCCATGGCTCGACGCGGTCAACGACAGCTTTAGCCCAATGCGGGTTGAACGAAAACGTGACGGCGTCACGGAAATCGATGATGTGTTGCTGATTGAAACGCAGGGCGAAACCGCTCAGGCGCTGGCGCTGCGCCTCAACTGCCCGGTGGTGGTGGTTGATCGCATTGAGCGCGACGTGGCGGTGATTGCGTCGGCGGCCAGCAACCCGCATACCGCGACGCAAAAAGTCATCCGCTACCTGCAACAGCAGGGAAAGCGGGTGGTGCAGATTGCCGATTACCCTGGCCTCCTGGTCTGGCGCACGGTGGCGATGATTGCCAACGAAGCGCTGGATGCGCTGCAAAAAGGGGTCGCCAGCGAAAAAGATATCGATACCGCCATGCGTCTGGGCGTGAACTACCCGTCCGGGCCGATTGCCTGGGGCGCGCGGCTGGGCTGGCAACGTCTGTTAACGCTGCTGGAAAACCTGCAGCGTCATTACGGCGAAGAACGTTATCGCCCCTGTTCACTGCTGCGCCAGCGTGCGCTTCTGGAGAGTAGCTATGAGTCATAACGCCTGGCATAACGCCCGCACCATGTACGAACAGGATGCCTGCGCGCAGGCAATGGGGATGGACATTATCGACATGGACGAAGGTTACGCAGTGGTGACCATGACCATCACCCCGCAGATGCTTAACGGCCATAAAACCTGCCACGGCGGACAGATCTTCTCGCTGGCCGACACCGCGTTTGCCTACGCCTGCAACAGCCAGGGGCTGGCGGCGGTGGCCTCTGGCTGCACAATCGATTTCCTTCGACCGGGCTTTATCGGAGACAAGCTGACCGCCACCGCGCGGGTTAAGCATCAGGGCAAACTGACCGGCGTATATGACATCGAAATTCAGAACCAACAACAGAAAACCGTCGCTCTCTTTCGCGGAAAATCCCACCGCATCGGCGGCAATGTGACAGGAGAAGCCTGATGCGTGACGCATTTATTTGTGATGGGGTGCGAACCCCGGTGGGGCGGTACGGCGGGGCGTTATCCGCCGTACGCGCGGACGATCTGGGCGCCATACCGCTGCGTGCCTTGCTGGAGCGCTATCCGCAGCTCGACCCGGAGCGGATTGATGATGTGATCTTCGGCTGCGCCAACCAGGCGGGGGAAGACAACCGCAACGTGGCGCGTATGGCGTCGCTGCTGGCCGGGCTGCCGCAGACCGTCTCCGGCACGACGATCAATCGCCTGTGCGGCTCGGGGCTGGATGCGGTTGGCTTTGCTGCACGCACCATAAAATCCGGTGATGGCGATCTGCTGATTGCCGGTGGCGTGGAGTCGATGTCCCGCGCGCCGTTTGTGATGGCGAAAGCCACCACGGCGTTTCAGCGCCAGGCGGAGATCTTCGATACCACCCTTGGCTGGCGATTTGTGAATCCGCTCATGCATCAGACGTTCGGAACTGACAGCATGCCGGAAACGGCAGAGAATGTAGCTGAATTGTTAAATATCAGCCGTGCCGATCAGGATGCGTTCGCGCTGCGCAGCCAGCAGCGTACCGCCCGGGCGCAGCAAAACGGCATTCTGGCGCAAGAGATCGTGCCGGTGCTGGTGCCGGGGGAAAAAGGGACCGTCACGGAGGTCTCTGTTGATGAGCACCCGCGCGCCGACACCACGCTGGCGCAACTTGCCGCCCTGAAAGCGCCGTTTCGCAAAAATGGCGTCGTTACCGCAGGTAACGCCTCTGGTGTGAACGATGGCGCCGCTGCGCTGATTATCGCCAGCGAGCAGATGGCGCTCGCACAGGGGCTTGTGCCGCGCACGCGGATTGTGGCCATGGCCACCGCAGGCGTGGAGCCACGTCTGATGGGGCTAGGGCCGGTGCCCGCCACCCGTAAAGTGCTGGAGCGAGCGGGGCTCAGTATTAACGAGATGGATGTGATTGAGCTGAACGAAGCCTTCGCCTCGCAGGCGCTGGGCGTGCTGCGTCAGCTGGGTTTGCCGGACGATGCCGCACACGTCAATCCGAACGGAGGGGCCATTGCGTTAGGCCATCCGCTGGGAATGAGCGGTGCCAGGCTGGTGCTGGCCGCGAGCAATGAATTGCATCGACGCCACGGGCGCTACGCGCTGTGTACGATGTGCATCGGTGTGGGTCAGGGCATTGCCATGATCCTTGAGCGTGTTTGAGCGAACAATAATGTGAGTACCCTGCGATGATAAATACAACAAAGCTTGATCCGATCGAAACCGCGTCCATTGACGAATTACAGGCGTTGCAGACCCAACGTCTGAAATGGACGCTGAACCACGCCTATAACAACGTGCCGATGTACAAACGTAAGTTTGATGCCGCGGGCGTTCACCCTGACGATTTCCGCGAACTGGCCGATATTCGCAAGTTCCCGTGCACCACCAAGCAGGATCTGCGCGATAACTATCCGTTCGATACCTTCGCCGTACCGATGGAGCAGGTGGTGCGTATTCACGCCTCCTCCGGCACAACCGGGAAACCGACCGTTGTGGGCTATACCCAGGGCGACATTGACAACTGGGCCAATCTGGTGGCCCGCTCCCTGCGTGCCGCCGGGGGCAGCGCGAAGGACAAAATCCATGTGGCCTATGGTTATGGCCTGTTTACCGGCGGGCTGGGCGCTCACTACGGTGCCGAGCGTTTAGGGGCCACGGTGATCCCGATGTCCGGAGGCCAGACCGAGAAGCAGGCGCAGCTGATCCGCGATTTTAAGCCGGATATGATCATGGTGACGCCTTCCTACTGCCTCAACCTGATTGAAGAGCTGGAGCGCCAGATGGGCGGCGATGCCAGCGCCTGCTCCCTGCGCGTGGGCGTGTTCGGTGCCGAGCCGTGGACACAGGCGATGCGTCATGAGATCGAAAAACGGTTAGGCATTACGGCGCTGGATATCTACGGCCTTTCGGAAGTGATGGGGCCGGGCGTGGCGATGGAGTGTATCGAAACCGCCGACGGCCCGACCATCTGGGAAGATCACTTCTACCCGGAGATCGTCAACCCGAACGACGGCACCCCGCTTAATGACGGCGAGCAGGGCGAACTGCTGTTCACCACGCTGACCAAAGAGGCGCTGCCGGTGATCCGCTATCGCACCCGCGACCTGACCCGTCTGCTGCCGGGTACCGCCCGCACCATGCGCCGCATGGACAGGATCAGCGGTCGCAGCGATGACATGCTCATTATCCGTGGTGTGAACGTCTTCCCGTCGCAGCTGGAAGAGGAGATTGTGAAGTTTGAGCATCTCTCTCCGCATTACCAGCTGGAGGTGAACCGTCGGGGGCATCTTGATTCACTTTCTGTAAAAGTGGAGCTGAAAGAGAGCAGTCTTTCGCTGACCCACGAACAGCGCTGTCAGGTCTGCCATCAGCTGCGTCATCGCATTAAATCGATGGTCGGGATTTCCACAGACGTCATGATCGTTAACTGCGGCAGCATCCCGCGCTCGGAGGGGAAAGCCTGCCGGGTGTTTGACCTGCGTAAAGTGGCGGCCAACGGTTGAATTATCCTCATTCTACGTTCCCTCTCCCACAGGGAGAGGGTGTATTGAGTTCCCTCTCCCTGTGGGAGAGGGTTAGGGTGAGGGTCTATCCAGGATTCGTATGCTATGATTCATCCAGGACAAAAACACCAACAGAATGAATCACATGAAACTCGACGCCTTTATTCAGCATGCGGTCAGTTCGGTTCCCATCAGCGGGACGTCGCTAATCTCTTCGTTATACGGTGACGCGCTTTCCCATCGCGGCGGCGAGATCTGGCTTGGCAGCCTGGCCGCGTTGCTTGAAGGGATGGGCTTTGGCGAGCGCTTCGTGCGAACCGCGCTGTTTCGCCTCAACAAAGAGGGCTGGCTGGATGTCTCCCGCATCGGGCGTCGCAGCTATTACCGCCTGAGCGACAAAGGGCTGCGTTTAACCCGCCGGGCGGAGAATAAGATCTACCGCGCGGAGCTGCCCGCCTGGGATGGCAAATGGCTGCTGCTGCTCTCCGAAGGTCTCGATAAAACCACGCTTGCCGATGTGAAAAAACAGCTAATCTGGCAAGGGTTTGGCACGCTGGCGCCCAGCCTGATGGCTTCGCCCTCGCAGCATATGGCGGATGTGCAGTCGCTGCTTCATGACGCGGGCGTGGCGGAAAATGTCATCTTCTTCGAAGCCCATTCACCGCTGGCACTTTCCCGCGCGGCGCTGCGTTCCCGCGTTGAGGAGTGCTGGCAGCTGACCGAACAGAACGCGATGTACGAGACGTTTATTCAGTCGTTCCGTCCGCTGCTGCCGCTGCTGAAAGAGGCGACGCCGGAAGAGCTTACGCCGGAGCGTTGCTTCCAGATCCAGCTGTTACTGATCCACTTTTATCGTCGTGTGGTGCTGAAAGACCCGCTGCTACCAGAGGAGCTACTGCCTGCGCACTGGGCGGGTCAAAGCGCACGACAGCTTTGCATCAACATTTATCAGCGTGTGGCACCGGGAGCGCTGGCGTTTGTCAGCGAGAAAGGCGAAACCTCGGTGGGTGAACTGCCCGTGCCCGGCACGCTTTATTATCAACGCTTTGGTGGTCTTGCGACCGCATAAGGAGTGAGGATGCCTGTTTATCAAATTGACGGTCTGACGCCGGTGGTGCCAGACGAGAGCTATGTCCACCCGACAGCGGTGCTCATTGGCGATGTGATCCTGGGCAAAGGTGTGTATGTCGGCCCCAATGCCAGCCTGCGCGGTGATTTTGGCCGTATTGTGGTGAAAGATGGCGCGAACATTCAGGATAACTGCGTGATGCACGGCTTCCCGGAGCAAGATACGGTGGTGGAAGAGGACGGCCATATCGGCCACAGCGCCATTCTGCACGGCTGTATTATCCGCCGCAACGCCCTGGTAGGGATGAACGCGGTGGTGATGGATGGCGCGATTATCGGTGAGAACAGCATCGTCGGCGCGGCGGCGTTTGTGAAGGCGAAAGCCGAGATGCCCGCTAACCATTTGATTATCGGCAGTCCGGCGAAAGCGATTCGTGAGCTGAGCGAACAGGAACTGGCCTGGAAGCAGCAGGGCACGCGCGAGTATCAGGTGCTGGTGGAGCGCTGTAAGCTGACGATGCATCAGGTGGAGCCGCTGCGCGAAGAAGAGCCGGGACGCAAACGACTGACGTTTGATGAGAATTTACGGCCGAAATCGGCGGTGTGAGCGGGGGGAATGTATATTACCGGGCAAGGGAGCATCCTGTGACGTTACTTTTACGACAAGCAACATCAGCAGATTCAGTATTACTCAGTGAACTGGGCTATTGCATCTATCCCGCGCACTTTAAGCATCTGTGGAAGTCGGAATCAGAGCTAAACGATTTTCTGAAGTCAGAATATTCTGTTGCGGCGATAGAACAGAGTCTGAGAGACAGCGGCACAAGCTGGTATGTGGCGGACCTTGATCAACCGATTGGTTTTATGAAACTGACATGGGAAGCCACAATCTCTGATACCGACATCAGCGGTGTTCTTCTTAATAAACTCTATCTTGATCCGACTAAGACGAGTAATCACTACGGTCAGAGCATGTTTAGCAGCGTCATCGAACTTACCCGAAGTCATGGCAAAAAATTTCTGTGGCTCGAGGTGCTTGAACAGAATGAACGTGCCCGGCGATTTTATGAAAAGCAGGGGATGCGGTTTATCAAGGATACGGTTTTCGAAACAGCGTCGCAGCGGAGTGTATTGAAGATCATGGGAATGGAGTTATAGCTTTCCTTTGCTTATAGGGGGCTTTTCGTCTTCGTCAGACAGGGATTATAGGTTCAGAAAGAGGGATGGGGGAGATCTGGCTATGCGGGCTCATCAACAGCACAAGTCACGTAAATTGTATCGTAGCGTCAACACGACGACACGACACTATTCTAACAACCCTGGCGCTGAGTATCGCTGGGAACGTAATCGTAAAAAATCCGGGGATGAGCTGCTGGTAACACGTGAAACCATGCACAGTGGACAAAAGCGAGGACGTGACTACACGCCATTGTTTTACTTTTTGTTCAAACAGATTGGCAAGCCGTGGGATGACGTTTTCAGCGAAGTTTGTGGACGTCTTGATACTACCGAGCCTGTGTTCTGGTTAGTCGCGTTGCATGAGCATCAGCAAAGGGATTTAGTCTGTATTGGCGATAGCAGCTTTTATCCGGGCCTGTTTGTTGACGAGAATGGCGTTTTACAACAGGTTAACCCATCGATTAGTGCCAGGGACGTAAAAGTGACTTGCCGCTGCTGTACGCACACCTTTATTGGTGAGCCTGTGCCCTGGAGGGAGGAGTGAAATATGGGCTGTTGCGCTACATACCCTGATGAAGTAAGTCAGGATATTTGCCGGATAAACCCCCAATAATTTACGTAGCCGGGATCCATTCAACAATAGTTCTTGCCAACTCCCTGGGCTGTTCGAGCGGAATCATATGGCCGCAATCCAGAATGATTCTTAACGACGCATAAGGTATGGCTTCGACCAATTCTTCTGCCTCCTTCATCGAACGGATGGCATCATCTTCACTGGCGATAACCAGTGTTGGACAACGTATCGTTGCAGAAGGTATACCTTGCCTGGATAAGGATGATTGCGTGATGAAGGCTTCAAATCCCAGAGAGCATCCCATTTTCTGGATAGCTGAAATCATATCCTGATTTGATGTGTTTAGAGGGTGGAGTGACCGGGCAATAGCATGTCTGCTCAGCCCCTTAAACGTTGTGGGGGACAATGACTGCACGCTTTTCCGCTTTGCTTCAGCCTCTAACGGCGTATCTTCCCGTAAGGAACTGGCAATAAGCACTAAGGACTCTACACGTTCAGGGAATTCTGCTGCCAGTTGCCGGGCAATATACCCTCCCATCGAAAAACCTATCAAAGAAAACTTCTCAGGCAGAAGAGTAATCAAATGCTGCACTACATCATGAATGGTTCGTCCTTCAGTTACAGCTGCATGATGAACAATACAGTTTGACGGGAGGTATGTTTCAAATTCATGCCAAAGCATTTCATTCAGCATAAACCCTGGAATTAAAACGATTTTACGCGGCTTTAAACTCATAGATCTCGCTTCAATGCATCAGTGTATTTATTGGATTAGACCGGTTAAAAATATCTTACTAACTGCGACAATATCAAATTTCCGCCCTGGATAGGCGTTATCTATTTCCACAGAGTTTCTGAACGTTTCTAACGTCCTCCCAGGCTTCCTCCCCCATCAACAGGCAGTACTACGCCAGTAATAAAACTCGCTTCTGGTGATAAAAGAAAGGCTATTGCTGAAGCCACTTCAGCAGGAGAACCCAGTCTGCCCATTGGAATTGTCGATAAAATACGTTGTTCTGCTTCACATCCAACAGGTCGTGTTTTATGAAAAAGCTCTGTCTCTATTGGCCCAGGAGCAATCGCATTCGAGGTGATCCCGAATTGAGCAAGCTCTAATGCCCAGGTCCGTGTACAACCTACCAGAGCACTTTTTGCTGCTGAGTAAGCTGTTCGGTCAATCGCACCGTAGATGGCACGGCTACATACATTAACTATTCTTCCCCAGCCTCTGCTCTTCATGTTGCCGATGAGTGCTTGTGTTATTTGAACTGCCACCCGTACGTTTATATCCATGACCTTCAGGAACGTTTGAATATCAATGCCTCCAAGTTGTTGAGGTAAGGCTACACCCACATTATTTACAATGCCGTGAATTTCGTGATTTTCGACTATTTTTAATAAAATTAAGTTTGTCTCATCAGCGCTACTCAGGTCAGCCGTATATAAAATCCCCGGAAAGCTGGCATCAACATTACGGGCAATACCCACAACCTGGTGACCCTGTTCTGATAATTTGTCACTGAGTGCTCTTCCTATCCCTTTTGTTGCACCAGTGATTAGATAAGTGCGATAAGGCCCCATATTAAAATCCTCAGTTTCGTTTGGCAGAATGAGAATCCAATGCTTACTGAAATCCCATTTTTTACTAACCCTCTATTAGGCTAGCAGAATAATTGCCAACGTTCGCTCCTCGCTCAAAACCGACGCTCACGCAGGAACAGAATGGCGTATTGGTACACATGCCAGCCTGCAATCATGACCTGTCAACCTGACGCGATACGTTCCTTATCCCTATCAAGTGCCGCCCCGTCATCTAACACGGGGCGGGAATTGGCGTTCCATCCAAATAAATCAGAAACTGTACGTAACCTTCAAACTTCCCGTCGGCGAGGTTTTTCGCTGAACAATCGGGCTGTCGGCTGCATCCCCCATCAGCTGCGTAACGCCTGCGCCAGCAACCACGCTCCAGCGTTGGGTGAGCTTGTGCGTCCAGTCGAGATTCGTTGACCAGGCATAAATTCCGGCTCCAGCGTCATATCGGGCAAATCCGGATGCGGCGGACTGGGATGCATTCACCCCATAGTAAGTCTGCATATACTTGCTGCTGCCCCAGCTACCGGTCAGCGACAGCGTCACCGCGTTGTTCGGTGAGGTAAAGAGCGGGCTGGAAATGCCGAAATGCAGCGCTTCGCCGTTGTCTCGCTCCGAAACCGGCACCTCTGCCTGTAATTGCAGATTCAGCCAGTCGGTCACTTTGTACCCCAGCCCTGGCACCACCAGAGCCGAACCTTTGATGTCGCCCATACCGCGCAAATAATCGCTGCCGCCGCTGATCGAATCGCTGTCCACGTCCCGATCCTTACGGCCCGCGCGATAGCTCAGCGCCGCGCTGTAATCCAGGTTGCCGATGTTGTTGCCGTAACCGATCCCTCGCGTGGTGCTGACGAAGAATCCGTTATACATCGCGTAATCCACCACCACCGCCGTGGTGGCGCGGTTTTTATCCGAACCCGAATAGTGGGGCGCAACATCCACGCCTCCGCCTAAGGTCAGCACGTTGCCCAGTTGTTCTGAGGCCAGTACCGGGGTGGCCAGTAATGCCAGCAGCGCGCCTGGCACGATGCTCTTCAGACTGAGCCCCGGGAGCGAAAGGGGGAACGAGTGACGCAGTTCGATATGTCTCATTAAAGAAGTCCTTTTGGATTCAAATGATTACGTTACAAGCGGTGTTAATCGCCAGAGCGCCCAGTTTGAATGTCCACCCTAAGGTTCTTATGAGCTCAAAATGAAGAAAGACTGAAGCAGATGCCGATGATGCAAAACTGTTAAATTACCTGTTACCGTCTCTTTCTTAAGACGTTCTTCATTCACGGTTGATAAAGTTGCCCTCGTGAAAATATTACTTATTGAAGACGACCTTGATCTCGGCAATGGCGTGCGTATTGCCCTTGCAGATCAAGGATTAGATGTCATATGGGTCCGCCGCAAAGAGGATGCGCTGCATCAACTTGCTGTCTGCGCACCTGAACTTATTCTGCTCGACCTGGGGCTGCCGGATGGCGATGGCATGAGTCTGATGGCGTACGTACGTCAGCAGCTAAAAGGCATCCCCGTTATTATCCTGACGGCGCGAGGAACGCTGCAGGATCGCCTGAGCGGGCTGGATGCCGGTGCCGATGACTATCTGGTTAAACCGTTTGTGCTCGCCGAGCTGCTGGCCCGGGTGAGGGCGCTTGCGCGACGCAGTTATGGCTATCAAAACGAGGCGGTAGAAATCAGAGGATTATCCCTGCATGTGCCGACGCGTCGCGTCGCGGTGAGTTCCCGCCATATTGAGCTGACGGCCAGCGAATACGCGCTGCTTGAAACCCTGATGTTGCGTGCTGACCGCGTGCTTACGCGCCGTTTTCTGGAAGAAAGGATCTTTGGTGCGAAAGAAAACATGAGTAATGCGCTTGATGTGCATATGGGGAACTTGCGTCGAAAAATTGGCGACGGCTATGTACGAACGGTACGGGGCGTCGGCTATGTCATTGACACCGTTGCGATTCAGAAGGAAGCAAATTGATGCGAAACCTGTGGCGTTTCCTGCGGGTGCCCACGCTGGTGCGGCGAATCATGGTCGCTCAGATGCTTCTGCTGACACTGCTGTGGTGTCTTTTTTTAACCTGGATGCTGTGGGATGACTTGCGTAGCCCCCCGATCCTGACCGGCGATAAGACATATAAAACCATATTTACTCTTGTTGAACACATGGAAGGGCGTACGCAGGAACGAAGCGAGGTGCTGGAGCAGTTCAGCCAGGCGTTGCGGGAGGATTACGGCGGAGGAGACGATGCGGGACTCTCCATCACCATGATTATTCGCAAGCATAACGCAATACTGTATGCCTCTGCTGGCGCACCGATAGGCGTGAAAAATACCCGGTTGGGGAAGATTGAGCGAATTCACAGCGACGGGCGTAGCTGGACCAGCCGCACGCTAAAATCCGCGAATTCCGACGTGGAGGTGACGCTGGTGACGCCTGCTGCGGGGTGGAACTTCTTTATCTACCTCAACTCGCGTGGCTACTACATCATGCCGCTGCTGGTGTGTATTCCTTTTCTGCTGTTTCCCGCATGGCTGTCCATCCGCATCGCTATGCGCCCGTGGAACAACGTCGTGAATGAAATTGCCTCACGCGCGCCAGAAGATCTCTCTCCGTTAAAGGCGGTTCCAACGCACCGGGAGCTTAGCCAGATGGTGAATGCGATTAATCAGTTCCTTGCCAGGGTGCGAGAAAGCACGGAAAGGGAGCGGGTATTTATTGCCGATGCCGCTCACGAACTGCGCACGCCGCTGGCTGCGATGCGAATCAATGTGGAGGCGTTGCAGGCCTACGTCAGCAGTGATAATCAACAGGCGCTACTTGCAGGGATTATTCGCAGCAATAGCCGGGCAGCGCGTCTGGTTAATCAACTTTTGCTGATGATGCACAGCGAAGCAAGCGTGGATACGGCGATGGAGCCGGTGCCGCTTACGACGCTCATCCAGGAGCGCATGGCGGTGCTGGCACCGCTCGCCGCGGAACGCAATATTGAGCTTGAATTCTACGCTCTGGAAGAAAGCTGGGTGAGCGGTGTCAGAGAACGTCTGATGTCGCTTATCGATAACGTGATTGAAAATGCCATTAAATACAGCCCGCAAGGCGGGCGGGTGGAGGTCGATCTCTTTTCGGCGGAGACGTCCACTCAATTCAGCGTCTCCGATGCCGGGCCGGGTATTCCGGTTGCGTTGAGGGAACGGGTGTTTGACCGGTTTTTCCGCGATCCGAATCAGGTGCAGAACGGGAGCGGGCTGGGTCTGGCCATCGTTAAAGCGGTGGCGCAGCAGCACAACAGCAGTGTGAGCCTGAGTACCTCTGCTGACGGTGGGCTCAGGGTGACGGTTGATTTCCCCAACCCGGCGTTTGCCTGAAGAAAACGGGAGGGTGATCCCATTTCGTGCGCGATGGAAACTCTTTTTTACGGGGCGGGTCAAAGTAGATAGCTTCAAAATAATTACGGTATTTGTTATATTGTTGCTTATTGATTATTCACCTCTGCGGTGCCAAAAAGAATAAGATTCACCGCAACCCAGGATACGTAAATGTTAGATTACCGCTTCCCGACAGCTTTGCAGATGGTTCTCAGCGTAGCGATGGCGGAGCAATTGGGTGAACGTTCGACGAGTGCGATTCTGGCCTACGGCCTGGAAGCGAATCCGAGCTTCATCCGCAAACTGATGGTTCCCCTCACGCGTGACGGTATTATCGTCTCAACGCTTGGTCGCAACGGCTCAATTCATCTTGGCCGCCCGCCGGAACAGATCACCCTGCGTGATATCTACCTTTCTGTTATAGAAGATAAAAAGCTGTGGGCGTCGCGCCCCGACGTACCGGCGCGCTGCGTGGTGAGCGCGAATACATGCTGGTACTTTAAATCCATCGCTGAAGAGGCCGAGCAGGCGTCACTCGCGGTCTTAGCCGGTCATACCGTGGCAAGCGCGCTGGAAGAGCTCAAGAAAGCGGATACCAGCGGGTGCGATCCGGTGCCCGAACTGATTGCCCAGTACAAGAAAGCGCATTAATGGCTGCATAAAAAAACCGCCTTCATCGTGAAGGCGGTTTTTTGTTATCTGCAGCGTATTACGCGGGCAAGACCTCTCTTTCCACTTTGCCGCGCGTGACAAATTTACGCAGCGTCACGTAAAACACCGGCGTCAGGAACAGACCAAACAGCGTTACGCCCAGCATACCGGAGAATACCGTGATCCCGGTGACGCCGCGCACTTCTGCACCCGCACCGTGGCCGAGGATGAGCGGGATGGTCCCGGCGATAAAGGCGATGGAGGTCATCACAATCGGGCGTAAACGCAGGCGGCACGCTTCAAGCGCCGCTTCCATAATACCTTTGCCCTGGATTTCCAGCTCGCGGGCAAACTCCACGATAAGAATCGCGTTTTTACACGCCAGCCCCATCAATACCACCAGACCCACCTGCACGAACACGTTGTTATCGCCGCCGGTCAGCCAGACGCCAAACAGGGCAGAGAGCATCGTCATCGGCACGATAAGGATCACCGCCAGCGGCAGCGTCCAGCTTTCGTACAGTGCCGCCAGGACCAGGAACGCCAGCAGAACCGCGACCGGGAAGACGATTAACGCCGTGTTCCCCTGAGTGGCCTGCTGGAAGCTCAGATCCGTCCACTCGATATTCATCCCGTTCGGCAGAATCTGCTTAGACATCCCCTCCAGTTGCGTCATCGCCTGGGTAGAGGAGAGGACGCGCGGATCGGCATCGCCAATCAGGTCCGCCGCCGGATAGCCGTTGTAGCGGATCACCGGATCGGGCCCGTAAGTGGTACTAATGTTCACCATACTGCCAATTGGCACCATCTCACCCTGGTTATTACGGGTGCGCAGATTCGCAATATCTTCCACGCTGTCGCGGTACGGCCCGTCGGCCTGCGCCATCACACGCCAGGTGCGGCCGAACTGGTTAAAGTCATTCACATAAGACGATCCCAGATAGGTTTGCAGCGTCCCGAACAGATCGGTCAGCGACACGCCCTGGGCTTTGGCCTTATCCCTGTCGACCTGCACATCCAGCTGCGGAACGTTCGCCTGGTAGGTGGAGATAGGGAAGTGCATTCCCGGCGTCTGCATAATTGCGCCCGACATGGTGTTCACCGCATTTTGCAACGCACCGTAGCCCAGACCGGCCCGATCCTGAATGTACAGCGAGTAACCCGACCCCTGACCCAGCCCCAGAATAGGCGGCGGCAGAATGGAGAAGCCAAAGCCCTGCTGGATTTGCGCGATTTTGGCGTTGATCTCGGCGTTAATTTCCGCCGCCGTGTGTTTACGCTGGTCAAACGGTTTCAGGCCAAAGAAGACCGTCCCGGTATTCGGCGTATTGGTGAACTGCAGCGCATTCAGCCCCGGGAAGGCGACCGCATAATCCACGCCCTCGGTGTTCATACCGATTTCGCTCATTTTGCGGATCACCGCATCGGTACGTGCCAGCGATGAGCCTTCCGGCATTTTCACGCCGCCAATCAGGTACAGCTTATCCTGAGTGGGAATAAACCCGCCGGGTACGGCTTTAAACATCACGCCTGCGGCACAGAGCAGCAGCACATAGACCACAAACACCGCACCGCGTCGTCCGAGCGTTTTGCCCACCAGCCCCTGATAACCGTTCGAGCTACGGTGGAAGAAGCGGTTGAACGGACGGAAAATCCAGCCGAACAGGCGATCGATAAGCCGGGTAGGGAGGTCCTTCGGCGCGCCGTGCGGCTTCAGGAGCAGGGCGGCCAGCGCAGGCGAAAGCGTCAGCGAGTTAATGGCGGAGATCACCGTTGATATCGCAATCGTCACCGCAAACTGCTTGTAGAACTGACCCGTAACCCCCGAAAGAAACGCCATCGGCACGAACACCGCGCACAGCACCAGCGCAATCGCGATAATGGGCCCGGAGACTTCACGCATCGCCTGATGCGCTGCCGCCAGCGGCGCAAGACCCTCTTCGATATTTCGCTCGACGTTTTCCACCACCACAATGGCGTCGTCCACGACGATACCGATCGCCAGCACCAGCCCGAACAAACTCAGGGTGTTAAGCGAAAAGCCCAGCAGGTAGAGAACGCTGAACGTGCCCACCACCGAGACCGGCACCGCGATCAGCGGAATGATCGACGCACGCCAGGTTTGCAGGAACAGAATGACCACCAGTACAACCAGCACCACCGCTTCCAGCAGCGTCTGCACGACCGCGCGAATGGAGTCACGCACGAATACCGTCGGATCGTACGGTGCCGCCCATTTCATGTCTTCCGGGAAACGGGTAGACAGTTCTGCCATTTTAGCGCGCACCGCGTTAGACAGATCGATGGCGTTCGCTCCCGGCGACTGGAAGATACCAATCCCGACCGCGTCTTTATTGTTGAGCTGGGAGCGCAGCGCATAGCTACCGGAGCCCATTTCAATGCGCGCCACATCGCGCAGGCGCACCAGCGAGCCATCCTGCGCGGTTTTCAGGATAATATTGCCAAACTCTTCTTCAGTATGCAGACGACCCTGCGCGTTAATGGAGATCAGGAAATCGCTCTCTTTCGGCAGCGGCTCGGCGCCCAGCTGTCCGGCGGACACCTGCACGTTTTGCTCCTGCATCGCCGTCACCACGTCCGAGGCGGTCAGGCCGCGTGCCGCCACCTTATTTGGATCCAGCCAGACGCGCATCGCGTATTCGCCCGAGCCAAAAATCTGGATTTGGCCGACGCCGGGCAGACGCGCCAGTTCATCCTTCACTTTCAGCGTGGCGTAGTTACGCATATAGAGTGAATCGTACTTACCGCCGGGCGAAAACAGATGCACCACCAGCGTCAGCGTCGGCGACTGCTTCTGGGTGGTGATACCCAGACGGCGAACGTCTTCCGGCAGGCGCGCTTCGGCCTGTGACACGCGGTTTTGTACCTGAACCTGGGCCTGATCCGGGTCGGTTCCTGGGCGGAACGTGACGGTGGTCACCAGTACGCCGTCGGAGCCGGCGACGGACTTCATGTACATCATGTTTTCAACGCCGTTGATCGCTTCTTCCAGCGGCGTCGCCACGGTCTCTGCAATCACCTTCGGGTTGGCGCCGGGATACTCCGCGCGCACCTGCACGCTTGGCGGCACAACGTCAGGGTATTCGCTCACCGGCAACAGCGGGATGGCGATTAAGCCTGTGATAAAAATCAGTATCGACAGCACCGCGGCAAAGATTGGCCTGTCGATAAAAAAGCGGGAAAAGTCCATGGGTCGGATTCTCAGATAAGGGATCAGTTAAGGGCGGCGCGGGTGGTCATGGCAACGGTTTTCGCGTTAACCGGCATGCCCGGCATAAACACTTTTTGTAAACCGTCGACGATGACTTTATCGCCAGGCTTCAGCCCCTGCTGGACGATACGTAAACCGTCGGCCAGACGCCCTGGCGTAATATCACGTCGCTGCGCTTTACTCTCTTTATCAACGACATAGACATACTTACGATCCTGATCGGTCAGCACCGCCTTGTCGTCGATAAGCGTGGCCTGGAACTCCGCGCTGCCCGGCAGGCGGACGCGGGCAAACAGTCCCGGCGTGAACTGACACTGAGTGTTATCCAGCAGCGCGCGCATGCGGATGGTGCCGGTACTGGGTGTTAACTGATTATCAAGAAAATCGACTTTGCCCTGATGGGGATAGCCGTCTTCGCCCACTAGACCAATCTCAACCGGTAGCGCCTGGTGAGTGCTGGTGGCACCTTGCCCGCTGAGGGCGAGTTTTTGATAGTGAAGGTAGGTTGACTCATCCACGTCAAAGTAGACGTAAACCGTCTTCTGCGAGACCAGCGTGGTGAGCACGCTGGCGCTGTCACCGGCGGTAACGAGGTTCCCGCTGGTGATCAACGCGCGGCTGGCGCGCCCGTCGATAGGGGCGGTCACTTTAGTGAAATCCAGGTTCAGCTGCGCTGCATCCACCGCCGCCTGTGCGGCGCGAATGTCGGCCTGGGCCTGGACGGCAGCAGCACGGCGCTGCTCCCACTCTTCACGGGATACCAGATTGGTATTGACCAGTTTATCGGTACGGTTTGCCTCGCTTTGCGCCAGGCTGGCCTGCGTTTTGGCTCTTGCCAGCGCTGCCTGCGCCTGTTCCAGCGTGGCGCGATAGGTTCTGTCATCGATCGTGAACAATACCTGGCCTTTTTTGACCTCCTGACCGTCGGTGTAATTCACTTTATCAATGTAGCCGGAGACGCGAGGGCGGAGCTGTACGCTTTCCACCGCCTCGATCCGGCCATTAAAGCTATCCCACTGGCTAATGGATTTGACGACCACGTCAGCGGCGCTGACGGTGGGCGCTTGTGGCGCGGCATTTTGCGCGACACCCTCGTCACACCCGACGAGCAGGGCGGAGAGTAACACCGCGCCCAACGCGTTCAGATGAAAATTACCCCAGGTTTTTTGCAGGCTCATTATTTTTATTCCGGTAGTTGTAGCCGCCGGGCAAGACGCAACGGGGGACGCCGCGCCACTTCCTTTGTCCGGGCTGGCTTAAGGCCATTTGTGTCGTTCATCGCCACAAAACTGTAACAATTGTGAATACACTATCGCGGCGATTGTAGGTAGGCGCTAAATTTAGTGCAAGAATAATTGTTGCACTTTATGTGCTATTTGAGGCCGGGGAAAAAGGCGCGTTTTCGGCAGGGAATTAAATGCAACAATAAAACTTGCATTTAACATCAAATCGGGCCATCTTTAAATGCAACAAACAAAGGTGCTTTTTACTACGTGGCGTGTGGGGGAGAAGATGGACACTGGCGCATTTATTCACGATCTGCTCGACTGGATCGATAACAACCTGGATAGTCGTCTGGACATTGAGACCGTATCAAAGCGTGCAGGCTATTCAAAATGGCATCTTCAGCGGATCTTCAAAGAACACACGGGTTACCCTATTGCCGAGTATATCCGTGCGCAGAAACTTCAAAAATCGATGGAGCGGTTAACCCATAGCGATGAGCCGATCCTGAACGTGGCGATTGCGTTGGGCTTTGACTCCCAGCAGTCTTTCAACCGCAGCTTTAAGCGTCAGTATGGTCAGGCACCGGGGGCATGGCGTCGCAGCATTGTCAGCCCGAAAACGCGGCATTTATGCCAGACATCCCCCTAGCCTGGGCGGGAACCGTTTTGCTCCCGCCTGAGGGGGTAATGTGCGGGGTTAACTGTTTATAAAGGCGAGAAGATCGGCATTGACCTGATCGGCATGTGTCGTTGGGATACCGTGAGGCGCGCCTTTATAGGTATGCAGGGTTCCGTTTTGGACCAGCTTGACTGACATCGCGCCGGAATCTGCATACGGCACCACCTGATCGTCATCCCCATGGATGACCAGAACAGGGATGGATATCCCTTTAAGGTCTTCCGTGAAGTCAGTCTGTGAGAAGGCCACAATCCCATCGTAATGCGCCTTGGCGCTTCCCATCATTCCCTGACGGTACCAGTTATAGATGACCGCTTCGGAAGGCTTCGCCCCCGGGCGATTAAATCCATAGAACGGTCCCGCGGGCACGTCATAATAAAACTGAGGGCGATTCGCCGCCAGCTGGGCCTGAAAATCATCAAACACTGACTTTGGCGTACCCTGAGGATTACTCTCCGTCTTCACCATCAGGGGCGGTACAGCACTGATCAATACGGCTTTGGAAACTTTGTCTTCACCGTGCCGGGCGATATAACGCACCACCTCACCACCGCCGGTTGAATGCCCGACATGCATCGCACCCTGTACGCCAAGATGTTCTACAACGGCGGCCACATCGTCAGCGTAGTGATCCATATCATGGCCGTCCCACACCTGATCTGAACGACCATGACCGCGACGGTCATGGGCCACAACGCGGAATCCTTTATTGACGAAGAACAGCATCTGGGCGTCCCAGTCATCACTGCTTAGCGGCCAGCCGTGATGGAAAAAGATCACTTTCCCGTCTTTTGGACCCCAGTCCTTGTAGTAGATATTGACGCCATCGCGAGTTGTTACATAACCCATGATTATTCTCCACTCAGATAGACAGATTGCATGAAAGGCAGAAATGAAATGCGGTATACGGCCCGACTTCGCCGCGAATTAAGAAGTGTAGTTCATACGCTGGCCGTCTGGGTTAAGGCTCACCCACAGGCGGGCAGAATGGGGCAGCGGTAAGGAGGACGTGCAGAAAATAAATTTTAGCTGCAACCTACACCGTGAAGGGTTATACTGTATATAAACACAGTGAAAGGGGCGCATCATGGCGGTTGAAACAAAATATGTTGTTGTAAGAAAAGGTGAAGAGAAAATGACATTTGCCAGTAAGAAAGAGGCTGACGCGCACGACAAACTGCTCGACATGGCAGACGCGTTCACCGACTGGCTGCTACAAAGCGGACTGCAGATGGACGAAACGCAGGCTGAAGATCTGGGGTTGTATCTCGCCGAGCAGAAAGAGGCCGTGCAGCATATTCTGCGTACCAGTAAACTGCCCGATCTCAACGCTGTAACCGATAAAACAGCCTCTGATGAGG
Organism: Enterobacter sp. A8; assembly: GCF_004296595.1. NCBI lineage: Bacteria > Pseudomonadati > Pseudomonadota > Gammaproteobacteria > Enterobacterales > Enterobacteriaceae > Enterobacter > Enterobacter sp. A8. The sequence goes on from NZ_SCMF01000001.1 coordinate 366,881, forward strand.
CTGGCAATAAAAAAATCCGAGCCGTGAAAGCTGCCTGACAGGGACATTAACGGTGGAAAAACAGTCGAGATACTGGAATACGTCTTACACCAGGGCGCCGGTGGCGCCTTTCACACCTTCACTGCTACGTCCTGGCCCGGGCGATTAATTTTCTCTCCTTTCACAGCACCTCAACCACTTCAAATTCTTCTGCGATCAACTCCATATCTTCAGAAAAATGACCTTCTCGGGTGAAAAATCGCTGATGCTCTTTCTGCCAGTATTCAAGGCTTAAATCGCCTTCACCTTCTTTACGGGCAAACGCCTCGGTCACATCACAAAAACGCACCAGTCGCATTGAAACCAGCCGGGTTACACAGACCGGAACATTCTGGCCATCAAGAATAATGTTATAACTCCCGATCCGCGGGGCAGACACCTCCTGCTGATAAGAGGCAAAAGATCCGCAGGAAGCGGTTTTGATCCCTTTTTTAATCAGGTCTGCAAGCTCGCTGGCCAGTTCCGGGCTGTCGCCCATTTGTCAGGCACCGGCGCCTGGGTACTTCACTTTTAATTTCTCAACCGCAAACATGATAAGCCCTTTTTATATGCAGGTCTGATGAATAATGATTACGATATAATAAAAACGTCTTTATTTCAGACTGTATAGAGTCTCTCCATACGTAAGGCGACAAATATGAAATCCAGGAGTGCGTTAGTTTTAGACGAGCTCAGATCCAAATTACGTCCTGCATCGGTGGCACAAGTGGGCGGTTTTCGTCCCCCGGCAGACCCCCTTACATCCTGGTTTTTAAACGGTGTCGCTCTTCCCGGTGAAGGATTACCACTCTGGAAGGGGCAGCCGATGTTTCCGCTTCTTCAGATTCGTATAGATGAGCTTCCCGTTATCCCTGAGCAACTGAAGGACGTGGCACTCCTGGTGCTCTTTCACAATATTGAAAGCCATCCATTTGATAAACCTCATGGTGAAGGTTGGCTCATACGAGAATATGCCACCCTTGAAGGGCTTGAGTTATTGCCTGCGACAGACACGCCTTATCGCGCATTTCCGGTTCGATGGATAGGCGTTAATGATGATGCGCCGGGATGGGAAGATGCCTGGGATATTATTGACCTTTCTGACGTAAACGATGATCAGGAGGCAAGTGACCGCTTCCATGATGATTTTAAACGCTACAGGGGAACCAAGGTCGGAGGATACCCGCTGGAGATACAACATGGCGTGGGGATAGAAGACTTTGTCTTTCAGGTGGGATCAGAGGAAAAGGTCAACTGGATGTGGGCGGATAATGGTATCGGCTATTTTCACAAATCACCGGAGGGACTCTGGACGTTTTCGTGCCAGTTTTACTGAGCATACAACGTTAGCGTCTCGCTTCAGGTGGATTCTCCGTGCCACCGTCCCAACTCATTCATAAGAGACAGTGCATGTCTGCTACGGATTTATCCAAAATGGGCACCGCGAAAGTGATGCTGAGTGTAAGTGACTGCGGGCATAACGTGATTGAAAAATGTCCTGTCGGAGAGGTGGAGTACAGCTTTTATCAGTACGCTGCAACGGAGCTTAATCAGGCTGGCATTGTTACCCCAATGCTCTTTTCCGCTGATGCCCCTTTACGCAAGTTAATACTGGAATATATTCCTGAAAAAGTTGAACAGAACGATGCCGCAGGTGACGACGCCATCGCTATGTTGGCACGCTTGCATAGTTTCCCCGCAAATTCTGAATGGATTTACCACAGCCACTCGTGGTCAGAACTGGCGCTCGAAAAGTCCCTCATGCTTTTAGCGTTACCAGATAAAAGTACGCAGCAATTTCGGCTATTTCAGGAATGTAGTGATGTTTTGTTCGCTTGCCCAAGCCTAATCTCTGGCGATAGCAATGCTGGCAATTGGGGAAGAAGAGAAAACGGTGATTTGGTTCTTTTCGACTGGGAACGATTTGGAAAAGGGAGTCCTGCGATCGATCTTGCCCCTCTGATAAAAGGGATGGGTTCGAAGCTAATGTTTACTGATATTGCTGAACGCTATTGCCAGTTCTCTTTCCATCATGACCGTAATGCGTTAGCGAGAGAAATTGCCATTGCCAAAGCATGGATTGTCACCGAAGTCATTGTGCTACTTAATGAGCGGCAAAACGCAGACTTTCCTTTATATCTCGACTGGTACAGGGAACATCTTCCTGGCTGGTTAGATGATGTCATCACGATGCTATGAATGATCATCTTCAGGCTTCATCGACATATTGAGTAGACAATATTCGATGTTGCCTGTCTTTCTTACATGTAAATGGCACTAACGGAAAGATGTCGCTCCGCCTCCCCATGCTATATCTCCACCAACACATAATCACTACAAACGGAGACATGAAGATGCTGAGAGGTAAAAGAGCCGTCATTACTGGCGGCGGCGGGGGATTTGGACAGGCGTTGTGCGTGTGGTTGGCACGAGAAGGCGTCGAGGTGGATTTTTGCGCGCGGCGCGCTGATGATATTCAAAACACCTGCAGCATCATCACTGCTGAAGGCGGCATGGCAAAAGGGTATCTCTGTGATTTAACCCAACCTGATTCCATTTCTCAGTTTTCTTCACAGCTGTTAACGTCAGACAAGCCTGTAGACATTTTAATCCTCAATGCTGCTCAGTGGTTGTCAGGAAGGTTTGACGATCAGCCAGACACAGAAATTATCAATACCATCAGTTCAGGTCTGACTGGTTCGATTCTCTTGACTCAGGCATTACTGCCCGGATTAAGACGTTCAGCCAGCGCTGATATCATCTCGATTATCTCTACCTGTGGGATCCCGAATTTCACCGATTCAATTGCGCATCCCGCTTTTTTCGCCAGTAAACATGGGCTGAGCGGGTTTATAACGAAACTGTCGCGGCAAATGTCTGAAGAAAACATACGTGTTACTGGTCTGTATCCACCCGATTTCGAAAATACCGGATTAGAGCCAGCTTTTGATGATCAATCCAGAATGGGGGACGGTCTGCTGAACGGGCGCTCGGTCTGGGAAACCATTCGTTTTGTACTGATGCAACCTCGCAGTTGCCATATCAGCCACATCTATTTTCAAGGCCCAACGCGCGAAGATCTGGTTAGCAGGGGCTGAATTGATTGACGTTGATGTGATAAGTACGTGCACGTCGCGCACACAGCCAACCCTCACCATCCACGCCAGTACCCGCAGCGTGTTACACTTCCTCACTTTCATCATCTACACGACAGGGAAGCGATGATAAATAAAATTCTGGTCAGTGCGTGCCTGATGGGGTTCAGGGTGCGTTATAACGGCAGCGAAAAAGCGAAGGCGATGGCGCAACTCTCCCGCTGGCAAGCGGAGCAGCGGTTAGTGATCCACTGTCCTGAACTGGCTGCCGGGTTGCCGGTGCCCCGACCACCAGCAGAGATTTTGTCGGCCGACGGTCGGGATGTCATGCGCGGGCAGGCCAGAATCATTGAGAATACGGGCCAGGATGTCACCGAGCACTATCAGCTTGCCGCCTGGCTGGCGCTACGTACCGCACAGGAGCATGGCTGTCGCGCGGCGCTGCTCACGGATGGCAGCCCAACCTGCGGGAGCCAGCATATCTATGATGGTTCTTTTAGCGGCGTGCGCAACACGGGGATGGGTGTCGCGGCAGCATTACTCGCTGAACATGGGATCGCGGTATTCTCAGAAACGCAGCTTCCGGAATTGATGCGCTGGATTGACGAAAGAGAAAAGCCCGTATGCTGAACGCGAATGAACAAGCCTGACGTCTTAACCAGAGTAAGAGAGTCGATATCCACTTCCCATACGGAGAACGCGCGCAAAACCTTGCGGCCCGATATGCATTCCCGCAACGAGCAGATTCTCCCTGACCGCGCGTTCCAGCACCTCTTTACGCGTTGCTTCGGCCTGTGCAGGATCCGCGTCAAAGGCGATGCAAACCTCCGGCAGGGCAGACTGTATATGCGGGTAGTGGACAATATCTCCCCATATGAGTAAGTCCTTGTCATGCGAGTGAATGCGAAACCCGGTATGTCCGGGCGTGTGGCCGGGTAACCAGACCGGCAGGATCCCTTCGGCACCACTGTTCTCATCGAAAAAACGCACCTGTTGACCACACGCCTGTAACGTCTGGCGCACGAGCCTGAAATTACGCGCTGTACGCGCATCGGCACTGTTTAGCGTGTTATCGTCCCACCAGTGTTCCGCTTCCAGAGGGTGAAGAAAAATATCTGCATGTTGATAGACAGGACGCTGTTCAGCATCCAGCAGACCACCAATATGGTCCGGATGACAGTGCGTTAATAAAACGGTATCCACCTCGTCAGGAACCACGCCAACCGCGGCGAGATGGGTGATAAGGTCACCCCCCACGTTGTTCACCCCACCTGCGCCAGCGTCAACCAGAATAATTCTCCCCCGGCCCCGGATGAGGTAGCCATTGATGTGAATATCGCCGGGTTCCGCGACGCCTGCATGCTCCTGGATTTCGTTTGCCGCTGCGTTTTCTATTCCTGAGAGCAAATCGAGACGAGCTGACAGAACGCCGTCACTGAGCGCGGTAATCTCAAAATCGCCAATCTGGCGCACCGGGAAGGTGGACTGAATCATCGCGTACTCCGCTGTTCTGGTTGCGTATTGTTGCCTGAACGCTGCAACTGCGGCGTCAGTGGTTCGTAGAGATAGACCTCAGGAAGAGGCGAAGCCTGGATGGCAGTTTCACGAGGCAACACCCACGCAACGCGACGTTCCGGGGAACAATCCAGCCCCACGGCCTGCATGTCGATGGCCCTGTGTCCGGCAGGACTAACGAGATGAGTGCTTAACAGCAAAATGTGATCGCAGGAGAGAGCGGGCGCCGGATCTTCACAGGCATAGAGATTACGGTGCCAGTCAGTTATGCACCTCTGCCAGCGAGAAAAATTACCGCCGCCTTTCAGACGGTACTCTTCGCTGTGCAAAACATCCGCGTTGGTAACGGTATGCAGGGCAAGATAAACCGGGCAGCCAGGCGTGATGGCCCGAAAACGCTGAGACGTCATAAATCCGGTCACGGAGAGAAGGGCGGGCAATTTCTCCTGACTATAAAACGCGTTCCACTCAGCTTCGCTTGGCGGATCGTTATACGAGCATTCCACGATATAGAACATCACAACCTCTTCGCTTAATGACTTTTCATCATGCTACAAGCTGTTTTTCGTGCGTTAAATCGATACTATGTCATGGTTCAGTGACATTAACTCATCGACTGCGCAGAATGTGCGTGGCATCAGGACCAGGCTTAATGCGCAAAAAGATACCCAGTAGCGCCTCTCTGCAGGCTTTTGATGCCGCTGCCAGGCACGGTAATTTTGCCCGGGCTGCAGAGGAGCTCTTTCTGACGGAAGGGGCGATTAGCCGCCAGATTGCACGTCTGGAATCGCTGTTAAACTGCAAACTGTTTGACCGTACCGGGAGCCGCGTAAAGCTAAATCCTGCTGGCGCGCGCTATGCTCATCATGTACGTGAAACCCTTGAGCGGCTCGAAAGGGAGACTCAGGACATCATGGGCATACAGGAGGGGACTCAGAGTCTGGATATTGCCGTGCTACCGACATTTTGCAGCCGCTGGCTCATTCCCCGCCTGAGCCGCTTTACCTCGCAGTTCCCTGAGATCTCAGTCAATCTTGCGGCCAGAACGGATCCGTTTATTTTGCCCGGGAGCGGCTTTGATGCCGTCGTGCATTTTCAACATCCCGCATGGGCCGGGATGCGACTGCAGCCGTTGTTTGAGGAAAAACTGGTGCCGGTGTGTCATCCTGCACTGTTAATGGATAAGGAACACGGTGAGCAACTCAATGCACTTGCGCGGATCCATCGCCGGCAGAATCCGGATGCGTGGCATCGCTATGCGCTGGAAAGCGGGATCAGTCTTGATAACCCGTCTCAGGGCGTACGCTACGATCTTCATGAAATGGCGATCGCTGCTGTGCTGGCAGGTCACGGCGTCGCATTGATACCACGCATGTATATCGAAAACGAACTACGCAGCGGCATGCTGGTTTCGCCATGGCCTGCCTCAGAAAGGTTAATTAAGACATTCTGTTTCATTAAACCGGCGGAAACGGGAATCAATGACGCGGCGTTAGTGACGTTTGAACGCTGGCTGCTGGCTGAAATCACTACGCCTGCCAGTCACTCAAGATGAAGCTCTGGTTTCGGCCGCCATCCTGTAAAGGGGAATTATGTCCTTACCACCACTCTATGCCCTGCGCGCCTTTGAAGTCGCTGCGCGAGTAAACTCCTTCAGTAAAGCCGCTGAAGTGCTCAATATTACGCCGGGCGCGGTCAGCAGACATGTCCGCACCCTGGAAATGTGGTTCGACTGTGAGCTGTTCAAACGGCAGGGGCCGAGAGTGGAGATCAGTGAGGCGGGGCGTGTTCTGGCCGGGCAGCTTCACGAAGGGTTCAGGAGCATCGAGTGGGCCTGTCGGGCTTTCAGAAGTGAAAACCACCTGTTGCGGCTGAAGGCACCGAGTACGCTCACCATGAGATGGTTGCTTAACGTCCTGCGATCGTTTCGTGAACATCATGAAAAACCCAACGTTGAAATAGCCAGCGTCTGGATGGACATCGATACCGTTGATTTCACGCGAGAGCCCTATGATTGCGCGATCCTGCTGGGCAACGGGCATTTTGGCGAGTCAACGGAGAGCCGATTGCTTTTCAGTGAATGGCTTATTCCGGTCTGTAACCCCGCTTTACTGGAATCTGCCCGAGAGCAACTTTCGCAGTGCGATCTGATCCATCCTTCCCCGGACAGACGCGACTGGCGGCGGTGGCTGAGAAGGACGGGGTTATTCCCCGGGCTTGATATGAGTCGCGGAGCGGTTTTCGACACCCTTGAACAGGGGAGTAGTGCCGCCATGAACGGCCATGGCGTCGCGATTGCCGACCTGCTGCTTTCGCTTGACGCGCTGAATAGCGGCCTGCTTGCGCTGCCTTTCAAAGAAGCCATCGCCACCGGAGACGGTTATTACATTGTCTGGCCGAAAAATTCACTCAGGAAAAAGAGTATTGAATGTCTGCTGGACTGGCTTAACCTGCATGCCCCGGTCATTCCTTCTCTTGATATCATCTGTCTGGAATACGACGAGCATCGGCTGTAGTTATCAAAAGCAGGATATGCCGCGGGCGTATCCTGCTCTATAAACTTCAGGCGTAAGGAATATTTGCCATTTTTTTATACCTTTCCGGCAATGCACCGTTCAGGTTGAGAAGTTTATCGAGAATAGCGATCGCAGGCGTATTGTTTGCGCGCTCTGAATCTACTATCGCTGCACGCAATATAGTGGCAGCCGACGTGACGTTCTGAAAGTATGCCTCGGACTCGGGCGTTTGTAATTCACCTGAAAGGGCGTAACGCACCAGCGGCCATCCTGAAAAATCCAGTACGGGAAGGGGCTCACCTTCTTTTGGCAGATTAGCGGCGAGCAACGCTTCAGCTTGCATGGGGTCGTTGTGAGCGGCACACAGAATGTGAAGGCGATGCACAAAGGCCGCAAGGGTGACATCGTTCTCTTTTTCTGCTGACAGCGATTCCAGCAGTGCCGATAAATTGGCGCCGGATGAATATTCATCTAGTGAGACCAGCTTCATTAAATGAAATATAACGTCAAGCGTCATGTTTGCTCCCTGAACATTTATCAATTTTGAAGGATGATATTTCAGGGACGTCGCGTTTGAAAAACGACAAATAGTGAGAATCAATGTGAGTTTAACTCAACATCACAAAAAGGCCCCGTCAGGGGCCCGATCTTGATTAACCACAACGGGATCAGAAGCGGTATTGCAGACCCGCGGTAATGGTATAGTTGCGGTTTGAAATACCGGCAGCATCTCCGCCAATAGAGCCCGATTCGCCAGTATTGGTATCAATAATCTGCGTACCGCCTTTACCTTCTTCGTAACTGCTATAGGTAAATTCTGCGAACACTTTGGCGTTCGGCGTGACGTAATAACCTGCGTCAACCGACGCACCGTAATAGCGGGAATCAGAGGTCTTCTCACGGAAGGTCAGATCGCGCATATAGTGCTCGTCGTTGTCATGCGCGCGTACCCAGTCACTGAATTTAAACAGGGCATTGAATTCAAAATCATTGAAACGGTACTGACCCGCCAGACCAATATACGGCATGGAGAAGCGCTGGCTATAGCCAATACCGCGTTCACCTGCCGGGAAGTTGCCCGTATTGGTGCCGTTATCATAATTATAAGAGCCACCGGTCGCCGTCCAGCTGAAGCGCGTTTCCTGATAACCTGCGGTTACGCCAGCTTTATAGTTATCGCCCTGGAAGATCCAGCCTTTAACGTTGAGATCGTATTCATTGGCGTAATTGACGTTGGTCGCAGGATGGGATGAATGGTCTGTCCAGGAGGATTGTTTTGCATTCATCCAGTCGTAGTCATCCATATGGCCCGAGCCTGATGCCAGAGACGTCCAGCCGCGGGCGTTCAGTGTTAAAAATGAATAAGCATCCCAGGAAATATCGCCTTTCAGAATGGCGACATTTTTGATTTTCCAGTCGAGCTGGCTGATTTTTCTTCCTGTGACTTCGTCGTACACCATTTCATGGGATTTTCCGCTCAGCATCCCGGCAGAGGCTGAAACCGATAAACTTTCCGGTGAAAAATCCGGTATGGCTTGTGCGGTTCCTGCATATACTGCCCCTGAAAACGCGGCCATCATCATTCCCGCAACAATATTTTTTGTCATTTTAATTTCCCTAAATCAAATTTAATCAATGCCTTGCAGACAAATCTTAAAAGTCATACAAATAAGAATCAACTGCCAGTTTTGGTATTTTTTATTATTTGACCTAGGGAGCGATATTTAACTTTGGGCCGCCTCAGTGAGGCGGCGAAAGGTGGGATGAATAAACATTGAGTCGGTGCAAAATAGCTGTCGGTAATTAAAAATGCACTCCCGGATGTAATAAACTTAACGCATTCTCCCCGTTAATTTGAAACGCTACTCGCAGGACGGATCCTGAACCAGATCGCATACATCGCCGGCAGGAAGACAAGGGTGATGATCGTTCCGCCCAGCGTCCCGCCAATCAGTGTATAGGCCAGCGTCCCCCAGAATACGGAATGGGTCAGCGGTATGAATGCCAGCACGGCGGCCAGGGCTGTCAGTAACACTGGTCGTGCCCGCTGGACGGTTGCTTCGACCACCGCATCGAACGGGGCGAGACCTTCCTTCTGGTTATGCGTAATCTGCCCGATAAGGATCAATGTATTTCGCATAAGAATGCCCGAAAGCGCAATCAACCCGACAAGCGCATTGATCCCAAAAGGTTGATTGAACAGCAGCAGCGTGGGAACCACGCCGACAAGGCCCAGCGGGGCAGTCAGAAAAACCATCACCATCGCCGAGAGAGATCGCACCTGCACAATAATGATCAGTAACGTCAGGGCTATCATTATCGGGAACAACGGCACCATGGCCTGTGTGGCTTTACCTGATTCCTCAATTGAGCCTGCCATCTCAATGCGGTATCCGGGCGGGAGCGTATCAATGATCGGTTTTAGCTGTTTCATGATCGCCACCGACACATCCGGTGGCTGAAGATTGTCGGCGATATCTCCGCGCACGGTAATGGTGGGCGTGCGGTCGCGACGACGCAGGAGCGGATCTTCCATTTTGACCTCAATCTGACCGATTTGCGACAGCGGCACCCGCTGTCCCGCACTGCCAACCAGGGTAAACCCGTCGATCTTCGCCGGATCAAGACGAATATCGCCCGCAGCGCGTCCTGTAACTTGTACAGCGCGAATATCTTCACGCACGGCAGTAATTGGTACACCCGATAACAGGAACTGGAGCTGCTGAGCCACGCTATTTGAGGTTAAGCCGGTGGCCTGCAGACGGTTCTGATCGAGGGTGAAATGGAGTGTGGGAACACGTGAACCCCAGTCGGTGTTGACGGTTCTCATCATCGGGCTGGCCTGCAGAACGCCTTTAACCTTATCGGCGATGTCGCGAAGCGTATCGACATCGGGCCCCATCACACGCCAGGCAACCGGGAAGGGGGAGTAGGGGCCAAACACCAGTTGTGTGACACGCACGCGCGCTTCCGGCGCAAGTCCACCGGCGACCGCTTCCCGGAGCCGGAACTTGAGCGCCTCGCGTGACGTCTGGCTGTCCGTCATCACCACGATTTTCGCAAAAGAGGGATCGGGTAATTCAGGTGCCATGGCCAGGTAAAAACGTGGTGAACCCTGCCCGACGTAGGCGGTCACGATGCTGGCTTCCGGCTGCAGTTTTAACCACGCTTCGATTTTCGCCGTTGCGGCGCTGGTCTGCTCAATTGAGGTGCCATAAGGCATCTGCACTTCCACCAGCACTTCAGGGCGGTCGGACGTTGGGAAAAACTGTTTTTTTACCAGTCCCATACCCACTACGGCCAGGGTAAAAATGAAGACCACGGAACCGGCCACGATCCACTTTCTGGCAATTACCCGGGTCAGCAGTTGGCGAAAGCGGTTATAGCGCGGGGTGTTATAGATGGCGGCATGGCCCCCTTCGACTTTGGCGATATCTGGCAGGATCTTAACGCCAAGATAAGGCGTGAACACCACCGCAACCAGCCAGGAGGCAATCAGGGCGATGCCGACAATCCAGAACATATTGCTGGTGTATTCCCCGGCGGTCGACTGGGCGAACCCGTTTGGCATAAAGCCAATCGCCGTCACGAGGGTACCGGCCAGCATGGGGGCGGCGGTATGGCTCCAGGCGTAAGCGGAGGCTTTGATTCGGTCGTAGCCTTCCTCCATTTTCACCACCATCATTTCAATGGCGATAATGGCATCATCAACCAGTAAACCCAGAGCAAGGATCAGCGAGCCCAGCGTTACGCGGTCAAAGTTTATCCCCGCCGCCTCCATCACCACGAAGACGACTGCCAGCGTCAGGGGAACCGCCGCCGCGACTACCACGCCCACGCGCCAGCCCATGCTGACAAAGCACACCACCATCACCACAAGCAGGGCGACGAAGAATTTGATCATAAATTCATCCACCGACGAGCGGATATTCACGGACTGATCGGTGACTTTGGTCAGGGTCATTCCCAGCGGCAGGTTCTCGTTGATCTTAGCCGTTTCGGCATCCAGCGCTTTCCCCAGCGCCAGACCGTTCCAGCCCTCCCGCATCACAATACCTAACAGCAGCGCCGGTTCACGCTGGTTACGGATCTGCAGCGTGGGAGGATCTTCATAACCGCGTTCAACCGTTGCCACATCAGACAGCCTGAGCGTTTTACCCTGAGCGACCAGCGGCGTATCGCGGATCTTCTGCAACGTATCAAAAGCACCATCAAGGCGAATAAAGATCTGCGCACCCTGTGTTTCTATGGAGCCTGCTGGCGTGAGAACGTTCTGATTGTTCAGCGCGTTGAAAATATCCTGCGGTGCCAGCCCCATCGTCGCCAGACGGTCATGAGAGAGGGCGATATAAATCCGCTCGGCCTGTTCGCCGATGATGTTCACTTTTTTGACGCCAGGCACATGCAGGAGTTGCTGGCGCAGGCTTTCAGCATCACGCACCAGCAGACGCTGCGGTTCACCCTTTGCCTTTAGCGCAAAGAGGGCAAAGGTGACATCCGCAAACTCGTCATTGATCATCGGGCCCATCACACCCGCCGGGAGATTTTTACTCTCATCGCCAAGCTTTTTGCGCGCCTGATAGAACTCTTCCTGCACCTCGGAGGGGGGCGTCATGTCCTGTAAGGAGAGGGTGATAAAGGCCATGCCCGGGCGGGTATAGGTTTCGGTACGGTCATACCACTTGAGTTCCTGCAGCCGTTTTTCCAGCGGTTCAGCAACCTGATCCTGCATTTCCTGCGCGGTTGCGCCGGGCCAGACGGTAATCACCGTCATTTGCTTTACCGTGAAGGGCGGATCTTCAGCCCGTCCCAGTCCAAAGAAGGCGTAAATACCGGCAAGCGTCACCAGAATAATCAGAAACAGCGTGATGGCACGCTCGCGCACGGCAAGCGCTGAGAGGTTGAAGCGTCCGTCGCTCATGGCTGACTCCCCGCCTGAGCCGTACCGCGTTGTTCAGCCAGACGGACAGCTTCACCGTCATGCAGAAGATGCGCGCCCAACGCCACAATTTTCTCGCCCGGCTTGACGCCGCCCGTCACCTGCGCGGCATCATCGCTCACACTCAGCACGTTGACGGGCTGCCACATCACTTTTGCGGGCTGCGCGGAGATCCGCCACACGCCGGGCCCTTTGCCTGCATCGTACAGAGACGCCAGCGGAACCTGCATTACCTGACGTTCAGCATTTTGTTCGATATGCAGGGTGACGGTCGCACCCAGCGGCGCGTTAGCCAGCGAGCCTTCCAGCACATAGCGTGCTTCATAAGTGCGGGTGGTGGTATCGGCTGCATCAGAGAGCAGGCGCAGTGTCGCGGTAACAGGCTGTGCCTCGCTGCCATAGCGCGTTGCCAGCGCTTTACTACCGACGGCAGGGCGCAATGTCTCTGGCAACTGGACGAGCGCCTCGCGTTGCCCTGAGCGGGCCAGTCTGATCACCGCCTGACCCGCACTGACCACCTGGCCGGGTTCTGCAAGCGTTTCCATGACCACGCCGTCGGAATCGGCCAGCAGCACGGCATAGCCGGTCGCATTTTGCGCGACGGTGGCCTGAGCGCGTGCGGCACTGAGTTCAGCTCTGGCGGCATCCGCCGCCGCTTTTATCTGGTCGTACTCCGAGGCAGAGACAGCACCTGTTGCCACCAGGCCGCGATAGCGCGCCTCATCGCTGGTGGCTTTTCTCGCCCTGGCCTGTGCGGCATCCACCGCCTGCTGATGTGCTTGTGCCTGTAACTTCAGGTCAACCGGATCCAGACGCATTAACGGCTGGCCCTGCTTAACGGTCTGCCCCGTATCAACAAGGCGTTCAAGGATTTTGCCCTGAACCCGGAAACCGAGATCGCTTTGCGTTCTGGCAACGACCACACCCGTAAACGCGCGGGACGCATCGTTCGCCGGTTCAACGGAGGCGGATCTGACAAGCGGTGGCTGGGTGCGCGGATCGTCGGTGGCGGGGTTATCACCGCATGCCACCAGGGCGAAAGGGAGGAGACAAACGGCAAAACGGGCGGAATGAAGCCTGAGCATGGGGAAACCTTATCGTATCAAAGGACGGTTTCCGCATTCTCAGACTAGTGACCAATAAAGTCAATGGTCACAAATCAGGGGGCCAGGCTTCGTAAAATCAGGGAAGGGAGGAGGAGTGCTGCGGTCGGGGCGGTTTCGAGGTTATATTGCAACTGCACGGGGTTGATGAAAGGGCACATCACCATGTATATGGCATAGGTCACCTCATCCAGGGGCGTTTTTCTTTCGAACTCCCCGCTTTGTCGGCCTTCAACAATGATGCTCTCAATCAGCTTCATCAGGCTCTCGGTATACCGCTCGGTAGACGGCCACTTATCCCGCGCGGCAACGGCGGCGATATCATAAAGTTTACGATCGTGGAAAAAGAGTTCGCTGCCAGCCTCGGTTAACGCCCGGAAAAGGCGGCGCATTTTTTCACTGGCCGACGGCGCGTCGGCGATGGCTGTTTCCACTGCCGTCATGATCAGCGCCAGGCGGTTAGCGCAGATAACCTCGCCAATTGCCTGTTTGGAATCGAAAAATTTATATATATAGGCTTTTGAAAAACCGATGGATTTAGCCAGTTCTGCCACGGTGGTTTTTTCATAGCCGTAATGGCCGAAGTGCTCAAAAGCCGCTTCGACGATTTGCTCGCGGACAGAGTGGTCAAGAGGACCACGCGTGGATGGGGTGTTCATATTTTTCGTCATTGTTTCAGCTTAGCGCGACGGGCATCAGTTGACAATGAGTGACCATAATATGATTTGGTCACTCTTTTAATCATGTATCTTTCAGTGCTGTGAGCCAGAGTGTATCACTCTTTGCCCGGAGTTATTGCACAAGCCCGGAGAGATGAAAAATCCTATAACCCCAGATCGCTCAGGGACGGGTGATCGTCCGGGCGTCTGCCCAGCGGCCAGTGAAAGAGCCGTTCAGATTCCTTGATGGGCATATCGTTGATGCAGGCAAAACGCCGCTTCATGAGGCCGTCCGGCTCGAACTCCCAGTTTTCATTGCCGTAAGAGCGGAACCAGTTCCCTGAATCATCATGCCATTCATAGGCATAGCGTACGGCGATGCGGTTGTCGGTAAATGCCCAAAGCTCTTTTATCAGGCGATAATCCAGCTCTTTCTTCCATTTCCGCTCAAGGAACGCCTGCGCCTCCGCGCGGTTCGTGGCGAACTCCGCACGGTTACGCCACTGCGTGTCCAGCGAATAGGCCAGTGCGATTTTTGCCGGGTCGCGGCTGTTCCAGCCATCTTCTGCCAGCCTGACTTTTTCAATGGCGCTTTCACGGGTAAACGGCGGTAAAGGGGGGCGTGTGTTCATCTCGGCTACCTCGGGTTGATAGTATGTAGACAGGTCTGTCTACTTGCGTTAATCTATGCCTGTAAATACCGTCTGTCAACCCACTGTTTGAGGCCAGATAAGCGTGAATACTCTCACTACGAATAACGATCAAAAAGTCAGCGTCAGAGATAAAATATTGCTCACCGCGCACGAACTCTTTTATTCCACCGGGTTCAGAGCAACGGGCGTTGATACGCTTATCAAACAGGCAAAAGTGACTAAAGTAACGTTTTATCGCCATTTCCCGAGTAAGAGTTTGCTTATTCTTGCCTATCTGCAATATCGGCACGAGCTGTGGATTACCTGGTTTGAAACCACGCTTCGACAATATCTCGAAGAGGGGCGGGCTGCATCAGACGCATTAGCTGCAACGCTTAACGGGTGGTTTATTTCCCCGTTGTTTCATGGCTGTGCGTTTATTAATGCCAGCGCAGAAGCAAAATCAGAAGACAATGAAAGTGAAATAAAAGCCATTTGCCGCAACCATAAATCTGAAACCCGGGAAAAAATTGCCTCCCTCACCGGTATTGCCGATGAGGCTATTAACACGCAGATTTTAATGCTGATAGACGGTGCCATCATACATGCGCAAATGGGTATGGATACCAAAGAGGTGGTCAGCCAGTTGCGAAGGGGACTTGAAGCGCTGATACCGCGCTAATTACGGCTTTGCGTGCGCAGCCAAACCTCGGGAATGGCTGCGCCGTACGATTCAGATCTTAGTGAGGCTTTGCAGGAATTCGTCCACCTGCTGAGGAGTGGCTGAATCGGCCTGATAGAGGATATCGAGCGTCACGTTTTTAAGGCCACAGAAGCCAAACACCCCTTCAACAATCTGGGTCTGAATGGCACCGGAATAACCGTGCTTATCGAACCCGGCCAGATCGCTGCCCGCCGTTGCGACCAGGCGCACGGGCACATCACGTAAATTACCCACAATGCGACCATCTTCAGCCACTTTATAGGCCCAGTTCACGGTCAGCACCCGATCAAACCAGCCTTTCAGAAGGGCGGGAACGGACCACCAGTAAATCGGGAAGACAAATACCAGCATATCCGCGCGCTCGACACGCTGCTGCTCGCGCAGCACCTCGTCCGGCAGCGCGCGGGCATCGCCGTGGTAGAGGTCAAGATCGGGTCGAATCATGGTCGGGGAAAAACCTTCGGCATGCAGATCGGCTATTTCAACCTGCGTACCCTGTTCCTGTAACTTCCCGGCAATTCGCTGCGCGAGGGATTGGGATAACGAATTTTCGACCGGGTGAGCCGTCACGATCAGGGCAGTATTGATGGCGTTTGATGCAGACATAGAGACCTCAACAGGGTGAGTGAAGATGCCTCTATGTTACTATTGGTAACTTAACTGTCAATCTGGCAGGGCACTCATTTTGTGCTGTCCAGATAGGTATTGAGGACGCCGGTCATCGCGCCGCTGAGCATCTCTTCGGCAACGTTACGCGCGAGAATCCCATTTCCGGCAGCCGTACTGAGCGCATCCGCGGCCCCAATAATGGCCGTCAGGGCCGCTTCACCTGTTACCCCTTGCAGCACAATAAAAGGGGCAAGCGCCATCCGCAGGCAGTCTGCGCAGTCGGCCACGCAGGCCTCGCGGAAAATCTGCAGCGCCCGCGAGCCGGACAGAGCCGCCGCTATGGGGCCCGTTTCGGGGCCCGCAGAGATCGCGCAATCGATATACGCGGCGCTGAAAAAACGGATCGTCTGTGCCAGCGTTTTATTGTCTCTGTTCAACGTCTCGCGAAATTTCTTGAGCTGCCTGTCGCTGAAGTCCTGATAGAGCGCCATCAGCAGCCCTTCACGATCGCCAAAATGATCGTAAGGAATGGGTTTGGTGACGTTGGCGCGCTCGGCCAGGAAACCCAGCGTAAGGGCCTCAGTGCCTTGCTGGCGCACAATTCCGCGCGCGACTTCCAGCAGCTGTGCGCGGCGTTCTTCTTTTCTTAAGCGCTTAACAACCATCTTTTCCTCAAATCAGTTAACTACCAAAGGTAGTTTACACGTTTTACTGAACGGATGAGAAGCTCATTGCGCGGCTTTTTCCTGCTGAGCCATGTCGAGCACGCTGGCGCTTGCCGGGTCGAACAGCGCAAGGCTCTCAATCTGGTTGAGCATAATCACCTTTCTGAAATCCATCGCACTTCTGGGCTCAGAGTCGAGGGTGATGTCATGCCCGTCATACCATTTGCTGTAGTTATTTTCGATGCGAAAATTCATCGTCTGGCGATCGCGATAGCCACTCAGCATGGGAATAAGCACGATATTGGCCGTTTTCTCATATTCCAGCGTCGCCGTATGGATCATGCCGACATAGATACGCCCCGACCGTAGCGTCACCTGCGCCAGCTCGCCTTGCTCCATGCACTGATAAAGCAGTTGTTCAATCCCGCTCGCCTGCGCCAGGCGCTTATAGAGCTTTTTCCTGCCTTCACCGTCCAGTCGGGCGCTGCCCGCCCAGTTTGAGCGGTAAAGACAAAACAGGATGGCGAAGGCCAGCATCACCACTACGGGCGCCTGGATGCCCAGGAAACTCCAGTTCATAAAGTCCATTTGCCAGTCGGCATAACGCTCTGACGTAAAGTGGAAGGTGTTGTCAGCCGCGGAGAGGGCGAGCAGCAGCAGCCAGAGCAGCCCGGTGGCGATCACGCCTTGCAGAACGAAGATCGAGCCGTAAAGGGCAACCAGAAAATAGACATCCCAGCCGAAGGATCGCTTGATTTTGAAGCGGGTAGAGAGGTCGCGGCTGGTGTACCAGTACCCGCAGACCATCAGCACCATAAATATCGCCGTTCCCATATTACGCCCTCTTTAACGCATTGACGTGGCGCAGAAAATCCTGGCGTACCTCGTTGCTTTTATAGTTCACCGAGGCATTACCATCCTGGTCGATGATAATCCGGTCGCCATCCTCAACGGCTTCAATGATTTCCTGCTGACTCATCACCTGAAGTAACGATTCCGGGCTGGAGAAAAGGGAGAGAAAGAAACGTCTCATCGCATGTCATCCTTATGAATAAAAAGAATAAGCCTGGAAGAGAACGGGGGAATTTACCTTAGGGTTAACCTGAAAAAGTAGCCCGATGGCGGTCAGCCCTTATTGCGCCTCGAGTTCCGGCACGAAAGTAACTTGCCCAACTCACTGATAATTAAAATGATAAAAATATATTTCCGTACAAACTTGGACAAACAACTCGAATTGTGTAAGTTTTAATTATGCGCTTACGCTACGTTGTTTACCGCCAGGATGTGACCCATGAACCTTTTGCCTGACGTCATCAGTCGGTTTGTTGATTACTACACCGCGCTGGATTCCCAGCCGCCCTCGGCGCTGGCGGGGCTTTACCATCCCGATGCCACGCTTATCGATCCGTTTGGTGAACATAACGGCCTGTTCGCCCTGCAACGCTATTTCACCCATCTGCTGGCGAATGTCGAACACTGTCGTTTCACGCTTGATTCCCCTTTGATCGGCGAGCATCGCTTTGTTGTCACCTGGGTCATGCACTGGTCGCACCCGCGCATTGCCGGTGGCGAGCCTCTGGAACTGCCTGGCTGCTCCGTGGTGGACGTGGAAAAGGATCGGATTATTCGCCAGCGGGACTACTACGATGCCGGAGAGATGATCTACGAACATCTGCCTTTGCTTGGCTGGGCGGTTCGCGGCGTGAAGCGGAGGGTGAAATCATGATGACGGTCCTGATCACCGGCGCCAGTTCAGGCATTGGGGCGGGGCTGGCGCAATCTTTTGCCCGTGACGGTCACCATGTCATCGCCTGCGGGCGGGATCCGGCGCGTCTGGAAGCCCTGCATCAGCACAGTTCAAACATTACGGTACGCCTGTTCGATATGACAGACAGGGACGCCTGTCGCCAGGCGCTGACGGGCTGCGCGGCCGACCTGACGATCCTCTGTGCCGGAACCTGCGAATATCTGGAACACGGCGTGGTGGACGCCGCGCTGGTAGAGCGGGTGATGACCACTAACTTTCAGGGGCCTGTCAATTGCCTTGCCGCGCTGCAGCCACAGCTTGTGGCCGGTAACCGCGTGGTGCTGGTGAGCTCTATGGCTCACTGGCTGACGTTTCCACGCGCTGAAGCGTACGGTGCATCTAAAGCCGCGCTCACCTGGTTTGCGCAGAGCCTGCGTCTCGACTGGGAGCCAAAAGGGATTGCAGTCACCGTGGTATCGCCCGGTTTTGTCGACACCCCGTTGACCCGCAAAAATGATTTCGCTATGCCGGGCAGGGTGAGCGTTGAAGAGGCGGTAAAAGCCATTCGCCGTGGCCTGGAAAAAGGTAAAAACCACATCGCGTTTCCAGCGGGATTTGGTCTGACGCTGCGGCTGCTTTCCGGGCTGCCAGCGTTCTTACAGCGCGCACTGCTGCGCAGGATGGTGCGCTCATGAAGATCGCCATTATCGGCAGCGGCATCGCCGGGCTGACCTGCGCCTGGCGCCTTGCCGGCCATCATGAGGTCACCCTGTTTGAAGCCGGTGCCACCCCCGGCGGCCATACCGCCACGGTTGACGTGCCGACGCCGCAGGGTACCTACGCCATCGACACCGGTTTTATCGTCTACAACGACCGCACCTATCCGCGCTTTATGGGGCTGCTTAGCGAGCTGGGCATCAGCGGGCAAAAAACGCAGATGAGCTTCTCGGTACACAATCCGCAAAGTGGGCTGGAGTACAACGGCCACACCCTGACGACGCTCTTTGCACAACGTCGTAACCTGGTGAACCCGGCGTTCTGGCGTCTGCTTGGGGAGATTGTCCGTTTTAATCGCCTGGCGAAACAGGCTCTGAAAGAGGACGTGGAGCCCGGCGCGACGCTGCAAACGTTCCTGGAACAGCATCGCTTTACGCCGTTCTTTGCGCGTCATTATATTCTCCCGATGGGGGCGGCCATCTGGTCGTCGTCGCTACAGGAAATGAAACGTTTTCCGCTGCCGCTCTTTTTACGCTTCTTTGAGAATCATGGTCTGCTGGATATCACTCAGCGCCCGCAGTGGTACGTGGTGCCCGGCGGCTCGCGGGAGTATATCCGCGCTATTCTGGCACAGCTGGGTGACCGGCTCACGCTGCACCTCAACGCGCCGGTGCAGCGGGTAAGCCGTGATGCACAGGGGGTCACCCTCCATCTTGAAGAATCGAGCCACCGTTTTGATCAGGTGATTTTTGCCTGTCACTCCGCCCAGGCGCTGACCATCCTCGACGCACCTTCCGCCGCTGAGCAGGAGGTGCTGGGCGATATTGGCTGGCAACGTAACGAGGTGGTGCTGCACAGCGATCCGCGCTGGCTGCCGGTGCGTCAGCGCGCCTGGGCCAGCTGGAACTACCGCCTGAGCGAACAGGATCAGGCCAGCGCCTGCGTAACGTACAACATGAATATCTTGCAGGGGCTGCCCGCCGGTAGCCCGCTGTTCTGCGTCACCTTAAACCCGGAAACGCCAGTGGACGAACGCTTCGTGCTGCGGCGCTTTGTGTATGAACATCCACTGTTTAACCCGCAAAGCTGGCGGGCACAGGCACGCCGCAGCGAAATCAACGGTCACCAGCGGAGCTGGTTCTGCGGCGCGTACTGGTACAACGGCTTTCATGAAGATGGCGTGCGCAGCGCGCTGGACGTCGTCAATGCGATAACAGCCGGGGAGGGAAACCGATGAACAGTTGCCTCTATCACGGCGTATTACGCCACCGCCGTCTCCAGCCGAAAACGCATGAGTTCAGCTACGGCGTCTTTATGGCCTGGCTCGATCTCGACGAGCTGGATAAGTTGCCCACCGTTGGCGTGCGGCGCAACCGGTTTGCCGCCGCATCGTTCCATGATGCGGATTATCCGCTGGGTTCGCCGCTTAAAGAGAACGTGCTGAATCGGCTGGAAAGCCTGACCGGCGAACGTCCTGAGGGGCGGGTGATGCTCCTGACGCAACTGCGCTACTTCGGCTTTCATTTTAATCCCGTCAATTTTTACTACTGCTATGACCCGGCAGAGACGCTGCGCTGGGTGCTGGCCGAAGTGCGCAATACGCCCTGGAACGAACGACATTATTACGCCGTCAATGGTCAGCACGCCCAGCCCACGGAGAAAGCCTTTCACGTTTCTCCGTTTAACCCCATGGACATGATTTACCACTGGCGCTTCAACAACCCGGATAACACGCTGCATATGCACATTGAAAATCATCAGGCGTCAAAGGTATTTGATGCCACGCTGGCGCTTCGCCGCGCGCCGCTGACCCGCCCGGCACTGCGTGGACTGCTGCTGCGTATTCCGCTGATGACGCTCAAAACCGTTTTCGCGATTTACTGGCAGGCGCTGCGGCTGTGGCTTAAGCGCGTGCCTCTGTATAACCATCCTGTCAGCAGGAGTGAACGCTCATGACCGATCCTGTCTTTGCGCTTGAACCCGATATCCCGCGCAACGTTCGCGTCGCGCGCTGGCTGCTCTTTCGCGTGCTGAGCGGCCTTCGTGGCGGCTCGCTCACGCTGCGTGAAGGGGCGCAGACCTTTCATTTCGGTGAGCTGTCTGCCGCGCTGCATGCCGACGTGCAGATCCTCAGCCCGGGCGTCTACTGGCGCGTCCTGACCGGAGGCAGCCTGGCCGCGGCGGAAGCCTGGATGGATGGCGAATGGGAAACCACGCAGCTCACGCCGCTTCTGCAACTGCTTGCGCTAAACAGCCAGGTACTGGGGCGGCTCGAAAACGGGTTCCGCCTGCTTGGCAGACCGCTGGAGCGGCTTCGCCACTGGACGCGGCGCAACTCCCGGGCGCAGGCGCGGGAAAACATTGCGGCACATTACGATCTGGGTAACGCGTTTTATGCCCATTTTCTGGACAAGGAGTTGCTCTATTCCAGCGCGCTGTTTAGCGGGGAGGAGCAGGATCTTAGCGACGCGCAGCGGGCGAAAATGGCGCGTCTGTGCGAACAGCTGGCGCTGAACCCCAGCGATCATCTGCTGGAGATTGGTACCGGCTGGGGGGCGATGGCGGAATACGCGGCCCGTCACTACGGCTGCCGGGTGACCACTACCACGCTGTCGCAGGAGCAGTATCGCTGGGCGACAGAGCGGATTGCCCGGGCCGGTCTGCAGGACCGCGTTGAGGTGTTGCTCTGCGACTATCGCGATTTAACCGGCGAGTACGACAAGCTGGTGTCGATTGAGATGATTGAAGCCGTCGGGCAACGCTATCTGCCAACGTTCTTCCGCACCTGTCAGGCGCGTCTGCGTCCGGGTGGGCGCATGGCGATTCAGGCCATCACCATTCAGGATCAGCGGTATCGCGACTACAGCAAAAGCGTGGATTTTATTCAGCGGTATATCTTCCCCGGCGGCTTTTTGCCGAGCATAACGGCGATGAATGCGCTGATGACGCGCCACACCGATTTTGTGGTGCGCAACCTGTTTGATATGGGGCCGGACTACGCGCGCACGCTGGCGCACTGGCGTCAGCGTTTTCTTCATGCCTGGCAGGAGATTGAAAAACTGGGATTTGATGAGCGGTTTCGTCGGATGTGGCTCTATTACTTTGGCTACTGCGAAGCCGGGTTTAACGCCCGCACCATCAGCGTGGTGCAACTGACCGCCGAGCGCGTATGAAACGTTACGTGCAGGTTTTCGCCCTGGCTATCGCGTTCGATCTCTACTGGACGCTGGTGGTGCTGTTTCGCGAGCGTGGCCTGATTATCTGGTGCGTGCTGGCGATCTTCGCCTGCCTGATGTTGCCGCCTGCACACCGCGTTTATGCCATTCTGCTGGCACTCGCGGGCACTCTGCTGGATGCACTCTGGGCGCTGACGGGGCTGATCGCCTTCACCGGTGAATCGCTGATGCCCGTGTGGATGGTGGCGCTGTGGCTGATGTTTGCCACCGTCTGGACGCAGCTCACCCGCACCACAACGTTACCCGGCTGGATGCTGATGCTGCTGGCTTCCGTGGGCGGTCCGGTGGCGTATCTTATCGGTGAGCGGCTCGGTGCCATCGCCTTTCTGGAGCCAACCTTTATCGTCGTCAGCTGGATGGTGCCGGGCTGGCTGGTGCTGATGCTGTTTTACCACTTGCTGACAGGGAGGCAACAATGAGAGCCGCACTCCTGTTCCTCTGGCTCATCACCCTTACGCCTTTCGCCCAGGCAACCGACTGGCTTGGCTGGCGCAAGGTGGGGGATGCCACGCTGACCTGGGGGCCTTTCACCGTTTATACCTCCCAGTTGCGCACCCCTGAAGGGCGCTACACCGGCAAGATGCAGGATCAGGCGCTCATTATCACCTACGCGCGTGACATCGACAGTGAAGACCTGGTCGAGGCAACCCGCGACCAGTGGCGAGCACAGGGGGTTTTGCAGCAGGAACCGCAGAGCGAAGCCTGGCTGCGAATGCTTGCCTCGCTGTGGCCGGATGTCGGGCCGGGGGCGCAGCTGGCGTTCGTGCTTAACGATAAGCAAGGACAGTTCTGGTACCGCGCACCTTCTGCATCGGGCACTTTCAGACCCCTGGGGCCGCCTCAGTCGCAAGCGTTCAGCACACGTTTTCTGGGGATCTGGCTTGATCCCCGCACGAAATACCCTGAGCTGCGTCAGCAGTTAATCGGAGGACAACAATGAAACGTTTTTTGATCATGGCGCTGGGTGTGACGATGTTGCTGGCAGGCTGCAGCACGGACGTGACGGAGTACCGCCAGCAGCAGCCGCGGCTTGATATATTCCACTATTTCCAGGGCAAAACGGAAGCGTGGGGGATGGTGCAGGATCGCAGCGGGAAGCAGATCCGCCGCTTCCACGTGGAGATTGCCGGGGACGTGATTGGCGACACGCTGACGCTGAATGAACATTTTGTCTACGACGATGGTGAAAAACAGCAGCGGGTATGGCATATCCGCCGCGTGGCGACCGATCGTTATGAGGGCACGGCGGGCGATATCGACGGCGTGGCGACGGGGCAGGCGGCGGGCAATGCCTTCAACTGGAGGTACAGCATGAACGTGAAGGCCAACGGCAGCACCTGGCTGCTGCACTTCGACGACTGGATGTACCTGCAGGATGGCACCCACCTGTTTAATAAAACCGAGATGAAGAAATTTGGCGTCACCGTCGCCACGGTGACGCTGTTCTTTACCCGCAAGGCGTAACGTTAATCGTGGGGAGGGGCGTTTTTACTGCCTGAGTAAATGAAAAACAGCGCAATACCCAGGCAGAGGACGGCGGCCAGTCGGCTCGTCGAAAACGGAATGGCCGCATTGCCCAGCCAGCCAAAGTTATCAATCAGCATACTCATGGTGAGCTGACCAAAAATCACCGCGACCGTGGCGACGGCGGTGCCGATGCGCTGCACCGCCACGACCATGATCACAATGTACGGCACGCCAAACATCGCCCCGAGAAGCTGCCATTTCGGCACGTCCAGCAGGGTGACTGTCTGTTTTGGTTCAAAGAAAAAAATCAGCAAGGCGGTGACCAGCGCGCCAACGGAGAACGTCAGGAACGCGCTTTTGAATACGCCCACGCGGCTGCCGAGTTGCCCGTTGATCGCCGCCTGAATGCTCAGCGTCGCGCCGCCGCACACGGCCAGAATAATCATCATCAGTGTCATCGTGTTACCCCTGTGCGACCAGAATCAGTGCCGCAATAATAAAACCCAGCGCGACGATCCGTTTCGCGTTGATCTTCCTGTGCGGTGTGCCCAGCAGACCGTAATGGTCGATCAGCAGGCTTTTAAAAACCTGCCCCGCCAGAATGCCAATCATCGTCAGGGCGATGCCGATGGCCGGGGTGGCTAGGGTCAGGATCACCACGTAAACCGGGCCAAGTACCCCGCCGAGCAACTGCCAGCCAGGCTGGGCAAAAAACGACGGGCTGTTGCGCGGGCTGAAGAACAGCATCAGCAGAAACGTCAGCGCGGCGCCGACGCCAAAAATGCTGAACGTGGCCCATAAATCACCGACTTTTCCACCCAGCGGCCCCAGCAGGCCAGCCTCTACGGAAAGCCCCATCCCCCCGGCAATCACCAGTAAAATCAAAACAAGCTGCATTGTTATTCCTCCGTTTTGCAGGCGGAGAAGATTACGTCGGTCTGGTCATGAGAAAAATGCCATAATGCAGGAAACACCTTTGCAGGATATGCACGAATGTACGATGCCGGGAGCATGAACCTCCGTTCGCTGAAGATTTTTATCGCGGTTTTTGAAGCCGAAAATTTTTCCGTGGTCGCGCGCCGCGAGGGCCTTTCCGCCTCGCAGGTTTCGCGCATTATCCACCAGCTTGAGGACGCACTCGGCCAGCAGCTTTTTTACCGCAATACCCGGGCGGTGATCCCCACAGAAAGTGGTCATCTGTTTATCCGCTATGTCAGGGAGATGATGACGAGTTTTGAGAAGGCTCGTCGGGAGCTGGATGCACGTTCAACGGAGCCTTCCGGCACGATCCGCATTAATGCACCGGTCTTTTTCGGCCAGCGGCACATTGCGCCAGGGCTGCCTGGTCTGACGACGCGCTATCCGCGGCTGAATATCGAGCTGACGCTGACCGATGATTTTATCGACCCGCACAAGAATGCCGCCGACGTGATCTTTCGCATCGGCGTGCTGACGGACTCCACCTTTCACGCGCGCATTTTTGGTCAGCAGCGCTACCATCTGGCCGCCTCGCCGGACTATCTGCGACAGCACGGCGCGCCGCAAGGGCCGGACGATCTGGCGCATCATAAATGCCTGGTCTACCGTGGTTCGTCGGGGCCTAACCGCTGGCTGTTGCGCGGTGCGGGGGAGGAGTGGGTGCACTATCCGGTGATGCCATTAATGACGTCAAATAATGCGGAATCGCTGCTTGCTGCCGCGCTGGGCGGGATTGGAATTGTGCTGTTTCCGGACTGGCTGATTGGCGACCGCGTGCAGCAGGGCGAACTGGTCGCACTCCTGCCAGGGCTGGAGTGCGCCATTCATACGGAGCCCCTAAATATTGCGGCGATCTACCCAAACGCGCGGCATCCGCCCCTTAACGTCAGGGCGGTAATTGATCATTACGTCGGGTGTTTCGGTAAGCCGCTCTACTGGCAAACGCAGGGCAGGTGATTACGCGCCAAGCTCGTTGCGGATAATCGCGGCTCCGGCGCTCAGCGCCTTCAGCTTACCGTTGGCAACCTGACGGGAAAGCGGCGCCATACCGCAGTTGGTTGACGGGTAAAGCTTGTCGGCATCGACAAACTGCAGCGCTTTACGCAGGGTGTCAGCCACTTCTTCCGCGGTTTCAATGGTGTTGGTTGCCACGTCGATGGCGCCTACCATCACTTTTTTGCCGCGGATCAGTTCCAGCAGATCCATCGGCACGCGGGAGTTGTGACACTCCAGCGAGATGATGTCGATATTCGATGTCTGAAGCTTAGGAAACGCCTCTTCATACTGGCGCCATTCTGAGCCAAGGGTCTTTTTCCAGTCGGTATTGGCCTTGATGCCGTATCCGTAACAGATGTGCACCGCTGTTTCGCATTTCAGCCCTTCAATGGCACGCTCCAGCGCCGCAATCCCCCAGTCGTTGACCTCATCAAAAAAGACATTAAATGCCGGCTCATCAAACTGAATGATATCGACACCTGCGGCCTCTAACTCTCTTGCCTCCTGATTGAGGATTTTAGCGAACTCCCAGGCCAGCTTTTCGCGGCTTTTATAGTGCGCGTCGTAAAGAGTGTCGATCATGGTCATTGGCCCCGGCAGGGCCCATTTGATTGGCTTATCCGTGAGCTGGCGTAAGTATTTTGCGTCGTCCACGAACACCGGTTTTTGACGCGCCACGGCGCTGACCACCGTCGGCACGCTCGCATCGTAGCGGTTACGAATGCGCACGGTCTGACGGTTTTCAAAATCCACGCCGCTGAGGTGTTCAATAAAGGTGGTCACAAAGTGCTGGCGCGTCTGTTCGCCATCGCTGACGATATCAATCCCCGCGCGGATCTGCTCATCAAGCGATAAACGCAGCGCATCCTGCTTACCGGCCAGTAACTCCTGATCCTCTAATTTCCACGGTGACCACAGCGTTTCAGGTTGTGCAAGCCAGGTTGGCTTAGGCAGGCTGCCAGCGGTTGACGTCGGGAGCAATGTTTTCATATGTATAACCCTTTTAAATTCGATTAATTAACGCGCGTAGTTATCAGACCACTGCTCGAGTACGTGTTTGTAAGGTTTGATAAATTGTTCTTCCGTGAATTTACCCTGCTCAATGGCCAGCTGGCTGCGTTCAACACGGTCGTAAACAATTTTGGTTAATGAGTGATCCTGCTGATTCAGATCGGGGCGATAGCAGTGTCCTGCCGCCGAGTTAGCGTTATAAATTTCCGGGCGATAGATCTTCTGGAACGTCTCCATCGTGCTGATGGTGGCGATCAGTTCAAGATTGGTGTAATCACTGAGCAAATCGCCGGTGAAGAAGAAGGCAAACGGCGCCACGCTGTTTTCAGGCATGAAATAGCGTACCTTCAGGCCCATTTTCGCGAAGTACTGCTCCGTCAATGACTCGCCATCCGGCGTGTACTCAATGCCCAGCACCGGGTGCTGGTTACCCGTGCGACGATAAGTGTCTTTGCTGGACACGCTCAGGCAAATCACCGGTGCTTTTTTGAAATTCTCCCGGTATTCCGGTGAATTAACAAAATGGCGGAAGATATTGCCGTGCAAGACACCAAACTTCTCCGGAATGGTGAAATGGGGCTGGTTTTTATTATGCTCCAGCAGCAGGACGCTGAAATCGTAATCGCGCACGTAAGAGGAGAAGTTATTGCCGACAATACCGTCGATACGTTCATTGGTTTTTTTATCGACGATTGTGGTTTGCAATACTTCAATGGCCGGGAAGGTTTTCTCCGCACCAATATTCAGATCCACAGAGACGATCTCAAGCTCGACCGCGTAACGATCGGCATTGGGGTTATCCCAGCGCGCCAGGGCGTTAAAGCGGTTATTGATCATCACCAGGGTATTACGCAGGTTCTCCTGACGCTTTTCCCCGCGGGCGAGGTTGGCAAAGTTGGTGGTCGTACGCGTATTCTCTGACGGGTTATAATTTTCATCGAAGCAACTGCGCTTAAGGGTAAATGTAAAAACTTTACTCATCTTGGTTATGCATCCTAAGTTCATGTTGCCAGGAAGTTATCAATGCATAATTTATGCCTGACGCGGTGGCGCAGGGGAAGTGACTTAATTTCACAGCAACATGAGCGAACTTCATGAACTGCTCAGTTCCAGTTATACTGCCCAAAATTTCCAACCGGTTTAAACACACTCATGACAAAACTCACCTTACAAGAGCAGATGCTGAAAGCGGGCTTAGTCTCCAGCAAGAAAATGGCCAAAGTTCAGCGCAAGGCCAAGAAATCCCGCGTGCAGGCGCGTGAGGCCAGAGAGGCGGTAGAAGAGAACAAAAAAGCGCAGCTTGAGCGTGACAAACAGTTGAGCGAGCAGCAAAAACAGGCCGTGCTCGCCAAAGAGTTTAAGGCGCAGGTGAAGCAGTTGATTGAGATGAACCGCATCACGGTGGCAAAAGGCAACATCACCTTTAACTTCACCGACGGCAATCTGATCAAAAAAATCGAGGTGGATAAGGCAACCCAGACCCAGTTGATTAACGGTCGTCTGGCCATCGCACGTCTGGTGATTAACGCTAATGGCGACTGCGAATACGCCATTATCCCGGCGGTGGTGGCGGATAAAATTGCCCAGCGCGATGCCGACAGTATTGTGTTAAACAGCGCCCTGAGTCAGGAAGAGCAGGATGAAGACGATCCGTATGCCGATTTCAAAATCCCTGACGATTTGATGTGGTAAGACGGTTCAGAACGGTGCGGTGTGATGAGCGTTAACCGGCTCGCCGCTCACCGGATGAATAAAATTCAACTGACTGGCATGCAGCATCAGCCTCGGCGTTGTTCCGCTGCCAGGCCATGCCCGTCCCCCATATAAATCGCAGCCCAAAATCGGGTGGCCCAGCAGCTGACAGTGAATGCGCAACTGGTGGGTTCGCCCGGTTTCAGGCGTCAGTTCTACCCGCGTGAGCGGCATCGCCGCGTTTTGATGCAGGCGTTCCACCACCCGATAGCGGGAACGGGCGGGTTTGCCGTTAACGGCACAGATCGACATCAGCGGAAACAGCGCCGGGTCTTTGGCAATCGGCGCATCAATCACCCCTTCATCGTTTTCCAGGTGGCCGCAAAGCAGGGCGCTATAGACTTTCTCCACGCTGCGCTGGCTAAACTGCTGGCACAGCGCGGCGTTGATCGGCTTATTACGTGCAATCACCATCAGGCCGGACGTGCCAAAATCCAGGCGATGCACCAGCGTGCAGCCAGGAAAGTTTTGAACCAGACGATAGTGCACCGAATCGAGATTTTGCGGATTTTTACCCGAGAGGCTAAGCAGACCGGAAGGTTTATTGATCAGCAGCAGATGTTCATCCTGCCAGAGGATCTCAATGTCGTCATGACACGGTGGGGCAATAAAAGAATCAATAATCGCAGACATCAGGCCGCCCGGCTGGAGAGTGGGAGCGGATGATAACGAAATGCGGGAGAAAAGAAAAACCCTCTCACCGGGCGGTGAGAGGGGGAAATCTTAGGCAGCCACCAGGCTGTCGATCGCGGCTTTCGCGTCGGTCTGTGCTTTGGTCGCCACTTCAGGACCGTAAGCGATACCTTCTGCAAACACGAAGTTCACGTCGGTGATCCCGATGAAGCCCAGGAACAGGCTCATGTACGGCGCAACCAGGTCGGTTGGGGTATCTTTATGAATACCGCCACGGCTGGTCAGCACGATGGCACGCTTGCCTTTCACCAGACCTTCCGGGCCATTTTCGGTGTAACGGAAGGTAACACCAGCGCGAGCCACCAGGTCGAAGTAGTTCTTCAGCTGGGTTGGGATGTTGAAGTTGTACATTGGGGCGTTGATCACGATAACGTCGTGCGCCTGCAGTTCAGCAATCAGCTCATCAGAGAGCGCCAGGGCTTCCTGCTGGCGTGGGCTCAGCGGTGCATCGCTTGGACGCAGCGCGCCAACCAGCTCGCCATCCAGCACAGGAATTGGGTTTGCAGCCAGGTCACGCACGGTGATTTGGTCTGCGGAATGGTGTTCACGCCACTGTTCAACGAAGTAATCAGACAGCTGACCAGACTGAGAGTACCCTGCCAGAATACTGGATTTCAAAACTAATACTTTGCTCATGGGTGATTCCTGTTTTGCATTTGATTGAAGGGGGTTGCCCCGTTGCTTGTTGACACTTTATTCACAATCCTGCCACAGAGATAGCGCAATATATCGAAGCCTATGTTCGAATTTTTTGAATAAGGCGTGGAAAGCGCTGATGTGGTACTCTATAGCAATCATTACAAAGAGATTTTATCCGGCAGTGCACTGCCCGTTAATGCTATGACAGAACAACAAAAATTGACCTTCCCGATGCTCCTGCAACAGCTTGATTCACTGATGTTGCGCGATAAACAGCGCTTTGCTCGCCGCTTGCACGGGGTGAAGAAGGTTAAAAATCCTGATGCACAACAGGCCATTTTCCAGGAGATGGCGAAAGAGATTGAACAGGCGGCAGGGAAAGTTGTGCTGCGCGAAGCGGCTCGTCCGGCAATTACCTATCCGGAAAATCTGCCCGTCAGTCAGAAGAAGCAGGAGATCCTCAACGCCGTGCGCGACCACCAGGTGGTGATCGTGGCGGGGGAGACCGGCTCGGGGAAAACCACACAGCTGCCAAAAATCTGTATGGAGCTCGGCCGCGGAGTGAAGGGCCTGATTGGTCATACCCAGCCGCGTCGTCTGGCGGCGCGTACCGTGGCGAACCGTATTGCCGAGGAGCTGCAAACGGAGCCGGGCGGCTGCATCGGTTATAAGGTGCGTTTCAGCGACCATGTGAGCGATAACACCATGGTCAAGCTGATGACCGACGGTATCCTGCTGGCGGAAATTCAGCAGGATCGTCTGCTGATGCAGTACGACACTATCATTATTGATGAGGCGCACGAGCGCAGTCTGAACATCGACTTCCTGCTCGGCTACCTGAAAGAGCTACTGCCGCGTCGCCCGGATCTGAAAATTATCATCACCTCCGCGACCATCGACCCGGAGCGTTTCTCAAAACATTTCAATAACGCACCGATTATTGAAGTTTCCGGTCGTACCTATCCGGTAGAAGTGCGCTATCGCCCGATCGTGGAGGAGGCGGAGGATACCGAGCGCGACCAGTTGCAGGCAATTTTCGACGCCGTTGACGAACTGGGCAATGAGAGCGCGGGCGACATTCTGATCTTTATGAGCGGCGAGCGTGAGATCCGCGATACCGCCGACGCGCTCAGCAAGCGCGATCTGCGCCACACGGAAATTTTGCCGCTTTACGCACGTCTCTCCAACAGTGAACAGAACCGCGTGTTCCAGCCACACAGCGGGCGCCGCATCGTGCTGGCAACCAACGTGGCGGAAACCTCGCTGACCGTGCCGGGCATCAAGTATGTGATTGATCCGGGTACGGCGCGTATCAGCCGCTACAGCTACCGCACCAAGGTACAGCGTCTGCCGATTGAGCCGGTTTCACAGGCGTCGGCCAACCAGCGTAAAGGGCGCTGTGGACGTGTGTCGGAGGGGATCTGTATTCGTCTCTATTCAGAAGACGATTTCCTCTCCCGCCCGGAGTTTACCGACCCGGAAATCCTGCGCACCAACCTGGCTTCCGTCATCCTGCAGATGACCGCGCTGGGGCTGGGCGATATCGCCGCTTTCCCGTTTGTCGAAGCGCCGGACAAACGCAATATTCAGGATGGCGTACGCCTGCTGGAAGAGCTGGGGGCGATCACCACCGACGAGCAGGCCACCGCGTATAAACTGACGCCGCTGGGACGGCAGCTCAGCCAGTTGCCGGTGGACCCGCGTCTGGCGCGCATGGTGCTGGAAGCGCAAAAACACGGCTGTGTGCGCGAGGCGATGATCATCACCTCGGCGCTCTCCATTCAGGATCCGCGTGAACGGCCAATGGACAAACAGCAGGCGTCGGATGAAAAACACCGTCGCTTCCACGACAAAGAGTCGGATTTCCTTGCCTTCGTGAACCTGTGGAACTACCTCGGCGAGCAGCAGAAAGCGCTGTCTTCTAACCAGTTCCGCCGTCAGTGTCGCGTGGATTTCCTCAACTACCTGCGCGTGCGCGAGTGGCAGGATATCTACACCCAACTGCGCCAGGTGGTGAAAGAGCTGGGTATTCCGGTGAACAGTGAACCGGCGGAGTACCGCGAGATTCACATCGCATTGCTGACCGGACTGCTGTCCCATATCGGCATGAAGGACGCCGAAAAGCAGGAGTATACCGGTGCGCGCAACGCCCGTTTCTCCATCTTCCCCGGCTCCGGGTTGTTCAAGAAACCACCCAAGTGGACCATGGTTGCTGAACTGGTGGAAACCAGCCGTCTGTGGGGGCGTATTGCCGCGCGTATCGATCCGGAATGGGTGGAGCCGGTGGCGCAACACCTGCTGAAACGCTCATACAGTGAACCGCACTGGGAGCGCGCGCAGGGGGCGGTGATGGCAACCGAAAAAGTGACCGTCTACGGCCTGCCGGTGGTGGCCGCGCGTAAGGTCAACTACAGCCAGATTGACCCGGCGCTGTGCCGCGAGCTGTTTATCCGCCACGCGCTGGTGGAGGGCGACTGGCAGACGCGTCACGCCTTCTTCCGTGAAAACCTCAAGCTGCGTGCTGAAGTGGAAGAGCTGGAGCACAAATCCCGTCGTCGCGACATTCTGGTGGATGACGAGACGCTGTTCGAATTTTACGACCAGCGCATCAGCCACGATGTCATTTCCGCCCGTCACTTTGACAGCTGGTGGAAGAAGGCCAGCAAAGAGACGCCGGATCTGCTCAACTTTGAAAAGAGCATGTTGATTAAAGAAGGGGCGGAGTCGGTCAGTAAGCTCGACTACCCGAACTTCTGGCATCAGGGCAACCTTAAGCTGCGGCTGACCTATCAGTTTGAGCCGGGAACGGACGCGGATGGTGTCACCGTTCATATCCCGCTGCCACTGCTAAACCAGGTGGATGAGAGCGGCTTTGAGTGGCAAATTCCCGGCCTGCGCCGCGAACTGGTGATTGCGCTGATCAAATCGCTGCCGAAACCGGTGCGGCGTAACTTTGTTCCGGCCCCTAACTACGCCGAAGCGTTTTTAGGCCGCGTCACGCCGCTGGAGATGCCGCTGCTGGATGCGCTGGAGCGTGAGTTCCGCCGCATGACCGGTACCACCATTGACCGCGAAGACTGGAACTGGGATCAGGTGCCCGATCACCTGAAAATCACCTTCCGCGTGGTGGACGATAAAAACAAGAAGCTGCAGGAAGGCCGTTCGCTCACCGCGCTGAAAGAGGCGCTGAAAGGCAAAGTGCAGGAGACCTTGTCCGCAGTGGCGGATGATGGGATTGAGCAGAGCGGGCTGCACATCTGGAGCTTTGGTCAGCTCCCCGAAAGCTACGAGCAAAAACGCGGTAACTACAAAGTGAAGGCCTGGCCTGCACTGGTGGATGAGCGCGACAGCGTGGCGATCAAGCTGTTTGATAACCCGCAGGAACAGCAGCAGATGATGTGGCGCGGGCTGCGCCGCCTGCTGCTGCTCAACATCCCGTCGCCGATCAAGTATCTGCACGAGAAGCTGCCGAACAAAGCCAAGCTGGGGCTGTACTTTAACCCGTACGGCAAAGTGCTGGATCTGATCGACGACTGCATCTCCTGCGGCGTGGACAAGCTGATCCACGAGGCGGGCGGTCCGGTCTGGTCAGAAGAGGGCTTTGCTCAGCTTCATGAAAAGGTACGCGCGGAGCTGAACGACACCGTGGTGGATATTGCCAAACAGGTCGAGCAGATCCTCACCACCGTGTTCAATATCAACAAACGCCTGAAAGGGCGCGTGGATATGACCATGGCGCTGGGGCTTTCGGATGTCAAAGCGCAGATGGCGGGCCTGGTGTACCGGGGCTTTGTCACCGGCAATGGCTTCAACCGTCTCGGCGACACGCTGCGTTATCTGCAGGCGATTGAAAAACGGCTGGAGAAAATGGCCATCGATCCGCATCGTGACCGTGCCCAGATGCTGAAAGTTGAAAACGTGCAGCAGGCGTGGCAGCAGTGGTTAAACAAACTGCCACCGGCACGTCGTGACGATGAAGACGTTCAGGCGATCCGCTGGATGATCGAAGAGTTACGCGTCAGCTTCTTTGCCCAGCAGCTCGGTACGCCATATCCGATTTCGGATAAACGTATTTTGCAGGCGATGGAGCAGATTTCGGCTTAACACCCTGTTTTCTCCCTCTCCCGGTGGGAGAGGGCCGGGGTGAGGGCATCAGGCCGCACAATTTTCACCCGTTCACAATTGCCAGCGTAAACCCATCCCACCCCTTAACCCCGACCGTTTGCAGCGTGGTGGTGGTTAAGCGCGGATTGTCCCCCATCATCTCGATAAACCGGCGAACACCCTGCACGCGCGCGTCGTCGCTTTGGCCGTTAATCACTTCGCCATCGCGCACCACGTTATCGCCGATAATCACCGTGCCGGGGCGGGAGTAGTGCAGCGCCCATTCGAGGTAGCCGGGATTGTTTGGCTTATCAGCATCAATAAAGATCAGGTCGAACGGCGGAACGTCGCCGAAATTTTCCAGAGAAGTCAGCGCCGGGCCTTCGATGAGTTCAATGCGTTGGTTGAGACCGGCAAGCTGAATATTCTGCCGCGCCACGCGGGCATGCGTGGAATCGGCCTCAAGCGTAATCAGCTTTCCGTCCGGCGGCAGGGCGCGCGCCATCCAGATTGAACTGTAAGCACCCAGCGTTCCGATCTCCAGAACGCGCCGCGCCTGCGTCATGCGCACGAACAGTGCCAGCAGCTGCCCCTGATTGGCCGCAACATCGTGTTCGGGGAGTCCGGCGCGCTGGTTGTTTTCCAGTACCTTGCTCAGTACCTCATCTTCAGGAATAAGCGACGAAATCATGAAATTATCGACTGCAGACCACTGTTGTTGCATAAATTGTCTCCTGAGGGGGAATCGCCGGGTGGCGGCTGCGCCTTACCCGGCCTGTGTGACGAAATCCAGGCCCGTTAAGCGCCTTCAGACATTGACCCAACCGCCGCCCAGCGCTTTATACAAATCAATCTGCGCCAGCAGCAGGTTATTTTTCACCTGCACCACGTTGGTTTGCACCGAGTAAAGTGTACGCTGTGCGTCGAGCACATCCAGATAAGATGAATAGCCGTTGCGATAGCGGTTCTGCGCAATGCGCAGCGTCTCCTGGGCCACCTCCTGCTGGGCCAGCAGTTCGCTAAGTTGTTCCTGATAACGCGTAATGGCGTCAAGGCTGTTGTTCACTTCGGCAAACGCATTGCGCACGGTTTTCTCATAGGCGTACAGCGCCTGATTACGCTGCGACTGGGAGATATCCACCTGCGCATTCAGCGCCTGGCGGTTCAGCAGCGGGGCGAGAATACTGCCGCCTGCGCTCCAGAGCTGTAACGGGTTGTCCAGCAGGCCGGAAAGGGTGCGATCCTGAATCGATCCGGTCGCCGTCAGGTTGATCGACGGCAACAGGCTGGCGCGCGAGGCGGCAAGGCTGGCATCGGCCGCAATAAGCTGACGCTCCGCCTGAACGATGTCAGGTCGTCGGTTAAGCAACGATGACGGCAGCTGTGAAGGCAGCCTGAGCGGGGTAAGCGTGCTGAAGCTTTCACTGCGCGCCACCTCGCCCGGGTTACTGCCCAGCAGCAGACTCAGGGCATTCTCTTGCTGCGCGATCTGATGCTGCAGCAGTGGCACCTGCGCCCGGGTGGCCCGCAGCTCAGAGTCAGACTGCATCAGCTCCAGGCGCGAACTGTAGCCCGTTTCAAACTGCCGTTTAGCAAGATTAAATGCCTCTTCGCGTGATTTCAGCGTGGATTCGGTGACGCGAAGCTGTTCGTCAAGCGAGAGCAGGGTGACATACCCGGAGGCCACCGACGAGGCGACAGTTAAATCTGCGGCAGCGGCGGCGGCTTTTTGCGCCTCCAGCGAGGCCTGCGCGGCATTGGCCGTGCTGCGGTTGACGCCCCAGATATCCACATCATAGCTGGCTGTGAGGCTGCCTTTGTACAGCGTACTGTATACCGGTAACCCCGTGGCGGCCGATTGCGTCCGGGCGCGGGTGCCGGTTACGCCCGCATCCAGCGACGGAAACAGGCTGCCGTCAGCGGCATAGACTCTTGCCTGATACTCATTGGTCCGTTCGCGGGCGATCAGCACGTCGCTGTTATTTTTCAGCGCCTGATCCACGTAGCGGTTGAGGTTGTTGTCGTGAAAATTTCGCCACCAGAGTTGTTCAGGCGCGCTGGCGGGACCGGATGCCGCCCGCCACTGGGCAGGAATGTGCAGTGACGGTTGGGCAGGTTTTACATCCACCGACTGGCATCCGGTAAGCAGCACGGCAACCAGCAGGCTGGCTAGCGGGCGAAGGGTCATTGCTTCGCCTCCCGCGTATCAATGGTCACCTGTACCGACATGCCAGGACGTAGCAGTGCTGACTCTTCAGGTTTACCCAGCACTTCGATACGCACCGGAATACGCTGGGCGATTTTGACAAAGTTCCCGGTGGCGTTATCCGGCGTGATGGCGCTGAATTCGACGCCGGTCGCCGGGGAGATGCTCTCCACGCGGCCCTGATAGGCTTTGTTATTGAGCGCATCGACGGTAAATTTCACCGGCTGGCCCACGCGCAGCTCCGCGAGCTGGGTCTCTTTAATATTGGCGATCACCCAGTGCTGCGGCGGTACCAGGGTGGTGAGATGGGTCCCGGCCGTGACATACGCGCCCAGACGCACCGCGATCTGCCCCAGCTGGCCGTCACGCGGCGCCACAATGCGGGTGTTTTGCTGGTCGATTTGTGCCAGCTCCAGCGCCGCTTTGGCGTTTTCCACATCCGCCTCCAGCGCACCGCGGTTCACAATCACCGTCTGCAGATCCTGGCGCGACATCTCAAGCGTCGCTTTGGCCTGCTCAATATCGGCACTGCCCTGGGCCGCGCTGGCCAGCGCCGCGTCGCGTTCGCGGATGGAGAGCGATCCGTCAGCCGTCAGATCTTTCACCCGCTTTAAATCCGCCTGGGTTTTCAGACTCTGGGCGCGGGCATTTTTCAGCGCAGCGTCATTTTTTGCGATGACGGCTTCAGCGCTTTTACGCTGCTGGAGATTGTTATTCAGGGCGGCAATTTTCATCGCCAGCTGCGCCTCGGCCTGATGTACCCGCTGGCGATAGATACGGTCATCGATCTGCAGCAGCAGCTCGCCTTTTTTAACCTGCGCGAAATCCTGTACCTTCACCTCGGTGATATAGCCATTTACCTGCGGGCTGATGAACGTGGTCTGGCCGCGCACGTAAGCGTTATCGGTAAACTGCGCGTGGCGGGTGAACGGCGGGAGCTGCCACGCGTAAAGGATCACCAGCACGCCGACAATACCGATTGCCGCGGCGGTGAAAACGGAAACAATGCGCACATTTTTGCGGGTGTTGGCCTGCTCTTTGGCGGCATCCTGCTGACTCATAAACTCTCCAGAAATATTTCAATTATTTGTTGCCGGTGGCGTTCTTAAGCGCCATACGGGCAGTGATGCGCAGGCGCAGCAAGCGCCATAAAATCCAGACCAGCGTGGCCGCGGCAATACTCGCGGTCAGTAAATAGGTGTCGTTGTAAGCCAGAATGTTTGCCTCAAGCGCGGTCACCGTCTGCAACTGGGTGATCGCCTGCGTGCCCAGCAGGGCGCTGTCGCCAATCAGGCTTTTGTACATCTGGGTATAAAGCTGAATCCGCTCGTTAACCAGCGGATTGAGCGTGGTGAGCTGGTCCGCCAGCAGGCTGGAGTGATACTTTTCGCGCCAGGTCTGGAAGGTACCGAGAATAGCCGAGCCCAGCAGGCCGCCGAGGTTCTGGCTCATACCAAACATTACCGAGAAGCTCACCAGATTACGCGGGTCGGCGATCACACCGCCAATGGCGGCCAGCATCGCGGGGGCGAGGAAGAAGGCACTGCCAAAGCCCAGCAGGAACTGGCTGAGCATCAGTTGATCCGGGCGCGTCAGGTTGTTGGACTGGCTGTCCAGCAGCGAGGCGACAATCATCAGCGCCAGGGAGGTGATAATCGGCCATGCCAGTTTGGTCGGCTTAATGGTCAGACAGCTGGTGACGATCCCGCAGACGATCCCGGCAAATATGGACCACGCCAGGTGCGTCATCTGCTCGTTCTGTAACCCCACGTACTGCAGCCAGCCGATGACGCCGGTGTTTTGCTCGGCCAGCACGATGCGGATCAGCAGCATAATCAACCCAAGGCGCACAATACTGCCGCTCGACAGCCAGCGGGTGTTCAGCAACGGGTTAGTGCGGTTATGTTCAAACACGATGGCGGAAACAATCAGCACCAGCGAGAGCGCCAGCGACCAGCCGATCCACGGCGCTTCAAACCACCAGTCCAGACGGCCCAGCGACAGCACCGCGCACAGCAGCGCCATCCCCGGTGCCAGTAAAAAGAAGGTGATAAAGTCTTTTTTCTCAAAGACCTTACGCCGATCGCCCGGCGGCAGTTTCAGCGCAATCACGCACGCCAGCGAGATGAGGGCCAGCCCCAGCTCGAAGAAATAGAGCCCGCGCCACTCATCAAGCTGCAACAGCTCGGTTGAAAAGAGTCGCGCCAGCGGAATGGCCAGTGACGAGCCGGTGATGCCAATGGTCAACGCCTTCAGGCGGTGTTTCGCCGGCCAGGCCTGGATCTGGTAATAAATGCCCAGCGAGCTGAGCGCGGCGGCCACCATCCCGTGCGCGGCGCGCACCATCAGCGCCGAGCTAAGATCGTTGACAAACAGGTGGAAAAAAGTGACCAGCACATACAGCACCAGAAAACCTTCGGTGAAGGCGCGCAGACCGTACTGCTGGCGGAATTTCACCAGCAGCAGGTTAATGGAGATATTGGTCATTACATAGACCGCCGGTAGCCAGGCGATCTCGGTTGACCAGGCGCCAAAGGTGCCCTGCAAATTTTGCAGGTTGGCGGTGACTACCGCATTCCCCAGGGCGCCCGTCAGGCAAACCAGCAGACCGACAACGCCATAGGCAATCCGCTTTGGCGTGCTGTGCTCCGGCGTGGAGGGGGAACCCAGCAGGGCGGGTTTCTCGTGTGGCTGCCACTCGCGAGGAGCATAAGGGTCGCGTTCGGGCAGGCGCATAACGTCGTTTACCTTTGATAAAATGGAAGAATTAACAGGCTGGCGATTCTACGTCTGCCGTAAAACATAATACAAGTGAATATGATTTACGCATGTTAATCAAATGTTGAACTGAAAGTTTTAGGAAAAAGAGCGGCCTTATCTCTGGCACTTTAGGAATCAACGCCTGTTTTGATGCGACAAGTGCGGTACGCTAATCCAAATGCTGTAAGGAGGTTATGATGATACCGACAATTTTTCCCTGTTTGCCCGGCAGCACGCTCAGTGCCGTAAACACGGTTGGGCAGTGGCTGGCGCAGGATGACCTGCAACCGGGTAAGTCCGTGGATATGGTGATTCTGGCGGGGAATGCCGTCATTCCAACCATCGAAGCTGCCTGCCGTCTGGCGGCGGAGCAGGGGGTGCCCATGATCATTAGCGGTGGCATCGGACACTCCACCACTTTTCTCTATGCCGCGATTGCGAAACATCCGCGCTATCACACCATTCCCACCACGGGCCGGGCAGAGGCGGCCATCCTGGCGGATATCGCCCGTCAATTCTGGCAGATCCCGGCAGACCGGGTGTGGGTGGAAGATCAGTCAACGAACTGCGGGGAGAACGCCCGCTTTAGCCGCGAATTAATGAAGCACCATCAGTTTGCCCCTGAAAGGGTGCTGGTGGTGCAGGATCCAACCATGCAGCGCCGCACCATGGCAACGTTCGCCCGCGTGTGTCGGGACGAACCCGTATCGCCGGAATGGGTGAGCCACGCGGGCTTTACGCCCGTCCTGCAAAACGGCGACGATGGGCTGGAGTTCAGCGATTCCGGAGAAGGGATCTGGCCGGTGGAACGCTATTTGTCGCTGGTGCTGGGTGAACTGCCGCGCCTTCGCGACGATGTTAACGGTTACGGTCCGGCAGGACGTGATTTTATTGCCCATGTGGAGATAC
The DNA here is from genome assembly GCF_004296595.1 of Enterobacter sp. A8. Lineage (NCBI taxonomy): Bacteria > Pseudomonadati > Pseudomonadota > Gammaproteobacteria > Enterobacterales > Enterobacteriaceae > Enterobacter > Enterobacter sp. A8. The sequence goes on from NZ_SCMF01000001.1 coordinate 406,571, forward strand.
CTGATGAGATCGAGGCGGCGTGGAATATCTTACGCAACGATGTCATTTTGACCGATGCGTTGGTAAGCCGATCCCTGTTGTGAATGTGGACGCAAAAAAATACCGGGCCAGCGTTTGCCGCTGACCCGGTATTGAACAAAGCGCGAAAAATTACAGATAAACCAGCGTCATGGTGTTCTGGCCGTCCAGTGGGGTATCGTCGGTAATGGCCAGGGTGGAGGTATCCCAAATCACCAGGTTGGTCACGAAGTTAAAGTTAGCCGTGGTGATAGCCAATGGGGTGGTGGTGCCGGTTTCAGCAAAGGCGATGGTCTGGAAAGTATCGCTGCGTGGAATACCGGAATATTTCCAGCTTGTTGTGGACCAGTCGTGGTTATGCCCAATAGGGTCTACAGTTTTACCGTCTGCGGTGGTACCGGTCATCCACATGCCGTAGTTACCGATCTTTTTCCCGTCGTTCGTGAAACCAACGCCATAAGTATAATATTTATTTGTAATATTCTTATTCTTCCCAATATCAACAGGAAGTTGTGCGTTGCTGTCGCTGCGATTATCGGTGATAGTGAAACCTATTTTGGTTGGCGCAGAGCAATTTATGGTCACAGGTATCTGTTTCTGACCGAGTTGATTATGTGAGTTTTCGGATAACTCACCGAGACGAATAAAGCCGTAATCGATAACACCGCCGTTACCCAGCTCAGCAGTACATGCTGCGTTGGTTAATGTACCTTTAACCTTAATAACAGCAGTTCCGGCTGCAAAAGCTGATGTGGTGCTCAATGCGATGGCTGTAGCCAGAATGATTTTTTTCATCCTTGATTTTTCCTTTTCATGAATATAAGACATGCGGGAATGATAAGTGAACGCAGCGATGGCGTTCCCATTCACCTGGCGGAAATAATATTGAGTATTGAGTTTTTGGTATATTTATTAAAGTTGAATTTATTTTGTAGAAAAACTAAAGATATGCGAAAGCGACAAATAAAAGAAGGCTTTTTATTTGTTGTGTGAATATAACGGGGAAAAGTACCGGTTCAGGGTTACGCTGAACCGGTATAAGCAAATTATAGGATTAGAGATATACCAGGGTCATCGTTGCCTGACCGTCGAGAGGAGTATCGTCGGTAATCGCCAGCGCAGTAGTGTCACGAATCGTCAGATTAGTAACAAAGTTAAAGTTAGCTGTGGTGATAGCCAACGGTGCGGTGGTCCCTGTATCAGCAAAGGCGACGGTCTGGAACGCATCACTACGCGGAATACCGCTTTTTTTCCAGATATCAGGATTCCAGTCGTGGTTGTTGACAATCGGGTCTACGACTTTGCCATCTGCCGTGACATCCGTCATCCACATGCCGTAGTCACCAATATTTACGCCTTCGGACGTGGTACCCACGCCGTAAGTATAATATTTCACCGACTGGTTTAAGTTTTTACCGATATCAACCGGCAGCCGCGCGTTGCTGTCGCTACGGTTATCAAGAATGGTAAAGCCCACTTTGGTTGGCGAAGAACAGGTAATGGTGACAGGTACCTGTTTTTGTCCCAAATTATTATTTTCCAGTGCAGAAAGTTCTCCGAGGCGAATATAGCCGTAATCAATGACCCCGCCGTTGCCGATAGAAGGCGTACACGCCGCATTGGTCAACGTTCCGTGTACTTTTAATACAGCGGTAGGTTCTGCGAAAGCTGATGCGCTGGCCAGTGCAATTAATGAAGCCAAAATAACTTTTTTCATTGTTGTTCCTTAACAATTTCATAGGGGGTATTTGTTTTGACAGACCGCTTGCCTGTCTTGTGATTTATATTATTGGGAGTGTTTATGAAATTAAAGCAAGCATATTTAAAACTTCATTTTAGAAGTTCTAATGATAATTAACGTGTGATTCAAAAATTTCGTGAATAATTTTATTCTGGAAAACAGATGATGAAGAGTAAGCCATGCGGTAAGGGAGAGCGACGGATGGTATGACCACCCGTCAGCGTTATTAAAGTGCGGCGTATTTATCAAGCGTGCGCACCAGCTGCGTCACAAAGCCATACTCGTTGTCATACCAGGCGACGGCTTTCACCAGTTGCAGTTCGCCCGCCTCGGTCACTTCGGTCTGAGTGGCGTCAAACACCGAGCCAAAGTGTGAGCCAATGACATCTGACGACACAATCTCTTCATCGGTATAGCCAAAGGATTTATTCCCCTGTGTCGCTTTTTTCAGTGCGGCATTCACCTCTTCAACGGTGACCTTTTTGCCCAGAATGGCGACCAGTTCCGTTACCGAGCCGGTTTTCACCGGTACGCGCTGGGCATGACCTTTCAGTTTGCCGCTGAGTGCCGGGATCACCAGGCCAATCGCTTTGGCAGCACCCGTGGTGTGGGGAATGATGTTCTCCGCCGCCGCGCGTGAGGCGCGCAGATCTTTCCCGCGCGGACCATCCACCAGCGCCTGGGTACCGGTATAGGCGTGAATGGTGGTCATGGTGCCCACTTTAATCTCAAAAGCATCGTGCAGGGCTTTTGCCAGCGGGGCGAGGCAGTTGGTGGTGCAGGAGGCGACAGAGATAATGGTATCACTGGCGTCAATGGTGTCGTCGTTAACGTTAAACACAATGGTTTTCATCTCACCTGCTGGCGCGGAGATCAGGACCTTTTTGGCGCCAGCATCCAGATGCGCTCTGGATTTTTCTTCCGACGTATAAAAACCGGTGCATTCCACGACGATATCCACCCCAGCGGCTTTCCACGGGATATGTCTGGCCTCTTTCTCGGCGTACACCGCGATGGTTTTACCGTCCACAATCAGCGCGTCTTCGGTGAAATCCACGCTCCACGGGAAGCCGCCGTAGTTAGAATCATGCCGGAGCAGATAAGCCAGTACTTTGGGAGAGGTGAGGTCGTTGATGGCGACGACGGTGTTGCTGTCCTGGGTTTCAAGAAGACGACGAAGTACCAGGCGTCCAATGCGTCCAAATCCGTTAATGCCAATTTTACTCATGGTTTTCTCCTGTAAACGTGTCGATGCGACAGTTTGAACTTATCCAGGCTTAGACCATGAGGGGCGGGGCAGCAATTGAAGATGCTTCATGCCCCGGGAAGTATTTGAAAATCCATACAGAAAAGTTAATGAATTTTTAAGGAAAGGTCGTTATGTTGGCGCGGTAACTGTTTTTTATCGGAAAATCACATGCGCACTAAATATACAGGCCTGCAAATCGGCATTCACTGGCTGGTGTTTCTGTTAGTTATCGTCGCCTACTGCGCCATGGAGTTCAGAGGCTTCTTTCCGCGTACCGACCGACCGGTGATCAATATGATCCACGTCTCATGCGGGATCGCTATCCTGGTTTTGATGGTGACACGTCTGCTGGTGCGCCTGAAGTTCCGCGCGCCGCCGATTGAGCCGAAACCGAAAGCGATGATCACAGGCCTTTCGCATCTGGGGCATCTGGTGATTTATCTGCTGTTTATTGCTTTGCCGCTGATTGGCCTGGTGATGATGTATAACCGTGGAAACGACTGGTTTGCCTTTGGCATCGCCATGCCGCACGCGGCGGAATCCAACTTTGATTTGGCTGATGGGCTAAAAGAGTGGCACGAGACGCTGGCGAACCTCGGCTATTTTGTCATTGCCCTGCACGCAGCGGCGGCGCTGATGCATCACTATTTCTGGAAAGATAATACGCTGCTGCGCATGATGCCGAAAAAGCGGCAATAGTCCTCAACACTTTTGCCGCCTTTCTCGCCGGGTGGCGCTGCGCTTACCCGGCCTACAAAACCCGTTTTTTTATTGCAGCAGAGCACGCTCTTCAGCCGTTAACGCCAGTCCCTGGGTTGACCCGGTCTCTGACGATTTCACCGCCGCTTCCAGTACCGCCATCACCGCTAATGCCTCGACAGGATGAACCGGATTGGCAATCTTCCCGAGCAGAGCATCGCGCACATTAATGTAATACTGGCGCTGATCGCCTTTCGGCGTGGTAATGTTCTGCGGCGCGCCGTCAGCCCCAAAGAACACCATACTGTCGCTGTCCTCACCCCAGGTTTCACTTCCCGGAATGATACCGGTCAGCAGCTGGGCTTCCTGCTGATCGATACGGGCCTTCACCACGCTGCCCTTATCTCCATGGACGGTAAAGCGCGCGGTCCCCCCGGCGACCAGCATGCTGGCGTGCAAAATAACCTTATGATCAGGGTAGTTTAAGACCACATGCGCCCAGTCGTTCACTTCCGCGCCGTCGCGCAGCGTCGCGATATTCCCTTGCACCGAGTGAGGCAGACCAAAGAGCTGTAGCGTCTGGTCGATCAGGTGCGGCCCCAGGTCAAACCACAGCCCGCTTCCCGGTACGTTTTGTTCTCTCCAGCGCACGCGCACTTCCGGGCGGAAGCGGTCAATGTGCGACTCAAACAGTTTCACCTTCCCGAGGGTGCCCTGTGTGATAACGTCCTTAATGCCCAGGAAATCACTGTCCCAGCGGCGGTTGTGGAACACGGAGAGCAGAAGCTGTTTTTCCTCCGCCAGGGCAATAAGATCGCGCGCTTCCTGCATATCGAGCGTGAAGGGTTTATCCACCACCACGTGTTTTCCGGCGTTCAGGGCCAGCGTGGCCAGCGGAGCATGGGTAGCGTTAGGGGAGGCGATCACCACCAGGTCAATATCCGGGTGCGTAATGGCCTCTTCCGGGGTAGCAACCACCTGCACGTCCGGCAGATCGCGCTTAACTTTTTCCTCATCACGGGAGGAAACCACCGCCAGCGTAAGCCCGTCCACAGACTGGATGAGCGGGGCATGGAAGGTTTTACCGACAAAACCATACCCGATCAGCGCAATGTTGATTGTCTTCATTTTACTCATGACCTTCTCCACGTTAATGAGCGCAAACCGTGACGGGCACGGTGCTCTGGTCCCCAAGCTCAGGCCAGGGACGATCTAAAAACAGTTGATGAATTTCGTCTAACCCGCACACCAGATACGGCTCACAGCGGTTGACTTTCAGATGGTCTGCGACGATCCAGTGCGTCTGGCTGGCGGCAAGCATCGCCCGTTTGACTTCTGCATCGGCTTCCGTCCCGGCACTCAGACCGAGTGATGAATGAAGGGCGCAGGCGCCAAGGATGGCGATATCCGCCCGATACCGTGAAAGCAGGGAGAGGGTGGCACCGCCAGCAAACAGGCGTTGCTTCTGATCCCATTTCCCGCCGAGCAGGATCAGTTCGATATCCTCCCGGTCGCTAAAAGCGTGGGCGATATCTAGCGAGGTGGTGATCACCGTCAGCGGCCCCTGAAGAAAAGAGGCCACCGCCATGACCGTACTGCCCGCATCCAGAAACAGCGTAGAGCCCGGCGGAATCTGCTGTGCCACCTGTTTTCCCAGCCGCTGTTTGGTCGCCGGCAGGAGCGTATCTCTGCCCTGGCGATTCATGGCCGAAAGATTGAGCGCGATAGCGCCTCCGTGGTTCTTCTGCGCCAGCCCTTGTTTTTCGAGGTCCGTGAGATCGCGGCGAATGGTATCCGCAGAGACCTGCAGCTTTTCTGCCAGCTCAGTGATGCTGGCCTGTCCCTGCTCGCTGATGATCTCGAGCACATATTTTTGACGCGCGGTTTTGTGCATGGCAGCAATCCTGCAAAATGTCGCAATAGTTCGCATAATACAGCATTTTGTCGCAGAGAAAAGGGCAACCGCACATTAGTTCAGTTGCGTGATAATTGAGCTGTTATTGATTAAATATAAGTGAACGGTTTCTAAGGGTAATCAATATGTTATAACGATGTTTTATCTCGCTATTTGGATTTTGTAACCAGTTAGCTTCGCTTTACTGGTTTGTTGGTCTATTAAAAAACTATTTAAACCAACAAAATTCCACAAAAGTGAATTTTAACGGATTTTTATGCCAATAAATAGGGCGAAGCTACTTAAGTTGACATTTCTTTGAAAATCTTTGTGTCTGACGCGCGTGGAAATTAACGCAAAAATGTACATCCGGGTATTTTTAAATTTCACTTAAATAACAATGACTTTATTAGTTTCATTTGAAAGGTCATTTTTAATAGTTTGTCCAGAAACCCCATGATTTTTCTTAATTGTAACACCACATTAACATTGTGGGTGTAGTTGCCTATACCACATTTTGTTATGCTGCGAATCAGTTAAGAAGTAAGCAAATTCTTAATTCATATTAGGCTAAGGTCGGCTCTCATCTCTAATGGAAATGGGTATGGAGAGCTATTACCCGAAATTCAGTACGGGGGATTAATAATATTTTTCTGATTATCTATACCTCTTTTTGGGTAAAGGGTTAAACCATTCGCAGACTCAGGGAGATATAAATGATGAGAGAGCGAAATTATAAGTGGGTTCGATTATCCGCAGTGCTGGTGTTAATTTCGGCATGCATTAATACGACCTATGCCAATAGCGGCGCGTTGGGTTTTGCCACGGTGCCGACGACAACATTAAAAGAAAGTATTCTTTTTGCCATCGATCGCGATCCGTCGGTCAGCCAGCAGGCGGCACAATTGGGTATTGGTCAGGCGCAAATAGATGAAGCACGTAGCGGATGGATGCCGCAAATATCGCTGAACGGCAGTACGGGCCATAGCCAAACCACCGATTCCAGCGGTTCACTGAGAAATTCAGCGGCATGGGGATTAAGCCTTACGCAGCTCATTTATGACTTTGGCAAGACGAATAACAGCATCAGCCAGTCTTCAGCGCGACGCGATAGCTATCGTTATCAGCTGATGGAGACGCTCACCGCCGTGGCGGAAAAAACCGCGCTGAGCTACGTGGAGGTCAGACGTTATAGCGATCTGTTGCAGGCGGCTAAAGAGAATGTGCAGGCCCTCAAAAACGTGGAGCAGCTGGCGAAACTGCGCGCGGATGCAGGCGTAAGCTCAACCTCCGATGAGCTGCAGACCCGCACGCGGATCGCCGGTATGCAGGCGACGGTTGAGCAGTACAACGCCGCGCTCAACAGCGCCCGCGCAAGGCTCGCGGTGTTGACGGGCATGCAGGCTGAAGCCTATTCACCGGTCCCTGAGAAGCTTGCCGTAGAGCAGAATGCCGTCAACCAGATCGATTACTCGCTGATACCGGCGGTAATGGCCGCGCAGAATATGGAGCGTTCAGCCCAGTATGGGGTGGAAACCGCAAAATCTCAGCACTGGCCAACGTTAAGCCTGAAAGGAGGCCGCACGCGCTATGAGTCGGATAACCGCGCTTACTGGGATGACCAGATCCAGCTCAATATCGATGCACCGCTGTATCAGGGCGGCGCCGTTTCGGCACGCGTTCGTCAGGCTGAAGGCACCAGGGCGATGGCCTCCTCTCAGGTCGATCAGGCGCGGTTTGATGTGCTGCAAAAAGCCTCCGTCGCGCAGGCAGACTGGACCGGCGCGCGTGGAAGAATGGCCGCCGGAAGCTTACAGCTTGAAAACGCGTTACGTGCCCGCGCGGTCTACAAAAACGAATACACCCTGAGCAAGCGGAGCATTAATGATTTGCTCAGCGTAGAACAGGATGTCTGGCAGGCCACGTCTGCCAAAATAATGGCTGAATATGATGGCTGGAGCGCGGCAATTAATTACGCCTCCGCTGTTGATAATCTCATGACGCTTATTGGAGTAGAAAAAAACGCTGCCGCAAAATTACCCGATTTGAGTTGAAAAAAGCCGCGCCTTTCTGCGCGAAATAAATCTGAAAATAATGGGTGAAATTTCCCAGGGATAGCTACATCCATCTGGTGGACATATCCACAGGAATCCGAGCACCTGCAAGGAGAGAAATATGAGTAACGTAAAAGTTGTAGATGTCATCATTCGCAAGACAGCGGAGAAAACGAAATTAACCGGCGAAGGAAATCTGTCGGTCTCCATTTCCTCTCCGAGCGTGATTGAAATCCAGGGTTCTGCACAGGACGTGGTGCGTTACGTCCGCCAGGGGAAAGACCTTCTCATTTATATGAAAGATGGCAGCGTTATTCGCTGCAATAACTATTTCGTTGAAGATCCTGAAACCCATAACCAGTCTGAACTGGTATTTAACGATAATCAGGAATTAACACATATCTCTTTTGCCGATGCCGGGGAAGCGTCAGGCGCAGCCGTTACTGAATTAACCGCGCAAGCCACACCGATTAGCAGCATTGAACCTTTCCTGACCCAGGAGAGCATATTGAGCGATGCGCCATGGGGCTGGATTGCGGGGGCGGCGTTAGGCGGCGGTGCTATTGGGGCACTGCTGGCTCACGGTGGTGACGGCGAAACAAAAACAAAAGTTATTGATAATACGAAAGAAGTTGAGAGCGCAACGCCAACCTTCATGCTCACCGATCTTGCGGGCGACAAGCAGGGCGTGCTGAGTGCAAATGCGATCACCGACGATAACACGCCAACCTTTAGCGGTACCGGGCAACCGGGCGCGACCATTCAGATCAAAGACAGCAGCGGCAATACGCTTGCCAGCGCGATGGTCAGTAAAGACGGCACCTGGACGGTAAAACTGCCGACCCAGACAGACGGGGAACATACCTGGTCAGTCGTGCAGCTCGACGGCAGTAAAACGACCTCCGCAGGCAGCATCACCGTGACCGTTGATACTGCCGTGGCGAGCGTGACGCTGGCAACCACGGCGGGGGATAACGTCATCAACGCCAGCGAGCAGTCCGCAGGCTTTACGCTTTCTGGTGCCAGCAAGAACCTGGCGCAGGGAACAGAGCTGACCGTTACGCTGAACGGCAAATCCTATACGGCTGAGGTGGGTGCAAACGGCGCATGGAGCGTGAAGGTGCCTGCGGCGGATGCGCAGGCGCTGGGCGACGGCACCTGGACGGTGAACGTCAGCGGCAAGGACGCGGCGGGCAATACCGTGAACGGCAGTCAGACGATTGGCGTGGATACTGCGGCACCGACCATCGCGGTCGATACTGTCGCGCAGGACAATATTATCAATGCCGCTGAACACCATCAGCCGCTGACGCTGAGCGGGAAAACCACGGCGGAAGCCGGTCAGATTGTCACGGTGACAGTGAACGGTAAAAACCATACCGCCACGGTGGGCAGCGACGGTACCTGGTCCGTCACGCTGCCAGCCAGCGAGGTGCAGTCGCTGGCGAATGGTGAACACACCCTGACGGTGAACGTCAGCGATAAAGCCGGGAACGGGTCATCCACCCAGGCGCATTTCACCGTGGATACTGTCGCCCCGGTCGTGACCATCAATACCGTCGCGGGCGACGATATTCTCAACACCAGCGAGCAGGGCCAGGCGCAGATTATTTCCGGCCAGGCGACCGGAGCCGCAGCAGGCGATGTGGTCACCGTGACCGTTGGCGGCCAGAGCTTTACCGGCGTGGTGCAGGCGAACGGCAGCTGGAGCGTAGGCGTACCGGCGTCAGTCATTGGCGCGCTGGGGGAAGGTAACCACAGCATTGCGGTTTCGGTGACCGATGCGGCGGGCAATACCGGTAACGCCACCCACGGCATTACCCTGAGCGGTAACCCACCGGAATTCACCTTGAATGCCATCAGCCAGGATAACGTGCTGAACGCGCAGGAGGCGATGCAGCCGCTGAGCCTGAGCGGCACCAGCAACCTGCCAGACGGCAGCGTGGTAAACGTCACGCTGAATAACGTGAGCTATCAGGCCACCGTTAATAACGGCATCTGGTCAGTTCAGGTGCCGGTGTCTGACGTTCTGAACCTGGCGAACACCCTGTACACCGTCAGCGTGAGCGGCACCGATGCCGCCGGTAACAGCGGCTCCGCCGAAGCGACGCTGCTGGTGGATACCGTGCTGCCGCAGGTGATTATCAATACCTTCGCCGGTGACAACCTGGTCAACAATGCTGAAGTGGCGGTGGATCAAACCCTGAGCGGGCGCGTCACCGGCGCGGCGGCGGGCGACACGGTCTCTGTTTCGGTGGGCGGTAAGAGCTACACCGCTACAGTAGGCAGCGATCTGACCTGGAGCGTGACCATTTCGTCCGCCGATCTGAAGGCCTTTGGCGACGGGGCGTTAACCTTTACCGCTTCTGTCACCAACGCCCACGGCAACACCGGCAGCGGCGAGCGTGATATCAACATCAACGCCGAGCTTCCTGGCCTGCGGGTGAATACCATTTCTGGCGATGATGTGATCAACGCCATCGAGCAGCAGCAGGATCTGACCGTGACCGGTTCCAGTACCCACCTGGCAGCGGGCACGCACGTCACCGTCACCATCAACGGCGTCGAGTATGCCGCCGTGGTCAACGCCAACGGCAGCTGGCAAATCGGCGTCCCGGCGTCCGATCTGCAGGGCTGGACGGCCGGAGATATCACCGTTCACGTCAGCGCGACAGATGCCTGGGGAAATACCGTTTCAGCTGAGCACCCCATCGAGCTGGATCTGAACGCCGTGGCGGTGACCATCGATACCGTCAGCAGCGATGACATGCTGAATGCGGCTGAAAAAGGTGCCGATCTTGTGCTGTCGGGCCAGACGCAGGGCGTAGAGGCCGGGCAGACCGTGGTGGTGAAATTCGCCGACCAGACCTTTACCGCGCAGGTGCAGCAGGATGGCTCCTGGAGCCTGACCGTGCCGGCCAGCGCCATGGAGACGCTGATTGACGGACGCGCGCAGGTCAGCGTCAGCGTGACGAACGTCAGCGGCAACAGCGCCGACGCGTCGCGCGTGGTGACCGTGGATACCTTACCGCCGTCCATTACGATCGATAACCTGACCGACGACAACATCATTAATGCGGCCGAAGCGCAGCAGAATTTGATCTTAAGCGGCAGCAGCAATGCTGAGGCGGGACAGACGGTTACCGTTACGCTGAACGGCAAGCACTATCAGACCACGGTCCAGAGTGACGGGACCTGGACGGTGAACGTACCGGCTGCGGATCTCGGCGCTCTGACCGACGGCACCGTCACGGTAACGGCAACCGTGAGTGACGTGGCAGGCAACAGCAGCAGCGCAGACCGCGTTGGGCTGGTGGATGCGACCGTCCCGCAGGTAACCATTAACGATTTTGTCACCGACACCAATACCGTTAACCAGCTCGCACATTCACAGGCGCAGATCCTGAGCGGGTCGGTCACCGGTGCGGCAGCGGGTGACCTGGTGACCATCACCCTGAATAACGTGGAGTACACCACCGTGGTGGATGCGGCGGGGAACTGGAGCCTCGGCCTGCCAGCCTCCGTTGTACAGGGTCTGACAGACGGGACCTGGACCGTTAACGTCTCGGTGACCGATCGCTCCGGTAATACCGGCAGTAGCACAGTGGACGTAGTGGTCAACACCGTGACGCCGGAAATTGCTATCAATACCCTGGCGGTGGATGATGTGATCAATGCGACTGAGAAAGGCGAGGATCTGCTGCTTTCCGGGACCAGCAACCAGCCGGAAGGGACGACGATTGCCGTTAGCCTTAACGGCATCACCTACACCGCGACCACCGACGCCAGCGGCAGCTGGAGCGTCACCGTACCTGCCTCTGCGGTCAGCGCGCTGGGCGAGGCACATTACACCGTGACTGCCAGCGTCACCGACAGCGTGGGCAACAGCGCCTCAACCACGCACGATGTGCTGGTGGACAGCTCGCTGCCGGTTGTGACCATCAACGCGCTGGCGGGCGATAACATCGTTAACGCGGCGGAAGTGGCCGCGGGGCAGACGTTGACCGGTAAGGTTACCAATGCCGCTTCAGGTGACACTGTCACCATTATGCTCGGCGGCCAGGCCTATACCACCACGGTTCAGGACGATCTCACCTGGAGCCTGCCGTTAACCCAGAGCCAGTTAACCGCGCTTGGCAACGGCGAACTGACCGTATCAGCCAGCGTCACCAACGTGCACGGCAACACCGGCTCTTCCTCGCTGGACTTCACCATCGACGCCCAGCTGCCGGGCCTGCGTATTGATACGGTCGCAGGCGATGACGTCATCAATATCATCGAGCACGGTCAGAACCTGATTGTGTCGGGAACCAGCACCGATCTGGCGGCAGGCAGCACCGTTACCGTCACCATTAACGGCAAGGATTATTCCGCCTCGGTACTGGCAGACGGCACCTGGCAGGCGGCCGTGCCTGCGGCGGACGTCTCCCAGTGGGCTGACGGTTCACTGACCATCAGCGCCAGCGCGCAGGACTCCTCCGGCAACCCGGTCACGATTGGCACCGTCGTTGATGTGGATCTCAGCCCGGTCGCCATTAGCATTAACAGCGTGACCGCTGACAACGTGCTGAACGCGGCGGAAAAAGGCGAAGACCTGGTGCTCAGCGGCACCTCGGCCAACGTTGAGGCGGGACAGACCGTGACCGTTACCCTGGGCGGGAAAACGTATACGGCGACGGTAGACGCCAACGGCGACTGGACCACCACCGTTCCGGCAGCGGATCTGAGCAGCCTGAAGGACGGCGATGCCAGCGTGCAGGTGAGCGTGACCAACGTTAATGGCAACAGCGCATCGGCGGGGCGCGAGTACAGCGTGGATACCACCGCGCCGACGGTCACCCTCAATACCATCAGCGGTGACAATATCCTGAATGCGGCAGAGACGGCGCAGGATCTGACCCTCAGCGGTACCTCCACCGCCGAAGCGGGCCAGACGGTGACCGTGGCCTTCAATGGCAACACCTATACCGCGCAGGTGCAGGCAGACGGCAGCTGGACGCTCGACGTCCCGGCGGCCGATCTGGCGGGCATCGCCGACGGTAATGCCACGGTCACGGCATCCGTTTCTGATAAAGCCGGCAACCCGGCGAGCACCGATGCGGCCGTGCTGGTGGATACCACCGTGCCGCAGATCGTGTTTGACGTTGTGGCGGGTGATGACATCCTGAATATCGCCGAACACGGCCAGGCGCTGATCGTCTCAGGTAAGGTCACGGGTGCCCAGGCGGGAGACGTGATTACCGTCACCCTCAACGGCAAAGACTACACCGCCATGCTGGACGCCTCCGGGAACTGGAGCACCGGCATTCCGGCCACGGACGTCGGCGCGCTGGTAAGCGGCGATCAGACCCTCTCGGCAACCCTCACCGATAAAGCGGGCAACAGCACCACCGCCACGCATGATGTTACGGTCTCCCTGACCGCGCCGGTTATCGCCATCAACACCCTTGCGGGCGATGACGTGATTAACGCGATCGAAAAGGGCGACGATCTGCTGCTCTCCGGCACCAGCAATCAGCCGGACGGCACCACCATCACCGTAACCCTGAACGGTATCAGTTATACCGCCACCACCGACGCCAGCGGCAACTGGAGCGTGACCGTTCCGGCAGCCAACGTCTCGGCGCTGGGTGAAGCCAATTACACCGTGACGGCGAGCGTGACCGATACGGCAGGCAACAGCGCGAACGCAAGTCATAACGTGCTGGTGGACAGCGCGCTGCCGGTTGTCACCATTAATGCGGTTGCCAGCGACGACGTCATCAACGCTGCGGAAGTGGCGTCTGGCCAGACGCTGAGCGGGAAAGTGAGCGGTGCCGCGAGCGGTGACGCTGTCACGATTTCCATTGGCGGCAACAACTATACGACAACCGTTCAGGACGATTTAAGCTGGTCGGTGAATGTACCGTCTGACGTGTTAACCGCCATCGGCAACGGGGACCTGACCGTGACGGCCAGCGTCACCAACGGCCACGGCAACACCGGTTATGGCGAGCGTGACATCACCATTGATGCCAACCTGCCGGGCCTGCGTGTGGACACCGTGGCGGGCGACGATGTGATTAACAGCATCGAGCACGGGCAGAACCTGATTATCACCGGTACCAGCGAGGGGCTGAGCGCTGGCTCGGCGTTGACGGTCACCGTCAACGGTAAAACCTACGCGGCCACGGTGCTGGCAGACGGCACCTGGGCGGCAGCGATCCCTGCCGCAGACGTCAGCGCGCTGAATGCGGGCACGGTCACCGTGACCGTTGACGGCCAGAGCAGCGCCGGTAACCCGGTGACTATCAGCCATGACGTGACCGTGGATCTGGCGACCGTGGCTATCAGCATTGACGCCATTGCCACCGATGACGTGATCAATGCGGCAGAAAAAGGGGCGGATCTGGTGCTGTCCGGCTCCACCACTAACGTGGAAGAAAACCAGACGGTTTACATCACCTTCGGCGGTAAGTCTTACACCGCCACCGTAGATGCCAGCGGCAACTGGACGGCCACCATACCATCGGCTGATTTGGGTAGCCTGAAAGATGGCGACGCCAGCGTGCAGGTGAGCGTCACCAACGTCAATGGCAACAGCGCGTCGGCAGGCCGCGAATACAGCGTGGATGCTACCGCGCCGACGGTTTCTATTGAGATTGTCAGCGATAACAACATCATCAACGCGCTTGAAGCGCAGCAGGATCTGGACATCAACGGCGTGACCAACGCCGAAGCGGGCCAGACCGTTACCGTGACCCTGAACGGCGTGGGTTACACCACCACCGTACAGGCCAACGGCAGCTGGAGCGTCACCGTGCCGTCTGCGGACCTGGGCAGCATGGTGGACGGCAACTACACCATCAGTGCCGCTGTCTCCGATAAAGCGGGCAACCCGGCCTCTGCGGATCGCGACGTGCTGGTGGATATCACGGTTCCGCAGTTGACCATTAACACCGTGTCCGACGACGACGTGATCAACAGTGCCGAGCATGCGCAGGCCCTGATGGTGACCGGTTCCGTGACCGGCGCCGAAGCGGGCGATGTGGTTACCGTCACCATTAACAACAAATCGTATACCGCCACCGTGGATGCCTCAGGCAACTGGAGCGTGGGGGTACCTGCGGCGGACGTCAGTGCGCTGACCGCGGGCGATTACACCATCACCGCCGCGTTGACTGATAAAGCCGGTAACAGCAATAGCGCGACCCATGACGTGGAGGTGAACCTGACCGCCCCGGTGCTGACCATCGATACCGTGTCCGGTGATGATGTGATCAACAGCACCGAGAAAACGCAGGATCTGACCATTACCGGTACGGCCACCGGCCTGACGGCAGGTGCGGTTGTTACCGTGATGCTCAACGGCAAAGCGTATAGCGCGACGGTGGATGATAACGGTCTCTGGAGCACCACCGTTCCGGCGAGCGAGGTGGGGCAACTGGGTGAAGCGCTTTACAGCGTCACCGCGTCAGCCACGGACAGCGTCGGCAACAGTGCCAGTACCTCGCACACCGTGAACGTGGAATCCGTTCTGCCGGGCGTGATCATCAATACCGTCGCGGGTGACGACGTCATTAACGCGGCAGAGCTGGCAACCGGGCAGACCATCAGCGGTACCGTGGTGAATGCCGAAGCGGGCAATACCGTGACCGTGACGTTAGGTGGCAACACGTACACGGCCACGGTGCAGAGCGATCTCACCTGGTCTGTCAACGTACCGCAATCCGATCTGACGGCGCTGGGCAACGGCGAACTGACGGTGAGCGCCAGCGTAACCAACAATGTGGGCAACAGCGGCTCCGCTGAGCGCGATATTGCTATCGACGCCAATCTGCCGGGCCTGCGTGTGGACACCGTGGCGGGCGATGATGTGATCAACACCATCGAGCACGGACAGAACCTGATTATCACCGGCTCCAGCGACGGTCTGACGCCGGGTACGGGATTAACCGTCACCGTGAACGGCAAAACCTACCCGGCGACGGTGCTGGCCGACGGCTCCTGGAGCGCAGCGGTTCCGGCGGCGGACGTCGGGGCGCTGGCTGCAGGCACGGTCACCGTGACCGTTGAAGGTCAGAGCAGCGCGGGTAACCCGGTCTCCATCAGCCACGATGTCACGGTGGATCTGGCAAGCGTCGCCATCAGCATTGACGCCATTGCCACCGACGACGTGATTAATGCGGCCGAGAAGGGCGCGGATCTGGTGCTCTCCGGCAACACCTCGAACGTGGAAGCGAACCAGACCGTCACGATTACATTCGGCGGCAAGAGCTACACTGCCACCGTGGGGACAGACGGTAAATGGACCGCCACTGTGCCAGCGGCGGATCTTGCCGGTCTGAAAGACGGCGACGCCAGCGTGCAGGTGAGCGTTACCAACGTCAACGGCAACAGCGCGTCCGCAGGGCGCGAGTACAGCGTGGATGCTACCGCGCCGTCCGTGACCATCAACACCCTTGCAACTGACGACATACTCAACGCCGCAGAAGCACAGGCCGACCTGACCGTCTCCGGCACCAGCACCGCAGAAGCGGGCCAGACGGTGACCGTGAGCCTGAACGGCAAGGACTACACCGCAACGGTCGGTTCAGACGGTAACTGGACGCTGAACGTCCCGGCGGCGGATTTGGCAGGTTTAGCCGACGGCAGCGTGACCGTCACCGCATCGGTCAGCGACAAGGCGGGTAACCCGGCGTCGGTTGATCATAATCTGACGGTGGACATGACCGTGCCTCAGGTGACCATCAGCACCATCGCGGGCGATGACGTCATTAACATCGCAGAACACGCTCAGGCGCAAATCATCAGCGGCATTGCCACCGGCGCGGCGGCGGGCGATAAGGTCACCGTAACGATTGGCGGCCAGAGCTACACCACCGTGCTGGACGCGGCGGGCAACTGGAGCGTGGGCGTACCGGCCAGCGTCATTTCCGGCCTCAGCGACGGCAGCGTGACCGTCACTGCGTCCGTCACTGACGCGGCGGGCAATACCGGCACCGGCACCCATAGTGTGACCGTCGATACCGGTCTGCCTTCGGTTAATTTCAACGCCATCAGCGATGACAACGTCCTGAATGCGGTGGAGAAAGGCCAGGATCTGAACGTCAGCGGCACCAGCGCCAACCTGGCAGAAGGCACCGTGGTGACCGTGACCCTGAACGGTAAAAACTACACGGCCACCACGGCGGCAGACGGTACCTGGAGCCTGACGCTTCCGGCCGCCGATCTGGCGGGTCTGGGTCAGGCGAACTACACCCTGAACGCGACCGCTACCAACGGCGTGGGCAACAGCGTGAGCAATACGGCGAACCTGCTGGTCGACACCGCACTGCCGACCGTCACCATTAATACCGTGGCGGGCGACAACGTGATTAACGCGGCGGAAGTGGCGGCGGGCCAGACCATCAGCGGCACCGTGGCGAATGCCGAAGCGGGCAACACCGTAACCGTGACGATTGGCGGCAACAGCTACACCGCGACGGTGCAGAGCGATCTGAGCTGGTCCGTAAGCGTGCCGTCCGACGTTCTGACCGCGCTCGGCAACGGCAGTCTGAGCGTGAGCGCGACCGTCACCAACGGCCACGGCAACACCGGTACGGGCGAACGTGACATCACCATCGACGCTAACCTGCCGGGCCTGCGTGTGGACACCGTGGCGGGCGATGATGTGATCAACACCATTGAGCACAACCAGAACCTGATTATCACCGGCTCCAGCGACGGGCTGACCCCAGGCACCGCACTGACCGTGACCGTCAACGGGAAAGACTATTCCGCAACGGTGCTGGCGGACGGCACCTGGAGCGCGGCGGTCCCGGCGGCGGACGTGAGCACGTGGCCGGAAGGCACCGTGAAGATCAGCGTCACCGGCGACAGTACGGCGGGTAACCCAATTACCATCAGCCATGATGTCACCGTGGATCTGGCAACGGTGGCCATCAGCATCAATGCCATTGCCTCCGACGACGTGATTAACGCGGCGGAGAAGGGCCTGGATCTGGTGCTCTCTGGCGCCACCACCAACGTGGAAGCCGGGCAGACCGTCACCCTGAGCATGGGCGGTAAAATCTATACTGCGCAGGTCGATGCCGATGGCAACTGGACCGCCACCGTGCCAGCGGCGGATCTTGCCGGTCTGAAAGACGGCGACGCCAGCGTGCAGGTGAGCGTTACCAACGTCAATGGCAACAGCGCGTCGGCGGGTCGCGAGTACAGCGTGGACGCCACCGCGCCGTCCGTGACCATTAACACCCTGGCGACGGACGACATTCTTAATGCGGCAGAAGCACAGTCTGACCTGACCGTCTCCGGCACCAGTACCGCGGAAGCGGGCCAGACGGTGACCGTGAGCCTGAACGGCAAGGATTACACCGCAACGGTCGGTTCAGACGGTCACTGGACGCTGAACGTCCCGGCGGCGGATTTGGCGGCGCTCAGCGACGGCAGCGTAACCGTCACCGCATCGGTCAGCGACAAGGCGGGTAACCCGGCGTCGGTTAATCATAATCTGACGGTGGACATGACCGTGCCTCAGGTGACCATCAGCACCATCGCGGGCGATAACGTCATTAACATCGCAGAACACGGCCAGGCGCAAATCATCAGCGGCATAGCCACCGGCGCGGCGGCGGGTGATAAGGTCACCGTGACGATTGGCGGCCAGAGCTACACCACCGTGCTGGACGCGGCGGGTAACTGGAGCGTGGGGGTACCGGCCAGCGTCATTTCCGGCCTCAGCGACGGCAGCGTGACCGTGACTGCGTCCGTCACTGACGCGGCGGGCAATACCGGCACCGGCACCCATAGCGTGACCGTCGATACCGGTCTGCCTTCGGTTAATTTCAACACTATCAGCGATGACAACATCCTGAATGCGGTGGAGAAAGGCCAGGATCTGAACGTCAGCGGCACCAGCGCCAACCTGGCAGAAGGCACCGTGGTGACCGTGACCCTGAACGGTAAAAACTACACGGCCACCACGGCGGCAGACGGTACCTGGAGCCTGACGGTTCCGGCCGCCGACCTGGCGGGGCTGGGACATGCGAACTACACCCTGAACGCGACCGCCACCAACGGCGTGGGCAACAGCGTGAGCAATACGGCGAACCTGCTGGTCGACACCGCACTGCCGACCGTCACCATTAATACCGTGGCGGGCGACAACGTGATTAACGCAGCAGAAGTGGCGGCAGGCCAGACCATCAGCGGCAGCGTGGCGAATGCCGAAGCGGGCAACACCGTAACCGTGACGATTGGCGGCAACAGCTACACCGCGACGGTGCAGAGCGATCTGAGCTGGTCCGTGAGCGTTCCGGAGTCGGTCCTGACCGCGCTGGGCAACGGCGATTTAACGGTATCAGCGACCGTCACCAACGGCCACGGCAACACCGGTACGGGCGAACGCGATATCACCATCGACGCCAACCTGCCGGGTCTGCGTGTGGACACCGTGGCGGGCGACGATGTGATCAATAGCATCGAACATGGTCAGAACCTGATTGTCACCGGCTCCAGCGACGGGCTGGCGGCGGGCACAACGCTCACCGTGACCCTGAATGGCAAAACCTATGCGGCTTCCGTGCTGGCAGATGGTACGTGGAGCGCGGCGATCCCGGCCGCAGACGTCGGGGCGCTGGCTGCTGGTACGGTCACCGTCACCGTTGCAGGCCAGAGCGCAGCAGGCAACCCGGTGACCATCAGCCATGACGTCACGGTCGATCTGACCGCGGTCGCCATCAGCATTGACACCATCGCCGCTGACGACGTGATTAACGCGGCGGAGAAAGGTGCGGATCTGGTGCTCTCCGGTAGCACCAGCAACGTGGAAGAAAACCAGACCGTTACCGTCACCTTTGGCGGCAAGTCTTATACCGCCACCGTCGATGCCGACGGCAACTGGACCGCCACCGTGCCGTCCGCGGATCTCGCGGGCCTGAAAGACGGCGATGCCAGCGTGCAGGTGAGCGTCACCAACGCGCACGGCAACAGCGCGTCCGCAGGGCGTGAGTACAGCGTGGATGCCACCGCGCCAGGCGTCACCATTGATACGGTTGCAGGCGATAACGTTATTAACGGCAGCGAAGCATCCGCTGGTGTGACTGTCTCCGGCACGACCACGGCAGAAACCGGGCAGACGGTTACCGTGACGCTGGGCGGCAACAGCTATACCGCCCAGGTACAACCGGATGGCACCTGGAGCGTCAACGTACCTTCCGCCGATCTGTCCGCACTGGCTGATAATGGCTATACGGTGCAGGTGAGCGTCAGCGATACGGCGGGTAACCCGGGCAGCGCGAACAAAGCGATTACGCTGGATACCACACCGCCGACCGTCAGCTTTAACGTGGTGGCGGGCGATGATGTCATCAACAGCGTGGAACATGCGCAGGCGCAGATCGTCAGCGGCACGTCCACCGGCGCGAACGTAGGCGATAAGGTCGTCATCACCTTGGGTTCAAACCAGTACACTACCACCGTTGATGCCAGCGGTAACTGGAGCGTGGGCGTACCGGCGAGCGTGATTTCTGCGCTCAATGACGGCACCGTGACCCTCAGCGCAACCATCACCGACAGCGCGGGCAACAGCAGCACCCAGACCCACGACGTGGTGGTTAACACCGCCTCCGTGGCGCTGACGGTTAATACCCTCAGTGGCGATGACGTAATCAACGCAGCAGAAGCGGCTACGTCTCTGGTGATTAACGGCTCCAGTGCCCAGTTTGCCAGCGGCACGGTGGTGACCGTGACCCTGAACGGCAAGAGCTATACGGCCACCATTCAGAGCGACGGCAGCTGGAGCACCACCGTACCGGCAGCCGATGTGGTTGCGCTGGCCGATGGCGCGAACTATCAGGTAGCGGTTTCGGCGCAGGACAGCGCGGGCAACAGCGCTTCGGCAACGCACAGCATCAGCGTGGATACCACTGCGCCGGTGGTGAGCATTGCAACGCTGTCGGGCGATGACGTGCTGAACGCAGCGGAAGCGCAGCAGCCGCTGACCGTGCACGGCTCCTCCAGTGCAGAGGCGGGCCAGACCGTCACCGTGACCCTGGGCGGCAAAACCTACACTGCCACCGTGGCAGATGACGGCACCTGGACGCTGGATGTTCCGGCCACTGACCTGGCTGCACTCAGCCAGGGCGCGCTGACGGTGACCGCGTCGGTCAATGACAACGCCGGTAATAACGGCCAGACCACGCACACCTTAACGGTGGACACCGTTGCGCCGACCGTCACCATCAGCACCGTGGCCGATGACGATATTGTCAACAACGCCGAGCAGCTGGCCGGCCAGACCATCCGCGGCACCACTACGGCGGAACAGGGCCAGACAGTGACCGTCTCCTTTAACGGCCACAGCTATCAGGCAACCGTCGCGGCAGACGGTACGTGGTCGGTCTTCGTACCGGGCCGAGATTTCCTTGGCCTGAGCGACTGGGATTACACTCTTACCGCCTCGGTGAGCGATAAGGCGGGCAACCCGGGCAGCGCCACGCACGACGTGACGCTGAACGGCGAGGTACCGACGATCGTTATTAACACCTTTGCCCAGGACGACATCGTCAGCGCCGCCGAACACGGTACGCCGCTGGTGATCAGCGGTACTACCGACGCGCCAGCGGGCCAGACGGTGACGGTGACCCTGAACGGCAAGTCCTATACGACGACCGTGCAGAATGACGGCAGCTGGAGCTATACGCTCGGCAGCGCAGATGTTTCCGCGCTGGCAGACGGCGGCGCGTATGTCATTAACGCGCAGGTGAGCAACACCATCGGCAACAGCGCCAGCGACAACCACACCGTTACCGTGGATCTGACTGCGCCGTCGATGGGGATCAGCATTGATTCCCTGCAAAACGACACCGGTCTGAGCGCGAGTGATTTCATCACCAACGACAGCCAGATTATCATCAACGGTTCCCTGACCGCGCAGCTCGGCAACAACGAGAAGGCGCAGATCAGCCTAGACGGCGGGGCCACGTGGAGTGATCTGAGCGTCACTGGCACGACCTGGCGCTACACCGATAGCCGCACTCTGACGGACGATACGTACCAGTACCAGGTGCGGGTGATCGATAACGCGGGCAACGTGGGGGCAACGGACAGCCAGGACGTGGTGATTGATCTGACCGCGCCTGTGGCAACGAGCATTACGGTTGACTCCATCTCCCAGGATACCGGTCTGTCCGACAGCGACTTTATTACCAGCGATACGCAGATCAGCCTGAAAGGGACGCTGGGCGCGGCGCTGGGCAGCGGTGACCACGTCCAGATCAGCCTCGACGGCGGCCAGAACTGGACCGATGTTAGCGTCAGCGGTTTGAGCTGGACCTATGTGGATGGCCGTACGCTGGCCGACGGGGATTACAATTACCAGCTGCGCGTCATTGATGATGCGGGGAATATCAGCGCTACCGTAAGCCAGGTAGTGACCATCGATACCGTTGTGCCGGACGCCAGCAAAACGATCGCCATCGACAGCATCAGCGATGACACCGGCCTGAGCAGCAGCGACTTTATCACCAGCGATACCTCGCTGACGCTGCACGGCTCGCTCGGCGCGACGCTGGCCGACGGGGAATATGCCCAGATCAGCATCGACGGCGGCGTGACCTGGCAGAACGTGATTGTCACCGGCAACAGCTGGTACTACGTGGATGGCCGCACGCTGGCTAACCAGACCTACGACTACTACGTTCGCGTGGTGGATGCCGCAGGTAACGTGGGTGCCAGTGCCCATCAGCAGGTCACCGTCGACACGGTGGCCCCGGATGCGGCGATCACGGTGAGCGTGGATAACATCACCGTGGATACCGGCTTCGACAATAACGACTTCCTGACCAGCTCGACATCCTACACCCTGCACGGCACGCTCGGTGCTGAACTGGGGGCGGGTGAGTACGTTCAGGTGAGCATGGATGGCGGCACCACCTGGGTCTACGCCACCGTGAGCGGCACGCAGTGGAGCTATAACGACACGCGCACGCTGACCGACGATAGCTACAGTTACCAGGTACGTGTTGTCGACCAGGCGGGGAACGTCGGGGCTACCACGTCGCAGGTGGTAACGGTGGATACGCAGGCGCCGCAGTACGGCGTCACTATCGACAGCATCAGCGACGATACCGGACAGTCCGGCAGTGATTTCATCACCATGGACACCACGTTGACCATTAACGGTTCGCTCGGTAGCGCGCTGGCAGGCGACGAGCGCGTGCAGATCAGCCTGGATGGCGGCAATACCTGGGTTGACACCACAGTCACCAACCAGCGCTGGAGCTACACCGATACCCGCGATCTGGATGACGGGGATTACACCTACCAGGTGCGGATTATCGACCAGGCGGGTAACGTTGGCTCCACCGCGTCGCAGGTGGTGACGGTCGATACTACGCCGCCAACCACCGTGGGTACCGTGGTGAGCTACACCGACGGTGAAGGCGAGCGTCAGGGCACTTACGGTACGTCGGTGGCGACGGATGATACCTCACCGCTGATCAACGGCACGCTGAACCGCGCCCCGGACGACAGCGAAATTGTGCAGCTCTATCGCGACGGTATTCTGCTTGGTCAGGTAACCATGAACGGCAGCGCCAGCTGGTCCTTCCAGGACAACGGCCTGAGCGATGGCAACCACACCTACATTGTGCGCGTCACCGACAAAGCCGGTAACTACACGGAATCGGACGGGTTTGTGCTGAACGTCGATACCAGCGTACCGACCACCACGGCGGCAATTACCGCCCAGACCACCTCCGATACCACGCCGATTGTCAGCGGTACGGTATCCGCAGACCTGGTGAACGGTGAATATCTGGTGGTGACGGTGAACGGGAAAACCTACACCTCCCAGACCGGCGGTGCGGTCGTCGTCGACCCGGATCACAACACCTGGTATCTGCAGATCCCGGACAGCGATGCGCTGGGCGTGGCGAGCTATAACGTCACCGCTCAGGTGAAGAGCAGCGCGGGCAACGGTAATACCACCGGTATTGCCAACGGCAGCCTGGTGATTGATACCACCACCGTGAATACCGACTGGGCGACCACGGCGGGGAACAGCAATAACTCGACCATGACCGTCGGCACGAACAGCAGCGGCCTGTGGAATATCATTGCTAACGGCCAGTCTTATTCCAGCAGCGATAGCTCCACTTATGCGGGTAATGCGCTGACCAACACGCGTTCCTACTACGTGGTCAGCCAGACGGCCGCAGACTTTGACCGAAACGGCACACAGGATGTGTTCGGTACTGAAACCGGCTACGCAGGCTCCACGCAGGTCATGTGGACCTACGATGGCAGCACCTATAACGCCAGCCAGCTGGCGATGGGGACCACCATCTGGTACGGCGGCGTGGTGGCGTACGACAAAAACGGGGATGGTTATCTGGATCTGGCATACGGCGATGCGGGTGCGGACTCCATAACCTATCTGATTAACAACAATGGCGTGCTGACACCAGACGGTACCAACGGCGGGGCAGGCTTCTGGGGACAATTCACCACCATGCGTGAAATCTCCGGCGTCGACCTGAACAACGACGGCACCGTAGACATTGTGCAGCACACCAACCGCAGCGGCGCGTACTCGTTAACCGTGATGAACAACAACGGCAACGGCACGCTCTCCATCGGCCAGAACCTGACCAACGTGTTTGTGGTTAACGCCTCGAATACCACCACGGCAGCCTCTATGACGTGGGCGGACTTCAACGGCGATGGCTACATGGACCTGTACCTGGGCAGCAGCTACAACAACACCGGCGGGGTGATCTACTACAACAACGGTGCAGGGCAGCTGTCCACGACCAAGAGCGCGGTAGAAGCCTCTAACGCCACGGCGGGGTATCTGTCGGTGGCGGTGGACTGGAACGGTGACGGGCAGATGGACATCATCAAGCTCAGCACCTACGGCGCGTCACAAACCGCAACCCTGTTCACCAACAACGGTTACGGTTCCACCTGGACCTCGAGCCAGCTGGCGTCTGGGCTTGCCAACGTCACCGGCGTGGCTGCGGTGGATTACAACTGGGACGGCGCACAGGATCTGCTGGTGTCGCAGCAAAACGGCAAGGTGGTGCTGGTGCAAAACAGCAAAACCATTGCCGACGGCACCGCGATGCACCTGCACATTGTCGACAGTGAGGGTATCAACGCTTACTACGGCAACACGGTCAATCTGTATAACGCCGCGGGTGTGCTGGTGGCCTCGCAGATCATCAACGCCCAGTCCGGTATCGGCTCGAACGATACCTCTGCGCTGGTGAGTTTCTACGGGCTGGATCCGAATGAGACCTACTCAGCCGAGATCGTCAAGATCACTAACGGCGTGTCGGATAACGTCACCTGGAGCGGCCTGGAGGCGGGCAACGGTAAGGAGGGCTACGTGCTCACTGCCGAAGCGGCCACCGGCGGCCACAGCGGAACGATTACCGGCACCGGGTATAACGACACCTTTATCGCAGAGGATGGCACCTATACCTATAACGGTTCCGGCGGCTGGAATACCCATTCCGACTATGACACCTGGAGTAACACCGGTGGGATGGACGTGGTGGATTACCGTAACGCAACGTCCGGCATTACCGTTGATTTACGCCTCTCCACGGCGCAGGACACCGGGTTTGGCACCACGCGGTTGTTGAACATTGAAGGGATCAACGGCTCGGACTTCGACGATGTCATTACCGGCAACAGCGGTGATAACCAGTTTGAGGGCCGGGGCGGAAACGACACCTTCAATATCGGCAGCGGCGGCCACGACACGTTGCTCTATAAGCTCATCAACGCGTCGGATGCCACGGGCGGTAACGGTCACGATGTGGTGAACGGCTTTACCGTCGGCACCTGGGAAGGCACGGCGGATACGGACCGTATCGACCTGCGCGATCTGCTCTCCGACAGCGGCTATACCGGCACGGGCTCGGCGAGCTATGTGAACGGGGTGGCAACGCTGGACAGCAGCGCGGGGAACATCACCGATTACATCCGCGTGGTGCAAAACGGCAGCAATACCGAAATCCAGGTTGACCTCGACGGTACGGGCGGTCAGTTCTCGCCTACCACGCTGGTGACCCTGAACGGCGTCCAGACGGATCTGGCGACGCTGCTGGCCAATCATCAACTGTTAATTGCGTAAAACCCTGCCGCGGGGAGCGATCCCCGCGGCCTTTTGCGTTTCTTTAGACGACTTGCGTTAACCCGGAGATTATGAAGACACATCCACAGTACGAACCCTGGTTGCAGGGCATGCTCACCATCGCGAAGCACTATCGGCTGGATTTTTCGGCGGAGCATGTTCGGGTCACGATTAACCATGAAAGCCAGTCCCCGCGCCAGCTGGTGCTGGAGGAGATGGCGCGCCAGCTTGGGCTTGGGATGCGTAAGGTGGAAGCAGACGCCGTCTCCCTCGACCCGTGGCGTTTACCGCTGCTGGCGGAGTTCACTGGCGGACAGATCGCGGTTATTAACCGCATGGACAACGACGGCAACGTCAGCCTGCAGTTCAGCGGCGATGGCGGGCTGGAGACAACATTAACGCGGGAAGCGCTCGGCGCACGGCTGAAAAAGCTGCTGGTGTTGCGCCCGCTCGAATCCACGCCGGATGCCCGCGTGGATGATTACATCAAACCCTATGAGAAAAACTGGTTCTGGCAGCTGGCGCTGAAAGACTGGCGACGCTACAGCGACATCATGCTGGTGGCGCTGGTCGCGAACGTGCTGGCGCTCTCCGGCATGGTCTTCTCCATGCAGGTGTACGACAGGGTGGTGCCGTCGCAGTCTGAAGCCACGCTGTGGGTGCTGTTTGGCGGCGTCATGCTCGCCATCGTGTTCTAATTCATTATGCGTATGCTGCGCGTGCATATTTCGGATGTGGTGGGTAAGCGGGCGGATCTGCGGATCTCCGAGCGGGTGTTTGCTCACGCGCTGCGGATCAAAAACGGCGCGCGCTCTAAATCGACCGGGTCGTTTATCGCCCAGATCCGCGAGCTGGAGTCGGTGCGCGAGCTGATTACCTCCACCACCATTGCGGCGATTTCCGATCTGCCGTTCTTCCTGCTGTTTGTGTTCATTCTGTGGATGATTGGCGGTCCGCTGGTGCTGGTGGTTCTGCTTGCTGTGCCGCTGCTGCTGATCCCGGGCCTGCTGGTACAGCGCCCGCTGGGAAAACTCTCCAGCGAAGGGATGCGCGAATCCGCCATTCGTAACGCCACCCTGGTGGAGGCGGTACAGGGCATTGAGGACATCAAGCTGATGCGCGCCGAACAGCGTTTTCAGAATCAGTGGAATAACACCAACGATGTGGCGGCCACCGTCGGAATGAAACAACGCTGGCTGACCGGGCTGCTCCTGACCTGGACTCAGGAGGTACAGTCGATTGTTTACGCGGTTGTGTTGCTGGTGGGGTGCTATCTGGTCATCAGCGGTGACATGACCACCGGTGCGCTGGTGGGGACCTCGATTCTGGCCTCGCGCACCATCGCGCCGCTCTCACAGATTTCGGGCGTGCTGTCCCGCTGGCAGTCGGCGAAGGTGGCAAGAAAGGGCCTGGACGACCTGATGCAGCGCCCGATTGACGATCCTCAGCAGGGCAAAAAGGTGCATAAAGCCCATCTGCGCGGGAACTATACCCTCGACGACGTGGGATTCTGGTACGACGACGAGGAAAAACTGACCGTGCTGCACATCAGCAAATTGCAGATCCGCGCCGGCGAACGGGTGGCGGTGCTGGGGCGCAACGGCTCCGGCAAAAGTACCTTGCTGCAGCTTCTGGCCGGGATGCAGGAACCGCAGCAGGGAAGCATTCTGCTGGATGACATTGCCTTAAATCATCTCGACACCGCCGATGTGCGCCGGGATATGCAGCTGCTCAGCCAGCAGGCGCGGCTGTTCTTTGGCTCTGTGCGCGACAATATCCTGATGGGCAACCCGCTTGCTACCGACGAGGAGATCCATCAGGCGCTGGTGAACAGCGGTGCGCTGGAGTTCGTGCGTAAGCAGAAAATGGGGCTGAACTACCTCATCAATGAAGGGGGGGCCGGGTTATCCGGCGGCCAGCGACAGGCGCTGTTGCTGGCGCGCGCCCTGATCACGTCGCCCAATATTCTTCTGCTGGACGAGCCTACCGCCTGGCTGGATGAGATGAGCGAAAAGCAGTTCATTCAGCACTTACAGCAATGGCTGGGCAAGCGCCGGACGCTGGTGGTGGCAACACACCGGCTGCCGATTCTGGATCTGGTTGACCGCATCATCGTGTTGGAAAACGGCAAAGTGGTGATGGATGGCCCGCGCGACGCGATCCTGCGTCAGCACGGTATGGCGCCGCAAAAGGCAGCGCAGCGTACCGTGACCATGAAACCGGCGGCCGTGGCCGAGGAGGGAATGGCATGAATGATCTATCCCGCTATAACAGCCGCCTGAAAGAGCCGCGCCTGCCGCGCTCAACGTGGGTGGCCTGGTCGCTGTTCGCGCTACTTGCGGCGTTTATCGCCTGGGCGAGTCTGTTCCAGCTTGATGAAGTCACCACCGGCAACGGCAAAGTGATCCCGTCTTCTCACGAGCAGGTCATTCAGTCGCTGGAGGGGGGCATTATCCATAGCCTGCTGGTGCGCGAAGGTGACATCGTTGAACGTGGGCAGCGGCTGGCTCAGCTTGACCGCACCAAAACAGAATCCAGCGTGCTGGAGAGTGAGTCTCGTCTGAATGCCGCGTTGGCCACGGCTGCACGCCTGAAAGCGGAAGTCAACGACACGGAACTGACGTTTCCGGAAGAGCTGGATGACGACGTTGAACTGGTCAAACAGGAAACGGCGCTCTTCCAGTCCCGTCGCGAAAGCCTGGAAAAAGGGCTGGCCGGTTTGCGTCAGGGGGCTGAACTGGTCCAGCGCGAGCTGTCGTTAACCCGTCCGCTGGTCACTCAGGGGGCGGCGAGCAAGGTGGAGGTGTTACGTCTGGAGCGGCAAAAAAACGAGCTTGAGAACAAAATCACCGAAATGAAAAACCAGTATTACGTGCGCGCCCGTGAAGAGCTGGCGAAAGCGAATGCGGAGATCGAAGCCCAGCGCTCGGTCATGAAAGGGCGCGAGGATTCCCTGACCCGTTTGACCTTCAACGCGCCGGTGCGCGGGATTGTGAAGGACATCGACGTCACCACCGTCGGCGGCGTTATCCCCCCCAATGGGAAACTGATGAGCCTGGTGCCTCTTGACGATCAGATGGTGGTTGAAGCGAAAATTTCACCGCGTGATGTGGCGTTTATCCACCCCGGACAAAAAGCGCTGGTGAAAATCACCGCCTATGACTACTCGATTTATGGCGGACTGACGGGTGAGGTGACCATGATTTCACCCGATACCCTTCAGGATGAGGTCAAAAGAGACGTGTACTACTACCGCGTCTATATCCGTACTGACAGTAACCACTTGACCAATAAACAGGGCAAGGAATTTCCGGTATTCCCGGGGATGATTGCGACGGTGGATATTAAAACGGGCAGTAAATCCATTCTGGATTATCTGCTGAAACCACTCAATAAGGCGAAAGAGGCGTTGCGGGAACGCTGACGAACAGAAAAGGGCGCTCGGGAAACCGAACGCCCCAGGATTATACCGGGGAGGTTACGTCACCCCCCTGGCGTCGCTCCTTCGGAACCACGTTGATGTAATGCGTGACATAGGCAAAATATAACCCGGCATAATTTTCGACGAGCTGCATAAATGCAGGATAAATGGTCATGCGGCCATCCCCTCTGTCTTTAAGATAACCTGCTTCTTGCGCGGATTTAATAATGCGCGCCACGTGGATACGTGAGACAAAAAACGCTTTCGCCAGCGTGCCGGGCGAATAATCAATTATCGCGCCATGTGCAGTTTTGTTTTTAATAGCCTGCAAATATAAATACAGCATAATCATTCGCCCTCCATCTTTATCAATAAATAACCCCACTTCCGGTAACACGGCTTTGAAGGTTAATCCGCGAAACAGATACTCAGCCGCCCGGCGGAAAAAGTTATTTCTCAGAATATCGTTATCTAACAGGTTAAGGTCGATGTTAAATGTCGGGTAAAGAATACTGACGGGTATAAATGCGCCGCTCATGTAACGTTTTAGTTCATCCAGTCCTTTTTGCGTGGGGGCGATGCGCGTCTTTCGGCGATCCTCCATACAGCGCCAGGTCTTAATCCGCCCGGTAGTTCTCAGTAAGGTGATGATAGCAATAACGCTGTTGGGACTGGCGATTTTGTATCGCGAACATAATGCTTTTATCTCTGAAACAGATTCGGCCTGATTGCCGAATATAAAACAACACATGGCAAGAATAATATTGAACCGTGATTCCTGGAGCATTGTTTTGTAGAACAAGGGTTGTTTTTTATAGATGCTGTCATTGATTTTGTAGTGTTCTATTATTGCCTCGCTAAACCGCGGGTTGTTCTTAATAACATCCCTTCGATGTAGCAAGGCCCTGGATGAGATATGATTATCCATAGCATTTTCTCTTTTTGAGCAAGCCGACGTAATGAAGTGTCCAGACTTCTTTTTCGGAATTTTCATTATACCTTGCAGGGAAAACATTTTCCGTCGTTATTTGCAAAGATTGTTATATTTGCACAGCATATGGATCCAGGCGGTGATTAACGCAAAGATGTTGCAGGGCGAGACGTTGATAACGGTTTATTAACCTATGGTGGTAAGATAAAATTAACCTGTTACGCAGGTTATATTCAGGCTTGTGACATTTCCGCATGTTTTTAGTCTCGATGTGCTGGTCATTATTGACCAGGGCAACGGTGTTTTTGTACCCAGGAGCGCATTATGATTCAAAACAATTCTCACAATAATCATGATTGTCATGCACAGGAATTTGTTATTTCAGCCTGCAGTTTTACGTTCCAGGGGTACCGTCTGTTACTGAAAGAGCAGGGAGGGTTGGCGTCACAGGTGCGTTTTGAGGATGACGTCGCAAATCGGGAAGATGTCTACACTATTATCAAAAATCAGGACGCTAAAATTACGGTCTTTCTCGGGGAAGAGATCGTGGATCTTTTGCAGAGCCTCAGGCACCTTGCCGATCTTCTTAACACACTTCCCGTCATCCGCCCGGTCACTCTGTATGGCAATATACCTGACAGTTGGCTGTACGGGACCTTGCGTAGTTTATTGAATAACAATCAAAAATTATCTCTGATCCGCATCGCCAACAGCGGCGATATTATTGCGCGTGTTCAGAAAAAAAATGACGCATGCAGGGACAGATCTCGCTCATTGCAGGATCATCATGCGGACTGTAGCTTTAAAGACCGTCAAAAAGGGCTCACAAACAGAGAACTTGATGTCTTATTAAATTTCTACCGGGGCATGTCGGTAAATAAACAGTGCAAAAAATTTGGGCTGACGAATAAAACGGTATATACACATCGCAAGGCCGGTTTAAGAAAGCTGCAATTAATCCAGTTGTGGTATAAAAATTCTCAGGGTTTTTCTGCGTCAGGGAGTGGGGAACGGCAGGGCAAAATAGAATCACTGTCCAGTACTGAGGTGGATGTCTTTAATGCGCTGCTTAAAAGGGAGATATTTCCTGCGTATCAAATCATCACCGATGAAAATAAAAAAGGTGTTGGGTTTGAGATTTTATTACGCTGGAACAAGAACGGTAAAATTATCAAGCCTGCCCATTTTCTTACCGGGGTGAAAAATCGTGAGCTATGGTTGAATATCACGGCGCTGGTGCTGCATGCCGCTGTTTCTGGCATCAACAAATATAACGGGAAATATTATTTTTCGGTGAATATACCGCCGGAACTCGCGGCCGGAAATGCCTTGCCCGAGATGGCCAAAAAAGCCATCAAGATGCTGCTCAAACCCCAGTGGGCCGGGAACCTGGTCTTTGAATTTGCTGAAGATATTGATGTGACCAAAGATAAAACCATCCCAGAAACCATGCGTCGCCTGCGCAGTACGGGGTGTCGGTTATTCCTGGATGATTGCTTCTCCAGCCATCAAACCATGTTTCCGGTGAGGCAGGTTCATTTTGATGGTTTAAAGCTTGACCGGGATATTGTCGGAAAGTTTGTCGCTAATGACAATGATTACAAACTTATCAAAGCGATTCAGATATACAGTGACATGACCGGCAGCGAATGTATTGCAGAGGGGGTGGATAGCGAAGAGAAATTTGAAAAGCTGGTGGCGTTAGGCGTAAAAAGTTTCCAGGGATATTATCTTTCCCGCGCCGTGAAAGAGGAGGAGTTAGATCGCATGGTAAGATTGTTTAGCTAATAAAATAAGGCCCCGTGGGGCCTGAGATTATTTACGGCCGAGTAACAGGCCCAGAACAATACCCACTGCACCAGCCGCAATCAGGCCGGTTAACGGGTTATTTCTGACTGCCTCAGTGACATCAGAAACGGCATCACTGGCCTGCGCAGCATATTTTCGTGCTGCCCCTTTCACCTGATGTTTAGGGGAGTCAACGAATTCACCAAACTGCTGCTGAGCAGAGCCCGTCAGTTCGTCGAGTTTATTTTTGGCTTTATCACCAGCATACTGTGCGTTTTTATCAGCGTCGAAATCAGACATTGTTACCTCCTTTTGTGGATAATTAAAGGATAGCCGCTATTTCAACATCTGAGAGCCGTAATGCGGATTCAGGCGCGTTTTAGGATATGTCTCCCTTCGCGCCGCCTTACTCTTCAGACTCGTCTTTGCCGTAAAACAGTTTGCCAATTTTGATGAGAGGACGCCCCTGCGACTTACGGTGAAGGTTGCTGTCACGCAGGGAATATACGCATCCGCAGTACTCCTGCTGATAAAACTGTTCGCGCTTGCTGATCTCAATCATCCGCGACGATCCGCCTTGCTTGCGCCAGTTATAATCCCAGTAGACCATGCCCGGATAGTGGGCTGCCGCGCGCTGACCACAGTCGTTGATCTGCTGCATATTCTTCCAGCGCGAGATGCCAAGGGAGCTACTGAACACACTGAAACCATTTTCCGCCGCGTATAACGCCGTGCGTTCGAAACGCATATCGAAACACATGGTGCAGCGGATCCCACGTTCAGGCTCCCATTCCATCCCTTTTGCGCGTTCAAACCAGTTGTCCGTATCGTAATCCGCATCAACAAAGGGCACGCCGTGTTTTTCCGCAAAACGAATATTCTCTTCCTTACGGATGAGATACTCCTTTTGCGGGTGGATATTGGGGTTATAGAAGAAGATGGTGTAATCAATGCCTGAGGCCTGAATGGCCTCCATTACCTCGCCGGAGCAGGGCGCGCAGCAGGAGTGCAGCAGCAGTTTGTCAGCGCCGTTTGGCAGGGTAAGTTGAGGACGAATGAAGGGGGCTGTGCTCATGGTATTCAACAATATGTTAATGAAATTTATGGAATTGTAGCATAGATCCCGCACAGCCGGGATCTCTGCACAGCGCGCGCCGTTTACCCGGCAAATTTCAGCAGCGCTTCTCCATCCAGGCGATAGCGCACCCACTCGGACTGCGGGAGCGCGCCAATGCTCAGGTAGAAGTCGATTGCCGGCTGGTTCCAGTCCAGTACGCTCCATTCCAGACGACCACACTGGCGTTTTACGGCGAGCTGCGCGATATGTTTCAGCAAGGCTCTTCCCGCGCCTTTACCGCGATAATCCGGGGATACATACAGGTCTTCCATATAGATACCGTTGCGGCCAAGCCAGGTTGAATAGCTGGTGAAGAACACGGCATAGCCAGCGATCTTACCTTCATACTCCGCGATCAGCGCTTCGGTTTTACTGTCTGCGCCAAAGAGGGTTTCGCGGATCTCGTCCGGCGTGGTGATCACTTCTTCCGGCGCTTTTTCATAGACCGCCAGCTCATAGATCATGGCGTAAATGGCCGCCGCATCCTCGGGGCGGGCCTGACGAATAGTAATGCTCATGGTATTTCCTGCATGTTTTGCGATTGATGGCGCTAAGCATACGGAGTATTGTCCAAGAATTAAGTGCAATGAAATCAACAAATGATGAATATTATGCATCCGGCCCTGAGACGCCTTGATCTAAACCTGCTGCCCGTTTTCGACGCCATTTACCGTCACCGTTCGGTTCGCCTGGCCGCCGATGAGTTAGCGATGAGCACATCGGCACTGAGCCATGCGCTGTCACGTTTGCGAACGACGCTGAATGATCCGCTATTTTTCCGGGAAGGGCATCGCATGTCACCCAGCGTGTATGCCACACAGCTCGCGCCGTCCATTGCTTCTGCTTTGTCGTTTCTTAATCATGAGCTTACCCCGCAGCCGGAGTTTGAAGCGGCCAAAAGTAGCGAGAGCCTGCACATTGCGATTACAGATTTTACCGCGCTTTGTATATTCCCGGCCCTGATGCACACGTTGCAGGATGCCGCGCCGGGTTTGCGTTTTGAACTGCGTTATCTGCCGCACAGCCCGGCGCTGACGGAGCTGCTGGCAGGCGAAGTGGATCTGGCGCTCGGTTTCAGCACGGCGGAGGAGATCCGCCATCCTGAACTGGAGGAGATAAGCTGGTTTGAAGATGAGTATGTGGTCATCAGCAACGCAAGCCGGACGCGTCTGACGCTGGAGGATTATCTCGCGGCCCGCCATCTGGTTGTCACCCCCTGGAATGAGAAGCAGGGCGTGCTGGATTTACGGCTGGAGGAGTTGGGCTATACCCGGCACATTGCAATCAAAACCCCGTCAATGCTCAGCGCACCGTTTATCGTTGCGCAAAGCGATCTGCTGATGGCCATTCCCCGGTATGCAGCCGAAAAGCTGAAGGCGGCCGTGAATATCAACATTTTTACCTTACCGTTCTCCATTCAAAAATTTGACGTGAAAATTTACTCCCATAAACGCAGCGGTCAGCGGGGCGCAACCCGCTGGCTGAAAGAAGAGTTGCAAAGATTAGCAAAAGAAATGAAGGCCGGGTAAGCGCAGCGCCAGTCGGCAGGAAGGGGCATGTCGTTGCGCGACTGCAATGACCGGTATCATCAGGAGACTGAAATGACATCAGATGTTAATGTTTTACTCAATAAAATCATTGAGTTGCTTGTTTCATGTAATGAAAGTGTTTGGTCAAAGAAACTCATCTATTTTCGCGAACAGCTGGACTCTGATTATGAGCAGGCCTTGTTAGGTATCAGGTCTATTTTCGCAGGGGCAGGGTCCTTTAACGACTTAATACTGCAAAATAACGGCAAAATGCTGCGAGAAGAGAACAACGCGCTTAATAGGTTACAAGATGAGCTATACAGCTTAACTAAAGCAGAGATCTCCGCGCGTAACATTTAAAGTTTAGTTAAAAGATGTGGTAGAAGACCTCTGCCACCAGGATGAATAAAAGTATAAATAATACCAAACCAAATGATTAATAACGTATGTTATCTGAGATATGGCCTCGCGCCTGCCGCAAGTCATCGACAGGCGCGCGGGGGCCGTAACTGATAGGGTTTCAGTTGGTATCTCAGTCTAATATATGTTAAGCATGCGGTCCCTGTAACAGGGGGCAGCGGATCCAAAAGCTAACTTATTAAATGATTAGCTATCGCGGGGCACTCTTATTATCAACGGGGTTGTCTCAAATCCGTGCGGGCATTTGCGCGCATTGCAATGCTCAGCGTATGAGCAGTCTTCAGAATCCAGGTTTTTATTAAAAGGACAGGCCATTTTGTTTTTTATTTCGTCCCACAGGTTCTCATTGTATGGCGAGACGTTATAAAGGGATATGTGGTTGAACACGCCATTTACAAAAATTCCATTTTTTGTTGTATGTATTCTGTCTCCGGGCAAAAGATAGATGTCACTCTCGTACCAAATTATTAATCTTAATAATTTCAAACCAACAATGTGCGAATAAACGATTCCTGTGTTAGGGCAAATGACAGAACTTAATACTCGCCACGACATCATACTCTTCTCCATAAGATATTTTTTACCTGGATTTAGGTTTAGCACGTGATTAGACATCAATCAATGTTGTAACTCATTGATATTGATCGTTATTTTAAGGTGTTGTGATTTTTCTCTATATATAACAATGGCTTGCGCAATATGGTTTCGATAATTATTTTGAATTATATATCTTACATCAAAGAGGAGTGGTTTGATTTTGACCGTTTACAGATTCTGAACGCCAAAAAATAAGATTTCGTAGAAGCCTTTATTATTAAGGAAAATTTAATCATGGCGGAAACCATTTCATTTCAACCTGTTACCAGGTTTAAGGTTTAGAAGGTTTTTTGAATTATTATCAATGCTGCTTATCGATTCCAGCGAATAAAGGGTACTGGTGACGCTTTTTTTTGGCTTAGCCATAGAAAATGGCTTAATTCGAATGTTGAGGCCAGCATTTCAAAGAGAAATTATTCAGAATTACTTATGTATGATAATGCGCTTCAAGAGCCTGATAACCCTATGAAAGCTGTTGTTTACATAATGTTGCTTTAAGGGGTACCATACCCCCCTATAGTATCAGGAGGCCGTATGCCGCACTCACCCGAAGATAAAAAACGTATCCTCACTCGCGTTCGTCGCATTCGGGGCCAGGTTGATGCCCTTGAACGCGCGCTGGAGTCGGGCGACCCCTGTCTGGCCATCCTGCAGCAAATTGCCGCCGTGCGCGGTGCTGCCAATGGCCTGATGGGCGAAATGGTCGAAATTCACCTCAAAGATGAGCTGGTAACGGGGGAAACCACGCCGGATCAGCGAGCCGTGCGCATGGCAGAAGTCGGCCATTTGCTGCGCGCTTATCTAAAATAAACCCACACACCACACAATAAGGGAAGACACTATGAAATCTCGCGCAGCCGTCGCATTTGGCCCTGGCCAGCCGCTCAAAATCGTTGAAATCGACGTTGCACCGCCGAAGAAGGGCGAAGTGCTGATCAAAATTACCCATACCGGGGTGTGCCATACCGATGCCTTTACGCTGTCGGGCGACGATCCGGAAGGCGTTTTCCCGGCGGTGCTCGGCCATGAAGGGGGCGGTGTGGTGGTGGAAGTGGGCGAAGGCGTGACCAGCCTGAAGCCGGGCGACCACGTGATCCCGCTGTACACTGCAGAATGCGGCGAGTGTAAGTTCTGTAAATCCGGTAAGACCAACCTCTGCCAGGCGGTTCGCGCCACCCAGGGCAAGGGCCTGATGCCGGACGGTACCACCCGTTTCTCCTACAACGGCGAGCCGGTTTACCACTACATGGGCACCAGCACCTTCAGTGAATACACCGTTTGCGCGGAGATCTCACTGGCGAAGGTGAACCCGCAGGCGCCGCTGGATAAAGTCTGTCTGCTGGGCTGCGGCGTCACCACTGGGATTGGGGCAGTACACAACACGGCCAAAGTGAAAGAGGGCGACACCGTGGCGGTGTTCGGTCTTGGCGGGATTGGTCTGGCGGTGATTCAGGGCGCGGTCCAGGCGAAGGCCGGGCGGATCATCGCGGTCGATACCAACCCGGAGAAATTCAAACTGGCGGGTGAAATGGGCGCGACCGATTTCGTGAACCCGAAAGATCACGAAAAACCGATTCAGGAGGTCATTGTTGAGATGACCGACGGCGGCGTGGACTTTAGCTTCGAATGTATCGGCAACGTGAACGTGATGCGTTCTGCGCTTGAATGCTGCCACAAAGGCTGGGGCGAGAGCATTATCATCGGCGTGGCCGGTGCGGGCCAGGAGATCAAAACCCGTCCGTTCCAGCTGGTAACCGGGCGCGTATGGCGTGGCTCAGCGTTCGGCGGCGTGAAAGGGCGCACGCAGCTGCCGGGGATGGTTGAAGATGCAATGGCCGGGAAAATCCAGCTCGATCCGTTCATTACCCACCGTTTACCGCTGGAGCAGATCAACGAGGCGTTCGATCTGATGCATGAAGGTAAATCCATTCGTACCGTTATTCATTTCGGCGACAAGTAACTCTTACGCCAGCGGTTTTTCGCCGCTGGCGTTTCTTTAATAATCTTCTCTAAAGTGTGACCAGTGCGGCGTTTTTAGCCGTAATCTAAATCTCAGCCGTGCCGATGACTATTTAACAGGCGTGTTTTTACGCATCTTACCTACAAGAGAGTCGACGGTCATGGACAACACTACTTCGATGCCAGCGCAGCGCAAGCTGGGCTTCTTGCATCACATCAGGCTGGTTCCGCTGTTTTCCTCCATTCTCGGTGGCATTATTCTGCTATTTGCCTTGAGCGCAGGTCTGGCGGGGTATTTCCTTTTACAGGCCGACACCGATCAGCAGGATGTCACGTCTGAAATTCAGGTGCGTATGGGGCTGTCGAATAGCTCAAACCATCTGCGAACCGCGCGTATCAATATGATCCACGCCGGGGCGGCGAGCCGTATCGCGGAAATGGATGCGATGAAGCAAAACATCGCTGAGGCGGAAAAACGGATCAAACAGTCTCAGGAAGGGTTTAATGCCTACATCAATCGCGCGGTTCGTACGCCTGAGGATGAAGCGCTGGATGCCGATCTGAAAACACGCTATGACGCCTATATCGCAGGCCTGCAGCCGATGCTTAAGTTTGCTAAAAACGGCATGTTTGAAGCCATCATTAACCATGAAAACGAAAGCGCCCGCCCGCTGGATGATGCCTACAACGCCGTGCTGCTGAAGGCGATAAAGATCCGCACCGAGCGCGCGAACGCCCTGACGGTTAAGGCACACAGCCGCACCCAGCTGGGTCTGATGTTTATGGTGGGCGCGTTTGCCCTGGCGCTGGTGCTGACGGCCATGACCTTTGTCGTGCTGCGTCGCACGGTTATCACCCCGTTGCAGCGCGCCGCGAAACGCATTGAAAATATCGCCAAAGGCGACCTCACCATGCCGGACGATGTGGCCGGACGCAGCGAAATTGGCCGCCTGACGCGCGACCTGCAAACCATGCAGCACTCGCTGGAGAACACTGTCGGTACCGTGCGTCAGGGGGCGGAAGAGATCTATCGTGGCACCAGCGAAATCTCCGCAGGCAACACCGACCTCTCTTCCCGTACCGAGCAGCAGGCGGCTGCCATTGAGCAGACGGCAGCCAGCATGGAACAGCTCACCGCAACGGTGAAACAGAACGCCGATAACGCGCACCATGCCAGCAAGCTGGCGGAAGATGCCTCCGGTAAAGCCAGTCGTGGCGGCCAGATGGTCTCCGGGGTGGTTAAAACCATGGGCAATATCTCTACCAGTTCGAAGAAGATCTCTGAAATTACCGCCGTGATTAACAGTATCGCCTTCCAGACCAATATTCTGGCGCTTAACGCGGCGGTAGAAGCAGCGCGTGCGGGTGAGCAGGGGCGCGGGTTTGCCGTGGTGGCAAGCGAAGTTCGTACTCTGGCAAGCCGCAGTGCGAATGCCGCCAAAGAGATCGAAAGCCTGATCAACGAATCCGTTTCGCTGATTGACCAGGGCTCGGGTGAGGTCGTCGCCGCCGGTAATACCATGAATGAAATCGTCGAAGCGGTTAAACGCGTCACGGACATTATGCTGGAGATCGCTGCCGCGTCTGATGAACAGAGCCGTGGTATTGAGCAGGTGAGCCAGGCGATTTCTGAGATGGATAAAGTGACCCAGCAGAACGCCTCGCTGGTGGAAGAGGCTTCCGCCGCGGCGGCGTCGCTGGAAGAACAGGGCGCGCGTCTGACCGAGGCGGTGGGTGCATTTCGACTGAGCGGCGCGAAGCAAGGCCGGGCGGCAACGTCTGCGCCAGTGGCGAAGAATGCGCCGCTGCGTCCGGCGGCAGCGGTTTCCGGGGATAACTGGGAGACGTTCTGAGTGGCGTGTTGTGTCGGGTGGCGGCTTCGCCTTACCCGACCTACAAATAAAAAGGGACCTTTCGGTCCCTTTTTTCATCGCTTACTTTTTATCGGGTAACGCATACGCGATAACGTAATCACCGCGATCCGGTGACTGGCGGGCGCCGCCAGCGTTAATGACGATGTACTGTTTACCGGTTTTCGGTGAAACGTAGGTCATCGGCCCGGACTGGCTGCCGACCGGCAGACGGTCTTTCCAGATCTCTTTTCCGGTGGCGGTATCGAACGCGCGCAGGTAGAAATCCTGAGTGCCGGCAAAGAACAGCAGGCCAGACTGGGTGGAGAGTGACGCGCCAAGGGTTGGCATCCCGATAGGGATTGGCATGTGCATGCGAATACCCAGCGGGCCGGTATCTTCCACGGTGCCCACCGGAACCTGCCACAC
Source organism: Enterobacter sp. A8 (assembly GCF_004296595.1). Classification (NCBI taxonomy): domain Bacteria; kingdom Pseudomonadati; phylum Pseudomonadota; class Gammaproteobacteria; order Enterobacterales; family Enterobacteriaceae; genus Enterobacter; species Enterobacter sp. A8. The sequence goes on from NZ_SCMF01000001.1 coordinate 446,394, forward strand.
CAGCTTGCCGGATTTCAGGTCAACCGCGGACATCGTGCCAAACGGCGGTTTCTGGCATGGAATACCCAGCGGTGACAGGAAACGCTCGCGCATAGCGCCGAACGGCGTGCCGTCCATGGGCACAATACCCATCTCAATCCCGCTGGCGTCTTTCGCCACGCTGGCACGCGGTACCATGTAGTTGGCCAGACCCAGGCGCATATCGTTGACGAACATCAGCCCGTTGTTCGGATCGACCGAGACGCTGCCCCAGTTCATCCCGCCCAGTGAGCCAGGGAACTGCAGGGAACGATCGAGACCCGGCGGGGTAAAGACCCCCTGATGGCGCATCTCTTTAAACTGGATGCGGCACAGCAGCAGGTCGACAGGCGTCGCGCCCCACATGTCGGATTCGGTCAGGGTCTGGTTGCCAATCATCGGCATACCGACGGAATACGGCTGCGTCGGGGAGTAGCGTTCGCCCTGCACGTTACCCGCCGGGACCGGACGTTCTTCCACTTTCGCCACCGGTTTGCCGGTTTCGCGGTTGAGCATAAAGATCATGCCCTGTTTACTGGTCTGCACCAGTACCGGCGTGGTTCCGCCTTTACCGTCTGGCAGATCGTACAGCAGCGGTTGAGAAGGCAGATCGAAGTCCCACAGGTCGTGATGGGTGGTCTGGAAATGCCAGCGGACCTGGCCGGTGGTGGCATCAACGGCAACGATGGAGGAGCTGTATTTATCATCAAGCGCGGTGCGTTCTCCGGCCCAGAAATCTGGCGTGGCATTACCGGTTGGCAGGTAAATCAGGTTCAGTTTTGCGTCATAGGACATTGCAGACCAGACGTTCGGTGTACCGCGCGTGTAGGTCTGGCCTTCCGGCGGCAGGCCGGTCAGGTTCGGATTACCCGGATCCCACGCCCAGGCCAGTTTACCGGTATGAACGTCATAGGCGCGCACCACGCCCGGCGGTTCGCCGGTGGAGAAGTTATCCGCCACGCGTCCGCCGACCACCACCACGTTTCCTGCCACAAGCGGCGTGGAGGTTTGCTGATAGTAGCCCGGTTTAATCTCACCCATACCCACGCTCAGATCCACGGTACCTTTGTCACCAAAGTCTTCGCAGGCTTTACCGTTATCGGCGTTGATGGCAATCAGGCGGGCATCGGTGGTGGGCAGGAACAGACGGCGCGGACAGGCGGCGGGCTGCGCATCAGCCTGTGACGTTGTCACGTTTTGTGAATCTTCAAAATAGCCCAGCCCACGGCAGCGCTGCCAGTTCGGGGCCGTGGCTTTGGCGTCGTAACGCCACTTCTCTTTCCCGGAATCTACATCCAGCGCCAGCACTTTGCTGTACGGCGTACAGACGTAGAGCGTGTCGCCAATCTGCAGCGGCGTGTTCTGGTCTTCCGCACCGGAGCCGTTGCTCTGGGGGATATCCCCGGTATGGGCAACCCACGCGACTTTCAGCTCGTTAACGTTCTGCTTGTTAATCTGGTCAAGGGCCGCAAAACGATCCCCGTGGGTGGTGTTACCCCAGTGTTCCCAGTTCTTCTGCTGTTCGCCAGCCGCGACCGGTTTCACCGGCACCGGCTCATTCGCCGCCACCAGCGTTTGGGGTATAAACATCCAGCCCAGGCTGACAAGCATTGCCACGGCGAGCAGCGCCGCCACGCCAAAGGCCGGGCCTTTTTTCACTGGCGTCGCACGGTTTGCCGCACGCAGGAACGGCCAGACGAGGGCACAGAGGAATGCCAGAACCGCAAAGGTGAAGAGGCGTGAGAAGAGCGGCCAGAAATCCCAGCCGGCATCGCTTACCGCCCAGAACAGCGACGCGATAAACGCGATGCCATACAACACAATCCCGCTGCTGCGGTTGATGAAAATCAGGATCGCGGCAATCACCATTACCACGCCCATGATCAGGAAGTATCCACTTCCGCCTACGGTGACGAGTTTAAAACCCAACCCGCCAACGGCCAGACCGACGATCGCCATCAGTCCGGCAAGGAGCCACTGCAGGATACGGGGTATCCCACGTGGCGCGCTGCCAAATGCCATCTCTTTCTCCTTAAGATCCCCCGCTGCACAGCACGACAACGTGCCGGAAGTGTACCAGGTGGGTAATAAATGCAGTGGGAATAATGATTAATACGCTTGAATTCGGGGTTGATAAAATATTTACGAACCATTTGGTGAATTCGTCGCTATGATAAAACTGTTAAATTGTTTTGCGCAATTGTTAATAAATGATTTCGCATTAAATGATTAGAACGCAGGAATGACCCTCGCCCCGGGGGGAGAGGGTCAGGGCAAGGGGAAAGGAATCAGGCAGGCATCGATTTACGTATCGCGCTCAGTAGCGTCTGTGCACCTGAGGAGAGCGGCGTATCAACGCGGGTTAAAATGCCAATCGGTTCGCCGGCGCCGGGCGAGGTCACCGGCAGTGCGGTGAGCGTGCCCTGGCGTAAATCATCTTTGACCGCACCGGAGGGGACGAACCAGACGTAGTCATAATCCACGGTAAGCTGGCGTGACAGGGAAGCGGACAGGGTTTCAATACAGCCTGTCGGCAGCGTACAGCCCTGCATCTGCAGTAACGTTTCGGCATTTTGCCGTGGAACCGTACCTTTCGGTGACACGACCACCGGCCACTCCATCACCCGGCTTAGGGTGACCGTATCCTGCAACAGAGGATGGTTAGGGCGTACCACCAGCTTCAGGGATTCCAGGAACAGCAGTTCATAATTCAGACCCACCATCAGTTCGGGATCTGACATCCGTCCGATACCCAAATCCAGCTCGCCGGATTTCAGCCCCGCAAGCAGCATGGTGTTATTCATGGTGGCGACCTGCAGGGTCGTATGTTTTTGCTGTTTGTGAAACTGACCGATCACCGGCGGCAGAATGCCCAGCGCCGCCGTCGGCAGGGCACCCACGCGGACAATCTCGTGCGTCTGCTCTTCTTTACGGTTTAGCGCCTGTCCGGCGGTATTGAGCGCATCAAGCACTTTGACTGCATGGGTCAGAAACTGCTCCCCGACCAGGGTCAGTTGTGCGCCCAGACGGCCGCGATCGAACAGACGGGCACCGGTCAGTTGTTCCAGCTCGTTAAGCGTTTTTGAGAGAGCAGGCTGGCTCAGGTTAAGGGTTTCAGCCGCACGCCCCAGCGTTCCCTGTTGAGCGACGGCCACAAATGTATGCAAATGGCGCAAGCGTATGCGCTGACTGAACAGACCATTTTTTTCCATAGGCGATGTTAAAAACAGAGCGATGCGGGTGACAAGCTAAGTTGTTTAATTTTGATAACTTGATAGCAAAATATTTTTAACATTTGATCTATTTGAGTTACAACATGTTTTTGGCGGGGGGCTGAACGTCCTTGTTCATTTATTGCACATTCGGGCAGGGAAACGTTAAATCACGCCATCACCGCCGTCGGAACACCATACCTGGCCGGTCGTAAAGGAACACTCATCTGACGCCAGCGTGACGTATAAAGGTGCAATCTCCACCGGCTGGCCCGGACGGCCCAGCGGTGTGTCACCCCCAAACTGCTTCACTTTCTCCATCGGCTGGCCGCCGCTGGATTGCAGCACCGTCCAGTAAGGCCCGGGAGCCACGGCATTAACGCGAATGCCCTTCGGCCCAAGCTGTTTGGCAAGGGATTTGGTAAACACCGCCAGACAGGCTTTGGTCTGGGCATAGTCCAGCAGGACAGGGCTGGGTTTTACCGCCTGCACCGAGGAGGTGTTAATAATTGCCGCAGGGGCTTTCAGATGGCGAAGCGCCGCTTTGGTGATCCAGAACGGGGCATAAACGTTGGTTTTAAACGTGGCATCGAAATCTTCGGTAGTGAGTTCTTCCAGCGATTCCCGATACTGCTGGCGACCGGCGTTATTCACCAGAATGTCCAGCCCGCCAAGTTTAGCCACCGCTTCTTCCACCAGGTTCTGGCAGAAGGTTTCATCCCGGACATCCCCCGGCAGCGCGGCGGCGTTGCGCCCTTCGGCCTTGATCAGGTCGATGACCTCTGCGGCGTCTTTCTCTTCTTCAGGCAGATAGTTAATGGCGACATCGGCGCCTTCACGGGCGTAGGCAATGGCCACCGCGCGGCCGATACCGGAGTCACCGCCGGTAATCAGCGCTTTTTTGCCCGCCAGACGGCCGTGGCCTTTATAGCTCGTTTCCCCGTGATCGGGAACAGGTTGCATCTCAGAAGCCAGTCCTGGTGGCGTCTGCGGCTGTTCCGGGAAAGGGGGTTGCGGATAAGCGTTCGTACGTTGTTGAGTATCACTCATAGCTGACTCCTTAAGCCAATAGGTGAGTTAGGATGAAAATACAGCGTTAACGCTTCGCTGAGTTATTTCTGCAGATGATCGACACGTACAACGGAAGGCGATGACTTTTTATCAAGCGAACCGTTAATGCTGATCATCTGGTCTGGTTTGACTGTTCTGCCGTCAAAAACTGCTTTTGGGATAATAACGTCGATTTTTCCGGATTTATCCTGAAATACATACTTATCGCCGCTACCGTCAATAAGGTTGCCGCGCAGTGAAATGGTCGCGCCATCATGCATTTGTTTCGCCTGGTCGATGGTCATAATACGGGCATCATCGGTGCCGCGATAACCGCTATCCAGCGCATGCGGAGGGGGCGGCGCTTCACCCTTTTGTAACCCGCCGTTATTATCAGCCCATGCGGTTGGCACCATAAATATTAAAAAAGCGGAAATAAGTGATAATTTCATCTGATATCCTTCATTTAAGGTGTCTTGACTTATTAAGTATTGTTGCTATTCCTTTATGTGGCAAATGTGATAAGTCTTAAAAACATTCGCCATACAAAACAGAACGTTTGGTAAATAAGCGAAACGGTGATGGCTGCCATGAATGATAAAAATGAAAAGTTACCCGGGATAAATGAGAGTTATCGCTTGCTGAGGTTTGAATATGCATTTCGCCAGGTCGGATTTATTGTGTTACTGAGTATTATCATCGCGGCGATTGCCGGTCTGTTTTCAAGTGGGATAGTGAGTAACACGGAGAAAACCAATTCTGCAAAATCCCTGACCCTCAACTATGAACGCTTTGCGCGTCGGCAAACGGAGTCGCGACTTCAGCTGATCTTTCCGGTCAACAGCGAGGGCAAATACACTGTGAGCATGACCAGCGAGAGCAGCGACGCCTACGAGCCGGGCAGCGTCTGGCCGCAGCCAGACAGCATGTACAGCCGCGGGAACACGCTCTATTTTGTCTATAATCATCTTGAAAAATCGCCACATTTTTCGGTCTGGCTGTTCATTACCCCGACCAGAGGCGGTAAATGGCACAACGTCATTCGTGTAAACAACCTGCCGGATATTCCTTTCTGGCAATTTATTTACCCTTAGGAGGCTGCCATGGATATGGTTTTTAGGGCGTTGGCGATTTACCTGTTTCTGGTGGTGGTCTTCAAAGTGGCCGGACGACGTGCGTTGCTGCAGATGACCAGCTTTGATCTTATTCTCCTGTTAATTATCAGCGAAGCAACCCAGCAGGCCCTGCTGGGGGAGGATTTTTCGGTCACGGGCGCAATGATAACCATCACCACGCTGGTGGTTGTGGATATTATTTTTGGACTGATGAAAAAGTATTTTTCGCCGGTGGAGAATATCCTGGATGGCACGCCGGTAATTCTGGTTGAGAACGGCGTGCCCTTAGCAGATAAACTCAAAAAGGTCGATGTTTCATGTGATGATATTCTGGTTTCAGCCCGGCAGAATAATGGTATTACAAAGTTAAGTGAAATTAAATATGCCATTCTGGAACGCAATGGCCATATTTCCATTATTCCTGAGAAAAAATGAGAGGCCTGATGATGAGCAATCTATACCACGACAACACCATTACCGTGGCTGAACTGACCAAAAAACTGGCGAGCAGGTTAATCGATGCAGGGCTTCGCTTAACAACCGCAGAATCCTGCACCGGCGGGAAGCTTTCGGTGGCGCTCTGCGCGGAAGAGAACACTGCCGATTTTTATGATGTGGGGCTGGTCGTCTTCAGCGATAGCGCGAAGGAGAGGATCCTGGGCGTAAGCCCGGAAACCCTCGCGCGGTTTACCGCCGTCAGTGAACAGACCGTCACCGAGATGGCGGCCAGCATCCGCGACATTGCCCAGGCCGATGTCAGTATTGCCATCAGCGGGTATGCCGGGCCGGAAGGGGGAGATGACGGCACGGCGGCGGGGACCGTGTGCTTCGCCTGGAATATCGGCGGAAAGACGGAAACGAGCAGGGTGCTCTTTTCCGGCGACTGTCAGGACGTGGTGGAAAAAGCGGTGCATTACTCGCTGGCTGAATTAGTGACGAAATTATCGGGCTGAAATAACGCGGAGGTTTTATGGCAGTGATGGTCATTACTGGCGGGACGGCTGGCGTGGGGAAAGCCACGGCGCTGCACTTTGCAAAAGCGGGCTACGATGTGGGCATTATTGCGCGCGAGGAGACAAGCCTTCACTCGACCCAGGAAGAGCTACGCCGTTTTGGCGTCAATGCGTTGGCCGTGCAGGCGGATGTGGCCGACAGTCAGGCGGTGGTGGATGCCGCCAACGAAATTGAGTATCGCCTTGGGGCGATAGATGTGTGGGTCAATAATGCCATGGGGGCGGTGCTGGCGCCGTTTCGGACCATGACGCCGGATGAATTTCGCCGCGTCACAGAAGTCACCTACCTTGGCTACGTGAACGGTACCCGTGCCGCGCTGGAACTGATGGTGCCGCGCGATCGGGGCGTAATTATTCAGGTTGGCTCCGCGCTGGCCTACCGCTCCATTCCTTTGCAGTCCGCCTACTGCGGCGCCAAAGCCGCGATCCGGGGCTTTACCGATGCGGTGCGTACCGAGCTGATGCATGAGAACAGCCGGGTGCAGCTCGCCATGGTCCAGATGCCGGGGCTAAATACGCCGCAGTTTGAATGGGCACGGAATAAGTTTGCCTGGGCGATGCGCCCGGTTCCGCCAGTGTTTGAGCCGGAAGTGGCCGCGAGTGCCATTTTCAGGGTGGCGCAAAAACCGGTGCGCGAGCTGTGGGTGGGCAGCAGTACCATCCAGTCGATTGTCGGCCAGTTCCTCTTCCCCGGCTTTCTTGACCGTCTGATGGTGAAAAAGGCCTGGGAAGGGCAGATGACCGACACCCTGAACGCAGAAGACCGGCGGGATTACCTCGACCAGCCGGTCAACGACCTGCACAAAATCCACGGCCATTTCTCTGCTGAGGCGAAAACGCGCGCCAGCGCCGTCTCCTCTGGCGCGCCCGGGAAAGTGCTGCTGGGCTCCCTGGCCGTCGCAGGGATTGTGCTCACACGCCTGATGCGCGGCCGCAAAAAGTAGTCAGCGCAGCGCGCTACGGTTTGTCCAGAACCAGCGATAGCCGTAGCCGCCTATATCCAGCTCAACGGTTTTGCCGCAGACCAGCGCATCCTCGTAGCGTTTGTCTGCCAGACAGGCGGTCCAGGTGGCGTGGCGGATCCCTCTGGCGGTGAAGGTCACCGGTTTATCGCTGAAATTAACAAAGGTAAGAATGCTGCGATCTTCAGCCTCGTAGTAAATTCCCAGCACTGCATCATTATCGATGGCGATAAGATGAAACGGCGCCACGGCAATCTCCGGGAATTCAGACCGCGTGTTGGCGATATCTATAATCCGGTGCAGCAGCGAGTTGCGGTGCAACAGCGAATCCGCCACGTTAATTTTCTGATAACGATAGGGCCCATGGTCAATGATGGGCGCGATAAAGCTCTGCGGGTCTGCATCAGAGAAGCCACCGCCCTGAGAGGGCGCCCACTGCATGGGCGTACGCACGGCGTAACGCTCTTCTAAATCCAGATCATCACCCATGCCGATTTCATCCCCGTAGCGCATAACGGGCACCCCGGGCAGGGAGAACAGCACGGCGTGGCAGAGCGCCAGCCGCTTCTGGTCGCCATTCAGCATCGGCGCCAGGCGACGGCGGATCCCACGCTGGTACACGTTCATCTCTTCATCCGGGGCGAACGTGTCGAGGACGAACTGTTTGTCCTTTTTACCGATCCCCTCCAGATCCAGCTCGTCGTGGTTACGCAACCAGTTGGCAAAGCAGCAGGAGTCTGGCGGGACGATCATTTTCTTCACCGCATTGCGCAGCGGGCGGGCGCTTTTCCTGGCCAGGCTCACGTAGAAATATTTGTTAAGCCAGAAGTTAAGCACCAGATGAAGGCGGTCGTTATTGCCGAAATAGTCTTTGTAGGCTTCCACTTCTACGTCAACTTCACCGAGCAGAATCGCCTGCGGGTTATGTTGGGTAATCAGGCGGCGCAAGTGCTCCAGGATCCACAGCCCCTTTTTCTCGTCACCGCTTCCGGCCTGGGTGGTGAGATGCGACGCGGCGTCCAGACGGAATCCCGATACGCCGAGCTTAAGCCAGAAGAGGATAATGTTCTCTATCTCTTTAATTACCGCTGGTGAGGTGAGGTTGAGATCAGGCTCGTGGCGATAAAACATATGCCGGTAGTATTGACCCGCCTCGTCATCCCATGTCCAGATGCTCTTTTCCACGCCGGGGAACATCGGGGGCGTATCGTCATCGTCATTATCTGACCACAGGTAATAGTCGCGAAAGGGGGATTTCGGGTTGCGCCGGGCCTCCTGAAACCAGGGGTGGGCGTCCGACGTATGCTGGATCAACAGCTCGATAATGACCTGCATCCCCAGCTCACGTGCCTGCTCAATAAAAGCGATAATATCCGCCAGTTTGCCGAACCGGGGATCGACCTGCAGGTGGTCGCTGACGTCATACCCTTCGTCCAGAAAAGGGGTAAGGTAAAACGGAGTGATCCAGATTACTGTCGCCCCCATGCGGCGTATATAACGCAATTTGGCCGTTATTCCGGCGATGTCTCCGCAGCCATCGCCGTTTAAATCGTAAAACAGTGCCGTATCAATTTGATAAATAATGGCCCGTGTATGCCATCCTGCCATCCTGCACCTCAGTGGTAACCTTCTGTATCAGACACTTTTCCCCGAAAGACGTAGTAACTCCAGGCGGTGTACACCAGGATCACCGGAATAATCAGTAACGTCCCCACCAGCATAAAGAGCTGGCTGGCGGGCGGGGCCGCGGCATCCCACAGGCTAATGCCCGGCGGAATAATGTTCGGCCACAGGCTGATGCCCAGTCCGCTAAAACCGAGGAAGATAAGCCCAAGCGTCAACAGGAACGGACGCGCGTGGCTGGCCGGGTTGCGGGTCAAGCGCCAGATCCACAGGCTAAATACGCCTACCAGCAGAGGCACCGGCAGGAACCAGAAGAAGTTAGGCAGGGTAAACCAGCGCTCGGCCACGTACTGCCAGCCGAGTGGCGTCCAGATGCTCACCACCGCGATGACGACAATCAGCGCCAGCAGCACGTGGCGGGTCAACTCGCGCATGCGGTTTTGCAGTGCACCTTCGCTTTTCATGATAAGCCACGTGGTGCCCAGCAGCGTATAGGCCACCACTAGCCCGATACCGCAGAACAGGTTGAAGGGGGTCAGCCAGTCGAGGGCAGACCCCACGTAGCGTCGGCCTTCTACTTCAAAACCGTTGATCACCGCGCCGACCACCACGCCCTGGCTGAAGGTGGCGAGTAGCGAGCCTCCCGCAAAGGCATAGTCCCAGAACTGGCGGTGAGAGGGCGTCGCTTTGAAGCGGAACTCAAAGGCGACACCGCGAAAGATAAGACCGATCAGCATGGCGGTAAGCGGAATGGTGAGCGCATCGATGATCACCGCATAGGCCAGCGGAAAGGCGCCAAACAGCCCTGCGCCGCCCAGCACCAGCCAGGTTTCGTTGCCGTCCCAGACGGGGGCCACGCTGTTCACCATCACGTCGCGCTCTTTAGCATCGCCCACGAAGTTAAACAGCAGACCGATCCCCAAATCAAAGCCATCCATGATGATGTACATCAGGGTGGCGAAGACGATGATGGCAAACCAGATAACCGAGATATCGACGCCCATCAGATTCTCTCCTCTTCCGGAACAGACTCAGCGGCAGACAGCGGACGGGCGGGAGTGCCCGAGGTGTTCGAGGTTAGCGTGTCCACCGGCTGTGGTCCTTTCTTAATCAGACGCACAAGGTAGACATAGCCCACGCCAAACACCGAGCAATAAACGACGATGAAGGCCAGCAGGCTGATGCTCATCTGCAGCGTGCTATGCAGAGAGACCGCGTCGATGGTGCGCAGATAACCGTAGACCACCCACGGCTGGCGACCCACTTCGGTGGTCACCCAGCCAGCGAGCAGCGCCAGCAGACCGGCTGGCCCCATACAGAGGGCAAACCAGTGGAACGGGCGCGAGTGATACAGCCGGTGGCGATAGCGTAGCCACAGGCTCAGGACGCCGAGGGCGATCATCAACAGCCCCATGCCAACCATGATGCGGAACGACCAGAAGACGATGGTGGAGTTCGGGCGATCTTCTTTCGGGAAATCTTTCAGCGCGGGGACCTGTTTATCCAGACTGTGGGTGAGGATCAGGCTGCCGAGGGCCGGGATCTCAAGCCCGTATTTGGTGCGCTCCTCTTCCATATCCGGCAGACCAAACAGCAGCAGCGGGGTGGCTTCCCCTGGCGGATTTTCCCAGTGCCCCTCGATGGCGGCGATTTTGGCAGGCTGATGTTCAAGCGTGTTCAGGCCATGCATATCCCCGACTACGGCCTGAATGGGGGCGACCAGCAGGGCCATCCACATAGCCATCGAGAACATTTTGCGAATGGCGGGCGTGTCGTTGCCGCGCAGCAGGTGCCAGGCTCCCGACGCGCCCACAAACAGTGCGCTGCACAGGAACGCGGCAATGGACATGTGAATCAGTCGGTACGGGAAAGAGGGGTTGAAGATGACGGCCAGCCAGTCTTCAGGGATCACCTGACCGTTCTCAATGGTGAAGCCCTGCGGAGTGTGCATCCAGCTGTTAGAGGCGAGGATCCAGAAGGTGGACATTAGCGTACCCAGCGCCACCATGCAGGTTGCGAAGAAGTGCAGTCCCGGTCCAACCTTGTTCCAGCCGAACAGCATTACGCCGAGAAAACCGGCCTCCAGGAAGAAAGCGGTTAATACCTCGTAGGTCAGCAATGGCCCGGTGATGCTACCTGCAAACTGAGAGAACCCGCTCCAGTTGGTGCCGAACTGATAGGCCATGACCAGCCCGGACACAACGCCCATACCAAAGTTGACGGCAAATATTTTGAGCCAGAAATGGTACAGGGAGCGCCAGACGTCGTTTTTGGTACGCAGCCACATCCCTTCGAGCACCACCAGATAGCTGGCAAGCCCGATGGTGATCGCCGGGAAGAGAATATGAAACGAGACGGTAAAAGCGAACTGAATTCTCGCCAGATGAAACGCGTCGAGTTCGAACATGGTCCGTACCTCTGGAACGATGGGGCACGAGAATTACCAGGCAGCGGGAGCTGCCTGGCAAAACCGGTTACGGTTTTTTCTTACCGGCGCCTAGCTCGGCACCTGTTAACGGGTCGGCATTCGGATCGGATTTTGTGCGAGCAGACATCGCCTTGACGAGCGTAGCCTGTTCGGTCGAGAGCGTCACGCTTGCACTCCCGTCTCCACCGTCAACCGCAGGTTGGGGGGCCTCAACGTAGTCGAAATGCTTATCGCTGTTCCAGCTTCCGCGGACCTCGCCACCTTCAGACATATTGTAGTACTTGTTGGTGAATTCCTCGATTGGCGGCAATTTCCCCGGCGGGAAATTATTGCGAATAGACTGAAGCGCCTTCTCGAAGGAGAGCTGGTGCGCCGCCTCTCGCGTCATCAGAAACGCCAGTGCATCTTTCACCCCGGGATCGTCTGTCACGTTGATCAGACGCTCATAGATGATTTTTGCCCGCGCCTCTGCGGCCACGTTCGAGCGCAGATCCGCCGTGGGTTCACCAATGGTATCAACATAGGCCGCCGTCCAGGGCACACCCGCGGAGTTAGTGAGCGGGGTACCGCCGCCGTAGAGCAGGGAGGTGATATGGCTGTCGTTGCCGTTTTCGGTCATGGACCGGTACAGCTCGGCTTCGTTCTCTACCCCTTCCGCCAGCGCGCCTTTGGCCCCTTTATTCAGCATGCCGACCAGCGTCCCGATGATTTCGAGGTGGCTCAACTCTTCGGTCGCGATATCCATCAGCATATCTTTACGGCCAGGATCGTCATCACTCAGGCCCTGGGTGAAGTAGCGGCAGGCGGCCGCCAGTTCACCCTGCGGCCCGCCAAATTGTTCCAGCAGAAGATTGGCGAGGCCGGGATTCGGTTCAGCAACGCGAACCGTGTATTGCAGCTGTTTGACGTGTCGAAACATACACTCTCCTGTGGTTTATTTTTTCGCTTCGACACCTGATGCATCAGAACGCAGCAGGAACTGTTCCGTCGTTTGCGGAATATGACGAATCAGCCAGTCGGCCATCTCGCGCTCTTCGGCGAGAATGGTTTCAATGGCGGGTACAGAGGCGGTGTCGCCCGCTTTTTTGGCCGCGGCCAGCAGGGAGGTGTAGCAGGCAATTTCGAACTGTTCGAAAACATAGCCGCTGATGGAGCCTTTAACAATCTCATCGGACGGGAACATGCCGCCGATGGACTGGCCGAGCGCAGCCATTTTGCTCATCGAGTCTTTTAAAACCGAACGAGAAATATCATTACGATCGAGGATTTCCTCCAGCAATGTGATTTGCCGTTTTGTCTCATTAAGGTGCTGCTCAATACGGGCGCGAACATCAGGATAATTTTCAATACGGCTGGCCATCGATTCCAGCATTGATTCGGCTTGCTTTTCCATTGCATGGGCATCGCGTAGCCAGTCATGGTAGTGTTCTACGTGATTCATATTTCGTTCCTCATTATAGGTTCGCTTATTTGGTCTCACTTTCAGCAGCCTGATCGGCACGTGCGGCACTGTAGCCAGATAAATGGCCGACAATATTGGCGTAAATACTGATGATAATGACCCATAGTACGCTATTCTTCCACCATATTACGGAAGGAATAGCAAGGATGAACCATATTATAGCTGCCGTTAAATGGCACCGTTTAATTGTCCTGGGACTGATGCTCATTATATTTAACCTGTGTTATAGCGTCATTTTTGCGCTTTTTGGTTAATATTTCCTACGGCCAGGTCGGTGAGTTTAAGATCGGTTTCTTTTTCTTCTTCCAGTGTTTCGGCAAGAAGTTTAACGGCTTTTTTATAGCCAAGTTGTTCTGCTAATGTGGCAAGGGTACCGTAACTGGCAATTTCGTAATGTTCCACTTTTTGCGCTGCAGCAATTAATGCAGCATCACGGACTTCATTCTTTTCTGTGCTTTCGATGACCTCATTGGCCTCTTCAATTAAGCCTTCCATTGCCACACATTTCATTCGCTTAAGCTTAATACCGTCTTCCTGTTCGATAATCTGATCGATACGCTCAATCTGACCCTGCGTCTCCTCAAGGTGGGCTGTGAAGGCCGCGCTGAGCTTTTCACTGGAGGCGGCACGGGCGAGTTTGCTCAGGGCTCGGGTAAGCTGTTTTTCCGCGCTGTAGGTATCGGACAGTAGATGAATAAAAACATCCTCGATACTTTTCATATTCATATATTTTGCTCCGGTTAAAACGTTAAGGGAACTGCGAGCCTTTCGGCCCGCAGCATGCTCTCTGGTATTACTGAGACAGCTTAATAAAATCAGGAGTTATCAGATTTACGGCCTCCGCCGTGACTATTCTGACCCCCTTTCTTACCTGCTTCAGATGCGCGTTGCGGATCGTTTTTGAAATTACCGCCGCTGTGCTGGCCGCCTTTACGTCCAGCTTCTGATGCTTTTTCACGGTCTTCAGCGAAATTACCGGAACCACCACGATGCTCTGCCATATTAAACCTCATAGTCATATATTGGTTATGTCAGTACGATACAGAAATATTCCGTATCACTCGTCGTTCGAGTAATAACTTTAGACGCTGTGCGGCATGCGTCAAATGCGTTTCGCCATTCACGGTTGCGTTATTTAAAAATATTGGTGGGTTTACGCTTCGTTTGGCGAAAAAAATATGGATGAGTGGGAAGGACTTGTAAAAAAATGCTCGGATTAATCCTAAGTTGCCGCTAAAAACCTGAAAGGTGAGGATAAAAATTGTAGCGCCACAATTTCGTTCAATTTTTAGCCGGGATGGCCTCCAAAATTACTCCTTTATAGCTAGAATACAGAATAATCATTAATTATAAGGAAAATCCTGCACGACGGGCCGGGGGGAAAGGAAGGGGGCCTGGTACGGCCGCGACAGGTTCGGGCAGCACACGGTTTGACCACTGTCGTCGTAAGATCACAAATCGTAAATTCTTCCCCCCGGAAGGAACGGGTTTCTCTACACTCCAGGTAATATTCACTGGAGGCATGACACCATGGCGAACACCATCACGGCTGATGATATTCGGGAACATTTTTCGCAGGCTATGTCGGCGATGTACCAGCAGGAAGTTCCGCAGTACGGCACCTTGCTTGAGCTGGTCGCGGACGTAAACCTGGCGGTTCTGGAAAACAATCCACTCTTACATGAACAACTGGCGAATGCAGATGAGCTGGCGCGCCTGAATGTGGAGCGTCACGGGGCTATCCGCGTTGGCACCGCAAAAGAGCTTTCTACTTTACGTCGTATGTTTGCCATCATGGGCATGTACCCGGTCAGCTACTATGATCTCTCTCAGGCGGGCGTTCCGGTTCACTCGACGGCATTTCGCCCGGTGGATGATGGGGCGCTGTGCCGTAACCCGTTTCGTATCTTTACCTCACTGCTGCGCCTTGAGTTGATTGAGAACGTTGCCCTGCGCGAGCGGGCGGCGGAGATCCTCTCTTACCGCAACATCTTTACGCCGCGCTGCCTGGCGCTCATCGAACTGCATGAAAAAGAAGGGGCGTTCACCGAGGCGCAGGCGCGGGAGTTTGTTCAGGAAGCGTTAGAAACCTTCCGCTGGCACCGTCATGCGACGGTCGATCAGGAGACCTATCTGGCGCTGCATAATGAGCATCGCCTGATTGCGGATGTGGTCTGTTTCCCGGGATGCCACATCAACCACCTTACGCCACGCACGCTGGATATTGACCGGGTGCAGGAGCTGATGCCGAAGTACGGCATTGAACCCAAAATTCTGATTGAAGGGCCGCCGCGCCGCGAGGTGCCGGTGTTATTGCGTCAGACCAGCTTCAAGGCGCTGGAAGAGCCGGTGCTGTTTGCCGGGGAACATAAAGGCACCCATACCGCGCGCTTTGGTGAAATTGAACAGCGCGGGGTGGCGTTGACGCCGAAAGGTCGCGAGCTTTATGACAGTTTGCTCGCCGAGTCCGGCACCGGCAAAGACAACCTGACCCATCAGCTTCATCTGCGTGAAGTGTTCAGCGCCTTCCCGGACAGCGAGCTGATGATGCGCCGACAGGAGCTGGCGTATTTCCGCTATCGCCTGACGCCAGCGGGTGAAGCGCATCGTTATGCGTTTCGTCCGGGCGACGATCCGCAGCCGTTAATTGAACGCGGGTGGGTGGTTGCCCAGCCGATCACCTACGAAGATTTCCTGCCGGTCAGCGCCGCAGGGATTTTCCAGTCCAATCTCGGG
The DNA here is from genome assembly GCF_004296595.1 of Enterobacter sp. A8. Lineage (NCBI taxonomy): Bacteria > Pseudomonadati > Pseudomonadota > Gammaproteobacteria > Enterobacterales > Enterobacteriaceae > Enterobacter > Enterobacter sp. A8. The sequence goes on from NZ_SCMF01000001.1 coordinate 462,013, forward strand.
AATGAAACCCAGGCGCGCAGCCACGGTAACGCCAGCCGGGATGCCTTCGAAGCGGCGCTGGGCTGCCCGGTCTATGACGAGTTCGCACTGTACGAGGAGGCGGAAACCCGCAGCAAACAGCGTTGCGGTTTGCTCTGAAATCGTTACTCTTCAGGGGTGTGATGGAAAAAGAAGGTAGTTATGCAATATCCCTCCGCCCCTGTGGTTGAAACGCGCTACGGCGCACTGGCTGGTTTTACGGATAATACTGTTCAGGCGTGGTACGGCATTCCCTACGCCGCACCGCCCGTTGGCAACTGGCGCTGGCGCTCACCGCGACCGCCCGAACGCTGGGATGGGGTTCGCCCGGCAACGGCGTTTTCCGCTTCAAGCTGGCAAAGCAGCGAATATTGCCAGGAGCTGGGCGGCGGGGACCCCGGACAGTTTTCAGAGGATTGTCTTTATCTTAACGTGTGGTCGCCCGTTGACCGCGTTGAGCCGCTGCCGGTGATGGTCTGGCTGCACGGTGGTGGGTTCACGCTCGGCGCGGGTGGGTTACCGCCCTATAACGGCAGGGCGTTGGCGGAACGCGGCGTGGTGGTGGTCACCCTCAATTACCGTCTTGGTCATCTCGGCTTTTTCGCCCATCCTGCGCTGGAGGGGGAAGAAGATCGCGTGGTGTACAATTTTGCCCTGCTGGATCAGATCGCCGCTCTCGAATGGGTGCGGGACAATATCGCCGCCTTTGGCGGCAATCCCGAAAACGTCACGCTGTTTGGTGAATCAGCTGGCGCACGCAGCGTGTTGTCGCTGCTGGCCTCGCCGCTGGCGAAAGGGTTATTTCATAAAGCGATTGTGCAAAGTGGCTATACCTTGCCGGATACCCCGCGCGAGCAGGCCCTGCGAAAAGGGGAAGCGCTGGCCGCGCATTTTGGGCTGGAGAACGCGACAGCGGAGCAGCTGCGCGCTATTCCACCTGAGTCGTTCTGGCCGTTGACGGCACCGCTGAATATCGCCCCGGCGCCTGTCGCCGGAGATTGTGTGCTGCCGGAGCCGATGCTGGACGTCTTCTTTGCCGCCCGTCAGCAGCCTGTCCCCATCATGATTGGCTCCAACAGCGACGAGGCGAGCGTAATGGCGGTGTTTGGCATCGATCTCGCCGGACAAATTCAGAAGCTCCGCCGGGAGCGGCGCTTTGGTCTGGGGCTGATCAAGCTGCTCTATCCAGGCGTGAAAGGCGATGAAGAGCTGGGAAGGCAGGTGTGCCGGGATATGGCGTTCACCACCATGGGCTATGTGGTGATGCAGGCCCAGCAGCGCGTCGGCGCGCCGTGCTGGCGCTACTGGTTTGACTATGTGGCCGAAGCGGAGCACGCCACCTATATCAACGGTGCCTGGCACGGCAACGAGGTGCCGTATGTTTTTGATACGCTCGGAGAGGTGGAACCTTCACGGCAGTATGTGAACGCGCGTGATTTACAGTTCGCCGCCCACGTGGCCGACTACTGGGTGAGTTTTGCCCGCGATGCGGGGCATCGTGACAGCCTGCCTGGGCCGACGCACTGGCCAGCCTGCCGTAAAGGGCGTGACGTCCTGTTACGCATTGGTGTGAATAAGCATGCAGGTTTTAAGCTTGAAAACCGCTTTATGCGCGCCCGCATGAGCCTCTTTAAACGGGTGATGAAGCACCACGTTAACCTCGATTAAGCAAACAGGCGCGAAACGCGGCCATGCCGTTTTCCGTGCCTGGCGCTTCGCGCAGCACCAGCCGGTAGCTCGCACCGGTTTTGATGCTGGTCGCAAAAGGCCGCACCAGCCTTCCTGCGCGGATGTCCTCTTCCACCAGCGTTTCATCGGCGATGGCGACGCCCAGCCCCTGAATGGCCGCCGTAATGGCGAGATCCATCGTGTCGAAGTGTTGATTTTTGTGCATAACAACGCCCGGCTCATCCTGTTTCGCCAGCCACAGTGACCAGTCGGTTTTATCCCGTGTCGGGTGAAGAAAGGTTAATGAACCCAGTCCAGTCCCCGCCCGCAGCGGGCTGAGCACCGGAGTTAACGCCTCTTCGAACAGCAGATCGCCCGCGCTCATGTGCGTGCCAAACACGATGGCGGCGTCGTAGGATTCGGTTTTAAAGTTGACGTTATGATCGGTGGTGGTGGTCAACGCGATTTGCAGATCGGGCTGTTCGCGCTCTACCTCCAGCAGGCGCGGCACCAGCCAGCGCATGGCGCAGGTGGGCGCTTTAAGCCGGATCACCGTATGCTGGGCGCGGGCCCGATCGGCCACGTTCAGCATCTGTTCGAAAGCGGATTGTAGCTCCGGCAGCAGGGCGCTACCCTGGGAAGAGAGGCGCAACCCGCGCGCGTGGCGCTCAAACAGCGGAAAGCCAAACCACGCTTCCAGAGCGGCGATTTTACGGCTCACGGCCCCCTGAGTCAGACAAAGCTCTCTGGCGGCGTGGGTGAGATTCAGGTGACGCGCGGTCACCAGGAAGGCGTCGATGGCATTGAGCGGGAGCGAACGGCGCGACATAAAAACACCTCAGCTATGCATTTTTCTCATGGCTATTATGACAACAATTCGATTGTCCCGGCAACGGCGTTGTTGTTTGAATAGTTATGCAATCCCCATGAGAAGGATAAATGATGACCCTGAAGACCGCGGTACAAACCCGTTCCAAATTACCGGATGTGGGTACCACCATTTTTACCGTAATCGGCCAGCTTTCTGCTCAGCACAACGCCATCAATCTTTCTCAGGGCGCACCGAATTTTTCCTGCGACCCGAAACTGATTGCGGGCGTAACCCGCGCGATGGAGGCAGGGCATAACCAGTATGCCGCGATGACCGGCCTGCAGCCTTTAAAAGAGCGTATCGCGGAGAAAATTGCCACCCTTTACGGTACCACGTATGACCCGGGGCGCGAGGTGCTGGTTACCGCCAGTGCCAGCCAGGGGCTCTATTCCGCCATCAGCGGGCTGGTGCATCCGGGCGATGAGGTGATCTACTTCGAACCGTCATTTGATAGCTACGCGCCGATTGTTCGCCTTCAGGGTGCCACCCCGGTCGCCATCAAACTCACGGTGCCGGATTTTGCCGTGAACTGGGATGAGGTCCGCGCGGCCATCACCCCCAAAACGCGTATGATCATCATCAACACGCCACATAATCCAAGCGGGCAGGTGTTCTCCGCGAATGACCTGCAGCAGCTGGTGGCCGTGACGCACAATACCGATATCATTATTTTGTCTGACGAAGTGTACGAGCACGTCGTTTTTGACGGTGAACCGCACCACGGTATGGCCACACATCCGCAGCTGTCGGAGCGTAGCGTCATTATCTCTTCCTTCGGAAAAACCTATCACGTTACCGGATGGCGCGTGGGGTACTGTGTTGCACCGGCGGCACTGATGGAAGAGATTTGTAAAGTGCATCAATTTTTGATGTTTTCTGCCGATACGCCAATGCAGCATGCGTTTGCCGAACATATGACCGATCCGCAAACCTGGCTGTCGCTGGCGACGTTTTATCAGCGCAAGCGCGATCTGCTGCAAACTCTGCTGGCTGAGTCGCCGTTTAAACTGCTGCCGAGCGCGGGCTCGTTCTTCCTGCTGGCGGATTACAGCCCATTCAGCGACGAGCCCGACAGCGTGATGGTGAAACGGCTGATCGTTGAGTGCGGTGTCGCGACCATTCCGCTGTCCGCTTTCTATATGGATGGTACGGACAATAAATTGATTCGTCTCTCTTTTGCCAAAGATGAGGCGACGTTACGGGCAGGTGCCCAGGCCCTGTGTCGGGTTAAACCACGCTAAGGAGTTTGAGATGAAATTACGCGCGTTAGTTGTCGGCATGGGACTGCTGTGTACGTTTTCGTCATTCGCGGCCACCGAACTGCGGTACGGACTGGAAGCGGAATATCCACCGTTTGAGAGCCGCAATGCCTCCGGCGAGCTGGAAGGGTTTGACGTTGAGTTGGGGAATGCCATTTGCAAAGCCGCTGCGTTGAAATGCACCTGGGTGGAAACATCCTTTGATGCGTTGATTCCGGGGTTGGTGGCGAAGAAATTTGATGCCATCAACTCGGCGATGAACATCACCGAACAGCGGCGCAAAAGTATTGATTTTACCCAACCTATCTACCGCATCCCCTCGCAGTTAGTGGGCAAGGCCGGAACCGCAGTAGAGGCGACACCTGAAGGGCTGCAGGGCAAAACCATTGGCGTGTTGCAGGGTTCCATTCAGGAAACCTATGCCAAAGAGCACTGGGAAAAGCAGGGTGTCACGGTAGTGTCGTATAAAGATCAGAATATGGCGTGGGGCGATTTGCTGAATGGCCGCATCGACGCCTCGCTGGTGATGTCCGCGGCCGGGCAGGCAGGGTTCCTGAGCAAGCCGCAGGGGAAAGGGTTTGGCTTTATCGGCAAACCGGTGTCTGACGACACCATCCTCGGCAGCGGGATCGGCTTTGGGCTGCGCAAAGGGGATGAGGCCACCAAAAAGCAGCTTGATGCCGCGATTGATAAAGTTCGTGCCGACGGCACGATCGCAAAACTCGCTGATAAGTACTTCCCGGGTATCGATGTCAGCGTAAAATAACCACCTCATTTCGCCCCGGTTGTCGATGTCGCACCGGGGCATTTTTCTTCACACTTTCCAGGCTTTCTTTACACCACTTTCGGGCCGTTCTGGTCGACAGAAAATATTTCTCACTTTGCTCATATAATCACCGGCCAACAATTGGATTCTTAACCGTTTTTGTTTAGGCTGTGCGTTCTTTCTTGCCGTCATTTCGCCGAGCGCGAAACACATTCACACGACCATAAGGACGTTTTTCCAGGCATGAATCGCAGACGTTTTTTACAAGGTTCGCTGGCAATGGCAGCCCTGAGCGGCACTTCTGGCCTTGCTTCACTGTTCTCCAGAGCGGCCTATGCCGCTGACTCTGACATCGCCGATGGCCAGAGCCGTCGTTTTGACTTCTCCGTACTGCAATCCATGGCCCATGACCTGGCGAAAACCCCGTGGGGTGGTGCGCCGCGTCCGCTGCCGGAAACGCTGGCAACCATGACGCCGCAGGCCTATAACGCCATCCGGTACGATGAAAAGCAGTCCCTGTGGAATAACATTGAAGGCCGTCAGCTTGACGTGCAGTTCTTCCACATGGGGATGGGCTTCCGCCGCCGCGTGCGGATGTTCTCCCTGGACCAGTCGACCTCCCAGGCGCGTGAGATCCACTTCCGCCCGGAGCTCTTCAGCTACGGGGATACCGGGGTAGATACCAAACAGCTGGAAGGGCAGAGCGACCTCGGTTTTGCCGGCTTCCGCGCCTTCAAAGCGCCTGAGCTGGCGCGTCGCGATATTGTCTCTTTCCTCGGCGCGAGCTATTTCCGTGCGGTGGATGACACTTACCAGTACGGCCTGTCGGCGCGTGGTCTGGCGGTGGATACCTTTACCGACACGCCGGAAGAGTTTCCTGATTTTACGGCCTTCTGGTTTGAAACCGTCAAACCGGGCGACACCACCTTTACCGTCTATACGCTGTTGGACAGCCCAAGCATTACCGGTGCCTATAAGTTCGTGATCCACTGCGAGAAGAGCCAGGTGATCATGGAGGTGGAAAACCATCTCTATGCGCGTAAAGACATCAAACAGCTCGGTATCGCGCCGATGACCAGTATGTTCAGCTGCGGCAATAACGAGCGCCGTATGTGCGACACCATTCATCCGCAGATCCATGACTCCGACCGTCTGGCCATGTGGCGCGGTAACGGCGAGTGGATCTGCCGTCCGCTGAACAACCCGCAGAAATTGCAGTTCAATGCCTTTGTCGATAAAAACCCGAAAGGGTTTGGTTTGCTGCAGCTTGACCGGGATTTCTCCCACTATCAGGACGTGATGGGCTGGTATAACAAGCGCCCAAGCCTGTGGGTGGAGCCGCGTAACGACTGGGGTAAAGGTGCGGTTGGCCTGATGGAGATCCCGACCACGGGTGAAACGCTGGATAACGTGGTTTGCTTCTGGCAGCCGGAAAAAGCGGTCAAAGCGGGCGATGAGCTGGACTTCAAATATCGCCTGTACTGGAGCGCCATGCCGCCGGTACGTTCCCCGCTGGCCAACGTCTTCGCGACGCGTACCGGTATGGGCGGCTTCCCGGAAGGCTGGGCGCCAGGTGAACACTACCCGAAAGTGTGGGCCCGCCGCTTCGCCATCGACTTTGTCGGCGGCGATCTGAAAGCGGCCGCGCCGAAGGGGATTGAGCCGGTGATCACGCTCTCCAGCGGTGAAGCGAAGCAGGTGGAAATCCTCTACGTTGAGCCGTTTGACGGATACCGCATTCTGTTTGACTGGTACCCAACGTCCGATTCGACGGAGCCGGTGGATATGCGCCTGTTCCTGCGCTGTCAGGGCGATGCCATCAGTGAAACCTGGCTGTATCAGTATTTCCCGCCAGCGCCGGACAAACGTAATTACGTTGACGACCGGGTAATGCGTTAACGATCGATTCCCTCTCCCTTCGGGAGAGGGATCCCCACAAATAATGCCTGCACAGACGGCCCCCTCTCCCTTTGGGAGAGGGCTGGGGTGAGGGGCAATAACCGCAGCAAAATCTGAAATTATCCCGGTATCTTCCCCCTATAGCGCGCCCAGCAGGGGCGTGCGGGTGATTCGACTCTCGCCGTTAACTACTTTTTCGCCGCGCAGATGAATGCTGTCGCCGTCGAAAGCCTCAATGACGGCATCGTCGGTGATTTCAACGTGGTGCTCAATCAGTACGTCGCCGCTGATCCGCGCCCGCCCCTGAATCACGACCTTATCATCAATCATGATCGGCCCCCCGCGTAGCCACGCCTGACCGCCAATCAGCACGTGGTGCTTAATTACGCAGTTGCCTTCCACCACAGCATTCTCAGCCACCTGAGAGCTGTAGCGCACGGTAGGAATGGCATCGTCGTCGAATCCGGCAATCAGGCGCGCGTTGCCGTACACTTTTGCGCAGTCGCAGACCCAGACGTTATTGATATCGTTCCCTTCAAGAATGGCCTTGTCGAACACCTCGGCACGGTGCTCGATAAACGCATAATTGACGATGGCCTCGCCGTAGATTTGCGCCTGATGCACCACGCGCGACTGGCTGACGGTCGCGTTGTCGTAGATTTTAAGGATCTGCTCCTGGTCTGGGGTTAAACCTTTGGCGGCGATAATCATGCTGTTATGCAGCACCCGGGCATCACCAAAAATATGACATTCCCCCCGTACGGTGGAGTTCTGAATGGTGACGTTGTCACTTATTCGCGCCCCATGGCTCACGTTTGCCCCGTCCAGCCAGCTGTTGCCGCTAATATGGGCATGGTCGCTGACGACGCACGGCAGGGTCAGACGGGCATTACCGGAGACGGTCGCACCGGCGAAGACCACGCTGTTTTCGTCGTAGATCCAGCAGTTCCCCTCCTGAGACAAGGCGCGTTCATCCTCAATCCAGCCGCCTTTCGTCCCGGCGACGACGTCATTAAAATCTGTCGTGGCGATAATCTGCTTTAACGTAGCCGAGTGGGGCGTTTCGCCGTTTTTCCAGTGCCAGAGCCGGGTTTCATCGCTGAGCCGATACTTTTTCATCGTGTTATCCCTGGTAAGCGTCTTCACTAAACGTAGCAAACTTTCAGCTTTGCGTTGTGCTGGCATCCGAGGCGGAAACACCTTAAAATGGCATTTCAAATACATTTTAAATTTTAAAATTAATGAATAAAAATGACGAAACCCGGCAGGTACTTAACCTGCCCGCAGGTTATTTTGGCATGGTCCTTGGCATCATCGGCATGGGGTTCGCCTGGCGATACGCCAGCACCCTCTGTCCGGTTACGCGCTGGCCGGGTGAGGGGCTGGTTGCCCTTGCGGTGGTATGTTGGTTTTTACTGACGGTGGCGTTTATTACGCGCGCGGTGCGTTTCCCGCGTAGCGTGCTGGCGGAAATGCGACATCCGGTGATGAGCAGCTTTGTCAGCCTTTTTCCGGCCACCACGATGCTGGTTGCCATTGGGTTTGTCCCCTGGTACCGCCCGGTTTCGCTGGTGTTGTTTGCCGTGGGCGTGGTGGTGCAGCTTGCCTATTCCGCCTGGCAAAGCGCCGGGCTATGGCGCGGTAACCATCCTCAGGAGGCGACAACGCCGGGATTATATCTGCCTACGGTGGCAAACAATTTTATCAGCGCGATGGCGTGTGGTGCGCTGGGGTTTAACGATGCAGGGTTAGTCTTCCTCGGCGCAGGCGTCTTTTCCTGGCTCAGCCTGGAACCGGTTATTCTCCAGCGCCTTCGCAGCGCGGGTGAACTGCCCACCGCACTGCGTACGTCGCTGGGTATTCAACTGGCCCCGGCGCTGGTGGCCTGCAGCGCCTGGATTAGCGTCAACGGCGGGGAAGCCGATACCTTTGCCAAAATGCTGTTCGGTTATGGCCTGTTGCAACTGCTGTTTATGTTGCGTCTGTTGCCGTGGTATATGTCTCAGCCGTTTAACGCATCGTTCTGGAGCTTCTCGTTTGGCGTGTCGGCACTGGCAACCACCGGTCTGCATCTGGGGCACAGCAGCGCGTCAGGCTTTTTCCACGCCATTGCCGTGCCGCTCTTTATCTTCACTAACTTCATCATTGGGATGCTGTTGGTTCGTACATTCATCCTGCTGATACAGGGCAAACTTCTGGTGCGCACTGAGAAAGCACGGCTTATGCAATCTGAGGAACAATAATGGCTGTCGACGAAAACTACTTCACCGAGAAATATGGACTCACCCGTACCCATTCAGAGGTGCTGTACAGCGCAGAGATCGTTAAGCCCGGTAAAACGCTCGATCTCGGCTGCGGCAATGGCCGCAACAGCCTCTATCTGGCCGCTAACGGTTACGATGTGACGGCGTGGGATAAAAACCCCATGAGCATCGATAACATCGAACGCATTAAAGCGGCGGAAGGCATAGCGAATCTGCAGACGGCGATCAAAGACCTGAACAGCCTGAGCTTTGACGGGGAATACGATTTCATTCTCTCCACCGTGGTGCTGATGTTCCTTGAAGCGAAAACCATCCCTGGTTTGATCGCCAATATGCAGCGCTGCACGAAACCGGGCGGTTACAACCTGATTGTGGCCGCCATGGATACTGCGGATTATCCTTGTACCGTCGGCTTCCCGTTTGCATTCAAAACCGGCGAACTGAGCCACTATTACGAAGGCTGGGATCTGCTTAAGTACAACGAAGATCCCGGCGAACTGCACCGCACCGACGAGAACGGCAACCGCATCAAATTGCGCTTCGCGACCCTGCTGGCACGTAAACCCGCTTAACGGGCGGCCAGCAGACAGAGTTGCAGGGCAGTGTGGTAAGAGGCCTCGAACGACGACAGCGGCAGAAACTCAAACCGTGAGTGGAAATTGTGCGCGCCGGTGAAGAAGTTCGGGGTTAACAACCCTTTGGCTGAAAGCGCCGCGCCGTCTGTTCCGCCGCGCATCGGGGTGGGTTTGGGGGTGATCCCAAGGGATTCCATTGCCGCAAACATCAGGTCAATGGCCCGGCGATCTTCCCCAATCGCATTGCTGATATTGCTGTAGGTATCCTCAATCTGGTACTCCACCTTTGCGGTGGGGTGTCGGGCGGCAATCAGCGCCGCGACGTCGGCAATCTGCTGCTTACGGGCGGCAAAGCTTGCCTGATCGAAGTCGCGGATATTCGCTCTAAGTACGGCCTCGTTTTGCCCGGCCTGAATGCCGTTGAACCAGATATAGCCCTCACGCCCCTCGGTGCACTCCGGGGTTTGCTGGCGGTCAAAATGGTTAATGAAATCCGTCGCCATCAGTAGCGGGTTCACCAGCACGCCTTTGGCAGACATGGGGTGCGCGGTGACGCCGGTAAAACGGATTTCTGCCGCCGCCGCGTTAAAGTTTTCATAGACAATTTCACCCAGCTCGCAGCAGTCAATCGTCCAGGCAAAATCAACGTCGAAGCGCTTCAGATCCAGCGCTTTTGCCCCCTTCAGGCCAATCTCCTCATCCGGCACAAACGCAACCACGATATCCCCATGCTGATGCGCCGACGTCAGGTTTTCCAGCAGGGTCATCACCACAGTCACGGCGGCTTTATTATCTGCGCCTAATACGCTGGTTCCATCGCTGAAAATAATCTCTTCGCCGGGATAGGCCAGAATTTCCGGATGCTCATTGACGCGAAGCCAGATCTCTTTCTCTTTATTCAGACAGAGGTCTTCACCATTAAAGGTTAATATTTGTGGATGAATATCCGGTGATAATCCCACGTCAACGGTATCAATATGGGTAATAAATCCAATCCGCGGCGCGCCGGGCACATTGCCTTTTTTTACCGCGGTGACCGTGGCAAATTCATCGATGACAATGTCGTCTAAGCCCAGCTGTGTCAACTCTTTGGCCAGTTCTCGCGCCATCTCATGCTGGCCCGGAGTGGAAGGGAGAGTGCTGACTTTTGCATCGCTCTGGCTGGTGATGGCGAGATAACGGAAAAAGCGTTGCGTTAATTGTCTGGAAAGCGGCGAGCCCATAGTGTTTTCTTCCTTATTTATTTTTCGGGTGTTTGCTCCCTCACTTTAATGTTATTTATGAAATGGCAAAAGAATTAATTAGCCGTCGAATTAAAAGACAGGAATAAATGATGAAAAGCAAACTCACAACGTTAACCCTGGCACTCGCCGCGCTCACGGTCAGTTCCACCGTAGCCGCGAAAACGCTGGTGTATTGCTCCGAAGGGTCTCCGGAAAATTTTAATCCTCAGTTATATACCTCGGGTACCAGCGTGGACGCCAGCGCGGTGCCGGTCTATAACCGGCTGGTCGATTTCAAACCTGGCACCACGGAGCTGGTGCCGAGCCTCGCGGAGCGCTGGGAGGTGAGCGAAGACGGCAAGGTCTATACCTTCCATCTGCGCAAAGGGGTGAAATTCCAGAGTAATAAGTCCTTTACGCCAACGCGCGACTTTAATGCCGATGATGTGATTTTCTCGTTTATGCGCCAGAAGGATGCGAATCACCCTTACCATAACGTCTCTAACGGCAGCTATTCCAACTTTGAAAGTCTGGAGTTTGGCAGTTTAATCACCGCGATTGATAAAGTGGATGACCATACCGTGCGCTTTACCCTGGCGCACCCGGAAGCGCCATTTGTCGCCGATCTGGCGTGGTATTTTGCCTCCATTCTTTCGGCGGAATATGCCGACGCGATGCTCAAGGCGGGCACGCCGGAGAAGGTGGACATGGAGCCCATCGGCACCGGCCCCTTTAAGCTGGCGCAATATCAGAAAGACTCCCGCATCCTGTTCACCGCCTTCCCGGACTACTGGCAGGGGAAATCGAAGCTGGATCGGCTGGTGTTTACCATTACGCCGGATGCGTCGGTCCGTTTTGCCAAAATCGAGAAAAACGAATGTCAGGTGATGCCGTTCCCGAACCCGGCCGATCTGCCGCGAATGAAGGCGAACAAGGATATCAATCTCATGAGCAAGGCGGGGCTGAATACCGGTTTCCTGGCGTTCAATACCCAGAAGCCTCCGCTGGATAATGTGAAAGTGCGCCAGGCCCTGGCGATGGCCATCAACAAACCAGCCATTATTGACGCCGTGTTCCACGGCACTGGCACGGCGGCGAAGAACCTGCTGCCGCCGGGGGTATGGGGGGCCGACAGCGAGCTGAAGGATTACGAATACGATCCCGAAAAAGCCAAAGCGCTGTTAAAAGAGGCCGGTTTTGCCAACGGTATCAGTATCGATTTATGGGCGATGCCGGTGCAGCGCCCCTATAACCCGAATGCGAAACGCATGGCGGAGATGATTCAGGCGGACTGGGCGAAGGTGGGCGTACAGACCAAAATCGTCACCTACGAATGGGGCGAGTACCTGAAGCGGGTGAAGGGCGGCGAACATCAGGCCGCGTTGATGGGCTGGACTACGGCGACCGGCGATCCGGACAACTTCTTTGGTCCGCTCTTTACCTGCACCTCGGCGAACGGCGGTTCAAACTCGGCCAAATGGTGCTACAAGCCGTTTGATGACATTATCGCCGAGGCAAAATCGATAACCGATCATGACAAACGCGTGGCGCTGTATAAGCAGGCTCAGCAGATGATGCACGATCAGATGCCCGCGGTGATGATCGCGCATTCCACGATTTTTGAACCGGTTCGTAAGGAAGTCACGGGGTACGAAATCGACCCGTTTGGCAAACATATCTTCTGGCAGGTTGATATCAAACCATGATTTTTCACTGCCCGTCGCATGGCGGGCAGACTTTTCGCAAATTGTGCTCCCGGCATCATTTTTTGTCACAACAAACCCGCCTGACTTTTGCTATAACTTCAAATGCATACTTGCAGATAACATGGAAAACCATCATGCGTACTCACACTTTTTTTAAAGTTGCAGTGCTTTCTGGTCTGTTGGCGCTGGCGGGGTGTTCATCCAAGGTCGCCGCGCCTGAACAATACTCCGGCTTTTTGAAAGATTACTCAGGCTTGCAGCAAACGACATCCGCAACGGGTAAACCAACCCTGCGTTGGGTCGATCCTTCTTATAACGAAGCAAATTACGACAGTATCATCTGGACGCCGATTACCTATTATCCGGCACCTAAACCGACCACCCAGATTGGTCAACGTACGCTTGATGAGCTGTTAAATTACACCAATAACAAAATGAAAACCGCGATTGGCCAACGCAAGCCAATTGTGACGACGCCGGGCAAACACAGCCTGATTTTCCGCGGGGCGATCACCGGGGTGAGCTCGCAGAAAGAAGGTCTGCAGTTCTATGAAGTAGTGCCTGTTGCGCTGGTGGTGGCAGGTACGCAGATGGCAACCGGCCATCGCACCATGGATACCCATCTCTTTTTCGAGGGTGAGTTGATTGATGCGGCGACGAACAAACCGGTAATCAAGGTAGTTCGTAAAGGTGAAGGTAAAGAGCTGAACAACGAAAATTCACCAATGACCTTCGCGACGCTGAAGCAGGTTGTTGATGACATGGCGACGGACGCCACCATGTTTGATGTGCATAAAACAGCGAAATAATCATATACGGCCTGCAAGCGCAGGCCGTTTTTTTATGCCGTACGCAGGCGTCTGAACCAGGTTTCCGGTCTGGTAAACATCACCATATTCCCGCCCAGAATCAGCAGTAACCCGATAATGCCGTTAATGTGCCAGACGTAGCCTTCATAAACCGTGGAGATGGACAGCGCCACCAGCGGGAAGAGCAGGGTACTGTAGGCCGCTTTGCCTGGACCAATGCGTCCGACCAGGGTGAAGTAGGCGCCAAAGGCAATCACCGAACCAAACAGGGCCAGATAGACCAGCGCCCCCATGTAGCTCATCGTCCATTGCGGCGCGAAGCTGTCGCCTCTGAACAGCGCGATGCAGCCCATCACCAGCGTGCCGTAGAGCATCGCCCACGCATTGGTGGTCATCGTCTCTAGCCCTCTGCGCTGATGCCGCATGCTGATCATGTTGCCCAGCGAGAAGCCGTAGGTCCCGAGTGCGGAAAGGCCAATGCCCGTCAGCAGCGATACGCTCCAGCCGCTGGCCAGCAGATCGTCCCAGAAGAGGGTGATGATCCCCACCAGACCCAGGGCGGCGGCTGTCCAGAAACGCGCGGGTGGACGCTGTCCGAAGAAAATAAAACTGTTGATGGCGTTATAGAGCACCGCCATGGAAAATATCACCGACTCCAGGCCAGTGTTAATATGCGCCGCTGCCGTGTAAAAGCACCAGAAGTTGAAGCAAAACACGCAGCATCCTTGCAGCACGCAGAACAGATGATCCCGCAGCGCCAGTTTACGCAGGCGACCAAGCGCCAGGAGCACCACCATCATCGTGGCGCTGGCCAGCGCAAAACGCCAGAAAATGGACACCGGGGCCGCCACAGGACCCTGCTGCAGGAAAATTGCAATCCAGGTGGTTCCCCAGATAACCACCACCAGTCCGTATAACAATGCGTTCATGTTGTCTCTCTTCTCAAACCACGGAAACCCACAGTATGACGACGAGGGCGTTGACAGGCTTTCACCGTCCTGCGGCGGACTTGCAAAATCTTGCGCTTTTTTCTGTTCCGGGGTCTGGCAACGTGAAGCAACAATTCTTAGACTGACATTCTGATTCACAGACGCGCTAACGGTTATGTCACACGCTTACGATACCTTTGAAACGCTACGCCAACAGAACGCCGTGCTGCGGGAAACCGTTGCGCTCAATTCCGGTATCCAGCTGGCGGCGTGGTACAACAAGCGCGACACGATCACCGTAAAAAGCAATCATCACACCCTGAGCCTGTACGTGGCGGACGGTTATGAGAGCTATCAAAAAACGCCGGGCGGCTGGAAAAACGGCGGCGGGCCGGATCGTTTTTGTCTGATGCCGAAAGAGAGTGAATCGACGTGGGATATTCGCGATGACCTGTCGTTTGTCCACCTCTACTGCACCGATGACCATCTGCGCGATGTGGGTGAAAAAATCTGGGACAAACGCCCGCTGTCGTTGACGCTGGATGAAAAAATCTTTGGCAGCGATGCAAAAATCACTGCGCTCTATCGTCAGTTTTTGCTCGGCTGTGACTGGCAGCAAAAAGCCAACCAGCTGACGCTCAGCACGGCCTCGACGCTGCTGCTGACCCATCTGCTGCAGAACTATTCGAATGTGCAGTGGAAGCTGCCGGTGGTTACCGGCGGGCTATCGCCGTTTGTGCTGCGCAACGTGCTGGCCTTTATCGAAGAGAACCTTGCTCAACCGCTCACGCTGGCTGAACTGGCGGCGCAGGCCGCGCTCAGTGAGTACCATTTTGCCCGCATGTTCCGCCAGTCGACGGGGCTGGCACCGCACCAGTACGTGATGCAGCGCCGCATGGAGAAAGCCAAAACGCTGGTGCAGCATACGGCGACGCCGCTGACGGATATTGCACTCGCCTGTGGATTTAACTCCGCCAGCCACTTCAGCAACCGCTTTCGCAGTGTGATGGGGATGACGCCATCACAGCTACGCGCGGCGAAGGCGTGATAAAACGGCGAAGCACACGCCTCCCAGCACCAGCCCCCAGAATGCAGAGCCAATCCCGAGCAGCGTCACGCCGCTGGCGGTCATCAGAAACGTGACAATCGCCGCGTCACGCTCCGTTTCGTTATGCAATGCCTGATACAAACTCCCGCTGATGGTGCCCAGCAGCGCCAGGCCTGCCAGCGTCTGGATCCAGCTCGGCGGCAGGGCCACCATCAGCCCGGTAAGGGATCCCCCGAATACGCCCGCCAGCAGGTAAAAACCGCCTGCCGCCATCGCTGCCAGCCAGCGTTTACTGGCATCAGGATGCGCATCCGGGCTCTGGCAAATGGCTGCGGTAATGGCTGCAATGCAGATGGAGTAGACGCCGAAGGGCGAAAGCAGCAGCGCCAGCCCGCCGGTCGCGATCATCAGCGGAGATACCGCCAGCGGATAGCCCGACGCTTTCATCGTGGCGACACCGGGCGCATTTTGCGACGCCATGGTCACGAGGAAAAAGGGCAAGCCGATACTGACCAGGCTGGTGAGGCTAAACGCCGGTGCAATGAACTGGGGCATGACGAGGGAAAGGGTGAGTCGATTTGTGACAACGTCACCGCCCGCCCAGGCCACCACGCTCCCTGTTATCAGAGTCGCCACAATGGCGTAGCGTGGCGCCAGCGCTTTGGCGACAAGCCATGCCGCAATCATGCTGCCGCAGAGCAGAAAATGGCCGTCAAGGTGACTGAACGTCTGCAGGCCAAAGCGCAGCAGTACGCCTGCCAGCATCGCGGCGGCAAGCGAATGGGGAATGAGTTTCATCAGGCGGGCGAAGAGGCCGGTCAGGCCGCACAGTAAGATCAGTCCATTGGCGAAAATGAAAATGCCGATGGTTTCTGCAAGCGTTATCCCGTGCAGACTGGTAGCCAGTAGCGCCGCGCCGGGGGTTGACCAGGCGGTTAGCACCGGGGCTTTATACCACCATGACAGGGCGAGCGTACTGATCCCCATGCCGAACCCCAGTGCGGTCATCCAGCCGGCGATCTGCTGTGGGCTGGCGCCTGCCGCGGCAGCAGCCTGCCAGATGATGGCGGCCGAGCTGGCATAACCGACCAGAACGGCAACAAATCCGGCAAGAATGGCGGGAAAAAGAGGGGCTGACTGGCGCATAATATCTCCGTTGTGCGTTATAACGTCCGCAATAAGGTAGCACTGTGCGTTATAGCGTACAAGTGGTATGCTTACCCCCTCGGGAGGAAACATGGAAATCACACAACATCTTGCTACAACACTCAAGACGCAGCGCCAGGCGCGCGGCTGGAGCCTGTCAAAGCTGGCAGAAGAGACGGGGGTGTCAAAAGCCATGCTGGGACAGATCGAGCGTAATGAATCCAGCCCAACGGTGTCGACGCTGTGGAAAATTGCCACGGGGCTAAACATCCCGTTCTCGGCGTTTATCACGCCGGAGGCAGACCGGCAGGCGGTGTTCGACCCGCAGCAGCAGGCGATGGTGGTGAAGCCGCTGTTCCCGTGGGATGAGACGCTGAAGTTCGATCATTTCTCCATCACCCTGGCGCCTGGCGCCCTGAGTGAATCCACGCCGCACGAGGTGGGGGTGATTGAACACGTGGTGGTGATAAGCGGTGAACTGGAGATGAAAATTGACGGCGAATGGCGAACCCTTTATCCCGATCAGGGCGTGCGTTTTGCCGGGGATAAACCGCATGCCTACCGCAACAGCAGCAGCCGACCGGTGCATTTTCACTCCCTGATTCATTATCCCCGCTAAAGGCTCGCAAAACTGTTTCGCTGATGCATACTTCTGACTACAATAGCCGCCATTTTGACCATAACGGATAACGACGAAGTATGCGCCTGCAATCCCATCATCTTGAACTTTTATGCCCGGCCCGCGATGCCGCCATCGCCCGTGAAGCGATCCTTCATGGGGCTGATGCCGTCTACATTGGCGGTCCTGGCTTCGGTGCCCGCCATAACGCCAGCAACAGCCTGAGCGATATTGCCGAGCTGGTGCCGTTCGCCCACCGTTTTGGGGCGAAAGTGTTCGTGACCCTGAACACCATTCTGCATGATGATGAACTGGAGCCTGCGCAACGTCTGATCACCGATCTCTACCAGACCGGCGTGGATGCCCTGATTGTTCAGGACATGGGCGTACTGGAGCTGGATATTCCGCCAATTGAACTGCACGCCAGTACCCAGTGCGATATTCGCACCGTCGAGAAGGCGAAGTTTCTCTCCGATGCGGGCTTTTCCCAGATTGTGCTGGCGCGCGAGCTGAACCTGAATCAAATCCGCGATATTCACCAGGCGACGGATGCCACCATTGAGTTCTTTATCCACGGTGCGCTGTGCGTGGCGTATTCCGGGCAGTGCAATATCTCCCACGCGCAGACTGGCCGCAGCGCCAACCGCGGTGACTGCTCTCAGGCCTGCCGTCTGCCGTATACCCTGAAAGACGATCAGGGCCGCGTGGTCGCCTTCGAAAAACACCTGCTGTCCATGAAGGACAACGATCAAACCGCCAACCTGGGCGCGCTGATTGATGCCGGTGTGCGTTCCTTCAAGATTGAAGGGCGCTACAAAGACATGAGCTACGTGAAGAACATAACCGCCCATTATCGTCAGATGCTGGACGCCATTATTGAAGATCGCGGTGACCTGGCGCGCGCGTCTGCCGGTCGCACCGAGCATTTCTTTATTCCGTCGACGGATAAAACCTTCCACCGCGGCAGCACGGACTACTTCGTCAATGCCCGTAAAGGCGATATTGGCGCGTTTGATTCACCGAAGTTTATCGGTTTACCGGTGGGTGAGGTGCTGAAGGTCGCCAAAGATTATCTCGACGTGTCGGTGACCGAACCGCTGGCGAACGGGGATGGTCTGAACGTGATGATCAAACGTGAAGTCGTGGGCTTCCGTGCTAATACGGTGGAAAAGACCGGTGAAAACCGCTATCGCGTGTGGCCAAACGAGATGCCTGCCGATCTCTATAAAGCACGTCCTAACGCTGCGCTGAACCGTAACCTTGACCACAACTGGCAGCAGGCGCTGCTGAAAACCTCCAGCGAGCGTCGCATTGCGGTGGATATCGAGTTAGGTGGCTGGGAAGAGCAGCTTATCCTGACCATGACCTGTGAAGACGGCATCAGCGTCACGCATACCCTCGACGGTCTGTTTGAGGTGGCGAACAATGCAGAAAAAGCCCTCAACAGCCTGAAGGATGGCGTGGCGAAGCTGGGACAGACCATTTACTATGCGCGCAACATTGCGGTAAATCTGCCGGATGCGCTGTTCGTGCCAAATAGTCTGCTGAACCAGTTCCGCCGGGAAACGGCAGAGATGCTGGATGACGCGCGACTGGCGAATTATCCGCGCGGCAGCCGTAAGGCGGAAACCGTGCCAGCGCCCGTTTACCCCGAGTCGCATTTATCGTTCCTGGCGAACGTGTATAACCATAAAGCGCGCGAGTTTTATCATCGCCACGGCGTGCAGTTAATTGATGCTGCCTATGAGGCGCACGAAGAGAAGGGTGATGTGCCGGTGATGATCACCAAACATTGTCTGCGTTTTGCCTTTAATCTTTGCCCGAAACAGGCGAAAGGCAATATTAAGAGCTGGAAAGCTACGCCAATGCAGCTGGTGAATGGCGACGAGGTGCTGACCCTCAAATTTGATTGTCGTCCGTGTGAAATGCACGTTATTGGCAAAATGAAAAACCATATTTTCAAAATGCCGCCACCGGGCAGTATTGTTGCCTCCGTGAGCCCCGACGAACTGATGAAAACCCTGCCGAAACGTAAGGGTAATTAATTAACGAAAGTGAGTACCCGGTTTGCGCGATTTTTGCCACAGGTGATGTTCGCGCAAACCCTCTGCTGATTCCTCCGCTGCGCTGCGTAATTCATCACTGTCTGCCTCGTGCCGGAGTTGATGATCAACATTCTTAACCCACAAATATTCATGGCCTTTGTGTCCTGCCATCAGCTGGCCGGAAAACAGGGCGCAGACCAGCATCATAAGCGTTAACCCCTTTTTGAACATGGATTTCCCCTTCAATAAAAATGCCACGCTAGCATGAACGTAGTTTCGTAGGGTTATTATTGGCATTTTCAAATTAGCGCAAAGAATATGTCATGTTGCGCGAACAGGATATATTTTGCGCGTAGTGAGATTTTTCCTAAAAAAGAATTATCTTTGTCATACCCTAAAATTTGGTATCAAAATATGGCAGAGGTTTAAGGATTAATCTTATATAATAAGATTTCTCTGACAAAGGAATGGATCTGATTCAATGAAAAAAGTCATGTCAATAGCGCTTCTGGTGGTTGCCGTTGGGGCTGTTGTAGGTATGAACGTTAACTGGAGTGGCGAACCGGATTATATTCAGTCAGCGGAAGCTCGGGTCGGTTCTTATTTAACCAGCGACTACGGACGCGTGGCGTGTAATAGCAAGCAAATTGATGACGAGCGTTGGGAATTAGGGTGTACCAATCCGTCGAAAAGTAAAACATTCCAGTTTGCTGTTTTCTCAGCAGATAAAGCACCGTATGGCGTCTCGCGTCCATTCTATCTGGAAGCGATTAACGATGATGCAAAACAGAGCGCGGAACAGGGCCTGATGCGCTACCTGCAAATTAATACCAAAGCGGGTTAATGGCTCTGTTTAGCTTTTGTTGAGTTCAGGCATGTTAGGTTGTTATTGATCCGCTGCCCGGCATGGAGTGTCGGGACGTAGACATGAAAATACAAATCTATCCATGCAAGCATTTACCGCCAGATTATGGCGGTTTTTTTTTGCCTGCGAACCGGCCATCAGCGTGGCGGGCGGGCAAACTGTTTACGGTACTGGGCAGGGGAAAGCGCGAACTGCTGGCGGAAATGGTGACGCAGGGTCGCTGCCTGACCAAATCCGGTTTGTTCAGCAATGCTGTCGATGCTGAGACGGCTGCTCTCAAGATAATCTTTCGCCCGTAACAGTCGTTCATTAAGCAGCCAGCGCGCAGGCGTGGTGCCTGTGGCAGCCTGAAAGCGGCGCAGAAAGGTGCGCTGGCTCATGCCGACGCGACGCGCCAGCGAATCCACGCTGTGAGAAATGCTCAGGTGATTGTGCAGGAAGTCGAACAACTGTCCCAGACGCTGGCTCTCCCGCAGCTGTGCCACCGGGCGACTCAACTGCTGCGGCTGGGAGCCATCCCGGTGGGGAGGAATGACCAGACGGCGCGCGACGCTGTTGGCGGTTTCCATACCGTAATCCCGTCGCACCACGTGCAAACAGAGATCGATGCCTGCCGCGCTTCCTGCAGAGGTCAGAATATCGCCTTCATCCTGATACAACACATCCTCGACCACGCCGATCGCCGGATAACGGGCTTTCAGCGCCTCAATATAGCGCCAGTGGGTGGTGGCTTTACGGCCGTTCAGCAGACCCGACGCGGCCAGAACAAACACCCCGGAACAGATAGAAAGCAGCTGGCAACCGCGTGCATTGGCCCGGCGTAAGGCCTCGCAGAGCGCCGCGGGAACAGGCGCATCCATCCCTCGCCAGCCCGGCACAACGATCAGGTCTGCCGATTCCAGCAGATCAAGCCCCCCGTCGGTCAGGATGCGGATCCCACCGGTTGCCCGAAGCTCACCGTCATCAATGCTCGCCACCGCAAAACGATACCATTCGTCGCCCAGCTCGGGACGTGGCAAACCGAAGATTTCCACCGCCACGCCAAATTCAAAGGTACACAAACCGTCATAGGCCAGTACCACCACCTGCGGGCGGGAAACCTGTCTTAAGTTTGTCATCTTTTTGCTGTTTTCTGGCATAAGCGGACGCATTCACGTGATCAATTTCTGGATAGAGTAGTGTTAACACAAACGCCAAAGATGAGGAAGGATCATGAGTTATGTTACTGAATTTCCGGCTGCCGAGCCGCAGGAAGCCGTTACCCATTTTCTGCGTCGCCTGAGCGTCGAAACAGACTGTGCCGATGTGCACCATGCGCTGACGAATAACGAGCAGGACTTTGTGTTGCTGCATGTTGTCGGGAAACCTGAGCAGTTTGCCCGTCGTCATGTGCCCGGCGCGATACATATGCCCTGGAGCCAGATCACTGAGGCGCGCATGGCGCAGTGGCCGGCCGATACGCTGTTTGTGGTGTACTGCGCCGGGCCGCACTGTAACGGCGCGGACAGAGCCGCACTGAAGCTGGCGCGTCTCGGACTGCCCGTGAAAATCATGATTGGCGGCATCACCGGCTGGGAGGACGAACAGTACGCGTTTGCCAGTAGCGAAACCGCTGCCGCGTTGTGAACATGAATAAATTTCAACTGTCGTGAAATTTTCTCGTTTGCCGGGATACAGCAGGTATGTCATCTTTTTTGGACATTTAGACATCCAGAAGTCTAAAGCTTCAAGAGATGAATTATCACTGCTGGCAATTATCGCCGGCAGACAGAGGAGATTTCCATGCAGCGACAGCACGCCCCATACCGCGCCGATGTAGTCGGCAGTTTTTTACGCCCGGATGCCATCAAACAGGCTCGCCAGCAGTTTGCCCGCGGTGAGATTGATGCCGGGCAGCTTCGCGCGGTGGAAGATGACGCGATCCGCCAGGTGGTCGAACAGCAGTGCGCCTGCGGCCTGCACGTGGTCACCGACGGTGAGTTCCGTCGCGCCTGGTGGCACTTCGATTTCTTCGATGGTCTGCAGGGGGTTGAGCGTTACGATTCACAGCAGGGCATTCAGTTCAACGGCGTGCAGACCAAAGCGCACGGCGTGCGCGTCACCGGCAAGCTGGGCTTTGGCGATCATCCGATGCTTGAAGACTTCCGCTACCTGAAAAGCATCAGCGGCAACGCGCAGCCGAAAATGACCATTCCCAGCCCGAGCGTGCTGCACTTCCGTGGCGGTCGCAAAGACATCGATGCGACGGTCTATCCTGATCTGAATGACTATTTTGACGATCTGGCCACCACCTGGCGCGACGCCATCCGGGCATTTTATGATGCAGGCTGTCGCTATCTGCAACTGGATGATACCGTCTGGGCCTACCTCTGTTCGGATGACCAGCGTCGTCAGATCCGCGAGCGCGGGGAAGATGCCGATGAGCTGGCGCGTACCTATGCCCGCGTGCTGAACAAGGTGCTGGAAGGAAAACCAGACGATTTGACCATCGGTCTGCATGTCTGTCGCGGTAACTTCCGCTCCACCTGGATTTCCGAAGGCGGCTATGAGCCGGTGGCCCAGGTGCTGTTCGGCACGGTGAACGTCGATGCCTTCTTCCTGGAGTACGACAATGACCGTAGCGGTGATTTCGCACCGCTGCGCTTTGTCCGCCCGGGCAAGCAGCAGGTGGTACTTGGGCTGATCACCACCAAAAATGGCGAGCTGGAAAACCCTGAAGGGGTGAAGGCGCGCCTGGAGGAGGCGGCCAGATACGTGGCAAAAGAGCAGATCTGCCTCAGCCCGCAGTGCGGTTTTGCCTCCACCGAAGAGGGCAACACCCTGAGTGAAGTCCAGCAGTGGGACAAAGTGCGTCTGGTCACGCAGATCGCCAGCGAAGTCTGGTAATCCCGTCGTCACAGCGCTGCATTATAAAAGTGCAGCGCTGTACCATTCTGAGTCGTTCTCTTTACATCCCGCGTTACACATCCTGCAATAGCACGTCATTCATCCTGGCATCCTTTTTGCTCCTGTTTCGCTGAGACATTTTTCCGCGTCCATGCCGTAACGGACGTCTTCGCACAGCGTTCTTTTTCAGGAGTGAAAATATGCACCGTCGTACATTATTAAAAGCCTTCGCGTTGTCTGCGTCAGTCGTTGCTATGGGGATGAGTTTTGGCGCACAGGCGACCGATACCATCAAAGTGGGGATTATGCATTCGCTCTCCGGCACGATGGCGATCTCAGAAACGCCCCTGAAAGATGTCGCCCTGATGACGATTGACGAGATCAACGCCAAAGGCGGGGTGCTGGGTAAAAAACTGGAGCCAGTGGTGGTTGACCCGGCCTCTAACTGGCCGCTGTTTGCCGAAAAAGCGCGTCAGCTGCTGAGCCAGGATAAAGTGGCCGTGGTGTTTGGCTGCTGGACCTCGGTGTCACGTAAATCCGTACTGCCGGTGTTTGAGGAGCTGAACGGTCTGCTGTTCTATCCGGTGCAATACGAAGGCGAAGAGATGTCGCCGAACGTCTTCTATACCGGTGCGGCGCCAAACCAGCAGGCCATTCCGGCGGTGGAGTACCTGATGAGTGAAGACGGCGGTAGCGCTAAACGCTTCTTCCTGCTGGGCACGGATTACGTCTACCCGCGAACCACCAACAAGATCCTGCGCGCCTTCCTGCACTCCAAAGGCGTGGAAGACAAAGATATCGAAGAGGTCTACACCCCGTTCGGACACAGTGACTACCAGACCATCGTCGCCAACATCAAGAAATTCTCCGCAGGCGGTAAAACCGCGGTGGTCTCCACCATCAACGGGGACTCCAACGTCCCGTTCTACAAAGAACTGGCTAACCAGGGGCTGAAAGCAACCGATGTCCCGGTGGTGGCGTTCTCCGTTGGCGAAGAGGAGCTGCGCGGGATTGACACCAAACCGCTGGTCGGCAACCTGGCTGCGTGGAACTACTTCGAGTCCGTTGATAACCCGACCAATCAGGCCTTCGTGGCGGACTATAAAGCCTATGCCAAAGCCCATAAGCTGCCTAACGCCGATACCGTAGTCACCAACGACCCGATGGAAGCCACCTATGTCGGGATCCACATGTGGGCGCAGGCGGTAGAGAAAGCAGGCACCACCGACGTGGATAAAGTGCGCGCGGCCATGGCCGGACAGTCCTTTAAGGCACCCTCCGGCTTTACGCTCACCATGGATGCCACCAACCATCACCTGCATAAGCCGGTCATGATCGGTGAAATCGAAGGTAACGGTCAGTTTAACGTGGTCTGGCAGACGGAAGAGCCGGTACGCGCCCAGCCGTGGAGCCCGTTCATCGCCGGGAATGATAAAAAGCCCGATCAGCCGATGAAGACCGCCAGCAACTAAGCCATTACCGCAGGGAGAAAAGTCATGAACGCCATGCGCATGATGATCGCTATTGTATGGCTTACCGGACTGCTGCCAGGGATGGCGCAGGCATCGGATGCCGATCAATTTGTTGCCGCCAGCCGCAGCCAGCAGGCGGATATGCTGACCCGCTGGGCTCTCGCGCCGGATGCCGCAAGACTGCCGTTACTGCAGGCGCTGCAAAACGAAAATCTGTTTGCCGACAGCCAGAAACATGCCTTTGCGCGACGCAATGGCGAGATGGTGGCGCTGGGAGATTCCCCTGCTGCAGAAGGGCAAACCAAAGCCGTACGCCTGACCAACCGTCTGCGGGTGCTGGCCGCCACGGCCAACGCTACGCATCAGCTTATCAGTGACAACGTCACGCAGCGGCGTGCCGCCGCGCGCCAGTTACAGCGGGATGCGCAGCCGGAAATGATCGGCCTCCTGCAAACGCGGGTAAACAGTGAAACGGACGATGTGGCGCGCCAGTCGCTGCTGCTGGCGCTGGCTAATCTCCAGCTCGCCAGCCCACAGGCTGACGTGCGTCTTCAGGCTATTGAACGACTCGGGCAATCTGACGACCCGGACGTGCCATCCCGACTCATGCCATATACCCAGACGCAAACCGAACCGGATGTCCGCGTGCGTGCCGCCGCCGGGGAGAGCCTGAGCCAAATTCAGCACCGTCTGATGTGGGGCGATCTCCTCGGGCAGGCGTTTATGGGGCTGTCGCTGGGCTCGGTCCTGCTGCTGGCGGCGCTGGGGCTGGCGATCACCTATGGGCTGCTGGGTGTCATCAACATGGCGCACGGCGAGATGCTGATGCTTGGGGCGTACGCCACGTGGATGGTTCAGCAGATCATGGCCAGCGTCACGCCTCAGTGGCTGGCGCTGTATCCGGTCGTCGCGCTGCCTGTCGCCTTTTGCCTGACCGCAGGCATCGGGATGATCCTTGAACGCACCGTGATCCGCCATCTCTATGGTCGTCCGCTGGAGACATTACTCGCCACCTGGGGTATCAGCCTGATGCTGATTCAGCTGGTACGCATGACGTTTGGCGCACAAAACCTGGAGGTGGCAAACCCGGCCTGGCTGTCAGGCGGGGTGCAGGTGTTTGCCAACCTGACGCTACCGTGGAACCGCATTGTGGTATTGGGCTTTGTGCTGATGGTGCTGTTCTTCACCTGGCTGGTCCTGAATAAAACCCGTCTCGGCCTGAACGTGCGTGCGGTAACGCAAAACCGCAGCATGGCGGCCTGCTGCGGGGTGCCGACCGGACGTGTCGATATGCTGGCGTTTGGTCTGGGCTCCGGCATTGCCGGTTTAGGCGGCGTGGCGCTCTCCCAGCTGGGCAACGTCGGGCCGGAACTGGGCCAGGGTTACATTATCGACTCCTTCCTGGTGGTGGTTCTTGGTGGCGTTGGACAATTGGCAGGGAGCGTGGCGGCGGCGTTTGGCCTTGGGATCTTCAACAAAATTCTTGAGCCGCAGATGGGGGCCGTGCTGGGCAAAATCGTCATTCTGGTGGCCATTATTCTGTTTATTCAGAAACGTCCGCAGGGATTGTTTGCGCTGAAAGGGAGGGTCACTGACTGATGAGCCAGCCACTTACCTTAAAACTGGCGCGAAAAGCGCCACGCACAACGCAGATTGCAGGCAGCCTGCTGGTGGCGTGTTTGCTTATATTGCCGTTCTTTGCGATGTTGCCCGCCACCCATCCGCTGGCGCTGTCGACCTGGATGCTGACGCTGCTCGGCAAAATCCTGTGCTACGCCATCGTTGCGGTGGCGCTCGATCTGGTATGGGGATATGCCGGTATGCTCTCGCTGGGCCACGGGATCTTCTTCGCCTTGGGCGGATACGCCATGGGGATGTACCTGATGCGCGAGGCCGCGGGTGATGGGCTGCCCGCATTTATGTCGTTTCTCTCCTGGAGCGAACTGCCGTGGTTCTGGTGGGGAACCCAGCACTTTGCCTGGGCGCTGGTACTGATTGTGATGGTGCCGGGGCTGCTGGCGCTGGTGTTTGGCTGGTTTGCCTTTCGCTCAAAAATCAAAGGGGTTTATTTCTCGATCATGACGCAGGCCCTGACGTACGCGGGAATGTTGCTCTTCTTTCGCAACGAAACCGGGTTTGGTGGCAATAACGGTTTTACCGGTTTTACCACGCTGCTGGGGTTCTCCATCACCGCGACCACGACCCGTATCGCGCTGTTTCTGGCGACCGTCATGTTGCTGCTTCTCACGCTTGGCATCGGTTTTGCCCTCGCCAGAAGCAAGTTTGGCCGTATTCTGACCGCCGTGCGCGACGCTGAAAACCGCCTGACGTTTTGCGGCTACGATCCGAAGGGATTTAAGCTGCTGGTATGGACGCTTTCCGCCATGCTGTGTGGCCTGGCAGGGGCGCTCTATGTGCCGCAGGTCGGGATTATTAACCCCGGTGAAATGTCGCCGACCAACTCCATTGAGGCCGCCATCTGGGTGGCGCTGGGCGGCCGCGGCACGCTGGTTGGCCCGGTCATTGGCGCGGCGCTGGTGAACGGCGCGAAGAGTTTCTTCACCGTCGCAATGCCGGAATACTGGCAGCTGTTTCTCGGGCTGATTTTTATTGCGGTTACGTTGTTTTTACCGCGCGGCGTCTACGGCCTCTTTCGTAAGGGAGAGAAATAATGCAGCCAGCCGAAGGATTATTCACTCGCCAGTTGCCCGGGGATCGCTATCGCGAGCAGACGGATCCGGTGCTGCAGCTGGATAAGATCAACGTTAACTTCGATGGGTTTCAGGCGCTGACGGATCTCACGCTGAACATCGGCGTGGGGGAGTTGCGCTGCGTGATTGGGCCAAACGGCGCGGGAAAAACCACGCTGATGGACGTGATCACCGGCAAAACGCGGCCAAAAAGCGGTAAAGCCGTTTATGACCAGTCGGTAGATCTGACCCAGCTTGAGCCCGCCGCCATTGCGCGCCAGGGGATTGGCCGCAAGTTTCAGAAACCGACGGTATTTGAGGCGCTGACGGTATGGGAAAACCTTGAGATCGCCATGAAAACCGACAAGTCCGTCTGGGCAAGCCTGCGGGCCAAACTTAACGGCGAACAGCGCGATCGTATTGATGAGATGCTGGTCCTGCTGCGGCTCGCCGGTGAACGCGACCGCCGCGCCGGGCTGCTTTCGCACGGGCAAAAACAGTTCCTCGAGATCGGAATGCTGCTGGTCCAGGATCCGCATCTGCTGTTGCTGGACGAACCCGCCGCCGGGATGACGGACGCGGAGACCGAGTACACCGCCGAGCTTTTCCGGACCCTGGCAGGCAAACACTCATTGATGGTGGTTGAACATGACATGGGGTTTGTTGAAACCATTGCCGATCGCGTGACCGTACTGCATCAGGGACAGGTGCTGGCAGAAGGCTCGCTTCGCGAGGTACAGGCCAACGAGCAGGTGATTGAAGTCTATCTGGGACGCTAAGGAGCCTTGATGTTACAGGTTAACGAACTGAATCAATATTACGGTGGAAGCCATATTCTGCGCGGCGTGAGCTTTGAGGCCATCACCGGCGAAGTGACCTGCCTGCTGGGGCGCAATGGCGTGGGTAAAACCACGCTGCTGAAGTGTCTGATGGGGCTGATCCCGGCGAAAACGGGTGAGGTTATCTGGCAGGGGAAAAAGATCACCCACAGCAAGCCGCACCAGCGGGTGCAGTCTGGCGTGGCGTATGTACCGCAGGGACGTGAGATTTTCCCGCGCTTAACCGTGGAAGAGAATCTGCTCATGGGGCTCTCGCGCTTCTCAGCCCGCGAAGCAAAACATGTCCCGGAGGAAATCTGGCAGCTTTTCCCGGTATTAAAAGAGATGAAGCATCGACGCGGAGGCGATCTCTCTGGCGGACAACAGCAGCAGCTGGCGATAGGTCGCGCCCTGGCGAGCCGTCCGCAGCTGCTGATCCTCGATGAACCTACCGAAGGCATTCAGCCCTCGGTAATCAAAGAGATTGGCCACGTGATCCGCCAGCTTGCAGACCGGGGGGACATGGCGATCCTGCTTGTGGAGCAGTTTTATGACTTTGCGGCAGCGCTGGCAGACAGCTATCTGCTCATGTCTCGCGGCACCATTATCCAGCGAGGACGGGGAGAAAACATGGAGCAGGAGGGCGTTCGCGGACAGGTTGCGATCTGAAATGTTATAATATAACATTCTCATTCTTATAAAAACGGAGTGAGGATACTGTTGTGGCTGCACATATTGGAAAATTTGCGATGACTCTGGGGGCGCTGCTGGTCAGCGGCCAGCTGTTTGCCCACTCACACGGTCACCAGATGACCGAAGCGGAGCAAAAGGCGGCAAACGGCGTGTTTGCGGACAAAGACGTTAAGGACCGGAAACTGTCCGACTGGGACGGCACCTGGCAGTCCGTTTATCCCTTCCTGCTGGATGGCTCGCTGGATCCGGTTTTCAGAAAGAAGGCACAGAAGGACAATAAAACGTTCGACGAGATCAAAGCCTATTACCGCACGGGGTACGCCACCGATGTGGAGGCTATCGGCATCGAAAATAACGTCATGGAATTCCATAAAGGTAAAGAGGTCAGCCGCTGTCAGTATGATTACAGCGGCTACAAAATTCTGACCTACGCGTCAGGCAAAAAAGGTGTTCGCTATCTGTTTGAGTGTAAGGACGCGGGCAGCAAGGCACCGAAGTTTGTTCAGTTCAGCGACCACACCATTGCGCCAAAAGCCTCATCCCACTTCCACATCTTTATGGGCAATACCTCCCACGAGGCACTGCTGAAAGAGATGGATAACTGGCCGACCTATTATCCAAACGAGATGTACAAAGAGCAGGTGGTGGAGGAGATGCTGCACCACTAGGCTGTTGCTGTTGCCGGGTGGCGGCTACGCCTTACCCGGCCTGCGATCAGGGTTTTGTAGGTCGGGTAAGCGCAGCGCTACCCGACACGCAATCTTCACGCTTCACGCTCATTCCACGCAGGATCATCAGCCAGGCAATGACGATAGCCGCCATCATAATCATAAACAGCGACCAGTGCGGCAAATGGGTCAGGATGATGCCGGTGATCATCGGGTTGGCCGCCGCGCCGAGCCAGCCCAGCGCCTGAGCTGAGAAGTAGCTTGCTTTCATACCCGGCGGGGCGATGTTGTCGATCAACATATATTCACCCGGTGCATAAATAATCTCACCCAGCGTAAAGATGGCGGCGGCGATGCCCCAGTAAATCAGGTTTTCTCCGGAGATCATAAAGCCACCCAACCCCACGATAAAAAACAGGGTGGCGGCTGTCATCAACGGGCGAATATTACTGGCAGAGATTTTGCGTCCGAGTGCGTACTGCAGCGTCACCACCACTGCGGCATTGACGGGCAGAACCACGGCGACCACCTTTTCGGCGAAATCACTGTCTGCATGTGCAGCCAGAACATACTGCGAAATACAGCTCGCGAACGACCCGCCGACGTATGACGCGAGCAGGCCAGAGAGCGTATACCAGAACAGCGCGCGGTCTTTCAGCAAAACCGACGGCTGCCACGTTGTCTTCTGCTCCGCGGCATCTAACGCAATGCTTTTTTGCACAAAGAAGTGGATAAACCCCAGCGGCAGAGCGGCACAGAACGCGGCCAGCCAGAACGGCAGCTGCAGGCTGTACATCACCAGAAACGTGCCAAGAGGCGGCCCGATCGTCCAGCCGATGTTCAAAAAACTGTAGTTCAGCGAAAAAACGCGGGCTTTTTCACTGGAGGTCAGCACGTCGGAGAACCAGGCTTTCAGCACCGTCGAGAACACAGAATAGGCACAGTTGATTAACGAAAAGAACAGCACCACCAGGGTGACGTTATTGACCAGCGGGATCGCCACAAAACCGGCGATAAACGCCACAATCGCGATCAACATGTAGCGCTTTTTATCGAACTTATCGGCCAGAATGCCAAACCCCAGGCTGAATACCACGCCGATGGTCAAGGCGATGGTCAGGGCATAACCAATATTCTCGACGCTCATGTTAAACACGCGCGTGAGATAAATAGTCATAAACGGCAGCGTAGCGCCACGACCGATGGTTAATAACAATGACGATGCCAGCAGCGCTGCGGTTGAGCGCCTGAGAGATGGTTTCATATTCCTGCCCGACAAATGCTTATGCTTTTTTATAGTGTGTCCTAAAAGGAGTATCACGACATAAGAAGCTTGTATAGCGCCCAATTTATCCGTAAGTGCTTCAACTGCCTGCCAGAATTAATGATCTTCTCGCGACGCACTTTTTTCTGTTACCTTGAAGTGTTAACAAATTATTAATAAATCAGGGGCAGGGTATGACGCGTAAAGACGGATTGCTGGCACTGCTGGTGGTCATCGTATGGGGACTTAATTTTGTGGTCATCAAAGTGGGGTTGCATAACATGCCCCCGCTGATGTTGGCCGGTTTGCGCTTTATGTTGGTCGCCTTCCCGGCACTGTTTTTTGTTGCCCGCCCGAAAATCCCGCTAACGCTCCTGCTGGGTTATGGCCTGACCATCAGCTTTGGCCAGTTTGCATTTCTGTTCTGCGCCATTAAGTTCGGTATGCCTGCCGGTCTTGCCTCGCTGGTGCTGCAGGCGCAGGCGTTCTTCACCATCATTCTTGGTGCGTTTGTTTTTGGCGAGCGTTTACAGGGCAAACAGCTGGCGGGGATCACTCTGGCCGTGTTTGGCGTGCTGGTGCTGATTGAGGCCAGCCTGAATGGTCAACACGTGGCGTTGCTGGGCTTTATGCTGACGCTGGCAGCGGGGCTGAGCTGGGCCTGCGGCAATATTTTCAACAAGCTGATCATGCAGCATGAAACACGCCCGCAGGTCATGTCGCTGGTGGTCTGGAGCGCGCTGATCCCGATTGTGCCGTTTATGGTGGCCTCGCTGATTTTTGATGGCCCGGCGGTGATGCTGAGGAGTCTGGTTGAAATCGATCTCACCACTATTCTGTCGCTGGTCTACCTGGCGTTTGTCGCCACCATTATCGGGTACGGGATCTGGGGTTCTCTGTTGGGGCGGTACGAAACCTGGCGCGTGGCGCCGTTATCGCTGCTGGTGCCGGTTGTCGGGCTGGCGAGCGCTGCGATTTTGCTGGACGAAAAGCTGAGTGCATTACAGCTGCTCGGCGCGGTGCTGATCATGGCCGGGCTGTATATCAACGTGTTTGGCTTACGCGTGCGTCGGGCGGCGCGAGTGCGGAATTAGGGCAGAAAAAAGCCCCGCATCGGCGGGGCAAAACGAATCAGAAGCCGTGCTGATTATAATAAGGCACGCCTAATTCGTCGGATTTGTCGCTACCAGACCCCATGTGGTTGAAATCATAAGGGGACTGGCTATGTGCTGACGGCAAAATCATCGTGTCATGATTATTTTGCTGCGTTGCACGAGGGGGTTGCTCCGCGAAGGTCTGGCTGGAAAAGAGCACCAGCAAGGCGAGGGCGGCGGAGGCGGTAACGTTCATGATTTCCTCGGTTACGTCTTTACAGGCGATGATTAACTACAATGTTTTAGCGGATACAGGTATCGGGATTCACCCGGCACGCTGGTGATACGATACTTATGAGGCGGCACGTCGAAGTAGTTCTTAAACGTACGCGTCAGGGTCTGTTGCGATTCAAACCCGTATCGCTCCGCCAGATAAAGGATCGGTTCATTACTTTCTTTCAGTTTTTGGGCAATTTCCGTCAGCTTGCGGCTGCGAATATATTGACCTAATGAATGACCGGTCTCTTTTTTAAACATCCGTTGCAGGTGCCATTTGGAGTAACCTGAACGCTCTGACACTTTTTCAAGGGAGAGCGGCGATTCCAGGTTATCTTCGATCCAGTCCAAAATGCTATGAATAGTGATAGCGTCAGTATTGCGTCTGGACATCGTCATACCTCTTTTTCTGTTTACGGCAGTATTTTCTTAAGCAAAAGCTCAAGCGTTGCCACTTCCTCTGCCGTTAAGTTTTTTGTTAGTTCCTGATGCAGTGTTTGTCCTACTAATTGATGACATTGTTCACACATATCCGCACCGTCGCTGGTGAGTGTCACCAGGACGCCGCGCTTGTCATTCGGGTTAGGGCTTCGTTCTATCCATCCTTTACAGACGAGACGATCCAGCATGCGGGTCAGCGCGCCCAGATCGACAGAGAGCACCTTTTTTAACTCAACCGGGGTGATACACACCTGGCAGCGAATGGAGCACAGCACTTTGAACTGCGTTGCGGTGATATCCAGCGGCGACAGATAGTCATTCAGCAGGCGGTCTTTTTTCTGATTAACCAGATGAATAAGACGACCCAGCGGAACAACGTCGTTGAAGATATCACTGGTGCTTTTCACAATGGTTGCCCTGGCAAGTAGTTTAATCACGGCAGATATTATTGCTCAGGCAAGTATAAGTCAACTGAATGGATCTGCGGATGCCACGAATTGCTAAAACGTTTCATGAACTTTTGTTGAGGTCTTTCAAATCATACAGATAACGCATGGTTATCGTTCCTTTATGAAAATAATCGTTACGTTGCGTGAATGGCTCAATGTCACACTTTCACCCTATAATTGCGGTGATAAACATGGATAAGGACAACGACGCACTATGTTGGATTTGATAAAAGCAATTGGTCTTGGGCTGGTGGTATTACTGCCGTTGGCCAACCCGTTAACGACGGTAGCGCTTTTCCTCGGGCTGGCAGGGAATATGAACAGCGCAGAGCGCAATCATCAGTCGATGATGGCCTCAGTGTATGTGTTCGCCATCATGATGGTGGCTTACTACGCCGGTCAGCTGGTGATGAATACCTTCGGGATCTCCATCCCGGGTCTGCGTATCGCCGGGGGGCTGATTGTGGCCTTTATCGGTTTCCGCATGCTGTTTCCGGCGCAAAAAGCGCATGAATCGCCTGAAGCGAAGAGCAAATCCGAAGAGCTGGAGACCGAACCGAGTGCGAATATCGCCTTTGTACCGTTAGCCATGCCGAGCACGGCAGGGCCGGGGACCATTGCGATGATCATCAGTTCTGCCTCAACGGTACGTGACGGCACTACGTTTCCGGACTGGGTCGTGACCGTAGCGCCACCGCTGATATTTGCACTGATCGGCATTATTGTGTGGGCATCGTTGCGCAGTTCCGGGGCAATTATGCGCTGGGTCGGCAAAGGCGGTATCGAGGCGATTTCCCGTCTGATGGGGTTCTTGCTGGTA
This sequence comes from Enterobacter sp. A8, assembly GCF_004296595.1. Lineage (NCBI taxonomy): Bacteria > Pseudomonadati > Pseudomonadota > Gammaproteobacteria > Enterobacterales > Enterobacteriaceae > Enterobacter > Enterobacter sp. A8. The sequence goes on from NZ_SCMF01000001.1 coordinate 495,294, forward strand.
TGTATGGGCGTGCAGTTTATTATTAACGGCGTGCTGGAGATTATTAAGACTTACCACTGAGGTCATTGCCGGGTGGCGGGGCCGACGTTATTACGGGTTTGTAGGCCGGGTAAGCGTAGCCGCCACCCGGCACAAACAGACGTCACCCGTGCTGCCGCTGTTCCTCCAGCGCCACCGGCCATTTACGGAAGATCAGCACCGACCAGATAAGCGCCACCAGTGCCGGAATGGCCCCCAGATAGCCAATCGCCGACATGGACACGTGCAGAATCACCTGATTGCCCACCAGCGCACCCGCGCCAATGCCCAGGTTAAAAATGCCCGAGAACAGCGACATCGCCACGTCTGTGGCATCCGGCGCGAGGGCCAGCACTTTCACCTGCATCCCGAGACCGATAATCATGATCGCCACACCCCAGAACAGGCTGAGGATCGCCAGCTGGCTTTCACTGCCCGCGGCGGGCATCAGCAGCAGCAGACACGCCAGCAGCAAACCGATGGCGCTGCTCACCAGCGCTGAAGCGTGCTGATTGCCAAGCTTGCCGAAAAGAATACTGCCAATAATGCCCGCCCCGCCAAGGAGCAGCAGGAGAAGGGTGGCAAAATTGCCGCTAAAGCCGGCCACCACCTGAACGAACGGCTCGATATAGCTGTAAGCCGTATAGTGGGCGGTGACCACAATAACGGTAAGCAGATAAATGCTCAGCAGCGCCGGGCGACGCATCAACAGCGGCAGGCTTTTCAGTGAGCCGGAATGTTCGCTTGGCAGCTTCGGCAGCAGTTTTACCAGACACACCAGGGTAACCAGCGCTCCCATGCCAATGGCGAAGAACGTGGTACGCCAGCCGAAGTATTGCCCCACGATACGGCCAATCGGCAGGCCCAGCACCATCGCCAGCGCGGTCCCGGTGGCAATCAGGCTCAGCGCCTGGGCGCGTTTCCCCGCCGGTGCCAGCCGGATAGCCAGCGACGCGGTAATCGACCAGAAAACGGCATGCGCAAAGGCGATCCCGACGCGGCTTAACACCAGCACCGTAAAATTCCACGCCAGGAACGACAGCACGTGGCTGGCGATAAACAACGCAAACAGCCCGATCAGTAGCTTACGCCGCTCCATCTGGCTGGTCAGCAGCATAAACGGCAGCGACATCAACGCCACCACCCAGGCGTAAATGGTCAACATAATGCCCACCTGCGCCGTTTCCATCTGGAAACTCTCTGCGATGTCAGACAACAGCCCAACCGGAACAAATTCTGTGGTGTTGAAAATAAACGCGGCAATAGCCAGCGTGACCACGCGTAGCCACGCAACCCTGCGGGAAACTGTGTTCGTTGTCATAGGGATGTCGGAGATTCGTTGCAAAAGAAGAGGAGACGATCTTAAAGCCTTGCACGGCGAAAACTCAACCATTATGTGATGCAGATCTCAATATTTACCTTATGAAAGCGGTAGCCGGAGGCAGGGTTTTCATTGAATATAAAAGAACACTCCAACAAAAACAGGCGGTAAGACAGTGCAGGAGATTGATTTTTATCTGGTCGATGCGTTTAGCAATGTGTCATTTGGCGGAAATCCGGCTGCCGTTTGCCCGCTCAAGGCGTGGCTGCCGGACGAAACGTTACTGAAAATGGCGCAACAGCATAATCAGTCGGAAACCGCATTTTTCGTCTGTACGAAAGGGGGCATTGAGCTACGCTGGTTTACCACGCTGACCGAAGTTAATCTTTGCGGTCACGCCACGCTTGCTGCGGCGTACGTTCTGTTCAATGAGCTGGACTATCCTGACTCGCGGATCCACTTCGAAACGGCCTCTGGCCGCCTGACGGTGAGCCGGGAGGGGGAGTGGCTGACGCTGGATTTCCCGGCGTGTCCCACGCATGAAGAGACGCCCCCGCCGGAGATGCTCGCGGCGCTCGGTATCCGCCGCTACGTTGAAGCCCGCAAAGGCCGCGCATGGGTGGTGGTGCTGGAAGATCGCCAGCAGGTTGAAGCACTCGCACCGACAATTTCAGCCATGACGCCTGGCGAACATAAGGTTGCCGTTACGGCACGGGGCGACGGGGATTACGATTTCGTCAGCCGCTTTTTCTCCCCCGGCGTTGCCGTCTGGGAAGATCCGGTGACCGGCTCTGCGCATACCATGCTCATTCCTTACTGGAGCGAAAAATTGGGTAAAACGACGATGTTTGCCCGTCAGGTTTCCGTGCGGGGCGGCGACGTGCGGTGCGAGCTAAAAGGCTCGCGCGTGCTGATGAGCGGACAGGCGTCATGCTATTTGAAAGGCACAGTTTTTCTGCGCTAGATACCTATAACAACAGAGGAAAAGACAATGCAGGAAATTGATTTTTATCTAGTGGATGCCTTCAGCGACAGGGCGTTTGGCGGCAATGCAGCGGCGGTATGCCCGCTGGAGGAGTGGCTTTCGGATGAGACGCTGCTCAAAATGGCGCAACAGCATAACCAGTCTGAGACGGCGTTTTTCGTACGCACCGACACCGGGTTCGAGCTGCGCTGGTTTACCACGCTGCATGAAATCAACCTCTGCGGCCACGCGACGCTGGCAGCCTCCCACGTGATTTTCGAATACCTCGATTATCCGCATACCGAAATCACCTTCACCACGCGCTTCGTGGGTGAGTTGACGGTGAAACGCAGCGGCGACTGGCTGACGCTCAATTTCCCTGCGTGGTCGACCGAGGTGGTCGACAATCCCCCGCCGGGCCTGTTCAGCGCGCTGGGGATAGACCAGGCTAAAGAGGTCCGCGTCGGACGGGATTACATGGTGGTACTGGAGAGCCAGCAACAGGTAGAGGCCTTAACCCCGGATATTGCAGCGATGGCACCGCTCGGGAAAATGGTCTGCGTGACGGCACCAGGAGAGGAGTATGACTTCGTCAGCCGCTTCTTCTGCCCGGGCGAAGGGGTACCGGAAGATCCGGTCACCGGATCCACGCACAGCATGCTGATACCGTACTGGAGCGAGAAGCTGGGCAAAACGTCGATGAACGCCCGCCAGGTTTCATACCGTGGCGGGGATCTGCGCTGCGAACTGAAGGGCGACCGTGTGCTGATTGGCGGCCAGGCGACGCTCTATCTGAAAGGGCGTATCTTCCTGCGCTAGCTGAGCGAGGCGCCGCCGCATATCACCATCTCCTGGCCCGTGATGGCGGCGGCTTCATCGCTGAGCAAGAAATTCACCAGTCCCGCGACCTCTTCTGGCGTGATAAGACGGCCGATGGGCGGACAGGTAGGCGGTGAACTTTCTCGCCCCGGTGCGCTAAGCATCGGCGTTTGGGTGGCGCCCGGCGCGACCACGTTTGCGGTGATCTCACGCGGGGCCAGTTCCGCCGCCCAGCTTCTGACCATCCCTGTCATCGCCGCCTTGGTGGCAACATACTGTGAACGACCTGCCGCCCCGCGGGAGGTTCTGCTGCCAATCGCCACAAATCGTCCACCGGCGGCCATAGCGGGCGCGAAATGGTTAAACAGGGCTTCGCAGGCCTGAACGTGCAGTTGCCACAGTGACGCGCCAACCCGGCTTTCCAGTTGCCCCAGTGGGGCGGCGGCCATCATCCCGGCGGCGTGGATCACCGCCTGCGGTGTCGCGATGGCGTGCAGGGCGCTGTTCAGCGCCTCAGGGTCGGTGATATCCACGCGTAACCCCGCAAAGCCAGGGGTATCCGGCATCACGGCGCGGCGGCTGAGTCCGGTGACCTGCCAGCCTTCCGCCAGTAAACGCTTAACGATGGCCTCACCAATTCCGGAGCTGGCTCCGGTCACGACGGCGTGACGCATGTCAGACCTCCAGCATTGAACGAGGAACTTTAAACACCGCTTTGCGCACGGTCATCGGCGCGCCGCTGGCGCACAGCGCCTGGTGTGGTTCTCCGGGAGAAAAGACCGCAAAGTCACCCGCGCCAAGGCGGATCCCGACGCTGTGTGCCGATGAGCTGGCAATGAACAGGTCCGCTTTAGGCTCTTCGTCATCCGGCTTGCCAACAGGGCGCGCGCCGGCATAGATGAGTTCTTCTCCCGCCAGCACAACCTGAATATCCGCCCACTGGTGATGGTACTCCGTATGCCGCTCTGCGCGCGGCTGCGTCTGCGCCGGACCAATCTGGCAAAACCAGGGGGCATTGTCCGGCTGCCAGCGGCCGTCATCGCGTTCGCTAAGCGCCTGCAGCGTGCAGTCCGGGCGGGACAGCAGGGCATACAACACCGGCGGTAACCCTGCCAGCGGCAGGGCGTCGAGATGTCCGATAATCATGCTGACTCCTTGACCCACTCGGGCGTCACCCGCACGTATTTTATGGCCTGACGAAAGTAGGTGTAGGCGATATGCAGGCTGCCATCCGGGCTCTGCTTAATGCTCGGATAGGAAAACTCACGGTTCAGTTTCTCCAGAGAGTTGTTAGTCATGCAGTAGCCGTCTCCCTCGTCCAGATGCCGTTGCCACGGCCAGCTTTTGCCTCCGTCCGGCGAAATGGCGACGGTCATCGGCGCACGCGGGGCACCCCAGAAGGCGGTTCGACCGTGGGTCACAACCGGCTCTTTACGGCCATCGCCATCGTCAATTTCATCGTACAGCGAGGTGCGACGCTCCTGCGCCCCGGCGGCGCTCATGAGGTTAAACACCAGCGCCAGCTCGCCACTGGCAAGCGTTGTCACCTGGATAGAGGAGTTGTTGTTAGGTAATACCGTGGGCTCCGGCACGGACCAGCTTTCGCCGTTGTCCGTTGACTGGCTGTAATAAATGTTATCCGCCCAGCGGCTGCGGAACAGGGCAACCAGGGTGCCATTGCGCAGCGGGGTGATATTCATATGGACGCAGCCCAGGCTGTCCGGCACCTCGACATCACGCCAGGTTTTGCCCCCGTCTTCGGAGATTTTCACCGCGCTGATGTCATCGTTACCGACCCATTTCTCACCCGGCCGGGTGCGGCAGTAAAACACCGGCAGCAGCCAGTTCCCGTTCTCCAGCACGACAATCGGCTGACGAATAAAGGTGCCGGGTTTATCGAGCAGGGTCGCGATGTCCCCCCAGGTTTTACCCAGATCCCGGGACTGGCGATAGCGCACAATAGCGGTGTCCTGGTTGCCGGAAATTTGCGCGGTCCACAGCAGCCACAGCACGTTATCGGGTGCCAGGAACAGAACCGGGTTCTGTTCGGAGCGCGTGGCATCATCCGACAGTTTTTCTGCCTCACTCCACTGCTGGCTTCCCGGTGACAGGCGCGAACCCCACACAGAGATATCCGCAATACCCTCCTGGGTACCGCCAAACCAGACGCACATCAGCGAACCATCCGGCAGCGGCAGCAGATTTGCCGCGTGGTTTTGTGGGCAGGCGGAAGGCAGCATGGCCGCCTCCACGCGCGTATCCTGTTGTGGGCGAATAATCCCGTCGCGGGTTACGGTTACAGACATATCAGACTCCATTGTTTTCAACGGGGGTTGGCGCTTTACCCTGTGCCTTTCCCGGAATGAGACGGTCGATGACCATGATGACCGCAGGGGTCAGCAGGGCGATGTACATATTGTTAATGCCAAACGGATCGCCCAGCAGATACCAGACAGAGGTCACGACGCAGGCGCCGATCAGCCCAGCATTGGCTCCGCGAGTACTGCGGAAGAACGGGGCGTAGAACGCGATGACCGCCACGACGGAAATCGACAGACGAATGGCGCGGGTAAAGAACGACAGCTTTAGCACTTCAGGCACCAGCAGAACAAAAATCAGCGGCAGGAAACCAATCAGCAGGGAGATCCAGCGGGTAGCTTTAAACTCCTGCTCGGGGGTCGGGTTGCGCATCGGCACGTAGAAATCTTTGACCACCAGGGAGGCAATGGCGAGCGCCACGGTACTGACGCTGACGAAGATGGACGCCACCAGAGAGGTGGTGACCAGACCGGCCAGCCACGGGTTCATATCCTGCAGGAAAATCGGCATCGCATACAGGCTGTCGATCTCCGGATGCAGGTATTTTGCCGCCACGCCAATCACCGCAATGGCCAGCGCGATCGGCAGGCAGAAGAAGAACGCGACCCAGGTGGAGCGTTTGGCCGATTTAACATCTTTAGTGGAGGAGATGGCCTGGATCACAAACTGGGTGCAGAAGATGGAGCCAATGGTGCCGATAAGCCACGCGAAAATGGTCGACGCGCCGATGTTGCCATCCCAGGTCCAGTAGAAGTCCGGCATGTTTTCGATCATCGGCGTGAAACCGCCGGTTTTGGATAACGCAAAACCCATAATGGCCAGAATGCCGAAGTATTTCAGCGCACTGTGCAGCACAGTTACCCACGCCACGCCTTTCATGCCGCCGAAGGCGAAATAGAAGGTACTGACGATAGCCGTAATGAAAGCGGCAACGGGCAGATTGACTTTCAGTACGGTAGAAATGGCTGCTGCGCCACTGACGTAATTCCCCACGTTCACCAGCAGCAGGGCGTAGATCATGATGAGGGAGATAATGTTTTTGGTGCTGTTACCGTACTTTTCAGCAATCGCACCCGAGATGGTGATTTTCCCGGTGTTGTATATGCGTTTTACCAGTAACAGACCAAAAAGCGGAAAGCCAATCGCGGCACCGATGACGGACCATGACGCAGCAAACCCGTCCTCAAACGCCGCCTGCGCGGTGCCGATGGTGGATTTAGCGCCGATATACTCGGACATCAGCAGGATCCCGACAATAAACGCCGGCATCGCGCGGGAGCCTTCCATAAAGTCCCCGGAGTTTTTACTGCGGATCCGGAAGGTCAGCCAGGTGGTGAACAGGATGTAGGCAATGACTATGCCCACAATGATCAGGGTATCTTCAGCGGTAAAATTATTCATCTTTGCCTCTCTTCAGGGCGAGTGAATCCTGGGCACCTCAGGTACCCGGTATTCTTATTGACGAAACCAACGCCGTTTAGCTAAGTGACGTTGTCACTATCTGGCGAATCTGTTGGCACTGCTGCTCGCTAAACGCCACGGCATAGCGACTCTCTCCGACATCCTCGCCCATGATTTGCAGGGCCTTTTTAACAGCGGCAGGGGAAAACGCCACGCTGTACAGCTCGGTGCGGAGCCGGGTGACGCGCTCCTGCGCCTGCCGGGAACCTTCAACATCACCCGCGTTAAAGCGTGACCAGATGGCGTTGATCGCCGCTGGCGCCACGTTTGCCAGCCCGGAAATACAGGCTGAACATCCCTCGACGAAGCCCTGATGGATCAGTGAATCCGGTCCGTTCAGCACGTCGAACCCGTCAATGTCGCTTACCGCGTTGAGGAAACCGCGCAGGCTTTCATAGCTCCCGGCACTGTCTTTAATACCTGAGATGTTGGGATGTTCGGCCAGCGCCCGTACCGTGGCGGGCTCAAGGGTGTTGCCGGTCCGCGCCGGAATGTTGTACAGAAAGACCGGTACGGTTAGCGCGTCAGCGACGGCGGTGTAGTGTGCGATGAGTTCAGACTGTTTCAGCGGCACGAAGTAAGGGGTGATGACGGAAACCGCATCCACACCCAGCGCGGCGATCTGTTTTCCCAGCCGGATGGTGTCGCGGGTGGAGATTTCGCCAATATGCGCCACGACGGGCGCGCGTCCGGCGACGGTTTCCACACAGGTCCGGGTGACCGCGATTTTTTCCGCTTCGTTCAGGACAAAGAACTCGCCGTTGGTTCCGCCGCAAAAAATGCCGTTTCCGGCGTCCAGCTGCCGGGCAACCTGCCGCGTTAAGCCGGGAAGGTTGAGTTCGCCTTCCGCGTCAAAGGGGGTGACGATGGCCGTCAGCACGCCCTTGATGTTGTTACGCATTTCTTACTCCTTGACTATGCATGTTCAGGAAACAGTGTCCGGTAAATCGCCTGCACCTCGTCGTGATTCACCTGACAGGGGGCATTGTTCATTAACCGTTTAACGTTCAGGGCGGCATCGCTCAGGGAAGCGATGTCTTCGCGCGGCACGCCCAGGGACTCAAGGTTGTCCGGCAGGTTGAGCCGACGAACCAGCGCGGCAAAGTACTCCACCAGCGCGTGAGATTTTTCGTCATCGGACAGGCTGCTGTCTGTGCCTGGCACGAGATCCCAGACCTGCGCAAATTTTGTCACGCAGTGGGGACGAACCACCCTCATGCAGGGCGCCAGAAGAATGGCGTTGGCCACGCCATGCGGCAGGTGATATCTCCCGCCAAGCGGATAAGACAGGGCGTGAACCAGGTGTGTGCCGGCATGCGCAATCGCGACCCCGCCGTAATAAGAGGCCCACAGCATTTCCAGCTTTGCCAGCAGGTTGCCCGGCTCAGCGCAGGCCGTTTCAATGTTCTTCAGCAGCTTAGCGAGCCCGGTCAACGCCGCGTTATCGCTGACCGGGTTGGCGACCGTGGCGGTGAAGCACTCAATCAGATGGCACAGGGCATCGATGCCGGTGGAGGAAGCAATATGCGCGGGCATGCTGGTGGTCAGTTCCGGCAGCAGGGCGACGTAATCGGGCAGCAGGACCGGAGAGATAATACCGACCTTCGTGTTTTGCTCCGGTATCGCCAGAATAGCGTTCGGCGTGGCCTCCGACCCGGTTCCGGCGGTGGCGGGGATCAGAAGTGAGGAGATGCGTGCCACCGGTTTTACCCCTGCCAGCAGGCTGTCCAGCCCCGGTGACAGCGGGTGACAAAGCACGGAGAGCAGTTTCGCCACATCCAGTACGCTGCCGCCGCCGATCCCGACCACGACATCAAACGATCCGCTGTTTAACCCCGCGAGCAACTGGCTGACATCGTGGTGGGAGGGTTCAGGCGGCACCGTGTCAATCACCGTAACGCGGCGGTTGTCCTCTTCAAGAATTGAACGGATCTGTTTTGCCGCCTCCAGACGCGCAATGTTGCCGTCCGTAACCAGCAAAAGCTGCGCGTTATCGGTGAGTAATGGCCTGATGGCGGCGAGCGCATTTGCGCCGCTAATAATGGTGCTGTTGAGGGTAACCACGCTTTTCTCCTGTCTTTGTGTCCATGATTAAATTCGCTCAATCAAGACGCTTCATGGTCATCGTGTGGCTAAATTTATAATTTATTCGCAAACTGATTAACTTGATCTTGCTCACATATAATCAATCATGATTGAATATAATCATTAACAGGAAAAACGAGCCCGGAGTGGGAATGAAAGAAAACAACCTGTTCAGAGACGTCGTTGTCGTTGCAGATGACTTTACCGGTGCAAACGATGCGGGTGTCAGCCTGGCGCTAAGCGGCAAGAAGGTCAGCGTGGCATTCCACACCCCCTTTACCCAGCCGGTGGATGCACTGGTCATTAATACCGATTCCCGTGCGTTGCGGGCAGCAGAGGCGGCCGAAAAAGTGGCCGTACTGGGGGCGGATATTGCGGATGCGCGCTGGCTCATCAAAAAGATTGATTCCACGCTGCGCGGCAATGTAGGGGCAGAAACAGGCGTCCTTAAGGCAGTAAGCGGCAAACGGCAGGTGATTGTGGCGCCAGCGTATCCCGCGGCAGGCCGGATCACACGTCACGGCAAGTGTCTGGTGAACGGCATTCCGGTGGATGAAACCGAATTCGCCAGCGATCCGAAAACGCCCGTCCCGTCTGCCACGATTGCTGACCTGTTTACCGACGTGAGTTGTCAATCCGTAACGGTAAACACGCTGGCAGCCGAACTGGCGCAGGGAACGGAGTGGCTCATCGTCGATGCCCAGTGTGACGAGGATCTGGACGCCATTATTGCCGCCGCGCTGACCTGCCCGCAGACACCGCTGCTGGTCGGGTCGGCCGGGTTATGTGATGCGCTGGCACGCCATCTCGCCCCCGTGAAGCGTCAGCAACTGCTGGCGGTGGTGGGATCAATGAGTGAGATCGCTCAGCGTCAGATTGCGCTGGCCGCTGCAGAGCCTGCGGTTTCGTCGGTGTTTATTGATATTAATGATGTGCTGAACGGGGAGACGGCGAGCGCGCTCATGCGCATCACGCAGGCCCTGAAGGCGGGCCGTCACTGCATCGTTCATACCTGCCCGGACCATGAGGCGCGACATCAGGTTGAACGGCTTTGCGCGCAGTATCAAATGACCCGGACCGAACTGGGTGAAACGATCTGCGCCTTCCTGGGAGAGATTACCCGAGAGGCACTGACGGCATGTCCGCCGGATGCGTTGTATGTCTCAGGCGGCGATGTGGCAATGGCCGTCGCCAGCGCGCTTGATGCGCAAGGATTTGAAATTACAGGGCGCGTCGCAGGATGCGTCCCTTACGGCAAATTTCTGGGTTGTGCCTGGCACCAGCCGGTAATGACCAAAGCAGGGGGCTTCGGAAAAGAAGAGACGCTGCTTGAGGTGTTGCATTTTATCGAGGAGAGACTGAGTGACTAACATTATTGCTGTAACCATGGGTGACCCGGCGGGCATTGGCCCGGAGATCATTATCAAATCCCTCACCGGGAGCGAATTAACGGGATCCCCGGTTGTCGTGGTGGGCTGTGCCCGCACGCTCAGGCGGGTGCTGGATGATGGGATCGTGGGGCAGGCTGACATCCATATCATCAGGCAGGTCAGCGAGGCCCGTTTCGCACCCAACATGATTAACGTGCTGGACGAACCGCTGGCCGACCCTGATGCCCTGAAGCCCGGCGTAGTCCAGGCTCAGGCGGGGGATTTAGCCTATCGCTGCGTGAAGCGCGCGACGGAACTGGCGATGGCGGGGGACGTAAAAGCGGTTGCCACGGCGCCACTGAATAAAGAAGCGCTGCATCTGGCCGGACATCACTACCCCGGGCATACCGAGCTGCTGGCCCATCTGACGCACAGCAAAGACTACGCTATGGTGCTGTACACCGATCGGCTGAAGGTCATTCATATCACGACCCATATTGCGCTGCGTAAATTCCTTGATACGCTCAATCAGGATCGGGTAAAAACCGTCATCGGCATTGCGGATACCTTCCTGAAGCGGGTGGGCTTTAGCACACCTCGTATTGCGGTCGCGGGCGTGAACCCGCATGCGGGAGAAAATGGCCTGTTTGGCGATGAAGAGATCACGATTGTTGGCCCGGCCGTTGCGGCGATGAAGGCGCAGGGGGTCAACGTCACCGGACCGTGCCCGCCGGATACGGTATTTATGCAATGCCACGAAGGAATGTATGACATGGTCGTTGCGATGTATCACGATCAGGGGCATATTCCGCTAAAATTGCTCGGCTTTTACGACGGGGTGAATATCACCGCCGGATTGCCGTTTATCCGCACCTCTGCAGACCACGGAACCGCGTTCGATATAGCATGGACCGGTAAAGCCAGGTCGGAGAGCATGACGGTGTCTATTCAGTTGGCTATGCAAATTACACGGGAATAATATGAAGGGATATAACCGGTTAGAGCAGATAATGGATTACCTCAAAGGGCACAACCTGGTCACGGTGGATCAACTGGTGGCGATCACCGATGCCTCACCGGCGACGATCCGCCGCGACCTGATTAAGCTTGACCAGGAGGGCGTCATCAGCCGAACCCACGGCGGCGTTACTCTTAACCGGTTTATTCCTTCCCAGCCGACCACGTCCGAAAAAATGCAGCGCAGTCTGGCAGAAAAACATGCCATTGCCAGCGCGGCCGCGAGCTTTGTGAAAGCGGGGGATGCCATTGTGCTGGACGCCGGTACCACAATGATTGAACTCGCGCGTCAGCTCACGCATCTGCCGCTTCGCGTCATCACCAGCGATCTGCACATTGCGCTGTTTCTCTCTGAGTTTAAACAGATTGAAGTGACGATTATTGGCGGCCGTATCGATGATTCGAGCCAGTCCTGTATTGGTGAGCACGGGCGTCGGCTGTTGCAGAATGTCTGGCCTGATGTGGCTTTTGTCAGCTGTAATGGCTGGGATATTACCCGCGGTATCACGTCGCCTACAGAGGAGAAGGCCGCGCTGAAGCGGGATTTAATAGCCAATGCAAAACGCCGGGTGCTGCTGGCAGACAGCTCTAAGTACGGTGCCTGGTCGCTGTTTAATGTGGCGCACCTGAACACCCTGACGGATATCGTCACCGACAGCAGGCTGGATGAAGCGGCCCGGACCCAGCTGGAACAGCTTGAGACCCGCCTGACGCTGGCGTCATGACATAAGTTAAAACTATGAAGTCCGAACAGATGGCAGACGCTATGTTGAAGCCTGGCCTCAAAAAAAAGCAAGGAGCCTGCCATGTATTCCATTACCTCTGAATCTGCCCGTCATCCGGACATCCTCAAGCTGATCGCGGCGCTTGACCGCTATCAGAGCGAACTCTATCCCGCTGAAAGCAATCATCTGCTCGATCTGGCTGCACTGCCTGAAGCCTCGCTTATCCTGATGATCATTCGCGACCCGCAGCTGCAGGCCGTGGGATGTGGCGCCGTGGTGCTTAATGGCGACGGTACCGGGGAGATGAAACGGGTCTATATCGATCCGACCCATCGCGGGCAACATCTGGGCGAGAAGCTGCTTGCTGCCCTTGAGGATGAAGCCTTGAGTCGTCACTGCCACACCGTGCGCCTGGAGACAGGGATCAAGCAACACGCCGCCATTCGCCTGTATGAACAGTGCGGATATGAACGCCGTCCGGCGTTTGCGCCGTATGTCGACGATCCGCTGAGCCTGTTTATGGAGAAGGCTCTGGTTGTCGACGTTCGTTTAGCAGCGCTATAAACGCTTCGAGCTGGCGGGTCATCGCCCCACGACGCCACACCAGCCAGGTGGTCAGCCAGCGCCAGTTCTCCGCCAGCGGCCACGCCTCTACCTGATGATGCCCCGGCATGCTCTCAAGCATGGAGCGGGGCATTAGCGCAATACCCGCCCCTGCAATCACGCAGGCGAGCATACCGTGATACGACTCCATCTCATGGATCCGCCCGGGCGTGGCGCGGTCTGCGTGAAACCAGCTTTCCAGATGACGTCGATACGAACAGTTTGCGCGAAACGCGTAGACGTCGCTGCCGCTTACCTGCGCGGCGCGCGTCACCTCCGCATGTCCGGCGGGGGTGACCAGCATCATCTCTTCCCGGTAAACCGGCATGCCTTCCAGCTCCGGGTGTGAAAGTGGCCCGTCGACAAACGCCGCGCTTAAGGTGCCTTCCAGAACGCCGTCAATCATCGTTCCGGACGGGCCGGTAGAGAGCGCGAACTGAATGCGCGGATAGCGCTGGTTAAACGCCGCCAGACTTTCCGGGATCCGCACAGCGGCGGTGCTCTCCAGGGCGCCAAGGGCAAATAACCCCTGCGGCTCATCACCGGCGACGACCATGCGCGCCTCGTCAACCAGCGCCAGGATCTGCTTGCTGTAGCGCAGAAAGTTGTGCCCGGCGGGAGATAAGCGCAAACGCTGGCTCTCCCGGATAAACAACTCAACGCCGAGATCGGCCTCAAGCTGGCGGATGCGGGTGGTGAGGTTAGACGGAACGCGATGCACCTTCTGCGCCGCCTGGGTAATGCTGCCGGTCAGGGCAACGGCGTTAAACATTTCAAGCTGAGTTAAATCCATAGCATTCTCGATTTGTGAATAAGGTGGTTAGTATTATTCATTTTTAAGAAATAGCAGAGTGGGCCACAATCAATCAACCGATATTACGTGGAGAACATCATGACTTATTCATCTGCTACGCATGCCCTCTCTGTTAACCCGGCGACAGGCGAGACGCTGGCCACATATCCTTGGGCCACATCCGAAGAGGTCGAACAGGCAATCACCCTGGCTGATGCCGGTTTTCGCCAGTGGCGAAGAGAAAGCGTCTCACACCGGGCACAAAAACTGCGCGACCTGGGGGCAGCACTGCGCCAGCGTGGGGAAGAGATGGCGCAAATGATCTCCCGGGAAATGGGCAAGCCGATTGTGCAGGCGCGGGCGGAAGTGGCCAAATCTGCGGGTCTGTGCGACTGGTATGCGGAACATGGCCCGGCGATGCTGCGTGCGGAGCCCACGCTGGTGGAAAACCAAAACGCGGTCATTGAATACCGTCCGCTGGGGCCTATTCTTGCGGTAATGCCGTGGAACTTCCCGCTCTGGCAGGTACTGCGCGGTGCGGTGCCGATCCTGCTGGCAGGTAACAGCTATCTGCTCAAACACGCACCGAACGTCCTGGGTTCTGCAGAGCTGATTGGGCAAATCTTTGCTGATGCCGGTATTGCGCAAGGCGTCTTTGGCTGGGTGAATGCCACCAATGATGGCGTGAGCCAGGCGATCAACGATCGTCGTATTGCAGCGGTCACCGTCACCGGTAGCGTGCGTGCAGGTGCGGCGATAGGGGCTCAGGCGGGAGCGGCGCTGAAAAAATGCGTTCTGGAGCTGGGCGGCTCCGATCCGTTTATCGTGCTGAATGATGCCGATCTGGATCTGGCCGTTCGCGCGGCCGTCACGGGACGTTATCAGAACACCGGGCAGGTTTGCGCGGCGGCAAAGCGCTTTATTATCGAAGAGGGTATTGCCGATGACTTTACCCGGCGTTTTGTTGCGGCGGTTACGGCGCTGAAGATGGGAGCACCGGATCGGGAAGAGAATGATATTGGCCCGATGGCGCGTTTCGATCTGCGTGACGAACTGCATCAGCAGGTGCAGGACACGCTCGCGGAAGGGGCCACGCTGCTGCTGGGCGGCGAGAAAATCAGCGGGGAGGGCAACTATTACGCGCCAACCGTGCTGAGCCATGTCACCCCGACAATGACCGCCTTCCGTCAGGAGCTGTTTGGTCCGGTTGCGGCGATTACGGTGGCGAAGGATGCGGAACATGCCCTGCAGCTTGCCAACGACAGCGACTTTGGTCTCTCTGCCACGGTGTTTACCGCCAACGAAGCGCTGGCCGGAAAATTCGCCCGCGAGCTGGAGTGCGGCGGGGTGTTTATCAATGGCTTTAGCGCCAGTGACGCGCGCGTGGCCTTTGGCGGCGTGAAGAAAAGTGGTTTTGGCCGTGAGCTTTCCCACTTTGGTTTGCACGAGTTTTGTAACGTGCAGACGGTGTGGAAGAACAGAGTGTAACCGCCATCCTTACAGAGGCCCTGACGACGAGGGCCTCTGTCATTTCTCTGCAATGGTTCTGTCATTTTCGTTTCGTAGACTCGCACGCGTCTAACGTCTTGTTACTGAAGAAAATTATGAACCTAACGCAAATTTATCGTCGTATTGCGCAGCGCATTATCCCCCGCCAGTTTGGCCTGCTGACCGGTATCTTTTGTATTATCGGCCTCTTTTCCGCCCTGCAACTCTCCTCGTCGTTCCTGCTCAATGCCTCCCTTAAGGAAGCGCAACGCAACGAGCAGCAAAACCTGCTGGCGTACCAGCAGCAGAGCAAGCTGGATCTGGCTCGCGTTTCCCTGCTGGCCGCAAGCGATCTGCTTAACCGCTCCGGCGTCTGGTTTATGCAGGATAAAGAGACCGGCTCCGAGGGCAGCTGGCACAGCCTGATGGACGACGCGCAAAAGGCGCTGGCTGTTTCGCAGCAGGCGTGGAATGCCTGGCTGGCGCTTAATCCGCCAAAAGATGACGCCCTGGTGAACAGCTATCAGCTTTTTTACGGCGCGATAAAAGAGCAGGCGGAAGGGCTGGTGAAAACCAACACCATCGATGCGTTTTTTGCCGTGCCGGCGCAGGCGTTTCAGACCGACTTTAATGACAACTATGCCCGCTATCAGCAAGCAAGCGAGAAGCAGGCGCTCAAAGGGCGTCAGTCGTTGATTGCGCAGCTCTCCGGTCTGCAAACGCTGTTCCTGCTTGCGCCTGTTCTGTTGCTCGCTATTGCGGTTGCCGTCTGGTTCGGGATGTCCCGATGGGTAATTACCCCGTTGCGGCGCTTGATTGCGCATATCAACCGGCTGGCCGCGGGCGATCTCTCCGGTACCTCTCCTGGCGTGACGCGTTTTAACCGTGAAATTGCACAGCTCAGCGACAGTATTGCCACCATGCAGAACGGGCTACAGCAGCTGGTGACCCAGGTCAGCGATGCGACCACCGCCATGGTGGAAAATATTGGCGCACTGGCGCAGGGCAATCAAAAGCTGTATCACCAGTCGGCACGTCAGGCCAAAGAGCTGGAAGACGTGACGGCGCATATCGCGACCCTGGAAACTCACGTAGAAGGCAACACGGGCTATGCGAAGCTTGCCAGCTCGCGGGCGGATGAGGCGCGCCAGGCCGCGGCGGGAGGGGATCAGATGATGTCGACCGTCAATGCGTCGATGCAGGCGATCGTCGACCGATCCTCAGAGATGCGGGGGATCGTGGCGATGATCGACAGCGTCGCGTTTCAGACCAACATTCTGGCGCTGAATGCAGCAATTGAAGCGGCTCACGCGGGAAACCAGGGGCGCGGGTTCGCCGTTGTCGCTCGTGAAGTGGGGCTGCTGGCGAGGAAGAGCAGCCATTCGACGCAGACCATCCAGGAGCTTATCAACCGTTCCCTTCAGGGGATCGAAGACGGGTCACGGGCCGTTAACCGTCTGGAAGATAACCTGCAGCAGGTGACGGGGCTGGTGGGAACATTAAGCAGTTTGCTGAATGAGATCTCCGCGGCCACGCTGAGTCAGGGGGAGAGTATTCATCAGATGACGCGCCAGCTTCAGGCGCTGAATCAGGTGTCGCGACAAACCGACAGCCTTGTCTCTGACGCGTCTGATGCCTCTGAGCGCCTGCACAAACAGTCGGATCTTTTATTGCAGGCGGTTTCGCGTTTTCGTCTCAGTGCCTGACGCAACACATAAGCGTCTGTTATACTCGCAGCCCGTTTTAGCCTGAGGGCAAGGAGCAAAGAGAGTGGCTGCGGTCATCCATAATGAGATGCTGGACGAGATTCTGGCGCAGGTTCGTCCGTTACTTGGAAAAGGAAAGGTTGCCGACTATATTCCGGCCCTTGCCTCGGTCAGCGGGAATAAGCTGGGAATTGCAATTTGTACGATAGACGGTCAGCGTTACCAGGCCGGTGACGCCACGGAACGTTTTTCCATCCAGTCTATTTCGAAAGTGCTAAGTCTGGTTGCGGCCATGCGACAGTACGAGGAAGAGGAGATCTGGCAACGGGTGGGTAAAGATCCCTCCGGGCAGCCGTTTAACTCTCTGCTACAGCTTGAGATTGAACAGGGTAAACCGCGTAACCCCTTTATCAACGCCGGGGCGCTGGTGGTCTGCGATATGCTGCAAAGCCGTCTCAGCGCGCCACGCCAGCGCATGCTTGAAATTGTTCGCCAGCTCTCAGGCGTTGACGATATTGCTTATGATTCAGTGGTCGCCCGTTCAGAGTTCGAGCACTCTGCGCGTAACGCCGCCATTGCCTGGTTGATGAAATCGTTCGGCAATTTCCATAATGATGTGGCGACCGTACTGCAAAACTATTTCCACTACTGCGCGCTGAAAATGAGCTGCGTGGAGCTGGCGCAGACCTTCCTGTTCCTTGCCCACCAGGGGCACGCACCGCATCTCGATCAGGAGGTGGTTTCACCTATGCAGGCGCGTCAGGTCAATGCCCTGATGGCGACAAGCGGGATGTATCAGAACGCGGGCGAATTTGCCTGGCGCGTCGGTCTTCCGGCCAAGTCGGGCGTCGGGGGTGGGGTGGTTGCCATTGTACCGCATGAGATGGCTATTGCTGTCTGGAGCCCGGAGCTGGATGAGACGGGTAATTCACTGGCCGGTGTGGCGGTTCTGGAGAAACTGACCCAACGCCTGGGACGTTCCGTTTACTGATGTCTGACCTGGATCCTCTTTTTTCTCGCCTGGCGCGTTCGACCTTTCGGTCGCGCTTTCGCTTAGGCACAAAAGAACGACAGTACTGCTGGGACAAAGGTGCCGATACCATTGACCAGCATGCTGCCGACTTTATTGCGAAGCGTCTTGCCCCCGCGCACCCCGTCAACGACGGTAAACAGACCCCCATGCGCGGCCATCCGGTGTTTATTGCCCAGCACGCGACCGCCACCTGCTGTCGCGGCTGTCTGGCGAAATGGCACAACATTCCGCAAGGTGTTCAGCTCACCGCGCAGCAACAGCACTATATCGTCGGCGTGATCCACCACTGGCTGGTGTTGCAGATGAACGCCTGATGTTGATGGGTGCTGATCCTGTTGTAATTGTGTTATAGATGCATGCTATGAGATCCCCCGCGTGGTGACGGGTCAGTTAGTTGCCATAAGTTATTATATGGAATGATATTTAATGCGTTCAGACCCCGCTGCCTTCACGCTTTTTCGCCCTGAATCCCCACTGCGTAATGCGGCGGGTATCTTTATTCTCACCACCTTGTTCTACTTTATCGGTGCGGAATTACGTCTGGTCGAAGCCTTGTCGCTGTTCTGGCCGCTGAATGGCGTGATGGCGGGCGTCTTTGCCCGTTATACCTATCTCAATCGCCTGCATAACTACGCGGTGTCGTATGTCGCCATGCTGATGTACGACGCGGTCACCACCAACTGGGGAATGGCCTCGGTGGTCATCAACCTGTCGAATATGGTCTTTATCGTCGTTGTCGCATTGCTGGTGGTGCGTGATAAGCGGTTGATGAAGAAAACCCCCGATCCCATTAATGCGCTGCGGCTGTTCAATTATTGTCTGATCGCCGCCTTATTATGTGCGCTGCTCGGCGCGACCGGGTCGGTGGGGATCGACAGCCATACCTTCTGGCCGCTGTTTGCCGACTGGTTCAGCGAGCAGTTCTCAACCGGCGTGCTCATTTTACCCTGCATGCTCACGGTCAGTATGCCGACGCGGGCATTCAAGCTGCGTCTGGAGCAACTTTTACCGGTCATTGCGCTGATTGTCTCGGTGATGGCATCGGTGGTGATTGGCGGGGCGGGAAGCCTTGCCTTTCCGCTGCCGGCGCTGATCTGGTGTGCGGTCCGCTACTCCTTGCCCGCGACCTGTCTGCTGACGTTTCTGACCGGCGGTCTGGAGATCGTTCTGGTCGCTAACTCCATTATCAATATCGCCGTGGGCACGCCGCTCTCTACCCCGATGATGTTCTCCGCCCGGCTGGGGATTGCTACCATGGCGATCTGTCCGGTTATGGTCTCCGTCAGTATGGCGGCCATTAATTCGCTCATCCGTCAGGTGTCGTTGCGCGCGGATTATGATTTTCTGACCCACGTTTATTCACGCTCCGGGCTCTATGAGGCGTTAAAGCGGGAAGAGGCGCAGCGGCAGACACGTTTTCTGACCGTGATGCTGCTGGATATCGATTACTTCAAAAGCATCAATGATAACTATGGGCATGAGTGTGGCGACCGCGTGCTGGCCGCGTTTGCCCGCGAGGTTCAGCAGGTTGTCGGAGACGACGGTATGGTGGCGCGTATGGGCGGAGAAGAGTTCGCGGTTGTGGTGAACACCGGTGACGCGCAGCACGGCTTTGCGCTGGCGGAACGTATCAGACTCACCATTGCCGCTCATCCGTTTACCTGGCGCCAGCAAACGCTCTATCTTACCGTGAGTATTGGTCTCGGGAGCGGGAAGGCGGCGTCGTGGCAGTTGACCGAAGTCTTCAACAGGCTGATGGCCGAAGCAGACGATCATCTCTATCGTTCCAAAAAAGCGGGGAGAAATCGCACCAGTGCGCGTGTGTCAGACGATCCCATTACCCCGGCCCCGGAGAGTGAAACCTGAGCGCAGCCTGCATTCTGCCGGGGATGAATCATAACGAATAGCAGATAAATTGCTTGCTAGGTATTTTTAACGTCAATAAGATACCGCAAGAAAGCTATCGGAAAATTCGCAGAATGAATGCAGCTGACAAACTCCATAGACCCTCTCGTGTACCAGGAAGCCGGTTTGTCAAACGTATGTATCTGATGCGTATTCTCGGCACGTTTCTCTGTTTTATTCCCATCCTCTCTGTGCTGATTGAACAGAATCGTTCAATCTGGCTGATGTGTTTGCTGGCGTTGAACGCGTTTATCTGGCCTACGCTTGCCTGGTATCGGGCGCGAAATTCGGCCATGCCGCTGGTGACTGAGCATCAGAATCTGGTGCTGGACGCCGGGGCGGGGGGATTCTGGATCGCCATGATGGCGGTTAATCCGCTGCCGTCGGTGGTCATTGCCACCATTATGCTGACCGACCGGCTCTCGGCAGGGGGCGTTACGCTGATGAGAAAGGCGGCCATTACCATGGTGGGCGTTTTTCTGGTGACCTGGCTGACGCAGGGAATGGCGGTGGATATGTACGTTTCGCAGCGCACCATGTTTGCCACGCTGCCGCTGATTGCAATTTATCTGCTGGCGCTGAGCATATTAACGGACAGCATTGCGCTGCGCCTGCGGATCAAGAGCCGGGAGCTTGAGCGGATCGCGATGATGGATCCGCTACTGGATATCGCGAACCGACGTCTGCTCGAAAAGCGCATTGACCACGAACTGAATAAACTGCGCCAGACGTGCCGGGAATCGGCCCTGATGTTCATCGATATCGACAATTTTAAAGACGTTAACGATCGTTTTGGTCATAAGGTTGGGGATGCATTGCTGGCGGCCGTCTCGCAAATACTGCATTTGTCGACACGCCCGAACGATACCCCCGCACGCCTTGGCGGTGACGAATTTGTGGTGTTGCTGCCGGATACCACCCTTGAAGAGGCGCAAGTTGTCGCCAGACGCATTATGGATGCGGCTGCAATGAAAAAGGAGGTGGCTCAGGAGACGGTGCATTGCACGCTCAGCATCGGTATCGCCTGTGCCACGCGAGAAATGATAAGCGTAACCGACTGGCTACAGGCCGCGGACAACGCCCTGTACCGCGCCAAGCGGGACGGTAAGAACAGAATATTCGCGCACTGACAATGTCTCTGTTTAGGCTACGCTTTGAGTAACGCTTTGCGTCAGGAGACGTTATGAAAACACCTGCAACCCCGGCAAATGAAATGGAACGTCTGAACTCGCTGCGCGAGTCAGGCCTGCTTGAGATCGACAGTTCCCCGGCGTTTGACCGACTGACACGTCTGGCAAAACGCTTCTTCCAGGTTCCCCTGGCGATGGTCAATCTTATTGATGAACACTCGCTGATTGTGAAGTCGGCCGATGGTCAGGCGCCTGAAACCGTTCCGCGTAATATCTCGTTTTGCGGCCACACGATCCTCAGCGAAGCGCCGCTGGTGGTTGCCGATATGCGTCAGGACGATCGATTTGCCGATAACCCGCTGGTGGCCGGTGAGCCCGGCGTAAGGTTCTATGCCGGTTTTCCACTGCGTTTACGTGACGGGGCGAGCGTGGGATCGCTGTGCCTGATTGATTATTCTCCTCGTGAATTTTCCGCTGCCGATCTTGCCGTGCTGGGCGACCTGAGCGCGCTGGCGGAAGACGAGTTTGCTGCCGTCAGCGCGGCGACAACCGATGAATTAACCGGTCTGTTTAACCGTCGGGGCTTTAACCAGCTGCTCCGGTTCACGCTCTCCGTAGCCAGACGTCGGGCGGAGCCGTTAACTCTGGGCTGGCTGGATCTGGATCGTTTCAAAGAGATTAACGATCGCTACGGACATGAAGAGGGCGACAACGCGCTGAAAGTGATGGCGGAACTGATGCGCACCTCTTTCCGTGAAGCGGATTTGCTGGTTCGCTTTGGCGGCGATGAGTTTGCCGTGCTGTTTGCCGATACCGACGAGCAGGGGGCCTGGATTGCCATGCAGTATCTGGCCGAGCAGGTCGAACAGTACAATGCGCGCAGGCTGCATCCCTGGTCACTCCATTTTTCCTGGGGGCTGAGCGAGTTCGATCATAACGGCAACGATCTGCAGCAGTGGATGAAAGACGCGGATGAAAAAATGTATGCCATGAAGCAGCAGCGCAAGCGCGCAACATGACATAACAAAAGCCTATGTCTGATGTGATTGCGTTACGTAAATGTTAAATGCACAGTGAGCGTATTCAACGTAAGGAAAACCCATGAATACCTCACTGCAGATCAAAACCCTCACCCGGGACGATATTCTCACCCACCTCGATGCGCTGGCCGATATCCTTGAAAATTGTGTCAGGGGCGGCGCTTCCGTCAGTTTTATGTTGCCATTCAGTACCGATAAAGCTCGTGCTTTCTGGCAGGATATTGCCGGGAGCGTAGAGCGTAACGAACGCGTTGTGCTGGCCTGCATCGATTCTCAGGATGGAGTGATTGGCACCGTGCAGCTCATTACCGATCAGCCGGAAAACCAGCCGCATCGTGCCGATGTGGCAAAGCTGCTGGTGCATGAAAAAGCGCGTCGTAAAGGTGCCGCGATGGCGCTAATGGAGGAGCTGGAAGTGCAGGCCAGAGCAAGAGACATCTCGGTGCTGGTGCTGGATACCTCAACCGGCAGCGGAGCGGAGATCTTCTACCAGCGTGCTGGCTGGCAAAAAGTGGGGGAGATCCCGCGTTATGCGCTAATGCCGGATGGCGCGATGACTGCCACATCGGTCTTCTATAAGTTCTTGTGATTATTTCCCTCAATGACGTGATGAATTGATCAAAAGCGGGGTTCTGGTCGAAAACCTTTGGTAAGTTATCATACCAATTTAATCAGGTTGTACGACTAATCATAAAAGGACCCCATTGTGAACACACTTAACCGTCGTGATTTCCCCGGTGCTCTCTACCCCGAACGAATCATTCAGTTTGGCGAGGGCAATTTCCTGCGTGCGTTTGTCGACTGGCAAATCGACCTGTTAAACGAACATACCGATCTCAATGCCGGCGTCGTGGTCGTACGCCCAATTCAAAGCGACTTCCCGCCGTCATTAAGCACTCAGGATGGCCTGTATACCACGATCATTCGTGGTCTGAATGAGCAGGGCGAGGCGGTCAGCGAAGCGCGTCTTATCCGCTCGGTGAATCGAGAGATCAGCGTCTACAGCCAGTACGATGAATTTCTGAAACTGGCGCACAATCCGGAGATGCGTTTTGTCTTCTCCAACACCACCGAGGCGGGGATTAGCTGGCACGCGGGCGATCGTTTCGAAGATGCGCCAGCGGTGAGCTATCCGGCGAAGCTGACGCGGCTGCTGTTTGAGCGCTTCAGCCATTTTAACGGCGCAGCGGACAAAGGCTGGATCATCATTCCGTGCGAGCTAATAGACTATAACGGCGAAGCGCTGCGCGAACTGGTGTTGCGCTATGCACAGGCATGGGCACTGCCAGCGGAATTTATTCAGTGGCTGAATGCGCATAACAGCTTCTGCTCCACGTTAGTTGACCGCATTGTAACGGGGTATCCGCGCGACGAAGCGGCGACGCTGGAAGCCGGGCTTGGCTATCACGATGCGTTCCTGGATACCGCTGAACATTTCTACCTGTTTGTTATTCAGGGGCCTGAATCCCTGGCCAGCGAACTGCGTCTGGACAAATTCCCGCTAAACGTGCGGATTGTGGATGACATTAAGCCGTACAAGGAGCGCAAAGTGGCGATTCTCAACGGCGCGCACACAGCGCTGGTGCCGGTGGCGTTCCAGGCGGGGCTGGATACGGTGGGCGAGGCGATGAATGATGCCGACATATGCGCGTTCATCGAAAAAGCGATCTATGAGGAAATTATTCCGGTCCTGGATTTGCCGCGTGATGAACTGGCGTCTTTCGCCAGCGCCGTTACGGGTCGTTTCCGCAATCCGTATATCAAGCATCAGCTGCTGTCGATTGCCCTTAACGGCATGACCAAGTATCGCACGCGCATTCTGCCGCAGCTGTTGGCGGGGGTGAGGGCATCTGGCACGTTGCCCGCTCGCCTGACGTTCGCGCTGGCCGCACTGATCGCGTTCTACCGTGCAGAGCGTAACGGGGAGAACTATCCGGTGCAGGATGACGCGCACTGGCTTGCTCGTTACCAACAGCTGTGGGCGCAGCATCACGATAAACAGATCACCACCCGCGAGCTGGTCGCCTCCGTTTTAAGCGTTACTGAGCACTGGGAGCAGGATTTAACTCAGGTAGAGGGTCTTGTCGGTCAGGTTTCGCGCGATCTCGACGCGATTCTGCAACAGGGGATGCGGGCCGCAGTAAAACCGCTTTGTTAACCCATGCCCGGCTTCGGCCGGGTATTTTATATCTCATTAGTTACAACATACTATGGACTCGTTTATGTAGAACAGGCTGTAGCACCGTGCGGTTTATTGCTTATCAGGTGATAAAATGCAATCTGTTATTAACAAGCTTGCAACCGTGACAGGGATCACGTTTAATAACGCGGCTCTTTCCTTTCCTGAAGCTGACTATGATTGTTCGTCCCAAACAGCACTGGCTACAACTGATTTTCGTCTGGCACGGTTCGGTACTTCCTAAAATCTATACCCGGTTGTTACTTAACTTCCTGCTATCCATCGCCGTTATTCTGATGCTGCCGTGGTATACCTCGCTGGGCATTAAATTTACCGTTGCGCCGTTCAGCATCCTGGGTGTGGCCATCGCTATCTTTCTGGGGTTCAGAAACAACGCCTGCTATTCGCGCTACGTTGAGGCGCGCCAGCTGTGGGGGCAACTGATGATAGCGGCACGCTCGTTATTTCGCGAGGTTAAAAACACCTTGCCGGATGATAAACATCTGGGTGAGTTCGTCCGCCTGCAGATCGCCTTTGCCCATTGTCTGCGCATGACCCTGCGTCGTGAAAAGGGGGAAGGGCAACTGGCGCGCTATCTGGCGGCGGAGGATTTACGCAACGTCATGGCCGCCAATTCCCCGGCGAACCGTATTCTGCTGATCATGGGTGAATGGCTGGCCGTCAGACGCCGTAACGGAGACCTCTCCGATATTCTGTTCCACAGCCTGAACAACCGTCTCAACGATATGTCGATTGTCCTGTCAGGCTGCGAGCGCATCGCCACCACGCCCGTGCCGTTTGCTTATACGCTTATCCTGCACCGTACGGTCTATCTGTTCTGCATCATGCTGCCGTTCGCGCTGGTTGTTGACCTGCACTACATGACGCCGTTTGTCTCTGCGCTGATTTCGTATACCTTCATTTCGCTGGATACGCTGGCAGAAGAGCTGGAAGATCCGTTTGGTACCGAAGACAACGACCTGCCGCTGGACGCCATCTGCAACATGATGGAACGCGATCTGCTGCAGATGAACGATGAAGAGAACATTCCGGAAAGGCTGATGCCGGATAAGTATTATCAGCTGACCTGACGGGCGTTCCACTCGTCCCGGGTAATTTCCCACAGCTCAGAATCGAGCATACCGCTGACGTACGCTTTTTTTTCCGTTCTGATAAGCCGCATGCCGCTACTGTCTGAAATACGACGGGAGCGGCTATTGGTGGCCGCCTTCGGCGCGCGCAATACGGGTTTGTTCAGCGTGTTAAACCAGTAATCCGTTGCCGCAATGCTGGCTTCGCGCATATATCCCTTTCCCTGAAACTCCGGCGCCAGCCAAAACCCGCGGTTGTTATCTTCCACATCGTACAGGCAGATAACCCCCATCAGTTCGTCCGGCGCTTCACGACGGCGGATGCTCCAGAACCAGGCAATCCCTTTCGCCATATCCGGCAGCGCCACGTTGTTGACATAGTTTTCCGCGCCGTTATCCGGGTAGGGCCAGGGCACGGAAGAGACCAGATAGCGGACGATCTCCCAGCGCGGATAGCGCTTTTGTATCTGAACGGCATCTTCGGCAACCAGCGGTTTTAGCAGCAAGCGTTCTGTCGTGAGCGTCGGTATCGTCATCCGCAGATCTCCATATTTAAGCGTTATGATTTTGTTTGCGTTCTGGTATTTTCATCTCTATCACATTCAGTTGAGGCGTGCTGAGTTTATACCCTACCAAAAATAGGCATCATTTCTTCAATGGCGAAATTTTAATGCGCTTGTGGTCTCTTTTAACCGGACGTGTTTTCCAGGATCTCCTGCAGCATGGCAAAGAGATAGAGGAGGCCATTGCTCGTCGTGATACCCGTGTTTTGAATCATTCCACCCCCGAGCTGGAAGGGTATTTTTCTCGCCCCCTCAGCGAGCTTCCGCGTCAAAATCCTTACCCGGTAGCGGCGCTATTACCTCTTTTTTTAGTGGCGTTTGCGTTAAACCTTCTGCCTTTTCTCAGCGCGTTGCAGGGTTTGTCACCTTTACACCATGCACTGAGCTTTTTCGCACCATCATTAATAATGACAGGCGCGCTCATTGTTATCAGCGTGCTTCTGGCCCGAGGGGTAACGTCAGGATTGTTGGGGTTTATGGCAGTGTTCATCATTCTGCTGGTCATAACTCTCGTTCAGGTTCTGCATCTTCTGTTTTCTCATAGCGGAAACCTTTGGCCACTGGTCACCGCATCCTTCGCGCTGATACTTTGTCGGATGGTAATGAATAACAGCGGCTTTGTGCTGTTTACCCTCTATTGTCGCACTCAGCGTCTTGCCAGAGTTGCACGTGAAATCCGGTTAAAAAACCATTAAAGAGGTGATATGACGTTACGAAAAGCGCATCCGCAGGAAGCTGAAATACTCTGGAATATTCGCAATCAGGCGATTCGTCACGGCTGTAAAACCAGTTACGACGCGGACGTCATTGCGCGCTGGACGCCCGACGACATGCCGGAGCATTACCGGCAAATGGTCATTGAATACCCTTTTTACGTGGTGGAAGATGAAAAGGGCGACATTGCGGCAACTGGCTATCTTGATCTGGATACCCACTGTCTGGAGGCGATATTCACCTTGCCGGCGGCATCCGGAAAAGGCATGGCGACCCGGATTATCGAGGCGCTCAAACAGGAGGCCCATAGCCGGGGGTTAACCCGCCTGACGCTCGATGCAACGCCTAACGCCCGGTCGTTTTACCAGAAGCTGGGGTTTGTCACACTGAGCGAAAAGTATCATCACTCGCGCATGGCGGGCGCTGATTTACGCTGTTTTGAAATGGCGATCAACTTGTAATGTGAGGAACGCATGGCTGTCACGGTAAGACCTTTAAGCGCAGGCGATTACGCCCAGTGGCGACCGCTGTGGGACGGGTATACCCATTTTTATGACTGTTTTCTCGATGAATCGGTTACCGCATCGACATGGGAGAGGGCGCTCTCAGCGCATTCACCGATGTTCTGCCGCGTAGTAGAGAAAGACGAAAAGATCATTGGTTTCGCGATGTGCATTCTCCACGAAGGCACATGGTCAACGGCCCCCGTTTGCTACCTGGAAGATCTGTTTGTCGATGCCACCGAACGCGGTGTTGGGGCCGGGAAGGCGCTCATTGATGCCCTGATAGCCGAAGGCAAGCGCGAAGGGTGGTCGAAACTGTATTGGGTCACCCGGGAGAAAAACCCGGCGCGTAAACTCTATGACAAATACGGTGAAGCAGACGATTACGTACGCTACCGCCTCTCGCTGTAAGCCTGAATCACCTGTGTTTGTATCACACTGTATCTGCGTACCGGATACATACACAGGATTGCAATAAACCCCCTTTCGCACATATCCGCTATACAAACGCGTGTTGTTATATCCCCGTCAACTGTTCTTAACCGGAGATACCAACATGTTCAGCAAACTCGCGTATTCAACCCTGGCGTTAACCGTTTCTCTTGGCACCGTCATGTCCTGTCAGGCCGAAGTCACCGGCAAAGATGTTGCCGCAGCCTTCGATCACCCTCAGCAAATTAACGCTGGCGATCTGAATATCGGCTATGTCGATATCGGACCAAAAGAGGGACAGCCGGTGATTCTGTTACATGGCTGGCCCTACGATATTCACAGCTATGCCGAAGTCGCACCCGCGCTGGCGGCAAAAGGCTACCGGGTCATTGTGCCTTCGCTGCGCGGCTACGGCACCACGCGCTTCCTGTCAGCAAGCACGCCGCGTAACGGCCAGCCTTCGGCCATGGCGAAAGATATCGTTAACCTGATGGATGCCCTCAACATTAAGCAGGCTGTTTTTGCGGGATATGACTGGGGCGCCCGTACGGCGGACATTGTCGCGGCGCTGTGGCCTGAACGCGTCAAATCCCTTGTTTCGGTAAGTGGCTATCTCATCAGCAGCCAGCAGATTGGTAAACAGCCGCTGCCGCCAAAAGCAGAGCAGCAGTGGTGGTATCAGTTCTATTTCGCAACAGAACGCGGTGCCGAAGGCTATGCCAAGAATACCCATGACTTCGCCCGTCTGATCTGGTCTCAGGCCTCACCAGACTGGAAGTTTTCCGATGCAACCTTTAACGCCAGCGCAAAATCCCTGGATAACCCCGATCACGTCGCGGTTACGCTCAGCAACTATCGCTGGCGTTTAGGGCTTGAAAAAGGCGAGCGTAAATACGACAGCTATGAGCAGAAGCTGGCGACATTGCCAAATATCACCGTTCCGACAATCACCATCGAAGGCGGCAACAACGGGGCGCCACATCCTGCGCCGCAAGCCTATGCCGGTAAATTCACCGGTAAATATGAACACCGCACCTTTGGGGCCACCGTGGGGCACAACCCGCCGCAGGAAGATCCGCAGGATTTCGTCAAGGCGGTTATCGACGCGGATAAGCTGTGATATGTGCTATTTTCAATACGTTACCCCTCAGTCAGGAGATCCCGGTGGAGCATATTGATCATATCCTTGTCGTCGATGACGACAGGGATATTCGTGAATTGATTGTCGACTATCTCGTCAAGTCGGGCTATCGCGCGTCTGGCGCGGCAAACGGCAAAGAGATGCGGGCCGTGCTAGATAAACAGCATGTCGATCTGGTGGTGCTGGACGTGATGATGCCAGGCGATGACGGATTAACGCTCTGCCGGGGACTGCGCAGCGGTAAACATAAAGATCTGCCGATCCTGATGCTGACCGCGCGCAACGAAGAGACAGACCGGATCCTGGGGCTGGAAATGGGGGCCGATGACTATGTCGTGAAGCCCTTTGTTGCGCGCGAACTGCTGGCGCGTATCAAAGCCATTTTGCGCCGTTTTCGTACCATGCCACCCAATCTGCAGGTGACCGAGGCCGGGCGCCTGGTGATGTTCGGCGACTGGCAACTGGACACCGTTGCTCGTCACCTGATCGACAGCGAGGGGATGATTGTGGCACTCAGCGGGGCGGAATACCGACTTCTGCGCGTGTTCCTTGACCATCCTCAGCGTGTGCTGAGCCGCGATCAGTTGCTTAACCTGACCCAGGGGCGAGATGCTGAACTCTTTGAGCGCTCGATTGACCTTCTGGTCAGCCGGGTTCGTCAGCGGCTGAATGAAGATGCCCGCACGCCGGCCTACATCAAGACCGTTCGCAGCGAAGGGTACGTTTTTACCATGCCGGTGATCATCAAAGAGGCCAATGAATGAGGATCTGGCCACGCTCGTTACTGACGCGACTGCTGATCATCGTGATGCTGGGGCTCCTGCTGGCCAACGCGCTCAGCCTCACGCTGGTCATGCTTGAGCGAATGCGCAGCGCCCGCACGGTGATGCTCGGCAACCTGGAATATGACGTTTCCACCAGTGTGGCCATCCTCGACCGGCTTCCCGCAAAGGAGCGTCCAGCCTGGCTGGAACGACTGGCGCGGGGGAACTATCGCTACATTCTGGGAACCGGCGAACCGGGGCCTGCACCGCATGACAAACGCTCGCAGGATGCCATCCGCACCCTGACAGAGGCGCTGTCGGCAACCTGGCCACTGACGTTTACTGCCGTGCCGGGGCCGGTTTCCCATATTCAGGCCCACCTTACGCTGAGCGATGGTTCGCCGCTGACCATTGACCTTATCCCCCGAATGCCTCCGGTCGCCAGCTGGCTGCCTGTAGTGCTTGTGTTGCAGCTACTGCTTCTGGCGTTCTGCTCATGGATTGCCGTGCGTCAGGTTATTCGACCCTTTTCTCAGTTTACCCGGGCGGTGGATTCCCTCGACCCGGCAGCAAGCTCGCCAATGACCGAGGCAGGGCCAGTCGAGGTGCAACGGGCCGCGCACGCCTTTAATGCCATGCAGGCGCGTATCCAGTCTTACCTGCGCGAGCGTGCGCAGATCCTGGCCTCCGTATCGCACGACCTTCAGACCCCGATAACGCGCATGAAGTTACGCGTCGAAATGGCGGACCAGCCGGAACTGCGGGACAAGTTGCTCAACGACCTGGACAATATGACGCGCCTGGTGCGGGAAGGAATAGCGTATGCCCGGTCATCAGAATCTCTGGAAGAGACCTCGCTCAAGCTGGAGTTGAATGCCTGGATAAACAGCATCGCCAGCGATTACCAGGACATCGGGAAAAACGTGCAGCTTCAGGCAACCGATGCCCGTCTGCCCGTGGTCACGCGTCCGCAGGCGCTACGCCGGGTGATGACCAATCTGCTGGATAATGCGCTGAAATTTGGCGACTACGCCGTCATTACGATTCATTCAGATGCCCATCATGTTACGATCGCTATTCGCGATGGGGGGCCGGGGATACCGGACGCCGAACTGGAGGCGGTATTGCAGCCGTTTTATCGGGTGGAAACCTCACGAAACCGCGACACCGGGGGCACCGGATTAGGGCTAGCAATCGCCGCCCAGTTGACTGCGCAGTTAGGCGGGAAATTGCATCTGGCGAACCACGCCGAGGGTGGGCTGGACGTTTCGATTACGCTGCCGCGCGGGTAATTGTACGGTTTTGTATCGGACAGCCTTCATGATACGCGCACAGACAATTCGCGCTGATTTGCACACATCCTGAACATATCAACACGGTGAAATAACCTCACTGCAGCTTCGCAGGGTATCTGTAATGTGAGGTCACTATGTTTCTGATAATCGCTTTTCTGGGCGGGATGATAAGCCTGCTCAGCCCATGCACACTCCCGGTTATTCCACTGCTGTTTGCCGGGTTCCAGGGGCAACGACGGCATATTCTGGCGTTGCTCGCGGGGATGATTGTAATGTTCACCCTCGTGGCACTGGTGGCTACCGCAGCCAGCAACTGGATCGCCCAGGCGACGATAGCAGGGCGCTGGGTCGCACTGGTTGTACTGGCAATAGCCGCGCTGGCACTCATTTTCCCGACATTCGCCCAGCGTATTGCCGGACCGGCCGTCAGCGCAGGTAATCTCCTCAACACACGCAGCGGGCAGACGCGCGGTACTCTCTCCGCGTTTCTGGCCGGGCTGGCCGTTGGGTTGCTCTGGTCGCCGTGCGCCGGACCGATTCTGGGTGCCATCTTCAGCCTGAATATTGCCGGTCACTCCGCCATTGCCACGGGGGCACTGCTGGCCGCTTATGGCAGCGGATGCGCGCTGATGCTGGGGCTGCTGGTTATCGGTGGTCGCGCGCTGATGGCACCCCTGCGCGCCAGATCGGCATTGATGGAAAGGTTACGCAAGGGGGCGGGCGTGGTCATGTTAGCGACCGTTGCGTTTAACGCCACCGGGATGACGTCCGTTCTGAAAGGCGCCAACGGGGTCGCAGACCGTCTGGAAAATTCGCTCCTGACGCTGGCGAAACCCGCAACGGCACCGGTGAAGCTTCAGCCAGTGGTGATGACCGAACCCAGCAGCCAGTTACCCTCCTTAAGCGGCGGAACAGGATGGGTTAATGGTGACCCTGTCACGTCTGACTCTCTGCGGGGGAAGGTAGTATTGATTGATTTCTGGACGTGGGACTGCATCAACTGTCAGCATACGCTCCCGCACGTTCGCGACTGGGCCCAAAAGTACCAGGCGCAAGGTCTGGTGGTGATAGGTGTGCATACGCCGGAATACCCGTGGGAAAAACCGCTCGCCTCGGTACAAAAAGCGGTGACGAAATGGCAGCTCCCGTATCGGGTGGTCACGGATAATAACTATAAGATCTGGAACGCCTTCGGGAATCAGTACTGGCCCGCGCACTACTATTTCGATGCCAAAGGGCAGCTGCGCTACACCTCTTTTGGAGAAGGCAATTATGACCAGCAGGAAAAAGTCATTCAGCAGCTGCTGAAAGAGGCTCGCTCTTGAGCCGACTTATGGCTGACGTTGCGCAACGATAAACAAGCGTGGAAATGCCAGCAGTATCTGCCCGTTTTCCTGAAGCGGATACTGCTCTTCCAGTAGTTCATGGTAGCGTTGCAGGAACTGCTTCTGCTCGCTTTCATTCAACTCCTGTAACCACGGACGCAGCCCCGTGGCGCTGACCCAGTCAATAATCGCCTGATGCGATCCCATTTTATGGAAGTAGGTCGTGCGCCAGATATCCACGTCGCAGCCTGCCTCCGTCAGAATATCGTAATACGCATGGACACCGGGCAGAGGTTCACGGCCTCGATTCGGATAACCTTGTTCAACAGCCACTTCGCGCATCGAGACGTGTGTCGGTTCAAGCCAGTTATCAGGCATCTGGATCGCCAGCACGCCGTTTAGCTTCAGCAGCGAAACCAGATGCGGCAGGAGATCGTAATGGTCAGGGATCCACTGTAGAGAGGCATTCGCATAAATCAGGTCCAGCGGTTGGCCTGGCTTGTACTGGCGAATATCGGCCTCAACAAAGTGGCAATCGGGCAACGCCTGGCGCGCCTCTTCGAGCATCGCCGGTGAGTTATCAACACCGGTGATGTGGGCGGAAGGCCAGCGATGCTTCAACAGCGCGGTGCTGTTTCCCGGTCCGCAGCCTAAATCAACGATGGTGGACACCTCATCCAGTGGAATTCTGGCGAGCAGTTCAGCAGCAGGGCGCGTGCGTTCGGCACCGTATTGCAGATAAAGCGAAGGGTTCCAGTCGGCCATTTTTGCCTCTCCGTGTTGAATTCATCAGCAAGAATAGCACAGGCAGAGACCCGCACTGGGGCAGGTCTCGACCGACGCAGTGACTACAGAACGCCTTTCAGCGCGATATGGTAAAGCAGCATAATCGTTTTGCCGTCGACAATCCTGCCGGTATCAATACCGCGCAAGGCCTCATCCAGCGGCATTTCCAGCACGTCGATATCTTCTCCCTCTGACTTGATGCCGCCGCCCGCGCTGGCCCGATCCTGCGGGTGATACTCTGCGATATAAAAATAGAGTTTTTCCGTGACGGAGCCTGGGCTCATGTAGGCTTCAAAGACTTTCTCAACACGGGAGACACGATATCCGGTCTCTTCTTCCGCTTCCGCCTTGATGCGGCTTTCGGGATCCATGTTATCCAGCAGCCCGGCAGCGGCCTCGATAAGGTCGTCCTCATGGCCATTGATAAAGACCGGAAAGCGGAACTGGCGCGTCAGGATCACCGTTCTTTTATCCCGGTTATAGAGCAGTATCGTGGCCCCGTTTCCCCGGTCATACACTTCGCGGTTTTGCCGCTGCCATTCGCCGTCGCGTCGTTGCAGCTCAAAGGTGTACTTTTTCAGGATGTACCAGTTATCCGACAGGGTTTCATTTTCAATGATGCGCACATCTGCACGTTTCGATTGCACGTTTGCTGCTCCTTACGTAGAGTGATCGTCATAAACAGCATTATCATGCACATTCAAGATAAAACATGCAATATCAGGAATCCACAATGCTCACCAGTCAGCGAAAACAATTAATCCTCGAGAAGCTTGCCGCTGAAGGCCAGGTCCAGTCCAAAGCGCTCAGTGCACATTTCGCGGTGTCAGAAGACACCATTCGTCGTGATCTCCGCGAACTGGCGGCGGAAGGGCGTTTGCAGCGTGTCCATGGCGGTGCGCTGCCGGCCTCGTCGGCCACTGTGCCATTTGCCGAGCGTAAATCGGTGAAGATGGACGCGAAAAAAAATGTGGCCCGCAAAGGCGCAAAGCTCATTTCCCCTGGGCAGGTGGTGATTGTCGACGGCGGCACCACCACATCGGAACTGATCGCGTATTTACCGGCGGATTTACGCATTACCGTGGTCACACACAGCCCGAGCATTGCCCTTGGGCTCGTCGAGCATCCTTCGATTGAAGTGATCCTGATCGGAGGACGTCTGTACAAACATTCCATCGTGACGGTAGGCGCAGCGGCCATTGAAGGCATCGACAATATCCATGCGGATCTGTTCTTCATGGGGGTTACCGGCATCCATCCTGAAGCCGGGCTTACCACCGGCGATTTCGAAGAGGCGTGCATCAAACGTGCATTTTCCGGCAGGGCCGCCGAGACAGTGGTCCTGGCATCGCCAGAAAAAATTAACACCGCGTCATCGTTTGTGATTGGCGAGCTATCGCTGGCCAATACGATTGTCGTGGAAGATGATACCGATCGCGCCTGGATTAGCGCGGTAAGGGAGAAGGGCGTCTCCGTGGTGACGACCTCAGATCCAGAATAACCCTTGAACCTGCCTGTGATGAGCAGGCAGGTTCAGGCGCGTCCTCAGGCCTGAGGGATGCTTTCTAACGAGGTGTAAACGTTCAGCCCGAGCTTACGGGCAACCTCGATATCCATATCAGCTCCCTTAGACGCACCGGCAATACGATAAATCGCGTCGCATTTCCCAATGAGCCGGTGTGCAACGGGATAGAGCATCGCTTCACTGATTTCATCCCCAATGGACGTTGAACCCGCGGCCTTTGCCAGCGGTAGCGCAAGCCATTCACCAATCACCGGAACGTGGCCACGCTGGTATACGGCTAATGCTGCGTTTTCCAGACGGGCAAGGTTTTCATCCATTTTGGCCTGGTCGCCATCAGTCCCGCTGCGCCAGGGGCCCGCTATTAAAATCAACTGTTGTGTCATACATACCTCGTTGCGTGATGGTGCATGAATTTGCACGTTATTATTTGAAGCATCGGTTTTTAGCTCTTAAACGTATCTTAATAGGCATTATCGTGCAAATACAAGCAGTATCATGCATGGCGGTGATGTTGCATAAGCGCGACGCTGGTCTATGCTCAACATGCAGAGACTCGCCATTCTCTGGGGCAATTGAAAAATAACAATAAGTTGCGTTTCAGGGGGTGGAAATGAATAAGGTCCTGCTCGCATTATTATCCTGCGTGCTCTCGGTCATCTCATTTACTGGCGTCGCCGCCGAGCCACGCCAGGAGCCTACTGAGCAGGAGCGGGCCCGAACCGTTTATATTTTTCATCAACCGATTGTGATGTTGCAGGCCAAATTTGGTCTCACGACGCCTGAAGAACGCGTGTTACGTATTCGCCATACCCTGCGCAATTTCACGCAGCAGGACGTACGTGAGCCGCTGAAAATTGTTCCCGTCACCCGTTACAACCAGCAGGGAAGGCTGATTGTCATGAACAATAAGCCTGTTTTATTGCTTACGCAGGCGGACCTGGATGAGGGGGACGATTTGACTCTCGACCAGGCCGCTCAGCGCGTGCTGGCGCGGATGGAGGCGCAACGTACGGCGCTTCGCGATCAATATGACACCGGCTGGCTGGCGCTCTCCGCCGGGAAAACGGTCGTCGGGCTGCTGGTTCTGTCTCTTTTCTGGTACGGGGCGTGGCGGTCGTGGCGCTGGGTTCGCAATGTCTGCCGTCGCCGCATTCTTGAAAACCGCAGCGTTATCCCGCAGAGCTGGCGTAAGTTTGTCGGCGCAATTGAGGCTCGTTTGTATGCTTTGCTGATGATTTTACTGGGCATTCTCGGATTGTATCTCTGGCTGAGTTGGACGTTCAGCTTGTTCCCCTGGACACGCGTCTGGGGTGCATCGTTAGGCGACTGGACCATGCGCGTGCTGCGGGATATTGCGCTGTCGAATATCGATATCAGGTTCGATACGGTACAAAAAATTGCTCATCGATAAGGATTATCCATGTATATCGCCATCCCCCCTGGACAAAAAAGTGTAGCGTGGTCAGAAATGGCGCTTGATCGCGAAGCCCGCAGATTAGTGAATATCGCCAATATAATCTCATCAACACACCTCAAGGATGGCCTGACGCGCCTCAGATTTATGGAAGAAATCCGCGATCTTATCTCTCAGCAGTTGGCAGCAGCTCGTAGACTTAAAACGATTGAATCTTATACGCACTCAACAGAGATATTACGTACAGAGACGGCAAACTTACTGGAACAGGACAGATTAATACGCACCAGGGCCGCACAAATTTACGCAAAGATTGAATTTGTGAAGGAGAATAATGAAATTGTCGGATATGTAATCAGCGCTGTTAGTGTAGTGTTATCAGGTTTTGAAATCGTTGGCGGAGTGGCTCTTTTTGGCACTATGACACCTGTAGGGATGCTCGCCGGAGCTACGTTAGTTATGGACGGTCTGAACGGGATTTCCAGGGAAATAAACAATCAGCTTTTAGAAAAGGAAAATTCTCAGGGTGTTTTTGCTGATGGTGCGATCGCGGCGGCTCAGTTTTTAGGATTTCGCGGGAATACAGGGTTAGCTTTATATAATGGTGTCAGTCTGGCCGCGAACATCTATGGTGTGTTTGGGCTAATGAGAAAACCAGATGCATGGCG
Organism: Enterobacter sp. A8; assembly: GCF_004296595.1. Lineage (NCBI taxonomy): Bacteria > Pseudomonadati > Pseudomonadota > Gammaproteobacteria > Enterobacterales > Enterobacteriaceae > Enterobacter > Enterobacter sp. A8. Next base: position 531,491 of record NZ_SCMF01000001.1, read on the forward strand.
ACTTTTTCACTATGTACCACAAGATTATTACAGAAAAGTCAGTTCAATGAGTCGCCCAATGTTGACGATGAAAATTGTAGGGTATGGACTCAAAGCAAAAATCATTTTTGATCTGTTAGCAACTGAGAAGAACTCTTAGCGGATTTTCTTGTTAAATTTCCATGCCTTATAGGAAAGAAGCGGTGGCTGGAAAAACCAAATGATGAACAAAGCGATCAACATAGCAACACCTGTGGATATAACATTTTCTCTGGACGCTATGGTAAGTACTACGAGGTAAACAGCAGCAAGCAATATGGTCAACAACAATGCTGCGTTAAAACGTCTGGACAAGTCGGATATGACCATATCCAGAGAAAGGGCATCTTTAATTATGTACTTACGCAGCTTCTGCAGGTCCGAGGATGTAAATCCAGAAGCCAGAAGTTTTTCTTCGGTTATCGCCATGTTTTCTCCCTGAGCGGTGATCTCTTCTCGTAATGAATACTATCAACCATTTAGCCAAGTGGATAGTGATCTGTAGGAAACGCGTAAATGATCTTACAACAACTATGAATAGGCAGAGGAAATGACGGCCATGAAAAGCTCAATTCTCCCAGATTCAATGTTGGTGCGCATAATGTATATTATGTTAAATTCGATAAATCCTTAAATCATGTCCTGTGCCTCAGCCTCTGCTCTCACATCATAATCAGTCAATGATGTCGGAAGGCTTTTCAAACTCTGGCGACCAGTAACCTCCACTTCCATGGTACGTTTCTGCCCCCAGGACGAACTGGGTACCGCAAAAGTTGCACGCAAAGTGGTAATCGACGATGTCGCCCCATATCATCTTTTCAGCACACTCACTGAAGCTGTACTGATTCCAGTCGTCCTTTGTCAGAACTTCTGACAACATCCCTTCGTTGATTGCATTTCTGGCAATACGAATTGCTTTTCGTAACTGATCGGGCGTCCGGATAACGTACTTAACACAGAGTTCACGGCAGTGCTCGCAGCTCATATGGCTGAACCTCTTTCGCATGACGGGCTGATGACGTTTATGTCATTATATTCAAATGATTAAAGCACTATATCGTCGACTAAACCACTGTAACGACCTGGCGGTAAGAATTAGCAAGGCCAATACTGCACAACTGCAACAGTTAAAAGCGGAACTGGCCGAACTGATCGGGACACCCACGGGATGCTATACCATGGGCATTCCAGCTGTTCTCAGTACCCTTGGGGTGATCGTCAGTTTTGGGATACCGCAGCTGTGGTTAGGTTACAACGTCAGCGCCGCCCTCGGGCAGCCTGAAGAAAGCGTATTTATATGGGTGGTATTGATCGCCCTGCTGTTCTCAGGCATTAATGGCATGACGATGTTTCTGATTGGCAAAGGCCTCATGCGTGCCGTGCAGGTGCATCTTACGCTGGCGGTTATGAGCCTTGTGTTAACGTCAGTCTATCTGCTGACTGCGCTAAGCGGTGCGAGTGTTCCGGGCGTCAGTCTCATCGCGGCGCTGATAAGCATCTTTATGCTGCTGCTCAGCGGTTACTGCATCCACTCTATTTCTTTCTATAAGATGCTGCTCTTTATCCTGCACAATCGTGCCTGGCGTAAACTTTTGCACCAGACTCGTAAAACGTAAAACCCCGCCATCTCTGGCGGGGTCTGTTTATTGCTTTTTATACCTGCGCAACCAAATAAGCTTATACGCCGCCGGAATGATAAACAGCGACAGCAGCGGCGCTGTGATCATCCCGCCAATCATCGGCGCGGCGATCCGACTCATAACTTCTGAACCCGTGCCGGTTCCCCAGAGTATGGGCAGCAAACCCGCAATGATTACCGCCACCGTCATCGCCTTGGGCCGGACACGCAGAACCGCGCCATGGTACAGCGCGTCATCCAACGCTTGTGCGGTGAACGTCTCTCGCCGGGATAAGGCCGGGTTCGCTTCGATGGCATGGCGCAGATACATCAGCATCACCACGCCAAACTCGGCGGCCACCCCGGCTAGGGCAATAAATCCGGTGCCGGTGGCGACAGACATATGAAAGCCCTGCCAGTACAGGAACCAGATCCCACCGACCAGAGCGAACGGCAGACTTATCAGGATCAGCAAGGCTTCATCAACGCGGCGGAATGCCAGATACAGCAGAATGAAAATAATCATTACCGTCATCGGCACCATCAGCTTCAGTTTCTTATTGGCGTGTTCCAGCAATTCAAACTGACCGGAGAATGACACGCTGGTTCCCGGTCTCAGCTTCACGTTCTGGCTGATGGCCGTCTTAAGGTCATTGACCACCGACACCATATCCCTGCCGCGGGCATCAATATAGATCCAGCTGGTTGGTCGGGCATTTTCCGTTTTAAGCATCGTCGGGCCGGAAACGACACGTATGTCCGCCACATCCCCCAGCGTGATTTGCTGCTTCATCGGGGTCAGGATCGGCATCTCTTTCAATGCCTGCGGGCTGTTCCGGTAGTCCTGGGGATAACGGATATTAATCGGGTACCGGGCCACGCCCTCGACCGTTTCCCCTACCGTCTCGCCACCAATGGCGGAGGAGACAAACAGCTGCACATCCCCCACCGTCATACCGTAGCGGGACGCTTTTTCACGATTAATATCCACATCAATGTAACGCCCGCCTTCCAGCCGCTCTGCCAGAGCAGACACCACGCCGGGCACGGTTTTGGCGACCGCTTCAATGCCCTGCGCCGTGGCGTCGATATCCGACAGAACGGTGCCTGACACCTTGATACCGATTGGGCTTTTAATCCCGGTAGAAAGCATGTCGATGCGGTTACGGATCGGCGGCACCCAGAGGTTAGCCAGACCCGGCAGACGGACGGTTTTATCGAGTTCGTCAATAATCTTGTCAATCGTCATCCCGGGTCGCCACTGATCCTCGGGTTTCAGCTGAATGGTGGTTTCCACCATTTCAAGCGGTGCGGGGTCCGTTGCAGTCTCTGCTTTACCGGTCTTGCCAAATACAGACGCCACTTCAGGAACGGTTTTGATGAGCTTGTCTGTGGTCTGCAACAGCGCAGCCGCTTCAGCCGGAGAAACGCCCGGCAGTGTTGATGGCATATACAGCAGATCGCCTTCGTTGATTTTCGGCAGAAACTCGCCACCCATCTGACTCAGCGGCCAGATAACCGTGAAGATCGACAAGGCCGCCACCAGCAGGGTTGTTTTTGGCCAGTGAAGCACCCTCAGCAGCAGCGGATGATAGGCTTTAATCAGCAGCCGGTTCAGCGGGTTACTGCTCTCGGCAGGAATTTTCCCCCGGATCCAGAAGCCCATCAGAATGGGAATGACGATAATGGCCAGCGCGGCTGCGCCTGCCATGGCGTACGTTTTGGTAAAGGCCAGCGGACCAAACAGACGCCCTTCCTGACCTTCGAGGGTAAAAATAGGGATGAACGATAAGGTGATGATCAGCAGGCTAATAAACAGCGCGGGGCCTACTTCAACGGAGGCGTTGGTGATCACCTTCCAGCGGGTCGCGTTATCAATCTGCTCGCCAGGGTGCTGATGATCCCACTCCTCAAGCCGTTTATGCGCGTTTTCAATCATCACGATGGCGGCATCCACCATCGCCCCCACGGCAATGGCGATCCCGCCCAGGGACATAATATTGGCGTTCAGCCCCTGGAAATGCATGACGATAAAGGCAATACACAGGCCTAGCGGCAGAGAGATAATCGCCACCAGCGCAGACCGCACATGCCAGAGAAACAGCGCGCAGACGATGGCCACCACAATAAACTCTTCCAGCAGTTTATAACTCAGGTTATCAATGGCCCGGTCAATCAGCTGGCTGCGATCGTACGTGGTAACAATCTCAACACCTTCCGGCAGGCTGGCCTTCAGCGTCTCCAGTTTATCTTTTACCGCGGTAATCACGTCACGCGCGTTTTTACCCGAACGCAGGATCACCACGCCGCCCGCGACCTGTCCCTGCCCGTTAAGCTCGGCAATCCCGCGCCGCATTTCAGGTCCGGTTTGTACGCGAGCAACATCACGCAGATAAACCGGTACCCCGTTCTCGCCGGTTTTCAGGACGATGTTATTGAAATCATCAATGCTCTGAAGATAGCCGCTGGCCCGGACCATATACTCTGCTTCCGCCATTTCGACCGATGAGCCCCCTGCTTCCTGATTAGAGGATCCCAGAGCCTGCTTCACGTCAGCCAGACTGATGCCGTATTGCGCCAGTTTCAGCGGATTGACCTGGATCTGATACTGCTTTACCACCCCGCCGACCGAGGCCACTTCCGCCACGTTCGGGATGGTTTTCAGCTCAAATTTCAGGAACCAGTCCTGCAGGGAACGCAGTTCGGACAGGTCGTGTTTACCGCTGCGATCCACCAGCGCATATTCAAAGATCCAGCCCACGCCCGTAGCGTCTGGCCCAATTTCCGAACTGACGCCAGCAGGCAGTTTCCCTTGGACCTGATTGAGATATTCCAGAACGCGCGAGCGGGCCCAGTAGAGATCGGTCCCGTCTTCAAAAATAACGTACACATAGGAATCACCAAACTGTGAAAACCCACGCACGGTCTTCGCACCCGGCACCGACAGCATGGTCGTGGTGAGCGGATACGTCACCTGATTTTCGACAATTTGCGGTGCCTGGCCGGGGTAACTCGTTTTAATAATCACCTGAACATCAGACAGATCGGGTAAGGCATCCACCGGCGTATTGATAATGGTCCATGTTCCCCAGACGCTAAGAAACAGCGCCCCCATCATCACCAGAAAACGGTTGGCGACAGCGCGCCGGATAATCCATGCAATCATCGTCGTCTCCTCAATGGCCTGAATGATTCTTTTCAGGCTGACGCATACGCTCCAGCGCACCGGTAATATTGGCTTCGGAATCAATCATGAACAGACCGCTAACCAACACCGACTCCCCTTCGTTCAGGCCGGAACCTACGGCGGACTGCTGCTGGGATTCGTGCAGAACGTGGATCTGCTTCGGCACAAACCGGCCGTCCGCATCAACGGTGATGACCCGCTGTTCTTTACCCGTATCGATAACGGCCTGGGAGGGGATCAACAGCATCTCCTGGCTTTGGGTGTTCAGCTTCAGATATGCATTCATGCCCGGCTTAAGCCGTTCGTCTTTGTTGGAAACCTGCAAGCGAACCTGCAGCGTACGGGTGGCAGGATCGACGCTTGGCAAAATGTTCCATTTTTCAACGTGAAACGATGTGTCCGGGTACGCCGGGACCGAAATGTCAAACTGCGAGGAGTCTTTCAGCAGATACGCGATGGATTCAGGTATGGCCGCGCTGATCCACACCGGATCCATCCCCTGAATCTGTGCCACAACCTTATCTTTCGAAATATTCATCCCGGTACGCAGGTCAAAGCCGGTGATCACCCCGTCAATGGGGGCTTTGATGGTAAACCGGGTCTGGACCGTGCGGGTCGAGCGTAACCTTTGAATATCCGCTTCCGGCATGCCTGCCAGACGAAGCCGTTCAAGCACCCCTTTCAGCTGCGTGGGAGTGCCGCCGGTGCCGGACAACAGAAGGAACTCACTCTGCGCTTCCACCCACTCCGGAATGGTGATATCGATGAGCGGCGTGCCTTTCTTCACACGATCGCCTGTCGTCAGGGGATACACTTTCTCCACAAAGCCTTCGGATCGTGCCTGCACAATCACAAACTGATATTCGTTATAGCTGACGTTGGCCGGGATGGTCTGGGCATAATTCAGCGTGCCGCGGGTTACTTTTTGCGTTTTTAATCCCAGGTTCTGAACCTGCGTCGGATCAATACGGATACCGGCACCGTTTTTATCGTCATTCTCATCCGCGTATTTAGGTACCAGATCCATATCCATAAACGGCGATTTACCGGGCTTATCGAATTTAACGTCGGGCTTCATCGGGTCATACCAGAAAAGCACCTTTCGTTCCGGCGGGGTATTTTCTGTTTTTTCGGCAGCATAAATATACTGCCACGCCGTCACTGCAATCAGCCCTCCCGCAAGAAGGCTGCCGATTATCATTGCAGCATATTTAACCTTTAACGATGCCATGCCGTTTCCCGCTATTTAATGCTTTTGAGTAAAGAGATATTGCCCTGCTGCACAAAAGAAAATTTCACGTGGTTGCCGACTTTTACGGCCTTAATACTTTCGTCTGCGTCAGTAAAGGTGAAACGCATGGTCATGGCGGGCCAGCCAATTTCCGGGATGGCTTCATGAGCGATCGTTACCTTTTTGTTTGTGAGATCAATGTCCTTCACGATGCCAGTCCCGGAGACAACCTGCTCTGTGGCCCCTTCGCTGGCAGCACTCATCTCTGCGTGCTGATGAACCTCAGCCTGCAGGCCGGCAGAAAACATCATGGAGATCGCACCGAATACAACGGCCTTCATTGAATTACGCATATTATTTTCCTGTTGAGTTAATTGCGGTTATTCGACCCAACCGCCGCCCAGTGCGGTGAAGAGATTAATTTCATTAACCTGTCGGGCATAAATAAGGTCGAGAATGTTTTGCTGCGTGGAAAACAGTGCGCGTTCCGCGTCTAATACTTCGATATAACTGACCACACCGCGGGTATATAACCCTCTGGCACGCTGCAGGGTGATGTTTAGCGAATCAAGATACCGCTGTTGCGCAGCAAGTTGCTGGCTGAGGCTGTCCCGCAGCGCGAGCGCGTCGGCGACCTGTTTAAAGGCGGACTGAATTTTTTGTTCGTAATTCACAACCGACTGCTGCTGGCGAATTTCGGCCAGCTTCAGGTTGGCTTTATTCCTGCCCGCATTAAAAATGGGAATGTCTATTTTGGGAATAAAATTCCACATGCCGCTGCCGGACGTGAAGAGGCCAGATAATTCCGTGCTGCCCGTTGAAAGCCCGCTGGTCAGGGAGATGGACGGGAAAAAGGCAGCGCGCGCCGCGCCAATATTCGCATCGGCCGCTTTAAGCTGATACTCCGCCTCCATAATATCCGGGCGCTGCAGCAATATTGCCGATGAAAGATGGGGCGGCAGTATTACCGGCACAATATCGCTGGCGTTCATTCCGCCGTCGCCAGGTAGCGCGCGATACGTTCCGAGGACCAGCTGCAGGGCATTATTGGCCTGTGCCAGCTCCCCCTCTCTTTTGGCAATTTCTGCCCGGGTACTTTCGATCTGCCCCCGGGCCTGCTCCAGCGCCAGCACGTTCGTGCTTCCCGTCACCAGCTGTTGCTCAACGAAGGCGTAAGACTGCTGATAATTTGACAGCGTATCCCGCGCGATACGCAGCTGTTTGTAGGCCAGCTGCTGGTTGAAATAGCTCTGGGACACATTAGCGACAAGCAAAATATGCACGGCACGACGGGCTTCTTCGCTGGCGAAAAAGTTTTGTCGGTCGGCATCGCTCATGTTCTTTAGCTTGCCAAAAAAGTCGAGTTCGTAGCTAAGCGCAAGTCCCGCGTCGTACTGCTGTGAGGTGGGTTTGTCACTCTTTAGCCCCCCGCTGTAAGTGACGCCCGAGGAGGCGTTCAGCTGAGGATAACGATCCGCATCCGTCACGTTGAACTGCGCCCGGGCCTCTTCAACCTTCAGCGCGGCCATTTTTATATCGCGGTTGTTCTTCAGGGCCTCTGTAATCAATCCCGCGATTTGCGGATCGACGAAGAAGTTGCGCCAGCCGGTGTCATGATACATGCCCTCCACGGGCGTCAGGCTGTTACGCGACAGCGAAAACTGCTGGGGTACCGGTGACGTCGGGCGCTGGTATTCAGGGGCCAGCGAGACGCATCCTGTCAGGATAAATACCGTAGTGATGCTTAGTCGTTTTAGCAGGAACATAGCGGTTCAGATGAATTCCAGAGTATTTTTAGGGCTACTCTACTGAACGCGTCCTGTTTGACGGGTGACAGGATAATGACAATGTTGTCATTTATGGCGTAAGTCATTGTTAACGGTCGCGGGTGCAATAGAATGTGCTGAGCAGCCAGTCGGGGAAGCGTGATGAAAATATTGATTGTTGAAGACGAAATTAAAACCGGTGAGTACCTCAGCAAAGGGCTTACGGAAGCGGGCTTTGTGGTGGATCGCGCTGACAACGGCCTGACCGGCTACCATCTCGCCATGACCGCCGATTATGACCTGCTCATTCTGGATATCATGCTTCCTGATGTGAACGGCTGGGATATCATCCGCATGCTCCGCTCTGCCGGAAAGGGAATGCCGGTCCTGTTGCTGTCGGCTCTCGGCACCATTGAACACCGGGTGAAAGGCCTGGAACTGGGGGCGGATGATTACCTGGTTAAGCCCTTTGCCTTTGCTGAGCTGCTCGCCCGGGTCAGAACGCTGTTACGACGCGGCAATACGGTGATCGCCGAGAGCCAGTTTACGGTGGCAGATCTGAGCATCGACCTCGTATCAAGGAAGGTAAACCGCGCCGGAAACCGCATCCTGCTCACCAGCAAGGAGTTTAGCCTGCTGGAGTTTTTTGTTCGCCATCAGGGTGAAGTGCTGCCCCGCTCGCTGATTGCCGCGCAGGTCTGGGACATGAATTTCGACAGCGACACCAACGCGATTGACGTCGCGGTGAAGCGGTTACGCGCCAAAATCGATAACGATTATGAACCGAAGCTGATCCAGACGGTACGCGGCGTGGGCTATATGCTGGAGGTTCCGGATGCAGAGTAAGCCCGCCAGACGCCCCTTCTCCCTGGCTCTGCGCCTGACGTTCTTTATCAGCCTCTCCACCATTCTGGCTTTTTTCGCGTTTACCTGGTTTATGCTCCACTCCGTTGAAAAGCACTTTGCCGAGCAGGATATCAGCGATCTACAACAAATCAGCCGCGCCATGCACCGCATACTGCAGTCGCCCGCGGAGCCGGATGAAAAGAAAATCAGCAAAATCAAAGAGTCGCTGGCCAGCTATCGCAACGTTGCCGTCCTGCTGCTCGATCCCCGTGGCAATGTGCTCTTCAGCTCACAGGGCGAGGCCATCCGGCCAGCGGTGAATACCGCGGATTTCAGCGCCCATCGCCGCGCGCAGGATGTGTTTCTTTGGTCAGTGGAGGATGCTGGCAAGGCGATGCACGCCGAGTCCGACATGAAGAAGGAAACATACCGGATTATCGCCTCGTCCGGCACGGCGACATTGCAGGGAAAAGAACAACACTATGTCATGCTGATCGGCCTCTCCATTAATTTTCATCTTCACTACCTTGAGACGCTGAAAAAGAACCTGATTGCCATCGCGGTGGCGATCAGCCTGCTGATTATTCTGCTCATTCGCATCGCGGTACGTCAGGGACACCTGCCCCTGCGTAACGTCAGCAATGCGATAAAAAATATCACCTCAGAGAATCTGGATGCGAGGATTGAGCCGTCGCGGGTGCCGGTTGAGCTGGAGCAGCTGGTGATCTCGTTTAACCACATGATTGAAAAAATTGAGGATATCTTTACCCGTCAGGCAAATTTCTCTGCCGATATCGCCCATGAGATCAGAACCCCGATCACCAATCTGGTAACGCAAACGGAAATTGCGTTAAGCCAGAACCGCTCGCCGAAAGAGCTGGAGGATGTGCTGTACTCCAGCCTTGAAGAGTACAACCGGATGACCCGCATGGTCAGCGATATGCTGTTCCTGGCCCAGGCGGATAATAATCAGCTGATCCCTGACAGGGTAACCTTTGATTTGAGCGCGGAGGTGATGAAAGTCTTTGATTTCTTCGAAGCCTGGGCGGAAGAACGCCATATCACGCTGCGTTTTAACGGCACGCCCTGCCTGATAGAAGGCGATCCGCAGATGTTCCGGAGAGCCATCAATAACCTGCTCTCCAATGCCCTGCGCTATACGCCGGACGGAGAAACGGTGACCGTGTCGGTAAGCGAAAAGGAAAACGTGTGCGAGCTGATCGTTACCAACCCCGGCAAGCCGATCCCTGAGGCACATTTGCCCCGGCTGTTCGACCGCTTTTACCGGGTGGATCCGTCCAGACAGCGAAAAGGCGAAGGCAGCGGGATCGGCCTGGCGATTGTGAAATCCATCATCACCGCGCATCACGGCAACGTGCATGTGGAATCCGATGCTGTGTCGACCCGTTTTATATTATCGGTGCCGCGACTGATGGCACACCGCTAGCACCTTCTCTCTGAGCCACCGGTGGCCCGGATCCTGTTCCATCCGCGGGTGCCACATCTGCGATACGGTAATGGTCCGGGTGTTGAACGGCAGTTCAAAGATGTGCACATTCTCGCTCATCGGTTGATTGAGCAGATACAATGCCGGGACCATCGCAATCAGATCGGACGCCAGCGCCACGGATAACGCAGTCGGAAAACCGGGCACCACGCTGGCGATTTTGCGTTTCATCCCCCGCGCGGCCAGGGCATCATCAACAAAACCGTGTGATGAGCCATTTGGCGCGGTCACCACATGACCCCAGGCGACATAATCCTCAAGGCTGACTGTTGGCAGCGCCGCCAGCGGATGCCCTTTGCGCACCGCGCCAACAAAGCGGTCCTCAAAGAGCCGCTGCAGACGAATTTCGGGCCCCATGTTGCTCTGCACACCAATTTCCAGGTCAACCAGCCCCTCCCGCAGATAACGCGACGTTTTCTCCGGTTTTGGGGCAAAGCGGATGCAGACATCCGGCGCTGTTTCCGCAACGGCCGCAATCAGCAACGGGCCAAACGCCACCACAAAGCCATCATTGGCTCTGACGGTAAACACCCGTTCAAGATTTTCTGCCCGGAAGGTGTCCGTTGAAGGCTGCAGCACCGCCCTTGCCTCATGCAGCGCATGTCGGGCGCGATCCCGGGTGGCTTCGGCCCACGGAGTCAGCACCATCTGACGCCCGGCCCGCACCAGAATCGGATCGCCGGTGACCTCACGAAGTCTGCTCAGCGTGCGGCTCATGGCTGAGGTGCTCAGGTTAAGACGCCGCGCCGCCCCCGCCACGCTGGCTTCAGCCAGCAGGATGTCGAGTGCGACAAGCAAGTTGAAATCAGGATCGGTCACAAAACCTCCTCATACAGGGCGTTTGATGCAACGTATAAGTGCAAATGCTGCGTCTTCCGCCCTGTATAACCCATTACTATAGTGTCGTCATCAACATTCTTGCCTGGAGATAACACGATGACGCTCTTTTCAAACCAACCCGGCGACGAAGGGTTACCGGGACATGAACGCGCCCGGGTGATGGCTGCAGTGATGACCACCACGTTGATGGGCGTCTTCGATGGCACCATGATCAACATTGCCCTGCCATCAATGGCCAGCGCGATGCAGGTGCCCGCGAATGTCGCAGTCTGGTTCGCCAACGGTTACCTGCTGTCTGCGGCAATGACGTTAGCCATCTTCGCCGCACTCGCCGCGCGGGTGGGTTACCGCCCGGTGTTTCTGGCAGGACTGGCTACGTTTACCCTGACCTCGCTCGGCTGCGCGCTGGCAACAACGCCGGAAATGCTGATCGGGATGCGTATTTTGCAGGGTATCGGCGGCGCGGCCACGCTGAGTATTGCCCCGGCGATCCTGCGCTCGGTATTCCCGGGACGGCTGCTTGGCCGCATTCTGGGGTTACACGCCCTGCTTATCGCCGCCAGCACCGCCATTGCACCGGTGCTGGGCGGAACAATACTCGACGTACTGAGCTGGCAATGGCTGTTCGCGATCAACATTATGCCCGGCACCGTTGCCCTGCTGCTGGCCTGGAAAGCGCTGCCGCGGGCGACGGCCTCTGATACGTCCCCGTTTGACGTGCCCGGTGCCCTGTTGTCCGTGATCCTGCTGGGGTCGATGATCATGGCGGCAAACAGCATAGAGAATAGAGCGCACGCCATCAGCACCGTTTGCTGGGCATTTGTCGCTACGGTCAGCCTCATCGCTTTTGTCTGGCATATCCGCCGTGCCCGGAGCCCCATCCTGCCGCCGGTGATATTCAGCAACGGACGGTTGACCCTCGCCGCGCTAACCTCGCTGGCCTCGTTTGTGAGTCAGGGCATTACCTTTATCGCGCTGCCGTTTCTGTTTCAGAGCGTGTACGGCTATAGCCCGGCGATCTCCGCTTTACTGTTCACCCCCTGGCCGATAGGTATCGTACTCATTGCGCCGCACGCGGGCCGTTGGGCAGACACCATCTCCGCCCCGTTGATCTCCACGCTTGGACTGATGATTTTTGTCGTTGGGTTGATTTTGCTGGCGACGCTGCCTGCCGGCCCTTCTGCCTGGGATATCTGTCTCAGGAGCCTGGTGTGCGGTATCGGCTTTGGCTGTTTCCAGAGTCCCAATAACCGTGAAATGCTCTCTAACGTTGCCCGGGAGTACGCCAGCTATGCATCCGGGGTGTTGTCCATCGTCAGAACGTTCGGCCAGTGTCTCGGTGCCGCCGTGGTGGGAGTTTTGCTGGCTGCGACCGCAGGGTCAGATCATCAAATGCTGGATGACGGTGCCGTTCATATTGCGCTGTGGATCGCGGTGATCGCGTCAACTGCGTCAGTATTATTTAGCGTTAGCCGACTGCGTCGCGCGCGACAGGCTACGGCATAAATGCCAGGGCAGCGTCCTGCGACGCTGCCCCCATATTTACTCCAGCGCCAGCAGCGCAAAACTCGCCAGCCAGTGCCCACCGCTGTAGTGGCTGCCGACAACATGCTCGACGCTCGCCGTCAGGTGTTTCGCCACCGCATCACGCAGCGCCTGCTGCGCCGGATGATCCTCCGGCAGCGCACTGGCAATATGCTTCATGCACCAGGCGCGGCTGAGGTTTAATCCGTCCAGATGCGCAATTTTGGGGTCGGTACGGTCGCTCACTTCTGCCGGGGTCATCAGCGCTGAAACGGCTCCGATATTCGGCAGAAACGCGTCGAACCAGGCCGGGAAATTCTTCGCGACCTTGCTCATCAGCAGAGCCTCTGTCAGCGCGCCGGACACATACTCATCACCACCCGGTTCATAGTGAGCCGGATACTGGGTATCCGCGTGATAAAACCGCGTCGCCGCCTCCAGAATGGCACTCTCCAGCGCGTTATCTTCCACCGCCCGGGCGTAATCGATCCCCAGCGCGAGGGCAAACGCGGTGTTGTAATGCGTGCCAACCCGGATCGGGTACGTCAGCTTACTGAGGTAATCCACCAGACGGTTGCGAATGTCCTGCGTTAACGGCGCAAGCGTCTGATACCAGCCTGCCGCCTGCGGCAGCGATGACTGTTTCAGCTCCTGGGCCAGTGCCAGTAGCCAGCCGTAGCCATACGGACGCTCGAACGAGGCGCGGAACGGCGCGTTGAAATAAGCCAGCTCCTGCGCCACGTTTTCTGGCGTGAGATGGTCGGCAAACAGCGTGATAATGTCATCCCGGCACGACAGTTCCGGGTAGAGGCGCAGGCAGCGCAGCAGCAGCCAGTAGCCGTGTACCGCCGAGTGCCAGTCAAAACAGCCATAAAAAATGGGATGCAGTTCGCGCGGCGGCAGGACGTCCCCGTCATCATTGAGCAGATGCATAATGTGGTTCGGGTATTCCTGGCGCAGATAGGTCAAAGGCATTCTGGCAAAAGCATCAGCCTGGTGTTGCGTTAATTCCATCACAGCTCCTTAGGTTGCCACGCTTAGCGAAACACGAGGAAGTACATTAAGAACACGTTGACCACCAGCAGGGTTAACGCGGTCGGGATCTGGATCTTAATGACCTGATATTTGTCTTTCAGCTCCAGTAACGCGGCGGGAACGATGTTGAAGTTCGCCGCCATCGGCGTCATCAGCGTGCCGCAATAGCCAGCGTACATACCAATCGCCAGCAGCGGTGCCGGATTACCGTGATGCACGTGGATCAGAAACGGTAAGGCGATACCGGCGCTCAGCACCGGGAAGGCCGCAAAGGCATTACCCATGATCATGGTGAACAGCGCCATGCCGACGCAGTAAATCACCACCAGCATAAAGCGGCTGTCCGGGTTCACAAACAGGCTGACTACCTTCTGCACGGAGTTGCCGGTATTGGCCACCACAAAAACCCCGCCCAGCATGGCCAGCATCTGCGGCAGGATCACCGCCCAGCCAATGGTATCCACCAGTCGGCGAGACTGACGGACGGCATGCAGCGGCGTACCTTTTGTCAGCCACCAGCCGGTAAGGATGGCCGCCACACAGGCCACGCACAGCGCCGCCAGCGTGAGCTGTTTTTGATCGAGCAGGTAAACCCCGCCAATCGACACCCCTTTCAGGAACAGCGTGCCGATAACCGTCACTACCGGGATCATCAGGGCCGGTAAAAACAGCCAGTTTTTCAGCCGGTTTGAGGAGGCAATACGCTCAGGCTCACTGGCCATTTTGTACTGCCCTTTACCGACCAGCCCAAAGCCTGCCAGAAGGGCAATTACAATCACGGCGCCGCCAATGATCCGGTACGCCAGCGAGCGGCCCAGCTCCTGCACCATCAGGTCACCGAACAGGAAGATCCCACCGAACAGAAACCAGAACAGCGCCGTGGTAAAACGTTTGGGGTTGGCGCGATCGCGCAGGGTCATAACCACCAGCAGCATCACGACAAAGCCAATCAGGTAGTACACGCGGTTAATGGTGAGCAGCGTCATCATGGCGCGATCTCCTGCGTTCCCTGCCCGGCTTTCCAGGCCATCACGTCACGGCGGATGCTGGCATCCAGGCGCAACAGACGCGTCATATGAATAATCAATGCCGCAATCGCCGTCGGGATCGCCCACAGGCCGATATGCAGCGGTTCAATACCCTGAATACCGTTCTCCTTCAGGAAGGCGTCGATCAGCAGCACCGCCCCGAAGGCGATAAAAATATCTTCGCCAAAGAACACCGCGATATTGTCACACGCGGCGGCATGGGCTTTGATTTTGTCGCGAATATGCTGGGGCAGTTCGCCGTACTCGTTCAGCGCCGCCCCTTCGGCCATCGGTGCCAGCAGCGGACGCACCGTCTGGGCATGACCGCCCAGCGACATCAGCCCCAGCGCGGCCGTCCCCTCGCGGGCGACAAAATAGATCATCAGAATACGCGCCGAAGTGGCGCTGGCGATCTTCGCCACCCACGCCTGTGCGCGCTCTTTTAGACCGTAATATTCCAGCAGACCAATAACCGGCAGGATCAGAATGAATGTAGCCAGAGAGCGGCTGTTGACGAACTTCTCGCCGAAGGTTTCCAGCAGCATGCCGAAATCCATCCCAACCAGCAGACCCGTCGTCAGCCCTGCTACCACGACCACCAGTAGCGGGTTGAAGCGCAGGGCAAAACCAATAACCACCACCGGGATCCCGATAAGCGGCAACAGTGTAGAACCGTCCATAAACGTTACCCTATCCAAAGTGAGCGTTGCGCGCCGACGGCTATTTTTTTAATTTGCGGCGAGCGATGTTGTGTTTTCCGTCAGGCTTCGAAAACCTGCGTTAAAAAGCTATATCTGAACCGCAAAAACATGTAAACAATTTATCAATAAAATGTTCTTATTTTATCGATGAGTTTACATTTCCGGGCAACAGCCACACTCCCGTAAGGAACGTTATGACCCTGAAGAAAAGTGCTGCATCAATGAATCACGACGACATTAACGACGGCCGGATCGTCTCCTCCCGCCATCTGGTTTCCGAGCGCTGCGCGGAGCTATCGGAGCTGGAGTACGCGCTGATCATGACCAGTAACGCGTTCAATAAATGGATGGTGCGCTGCATGACCGCGGCCGGTGAGCCGGATATGGGGGCCTTTGACGTCTCGCTTTTGCATCATGTGAATCACCGCAATCGCAAGAAGAAGCTGGCCGATATCTGTTTTGTGCTCAACGTGGAAGATACCCACGTGGTGACCTATGCCTTGAAAAAGCTGGTCAAGGCGGGCTACGTCACCAGTGAAAAGGCAGGAAAAGAGCTTTTCTTCTCCACCACCGAGGCGGGAAAAGCACTGTGCATGAAATACCGGGATGTGCGCGAAGCGTGTCTGATCAACATACATGCCGAAAGCGGGATTTCGGGTGCCGCTATCGGTGACACCGCCCAGCTGCTGCGCACCATTTCATCCCTGTATGACACCGCCGCACGGGCGGCGGCATCACTTTGACATCACGGGCGTCTGAAGAGAGTAATACTGCGCCCCGCCAGTTCGTAATCCACGGTCCGGGTGATGACCTCGCCCGTGGCAACTTCCCCCGCCGTGGAGAGTTCCAGCACCCAGCCTCCTTCACCAAACTGCGGGATCTGGAACGACACGGCGCCTTCGAACGGGTTGAACAGCATCAGCACGTCGTGCCAGATCCCCTCCTCCTGGATGAGATCGGGCCGGCTGATGGAGACGCCGATTGTCGAGCCTTCCTCCCATTGCTCAGACTGCTGCGGTCCTCCTCCGGCGTTAAACCAGCGGATCTCAAGGCCGTCTCGCCAGCTCTCCCGGCGCAGCAGCGGTTGTTTGGCGCGAAGCGCAATCAGGTGCCGGGTAAACTCACGCAGCGCGACGTCGTTTTCTGACAACCCTTTCCAGTTGATCCAGGAGATCTCGCTGTCCTGGCAATAGCCGTTGTTGTTCCCTTTTTGCGTCCGGCCAAACTCATCCCCGGCCAGCAGCATCGGTGTACCGTGGGAGAACAACAGCGTGGTGAGGAAGTTCCGTTTCTGCCGTTCACGGGTGGCAATAATGTCGGGGTTCTCAGTCGGGCCTTCCTCGCCATAGTTATACGCGCGGTTATCGTTATGCCCGTCGTTGTTCTCTTCACCATTATCGGCGTTGTGTTTCTCGTTGTACGACACCAGATCGTTCAGCGTGAAGCCGTCATGCGCGGTAATAAAGTTGACGCTGGCCCACGGGCGACGCCCGCGTAAATCATAGAGATCGCCCGAGCCCAGCAGGCGGGCGGCAAAATCAGTGGGAACGTTATCGCCCCGCCAGTATTCGCGAACGGTATCGCGATATTTGTCGTTCCACTCGCCCCAGCCGGGCGGGAAGCCGCCCACCTGATAGCCGCCGGGGCCGATATCCCAGGGCTCACCAATGAGCTTGAGTTTTGATAAAACCGGATCCTGGGTCATGGCATCAAAGAAGCCGCCGCGCGGATCGAACCCTTCTGGCTCGCGCCCCAGTATCGTGCCCAGATCGAAGCGAAAACCGTCGATATGCATCGATTCCGCCCAGTAGCGCAGCGAATCCATGATCATCTGCAGCACACGCGGGTGTGAGGTATTCACCGTATTCCCCGTGCCGGTGTCATTGATGTAATAGCGATGCTGATCCGGCAAGGTGCGGTAATAGCTGTAGTTATCGATACCCTTGAACGAGAGCGTCGGGCCAAGCTCGTTGCCCTCTGCCGTGTGGTTATAGACCACGTCCAGAATCACCTCGATACCCGCGTCATGGTAGGCGCGGACCATATCGCGAAAACCCTGGATCCCCGCCGGGCCGTAATAGCGTGACGCGGGCGCAAAAAAGCCCAGTGTGTTATAGCCCCAGAAATTCTTCAGGCCGCGGTCCAGCAGGTGCTGATCGTCCGGGAACCAGTGAACCGGCAGCAACTCGACGGCGGTGATACCCAGACTTTTGATGTAATCGACCGAGGCTTTATGACCCATGCCTTCAAAGGTGCCGCGCAGCTCGGGCGGTATCGCCGGGTTGAGCTGGGTGAAACCTTTCACATGGCTCTCATAGACCACGGTATGCGGCCAGGGGATCGCTGGCCGCTGATGGTCCTGCCAGTCAAACGCATTCGGATCGATAACCCTGCATTTTGGAGTGAACGGCGCGCTGTCACGCGTATCAAAGCTCAGATCCAGCGCATCATGACCCAGTTCGTAGCCAAAATGAGCATCATTCCAGTCGATATCGCCCACCAGTTCACGGGCATAGGGATCGATGAGCAGCTTATGCGGGTTAAAGCGATGTCCGTTTTCCGGGTCATACGGCCCGTAGACGCGATAGCCATACAGCGCGCCGGGCTGGAGGTCGGGCACATAGCCGTGCCAGATCTCGTGGGTATATTCCGGCAGCTCCAGACGGGCGATTTCCGTTTTACCGGAGGGGTCAAACAGACAGAGCTCCACCCGCTCGGCGTGAGCTGAAAAAAGCGCGAAGTTAACCCCTTTCCCGTCATAATTTGCACCCAGCTGCTGGCCATGACCGGCCCGTATGTCAAACGTATTTTCCTTTGCCATTTTTGTTCTCCACGATTATTCGCAGGTAAGCAGAACTAACAAACTTCCTGTTTCAGACGTTAAATCCAGCGTCTCCCGCAGCGCCCGACGTTCACCGGTAAACAGATCCCGGTAGCGTTTCCCGGAAAGCTCTTCGGGGATGACGACCGAAGTGTTGGCCCACAGCGTTTCGTTTGTGGGGGTAGCAAAAACCAGACGCGGTACGGCAACAATCAGCGCCTCCCCGTCCTTCACGCGCGCGTAGACAATCAGATTTTCCTCGCGCTCGCCGCTGACCTTCAGCGGCAGCCAGTCGCCGTACTGGAAGAGCGATAAATAGTGCTGCCGGACGCGTAACAGCGTGGCGGTGACATACTGCTTCACCCTGCCGTTTCGCCACTGCTGTTCGTCGGCAAAGAGCTTTGCGTCGGCGCTGCTCAGGTTTTGCCTCAGCGTGGCGAAATCCGGCTCCAGCCGGTTATCCGGGTCGACCAGGCTAAAATTAAGCGCCTCGCTTCCCTGATAGATATCCGGTACGCCCGGCGCCGTCAGTTTGATCACCGTCTGGCTCAGGCTGTTCATCAGCCCGGCGCGGATAAAAGGTTGCAGGGAGGACGAGAAATCATGCAGGAACAGCGTGTTCTCAGGAGATAGCAAGTGCCGGACGTAATTCAGCACCACGCTCTCATAGCTCTCATTGCTGTCGATCCAGTCGGTACGCTGTTTGGCCTCGCGCAGCGCTTTCTCAATAAACCCGAGGAAACGCGCTTCGAGAGACTTCAGCCCTTCACCATCGTCAGGCGACAACGTTGCAGGCCAGACGCCCGCCAGCGCCTGGTAGATCATCCAGGTATCGGCCGCGTTTGGCGCGGTACCGTCATTGAGAAAACGCACCTGGGTCTGGTTCATCTGTCGCCAGCGCGCCAGATTTTCGCCCCACTGTTCCGGGGCTTCCGTCAGGGTGTAGAGGCGTGCCCGCGCGTCTTCCCCGCGCTTGGTGTCATGCGTGGAGGTCCCCAGCAGCGCATCGGGCTGACGGGCCAGACGGATGCGCATCTCCTGGTGAAAGCGGGATAACGAGAACGCGCGCGGGGTGGGATCGGCCCCCACTTCGTTCAGGGCGAGCTCGAGGTTATGGCGGAAAAAGAGCGTATCTTCCACCGATTTCGCCATCAGCGGCCCGGTAAGCTGCTGGAAGCGGGTTCTGAACAGCGAGGCCGCATCGCGGCTGCTGGCGTCCAGGTCGCCGGTGAGGATCCTCACCAACAGGCTTAACGCCGGTTCCGGTGCGTCGACGCTGGCAACAACCCGGTTCAACAGCGCGACATCCGGGGCGGTTAACCCGTCGGCGGTGCCGTAGGTGCGGTAGACCGGAAACGCAATCAGCAGTTCGCGCAGCGTGTAGCGTATGTCGTCCTGCGGCACGTCAATGTCGTTGCATCGGGCAAGGTCGGTGGCAATGTTAAGCAGCGTGGTGAATTCACCCTCAAAATTGCGATCGGTCATCAGCCCTTTAGCGTTGCGAAGTTCCGCATGGCGATCGACCGTCACGCCCAGCGTCTCGTCGTGGATTTTTTCCAGCCGCCCGAGGTTATTATCGTCGACCAGCACTTCGGCCAGCGAGGCGATAAACTCATATCCGGTGGTGCCGGAGACCGGCCATTCCGCAGGCAGTTGTTCCCCTTTGGCGAGAATTTTTTCCACCGTGATATAACAGTCGGGACCGGTAGCCTGCCGTAACCGCTGCAGGTAACCCAGCGGGTCGGCCAGCCCGTCGATATGGTCAATGCGCAACCCGTCGACAATGCCGGTATGCACGAGCTCGAGGATCAGGCGATGCGAATCCTGAAACACCCGCTCGTCTTCCACTCTGACGCCCACCAGGCCGGTAATTTCAAAAAAGCGCCGCCATGAGAGCTGTTTCGGCGCTTCCCGCCAGGACATCAGCCGCCAGCTCTGCGCCTCGTGGATCGCCTCGATGCTTTTCTCCGCAGCCCATGTTCCGGGGTTAAGCGGATAGGCTGTGTCATAGTAGACCAGCGCGGCCTCACCGGTGACACTGTCACGTTTAAGGGCAATTGCCCCCTTCTCCAGCTCGGCCTCAAAGGTGTCGCCAAGGAACGGCAGCGTCAGCGGGCGCGACCAGTCGATATCAAAATAGTGCGCGTAACGGCTTTGCTGACCAAACGCGATAACGTCCCGCCACCAGCGGTTTTCCAGCGAGGTCGACATGTGGTTAGGGACGATGTCCAGAATGAGCCCCATTCCCGCCTGCCTGAGTGCCGCCGTCATGCGGTCGAAACCGGCGCGCCCGCCAATGGCGGGATCGATTTCGTTAGGATCGGTGACGTCATAACCGTGGGTTGAACCGGTGGTGGCGGTAAATATCGGTGAGGCATAGAGATGGCTGATCCCGAGGTCTTTAAGATATGGCACCAGCTCCACCACGCGGTCAAAGGTCATGCCATTGCGGAACTGTATTCGGTATGTGGCACAAGGGATCATGATGCGTCTCCATCTGCAAAACGAACGACAATGCTGTTTGGCACTAACACCTCAGCGGCCTCCGGCCAGCTAAAGAGCGTTTCGCCTGCCAGCGCAGGAACGTCAACGGGCTTATTACCGATATTCAGCGCCAGCGACAATGTACCCGTCGGGAAAGACCAGCTCACCGCCACCATACCGGGAGCAGTCTTAACGATTTTGCCCTCAACGGTGCCGCCAGGGCGAAGTAACGGCACAAGATAGCGATGCCGCAGGACCAGCAGGCTTCGCGTGAAGCGCAGCCAGGATTTACCCTGCGCAGTCGTCACGTTGTGCCAGTCCAGTTTTGAGCGGGCAAAGGTCTGCTCGTCATTCGGATCCGGTACATCGCCATCGTGTCCGCTGTGGCCGGTAAACTCTTTTGCCCGCCCTTCCCGCACGGCTTTCGCCAGATCGCCATGAAAATCCGTAAAGAACAGGAACGGGTTGGTTTCGCCATACTCTTCGCCCATAAACAGCAGCGGGATATGGGGTGACAGCAGCAGCGCGGCGAGCAGAACGCGGGTTTTATCCGCGCCCGCAAGGGTAATAAGCCGTTCGCCCTGGGCGCGGTTGCCGGTTTGATCGTGGTTTTGAATAAAATCGACAAAGAAGGTCGGCGGCTGGGTGTGGCATTCCACCCCGCGTGAGTGTCCGGTCTGCAAAGAGACCTCACCCTGATAGACAAATCCTTCTGCGAGTGCTCTGGCGAATTTTTTTTCCGGTTCGAAGGCAAAATCCTGATAGTAGGCATGCGTTTCGCCGGTGGCAAAGACGTGGGCGGCGTTGTGGAAATCATCATTCCACTCGGCGGTAAACAGCGGCGTGGCTCCCTTCTCATCCCGAGGATGCAGAAAAATCACGTTACGGCTGTCCTCGGTGGTGAGATGGATATGACGATCCGGGAGCGCTTCGCGGATCGTTTCCGCGATCTGCTGAAGAATATGTTTCGACGCCGTATCTTTAATCTGGTCGATGGCATCAAACCGTAAGCCATCCAGACGGTATTCGGTCAGCCAGAACAGGGGCGCGTCAAGAATGTAGTGTCTGACCGGCTCCCGTTCATAGGCGATACCGTTACCCCACGGCGTCATTCTCTGCGCATCAAAAAACGCGGGTGACAGCAAGGGTAAGTAGTTTCCTTCCGGGCCGAAATGGTTGAGTACGATATCCAGCACGACAGAAAGGCCCAGGCCGTGCGCCGCATCGATGAACGCGTGAAAATCCTCCGGCGTGCCATAGGCGGAATGCGGGGCATACAGCAATACGCCGTCATAGCCCCAGCCGCGGCTGCCGCCGAACTGTGAAACCGGCATGACTTCAAGCTGAGTGATGCCGAGTTCAGCCAGATACGGCAGCTTGTCGATAGCCGCCCGGAAGGTGCCCTGCGGTGTAAAGGTGCCAATATGCAGTTCGTAAATCACCGTCTCTTCCCACGGTCGCCCTGCCCAGTCTGGGTTGATGGGCTGATAGCGGCCGGGGTCAATCACCACGGAGGGGCCATTAACGTCCCCTTTCTGCGCCCGCGATGCGGGGTCAGGTACCGCCATGCCGTCCTGTAAAACAAACTGATACTCGGTGCCATGCGTCACGCCAGGTACGTCAATCTGGAACCAGCCGTTCCCGACCGCCGTCATGGGCAGATCGCGTTCTGCCAGACGTAGCGTAAGTTGTTGTTGTCCCTCAGCCCAGACGCGAAAACGTACAACGTCACTGGAAATAAACTCAGCACCCCACTGCTTTTGAAATGTCCTGAATTCCATTCATTATCCTCGAATGACCCACATTTTACGCGGAATGAAGTACAAGCTTAGTTCAGGATCGAAAGCACGTTTCAACAGAGCCCCAACGTGCAACCGTCATTTTTCTGTCACTTAAATTCATTACGCTTTCGTCATTTTGACAAGGGTGTTAAGGAAACAATAATGAATTCAATAGCTAAGGCATTACTGGTGGCATTACCGATGTTGAGCGCAACCGCTACCGCGGCAAATAATGAACTGTGTGAACCAAAAGCCTACGAAATGGCGCTGCGCTACCAGCAGAAGTCAGCTGAAATCATGGCGCTTCAGCTGCAGACGTACCGTTTTGCCACCGGCCGTTTTGACGAGAAAGTGAAAGATCTGAAAACGCCAGAAAATTACGCGGTGGTCATGGATCTGGATGAAACCGTGCTCGACAACACCCCGCTGCTGGTGCGCGACATGGAACAGTGCCATGACTACACCCAATGGGATACCTGGAGCGACTGGGAAAAACAGGGAAAACCCGGCCTGATCCCCGGCGCGAAGGCGTTTCTTGAGCATGTGAATCAAAGCAAGGTGCGTATCTACTACGTCTCTGACCGCATGCAGGAAAATAAAGCAGATACCATCAACACGTTAAAATCCCTTGGCCTGCCGCAGGTCTCGGACGACAGCGTGCTTCTGGATACGGTGAGTAAAGAAGAGCGCCGCCAGAGCATCCTTAAAAAGCAACAGATCATTATTTTGTTTGGCGACAGCCTGCCGGATTTCGCCGTGCAGTTTAAAAACAAAAAACCGAGTGAGCAGCAGAGCGAGCTGGTTGAGGCAAGCGCAGAGCATTTTGGCAATGACTGGATTGTGCTGCCTAATGCCGCTTATGGCTCATGGTCTAAAGCCACGCCGGACAGCTGGAAGCCGTAACAATCTGCCCGCCGGGCATGGCATTGCCGTTGCCCGGCCAACCCACTGAGCTATCCATCCCATTTATAGGTCCTATCACTGTTGAGCGGGTTCTTAAATTTTGATGCATAAGTAAGATGAGGACTTTCTAAAGGAGATCATCATGCTTACTGTCAAGAAACTTGCCCTCTCTACGCTTATCACCAGTTCACTGCTCTTTTACCCTGCGCTGCACTCCCTGGCAGAGACGCCTCAGCACGTGGTGAAACAACCAGCGGGCGGCTACAGCGTTCAGGTGGGCGACGTGCTGGTTACGTCGTTTACGGACGGCAGCGTCGCGCAGGATCTGCACACGCTATTGCGCCGGACCACAGAGCAAAAAACCGATGCGTTACTGGCGAAAAATTTCCAGGCGAACCCGGTTGAGGTCTCCATTAACGCCTTTCTGATTGCGCTGCCGGGACACAAAATTCTGGTCGATACCGGTTCAGGCCAGCTTTTTGGTCCGGGCAACGGCGGGCGTTTAATCGAGAGCCTGGCAACGCAGGGGATCAAACCGCAGGACATCACGGAAATCTTACTGACGCACGCGCATTCCGATCATTCCGGTGGCCTGATTAAGGACGGTAAGGCGGTATTTACCAATGCCCGCGTGTTCGTGGGGAAACCGGATATCGACTTTTTCTTCAATGAAGAGAATCAGAAAAAAACCGGTTACGATCAGAACTACTTTGACGTGGCACAGAAGACCTTAAAACCGTATCTTGATGCCGGCAAAGTGGTGCCGTTTACCGGTACATCAGCGCTGCTGCCGGGTATTACCGGAACGGTTCACCCCGGCCATACACCGGGTTCGGCCTTCTATACGCTGGAAAGTAAAGGCGAGAAAATTACCTTCGTGGGCGATATTATCCACGTCGCTGCGGTACAGTTCCCGCAGCCTGATGTGACCATCGCCTACGATGAAGATCAGGACGGAGCAGCCCGTGTGCGCAAGCAGGCCTTTGACGACTTTGTCAAAAACAGAGATCTGATTGCCGCGCCACACCTGCCGTTCCCCGGTATCGGTTATGTCACCAAAGGCGAACGCGCGGGCTATGCCTGGGTTCCGGTTACCTATACCAACCGGGACGCCAGCACAGCTAAATAAACAGCGGAAAACAACATGACGCCATTTTCAGACCTGGATATTGACCTGATATTGACGTTGGATGCACTGCTCACCGACCGGAACATCACGCACGCCGCCGCACGTCTGGGGGTCAGCCAGCCCGCGCTGTCAGCCCGTCTTTCGCGCCTGCGTGCCATTTTTGGCGAGCCGTTGTTTATCCCTTCCCCACATGGACGTGGGGTGTTGCCCACACCCCGTGCCGAGGCGCTGAGGCCTCAGGTCGCGGCCGTTCTGCGTGGCATCAGCGCGATGCTTGCCCCCACCGGGTTTAACCCCCGCGAGAGCAATCGCACGTTCGTCATTGCCCTGCATGAAAACCCGGCCCTGATGCTTGGGGCTGAACTGCTGAATCACATCAGACGTGAAGCGCCGGGGATCCGCCTGCGTTTCGCCCTGCCGGAGTGGGTGAACCTGCCCCAGCAGCTGGAAAGCGGAGACGTTGATATTTACATCGGCGTGAGTGCGGGCGCTCACGACGGCTGGGTCAGACGCAAACTGTTTGAAGACGCATTTGCCACCGCCCAGCGCAAAGGGCATCCTCGCGGTACGGGGCCGCTGGATCTGGGGCAGTATTGCGCCCTCTCTCATCTGGTGGTCTCCTCCCAGGGCGATCCATTTACCGGCTTTGTCGACCAGACGCTGGCCGGGCTGGGATATCAGCGCAACGTGGTGATGTCCACGCAAAGCTATGCCATGGCACCGCCTCTGGTGGCGGGGACTGACCTGATTTGCACCTTACCGGGACGCATGTTGCAGCAGTTCGCCACCACGCTGGATATTTTCCCGCCCCCGCTGCCACTCCAGCCGATCGCCATCAGCATGTTCTGGCATCCTAAAAACAGTCAGGACACGGCGAACGCCTGGCTGCGCGAACAACTGCTGCTGGCCGCCGGGCGTCAACCCTGAGCAACGGTGGTGAGGAATTTTTTTAAGACTTCAGAACGAATGATTCGGTGACAAACCAGCGTCAGTTCGCTCTCCCTGAGCCGATCAATAATGTCGACGTAAACCACATTCCCGACGCTCACCGCCCTTGCTGAGGCGGGCAAGAGCGCAATGCCAAATCCCGCCGCGACAAGGCTGATGACGGTGGGCACGTCGGTGGCATTCTGCACCACCTCCGGCTGGAAACCCGCACCGTTACAGGCGTCATAGAAATATTGTTCCAGCCCCATGCCTTGCGGGTCGCGCAGCGAGATCCACTTTTCGTCCTTCACGGATGAAAGCGTCAGCGCGGATGACGTGGCCAGGGGGTGTTGGCGAGGCAGCGCCAGCACCGTTTTCTCTGAGGTAAAGGGGCGAGATTGCAGATCGTCAGGTAACGCAGGCAACGGAGCCCGGATAATCGCCACGTCCAGTTGGTTGGTCTGCACGGCTTCGTAAAGCGTCTGCACGTTTCCGGTCATCAGCGAAATGGCAATCGCGGGCCAGTTCTCGTGCAGCTGGCGCAGCGTTGCAGGCAGCTTACCGTCGAACATCGCACTCGATACACATCCCAGATTCAACACCCCCTGTTCGCCACGGGCGGTTTGTCTGGCGTCCAGCACGGCCTGCTCGGTCATCGCAATTGCCAGCCGGGCTTTGACCAGAAACGCGTCTCCGGCAGGCGTCAGGGTTAAGCGACGATGTGCCCGGCTAAACAGTGTGACGCCCAGACGCGCCTCCAGCGCTTTAATCTGCTGACTCAGCGCAGGTTGCGCCATGTTCAGGCGCTCCGCGGCGCGGTGCATATGGAGCTCTTCGGCTACCACCAGAAAATTACGCATCAGACGAAATTGCATGATGAAGTCCCGCGAAATTTGATAACAAAATACTTATCAAAATAGCATCAATGATGCAATTGATGCTATCTGTCGTTCGCCCAACAATGGAGGTCAGCCATTAAGGGAGAAAAACATGCAAAACCCCATCAACGATCTCAGAAGCGCCATCGCGTTGCTGCAACGCCATCCAGGTCACTATATCGAAACCGATCACCCGGTAGATCCCAATGCTGAACTGGCGGGCGTCTACCGCCATATCGGCGCGGGCGGTACCGTAAAACGCCCCACTCGCACGGGCCCGGCCATGATGTTCAATAGCGTGAAGGGCTACCCCGGCTCCCGCATCCTGGTAGGTATGCACGCCAGCCGGGACAGAGCGGCGCTTCTGCTGGGTTGTGAACCCTCGAAGCTGGCGCAGCACGTTGGTCAGGCGGTGAAAAACCCCGTTGCACCGGTGGTGGTTCCGGCCTCGCAGGCACCGTGCCAGGAGCAGGTCTTTTACGCCGACGATCCGGACTTTGACCTGCGTAAGCTGCTTCCGGCCCCGACCAACACGCCGATTGATGCAGGCCCGTTCTTCTGTCTGGGGCTGGTACTGGCAAGCGATCCGGAAGATACCTCGCTGACCGATGTGACCATTCACCGTCTCTGTGTGCAGGAGCGAGATGAACTCTCTATGTTCCTTGCCGCCGGTCGCCATATCGAAGTCTTTCGCAAGAAGGCCGAAGCGGCGGGCAAACCGCTGCCGGTAACCATCAATATGGGACTTGACCCGGCTATCTACATTGGGGCCTGTTTCGAAGCGCCAACCACGCCATTCGGTTACAACGAGCTTGGCGTCGCCGGGGCATTACGCCAGCAACCGGTGGAGCTGGTACAGGGCGTGGCGGTAAAAGAGAAAGCGATCGCGCGGGCGGAAATCATCATCGAGGGCGAACTGCTTCCCGGCGTGCGCGTAAGAGAAGATCAGCACACCAACACCGGCCACGCCATGCCGGAGTTCCCGGGCTACTGCGGCGAGGCGAATCCGTCTCTGCCGGTGATCAAAGTGAAAGCCGTGACGATGCGAAACCACGCGATCCTGCAGACGCTGGTGGGCCCGGGCGAAGAGCACACCACGCTTGCCGGTTTGCCGACCGAGGCCAGCATTCGCAACGCGGTCGAAGAGGCCATTCCCGGCTTTCTGCAAAACGTCTATGCGCACACCGCCGGGGGCGGTAAATTTCTCGGCATTTTACAGGTGAAAAAACGCCAGCCGTCAGACGAAGGACGTCAGGGCCAGGCGGCACTTATCGCCCTGGCCACCTATTCCGAGCTGAAAAACATTATCCTCGTGGATGAAGACGTGGATATCTTCGACAGCGACGACATCCTGTGGGCAATGACCACCCGCATGCAGGGCGATGTGAGCATTACCACGCTTCCGGGGATCCGCGGCCACCAGCTGGATCCGTCGCAGTCACCGGACTACAGCACCTCGATCCGTGGAAACGGCATTTCCTGCAAGACTATCTTTGACTGCACGGTGCCGTGGGCGCTGAAGGCGCGGTTTGAACGGGCGCCGTTCATGGAGGTTGATCCCACACCGTGGGCGCCGGAGCTGTTTGCGACGAATAAGCAATAGTCCCACAGCACGCGTATGGTCATCGGGTCATACGCTTATTTTCTTTTCAAGCGTGGCGATATTCTCACCCGCCACGCGCTCCACCGTAAAACGATCGACGCTCAGCAAAATCAGCATCAACCCTCTGCCGCTCTCCAGCAATGGCGATGTTTCACAAAATCGGTCTCGTCTGGCGGCATCAAGCCGCTCCTGCGGGAACGCCTCACCTGCGTCGGTAAAGATAAGGCAGACGTCGCTGTCGCGGATGTCGAACCGCACGCGGAATGCGCTTGAGGGATCCTCATGCAACGCATGCCGGATGATATTCGTCGCCACTTCACAGACGGCGAGATCGAGCGCGAAACGCCATTCATCATCAACGGTAAGCGCGCATAGCCTCTCTTCCAGCCAGCTTGCCAGCGGCGTCAGCGAGCCGAGCACCGCCGGAAATTCTGCCTGCTCCGGCGTCTGCATTTACTGCCCCAGCTGCGCAAGCGCGGTGCTTTTATCCGGATAGATGCGAAATATGCGATCCATCCGGGTCAGAGTGAACATATTCATGATCCCTGGGTTCAGGGAGCATAGCGCCATTTCGCCTTTGCCATTCATCAACTTGAACAACGACACCAGCATCCCCAGCCCGCTGCTGTCGATGAAATCTACTTTGCTAAAGTCGACAATCAGGGCTTTACGATCGCTGCCAATTTCTTCCGTCACAGTGGCTTTAAACGCTGCCGCAACGGAGGCATCCAGCCGCCGGACCGCCGGCGTAAGTACGTTGGCATGCGGTAATCGTTCAGTGTTCATCATCATTCTGTTCTCCCTGCCGCTCAATTACTAATAGTGAAACATCGTCAGTTAAGGCGGTCGGTTCATCGCGATGTGCGTTACGCCAGTCGGTCAGGTGTTGACCAAACTGTGATAACAGTTCATCAACAGGCAAACGGGCGTGCTGATGAAGCCAGCGCTGGAGACGTTGCGGGCCAAACTGCTCGCCCTCGACATTCTCACATTCCGTGATCCCGTCACTGAATAAGCATAAGCGATCCCCTGGATTGAGGGTAAACGCCACATCGTCCCAGCTGAGATCGGGGATCAGCCCTACAGGCGGTCCGCCGTCACCCACGGCGGTGACGGCACTGTCTGCATTCACAATTACGGGGGTAGGATGCCCTGCCTGACACAACAATCCCTGACCCGTTGCAGGATCGATTACCCCGTAGATAATGGTGAAATAGCTGGTGATGTCGTTCTCTTCACTGCAAAACCGGCTATTCAGAATTCTGATCACCTCAGCGGGAGACTGAACCCCGCCCGCTTCGGTAAACAAGAACCGGTCCACCACCCGGCCATGTAAAAACTGGCGCGCAACCGCGAGGGACATCATCGCCGCGCCTACGCCGTGACCGGAAACATCGACGCAATAAAAACCCAGATGGGAATCGAGCGCAAAAATATTAAAGACGTCGCCCGAGACCCAGGCTGAGGGTAAGAAAAGCCAGTCGGAAAAGTAATTGCCATAACGTAAGCGGTGCGAAGGCAGCACGGAGTGCTGGACACGCGCCGCCAGCTCAAGATCCTGTTCAAGCTGGTGTAAGGCCTCGCTCAGACGCTTATTGTGCGCGGCGAGCGTCGCTTCCAGCGTCAAAATGCGCCCTCCTGCGTGTAACCGTGCCCGTAGCTCTGCCTGCTCGACGGGCTTACTCAAAAAATCATCGGCCCCGGCATGAAAACCCTGCGTCAAATCGCCCGTGTTCTCGCGCGCCGTTAACAGGATGACGTAAACGTAGTGACCCCATTCGCGACTACGGATCGCCTTGCACAGAGCCAGCCCGTCCATCACGGGCATTTCCCAGTCGCTGATCACCATGCTGACGGGCTCGCTCGCCAATATCTCCAGCGCGGCGACGCCATTCTCCGCCTCGCTCACGATGTAGCCCCACTGGGTGAGCATCCGGGAGAGTAAACGACGATAAATCAGCGAATCTTCAACGATTAAAACGTGCAGCGCTGACATGCATCCCCCTATAGCGGTAAGAACCAGATAAGGCTGACGGTGCCTTCGCGGAACTTAGCATTCCCGTTACTGTGGCCAGGGTAGCGTGTCCCCGAGTAGTTCGCGTACTGGACGGAGAACGAACCCGGCGTATAGCCTGCATAACCAAAGCTGTAGCTGTAATCGCCGTTCCAGGGTTGTTGCTGACTGCTGTCGGGGAACCAGAATGCCGTTGCCCGAATAAAGAAATGCTGTTTAAAGGTGTAACCGCAGCCGCCGAGGAATACATTTTTATTTTTGCGAATGTCATCGCTGCTAAGGTCATAGTAACGTGGGACCCAACTGTACCCTGCCTGGCAGATAATAGAGTCGCCTTTGTTGATCAGAAGCGATTTTTCTATCGGCTTCGGTAAGGAAAACTTATAGGCGAGAGTCACCGCCCCCTGCTCGAAGTAGGTATGTCGTCGGCTACCAGGCGTCCAGAAGTGATTATCACCGTAGTTGCTGTACACAAGGCTAACCGTATTAGCATGCCAGTCGTCATAGCCAAAACTGTAACGAAAATCTGCGGTGTAGCGACTGGTATCCCTGACCGGCAGCCGGGAGGTAATGTTGGCAAACCAGAAGCTATAGGGCGAATACTGCAGGCTGAGATTCAGCGTCTGGTTAATTTTTCGCTTTTGTGTGGCGCTGTCTGAGCTGTTTGGAATGCTCATCCACTGCTCTTTCAGCCCCGAACTGAAACTCAGGGCACCTGAGAATTTTTTGTCATTACCCGAAAACAGGCGCCCCCATCGACTGGTAAATACGCCAGCCTGTACCGGTTCGCCGTTTTTATCGCGCAGGGTGTCATTTTCATTACTTTGTGCCGCATCTGCGGAAGATGTTGCGGCGAGCAGCACGCCCGCCAGAAGCCATTTCTCGCGCATAACCGCCATCCTTAGTTAGGTATCCAGCGTGCGGCGACGTTATATTTCGCCATGAGCCACAGTATGCCTAGTGCCGCAGCATGCACTAACGTGTTTTCTGTCCAGGCGTGACGCCATAAATCGAACGTAATGAACTGACTCACCAGCAACACCACGTACACATGCAAAATAAAGGTATAAAGCGAGTGCTGGCCTAACGGAATGAGAAACCATCCGAACATTTTGTTGAGCGGCACCCACCACCAGGTCAGCACCAGATAGACGGTAACCATCAGCGCGATATCGTTTAATACCCGCACCGGACCCAGCCCATTTTTTGCAGCCCAGGTGTGATAAAACGTGTTGAAGGTGTCAGGTGGAATCACATGCAACAGCAGCGCAGGCGGCATAAACGGGTTGGTATGGTTCTGCGCAACAAACCCCAGAACAAGTGATACCATCACCAGCGCAACCACCACCACTTTACCTGCCGGCGTGCGGGCAAAAGAGAGTAATTCGGCTTTGTACCATCCGCACGCCATGCCCAGCACGAAAATGAACTGCCAGGCTAGCAGCGGAAAAGCGAATTCGAATTCCGCTGGCGTCAGCCGCAGCGGCCAACGCTGCCACAGGCTGTACACCAGCAGCGACAGCCCCAGCAGCCACCAGACCTTCCCTTTCTGCAACATCCCTAAAAACAGAGGGCTAAAGAGCAATAAAAAGATAT
The DNA here is from genome assembly GCF_004296595.1 of Enterobacter sp. A8. Taxonomy (NCBI): domain Bacteria; kingdom Pseudomonadati; phylum Pseudomonadota; class Gammaproteobacteria; order Enterobacterales; family Enterobacteriaceae; genus Enterobacter; species Enterobacter sp. A8. The sequence goes on from NZ_SCMF01000001.1 coordinate 562,928, forward strand.
ATAGCCCAAGAATTTGAGTCTGATGGGGGCCAATCTGCAAATAGAGAATGATATTGAACCAGGTCTCTTTTATTTGCGGTGTCACCGGAAAAAGCGACCAGCTTTCACCCGAAAAGCGATCGGTAAAATGGGTAACCTCGAAAAGAGTAATATTGGGAACCCATGCCAGAAGAATAAATGACACTATGATAATGATATTTACACGATATATTTTCCACGCCCGGAGATAAAGCCCCCATGACACCGTAAGTAATACCACTTTTTGCAGGCGAGCACGGTTGAGCATGCCCAACATAAATCCTGAGAGAATCACAAAACCCTCTGCGCCGGTGGTTAATCCGAAACGCTCCCAGGAAAATATATTAAATACTGACATCACTTCCGTATGTGCGATGACCATCATGACGAGGGCAATACCGCGCATAAAGTCGATTCTCAGGTCTCGTGCACCTGCAACGGCATACCGCCATGTTGTTGATTTTGATTTATCTTCTTGCGCGAGCGAAGGCGCAATATGGCTCATAGGGTGTCCTTTACCAGGAAGCGAAAATAAAGTTCTAAATAAAGTAGATAGCCTATAGAAATAGTAACCGCAATTTCTCCCTGGCAGAGAAAATGGATTAAGCAAAATTTACATCCAATTAACCCATGCTAAATATTACTCATGTGCATGGCTGGACACTTTTATTCGGCGTTCTACACTTACCTTAAATTTCGTTCAATCGCTTTTTCTTTGGCCTTCGGGTAACTGTCTGCGCCGCAGAATGGGGCTGCATTTTCACGGAATCAGGAAAGCCGGATCTATGGATTTTTATTTTTCCCGTTTTGAACATCGTCAACCTCCGGAACCGTTAAAAACGCCACGTTGGGTCATGATGACCTGGCAGGTGTTAGCGGTCGCGGCGCTCATACTGGGCGCAAATTATATTTACTGGCGCTGGACCGCCTCCCTGAATACCGATGCCTTGTGGTATGCCATTCCGCTGGTTCTCGCCGAAACCCTGGCATGGATCGGAACCGTGCTGTTTACCATCAATTTGTGGAAAGAAGAGGATCCACCGCAAAGTCCCCCTCCCAGCGATATTAACGCCTGTCTGTCGCCCGAGGAGGCCACGGAACCGCGTCCTGTTAAAGTGGATTTATTCATCGCAACCTATTCCGAAGACACCGAGCTGGTACGGCTCTCCATTCAGGATGCGCTGAAGATGGATTACCCTTTCCCGATTGACTACCGGATCCACGTGCTTGATGACGGCCGCCGCCCGGATATGAAAGCCGTCTGCGAAGAGGAAGGCGTCAATTACATCAGTCGCCAGACTAACATCGGCTTTAAGGCCGGCAATCTGCGCAACGGCCTTGAGCAAACCGACGGCGACTTCATTGTTATTTGCGATGCCGATACCCGGGTCTTCCCTACTCTTCTCAGCCATACGCTCGGCTATTTTCGCGACCCCGATGTCGCCTGGGTACAGACCCCCCAATGGTTCTTCGACCTCCCTGAAGGCGAAAATTTGTCACACTGGGGACACCGTAAAGCAGGGAAAGTTGGCTATGGCCTGGGCTGGGCGATCCAGAAGCTGGTTGGCTCGGTGACCCTTGGCCGCGATCCGTTTTTCAACGACCCGCGCATGTTCTATGACGTGATCCTGCGACGCCGCAACTGGGCCAATGCGGCATTCTGCTGTGGAGCGGCCTCCATTCACCGCCGTGAGGCCGTAATGCAGGCCGCACTGAGAAGCTATGCCTGGTCTGTTGAAGAGGAGATCCATCGCCATACCCGGGATATCCGTGACGAAGAAACGCGGGAAGCCTTGCAGAATGCGATGCGTCCGCACGTGGCATTTGACACCGAATTAACGCCCTACAAATTCCACGTATCGGAAGATATCTATACCTCAATTTTGTTGCACGGTGATGCCGCAAGACGCTGGCGTTCGGTCATGCACCCGCGCGTTGAATCGAAAATGCTCTCCCCGCAGGATATGCTGACATGGATGATCCAGCGCTTTAAGTATGCCGCCGGCTCGCTGGATATTTTGTTCCATGACAATATCTTCAGTCGCCGCCGCTTTAAGCTTTCTCTCCCTCAGACGCTGATGTACGCCACAACCTTCTGGTCTTATCTGGCCTGCGTGTGGAACACGGTGTTTTTGATTTCGCCCATCATTTACCTGTTCACCGGCATTCCACCGGTTTCAGCCTGGTCGACGCCGTTCTATCTCCACTTTCTGCCCTTTTTTATCCTCTCTGAGCTGGCCTTTATGTTCGGCACCTGGGGGATTTCGGCCTGGGACGGCAGGGCCTCTTACCTCTCCTTCTTTTCCATGAATCTGCGCGCGCTCAACACCGTGCTGCGAGGCGAACAAATCAAGTTTCATGTTACGCCGAAAGAGAGGCAAACCGGCCGTTTTCTCTATCTGGTGAAGCCGCAGATTGCCATCGTGGTACTGACCCTGGCGGGGCTTCTCTGGGGAGGAATCCAGGTCGCTCGCGGCCAGGTTGACGATCCATCTGGTTACGTCATCAATATTTTCTGGGGAACGGTCAATATCGCCGCCATGCTCCCTCTGATTTTCGCGGCCATGTGGACGCCAGCTGAAGAGGGAGAGGTCAGCCAATGAGACGACGCGATGCCCTGCTTTCTGCGCGCAGTTATTTGACAATTTTGCTGGGGTTCCTGCTCGGTTTTGCCATTGTGGTGTGGGTTGAGAAACAAATGCCTTCGCGTGTGGAAAGCAGCGGCGGCATTGCGCTCAGTAAAGATTTCCCTCCACTGCCTGCGACACGCGAACTGACCTATAACGAAGCCATCTGGGCGCGGGTGGCATGGCAGTATTACGTGAATAATACCCAGCCAAACGGGCTGGCGAACGCCAGCGACGGTGAGCCATGGCTAAGCCTCTGGAGCGTGGGAAGCTATCTCTTTGCGACCATCGCTGCACAGCAACTCAATATTATTACCACCGACGAGTTTGACGAGCGGATCGGCGCCGCCCTGTTCACGCTGGGGGCGCTACCGCTCAATGATAAAGGGCTCCCGGCCGCCTATTATCATGCGGACACGCTGAAGATCCTCGGCAAATCAGACGCCTCGCCCATAGGGCTCAGCCGCCTGCTGACGGCACTTCAGACTCTCCTGTGGCGCTACCCTCAGCACGCCGCGGCGGTAGGTGATGTGTTTAGCCACTGGCGTACCGGCTCGCTGATTGAAAATAACACTCAAAGCCAGGCGGCCGTGCCGCTTCATCACTGGACGCTGACTGCCGATGAACAGCGGGACAGCTTTGGCTATCGACTCTATGCCAGCCATACCCTGCGTTTGATTGACAGTGCAGCGGGCCTCGCGGTCACCAACCCGCCTGAAGGGCAAAAGATGATCGACCTGGATGGCATCATGGTCCCCGATGAAGGGTTACGTACGCCCTGGGGCAAGCAGACCTCTCTGATCAGCCTGCCCTATCTGTTAACCGGTCTTGAGCTGGGTTTTGATGCCCAGAGCGCGGAAATCGCGTGGCGAATTATGCAAATTCAGCAGCGTCGCCACCACCTCCGTACACCAAAACCGCCTGTCAGCACGGATTATGCCGAACCGGCACCGGATTATGTTACCGACCTGCCAGACAGACAGCCAGTACAGGCACGCGCCTTGCGCGACGAAGCACCGGAGAAGGTAGCCATTACCTCAACCCGTTCTGCGTTTGCCTGGTATGCCCTGTTTCGTAATAGCTGGAGTGAAGCGCTGCGCCAGCAGGTTGAGCCGCTTCAGGTGCCGGGCAAAGGCTGGCAAAGAGGATTAAATCTCAACAATAGCGTTAATTCCGTCGTAGATGCGGATACCAATGCCATTGTGCTGGAAAGCCTGTCTTATATCGCGCATGGCCAGATGCTCTGTCTGGCCTGTCTCTACACGGCCCCACGGCCATCCACTTCTGCAGGAGCAACGCCATGAAGCCACGATCCCTGATCTTCTTTCACCTGCTGACGGGAATAATGATCTGCTGGCTGGCATTATCGACCGTGCGTGCGGAAACCGGGCTGCCAGCATCGAATTACGCCCCGCGCAGTGGAGAGCTGACGGTCAGAGAGATGACCATTGCGAAAAATGCCTGGCAGTATTTTGTGGCGAATTATCAGCCCACGACGGGCCTGGTGAATGCGGTCAATAAATATCCCTCTACCACGATGTGGGACAGCGCATCCTATCTGGCTGCCATGACGGCGGCGCGTGAACTGGGGATCATTGATAAAGCAGAATTCGATCGCAGAATGCTGAAGTTTCTCGCCACGCTAAACACGCTGGTGCTGTTCCGCAACGAGCTGCCAAACAAAGCGTATAACACCATCAGCGGCCAGAAAGTGGACTATACCAACAAGCCCGGTGAAATTGGCTTCTCGGCCCTGGATATCGGACGGATGCTGGTCTGGCTGAAAATTATCAAAGAGCGTTACCAGGAATATGGCAACAGCATAGATAACGTGGTACTGGGATGGGATTTCAGCCATGTGATTGATCCCTGCGGTACCCTGTATGGTGCCTATCTGGAAAATGGCCAGCCCAAATATGTTCAGGAAGGTCGACTGGGCTATGAAGAGTACGGCGCGGCGGGTTTCCAGCTGTGGGGTTTTAATACCTGTAAAGCCAGTCGCCCGCAGCCTTATGAGCTGGCCGAAATTTACTGCGTACTCGTTCCCTATGATACACGCGACCCGCGTAACACATCTCAACATAACTATGTTGTGACGGAGTCTTACCTGCTTTACGGGCTGGAGTTCGGCTTCGATAAACCGACCGAGCGGGATAACGCGCCCCGCGACTACTCCCTGACATGGATGAAGAACTTTGCCGACCGCGTTTACCAGGCACAGGAGAACCGCTATACCATCACCGGCGTCCTCACTGCCCGCTCTGAACACCAGCTCGATAAACCTCCATATTTCGTCTATGACACCGTATTCAGCGATGGTTTTAACTGGAACACCATCACCGATAAAGGCCAGTTCGTCCCTGGCGCTGCCGCGATTTCACTGAAAGCGGCGCTGGGGATGTGGGTACTGTGGAACTCGCCCTACACGGACCGCCTGCTGAATACCATTGAGAATGCAAACGAAGAGGGAAAAGGCTACTACGAAGGCCTGTATGAAAATGGTGACGGGCCGATCAAGGAGTTCACCGCGAACAATAACGGCATCATGCTGGAGGCGTTGTTATTCAAAAAAGAGGGAAAACTGCTGGCCTTCAACACCGACAACCCGAAGAGCAAGGATTTTGCCCCGTCACTGTGGGATCAAAAGCTGCTGGATCAGTTTGAAGAGAACAACGCGCTGCGTAGCCGACCGTTCCTTACCAGCACACCGGCAGTAAAAAGCTGGTGCGACCGGACCGGCGTCACGCTGCGCACCAAACCCGCCTGTCAGGCTTGTCAGTGCGCATCCTGCAGCGCGGACGAGCCTGTTAAACTGCCTCCGGTGACTGCGCAATGCTTAAAACCTTAGCCAGAGGGCTCGCGGGATTACTCCTCGCAGGCGTAGTGGTTTTTGCCCTGTTTGGCCATCAGGGGGCTGGCTGGCGCTGGCTGATAAACGGTGGCTGGCACTCCACTGCTCGCCTCGCCACCCTGACGCCGGAAGAGCAGAAATGGGCGGCAATTGCCTGGCGCTATTTCGTCAACAATACCCAGCCACAAACTGGGCTGGTCAACGGAAGCGACAAACAGCCGCGCGTCACGCTCTGGCAAATGGGCGATACACTTATCGCGCTGCTCTCAGCAAAAGAGCTGGGGTTGATTCAGGATGCCGAGTATGACGCCCGCTTAACCCGACTGATGGGGACACTCAACCGTCTGATGCTGACCGATACCCGTACACCAGGGCGGCTCTATTCCAGCCAGACAGCAACGCTTATCGATTTTAGCGGCAACCCGGTCAGACAGGGTTGGTCTGCCCGGGACATGGCTCGCCTGATGCTCGCTCTGCGCCTCACTGCAGAGCGTGAGCCGCAATATGGTGAGTATCTGGACAAAATCATTCTGCGGTGGAATTTCTGTCCGGTCATCGATAACGAGGGCGAACTGTGGTCATCTTCCCTGCAGAATGGCCAGCCGGTGGTGCGTGAGGAGCTGCGTCTGGGCGAAAGCGAATATGCCGCCACGGCGTTTCATCTGTGGGGATTTTCAGCGGAGAAGGCGTTTACGCCGCCGGTACATCACGTCATCATCGCGCAGCGGCGACTGGCCGTGGATGCCCGCGATCCGCGCACCACGTGGCAGCCCTCCCTGATTACCACTCTTCCCTACATGCTGCCAGGTCTGGAGTTTGGCTGGGAACCCGATGGCGTGACGGCCGAACGACAAAAGCGTCTGCGTAAGCAAGCAGAAAACGTCTGGCTGAGCCAGAAGACCCGCTGGGAGATCGATAAAATCCTGACAGCGCGTGCTGATTTCGCGCTCTCACAGGCCCCCTGGCATATACAGGATACCGTCTGGGGAAATGGTTATGCCTGGAACTCAATAGGCGATGATGGCCGGGACTACACCCGGTTCGCGCAGGTGTCGACCAAAGCGGTCTTTACGCTGTGGGCCTTGTGGGATACCCCTTACACCGACGTGCTGATGTCAGTCACAAAACACCTTAACGATCCGCAAAGAGGTTGGTATGAAGGCCGCCTTGAAGCCACGGGCGATACCAATGCTGCCCTCACCCTCTCCACCAATGCCATGGTGCTGGAAGCCCTTTTCTTTAAGCATAACGCCGGGCCTCTCTTTGATACCCGCCAGTCAAGGAAAGAGAGCTACTTTACCCACCGTCTGGCAGATGAATATGCCCCCCCGGGACGTTGTCTGCCGGGTGAAAACGCTATAAGGAGGACGCCGTGAAATTCTACCGCGATCTGTTTGAATCCAGCCTGAACCGCGTCTTCCCGGATAATGAAAAAACGGCGTTTTTCGAGACGTTCTACGACGCTTTCGTGCATATGTCACCTGAGACGGAAGCACATTTTGCCCGTCTGCCGGATCAGGAAGGCCAGCAAACCCTGTTTAAAAGTTTCTTCGCCATGCTGACGGTAGATGGCGCCCTGATTGTGCCGGATTTTCTTGAGCGCTTGGCGCGGGAGCAAAGCGATGACGGCTTGCACCTTCCGCCGCGTTTTTTTGCCCTCTGGCGGGAAGCGATGCTCAACACGGTGAGCCTGCGCGATCCGCAATGCGACGATGAGATCCTGACGGCATGGGCGATGGCTATTGCGCCCGGGCTGGAATACCTGCGCCGACAGGCAGAACTGCATTACCGGGCGTAAGGAGCATGACAATGCCTTCATTTAACTATGATCTTAACGCGCTCCCGGCTGCGGTCATGATTTATGACCGCAATGAACACCTGGTGGCCTGGAATCACAGCGTTGCCCTGTTTTATCCGGTCATCACTCCGTGGCTGAAAGCAGGTACGCCTCTTGAAGAGTTGGCAGAACGTTTCATTGACGCTGTTTACAACGTCGATCCAGGCCTTCGTCAAACGCTGCGTGAATCCATCGTTCGCAACTGTCGGCAGGATAAACATTGTGAAGTCAGACAGGCCGGTCAACGACGCATTTTTGTTCAACATCAGCGGCTTGCGGACGGCAGTATCGTCAGTCTGCATAGTGATATCACGGAGCTTGACGAAGCGCAGCGGTCGCGCCACCGGCTACATGACGATTTTCTGCTCACGGCGGAATCCATTCATATCGGAATTTGGGACTGGCAGGTTTCTGGTGACACTTTACAGGTGAACGACACGCTGCTGTCCATGCTCGGTCAGTCACGCACGCGGTGGCATTATCCGGTGCGTTTTTTGCTCAATCAGGTTCATGAGGACGATCGCGCTGCGCTGCGCAAGGCACTGCAGGCCTCAAAACAGGACCACCGTCCGGTCTTCGAATGTGAAATCCGCGTTCATCACCCCACAGAAGGGTTACGCTGGATGCTGTTGTCCGGCCAGGTGGTGACGCTCTCCATCGGGGGCAACGCTGAGCGGGTCATTGGTACACTACAGGATATTACCCGGCGTAAAGAGGCCGAAATACTGGCGATCAATGCCGCCCTGGAGGCCAGAAAGGCGAATGAGGCGAAAAGTGCATTTTTAGCCAATATGAGTCATGAAATTCGCACGCCGATGAACGGCATTATTGGCATGACGCAACTGTGCCTTGATACCCCTCTTGACGCCGATCAGCGTGATTACCTTACGTTGGTGATGAGTTCTGCCCAGTCTTTGCTGCACATCATTAACGACATTCTTGATTTCTCGCGTATCGAAGCCGGCAAAGTGGAACTGGAGACAGAGCCGGTTTCTGTGCGCCCCTTTATTCAGTCGCTTATTCGTCCGCACATGCCGGGTGCCAGTGAAAAAGGGATTGAGCTTCTGGTTGATATAGCACCTGACGTTCCCGACGTACTGCTGGTGGATGGCGCACGGCTACGTCAGATCCTCACCAATCTGCTGGGAAATGCGCTCAAATTTACCCACCAGGGGGAAGTCATGCTGATTATTGAGCCGGAAGATGGCGAGCATCGCTGGCGTTTCCGGGTACGTGACAGCGGTATTGGTATACCGGCGGATAAACAGAATGCCATTTTCGAAGCCTTCAGCCAGGCGGACAATTCAACAACTCGTCGCTATGGAGGTACGGGGCTTGGATTGACTATCTCTGCGCGGCTGGTTGCGGCGATGGGGGGTGAGTTAACCGTGACCAGCGAACCGGGTAAAGGCAGCGAGTTTACATTCGTGCTACCGCTGGCGACGCAGCCTCTGGCCCCGGAAGAACGGCCGTACAGCAAACGGTTTAGCGGGGAGCCGGTGCTTGTGGTCGATGATAACCAAACGAATCTGCGATTGTTGGCCGCAATGCTCAGCCAGATGGGGCTGAAACCCACCTGCGTCAATAAAGCCAGCGAGGCGATACATCGGGTTAAAGCGGGGCCCGCCTGGCCGTTAATACTGCTGGACGCGCAAATGCCTGAAATGGACGGGGTTTCTCTGGCGCTGGAGCTTTCAGTTCTGCCGCAGACGGCGGAGAGTCATATCATCATGCTGAGCTCCATGAGCCGACATTTTGACAGCAATATGCTGAAACGGATTGGTATCAAACACTATCTGCATAAACCCATCGCGCAGGACGAGTTGCATCAGGCCATTGCCGCAGCCTTTGAGCGGTTGCCGAAGCTAATGAGTGAAGCCCTCCCCGTGCCAGTCGCGTCATCGGGTCGTAAGGGGCTACGCATCCTGCTGGCTGAAGATAATCTGGTCAATCAGAAGGTGGCAGCACGGCTGCTTGAACGCCTCGGCCATAGCTGTCAGATCGTCGACAATGGACTCACTCTGCTTGAACGCTGGCGTTCGGGAGAATGGGACGTTTTGTTGATCGACCTTCAGATGCCCGAAATGGACGGTGAAACCGCCATTCGACGGCTTCGGGAAGAGGAACAGACCCTACCCGGCCCTGCTCAGCCAACCGTCGCCATGACCGCACACGCTATGCAGGGGGATAAAGAGCGTTGTCTCAATATGGGATTCGATGGCTATATTGCCAAACCCATCAGCCAGGAACGTCTTGCTGAAGAGATTGCCCGCGTTCTTCAGCGCGAAGATTCACTGGACTTTCCCGATGAAGCTCGCCTGCTGAACCAGTGCGCTGACGATCCCGCCCTGGTCCAGGAACTTCTGACCCTGTTTGGTGAAGAACTGGATGGGGCCGTGAAAGCCATCTCCCGGGCTATCGACCGTGATGACCGTGAAACGCTGCGCCGTGCGGCCCATAAACTGCGCGGCGAAGCCGTCACGCTGGACTTCCGGGGTCTCGCACAGCAACTGCAGGTGCTGGAGAGCGAAGCGCATACGCTGGAGACGCAACAGCTTGCGATGCTGAATGCCAAACTTCATAAGGAATCACGGCGCCTGATGGCCTGGCTCGCCAATCGTGGGGTAAATGTTATTCATGATTCGTAACTGCACGCTGCTTTTTGCATTGTTGACCCCCTCGGTGATGGCAACTTCAGTACCGATAAGCTGGTCTCTTGCGGGTGTATGGCAGGTTCAGGACGCCAACGATAACCCCCGGCCTGCCGGGGCAGGCTGGCGTAAACTGAACGTACCTGCCAACTGGTATAGCGCCGGGTACGATCATCAGGGGGCGTTGTGGTATCGCCACGCTTTTACCCTCCCCGCTCAACCGCCCGATATCATGACCACCCTGGTGTTTGACGGTGTCGACTACCTGGCCGATGTCACATTAAACGGCCAGTCACTGGGCCAGCATGAGGGTTATTTCCAGCGCTTTTCGCTGGATGCCACCGGAGCGTTACAACGTCACAACCAGCTTATAATTAGGGTTGATAGCCCCTTCGAAGATCCGCAGACGGTCTGGCCTCTGCATAAAACCGCCATGAAGGGGATTCTTAATCAGCATGACACTCGTCCAGGCGGGGCGTGGTCACCTGAAGGTCAGGATGCGAACTCTGGCGGCATCTGGGCACCGGTCAGACTGCATCTTAGCCGGGGAGCCACCATTGATGACATTATTCTGCGCCCCGACTGGACGCAGGGACTGACGCATCCGGCGTTAAAGGCTGAGATACGCTATCGCGCCCTCCAGTCGGAACGCGCTACCGTGCGGCTTACCGCAACCCCCACCAACTTCAACGGCAAACGCTTTGAGGCTGACTTTCCAGTCATCCTCAAAAGCAACGCCCATTCCGTGCAGGTTACGCTGCCCATGACGGGGGCAAAACTCTGGTGGCCGGTCGGCACAGGGAAGCCACACCTGTATACGGTTCGCGCCTCATTACGCGATAAAACCGGGTTAATGGATACGGCTGTCACCCGCACCGGACTGCGCAAGATAGTAGAACAGCCGGGTAACACAGGCTGGCTTATTAACGATAAACGCCTGTTTATTAAGGGCAGCAATTACATCGGCTCCCCGTGGCTCAGCACCATGACGCGCGAGAAATACCGTCGCGATCTTCGTCTGGTTAAGGCCATGAACGCCAACGCCATACGCGTACACGGACACGTGGCGGGTCGCGCGCTTTATGAGGTTGCCGATGAGATGGGAATGCTAATCTGGCAGGATGTTCCGCTGCAGTGGGGCTACGACAACAGCGAGGCCTTTACGAAAAATGCGGTTCGCCAGACTCGCGAGATGATCGAACAGTTCGGTAATTCTCCCGCCATCATCGTCTGGGGCGGTCATAACGAACCGCCCTGGAATTCACCCTGGATGGAAAAACGCTTTCCGGACTGGAACAAAAACCTTAATCGCGACCTCACGCAAAAAGTCGCGGATACGCTTGCCGAAGATACCTCCCGCATTGTGCATCGTTTTTCCGCCGTGGAGGAGCATTACTGGGCGGGATGGTATTTCGGTACCGTACGCGATCTGCTTGCCCCGGCCAAAACGGGTATCATTACCGAGTTCGGTGCACAGGCCCTTCCCCGCCTGTCCACGCTAAAAACCATTATCCCGGCATCACATCTGTGGCCTAAAACGACCGCCGCCGACGACCCCGGCTGGACGCTCTGGAAATACCATAATTTTCAGCCGTTCCAGACCTTTAAGTTTGCCGGCATCGCGCGCGGCAATAACATTAAACAGATGATCCACAATACGCAGGCCTATCAGTCACAACTGGTGGCCACGGCGGCAGAGAGCTATCGTAGACAGCGATACCAGCCGGTAACGGCACTGTTCCATTTCATGTTTGTAGAAACCTGGCCCTCTATCAACTGGGGGGTGGTGGACTATTTGCGCAAACCTAAAGCCGGGTATTTCGCATTAAAACGCGCGTATCAGCCCATCCTGCCCTCCATTGAGCCGGTCACTGCGCAGTGGATGTCCGGCGCAGCGGCGACCCTGCGTCTTTGGGCAATCAATGACACCTGGAAACCGTGCAATGAATGCCGTCTGATATGGCGTGTTACCCAGCGCGATAAGGTGCTGGCAAAGGGCACGATGACAATGACGATCGCCGCAGACTCCGGAAAAATGGTAAAAGCGCTTACGGTCACACCCGTGGGTCAGGACGCGGTGTTGATCAGATTCACGATCAAAAACAAAGCGGGGAAAACCGTCGGAGATAATCAGAGAACAGAATCCGTCATAAAGTGAGCGAGGGGAAAAGGAAAATTGCCGCTTCCCCTGCTTTCTTGTACCCTTTCAGCGTTTACCCCAATCCCCTGTAAATCGAGACACCGGACGCCTATGACTGCACATATTTCCAAAGATCCTTTGCATGGCGTTACGCTGGAGATGATGATCAATGCCCTGGTGGCGCGATATGGCTGGCGCGAGTTGGGCGATCGAATCAAAATTAACTGTTTCAGAAATGACCCAAGCGTGAAGTCGAGCCTGAAATTCCTGCGCCGTACCCCCTGGGCACGCGCGGAGGTCGAGGCCCTGTATCTTGATTCCCTCAATGATAACGGGACCGCTGAACGCGAGGCGCCCGCCTTTAACCCCTGGGCCAATAGTCGGATAACCAAGAGCTAATACGCAAATGATGCGACATGTAAAACGGACTGGTGCGCTGCTTGGCTGCGCGCTTTTACTTGTTAGTTGCTCCTCAAAACCCCCAAAGTCGCTGGTCACACCGCTCCCGACCCCAGGCAAACCGACGCAGCAGGCAAACGAGCCGATGCGTGGGATCTGGCTGGCAACTGTCTCCCGTCTCGACTGGCCGCCGGTCGCGTCGGTGAATGGCCGCAGTGCTGACCAGCGTATTGCGATGCAAAAACAGGCGCTGATCGACAAACTCGACAATCTGAAACGCCTGGGAATTAACACGGTGTTTTTCCAGGTGAAACCGGACAGCACCGCGCTCTGGTCGTCCAAAATCCTGCCGTGGTCAGATATGCTTACCGGCAATATTGGCGAGTATCCGGGCTATGATCCGCTGCAGTTTATGCTCGATGAAGCCCACAAGCGTGGGATGAAAGTTCATGCCTGGTTCAACCCCTATCGCGTTTCAACCAATACCAAACCGTCAACCATCGCCGCGCTGAACCGCACCTCATACCAACAACCGTCCAGCGTCTATGTGCAGCACCCTGAGTGGGTTCGCATCGCAGGCGATCGGTTTGTGCTCGACCCGGGTATCCCGGAGGTGCGTGACTGGATAACCCGGGTGGTGACCGAGGTGGTGGCGAACTACCCGATAGACGGCGTGCAGTTTGATGACTACTTTTATGCCGAATCGCCCCGCTCAACGCTGAATGATGCGCAGACCTACAGACAATACGGCCAGGGGTTTGGCTCCAAAGCCGACTGGCGTCGCCACAATACGCAGCAGCTGATTGTGCAGGTCTCTCGGGCGATCAAACAGACAAAACCGCAGGTTGAATTTGGCGTCAGCCCGGCGGGCGTCTGGCGTAACCGCTCCTTTGACCCGGCAGGATCCGACACCCGTGGCGCGGCGGCGTATGATGAATCCTACGCTGACACCCGTCAGTGGGTGCAACAGGGGCTGCTGGACTACATTGCCCCGCAAATCTACTGGCCTTTCTCCCGGGATGCGGCACGCTATGACGTGCTGACCAAATGGTGGGCCGACGTAGTGAAACCGACCCATACCCGTCTGTACATCGGCATTGCGTTCTATAAAGTGGGCGAGCCGTCGAGAAATGAGCCGGACTGGACGATTCAGGGCGGCGTGCCGGAGCTGAAAAAACAGCTCGATCTCAACGACTCACTGCCGAACGTGAATGGCACGATCCTGTTCCGCGAAGATTACCTCAACCAGCCGCAGACGCAGCAGGCGGTAAACTACCTGAAAGGACGCTGGGGAAGCTAAGTACAGTCAGGCAGAAACGCCCTGTTTCTGCCTGTTTTTTTACGGCTTCGGCCCGAACATCGCCTCAAGCTGCTTCGCGTCCGGCATACCGACAACCTGCTGGAGCTCATTCTGGTCATTGAGATAATAAATGGCCGGTGTGGCATTCGCCCCCAGACTGTCCATTAACGCCTGGTGTTTTTGCAGTATCGCCACGGTTTCACGCGAGGCGGTGCCTTCCGGTTTAGGCAGTTTTTTACCGCCGGACAGTTCATACTCCTTCCACGCCGTAACCGGATCTTTTGCATTCAGGATCGCAGATGCGTTACGGCCGCTGTTTGGGTTCAGAAACGCCACCAGCAGCGTATTGAGCTGCACCTTACCCGCCGTCACCCACGGCTGTGCTTCTGACCAGAATGCCTTGCAGTACGGGCAGAACGGGTCGGCGAAGACAAACACTTTGCGTGGCGCGTTATCCGCCCCCTCTTTCAGGGGGTGCGCAGCGTTAAGCTGTTTCCACATTTCGCGTCCCATCGGGGCGTAGATCTCTTTCTGGAAAATACCCTCGCTGAGGTTTTTACCCTTCTCGTCATAGAGATAACCCGAAATAACGTGCTTTCCGTCAGGTGTCAGAAAGAGCGTCACTCCCATGTCCTGATATTGTCCCAGCCAGGCGGATGCGCCACCGGGCACGTCGATCTTCTTGAGGATCTTAATCTCCTGCTGCTCGCTAAAGGTCTTAACGACATCAGGTATAGCATCCGCAGCCTGCGCCAGCCCTGACGCGGTCAGCAGCGAAAGTAACAGTAATTTTTTCATGTCCCTCTCCGGTTTGTTCGGGGGCCTGAGGCCCCCTTCAGGTTAGCGGTTTTTCAGTGCATCAGTGACCATTTCATCAAACTGTTCGAAAGGCACCCAGCCGGGTAACAGCCCTTCGCCAATCAGCGTGGCCGGTGTCCCCTGAATACCCAGTTTTTCTGCGATGATCAGGCTGCGTTTTACCGTGACCAGGCTCGTATCATCCGGCGTTGCAACATTCACGCCCGCGCGCTTTTGCGCCTCCTGAATGCTGGCGTCATCGTGATACCCTTTTTTCGCCATCAGGGTTTCGTTGAACTTCATAAACTGCTCAGGGTGTGAACGCCAGACGGTTAACGCGTCGCGCGCGGCGGTTAGCGAACTTTCCGAACGGAACGGCAGAAACTTAAACACCACGGCCACCTGCGGATGTTTCTCAACGATCTTCTCCAGATACGGATCGAATTTTTTGCAGTATGGACAGTTGTAGTCCGTAAACACCACCAGCGTCAGCGTTGGATTTTTGGCACCGATACGCGGTGAATCCGGGTCGTTAAACAAAAAATCGTAGATCAGCTTCTGAGCGCGTTGCTCCTGATCCGGGGTGATCGGGTCCGCCGCCATCACCTGGGCTGACGCGAAAAACAGCAGAAACGTAATAAGGATTTTTTTCATAACTGCGTTAGCCTTTTGCTTTGTTCAGGGTGGTCATCAGGGTGCGTTTGTCCAGCAATGGCGAGAGGATGTCGCCCTCCGGCGTTCCAGGGCCATACACCTGGTTAAACGGGATGGCGTAGCGATTGCGTGATTTCAGAAACGCCGCAATCGTCTCTGATGGCTGGCTCCAGTCTCCGCGTAGCGCCACCACATCCGGCTGGCGCAGCGCGGCGATAACCTCCGGCTGATTCAGCACCCGATGCTCATTCACCTTGCAGGTGACACACCAGTCCGCCGAGATATCCACAAACACCCTTTTCCTCTGCGCAAGCGCATCGCTGATTGCCTCTTCACTGAGCGGCTGCCACGGGATCGTCTGTTCGCTATTCTCAGCCGTGGTTACCGGCGTTGCGTTCACTATCCCGCGCAGCTGATAGCCCCCGAATACGGCCAGCGCAATCACCACCACCCAGAACAGCGGCGATGATGTCTGACCGCGAAGGGCATAGACCACAATGGCGACCACAATCAGAAGCAGCATGAGGATGTGGCTGAACATCTCGCCCAGATGCAGACTCAGCAACGTCACCAGCCACAGGCTGGAGGCCAGCATCATCCCCCCCAGAATCACCTTCAGGGTATTCATCCAGCGGCCAGGTTTTGGCAGCAACAAGGCGGTTTTGGGGATCAGCGCCACGAACAGCCACGGCAAGCTCATGCCCACCCCGAGCATCAGGAAGATAAGCCACAGGGAATGCAGCGGTGCGCCCAGCGCAAAGGCCACGGCCGTACCGAGGAACGGCGCGGAACACGGCGTGGCAAGCAGCGTGGCAAACACGCCTTCGCAGAAGCTGCCCGTCAGTCCGGTTCCGCCCGTTGTGGCGAGCCGTCCGGTGGCGGCGGAAGGCAGAAACAGCTCAAACGCACCAAACAGGTTCAGCGCGAAGATAAAGGTCACCGCAACCATCAGCCCAATAAACCACGGGTTCTGGAACTGGATGCCCCAGCCCAGCGACGCGCCGGTGAGTTTCAGAACGGTCACCATCGTGGCCAGCAGCATAAAGGAGGTCAGAATACCCGCACTGGTCGCCAGAAAACGCAGCCGGATTTTCCGCGTGTCCGTACCCGCCTGCAGGACGCTGCTGAGCTTCATGCCCATTACCGGCAATACGCAGGGCATCAGGTTCAGGATCAGACCGCCCAGCAGTGCAAAGGCCAACATTTTGACTGTTCCCGCTGGCGCACTCTGCACCACGTCTGCGGGGGCTGCGCCTACGGTCAGTTGCGTTTGCTGGGCTTTATCGCCATTGGTGACGACAAACGACAGCGTTTTCCCCGCAAGCGTCGCGGGTTTATCGCCCCACTCATCAGTGACCGGAACCGCGACCTGAAGCCGGTTTCCGGTGTGCTTAATCACCGGTTCGCCGGGCAGAATGTCACCCTCCAGCGGGTCAAAATAGATCCCGGGATTGACCCATTCGCCTTCCGTCGTGCCCGTCATCATCAGCTTGCCGTCTGATAACCAGGCGCTGAAGTCTGACGACACGCCTGACGCACCGGGTACTGAACGCATCGCGTCTTCGAATGCCGTACGAAAGCCCGCATCCGCTGGCGTGCGAAAATCCAGATGCAGCTTGTAGTCCGTCAACAGACAGACGTTGCTACAGGTTGGGAGCGTAAGCGTGGCGTCGAGCACATCCGCGTCCGTCCCGGCGATTGTAATGGGGATCGTGACGCTATCGTGGTAGCCCTGGGTCGTCAGGCCCGAGATATCAAAGCGGGAAGGAACCGGCCAGTACCAGGTATCCTTAACACCCTGTGGCCAGCTGATTTTCGGGGCCACGCCGCCCTCGCCCGGCGAACGCCAGTAGGTTTTCCAGCCGGGCTGCAGCTCCACGCTGAGCAGGCCGATGATGCGGTCGTGATCCCGCTCAGCCTGAAAGCGGATGCGGGCGTGATCGTTTTGCGGTGACACCAGCCAGCCCGTATCTGCCGCATGAGCAATACCCATGCAGGACAGCAACAGGAGGACGAGTCCCCTGAAAAGGTTAACCATGTTTTACTCCGTGAATAGTGAAAATTATCGTGTGGTGACGATGTTTTTCATTCACGGAAAACGCAGTTTTTGAGGTGTATTCGGGGAGGCGGTGCCTGGACAGGCTGCTCCCTGGAGAGAAATGTGCGCCGTTGGGTAAACAACTGCAGCAGAGCGAAGAAGATAATAATCGCCGGTAGCGCACCGTCAAAAAACAGCGGCTGGGCGCAAAGCAAAGACTGTGCGCCAAGTTGACACGGCGACGGGCCGGGCTGTTCAGCCTCCTGACCCGGGGCGTCAGCCATCATGAGCGTTTGCACCTGAGGATCCAGCCCCTGTAAAAAATGGTTGAGATAAACCGCACGCTGAACCAGGCAAATTGCCATTGCCAGACACGTGATTATCAGAAGCCATTTACCGAGAAGCTGACGGTTGCGCATAACGTTCCAAAATAACAAGACGCCCCGATCATAAACGATAGTGATGAATCTACAAGTCCCGACAGTGTAAGGTTTTGTCTGCCGGGAACATTACCCCCCTGTCAGCGCGTCATACACATCCCGCAATCGCGTGCGCAGGAACAACACGGCCTTATGCTTACGCGATAATAATGCCTGCTCGCTAACCCCGGTTTCCCCGGCCAGCAATTTGATGCTGTAGCCCTGTAGCTCCGTCTTCTCAAAGACCTCGCGCTGCGCTGCGGGCAGTTCAGCCAGCGCCTGCCCCAGCTCTTCCCACAGCAGCGTTTTGAGGTACTCCTCTTCCGGGGTATGCGGAACGCCGAACAGGGTTTCAGCGATCTCATCTTCCGGAAAATCGTCATCCTCCTCGCCTGTGAAGCTGAAATAACCGGAGAGCGACACTTCACGCTTTTTCCGCGCCCGGTCGGTCATCTCATTTCGCGCCGCGCGAAACAGCCACGCGGCAACGTTTTCGACCGGCTGTTCCACCTTCATCAGCTGATACGTGATCTCCTGCAAAATATCGTCGGCGTCGTCACGTACCGGGGTTCTTCCGCGAAAAAAGGCTCTCAGCCGGGCGCGGCAGGCATTAACCGCCGACATCAGCAAGGATCCGCCCGCCTCCCCGGTTTTCATCTCGCTCACTCTGCGTCCGGCGCTTTTGGCGCGTTGTCTTCACGCTTGTCATCACGGTGGCCGTGCCAGCCACAGTGCCCGCGACCATGGCGACCAAATCCTTCCCGGCGCTGCTGCATGAACGCTTCACGCTGTTCGGGCGTCATGTTCATCCAGCGTTCGTGCATCCGGCGGTGCGCACCAAACATACCCGGACGGAACCCCAGACCACCAAACAGGATCCGGCTCAATATCAAAATGCCCAGCGCCTGCCAGAAGCCAATGGCTTTCACGCCGAGGATCGCCGGGAGTAAGGCGTTCCACAGGGACATCACCAGCAGGCCGAGCACGATAAAAATGACCGCGCCGATGACTAAGCCCTTGCCCATACGGTGGCGACCGAATCCGCGCCCGTGACCTCTGCCGTGCATATCAAACTCTCTCATGGTGTTGACCTCGTTTACAGTAACTGATTATGGCTTGTGATGAGGTAGACGGATGAGGAACAAGAATATTGCTAAAAATTTTTAAAAACATTGTAGTCAATGTGGTTTACGCTTTTCGCGACTGACGAATGGAAACAGCATAAAAATTAAAACCCGTAATAATGCCGATCTGTTCGCACTTTTAAATCAGGTTATTTATTCAACAGGTTTGATATTGATGCTTTTTAAATGCCCTATTCCAGTTGTTGAGACTATTCCTATAATCATCCAAAAAAACCTCTGTTTAACAATAATCTAAAGCGAGGCTTAATTAACTATTTTTAGTTAAAGGTTTGTAATCATTACATCTCTGTCTATTATTCATAGCGTCATGCCC
The DNA here is from genome assembly GCF_004296595.1 of Enterobacter sp. A8. Taxonomy (NCBI): domain Bacteria; kingdom Pseudomonadati; phylum Pseudomonadota; class Gammaproteobacteria; order Enterobacterales; family Enterobacteriaceae; genus Enterobacter; species Enterobacter sp. A8. The sequence goes on from NZ_SCMF01000001.1 coordinate 582,118, forward strand.
TGCAGCAGGAAATAGAAACAGACACATTAAAAAGGAGCAATCCGGTAATGATAGGCAGACTGACGAATTATATCCTCTGGTACCACACTGTCTGGGTGTTTATATTTTTATTAGTGGTCGGCGTGGCTGCTGGCGTATTTTTTAATGCCATACTGCATTTTCATGGGGATGACGCATTCCTGACAGGATTAATTTTCTTTTTATTCCCGGCGCTACTGGTATGCCTTCGGCTACATCGGCTATCAGCGAAACATCGCCAAAGATAATGCCCGTCGCACCGGTTGTTGAATCAAAACAATTTGCAAAATTAAGCTGAAACCAACAATTTAGCCGCGTTTATTGCCGGGTGGCGCTACGCTTACCCGGCTTACAATCCACAATAATATCAAGCCTGCACTGGCAAACTAAAACTCGAAATACTCCGCGTGAGCTGCTGGGCCTGCTCTTCCAGCGACGCGGCCGCCGCGGCGGACTGTTGCACCAGCGCGGCGTTCTGTTGGGTCACGCCGTCCATCTCCGTCACTGCCTGCCCGACCTGACTAATCCCGCGGCTTTGCTCTTCAGAGGCCACAGAGATCTGCTCCATCAGCGTGTTCACTTTATTGACGGAACTGATAATCGAGTCAATCACCTCCCCTGAGCGCCCCACCAGTTCGGCACCGTTTTTGACGCTGGAAACCGACTGGGCAATCAGGCTTTCGATGTCCTTGGCCGCCACCGCGCTTTTCTGCGCCAGCGTGCGAACTTCGCTGGCTACCACGGCGAAACCACGCCCCTGGGTACCGGCGCGCGCCGCTTCTACCGCCGCGTTAAGCGCCAGAATGTTGGTCTGGAAAGCGATGCTGTTGATCACGCTGGTGATGTCCTCGATGCGCTTCGAGTTCGCGGCGATGGTATTCATCGTTTCAATCACTTCACGCGTGACGGCCTCCCCGGTGTGGGCATTTTTCACCGCGTCCTGCACCAGTTTTCCGGCCTGATAGACGTTATCGGTGTTATTGGCGACGGTCGCGCTCAGTTCTTCCATGCTGGCCGCCGTCTGGGTTAGCGCAGAAGCCTGCTGTTCGGTGCGCGAAGCCAGGTCGATATTCCCGGAGGCAATCTCCTGTGCGGCATGGGTCACGGTATGACTCGCGTCACGCACCTGGGCGATGGTTGCCAGCAGCGCCTGGCGCATCTGCTCCATAGAGCCCATCAGGTGAACAATTTCATTGCCGGAATCCCCCTTCACCGGCACCGGAATATCCAGTTTGCCTGCGGCAATCTGGCTGCAATGTTCACGTGCCAGATTAACCGGTGCCAGAACAAGGCGTTTCATCAGCAGGCTGACGGCGACAATCACCAGCACAAACAGCAGTGCGATAGCGGCGATAATCGCCAGGCCAGAAACAAAGTTGCTGCTCGCATCTTCGTTCAGGCTTTTGGCATAGGCCTGGTGTACGGCCAGAACCTGGTCGAGGACAATCTCATACTGACGATCGAGGCGCGAGACTTCCGGTATCAGGGCGTTGAATTTGGCAATATCGTGCGCGGCGGCAGCATCAATGAGCGGTGCCAGCCCCTGGTTACGGTAATTCTGCCAAGCATCCTGATAAGCGCTTACCAACGGCGCTTCATCGGTCAGACGGGGAGACGCCATAAAGGCAGCAAAGGCGCGATCGGCTTTGGTCAGTGCCTCTTTTACTGCGGCGAGCTTCGCAGATTCATCCGCTGATGCGCCCGCCTCTACCATCTTCACATACTCCATCACCCGGACGCGCAGCGTGCGGCTATGGTTGATGGGATCAATAATTGACAGCACCACCTGGATCTCTTTGTTCACGTTATCCAGGGAGTTATTACTTTTGATGATGAGGCCAACGCTGGTGAGGGTGCTGGCGATAAAGAAGAAAAGCAGCGAGAAAAAGACAATCAGGGATGATTTTTTTAACGACATGAACCGATACCTCAAAGAAAATTATTCCTTATGGTTATCGGCTAAACCAAAACTTAAATTAATTAAAGTTATTGATATATCCCGTCGTCCGGCAGGGCTATTCTGCCACTTTATAGCGCCGCTGCAGGGTGGCATCCAGTTTCCGCTGCACGGGCTCTGGCGTTTCACCGTCGATCAATTTCCCAATCAGATCAAAGCAGTGCCATGCAAGCTGACGGTTATCCTGGCGCACGGTATCCACCGGGATCGTGAGCGAATCGTAAAGATAGTGATCGTCAAAGCTGGCTAACCTGATGTCACTTTGCAACAGATTGTGCTGCCCCATATAGCGCAGCACCCCTTCCAGCAGGCCGCAGGCGGCGGTGAACAGGGCTTTTGGCGGACGCCCCAGACGAGCACAGAGTTCGGCGAACATCTCGTAACCGGAACTCGGGTGATAATTTCCGTGAATGATCCACTCCGGGCGCAGCGTAACGTTCGCGTCGCGCAGACCCTGTTTAAACCCTTCAAGGCGGTCGCGCGTGGGGGAAAGCCGTGGCTGCCCACCGAGGAAATAAAACTCATCGGGGTGCTGGCGGGCAATGTCGGCCACCAGTTTGGCTGTCGGGATAATGGAATCGGTGATCACCAACGGCAGCGAGCTGTCATTCATGTGGCGGTCAAAGAGCACCACGGGCAGCTGTTCACTCAGTTTCTGGTAATCCGCATCGTTGAGCATGCTGGAGGCAACAATCAGCCCGTCGACCTGACGCGCCACCATGTTGTTGACCACCACGGTCTCCTGCCCCGGATTTTCATCGCTACAGGAGATGAGCAGCTGAACGCCCGCCTCGCGGCACAACGTCTCCAGTTCGTGAGAAAACACGGCAAACCCGTAGTTGGTGATCTCCGGGACCACCAGACCAATGGTGTGGCTGCGGTTATCGCGCAGCGAGCGGGCGTGAATGCTGGGCTGGTAGTGATGCTCTTTCGCAATGGCCAGCACGCGCTCACGGGTCTCTTCCGCCACGCGCAGCTCTTTGCTGCGTCCGTTCAGTACCAGGCTGGCGGTGGCTTTTGACACCCCCGCCAGCTCCGCGATGTCTTTAATGGTGACGCGTTTTGTTTTTCTCACAACGACTTAGATCCGGCTGCCAAAACCGCTATTCTACCATGCAGCCGCGCAGCGACCAGTAGCGTAATGTGATGTCGGACGCACCTTCGAATCGCACACGGGCCGGTTGGTCAGGAAAATAGCGACTGCTCATCACCCCTTCGCCGTGGTTGATGAAAATTTCGACGCTGGAGCGGTCGCACAGAACGCGCAGATGGTGAACCTCACCCAGCCAGTAGCGGGTTAACGTCTCACCCGTTTGCAGGCTGGCACGTTCCAGACGCAGGCCATTGCCATCGACCGTGAGGTGCAGCGCACCGGCAAAATCCAGTTTCGCGCAGGCAGCGCTCAGCTCGAACTCAAGGCGCGAGGCATCAAGCTCCGGCGCATCGCAGGCGTTGCCCTGCCAGTGCAGTTCCTCTTCACGCAGCATTTCCAGCTCACGCACCGGGGTCTGCCAGAGCTTGCCGTCGCGGTAGCGCAGCTCTCGCGGACAGGTCATCTGATGGATCCAGCCCTGTGCCCGGGTGGGCTGCAGCATCTCTTCCCCGTCAGGCACGCCCATCCAGCCAATCAGGATCCGCCGGCCATCTTCCGCCAGCGTCGTTTGCGGGGCGTAGAATTCAAAACCGGCATCCAGTTCGTGTAACTCACCGTGCTCAAATGCGCCGCGCTGATAGTCAAACGCCCCGCTCATCCAGGCCGCCGGATAGGTGTTGAGATAACGATGCGGCTCACGGGCCAGCCCCTGCGGGCAGCAGATCAGAACGTGCGTCCCGTCGAGGGCAAACAGGTCCGGGCACTCCCACATGTATCCCGCCTCCGTCAGTCCATTGACGCCGTGACCGGCGATTTCTCCGCACGATTCCCACATGTGCAAATCGGCAGACCTGAACAGCAGCACCTTGCCCCGCTTGTGCACATCCTGCGCGCCCAGCACCATGTACCACTGCCCGTCGTGCTGCCACACTTTCGGGTCGCGCACGTGGCCGGTGTAGCCATCCGGCAGCGCCAGCACCGGCCCCAGTTTTTTAAAGGTCCCGTCCGGTTGTTCCACCGCCAGGCACTGCCAGGCGGTGCGGCTGCCGTCATCGAATTTAACGTTGCCGGTATAGCACAGCGTCAGCATCCCGTTGTTGTCCACGGCGCTGCCGGAATAGCAACCGTTGCGGTCGTACTCTTCATCTGGCATCAGCGCCATCGGCTCGTGCTGCCAGTGCAGCAGATCGTGCGAACTCCAGTGCCCCCAGCATTTATACCGGTGATCGCAGCCCAGCGGGTTCCACTGATAAAACAGATGGTAGCGCCCGGCAAACCAGATAAAACCGTTCGGATCGTTCATCAGCCCCGTCACCGGTGCCGGGTGCCACTGCGGGTAGTGGCGGTCGGCACGCGCGCGCGGTTGGCCTTTCATCACGGCCTGCAGCACGGCAGGCCAGCGGGAAGGTAATGTCATTATTCAGAGTCCGTTTTATATTTCAGCAGCAGCGAGACGGTAAACGCTACGCCAAAGGCAATCACCATGCCGATAATATAGTTGAGCAGCGAACTGGCCTGCACGATGGCCATCCCCGGCAGCGCCGTCAGCCCTACCGCCGTCATGTAGACATGCACCGACACCACCCATGCGCCGCCCACCGCACCGCCAATCAGCGCGGCCACAAACGGTTTCACGAAACGCAGATTGATACCAAAGATAGCGGCTTCGGTAATGCCGAGCATGGCCGAGAACGCCGACGGTAAGGTAATGGCTTTGATTTTTGCGTCTTTGGTTTTAAACCACACCGCCAGGCACGCACCACCCTGCGCCACGTTCGCCATGGCCCAGATGGGCAGCAGGAAATTAACGCCAATCGACGGATTCCCCAACAGCCCGGCTTCAATCGCGTGGAAGCTGTGGTGAATGCCGGTAATAACAATCACCGAATAGAGCCCGCCGAACAGCAAACCGGCCAGCCAGCCCGCGTGGGTAATCAGCGTGCTCAGAATAAAGGAGATGCCATCGCCTAACGCGCGTCCCGCCGGGCCGATAATCAGCAGCGCGATAAAACCGGAGAGAATGACGGTCAGGAACGGCGTCAGGATCAGGTCTAACGCATCCGGGATGACCTTGCGCAGGTTTTTCTCCACAATGCTCATAAACCAGACGGCCAGCAGCACCGGGAACACCGTTCCCTGATAGCCAATCATGGCAATCTCAAGGCCGAAAAAGTTCATGGTGTGGAAGCCGGACGCCACGCCCCAGGCGTTGGTCAGCGCCGGGTGGGTCAGAATGCCACCTAGCGTGGCGCCTAAATAGGGATTACCGCCAAACTCACGCGCGGCGGTAAAACCAATCAGGATCGGTAAAATAATAAACGCCGCCGAGCTGCACATATCCAGCATGATGTAGATGGCGTTATCGGCATTCACCCAGCCGTAGGTTTTCACCATTCCGAGCAGGCCCATCAGCAAACCGGACGCAACAATGGCGGGAATGATCGGTACGAAAATATTGGAAAGCAGGCGGGCAATGCGCTGGAACGGGTTGAGCTTACGCGCCGCGAGATCTGCCGCTTCTGACTTGCTGGATTCACCAATCCCTGCCGCCTGAATAAAAGCCGCGTAAACCTTATTCACCACGCCGGTGCCAAAAATCACCTGCATCTGGCCCGCGTTACGAAAACAGCCTTTCACCCCCTCGACCTTGCCGATGGCCTGCTGGTCAGCAAGCGCATCGTCGACCAGCACCAGACGAAGGCGCGTTGCGCAGTGCGCGGCACTGGCGATGTTCTCTTTGCCACCGAGCAGCGGAATGAGCGCACGGGAAATATTATCAAAATCCATAGTTACCTCTGCCTGACTTCATTTTTATGATGTTTGATACGCTCCCGCCTGGCGGGAGCGTGAAGGGTTAAAACCAGGTTTCCATCTGGACCCCAAAGTTCCATTCCCCGCCAGCGTTAAAGCCGCTGCTGCCAAAGGCGTCATCGCTGGCGTAGTTATCCAGTTTGCTGCTCCAGTCCATCCAGGTGGCAAACAGGCGCAGTTCAGGACGGCTGAAGAAATCGCCAATTTTGCCCGCCTTTAAGGTCGGTGCGAAGGTCAGCTTGTAGAAGCTGCCGTTAACGGCGTTGCGATCTTTGTAGCCTTCCGGGTTCAAATCCATGTACTGATAGCTGCCCTCAAACGCCAGGGCGAAATTCTGCGTAACCTCTTTGATCAGGCGGGTATTGAGCGTAACCCACTCGTAGCTGTCGCCTTTGACGTAGCGGTCTTTACTGCTCTGGGCCAGTACAGCAGGCGCGATATGCCAGCCACCGCCGAGTGGCGTGACACCGTAACTTGCGAAGCGCCAGGTATCGGCTTCTGACAGCAGCGCGCCATCAGAGCCGATGCTTTTAACTTCTGCCCCCAGGCCGTGACCATACAGCAGCGCCGTTTTCGCTGAGCCTTCTCGCAGGCCGTAGAAGCTGTCATTGTGCAGACCCACCAGGGCATGCACGCCGGTGTTCGCCGCATCGGTTTTAATCAGATCGCCATTACTGTCCTTGCGTTCGTCGTTATCCTTCGCCCGCAGGCCGCTCACCATCAGCTGGAATGGCCCGGCAAAGTGATTCATGCTGAGGATATAGTTCTGAACGTTGTTGTCGATCTGCTCTTCGCTGCCGAAGTTGCGCCCGTAAATCGAGAAGTTGCTGCGCAGCGTATCATTCCACTTCACGTCGTAGACACCGCCGCCGGTACCGGCGAGGAACACGACGTCAGAATCCAGCCAGTGAATATCAAAGTTATCGCGGTCAAAGCGTTTACCGGCCCAGAAGGTACTCCCTTTCAGCGCGCCAGTGAAATCAGGCAGATTGCCCAGCTCGGCAAAGGCCTGACGAATGTTAAGATCGCTGGTATCGGCTGACCAGTCGTTATAGGTCTTCTGCCCGTCGGCTAACATGGCCTTAAAGCGCGTGGTCGCCCCACTCTCCAGCGTCTGTTTGTGTTCCACATTTAGCTCAACGTAGGTATCCGCTTCGTTACCCAGACGACCGACCGCGCCCCCGGTTTCCCCGGCAGGCGTCAGATACGGACCGCTTTTGCTGCTGGACGCCGCATCATTCATCAGCAGGCCTGAGCGAGCATAACCGTGAAATTCAAAACCACTGCTCTGATCGGCTTTCTTTTCCAGCACCGTGGTACGCTGGGCCACCTCCTGGGTGGTGGTCTGCGTTTGCTGCTGGGCGGCAACCAGCTGCTGCGTTTTTTGTTCTGCTGCCGTCGCGCGTTTCTCCGCATTCTGGGCGCGCATTTCCGCATCCTGAAGACGCTGTTCCAGCGCCGCCAGGCGCGATTCAATGCTTGTCATATCGGTCTGGGCAAAAACAGAGGTACTACCGGCCAGCATGCCAATCATCACGGCAAGTCTGCGTTTTTTATACATTTTGTCGCATCCCTAAAAAAAGTGTTTTGATAATGCTAAATTGCTAAACCGGTTTAGGCTGCTGATACTAAACCCGTGAATTTTGGATCGGCAATACTTTTTGCTAAACCGTTTTAGTAAGTGTGATCGAGGCGACAATTCAGGCCGCCGGTCGGCGGCCAGGAAGGAATTACAGGTTGTGACGGTACGGCAGCGCGGTCATTGCCCCTTTGGCCGTCGTGGCCAGTGCACCACAGCGCTGGGCCAGTGCAAGGGTTGTTGCCAGATCCTGGCCTGACGAGGCCAGGCCGAACAGCAACCCTGCGACGAACGCATCGCCTGCGCCGGTGGTGTCAACACACGCTACCGGTGTGGCCGGATAGTGTGTCGTGATGCCCTCATGCCAGGCCATTACCCCCTCTTTACCCAGCGTCACCAGCACCAGTCGGGCCGGACAATGGCGCATCAGCGCCGCCAGACCGGTTTCGATATGGGATTCGCCGGTCAAAAACGTCAGCTCTTCAACGGAGAGCTTCACCACGTCCGCGCGCTGTAGCGCAAGTTCGAGGCAACGGCGAAGATCGCCCTCATCCCGCCATAGGTCGGGGCGAATGTTGGGGTCGAAGCTGACAAAACCACCGGCTTTTTTAATTGCATCCATCGCCTGAAAAGTGGCAGAGCGACTCGGCTCCGCGCTGAGCGCAATGGAGCAGACGTGCAGCCACTCTTTGGCCCTGAAAGGCGGCAGATCGGTGGAATCGAGAAACAGATCGGCGCTCGGCCGAACCATAAACGTAAACGAGCGTTCGCCCTGTTCGTCCAGATCAACCACCACCGTTGAGGTGCGGTGAGCCGGATCGAGGCGCATCCACTGCACATCAACCTGCTCATCCGCAAGCGTTTTCTGCATAAAGCGGCCAAACGGATCGTCGCCAACCCTACCAATAAAGGCACTTTTTCCGCCCAGTCGGGCGATGCCGACCGCCACATTTGCCGGTGCTCCGCCGGGACATTGCAGCAATTTGCCGTCCCCCTCTGGCAGTAAATCCACCACTGCATCACCGAGTACCCAGATTTTATCCATGTCATCCCCGTAGCTAAACTCTGTTAAACCGTTTTAGCTATTTAAACACAGGCTGACCAAAGGGGAAATAATCAGGAAGGAAAAAGCGTTATCGTACCAGGTGTGGCCAGTGAATATCGCCCACCCCGTTAAGCTGCGGCCGGGCAAACAGAAACCCCTGGAAACGGCGAATACCGGCGGATTCCAGCCAGCACCACTCCTCCAGCTTCTCAATGCCTTCCGCCACCAGCGTGATCTCAAGGTCGCTGCAGCAGCTCACTATCGATCGGACAATCGCCTGTTTTGGGCCGCTGAGATGAATATTGCTGACAATTTCCCGATCGATCTTGATTTTATCCGGCTGGAAGCGGGTAAGCAGTGAAAGCCCCGCATACCCGGAGCCGAAATCATCGATCGCCAGGCCAATACCGTCACCCCGAAGCTGTTTGATCGCGCTGTTGAACTTGTTAAAGCCGGAAATCATCTCATTTTCAGTTACTTCTATGACCACCTGCTCCGGCTGAAGCCCGTGTTGTCTGATTTGCTCCACCAGAAACTCGACCGCCCCGGGCACCTTGACCAGCGACATGGGAAGCAAATTCACCGCAATTTTATGGCTGCCGATACCCAGTTTCTCCGCAAGCGCGAAGGCATACGCTTTGGTTTGCAGATCCACTTCGTAGAGCTTGTCCTGATCGAGCGTTTTGAAGAAATGTTCCGGGCTCCCGCCATCGTTGCCACGAATAAGCGCTTCAAGTGAACTGATTTTCCCTTCCGAGGGCTCGACTATCGGCTGCAGCGCAAACTGACAGATTTGACCGGCTATCAACCCCATGGCCTCACCGAAGGGCGCTTTTTCACATGCGAGCGTCCATTTTCCCGCATCCACCGGGTTCCTCGTCTGGCCGGTATGTTTCCCGGTGATAAAGGTCTGAATGAATTTGAACACCCGATCATCGGATATGAGATAGCTTTCCAGCTGGCTGTAATGCAAAACCGACTCAAGCACCTCTTTTGGGGACTGGACCTGCAGGTCAAACAGCAGCATGCCGACATTGTCAAACCGTCTGCGGGGGCCGTAATCCCGCATCAGTTCGACGACGCCACTGTGGCGCTCATCATCGCGAATTTTGTGGAACAACTTCACGACGCTCTCTTCCGCGCCCTCAAGAATTTGCATGACGTCACAGCCGTTCGAGAGCAGGACACCCGTGATGTTCAGTTTGGCATTGCGGCTTCGTGCTCGTTCTACCAGCGCGCTTAATTCTGCGGACCGGCAGGATAAATGTAACTGGCTTCGATAAATCAGCGTGGTGAGCACAGGAATGGGTTCCAGAATAAGGGAGGCGCCGAGGAAGTTACTGTTTAACATACTTCACCAGCGCTACCTAATAAATTAACGGCTTAAGGGATCACCCTTTTTCCTCCGTCCCGATGCGGTTGTCGATCCGCATCTTCATGTAGTCGTAAAACGGATTTGAGGTCACCCGCATCAGGGCATCTTTACCCACGCTCAGTACGGAGGTCTCTCCCCACAACGCAATGGTGCCCAGGCTGATGCCATAGCGGTTTTTCACGGCAGGATGCCGGCCATACAGATCGTCATCAGGCGGGAAAGGTACGGCGACATGCGAAAGCGAATAGACCTCCGGCGGATACTGCTGCGCCAGCGGCTCCACGGTCTCTTCTGTGCTGTCTGCGGGGATGTGCTTCGCGACCGTGGCGAAACGCTCCGCACTGGCGTTGGTAATAATTGTGACACTGTAACGTCTTTGCGCAGACGGCAACAGCTCAGAGAGGGCCGTCCACGACGACGGCCGGAATAACGGGCGGAAACTCGCCGCCTGGTTGATATCAAACACCACCAGTTCACTGCCGTTGGCCGGGAGCTGGTCAAATAACCCCGTGACAACCGCACGGGTACTGACGGTGGAATCCATCACCGACTGAAAGGCCAGTACCGGCGGCAACCGATCCAGCGTGTGGTTTTGTGCATCGCGGCCAATCTGCTCCTGCAGCGCCTTCGTCAACAGCCACGACTGACGCGCCGCGTTTACCGGGAAAGAATTGTATTTGTAAGGGTTATACTCCGGCGCGATATTCAGCCACGCCGCTTTCGCAAACGCCGGTAACAGTGCCGGTAAGCCTGCGAATCCGGCAAAGCGGGCAAACGCCGTGACGCCGATCATCGGTGACAACAACACCAGTTGCTGAGGTTTTCGCAGCGAAGGCGACTCCAGCGCGTCCAGGGTGTATTTCATCGCCAGCGCCCCGCCGTTGGAATAGCCCACCAGATGCAAAGGAACGTTATCCCCCGCCAGACGGGAGGCTTCGCGCACGGCAAGACGCGTCGCCGCCAGCCACATCTCCCAGTCAACATTTGTCAGCGCCCCTGGTGCCGTCCCATGTCCGGGCAGACGCGGCACCACGGCCACAAATCCGCGCTGCTGATAATCAACGGCAAGGTGCTTAACGCTATAGGGCGAATCGGTGAGTCCGTGCAGTAAAACTACCGCACCACGCGGTTTACCGGCAGGCATCAGCACAAACGAGCGATTTGCATCCGGAGTAAATTTTCCGGGCCACACCAGGCTCTGACGGTAGTAGCGGTTTAAGGCGGTACGCTCCTCCCCCTTCGTTTTTGCCGTGACCGCGTTATCCAGGTCGGTGAAGATGGCCTTTTCCCGGTCGAGATAGTCAGCAAAGTTCGCCTTATCCAGCTCGCTTACGCTCATTTCATCCGCACGCCAGGTATGCCAGAGATGTAACGCCGGCCCCTGCTGCGAGAGATATACCCGCACTGCCAGCAGCACAACCACGATAATCCCTATGACCATCGCCACTTTCTTTGCGAGAGCCATCAGGCGCACGCTGACACGCCAGGGCAGATTCGCCATACCGGGTTCCTTCTCTTAGTCACTGTGTTTGTATCTTATCAAAAATGTGAAGGGGCTGACGTATTCACCAAATTCATCTCTGTCGAATCCGACAATGCACCAAAAGTGAACTACGCTGCACAAATGTTGATCATTGGTTAATCAAATATTGCATGAAATTTACAGCACAGCGGCTTTTCGCCGTCATGTGAACATGGCACGCGTCATGCATTGTTAACCAGGTAACATAATTCCGGCCATCGACAGCCGGTTAACAGCGAGGCGGTAATGACCACCAAACCTGAAATGCTGAACCGTATCGAAGCCACCTTCAGCCAGCTGACGCCCAGCGAAAAGCGTGTGGCAAGCTGGATGCTGGCGCACGCCGCGCTGATACCGTTTGAGACGGCAGAGAGCGTGGCGCTGACTACCGGTACCAGCGGGATCACCGTCGGGCGCTTCCTGCGTAAGCTGGGGTATCGCAACCTGGACGATGCCAAAAAAAGCCTGCGCGATCCTTATCAGCCCTGGGGAATGAACGAACGTCTGGACTCCTGGCAACAGCAGCGCCCGCTCTCGGATCGCCTCCAGCACTCCCTTTCGCTGGAGGTGGATGCAATCACCCATGTTTATCAGCTGGCACAAACCGATGTCTTTAAGCAAATCGTCCATCAGCTCACCCATGCTGAGGCGGTGTTTGTGTTGGGTATTCAGTCAACACGCGGGATTGCCAACGCCTTCTTCAGCCACCTGGAATACCTGCGCCCGCGCGTGAGCTACTCCGAGGGGTTATCCGGCAGTTGGGTTGAATCGCTCAACTCCGGTTTTGACCACCCTTATGTGGTGCTGACCGATACCCGCGCCTATTCCGCCATTGCCCGGCAGTACTGTCGTGTCGCAAGTCAGAAAAGTATTCCGATGGCCCTGATCACCGATATCTGGTGTCCGTGGGCGCGGGATTACCCTATTGATTTATTGCAGGTTAAAACCGATACCGGCCACTTCTGGGATTCGCTGGCCCCTGTGAGCTGTCTTTTCAACCTGCTGCTGTCAGGCGTGGTCCAGGCGCTGGGTGATGCGCTTGCAGACCGTCTGACGATAAACCGTGAATTACAACAAGAGTTTGGACAATTCGAACGCTAAAGGAGCGGAGCTATGCCCGAAGAGAGTGAACTGATCGATGTCGCCAGAATGTTTCCTGAGTTGCATATCGATCTGAAATACGCCACCGCCGACAACCTGACTGGCCGTCCCATTTATCAGGAGGCGCTGTGTTTGCTGCATACCGATGCCGCCACCGCGCTGGCGAAATCGATTGGCATCGCCACGCTCGCCGGACTGAAACTGGTGGTATACGACGCCTATCGCCCACAGCAGGCCCAGGCGCAGCTGTGGGATGCGTGCCCGAACCCGGAATATGTGGTGGATGTGGCCATTGGCTCCAATCACAGCCGCGGCACGGCCATCGACGTCACCCTGATGGATGAACATAACAACGTGCTGGATATGGGGGCCGGGTTTGATGAGATGGATGACCGTTCTCATCCGTATCATCCCTCTGTGCCGCCGCACGCCCAGCGCAACCGCCTGCTGCTTAACGCCATCATGTTTGGCGGCGGCTTTGTGGGGATCGGCAGCGAATGGTGGCACTTCGAGTTGCCAAACGCCGCCAGTTATCCCCTTCTTGACGATCGTTTCGCCTGTTTTCCGTTGACGCACACCCCTCTTTAAACCTGGAGCACTGCCATGAAAACAACGCTTCTCACGACGCTTATCGCCGCCACGCTGGCCCTGAGCATGCCTGCTGCGCAGGCCGCCGTTCCGAAAGACATGCTGGTGATAGGTAAAGCCGCCGACCCGCAAACCCTCGATCCGGCAATCACCATTGATAACAACGACTGGACCGTCACCTATCCGTCCTATCAGCGTCTGGTGAAGTACAAGCCTGGCACCACGGAGGTCGAAGGCGATCTGTCCACGGGCTGGAAGGCATCTGAGGATCAGAAAGAGTGGACCTTCACCCTGACGGACAACGCGAAATTCTCTGACGGCACGCCGGTCACCGCTGAAGCGGTAAAACTGTCGTTTGAGCGCCTGCTGAAGCTCAGCCAGGGGCCGTCTGAAGCGTTCCCGAAAGATCTCAAAATTGATGCCGTTGATGACCACACGGTGAAGTTCACCCTCAGCCAGCCGTTTGCTCCCTTCCTCTATACCCTGGCGAATGACGGTGCATCGATTATTAACCCGGCCGTACTAAAGGCCAATGCCGCCGATGATGCGCGGGCTTATCTGGCGCAGAACACCGCCGGTTCCGGGCCATTTATGCTGAAGAGCTGGCAAAAAGGTCAGCAGCTGGTGCTGGTGCCTAACCCGCACTGGGCGGGAGATAAGCCCCACTTTAAGCGCGTCTCGGTGAAAATTATCGGTGAAAGCGCGTCGCGTCGCCTGCAGCTTTCCCGTGGCGATCTGGATATTGCCGACTCCCTGCCTGTCGATCAGCTTTCTGCGCTCAAGCAGGAGGGCAAAGTCGCCGTGGCGGAGTATCCGTCCCTGCGCGTGACCTATCTCTATCTCAACAACAGCAAAGCGCCGCTGAATCAGGTGGATTTGCGTCGGGCCGTCTCCTGGGCAACCGATTATCAGGGGATGGTGAAAGGCATTCTCAGCGGTAACGGCAAGCAGATGCGCGGCCCGATCCCGGATGGCATGTGGGGCTTTGACGCCACCGCCATGCAGTACAGCTTTGACGAGGCCAAAGCGAAAGCGGCACTGGAGAAAGTCAAAGATAAACCGGCCAGCCTGACGTTCCTCTACTCGGACAACGACCCGAACTGGGAGCCTATCGCCCTCTCCACTCAGGCCAGCCTGGGCAAGCTCGGTATCAACGTCAAGCTGGAAAAACTGGCTAACGCCACCATGCGCGACCGCGTGGGTAAAGGCGATTATGACATTGCCATTGGCAACTGGAGCCCGGACTTTGCCGACCCGTACATGTTCATGAACTACTGGTTTGAGTCGGACAAAAAAGGTCTGCCGGGCAACCGCTCGTTCTATGAGAACAAAGAGGTCGATTCCCTGCTGCAGGCGGCGCTGAAAACCACGGACCAGGCGGAGCGCACCCGCGATTACCAGCAGGCGCAGAAGATTGTGATTGACGAAGCGGCCTACGTTTATCTGTTCCAGAAGAACTACCAGCTGGCAATGAACAAAGAGGTCAAAGGCTTCACCTTTAATCCAATGCTCGAGCAGGTGTTCAACATCGCCACCATGAGCAAGTAACGGTTTCGCCGGGGGAAAGTGTATGACGTTCTGGAGCATTGTGCGCCAGCGCTGCTGGGGGTTAATCCTGGTAGTAGCCGGTGTCTGTATCATCACCTTTATCATTTCACACCTGATCCCCGGCGATCCGGCCCGCCTGCTGGCCGGTGACCGTGCCAGCGACGAGATTGTGCAAAACATTCGCCAGCAACTGGGACTGGATCAGCCGCTCTATATCCAGTTTGGCCGCTATGTGGACGCCCTGGCGCACGGCGATTTAGGGACCTCTATCCGTACCGGGCGGCCGGTGGCGGAAGATTTAAAAGCCTTCTTCCCTGCCACGCTGGAGCTGGCGTTCTGTTCCCTGCTGCTGGCGCTGGTGATCGGCGTTCCGCTGGGGATTTTATCGGCGGTCTACCGTAACCGCTGGCTGGATCATCTGGTACGGCTGATGGCGATGACAGGGATCTCCACACCGGCCTTCTGGCTGGGTCTGGGCGTCATCGTCTTGTTCTACGGCCATCTGCAGCTTCTGCCCGGCGGCGGCAGGCTGGACGACTGGCTCGACCCGCCTGCCCACGTGACGGGCTTTTATCTGCTGGATGCCCTGCTGGAGGGTAACGGCGAGGTCTTTTTCAACGCCCTGCAACACCTGATTTTACCGTCACTGACGCTGGCGTTTGTTCATCTTGGCATCGTGGCGCGTCAGGTACGTTCCGCCATGCTGGAGCAGCTCAGCGAAGATTACATTCGCACCGCCCGCGCCAGCGGCTTGCCGGGCTGGTATATCGTCCTGCGGTATGCCCTGCCGAATGCGATGATCCCGTCCATTACCGTACTCGGGCTGGCGCTGGGCGATCTGCTTTATGGTGCAGTACTGACCGAAACCGTCTTTGCCTGGCCAGGCATGGGCGCCTGGGTGGTGACCTCCATTCAGGCGCTGGATTTCCCTGCCGTCATGGGCTTCGCCGTGGTGGTTTCACTGGCCTATGTGGTCGTCAATCTGGTGGTTGATCTGCTCTATCTGTGGATTGACCCTCGTATCGGGCGCGGAGGTGCCGAATGATGTTGACTGAGGAAACGCCCGTCCCCGTAAACACAACGAAACCGGGCATCGACTGGGCAAGGCTCTTCTGGATGCTGCGTCAAAGCCCGCTCACGCTGATCGGCGGGGTGATTATGCTGGTGATGCTGTTGCTGATGGTAACCTCACCGTGGATCGTCCCCCATGATCCGAACGCGCTGGATCTCACTGCCCGGTTGCAGGCCCCGTCTGCGCAACACTGGTTTGGTACCGATGAAGTCGGACGCGATCTGTTCAGCCGCGTGCTGGTCGGTAGCCAGCAATCCATTACCGCCGGGCTGGCGGTGGTGGTGATTGCCGGGAGTATCGGCTCGCTGCTGGGCTGTTTGTCCGGCGTGCTGGGCGGGCGCGGCGATGCCATCATTATGCGGGTGATGGACATTATGCTCTCCATTCCCTCCCTGGTACTGACCATGGCGCTGGCGGCGGCGCTGGGACCGAGTCTGTTTAACGCCATGCTGGCGATTGCGATTGTGCGTATCCCGTTTTACGTGCGCCTGGCGCGCGGGCAGACCCTGGTGGTGCGCCAGTTTACCTATGTGCAGGCCGCCCGTACATTTGGCGCATCGCGCTGGCATTTGATCAGCTGGCACATTCTGCGTAACGCCCTGCCACCGCTGATCGTGCAGGCCTCACTGGATATTGGCAGCGCCATTCTGATGGCCGCCACGCTGGGCTTTATCGGCCTTGGGGCACAGCAGCCCACCGCCGAATGGGGAGCGATGGTGGCCGTGGGCCGCAACTATGTGCTCGACCAGTGGTGGTACTGCGCCTTTCCTGGTGCGGCAATTCTGGTCACTGCCGTCGGGTTTAATCTGTTTGGTGACGGCATTCGCGACCTGCTGGATCCGAAATCGGGAGGAAAACAGGCATGAGCGAAGCAGTATTAACCATTGAAGATTTACACCTGAGCTTCCCGATATTTCGCGGTGAAGTTCACGCCCTGAACCACGTATCGCTGGAGATCAAACGCGGCGAGATTGTTGGCGTAGTGGGCGAATCCGGCTCCGGAAAATCGGTAACGGCGATGCTGACCATGCGTCTGCTGCCGGAGGGCAGTTACCGGATCCATCGCGGGCAGGTAAAACTGTTGGGTGAAGATGTCCTGAATGCATCCGAGAAACAGCTCCGCCAGTGGCGCGGTGCCAAAGTGGCGATGATTTTTCAGGAGCCGATGACAGCGCTGAACCCAACGCGACGAATTGGCAAACAGATGGTGGAGGTGATCCGCCAGCATCAGCCCCTTTCACGGCGTGATGCCGGGAAAAAAGCGATCACCCTGCTGGAAGAGATGCAGATCCCGGATGCGGCGGAGGTCATGGAACGTTATCCGTTCGAGCTGTCCGGTGGCATGCGCCAGCGGGTGATGATTGCGCTGGCCTTCTCCTGCGAGCCTGAACTGATTATTGCCGATGAGCCGACCACCGCACTGGACGTCACCGTCCAGCTACAGGTACTGCGATTGCTGAAGCATAAAGCGCGGGCCAGCGGAACCTCGGTACTGTTTATCAGTCACGATATGGCGGTGGTTTCACAGCTCTGCGATCGGATGTATGTCATGTACGCCGGGAGCGTGATTGAAAGCGGCACCACGCAAACGCTGATCCACCATCCCGTTCATCCCTATTCCATCGGCCTGCTGCAGTGTGCGCCTGAAAACGGCGAGCCGCGCGAGATGCTGCCTGCCATCCCCGGTACGGTGCCCAATCTTAGCCAGCTTCCGCGCGGGTGTGCTTTTCGGGAGCGCTGTTTTGCTGCGGGCGTAAAATGCACTGAAACGCCGCGCTTACTGCCTCAGTGGGCCGAAGGCCAGCGGGCGGCCTGCTGGTATCCGTAACAGGAGAAAACCCATGTCTGACGTACTGCTGGAACTGGATCGCGTGCACGTTAACTTTCCCGCACGCAAAAACTGGCTGGGGCGGGTCACTGAACAGGTGCACGCTCTTAACGGGCTGGATCTTCAGATCCATCGCGGCGAAACGCTGGGGATTGTTGGCGAATCCGGCTGTGGTAAAAGCACGCTGGCGCAGCTTTTAATGGGGATGCTCAAACCCAGTGCCGGCCTGTGTGCACGGACAAACCACGTGGGCGGTATGCAGATGGTGTTCCAGGATCCGCTCTCGTCGCTTGACCCGCGCCTGCCGGTCTGGCGCATTATCACCGAGCCGGTGTGGGTGCAAAAACGCAGCAGCGAACGGGAACGACGTCAGCTTGCTGAAAACCTGGCGCAGCAGGTCGGTATCCGCCCGGAATATCTCGACCGCCTGCCGCACGCCTTTTCCGGCGGGCAGCGCCAGCGTATTGCTATCGCCCGCGCTCTTTCCTCTGACCCGGACATCATCGTGCTGGATGAGCCCACCAGCGCGCTGGATATTTCCGTACAGGCGCAGATCCTCAATTTACTGGTGAAGCTACAGCAGGAACGCAACCTGACCTATGTGCTGATATCCCATAACGTCTCGGTTGTCAGGCACATGAGCGATCGCGTGGCGGTGATGTATCTGGGACAGATTGTCGAACTGGGCACGGCGGCACAGGTGCTGGTTACGCCGCGTCATCCCTACACCAGGCTGCTGCTCGATTCCGTTCCCAGAACCGGTGAGCCGCTGGATGAAAACCTGGCGCTGCGTAAAACGGATCTCCCGGGTAACCGCCATCTGCCCGAGGGGTGCTATTTCCGCGACCGTTGTCCGCAGGCCACGCAGGGGTGTGAACGCCCGCAGCCGCTACAGCCTTCACACGAGGGCCGTAGCGTGCGCTGCTGGCGTAATGTGGATTAAATTTGCGCCATCCCACCATCAACAAACAGCTCGGTGGCGTTAATAAAGCTGGCCGCGTCAGAGGCCAGAAACGCCACCACTTTCCCCACCTCGCCCGGCGCACCTAAACGTCCTAACGGAACCTGTGCAGCCAGCGCATCGTACAGCCCCTGACGATGTTCTTCTGGCACCAGTTCGCCGAGTCCCGGGGTTTTGACGGGGCCAGGACTGACCACGTTGATACGGATCCCACGGCCCTGCAGATCCAGCGCCCAGGAGCGGGCAAAGTTGCGCACGGCGGCTTTGCTGGCGCTGTAGACGCTAAAGTTTGCCGTTCCCTTTATCGACACCGTTGAACCGGTCAGAATAATGGACGACCCGGCAGATAACAGCGGCAGCGCTTTTTGTACTGTAAACAGCACTCCGCGCACGTTTGTGCCGAAAATACGGTCAAACTGCTCCTCGGTGATTGCTCCCAGCGGCAGCATATCTCCGCCACCCGCATTGGCGAACAAAATATCGAGACGCCCTTCTTCTTTTGCTATCTGCGCATAGACTCGATCCAGATCGGCGAGTTGTGAGACGTCGGCACGAATACCCACCGCACGGGAATCAATTTGTGCGACGGCGGCATCCAGCTCGGCCTGTCGACGACCGGTGATATAAACTTTGGCGCCCTGAGCCGCCAGCTCCTGCGCCGTGGCAAGACCAATACCGGTGCTGCCGCCAGTGACCAGTGCGATTTTTTCGAAGAGCGTTGTGTTCATGTCATTTACCTTTTGTTGGGTTTGCGTTGTGCGTTTTGCTTGCGCTGGAGACACATTAGCCCTTGCCGGATTAGTGAAAAACCAGCAAAAATGAAAATGACTATTCACAGACAGAAATAATCGAGAGAAAAAGATGGACCAGCTCATGGCGATGCGCGCCTTCACGCGGGTTGTGGAAACCGGTAGCTTTACCCGAGCGGCTGATTCGCTAAACATGCCCATCGCCACACTGAGCAAGCTTGTGAAAGCGCTTGAGGCGCATCTTGAAATACGGCTGCTGCACCGTACCACCCGCCGGGTGGTCACGACGCCGGAAGGCGCGGAGTATTATGAAAAAGCGCTCAGGGTGCTCATTGATATCGAAGATATCGATACCTCGTTTCGCGTCTCTCACGCCACACCGAAAGGACACCTGCGGGTGGATATTGGCGGTTCGACTGCCCGCGACGTGCTCATCCCCCTGCTCCCGGATTTCATGCAGCGCTACCCGGATATTCGCATCGATCTTGGCGTGGCGGATCGTCCTGTTGATTTGATCAGCGGCAACGTGGATTGTGTGATCAGAGGCGGTCCGCTGAACGATTCCACCCTTATCGCCCGTCATCTGGGCGACGCCGACATGGTGACCTGCGCAACGCCTGGCTATTTGAAAAAGCACGGCGTTCCGGCTTATCCCCAAGAGTTGCGCAACGGACATAAACTTATAAGCTATCTCTCCCCGGTCACCGGGCGACCCTTTCCGTTTCGCTTCAGGAAAGGCGGCGAGGTGCAGGAGATCGGCATTTCGCACTATCTCGGCGTTAATGAAAGCAATGCGCACCTGGCAGCGGCGGTGGCAGGATTAGGGATCATTCAGACGTTTACATATTCAGCAAAGACATATCTTCAGGCGGGTACGTTACAAGAAATTTTAAGCGACTGGCACCCGGCGGCGTATCCGTTTCACGTGGTTTATCCGCAAAACCGGCATCTGACGCATCGGCTTAAGGCGTTTATTGCATGGCTGGCAGCGGTTTTTCCTGCTGCGCTGAAGGGATAGCCGGGCCTTCGCCCGGCTCAGGCTTAGTTAAGTTTATAGTCCAGCGTGATTTCCGCTTTCAGTACCTGCGACACCGGGCATCCTGCTTTCGCTTTCTGGATGATGCCGTCGAATTTCTGCGGGTCGATACCCGGTACGGTGACCTTGCTGTTTAGCGCAATTTTGCTGATTGCGAAGCCGCCATCGGTTTTATCCAGCGAGACATCCGCTGTGGTATCGATGGAATCTGCGGTATAGCCCGCTTCACCAATCATCAGCGACAGCGCCATTGAGAAACAGGCGGCGTGGGCTGCGCCAATCAACTCTTCCGGGTTAGTACCTTTAGCGCCTTCGAAGCGGGTGTTAAAGCCGTAAGGTTGTTGATTCAGGACGCCACTTTCCGTTGAGACCGTCCCTTTGCCATTTTTGATATCACCAGACCAGTGTGCCGAACCGTGCTTATGAATCGTCATTCTTGCTCTCCTTTTGGCTTACAAAGGGATAAGTATAGACGATGGTTTCGGCACACCCTGGAACACAGACAATTCTGTAACCTATTCCCGCTGCGCGTCGCCTGACAGATGGTGCGCTATCTCATCAAGAAACACGCGCAACGCCGCGGGCTGATACTCCCGGGACTGATAAATACCGTGAATGGCTAACGCTTTGGGCGTCAGGCTGCTCAGCACTGGGACCAGCGTGCCCTGTTCAATCGCGGCATGTGCTTCCTGCTCCGGCAACATGGCAATGCCGCAATGCTTCACCGCCGCCTCCATCAACAATGACGAGATGCTGGCGCTGAGGTTGCCGCTCACGGCGACGCTGACGTTTTCCCCTTCCGGCGTCAGGAAGTGCCACGCCTGACCGGCGAAAAAGCTGTAGTGCAGACAGTTGTGCTGCGCTAACTCCTCCACCTGCTCTGGCGTGCCGTGGGTTGCAAGATACTGCGGCGACGCGCACAGCACGGAACGGCACTCCCCAAGCCTGCGGGCGATCATCCCGGGCTCTGGGTTATCCGTAATGCGGATCGCCACATCAATGCGTTCCCCTACCAGACTCACCGGGTGGTTGTTCACATCCAGCTCAATGCGCAGCTGCGGGTAGCGCGAAAGCAAGCCGGGCAGCACCGGGGCAATCAGATGCATGGCGGTAAAATGGGCGCAGGCCACCCGTAGCGTGCCTGAAGGGAGATCTTTCTCCGACTGGCCTTCAATTTCCTGCGACAGCTGGGACAGCGTTCGCGTTTTTAGCAGCACCTTCTCTCCGGCCGCCGTCAGCGTCAGCTTGCGCGTCGAGCGGTTTACCAGCCGCGTACCGGCCCACTTCTCCATTTGCTCAAGATAGCGGCTCACCATAGGACGGGAGATCCCCAACGCCCGGGCCGCTGCACTCAGGCTTCCCAGCTCGCATATCCGGTTATAGACCTGAGCGGCAATAACGCGATCCATATCACACCCCATTTGCTCGATTTATGAAACAAAGCATGTCTTGTTTCAGGAATTCTGGCAAATACGAATATCCGTACAATAAAGACTTTCCTGAACAACAGAGACATCAGAATGAAATTCACTCACCTTGCACTGCTTTCCACGCTTATCACGCCCGCGGTGTTGGCTGCGCCATTAACCATTGATACCTATAACCCGCAGGACAAAGGGATGTTTGCGGTCTCCTCCACGCTGGTCTCTGGTCCAAAAGAGGCCGTGCTGTTTGACGCCCAGTTCAACGTCAAAGATGGCGAAGCGCTGGTCGACAAAATTCGCAAAAGCGGGAAAACCCTGAATAAAATCGTCATTACCTCTGGCGATCCGGATTTCTATTTTGGTCTGCAACCGCTGGTGAAAGCCTTCCCGAATGCCAAAGTGGTGGCCACACAGCAGGTGGTTGACCATATCAAGGCCACCAAAGACGCAAAACTTGCCTTCTGGGGACCGCAAATGAAAAACGGTGCACCAACCGAACTTATCGTTCCGCAGGTGCTGGCATCCACTACCTTCATGGTGGACGGCGAGAAGATTGATATCGAGCAGCCAGAAAGCTACGCCGCCTATGTCTGGATCCCTTCGGCTAAAACTATCCTCGGTGGTACCGGTGTCGCCTGGGGTATCCACGTCTGGACGGCAGACACCCAGACGCCAGCCAGCCGCAAGGAGTGGCAACAGACGCTGGAAAGCATGGCGGCACATAAGCCTGAACGCGTGATCCCGGGTCACTATCTGGGAACACCACCGGCAGGCAGCGGTGCTATCGACTTTACCCGTGATTATCTCCAGCGCTTCGAACAGGCGTTGTCAGAACATAAAACATCGACAGGCGTGATCAACGCCATGAAAAAACAGTATCCGGGTCTGGCTGAAGAGAGCTCGCTGGAATTAAGCGCCAAAGTGAATACTGGCGAAATGAAGTGGTAATGTAAAATCTGCTCCTGCTATATTTCAGTGATAGCAGGAGCACCTGCAAAATATCCTCGCGGTAAACCCGCAATATATCCTCCCATTCTAAAAGCGCATAAAAGCATGCACTTATGTCATTTTTATTTCTAAGATGAATCTTAGACACAGCGGCCAAAATATTTGCCATTCTGTTTGTGAATTAAATTTTTTGCGAGCCGTACCATTAAACAGACAACGACACGGAGGCAGCATGTTTACTTATTACCCGGCCAATACTGCAGCAGCACAACCTGAACTCGTTAACGCGATTGCACAGGGTCTTCACGCCGAGCATGGTGCTGTGACTGAAGATGACATTTTGATGGAACTGACCAAGTGGGTGGAATCCACAGACAATGACATCCTCAGTGACATCTACCAGCAGACCATTAACTACGTCGTCAGCGGGCAAAACGCACCTTTGTAAAAACCTGCTAAGCTGGATCTGCAACCTAAGGGGTTACATTTCGTTTGCGTAAGCGAACTGGTCCTTAAAACTATCAACAGGATTGAGGAGTTAACATGAAATCGAACCGTCAGGCACGCCATATACTGGGACTGAACTACAAGCTTTCTAACCAACGTAAAGTGGTGATTGAAGGCGACAGTGAAACACAGGTCACTCACGCCACCGGCAGAAAACGCCACGCGGGCAAGTAAGTTCCCAGGAGAGATCCTCAACACCATCGGCAAAACCGATGGTGTTTTTGTTTATGTGTTGCGGTAATTAATATTTAGCTCCTTTATAATACCGCCTGACCGCACCCCATCGCACAGGCCAGAAAGATGACAAACAGCAGTGTCAGGGACGGATCTTCAAAAAAAGAGTGAGTGACATGGACAACAAACTGAAAAAACATCGTTCCCTATATATCCCTTATGCCGGCCCGGTATTACTCGAATTCCCCCTGCTCAACAAAGGTAGCGCCTTCAGCATGGAAGAGCGCAGCAGCTTTAACCTGCTCGGTTTGCTGCCAGAAGTGGTGGAAACCATTGAAGAACAGGCAGAACGCGCGTGGATCCAGTATCAGGGTTTCAAAACCGAAATCGACAAACATATTTACCTGCGCAACATTCAGGACACCAACGAAACCCTCTTCTATCGTCTGGTACAAAATCATCTCGAAGAGATGATGCCGGTGATCTACACCCCAACGGTGGGTGCCGCCTGTGAACGCTTCTCAGAGATCTACCGTCGCTCCCGTGGCGTCTTTATCTCTTATCAGAACCGCCACAACATGGACGATATTCTGCAGAACGTGCCGAACCACAATATCAAAGTGATCGTGGTGACCGATGGCGAACGTATTCTGGGTCTCGGAGACCAGGGTATTGGCGGCATGGGGATCCCAATCGGTAAGCTCTCTCTGTATACCGCCTGCGGCGGCATCAGCCCGGCGTATACCCTGCCGGTGGTGCTGGATGTGGGCACCAACAACCAGCAGTTGCTTAACGACCCGCTGTATATGGGCTGGCGTCATCCGCGTATTACCGACGACGAGTATTATCAGTTTGTTGATGATTTCATCCAGGCGGTCAAGCATCGCTGGCCGGACGTGCTGCTGCAGTTTGAAGACTTCGCGCAGAAAAACGCGATGCCGTTGCTGAACCGATATCGCGATGAGATCTGCTCTTTTAACGACGACATTCAGGGCACCGCCGCGGTCACCGTCGGCACGCTGATTGCCGCCAGTCGCGCGGCAGGCAGCCAACTGAGCTATCAGAAAATTGTCTTCCTGGGCGCAGGCTCTGCGGGTTGTGGTATCGCCGAGCAGATTATCGCCCAGACGCAGCGTGAAGGGCTAAGCGAAGAGCTGGCGCGCTCCCGCGTGTTCATGGTCGACCGTTTCGGCCTGCTGACCGACGGCATGCCAAACCTGCTGCCGTTCCAGACCAAGCTGGTGCAGAAACGTGAGAATCTGAAGAACTGGGACACCGACAACGAAGTGCTCTCTCTGCTGGACGTAGTGCGCAACGTGAAGCCGGATATCCTGATTGGCGTCTCCGGTCAGACGGGGCTGTTCACCGAAGAGATCATTCGTGAGATGCACAAGCACTGCGAACGCCCTATCGTGATGCCGCTCTCCAACCCGACCTCGCGCGTGGAAGCAACGCCGCAGGACATCATTGCCTGGACCGAAGGGAACGCGCTGGTCGCAACCGGCAGCCCGTTCGATCCGGTGGTGTGGAAGGACAAAACCTATCCTATTGCCCAGTGCAACAACTCCTATATTTTCCCGGGCATTGGTCTGGGTGTGATCGCCTCCGGCGCGTCGCGCATTACCGATGAGATGCTGATGTCGGCAAGCGAAACCCTGGCGGGCCACTCGCCGCTGGTGAACGATGGCGAAGGACTGGTGCTGCCAGAGCTGAAAGACATTCACAAGGTGTCGCGTGCTATCGCGTTCGCGGTCGGGAAAATGGCCCAGCAGCAGGGTGTGGCGGTGAAAACCTCTGCCGACGCGCTGCAGCAGGCCATCGACGACAACTTCTGGATGCCGGAATACCGTAGCTACCGTCGTACTTCGATCTAACACTGTGTTCCGACCGTTCCCTCTCCCACAGGGCTGAAGGTTCCCCACAAAATAATGCCTGCACGGAGGACTCCCTCTCCCTTGAGGGAGAGGGCCGGGGTGAGGGGGGAACATAAGGCTGTAGAGGTAATTCCGTTCACTTTATGTTCCTTGCTACTCTGTAACGGCATGACTTGTGAACGTGCCAGGGCGGCTCAATCGCCGCCGCCCTGGCGACCCGGGCTCCCGGCGGTAAATCGCCTCAGCGATTTACCGCCGGACCAGAGAGTCGCTGCAAGTTAATCATTTCACTTCTAAAATCTGAATCGCTGCTGGTCAAAGAATTTATAAACGTTTTCTCTCCCAAAGGGAGAGGGAATTACATTCGTCCCCCCCTAGCCAAACCGCCTTTCCCCCGCTACACTCCTTTCATCCATTAACCCACTGAATATATAAGGAGGCCAATTATGCTGTACTGTGAAATTTTCAATGTTTCACATGCATTTGGTGATCGCACCAGCTCAAGCGTTATCGGTATCGTGCTGCGATAACTTCTGCTTGAGCGAAGACACCAACCCCTGAAATCCCTTCTCTCGGGCTTACTGAGTTATCGTCAGCGATGTTTGACGAGGCATAAACATGCCTGTAACTCTTGGGTAAGCAACAATGAGCACTTTACTCACTGCACAATCTTTACGTGTTGATACGGCGTTTGGCACGCTCTTCGACTCCCTCTCCTTTACGCTGAAAAAAGGCGACCGCATTGGCCTGCTGGGCGACAACGGCTGCGGCAAAAGTACGCTGCTGAAGGTGCTGGACGGCACAGATTCTCCTGCTGCCGGAAGCGTCGCGCTGGCCGGACACTGTCTGATGGCGCGCGTTGAGCAACATCTACCAGAAGCCATTTATCCCCTGACCATGCTGGACGCCGTACTGGCGCAACTGCCCACGACTGAGCGCGAGAGCCTGCGCTGGAAAGCAGAAACGCTGCTGGCGGGTATGGGCTTTACGCCGCAGGACATGGCCTTAACGTCGGCGACGCTGAGCGGCGGGCAACACACGCGTCTCCTGCTCGCGCGGGCGTTGATCGGCGAGCCGGATCTGTTACTGCTGGACGAGCCGAGCAACCACCTCGATTTGCCTACCATGCTCTGGCTGGAACAGTTTTTACAGAACTGGTCCGGCAGCTTTGTACTGGTCTCGCACGACAGGCAGTTGCTGGATGCCGTCACCAACGGCAGCTGGATCCTGCGCGATAAGATGTTGCACTACTTCGCCCTTCCCTGCACCGCCGCGCGCCAGGCGCTGGTGGCGAAAGACGAAAGCGATGCGCTTCGGCATAAGGCGGAGCAAAAGGAGATCGACCGCGTAACCGCCAGTGCCAGACGGCTGGCCACCTGGGGCAAGGTCTACGATAACGAAGATCTGGCCCGCAAAGCCAAACAGATGGAAAAACAGGTCGAGCGGCTAAAGGAGAGCCAGACAGAGCTCACGGCAGGCAGTCCGTGGACGTTAACCCTGCGTGGTGATGCCCTGCGGGCGGACCGACTGCTGGAGATGGAAAACCTCGGCGTACCGCCTGCACCTGGGTTGCCCGATCTATTTCACGTCGACATTGCGCGGCTTAAAAGTGGCGATCGCGTGGCTATCGTCGGGCGTAACGGCTGCGGCAAATCATCGCTGATGAAGCTCATCTGGCGGCATTTCTCAGGTGAACCGTCAGAGGCTGGGCTAAAACTCCATCCTCGCGTGTCGCCAGGCTATTACGACCAGACGCTGAATCAGCTTCCGGATGAGGCAACGATCTTCGACGCGCTGGAGCCTTTTGCGCCAGCGCCACAGGATCGCAAGATGGCGCTTATCAGCGCCGGGTTCCCGTGGGCTCGTCACGGGCAAAAGGTCAGCACCCTCAGCGGCGGGGAGCGTTCGCGCCTGCTGTTTGTCGGCCTGACGCTTGCCCGTTATAGCCTGCTGATGCTGGATGAGCCTACCAACCACCTGGACATGGAAGGCAAAGAGGCGCTGGCCACTACCCTGCAACAGTTTGACGGCGGAGTGCTGCTGGTCAGCCATGACCGGCAGCTGATCGCCCAAAGCTGCAATCGCTTCTGGCTGATTGAGGACGGTTTGCTGAGCGAATGGCATGACGCCGAAGCGGTGTTCGAACGGCTGCGTGAACGCACAGGCCTGATGGCGTCGTCGGCGTCACCCGCAGTCGCGGATGTTAAAGCGCAAGCCTCGGACGATCTGCTTGAAAGGCTGATCGCGCTGGAAACGCTACTGGCAGAAGACCTGGCGCGTAAGCCTAAGCATCAGAAACCACATTTGCAGGCGCAATGGCGCAAAGAGATTGAGGTGATAGAAGCAAAACTGTAGATCTGTGCCCGGCGAGCTTCTCGCCGGGCCAGTGAATTCCCCCCTAATTATTAGAGGATCGCTGTATTCTTAATCTGAAATCGCATCAATTGGTGACATTATGTTGCCGCCGCCTTGCATAACTCCTCTAAACTATTAATCCTTAAGTAGTATTCCCCTGCGATACACATACCCATCAAAAACAAGGAGAAACCTATGAAGGCTGCTGTTGTTACACAGGATCATCAGGTCAATGTTACCGAAAAAACCTTACGCCCACTGAAGCACGGCGAAGCCCTGCTCAAAATGGAGTGCTGTGGCGTTTGCCATACTGACCTCCACGTCAAAAATGGCGATTTCGGTGATAAAACCGGTGTGATCCTGGGCCACGAAGGGATTGGGATCGTGAAAGAAGTTGGGCCTGGCGTGACGTCACTAAAAGTCGGCGACCGTGCAAGCGTCGCGTGGTTCTTTGAGGGCTGCGGCCACTGTGAATACTGTAATACCGGCAACGAAACCCTGTGCCGCGATGTGAAAAACGCCGGTTATTCCGTTGATGGCGGCATGGCTGAAGAGTGCATTGTCACCGCGGATTACGCGGTAAAAGTGCCTGACGGGCTGGATTCCGCTGCGGCCAGCAGCATAACCTGTGCCGGCGTCACCACTTACAAAGCGGTAAAAGTCTCCCATATCAAGCCGGGCCAGTGGATTGCGATCTACGGCCTGGGCGGACTGGGTAACCTCGCGCTGCAGTATGCGAAAAACGTCTTCAACGCCAAAGTCATCGCCCTTGACGTTAACGACGAACAGCTGAAGCTGGCAGCGAGCATGGGGGCAGACTTAACCATCAACTCCCGCAGCGAAGATGCCGCTAAAATCGTGCAGGAAAAAACCGGCGGCGCGCATGCGGCTGTGGTAACCGCGGTCGCGAAAGCAGCGTTTAACTCGGCGGTGGACGCGGTGCGTGCCGGTGGCCGCGTGGTGGCCGTTGGCCTGCCGCCGGAAGCCATGAGCCTTGATATCCCCCGTCTGGTGCTGGACGGTATCCAGGTGGTCGGCTCGCTGGTTGGTACCCGTCAGGATCTGCAGGAAGCGTTCCAGTTCGCTGCCGAAGGCAAAGTGGTGCCAAAAGTGACAATGCGCCCGCTGGAAGATATCAATGCCATCTTCAAAGAGATGGAACAGGGCCAGATCCGCGGCCGTATGGTGATTGATTTACGCTCGTAACGGTCCGTTCCCGCTAACCGCTCCGTTTATGGGGCGGTTTTTTATGACCACATTCCGGCACTCAGGCCAGCGCACGAGCATCAGACTGAGCCCGCCGGGCGCGCAGATAGCCATACACCAGCAGCGCGCTCATCGCCAGGAAGGATAATATCGCCGCCGGGAGCGTGACATAGCTCCAGCTAAAACCGAGCGTAATCATCATTCCGCCAAAATAAGCACCAATCGCACTGCCCAGGTTAAACGCCATCTGTCCGCCTGCGGCACCAAGCATTTCCCCTCCTTTCGCATTTTGCAGCAGCAGAATTTGCAGTGGTGCAGAGAGTGCGAACAGCCCGGCACAGCAGATGAACCCCATCACCAGCGACGCGGTTTTCTGTTCGCCAAAGGCGAAAAGCAATAACAGTGAGGCGACAATCACCATATCGGTGGTGGCAGCAATACGCAGCGGGCTGAAACGACCCGATAGTTTCCCGCTCAGCAGGTTACCCAGCACCATGCCGAGGCCCATTAACATCATGATGATCGTCATCAGCCCCTCGGAGAAGCCAGAGACATTGACCATAAACGGTTTCACAAAACTGAACCACGCAAAAACGCCAGCGTTGCCAAACATGGTGGCGGCGAAGATCAGCCACGGTTCCGGTTTTTTCAGGAAGTGAAACTGCTCGGTGAGTTTTATTTCTGATGCGTCATGAAGGTTTGGTACCCACACCAGCACCGAGAGGATCACCAGCGCGTCAAACAGGGCTATCAGGAAAAAAGTATAACGCCAGTTGAATGTATGCCCCAGCCAGGTTCCAAACGGAACCCCCACCAGATTCGCCACGGTCATCCCGGCGATCATCCCCGCCACGGCCACCGTCACCTTACCCGGTGGCGCTATTTTCGAGAGGATAATCGCCCCCACGCCGAAAATTGCGCCGTGCGGGAACCCCGAGATTAAGCGCCCTGCCGCCAGCCACAGGTAGGATGTTGAAAAGGTAAACATCGCGTTGCCCACCGCACACAGGGCAACCAGAAACAGCAGCGTGGTTTTTAACGAGAACTTACTGGAAAACAGCGCCACAATCGGCGCGCCAATCACCACGCCAAAGGCGTAAAACGAAATCATATTTCCGGCGGAGGGAATGGAAATACCGGTATCATGCGCCAGTTCCGTCAGGACACCCATAATGCCAAATTCAGCCATGCCCAGGCCAAACGTGCTAAGGGCTAACGAGAAAATTGTCTTTTTCATACCACAACCACGAGTGAAAATTCGCAGCGGGCATTATTGAATAATCTTGTATGGTGAGCCAGTTCAAATCAGCAGACTGACACGTTAATCCATTAATTCAGGTGAATTACACTTCTTAATGCGGCCTCGCTTCTTCCCCGCGATCGGACAACCTGAGGATGACAATCATGGCAAGTAACAAGAAAACCAGCGTCGCTGTTGATGTCGTTAAAAATGCCCCTCTGAAAACAAAAGAGTATGAAAAAGAGCTTCGTCGCCTTCACGTTGAACTGGTCAAACTCCAGCAATGGGTTGTCGCCAAAGGATTGAAAGTCTGCATCGTGTTTGAGGGACGCGACGGGGCCGGTAAAGGCGGCACCATAAAAGCGATAACCGAACGCGTCAGCCCGCGCGTATTCCGGGTTGTCGCGCTGCCTGCGCCTACAGAGAAAGAGAAAACGCAGCTTTATTTCCAGCGTTATGTTCCGCACCTGCCCGCTGCCGGTGAAATCGTCATTTTTGACCGCAGCTGGTACAACCGCGCAGGCGTTGAACGGGTGATGGGGTTCTGCACGCCGGAACAGGTTGAAAAGTTTCTTGATGGCGCACCGGTGATGGAAAAAGCGATGGTCGATGCCGGGATCATTTTGCTGAAATACTGGCTTGAAGTGACGCCGAAAGAGCAGGAACGCAGGCTACGCGATCGCATCAACGATGGCCGCAAGATCTGGAAATTATCGCCTATGGATATTAAATCGTTCAATTTATGGGATGAATACACCGTAGCGCGGGATGCCATGTTTGCCTCCACGGACACTGCCTGGGCACCGTGGTTTGTGGCGCGCTCGGAAGATAAAAAACGCGTGCGGTTAAATATTATCTCCCATCTGCTTTCGCAGATCCCGTATAAAGAACTTCACGTTGAAAAAGTGGATTTGCCGAAGCGAAAAATTGGCAAAGTCAAACCGACAAAATATCCTTTCCGATATATTGCGGAGAAATTCTGATAAGCTGGAAGACGGCTCGCATAATGAAGATTACCAGGGGAAACGGTATTGTTTTTTGTTGGCTGCGGTTGATAATGACCGCACCAACAAAGGAGGCTAAAAAATGAAACCAAACCGAACAGAAAACGGCAGTAGCAGACCACTCCGGACAGAGAGAATACCGCGCCAGGCCTTGACTCCAGAGGAACGCAAACGCCAGCACCATCAGGATCAGGAGTTCATAAAAGCCATGAATGAATTTACTGCTAAAGCGGGATTATTATCAGATGACCCTTATTTTGGAGGGCTTTAATGTGCTTTCAGTTCGATGTTTATCGTAACCCCTCAGACAAAACGCGCGAATACCAGCCTTATTTTATGATAATTCAACATGACTATTATGATGACTTATCAACAAGACTGATTGTTCCTTTAAGCTATCATAATAACCTACATGGGCATTACAACGCCGCCACACCATTAATAAACATTGAATTTGAGAGATATTTTCTCAATACCGCTGGCATAACACACGTGGAGAAAAAGAAATTAAATAATAAAAATTTTGTATGTAATCTTCGCAGCGCAAGAAGTACCGTCATTGCGGCGATAGATGCGTTAGTGACGAACACATAACGTAGGCCCGCGCAAGCGAAGCGCCGCCGGGCAAAGCCGACGGCGCAGAACGTTTTACTTCATCCCTTCCGTACTCTCCTGTTTCGCTTCCTGTCGCTCCACTTCCCGGTACCAGCGTGGGTGGTGTTTCTGCGCCCAGCGGCGGCTCACCTTCCCTTCAATCATGCCTTTAATCGACCCTTTAACCCAGAACGCCATATACATATGGATCAAAATAGCATGGATCAGAATGATGGCTGAGGTTGCGTGGATCAGCAGCGCGTAGCGGATGACCTGCATCGGGAAGTACTGCGCAAAATAAGGACGCCAGATGATCACACCGGTCACCAGCAGGACGAAAATCATGCTCATGATGCTCCAGAACATCATCTTCTGTCCGGCATTGTATTTACCGACCTTCGCGACTTTATGTTCGTTCCCCTTCAGGACCTCAATAATGCCCTTCAGCCAGGGAATATCCTGCTTGTCCGGGATATTGTGGTGGACGAAACGCACAAACATAAACATCAGCACCACAAAAATCAGTACGCCAAAAAACGGGTGCAGAATACGCCCCATCTGCGGCGTGCCGAACGTTTCCGTCAGCCATTGCAGCGTCGGGAAGAAGAACGAAATTCCGGATACGGCCACCAGGAAGAAGCAGATCACCACCGTCCAGTGACAGGCGCGATCGACAAACTTTGTGCGCACTATCATTTTCGACTTACTCATGATGCTCCTCCTCGTCGTCATCCACCTCTTTATTCGGCCCGATACCGATGTAGTGATAAATCAGCCCGGCAAAGGTGGCGATAAAGCCCGCCGCCGAGAGTGGTTTTAGCGCCCCTTTCCACAGGTTGATGGAGGTATCGATCGCCGGATCTTTCGGCAGATTGTGGTACAGCTCCGGCTGGTCATTGTGATGCAGAACGTACATCACGTGCGTACCGCCCACCCCCTGCGGGTTGTAGATGCCCGCCTTGTCGTAGCCGCGCGCTTTTAGTTTGTCCACGCGCTGCTGCGCCACCTCCAGCATCTCTTTCTTGGTGCCGAAGTGAATGGCCCCGGTTGGACAGGTCTTGACGCAGGCAGGCTCCTGCCCGACGCTGACGCGGTCTACGCACAGGGTGCATTTGTATACCCGGTTATCCTCTTTATTGAGGCGCGGGATGTTAAACGGACAACCCGCAATGCAATATCCGCAGCCGATACAGTTATCCTGCTGGAAGTCGACGATCCCGTTCGCATACTGGATGATGGCGCCTGCAGACGGGCAGGCCTTGAGGCAGCCCGGATCTTCACAGTGCATACAGCCATCTTTTCGAATCAGCCACTCCAGCTTGCCGTTCTGGTCAGTTTCGCTATAACGCATCACCGTCCAGGATTTGGCGCTCAGATCGGCCGGGTTGTCGTAAACGCCAACGCAGTGCCCTACCTCATCGCGGATATCGTTCCACTCTGAACAAGCCACCTGGCAGGCTTTGCAGCCCACGCAGGAAGAGACATCGATAAGCTTGGCGACTTCGGCCTTATAATCCCGCGCGCGAGGCGCGGGCGTTATCGGGTTGGTCGCGGAGCGTTTGATAATGTCTTGTGTTTCCATCGCCATTTACTCGCTCCTTACGCTTTCTCGATGTTGACCAGAAACGCCTTGTACTCCGGCGTTTGCGAGTTGGAATCGCCAACGTTTGGCGTCAGGGTATTGGCGAGATAGCCTTTCTGCGCCACACCTTCAAAGCCCCAGTGCAGCGGGATACCCACGGTTTCCACCTGCTGACCATTCACGTTCAACGTCTGCAGACGACGGGTGACCACCGCAACCGCACGGATAAAGCCACGTTTGCTGCTCACCGTCACGCGATCGCCATTGGCAATCCCTTTCGCTTTCGCCAGCGTTTCGCTTATCTCCACAAACTGTTCCGGCTGCGCGATGGCGTTAAGCCGCGCGTGCTTGGTCCAGGTGTGGAAATGCTCCGTCAGGCGATAGGTGGTTCCCACATACGGGAATTTGTCCTTTTTGCCTAAACGCAGCACGTCGTCAGCGTAGATACGCACGACCGGACTGGAGATAACATTTGGGTGTAGCGGGTTCGTGCCGAGCGGCGTTTCCATCGGCTCGTAGTGTTCCGGGAATGGCCCCTCTGCCAGCTTGTCGAGGGCAAACAGGCGTCCCAGCCCCTCCGGCTGCATAATAAACGGCCCGGTCTCACTGCCCGGTGGCGCGGTGTTGAAGTCAGGAATATCATTCCCCGTCCATTTCGCGCCGTTCCACGCGATCAGCATCCGTTTCGGATCCCACGGTTTACCGTTGATATCCGCCGACGCGCGGTTGTACAGCACCCGACGGTTTAGCGGCCATGCCCAGGCCCAGCCCAGCGTATTGCCCAACCCGGACGGGTCAGCGTTATCGCGATTGGCCATCTGGTTGCCCTGCTCGGTCCAGCTGCCGGTGTAGATCCAGCAGGACGACGCGGTGGAACCATCATCGCGCAGGAGCGCAAAGCTGTTCAGCAGCTGGCCTTTCTTCGCCACCAGATTACCGTTGGCGTCATAGAGATCGGCCAGCGCCACGCCGTTGTTCTCTTTGGCCACCTCTTCGGATTCAGGGTGATCCGGTTGCTTATAGTTCCAGCTCATCTTCAGCAACGGTTCAGCGCCTTTGCCACCTTCGGTGCGGTACATCTCACGCAGGCGATGGTAAATCCCTGCCAGAATTTCACCGTCATTACGCGCTTCACCCGGCGCATCCTGCCCCTTCCAGTGCCACTGTAACCAGCGACCGGAGTTGGCGATCGAACCGTCTTCCTCGGCAAAACAGGTAGACGGCAAGCGGAAGACCTCGGTCTGAATTGATGCGGGATCCACATCGTTCATCTCGCCGTGGTTCTGCCAGAAGTTAGACGTTTCCGTCACCAGCGGATCGATAACGACCATGTACTTCAGCTTGCTCAGGCTGCGAACCACTTTGTTTTTGTCCGGGAAGGACGCTACCGGGTTAAAGCCCTGGCAGATATAGCCCGTGACATTGCCCTTATCCATCATGTTGAAATACTTGATGACGTCGTAGGCCTGGTCCCATTTCGGCAGCCACTCAAAGCCCCAGTCGTTCTCTTTCTGCGCCGCATCGCCATAAAACGATTTCATCAGGCTGACGTAGAACTTCGGATAGTTGCTCCAGTAGTTCACCTGCTCCGCACGCGTCGCTTTTGGCGTATTCGCCGTGAGATAGGTTTGCAGATCGGCCTGTTTTTCCGACGGCAGCGTCAGGTAACCTGGCAGGCTGGTCGAGAGTAAACCCAGATCGGTTAAGCCCTGGATGTTGGAGTGACCGCGCAAGGCATTTACCCCGCCTCCCGCCATACCCATATTGCCGAGCAGCAGCTGAATCATCGCCATGGTGCGGATGTTCTGCGCACCAACGGTGTGCTGCGTCCAGCCCAGCGCGTACAGGAACGTGGTGGTTCTGTCGGCGGCACTGGTAGAGACCAGCACCTCACACACTTTCAGGAAGTCGGCTTTTGGCGTACCGCAGATGTTTTCTACTACGTCCGGCGTATAGCGGGAAACGTGCTGTTTCAGCAAGTTCCACACGCAGCGTGGATGACTCAGGGTTTCATCGCGTCTGGCATAGCCGTTTTCATCGAACTGATAGTTCCAGGACGATTTATCGTACTGACGTTTGTCCGCGTCATAGCCGCTGAACAGCCCCTCATCGAAGGCAAAATCATCCCGCACCAGCAGGCTGGCGTTGGTGTAGTGTTTTACGTACTCCGCGTTGATTTTATTGTTTTCAATCAGATAGAGCAGCACGCCCGACAGGAACGTAATGTCCGTACCGGAGCGGATCGGTGCATAGATATCGGCCACCGATGCCGTACGCGTAAAGCGCGGATCGACGACGATAAGCGTCGCATCGTTATTGTTTTTCGCTTCCATCGCCCAGCGGAACCCCACCGGATGGGCCTCAGCGGCGTTGCCACCCATCACCATCACAACGTTGGCGTTTTTGATATCAACCCAGTGGTTGGTCATCGCACCGCGACCAAATGTTGGAGCAAGACTTGCTACCGTTGGTCCGTGTCAGACGCGCGCCTGGTTATCAACCGCCAGCATCCCGAGGGAGCGAACAAATTTTTGCGTTAGCATGCCGGTTTCATTGCTGGCCGCCGAGGCGCACAGCATGCCGGTAGAGAGCCAACGGTTCACCGTCACGCCCTGCGCGTTCTTCTCAATGAAGTTGGCGTCGCGGTCGGCTTTCATCAGTCTGGCAATCCGGGAGAAGGCTTCATCCCAGGAAATACGCTGCCATTTGTCGGAACCCGGCGCGCGGTATTCCGGATAGCGCAGACGGTTATCGCTGTGAACGTAGTCCAGCAGTCCCGCCCCTTTCGGGCAGAGTGCCCCACGGCTCACCGGATGGTCCGGATCCCCTTCAATATGATAAATGGCCTCTCTGGCGTTCTTCGCGCCATCGCCCAGGCTATACATTAAAAGCCCACAACCCACGGAGCAGTATGTGCAGGTGTTACGGATCTCTTTGGCACGCAGCAGTTTATAGTTGCGCGCCTGAGCCAGCGCCATTTTGGGAGCGAATCCCAGCATCGCGGCTGTTGTTCCGGCCATACCGCCCGCGCAGATTTTAAAAAATTGTCTGCGGCTGACGTCCATTGTTGTCCTCATTTACGGATAAGACTTCGCGCCGCAAACTAACAGCAAAGCCCCTGTTTTTTTTGCGTCAAATCAAGGTCGCCGGTGTTCGCCCCCTTAATAGTCAACCATCTCGCATTTAAATACCTCTTTTTGATTAACGGCTTAAGAGAATAATTCGCGACCGGGGCGCGATCGGTGCTATAAGTTTTGCCTTTGGTTTTGAGAGTAATGGCAAGGGTATGGACAGAAAAAGAGCAACGCTGATTGGGCTGGCAGCAATCTTGTTATGGAGCACCATGGTGGGGCTCATTCGCAGCGTGAGTGAAGGGCTTGGGCCTGTGGGGGGTGCCGCCATGATCTATACCGTCAGCGGCTTACTCTGTCTGGTGACGGTAGGATTTCCTCAAATCCGGCGCTTCACTCCCGGCTATCTTATTGCCGGCAGCCTCCTGTTTGTGAGCTACGAAATTTGTCTGGCGCTGTCGTTAGGGTATGCGGCTACGCGTTCACAGGCGATTGAAGTCGGCATGGTGAATTATCTCTGGCCAAGTCTGACCATTGTGTTTGCCATTTTGTTTAACGGACAGAAATCGTCCCTGTGGGTGATCCCCGGATTAGCCCTCTCTTTACTCGGTGTGTGCTGGGTATTGGGCGGCGAACAGGGGTTGCAGGTGAATGAGATTATCCGCAATGTTGTCTCCAGCCCCCTCAGCTATGCCCTTGCATTTGCCGGCGCGTTTATCTGGGCGGCGTACTGCACGGTAACCAGTAAATATGCCAAAGGACAAAACGGGATCACGCTCTTTGTGTTGCTTACCGCGCTGAGTTTGTGGGTGAAATATGCCCTAAGCGATCAACCGGAAATGGTGTTCAGCGTTCCGGTGGTGGTGAAATTACTCATGTGCGGCGTCGCACTGGGGCTGGGCTATGCGTCGTGGAATATTGGGATCCTTCACGGTAACGTCACGGTGCTGGCAGCCGTGTCCTATTTTACCCCGGTCTTATCCGCTGCGCTGGCGGCGCTGTTGTTGAGCGCCCCACTTTCCTTCTCCTTCTGGCAAGGCGCCATCATGGTCTGTGTGGGTTCTTTGCTGTGCTGGTACGCCACACGAAAATAATCTTTTCCTGATGCCGGGTTAATTACAACTCGGCCACATAATTAACATAAATTTAAAATGTGATCGCCCATTCACTCTTTAGCAAAATAATAGAAAGCGGTTTAGTTTCTGTTTATATTAACTCTCGTTCGTAAAGATATGGCGCGCAAATTGACATAAACTGACACCGGAACGTAATAACTGTATATCAAACAGTCACGTCAGAAAAAGCATAAAATAATATAATTCACTGCAAAACATTCACTTCATACATCGGAATTAGCGTACGTTTAATCTTATAACATACTGATTTCAATACGCATCAATTTCAACAGCCACTGTAAAAGTACGAAAAAAACGATAATTAACGCCATGAAATAAAAATGGTAATAATTATATTCCCCGCAACGAAAATGGCGGTAAAACGCGCACAAAATGCATAATTTTCAGGCAATTTATTCGTTAAAGCTGAAATTTACCCGATCACGATCACACTAATTGAAATTATCTTTAATATTTTGAAACTTATTATTGAAAGCAGGCTACAAGATTTTTAAAAATAGCTTGCCATTGACGAACACCCTCGTTTGGAAATCGTTCGAAGTGGTTCAGGAAATACCCAAGAAAATTATAAGGAATATTTAAGATGAAACTTAAATTAGTTGCAGTGGCGGTCACTTCCATGTTGGCAGCAGGCGTTGTAAACGCGGCTGAAGTTTTTAACAAAGACGGTAACAAGCTGGATCTGTACGGTAAAGTCACAGGTCTGCACTATTTTTCTGATGATACTGACAACGACGGCGACAAAACCTACGTTCGTCTGGGCTTCAAAGGCGAAACTCAGATCAATGACCAGATGACGGGTTATGGCCAGTGGGAATATGAGTTCAAGGGCAACCGCTCTGAATCCCAGGGCGCTGACGGTAACAAAACGCGTCTGGCGTTCGCAGGTCTGAAATTCAACGAATTCGGTTCCTTCGACTACGGCCGTAACTACGGCGTGGCGTACGACATCGGCGCATGGACTGACGTTCTGCCAGAATTCGGTGGCGATACCTGGACCCAGACTGATGGCTTTATGACTGGCCGTACAACTGGCGTAGCGACTTACCGTAACACCGACTTCTTCGGTCTGGTTGACGGCCTGAACGTTGCCGCTCAGTACCAGGGTAAAAACGACCGTAACGACATCACCGAATCTAACGGTGACGGCTGGGGTCTCTCTTCTACCTATGAATTCGACGGCTTCGCAGCGGGTGCAACCTACGCGAAATCTGACCGTACTGACCGTCAGGTTCGTGCAGCAAGCGACCTGAACGCAGGTGGCGAGAACGCAGAAGTATGGGCAGCCGGTCTGAAGTACGATGCGAACAACATCTACCTGGCAACCACCTACTCTGAAACCCGTAACATGACAGCTTTCGGTGACGGTCACGTTGCAAACAAAGCACAGAACTTCGAAGTTGTGGCTCAGTACCAGTTCGACTTCGGTCTGCGTCCGTCCATCGCTTACCTGAAATCCAAAGGTAAAGACATCGGTTCTTACGGCGACCAGGATCTGGTGGAATACGTTGACGTTGGCGCGAGCTACTACTTCAACAAAAACATGTCCACCTATGTTGATTACAAAATCAACCTGCTGGACGACAATGCGTTCACCAAAGACGCTAAAATCGCTACCGACAATATCGTTGCTGTAGGTCTGACCTACCAGTTCTAAGATACGTTAGTGCAGAAAGGCCAGCCCTCGCGGCTGGCCTTTTTTATTACTGCTGCGGCGCTTTCGCCAGGCTAAACCAGATCCCCACCGCCAGAACCAGCAGCATGCCTCCCGCACTGCCTAACGCCACACTGTGCGAGGTGATAAACGCGGATTTCGCCGCCGACATCACCGACTCGGCCAGTGCAGGCGTCAGCTCCTGCGCGACGCTCATCGCTTCACCGATCGACGACGACGCTTTCTCGCTAAGGGACGCGTTCAGCCCCTTCGGTAGTTCAATCGACGCCGAGAAGCTGCGGGTCAGCAACAGACCAAATATCGCGATCCCCAGCCCCGCGCCCAGTTCGTAGGACATGGTTTCAATCGCCCCGGCAGCGGCGGCTTTCTCTTTCGGCGCCGCCGCCATGATTGCCGAGGTGGAGGCCAGCAGCGCACTCGCCGCACTGAAGCCAAGCAGCACCATCAGGCACCACGCCTGCCACTGCTGCGTGCTGAAGTCGAGCATCGACAGGCCTATAAAGCTGACGGCGCTCAGCCCCATTCCGCCTGCCGCTACCATGCGCAGCCCCAGACGACCAACCAGTATCCCGGCAATCGGGCCGCTGAACCCGCTGGCGACCATGAGCGGCAGCATGAACATGCCCGCTTCAAACGGGGTAAAGCCATGCACAAACTGCAGCTCCTGGGCCATCAATAATTCATACCCCACCAGGGCGATCATGGCGGTCATCGCCATCACCACCCCACTTAAAATGATGCGATGGCAAAACAGGCGCATGTCGATCATCGGCACGCGGGCGCGAAGCTGAATACGCACGAAGATAAACAGCAATACCGCGCCGGTGAGCAGTGTACAGGCCACCAGCCATGGAGAAAGCCCGCCTTTCAGCGCGGTTTTGGCGCTATAGACCAGCAGCAAAATTGCCACAATCAGCATGACGGCATGGCTAATATTCAGCGGCTGCTCTGGGCGCCCTTGCTGACGCGGAACATAGACCGCGGCCAGCGACACCACCACCAGCACAATCGGCACGTTGATCAAAAAGACCGATCCCCAGTAAAAATGCTCCAGCAGCATACCGCCAATCAGCGGACCAAACGCCGCCCCGCCGGACCCGACCGCGGCCCAGACGCCAAGCGCGATGTTGCGATCTCGCGCGTTAATAAACAAGGTGCGTATACCCGCAAGGGTTGCCGGTATGATCATTGCCGCGCCAATTGCCAGCGAGGCGCGCGCGGCAATCAGCCAGCCCGCAGAGGGGGCAAAGGCCGCCGCCAGCGATGACAGGCCAAACAGCGTGCTGCCAAGCATCAGCAGCCGTTTAAAACCGATGCGGTCGCCGAGCGCGCCCATTGGCAACACCATACCCGCCATCACCAGCGAGTAGATATCGATGATCCACAATAATTCGTTACCGCTGGCGCCCAGCGTCATGCTCAATGTCGGCGCCGCCACGTGCAGCACCGTCGCGTCAATCGCCACCGGGATATACACCAGCACGATAATCACTAACGCTAACCACTGACGAAACATAAATTTCCTTTTTATATAAAAATGGACACATGTCCAGGATGCGATCCTACGGAATGTTGAACACTTGTCCAGCTCTTTGTTACACTCGTTTCATTGCTATTTAA
Source organism: Enterobacter sp. A8 (assembly GCF_004296595.1). Lineage (NCBI taxonomy): Bacteria > Pseudomonadati > Pseudomonadota > Gammaproteobacteria > Enterobacterales > Enterobacteriaceae > Enterobacter > Enterobacter sp. A8. The sequence goes on from NZ_SCMF01000001.1 coordinate 622,811, forward strand.
GAGTGAGAGAAAATGGGTTATCTGACCAGGGATGAAAGACGGGAAGAGATCTTACAGGCCGCTATGCGCGTGGCGCTGGCCGAGGGATTTTCCGCCATGACGGTGCGCCGCATCGCCTCCGAAGCCGGTGTCGCAACCGGGCAAGTGCATCACCATTTCACCTCCGGCGGTGAGTTAAAATCGCTGGCCTTTATCCGGCTGATCCGCGAACTGCTGGATGCGGATGTGGTCGGGGAACACGCCAGCTGGCGGGCACGTTTACATGCCATGCTCGGCAGCGATGACGGCAGGTTTGAACCCTACATTCGCCTCTGGCGAGAAGCGCAAATCCTCGCAACCCGCGACGCAGAGATCAAGGGCGCGTATGTGCTGACAATGGAGATGTGGCATCAGGAAACGGTTGCCCTTATTGAAGCTGGCAGGAATGCAGGCGTATTCCGTTCCGGTGACCCGGCAGCAAGTATTGCCTGGCGTTTAATTGGCCTGGTATGTGGCCTTGACGGCATATATCTATTAAACATGCCTGAAATGGATGACGCTGCGTTTAATAATCATCTTGATAAATTAATTTCTCTGGAGTTGTTTTAATACTCCCTTCTGAGTAATTAAATCCCACCGTTACAATTAGTAACACATTAGGCGAACCCCTATTTCATTTCCAAACTCTGGGGTTCGCTTTTTTATCTATCCTTTCAGATGTATCTCAATACTTCCAATAACCACAATACCAGACCTTCTCATATCTAGCTGTTTTTACTTATTTTTTATCTTCATTTGGGTAAGCAAGAGGGCGATATGTCACAACAAAGTGAGAAAAGTCATCACCATCTTTTAAGTAACTGGAAACCGGAAAATCCGCAATTCTGGGAGAATAAAGGCAAACATATCGCGCGAAGAAACCTATGGATTTCTGTGGCTTGCCTGCTATTGGCCTTTTGCGTCTGGATGTTATTTAGTGCCATTGCGGTTAACCTCAATAAAGTCGGATTTAATTTCACTACCGATCAGCTTTTTATGCTAACGGCATTACCTTCTCTCTCCGGCGCAATATTGCGTGTCCCCTACTCTTTTATGGTGCCGATATTTGGCGGACGTAACTGGACAGTATTGAGCACCGTGATCCTGATTATCCCCTGCGTCTGGCTGGGGATTGCCATTCAGAACACCGCGACGCCTTACTGGGTCTTTATCGTCATTGCCCTGCTCTGCGGATTTGCGGGCGCTAACTTTGCCTCCAGCATGGGGAATATCAGCTTTTTCTTCCCAAAATCCAGACAGGGTAGCGCGCTGGGAATCAACGGCGGGCTGGGAAACCTGGGCGTCAGCGTGATGCAGTTGATCGCGCCACTGGTCATTTTTCTGCCGATGTTCACCTTTCTGGGGGTAAACGGTGTGCCTCTGGAGGACGGGTCCACCATGTGGCTGGCGAATGCCGCCTGGATCTGGGCCCCGCTTCTGCTGCTGGCCACCATTGCGGCGTTTATTGGCATGAACGATATCGCCAGCTCAAAAGCCTCTATCGCCAGCCAGCTTCCGGTACTTAAGCGGTTTCATCTCTGGCTGCTGAGCCTGCTCTATCTGGCGACCTTCGGCTCGTTTATCGGTTTCTCGGCAGGCTTTGCCATGCTGTCGAAAACCCAGTTTCCGGACGTTAACATTCTTCACCTTGCCTTCTTTGGCCCCCTGATTGGTGCGCTGGCGCGTTCAGCGGGCGGGATGATCTCCGACAGGCTGGGCGGCGTGCGCGTCACGCTCATCAACTTTGTCTTTATGGCCATCTTTAGCGCCCTGATCTTCCTGACCCTGCCCGGCTCGGGCTCCGGCAGCTTTGTCGCGTTTTATCTGGTCTTTATGGGGCTGTTCCTCACCGCCGGGCTGGGCAGCGGCTCAACCTTCCAGATGATTGCGATTATCTTTCGCCAAATCACCATCGACCGGGTGAGAAAGCAAGGTGGCACGGATGAACAGGCGCAGCATGAAGCCGTGACGGACACCGCTGCCGCGCTGGGCTTTATCTCTGCCATTGGCGCAGTAGGCGGATTTTTTATCCCCAAAGCCTTCGGCACCTCGCTGGCAATGACCGGATCGCCGGTCGGCGCCATGAAAGTCTTCCTCGTGTTTTACATCGTCTGCGTGCTCGTCACCTGGCTGGTGTACGGCCGTAAATCCTCACAAAAATAATAACTACATCTTCGCCGGAGCGTGATGCAGCACCCTCCGGCCATGCTATCGAAGCAGGAGAAATGTCATGAGCAAACTGCTGGACCGCTTTCGTTACTTCAAAACAAAAGGCGACAGTTTCGCCGATGGACACGGGCAGGTGTATCACACCAACCGGGACTGGGAAGACAGCTACCGCCAGCGCTGGCAGTTCGACAAGATTGTGCGCTCTACCCACGGCGTGAACTGTACCGGCTCCTGCAGCTGGAAGATTTATGTCAAAAACGGACTGGTGACCTGGGAGACCCAGCAGACCGATTACCCCCGCACTCGCCCGGACCTGCCTAACCATGAGCCACGCGGTTGCCCACGCGGCGCAAGCTACTCCTGGTACCTCTACAGCGCCAACCGCCTCAAATATCCGCTGGTGCGCCGCAGGCTGATTGAACTCTGGCGCGAGGCGCTGGCGCAGAACAGCGACCCGGTACTCGCCTGGGATGCCATTCAAAACGATCCGCAAAAAGCGCAGAGCTACCGACAGGCACGCGGTAAAGGCGGGTTTATCCGCTCGAACTGGAAAGAGCTGAACCAGCTGATTGCCGCCGCCAACGTCTGGACCATCAAAAATTATGGCCCGGACCGCGTGGCCGGTTTCTCGCCTATTCCGGCGATGTCGATGGTCTCTTACGCTGCCGGTACGCGCTATCTCTCTCTGCTCGGCGGTACCTGCCTGAGTTTCTATGACTGGTATTGCGACCTGCCTCCCGCCTCGCCCATGACCTGGGGCGAGCAGACCGACGTGCCGGAGTCCGCCGACTGGTACAACTCCAGCTATATCATCGCCTGGGGCTCTAACGTTCCCCAGACGCGCACCCCCGACGCCCATTTCTTTACCGAGGTTCGTTATAAAGGGACCAAAACCGTTGCCATCACGCCTGACTTCTCAGAAGTTGCCAAACTGAGCGACCAGTGGCTCGCCCCCAAACAGGGGACCGACAGCGCGCTGGCGATGGCCATGGGACATGTGATCCTCAAAGAGTTCCACCTAGATAACCCAAGCGACTACTTCCTCAACTACTGCCGCCGCTACACCGACATGCCGATGCTGGTTCTGCTGGATGAGCAGGCCGATGGTCGTCTGGTGCCGGGACGCATGCTGCGGGCGTCTGACCTTGTTGACGGGCTGGGCGAAGCCAACAATCCGGAGTGGAAAACCGTCGCTTTTGATATTGCCGGTAATCTGGTGGTTCCTAACGGTTCCATTGGCTTCCGCTGGGGCGAAAAAGGCAAATGGAACCTGGAATCGCTGGCTGCGGGTCAGGAAACGGAGTTGACCCTTTCCCTGCTGATCACACACGACAGCGTGGCGGATGTCGCCTTCCCCTACTTTGGCGGCAATGAGAATCCGCATTTTCGCAGCGTGAAGCAGGAGCCAGTGCTGACCCGCCGCGTGCCAAGTAAAACCCTGACGCTTGCCGATGGCAGCCAGAAACATGTGGTCAGCGTGTACGATCTGGTGCTTGCCAACTACGGTCTCGATCGTGGTCTGGAAGACAGTAACGCGGCTGAAAATTATGGTGAGATCAAAGCGTATACACCGGCCTGGGGCGAACAGATCACCGGTGTTCCCGCGTATCTGATTGAAAAAATTGCCCGTGAGTTTGCCGACACGGCGCACAAAACGCATGGACGCTCGATGATCATTCTCGGTGCCGGAGTAAACCACTGGTACCACATGGACATGAACTACCGGGGCATGATCAACATGCTGGTCTTCTGCGGCTGCGTAGGCCAAAGCGGCGGTGGCTGGTCGCACTACGTGGGCCAGGAGAAGCTGCGTCCGCAAACCGGCTGGCTGCCGCTGGCCTTCGCGCTGGACTGGAACCGCCCGCCGCGCCAGATGAACAGCACCTCGTTCTTTTACAACCACGCCAGCCAGTGGCGCTATGAGAAGCTGACGGCGCAGGAGCTGCTTTCTCCGCTGGCGGACGCATCCCGATTCACCGGTCATCTGATCGACTTCAACGTCCGCGCCGAGCGTATGGGCTGGCTGCCGTCGGCGCCGCAGCTCAACCTCAACCCGCTGCACATCAAAGCCCGCGCGGAGGCGGCGGGCATGACGCCGCAGGAGTACACCGTTCAGGCGTTGAAATCGGGCGATATCCGCTTCGCCTGCGAGCAGCCCGACAGCGGTAAAAACCACCCGCGCAATCTGTTTGTCTGGCGCTCGAACCTGCTTGGCTCCTCCGGCAAAGGCCACGAGTACATGCTCAAGTATTTGCTCGGCACCGAAAGCGGGATACAAGGAGAAGATTTAGGCTCGACCGATGACGTGAAGCCTGAAGAGGTCGACTGGCAGACTAACGCCATTGAGGGCAAACTCGACCTGCTGGTAACGCTCGATTTCCGTATGTCCAGCACCTGCCTGTTCTCTGACATCGTCCTGCCCACCGCCACCTGGTATGAAAAGGACGACATGAACACCTCCGACATGCATCCGTTTATTCATCCGCTGTCTGCCGCCGTCGACCCGGCGTGGGAATCGCGTAGCGACTGGGAGATTTACAAAGGCATCGCCAAAGTTTTCTCTGACGTGTGCGTCGGCCATCTCGGTACGGAAACGGACGTCGTGTTGCAGCCTCTGCAACACGATTCCCCGGCGGAACTGTCCCAGCCGTTTGATATTCAGGACTGGCGCAAAGGCGAATGCGATCTGATCCCCGGCAAAACCGCGCCGAACATTGCGGTCGTCGAGCGTAACTACCCGGAAACCTGGGAGCGCTTTACCTCCCTCGGCCCCTTGCTGGACAAGCTCGGCAACGGCGGGAAAGGGATCTCGTGGAACACGCAAAACGAGGTCGAGTTCCTCGGCAAGCTGAACTACGTCAAGCTCGACGGTCCGGCGAAAGGCCGTCCGCGTATCGAGACGGCCATTGATGCCGCCGAAGTGATCCTTGCGCTGGCACCGGAAACCAACGGTCAGGTGGCAGTGAAGGCGTGGGAAGCGCTGGGCGAACTGACCGGACGCGACCACACCCACCTGGCGCTGAATAAAGAAGATGAAAAAATCCGCTTCCGCGATATTCAGGCGCAGCCGCGTAAAATCATCTCCAGCCCGACCTGGTCCGGTCTGGAAAGCGAGCATGTCTCCTACAACGCGGGTTATACCAACGTTCACGAGCTGATCCCGTGGCGCACCCTCTCCGGCCGTCAGCAGCTGTATCAGGATCACCCGTGGATGCGTGCCTTCGGCGAAAGTCTGGTGGCTTACCGTCCGCCGATTGATACCCGCAGCGTCAGCCATATGCGCGAGATCCCGCCGAACGGCTTCCCGGAAAAAGCGCTCAACTTCCTGACGCCGCACCAGAAATGGGGCATCCACTCTACCTACAGTGAAAACCTGCTGATGCAGACCCTGTCGCGCGGCGGGCCGATTGTCTGGATCAGTGAAACCGACGCGCGTGAGCTGGGCATTGAGGACAACGACTGGATTGAAGCCTTCAACGCCAACGGCGCACTCACCGCCCGCGCGGTGGTCAGCCAGCGCGTGCCACCGGGTATGACCATGATGTACCACGCCCAGGAGCGCATTCTTAACATTCCGGGTTCCGAGGTGACCGGACGGCGCGGCGGTATTCATAACTCGGTGACCCGCGTCTGCCCGAAACCGACGCACATGATTGGCGGTTACGCGCAGTTGGCTTACAGCTTCAACTATTACGGCACCGTTGGCTCCAACCGCGACGAGTTCATCATGATCCGCAAAATGAAAAACATTAACTGGCTGGATGGCGAAGGTCGGGATCAGGTACAGGAGACGAAAAAATGAAAATACGTTCACAGGTTGGCATGGTACTGAATCTCGATAAATGCATTGGCTGCCACACCTGCTCGGTCACCTGTAAAAACGTCTGGACCGGGCGTGAAGGGATGGAGTATGCATGGTTTAACAACGTCGAAACCAAACCGGGGATCGGCTACCCGAAAAACTGGGAAGATCAGGAAGAGTGGCAAGGCGGCTGGATCCGCGGTATTCACGGTAAGCTGACGCCGCGTCTCGGCGGCAAAATGGGGGTGCTGTCGAAAATATTTTCTAACCCCGTCCTGCCGCAGATTGACGATTATTATGAGCCTTTCACCTTCGATTATCAGGATCTGCACCGCGCGCCGGAGGGGGATCACCTCCCTACCGCTCGCCCGCGCTCGCTGATTGACGGCAAGCGGATGGACAAGATCGTCTGGGGACCCAACTGGGAGGAGCTGCTGGGCGGCGAATTCGAAAAACGCGCCCGCGACCGTAACTTCCAGAAGATCCAGAAAGAGATGTACGGCCAGTTTGAAAACACCTTCATGATGTACCTGCCGCGCCTGTGCGAGCACTGCCTGAACCCAAGCTGCGTCGCCACCTGCCCGAGCGGCGCCATTTACAAGCGCGAAGAGGACGGCATTGTGCTGATTGATCAGGACAAATGCCGCGGCTGGCGTCTGTGCATCAGCGGTTGTCCGTACAAAAAGATCTACTTCAACTGGAAGAGCGGCAAGTCAGAAAAATGCATCTTCTGCTACCCGCGCATTGAATCCGGCCAGCCGACCGTCTGCTCGGAAACCTGCGTTGGGCGCATCCGCTATCTCGGCGTGCTGCTGTATGACGCGGACCGTATTGAAGAGGCCGCCAGTACCGAGCATGAAACCGATCTCTACGAACGCCAGTGCGACGTGTTCCTCAACCCGAACGACCCGGCGGTGATTGAAGAAGCGCTGAAACAGGGCATTCCGCAGAACGTGATTGATGCGGCCCAGCGCTCCCCGGTCTACAAAATGGCGATGGACTGGAAGCTGGCCCTGCCGCTGCACCCGGAATACCGCACCCTGCCGATGGTCTGGTATGTGCCGCCGCTGTCACCGATCCAGTCCTACGCTGACGCAGGCGGTCTGCCGCAGAGCGACGGCGTCCTGCCTGCCGTGGAGAGCCTGCGCATTCCCGTGCAGTACCTGGCGAACATGCTCAGCGCGGGGGATACCGACCCGGTGCTGCGCGCCCTTAAACGCATGATGGCGATGCGACACTACAAGCGCTCCCAGACGGTAGAAGGCGTCACGGACACCCGTGCGATTGAGGAGGTAGGCCTTACCGTGGAACAGGTTGAAGAGATGTACCGCTATCTGGCCATCGCCAACTATGAGGATCGTTTCGTGATCCCCACCAGCCACCGTGAAATGGCGCGCGATGCCTTCCCGGAACGTAACGGCTGCGGCTTCACCTTTGGCGACGGCTGCCACGGCTCTGACACCAAATTTAACCTCTTCAACAGCAGCCGGATTGATGCCATCAACATCACCGAGGTGCGCGAACATGGGGAGGGAGAGTAATGCAGATCCTCAAAATCATCGCGCTGCTGATTGAGTATCCCGATGAGACTCTGTGGGAAAATCGCGAGGAAGCGCTTTCGCTCATTGAGCAGGACGCACCCATGCTGCTGTCATTTGCCCGTCAGCACCTGAGCGCCCCGCTGCTGGATAAACAGGCCGAGTGGTGCGAGGTATTTGAGCGTGGCCGCGCGACCTCGCTGCTGCTGTTCGAGCATGTTCACGCTGAATCCCGCGATCGGGGTCAGGCAATGGTCGACCTGATGGGCCAGTATGAGAAAGCCGGGCTACAGCTCGACTGCCGCGAACTGCCGGACTATCTGCCGCTCTATCTGGAGTACCTCAGTATCGTTACGGACGACGAGGCGCGCGAAGGATTGCAGAACGTCGCGCCTATCCTGGCGCTGATTGGCGGGCGTCTGAAGCAGCGCGGCGTGGCCCATTATCAGCTGTTCGATGCCCTGCTGGTGTTGGCCGGAACGCGGCTTTCCAGCGACAGCGTGGCGAAACAGGTGGCCACGGAAAAACGCGATGACACCCGCCAGGCGCTGGACGCCGTCTGGGAAGAGGAACAGGTCAAGTTTATCGAAGACAACGCCACATCGTGCGACAGCTCGCCGATGCAGCACTATCAACGACGCTTTAGCCAGGACGTCGCGCCGCAGTACGTAGACGTCAGCGCCGGAGGCCCAAAATGACACATTACCTGAACGTCTTTTTCTATGACATTTACCCCTACATCTGCGCCACCGTGTTTTTCCTCGGCAGCTGGTTGCGCTACGACTACGGGCAATACACCTGGCGCGCCTCATCGAGCCAGATGCTCAGCAAACGCGGTATGAACTGGGCCTCTAACTTGTTTCACATTGGGATCCTGGGGATTTTCTTCGGACACCTGTTCGGCATGCTAACTCCGCACTGGATGTATGCCTGGTTTTTACCCGTCGCGGTTAAGCAGCAGTTAGCCATGATTGCTGGGGGGATTTGCGGCGTGCTGACGCTGATTGGCGGGTCCATGCTGCTGATTCGCCGCCTGTTCAACCAGCGGGTGCGCGCCACTTCCACCACGCCGGATATCATCATCATGAGTATCCTGCTGATACAGTGCATTCTGGGGCTGACCACCATCCCCTTCTCCGCACAGTATCCTGACGGAAGCGAGATGATGAAGCTGGTCGGCTGGGCGCAGGGAATTGTGACGTTTAAGGGAGGTTCGTCAGAAATGCTGAGCGGCGTGGCGCCGATCTTCCGCGTTCATCTGGTGCTGGGGATGACGATTTTCCTTATCTTCCCGTTCACCCGCTTGGTGCACGTGTGGAGCGCACCGTTTGAGTACTTTACCCGTCGGTATCAGGTGGTGAGGTCGCGCCGTTGATTTTGTCGGGTGGCGGCTTCGCCTTACCCGACCTACGTTCAAGCACCTGTCGGCCCGGTAAGGCGTAGCCGCCACCGGGCTTTAATGTCAACTTACTGACCCTCCGGTTATCAGAGAGAGAATAAATAACAGCAACAGCACCGCGACGATCAATCCGAATGCAAGTAGCACAGCATGGAACGTTAGCGTTAGCCCTGAGAAAAGAAGTGCCCCGGAGATCCCCCAACGGCTCTCCTTGCACATCCCTCCGATGAACGAAAGCCCCAGAGCCACAACAGCGAGAATAATCCCGGCATTAAGAAGAATGCGGTCGATATCGACCGTTGTTTTTTCTGTTCGGGCAGCAGGACGCTCCCCCTTTAGCCCCGCAATTATCCCTTGTTTTACAGCCGAAACCTTCTCAGCAACCATAACTTCAAGCGCTGGCGGCTTTGGAGAAAACGGGCCGAATGAAAACTGGACGATTGAGAGAATGAGTGCAATTCCTCCCAGCAACATACCCAATGAACTGAATTTATTTCGTAAAACGATTTCCATATCAACATGCCTTCGAATGATGCCGCCGCGTGGGCTGTAGGCCCGGTAAGGCGTAGCCGCCACCGGGCGATGAAGGCTGAAGCATGCCGCTTTGCAGAAGAAAATTCCACCACGAAATGTCGTCTCATAATGGCCCAAAAGTATCGTTATTGGTTCTCCAGGTGACTCATACTGTGAGCAACTGTGCGGAATAATGGCTCCCGAACACAACACAGAAGGGGTTCGCGTGATGAAACCATTTTTTCGTACAGCATTGCTGATGAGCACTTTTTCCACTTATGCTAGCGCGCAGGAAACGACCGGCGCGAATAGCAAAACCATTCGTGCAATGACAGGCGCAACGGCGACTTCGTCTTTATCCGCCTCACAAACGGCGTTAATCGTGGTGGATATCCAAAACGAATATTACGCAGGTAAAGATTTTCGTGGTCAGATGGTGATCCCTGATGGAGATAAGGTACTGAAGAACAGTCAAAAGCTGGTTAGCTATGCCCATCAAAAGGGGATGCCGGTGTACTTCGTGCGCCATATAGCGCCAAAGGATAGCCCGCTGTTTGCCGAAGGGTCTGTTTATGCCAAGTTCCATCAAGACCTACAGCCTTCTGCACGCGATGCCATTATCACCAAAGCGACCCCGAGCTCTTTTGTTGGCACCGATCTGGATGCGCAATTAAATAAAAAAGGGATCAAAAAGGTGATAGTCATTGGCCTGATGACACACATGTGCATTTCCTCTACCGCACGTGACGCTGTTCCGCTGGGCTATAACGTGATTATCCCTGAAGATGCGACAGCAACACGCGATCTGGATGATGGTCAGGGTGGCGTGGTGGACCACAAAGCGCTGCAACGTGCGGCATTAGCCGGTGTTGCCGATGTGTTTGCCGAGATTATGACGACCAAAGACGTTATGGCGCTGCCAGTCACAGAATAAGACCGGACTTGATCCCCGTTGCCAGCCAGGTCTCTATACTGGCTGGCGCACGGAGGCTTAATAACACCTCGCCTTCTCGCTATCGGCGCGAGTTTCGCGGCCGATAGCGAGAAGGCTATTTTCCGTGAGTTTCGAAACCCGCCATCACCGCCGTCAGCTCCGCCAGGGAAAAACCGTGCTTCGGATCGTCAACGCCCAGCCCGAAGCGCTCCTGCATCAACTGATACAGCGCCGCAGCATCGGGAAGATGGATCTGCTCCTCTACATGGCCCTTTTGCCAGTGAGTAAAGTTGAAGTTGGTCAGCGTCAGTTTGCCGCCGTCAGGCCGATGGCGGCACATCAGCAGATGATGGCGGAAATGGGACTGCGGCCAGTGCGCCGACCAGAAATTCCCCATGACGTAATCACTGAAATATTGTGTCGTCAGGTCAAAGTGGTACATCGACTGCCAGTGCTCATGGTGACGGAATTGTAGTACCCAGTCGTTCCCCTCGCTCAGCAGACGATACAGCCCGTGCGGCGTCTCCTGCTCTTGGTTGGCAAGCAGACGAATCGGTGCCGTCAGCGTCTGGCCGCCAAACCCAACGTCGGCAATCCAGCGCTCGCCGTTAAGTTCGACGAGCAACAGGCGATGCGTGCGCGGCGGCATTTGTGGTGGATTCGCTAATACCACACGTCCCAGCACGCTGCGCACCGTAAACCCAACTTCGCGCAACACGCGCTCAAACAAGCCATTTTGTTCAAAGCAATACCCCCCGCGACGCGCCTTAACAAGTTTGTCGACAAGGCTTTGATCGTCGAGCTGTATTTCGCGCGGCAGAACGACATCGATATTCTCAAACGGGATCGCACAGTTGTGATGTAAATGCAGCGCGCGCAAGGTGTCGATATCAACAGTAGCCGGTTGTTTCCAGCCGATGCGGGCGAAATAGGCAGTCAGAAATGGGGACATGCATCAGTTTCCTTTAACAGTGATGTTCTGTTTATAAACTAATTTTACGTGTCCACTTTGATTTCCGTGCTTTTTCGCCATACTCATCGTTATTAATGAGGAGACCCTATGAACCACTTTCGTCCTGTTGAATTACGTCATGCCAGCCGTCTTTTAAACCATGGTCCCACCGTGCTTATCACCAGTCGGGATGAAACCCTGGACAGGCGTAACGTTATGGCTGCCGCGTGGTCGATGCCGGTTGAGTTTGAACCACCGCGTATCGCCATTGTGGTGGATAAAAGCACCTGGTCGCGTGAACTAATTGAACGCAGCGGGCAATTTGGCATCGTCATTCCCGGCGTGTCCGCCGCCAACTGGACCTACGCGGTGGGTAGCGTTAGCGGGCGCGACGAAGACAAATTCAACTGCTACGGCATCCCGGTGGTGAACGGTCCGGCACTCGGCCTGCCCGTCATTGAAGAGAAATGTCTGGCGTGGATGGAGTGCCGGTTATTACCCGTTACATCCGCGGCAGAAAAGTACGATACGCTATTCGGGGAAGTGGTTTCAGCCGCCGCCGATGAACGCGCGTTTGTCGCCGGACGCTGGCTGTTTGACGGGGATAAGCTGAATACCCTGCACCATCTGGGAGCCGGGACGTTTGTGGCGAGTGGGAAAATGGTGAAGGCGCTGGATTGATAAACCCTCCCCCATCGGGGAGAGGGTGAACGTATTACTTCGCACGCCGGGCAATAATCTCATCCGCCACATTGCGCGGTGCTTCCGCAAAATGGTGGAACTCCATCGTGTAGGTCGCGCGGCCTTGCGACATCGAGCGCAGCGTGGTGGCGTATCCAAACATCTCTGCCAGCGGCACGTCAGCGCGGATAATCTGGCTGCCGTACTGCTCTTCCATGCCCTGCACCATGCCACGACGGGATGAGAGATCGCCCATGATATTACCGGCGTACTCTTCCGGCGTTTCCACCTCGACATGCATCACCGGCTCAAGGATCACTGGATCCGCTCTGCGAGCGCCCTCTTTAAACCCGAGGATCGCCGCCATGCGGAACGCCATTTCCGAGGAGTCGACGTCGTGATACGACCCAAAGGTCAGGGTCGCTTTTACATCGACAACCGGATACCCCGCCAGCACACCACTGTTCATGGCTTCGCGCAGCCCTTTTTCCACAGAGGGAATATACTCACGCGGCACCACGCCACCCTTCGTGGCATCTTCAAACTTGAAGCCACTTCCAGGCTCTAACGGCTCAAGGCTCAGGACCACATGCCCGTACTGCCCTTTACCGCCGGACTGCCGGACAAATTTGCCTTCGATATCTTTCACCGCTTTGCGCAGCGTCTCGCGGTAGGTCACCTGCGGACGGCCGATGTTCGCCTCGACGCCAAACTCACGCTTCATGCGATCGACGATAATCTCAAGATGTAACTCACCCATACCGGAAATAATCGTCTGGCCGGACTCTTCATCGGTATGCAGACGGAACGACGGATCTTCCGCCGCCAGGCGTTGCAGGGCAATGCCCATCTTCTCTTGATCGCCCTTGGTTTTTGGCTCGATGGCAAGGGAGATCACCGGGTCCGGGAACTCCATTCGCTCAAGCGTGATGACCGCATTCGGATCGGTGAGCGTGTCCCCGGTGGTCACATCCTTCAGACCCACACAGGCCGCAATATCACCGGCGCGCAGCTCATCCACCTCGTGACGATCGTTGGCATGCATCAGCACGATGCGTCCGATACGCTCTTTCTTGCCCTTCACCGGGTTATACACCGCGTCGCCTTTTCTCAACACGCCAGAGTAAACGCGAATAAAGGTCAACTGCCCGACGTACGGATCGCTCATCAGTTTGAACGCCAGCGCAGAAAACGGCTCTTCATCACTTGGATGACGCTCCGCATGCTGCCCTTTTTCGTCCACACCGTCGATGGCCGGTACATCCAGAGGGGATGGCATCAGCTCAATCACCGCATCGAGCATGCGCTGTACCCCTTTGTTTTTAAAGGCGCTGCCGCACAGCATCGGCTGGATTTCACCGGAGATGGTCCGAATACGCAGCCCTTTGATGATCTCGGCCTCATCAAGGTCGCCCGTCTCCAGGTATTTATCCATCAGCGCGTCGCTGGCTTCTGCTGCCGCAGAGACCATTTTTTCCCGCCACTCCTGCGCGGTGCTCAGCAATTCGTCCGGTACCGGCGCATAGTTAAACACCATGCCTTGTGTGGCATCATCCCACACAATGGTACGCATCTTGATGAGATCCACCACGCCGGTGAAATGCTCTTCCGCTCCCACAGGGATCACAATAGGCACCGGATTCGCCTTCAGGCGTTCCTGCATCATCCGTACGACGCGGAAGAAATCGGCACCCGGACGGTCCATTTTGTTGACGAACGCCAGGCGCGGCACATGATATTTATTCGCCTGACGCCAGACGGTCTCTGACTGTGGCTGCACGCCGCCCACGGAGTCGTACACCATGACGGCACCGTCCAGCACGCGCATGGAACGTTCCACCTCAATGGTGAAATCCACGTGCCCCGGGGTGTCGATGATATTGATCCGGTGCGGTTCAAACCCTCTGTCCATACCCGGCCAGAAGCAGCTGACGGCCGCGGAGGTAATGGTGATCCCGCGCTCTTGCTCCTGCGCCATCCAGTCGGTTGTTGCCGCGCCATCGTGTACTTCACCCAGCTTGTGGCTCATCCCGGTGTAAAACAGGATGCGTTCGGTGGTTGTCGTTTTACCGGCATCGATATGCGCGGAAATACCGATGTTGCGATAACGTTCGAGAGGGATGGGTCGGGGCATAATATTTCCTTAAGTCTGTAAGACTGCGTTGTGACGACCGGGATGGTCGCCTGTGTGTTCGTTTGCTATAATAGTCCTATTGTACGAGTATTATCGAACTATTTTTTCACGGTTGACCTATTGTTGATATAGCTCAATCTGAACGTTGACGCAGGAAAACGATGATCCCAAACCACCCCGAACCTGAACAAATACTGCTGGAAAATGTGCTGTTTGCTCTCGGCAACCCGCTCCGGCTATCGATTATCCGCAGGCTGGCCGATGGCAGTGAACTGAGCTGCAACGCGCTGCGCCCGGACGATGTGGTGAAATCCACCATGACCCACCACTGGCGCGTACTGCGCGACAGCGGTGTAATCTGGCAGCGCCCGCAGGGGCGAGAGAATATGATTTCACTGCGAAGAGACGATCTGGATGCCCGTTTTCCTGGGCTGATGGCGATATTGCTGCGGGCTGAGTAGCGCTGCGGTTACGTTGATATCCGTGGCAACGCTACGCTTTTTCCTGACGATAGACCGGGATCTGCCGTCGGGTCCTGGTCAGCGTATCAAAGACCTCGGTCCCGGAGGTGGTTATTCTCATCCCCGTTTTGCGCAACCGTTGCACATCGGCCGCGATGCGCTGAATGCCGAACCAGAAAAGCCCGTCGAGTGCGGTGACCGCGAGCCCGTTTTCCAGCGCTAACTTTAATCGCTCACGGGGCGCTTTCACCTGCTGGGCGATTTGCCGGTACGGCACTTCGCTCCCCCCTTCGCTATCACTGCGCTGGATACGCGTTTTCAGGTGGTAGTTAAATTCATCGGGGATCCCGTCCAGATTCATTTTCAGGCTATAAACACAGCCGAAGCGCTTGCCGTTAAAAAGCACATTTTTTTGGCTGAGTTGAAGCTCTTTTCTGAGGCCGTCAATTAACTGTGGGGCGCGGGTGAGGAGTAACCGGAAAGGAAGCTCAAAGCTGGTGACGTAATCCACATTCAGCAGCGCCAGACGCAGACGTTCTTCTGCACCGGCCTGTTGCTCCCGACACTCTTCCAGTACCTCCGCCCACTGACGCGTCAGACGCTCTGGTTCGGCGGCTTCGGTAAAGAGAAATTTTTCAATCTGGTAATCAACTCTTCCGGTCATCGTGCGGTTTCCCGTCGCTGTGAATGCGGTAATTCTATCCAGCGCAGTGATATTTATAAAGAACTGAACCGCAGCGGCGTGCTGAAAATGTCGTTGCGATTCAGTCTTCTGACATCCGGGATCAGTGCGCCATTAACCAGCCCATCAGAAGCGTGGCGAAAATCACCGTCGACGCACCGCCAATGCGGGTCGCAATCTGGGCAAACGGCATCAGCGACATGCGGTTAGAAGCGGAAAGAATTGCCACATCTCCTGTCCCGCCCAGCCCGCTATGACAGCAGGTGACAATCGCCGCTTCCACCGGGTACATATTCAGGCGCGACGCAATAAAATAGCCGCTCAGCGCCATTGCGATGACGATCGAACCGCACACCACCACATATCCCACCGAAAAGACCGACACCACGCTCTCGAGCGGCACGTACAGCATGCCGAGACCAATCATCAACGGCCAGACCAGCGCAGCGGAGACAAATTTATAGCAGCTGTGCGCGCCCTGCTCCATGGAGGCCGGGATCACCTTGAAGTATTTGCACAGCACGGCGATGAGGATCATCAATACCGGGCCGGGAATATGCACCAGCTTCTCAAACAGTCCGCCAACGATAAAAAACGCACACACCATCAGCAGCCCGCCCCCCATCAGATGGAAATCCGTCTGCTGTACGCTCTGCGCGCTGGCAAACAGGCTTGTGTCATCTTTGCTGCGGGTTAACATGCCATTGCCTGAAAGCGAGGGACGTTTTGCCCCGAGGCGCGCCAGCGTACCCGCACAAATAATGGCAAAAATATTCCCCACTACGGCGGCGGGTGCCAGTTGCGCCACGTAGACGTCAGGTGTCTGACCCAGTATCGCCGAATAGGCCAGCGACAACGGTAAAATCCCCTCGCCAATCCCTCCGCCGATAATCGGTACGATGATGAAGAAGAAGGTGTGATACGGCGTATAGCCAAACAGCGAACCAACGAGTAAGCCGGTCAGCACGGCCATCAGGGTACCCACCACCAGTGGAACGAACATGCGGATCATCCCCTGGATCAACAGCACGCGGTTCATCCCCAAAATACTCCCCACCACCAGACAGGCGATGACGAAATAGAGCAAATTGGCCTCTTTCATCAACAGGTGAACCGTATCCAGGGTGTGTTTCTCGAATACGCCAAAATAGACCAGCACCGAGGGCAGCATCAGGCACAATATTGCCGGGCCACCAATATCTTTCAGCAGCGGGATTTGTCGGCCAATTTTGGCAAAGGCGAAACCGAGCGTCATGATCACCGCGAGTCCACCGATCATGTTTTTCGGCAGCAGCCCCGCCCACGCGGAGGTGGCCACAATGGCCGCGATCCCGACAAACAGCATCAACGGGACCGCGCCAACTTCAGCATTGCTCAACCCAAAAGCAAAACGTGAAGCGACTGGAGACGTGGTTACAGAATTATCTTTCATATAATCACCGGATTAGTAGGTTCGGATATCAATAAACAGGAATAAATCGTAATTGGCCTGTACTTAATAAAGCTTTAATATTTAATCGTATTCAAATTGCCATTTATAAAAATGGTTCATCGAGAAATTAGCATGGCGATTTCGCCGAAAATGTGAACAGCACGAGGATTTGTTTTTAAATAACTTAATTCATCTTTTCGTAACTAAAGTTTTTAATCGCCGCGTCGGTGTTTTGAAATTAATTAAACCAGAAAGACTGTGACCGTTATCACTACGCCTATGATCCTTAACCGCTAGATTAGCGCGAAACCAAAGACATAAATAAACCTGCGCCTGCAACTGAACCTTATCCGATTATTGAAATTCAGGAGTCATTCATGTCTCGCAAAGAAGTACTGTATACCCCTTATAGCGGCGCCGTATTACTGGAAAACCCGTTATTAAATAAAGGGCTCGCATTTATTAAAGAAGAACGTGATAACTTTAATCTGCACGGTTTGTTGCCACACAACGTTGAAACCATCGAGGAACAAACCGAACGCGCCTGGGTACAATTCTGTCATTTTAAAAGCGATATTTCCCGCCACGTTTATCTGCGTAATATCCAGGATACTAATGAGACGCTGTTTTACAACCTGCTGCGTTCGCACCTGAAAGAGACGTTACCCATTATCTATACCCCCACGGTAGGAGAAGCGTGCGAACACTTCTCGACTATTTATCGCCGCGCGCGTGGGCTGTTTATTTCCTGGCCCAATCGTCACCGTATTGATGAAATGCTGCAAAGCTTCTCACGCAATGATATTCGCGTCATCGTCGTGACCGACGGAGAGCGTATTCTGGGGCTTGGCGATCAGGGAATTGGTGGGATGGGAATACCCATTGGAAAACTCTCGTTATATACCGCCTGTGGTGGGATCCACCCGGCGTCTACCCTGCCGATTATGCTCGATGTCGGTACCAATAATCAGCAGCATCTGGACGATCCCATGTATATGGGCTGGCGTCACCCACGCATCAGCGACGATCAGTACGCCGAGTTTATGGACATGTTTATCAGTACCGTGAAGCAGCGCTGGCCCAATGTATTGCTGCAGTTTGAGGATTTCGCGCAGAAAAACGCCACCAGACTGCTGCAGCGCTACCGCGACCAGCTGTGCTGTTTCAACGACGATATCCAGGGTACCGCCGCCGTGACCGCGGGCACGCTGATTGCTGCCGCCCATGCTGCCGGGACCCGTGTTCGCGATCAGCGCGTGGTCTTCCTGGGGAGCGGATCCGCCGGTTGCGGCATTGCCGAAAAAATCGTGGCGCTGATGATGGATGACGGGCTAACCGAAGCCGAAGCCCGCAGTCGGGTCTTTATGGTCGATCGCTTTGGCCTGCTGACTGATGATATGACCAACCTCCTCGACTTCCAGAAAAACCTGCTCACGGCGCGCGAGGCGATCCGCGACTGGCAGGTTGAGTCGAACAATATTTCGCTGCTGGACGTGGTTAAAAACGCGCATCCGACGGTAATGATTGGGGTCTCAGGCCAGCCGGGCCTCTTCAGCGAAGAGATTGTGAAAGAGATGCATCGCCACTGCCCGCGTCCGGTGATTATGCCGCTTTCTAACCCCACATCCCGCGCGGAGGCGCAACCGCAGGACCTCATTGCCTGGACACAGGGCGCCGCGCTCGTCGCCACCGGCAGCCCGTTTGCGCCGGTGTTCTGGCAGGGCGAGCAGTACGATATTGCCCAGTGTAATAACGCCTATGTATTCCCCGGGCTGGGGCTGGGTATTCTGGCCTGCCATGCACGCCGGGTCACCGAGGAGATGCTGATGGCGGCAAGCTGCAGCCTGGCCGCGCAGTCGCCGCTGGTGACAACCGAAAAAGGCGGGTTATTGCCGCCGGTGGATCATATAGAAACGGTGTCACGCCATATCGCGTTTGCCGTCGCCCGAGCGGCCATTGAGCAAGGTGTTGCGCCAGCCATGGAGGATGAGATGTTGCTGGCGCGGATTGAAGAGACCTGGTGGCAAGCAGATTATGCGCCGTACCGCAGGGCTGCGCTGTAGCCGTCGGCCTGCCCTCATGTTACGGTGAGGGCATACTTTAGTGCTGAATGCCTGACTGTTCAGGCATGTCGCCTGTAGATACAGTTCTGTTGGAAGTGACCACGCTTTTTTTGCGCGCATATCTGTCCGGCTGGCCTTCAGGACGGGTTTTGAAGCGTCGGTGCAACCACATATATTGCTCCGGCGCCATCAGCACCGCGCGCTCAATCGCCCTGTTCATTTGCGTGGCTACCGACGCTTTATCGCCACCCTGCAGCGTTTCGCCGATATCTTCAAGAATAATCAGTTCATAACCGCTGCCGTCTGCCTTTCTGCGTGGAACGAACGGGATCACCGCCGGTCTGGCACTCTTCACCAGCATATAACTTCCGGCGGTTGTCGCGGCATCAGGAACCGCAAAGAACGGTACAAACACGCTGTTGGTTTTGCCGTAGTCGTGATCCGGGGCGTACCAGAGAATTTCATTCTGCTTCAGGGCGCGGATCATGCCCTTCAGGTCATAGCGATCCAGCATGGTTTTATTTGAGCGCAGACGACCACGCGTCTGCAGCCAGTCCAGCAGCGCATTATTGTTAGGGCGATAAACACCGACACCCGGGTTGAGCATGCCAAAGATCCTCGCCCCCAGCTCAAGCGTGAGAAAATGCATACCGATGAGCACCACGCCATTTCCGCGCTCCCGGGCCTCTTCCATATGTTCATATCCGCTGACGCTGAAACATTTACGCACACGCCAGTCAGGCCAGAACCAGGCGATCCCGGTTTCGATGACGCCCATGCCAACCGATTCAAAATTACGCTGCAGTAGCTTTTCGCGCTCATCCTTTTTCATGTCGGGAAAACAGAGCTCAAGGTTGCGGCGAGCGATGTCCACACGACGGGGAAGCAAACGCATGGCCAGACGACCAAGCCCGTGTCCGATTCTTAATAAAAGGGGATACGGGAGCTGCACAATGCACCAGAGCGCTGCAATGCCTGTCCAGCTGAGCCAGTAACGAGGATGAAAAAAGGCGAGTGAGAACTGAGGTAATTTTGTCATGAGAAAATTATCCTGTACTGAATTTAACGCAACTGCTGTGCTTACCAGATGATTTCGTGAAAGTTTTAGAGAGGGAAAGTGTAACGGAAACGTCACAGGATCGTATTATCGATTTTTGCGAAATGTCGGGAGAAACTTAAATGCCGGGTCAACGAGGCCGCTGCCCGGCAAATAAAATTACATCGAATAGCCGGGCTTTTTAATCAACGAATCCAGCTTCGGGCCAATTTCGCTGTCCCAGACCTGCGCTTTCCAGTCTTCAGGATTAACCTGGTTTAACGCCACCGACACTGAACTGTCTTTACTGTTGAAATGACGAATTATCACCTCGGCAATATCAGCCGCCAGCGCGTTTTTTTGTTCGTCGTTTAAATCCCGGGGAAAACATTTGATATCTACATGTGGCATGTGCAGGCTTCCTGTTATGAATCAGGTTTACACGTTATCAGATAATGCCGTTTGCCTTTAACACCTTGTGCAGTTCAGGAAGCTGACACACGGCGTCTGCAATGGCCGTTATCTTTGGCGTATTCTCGGCAAACCACGCATGCCGTGGCCCCCAGGTACGTGCGACCGCAATATAGACGTCGAGTAGCGTAAGCTGTTCACCCAGCGCAAACGGGGCCGCTTTGAGCTGGCTATCGAACCACAAATAGAGGGATTTGCGGTATTCGATACAATTTTTCTTCAACTGTTCCGGTGCGTCAGGCACCCAGCGTTCGGGATAATCGGCATAGGTAAAGGTCGGATAGACGTTCGCGACAAACCAGATAAGCAAGCGCTGAAATTGCTGACGTTCTGCCTGTCCGACGGGCGGCGCCAGATCGGGACACCTGTCGAGCACCATCAGGGCGATGGCGGCTGTTTCGGTCATGATCGCGCCATTTTCCAGCGCCAGTGTCGGCACCTGACACAATGGATTGAGTCTTTGCAGCAATTCGCGCTGCGGACCGGGCGCATCAAACCCGTCCACATCAATAAACTCGTAAGGGATGTCTGCCAGAGTCAGCATCACTTCGCTGATTGCCGAGCCCCAGCCGGGTGCACCATAAAGTTTGATCATGTTGCCCTCTCAGGAGTGAAAATCCTAAGTGTAGAGCACAATTAATACGTGATCCCAGGCGGGTTAACCTCCGAGTGTGTCACCGCTTCGCCCTGCTCTCCCCAGCGCGCCAGCACCTTCTGATACTCCCCGCGCGTGATCGCGCCGTCCAGCGCGGCCTGCAGGGCGTAGACCAGTTGATTGCCTTTTTTGGTGGTCGTGGCAACATACGCTTTTTTCGGGCCCAGCCCGACAACGCGCGTTTTACCGGTCAGCGCGGCTTTATACGCCGCGACCGACTGTGGTCCAAAGAACACATCCGCCCGCCCGGACTGAATATAAAGATTGCCCGAGGCATCATCCGTCAGGTACACCGGCAGCGCGGGCTCACGCCCGGCCTTTTTATTCTCCTCGTTCCAGCCTAAGAGGATGCGCTCCTGATTGGTGCCGGATCCGACAATAACCTTTTTACCCGCAAGATCTTCAGGACCGTTAATCGACCGCACCGGACTGGTGGATTTCACCGTAAACGCCAGCGAATCGACGCGATAGGTCGCAAAATCAAACTTCTCTTTGCGCTGTTCGGTCACCGCAATGTTCACCAGCGCCACGTCATAGCGCCCGGAGGTGATCCCCAGCGGCCAGTCTTCCCAAGCGGTGGGAACGAGCTTCAGTTTTAACCCCAGGCTGCCTGCCAGCAGCCGGGCGATATCCGGATCGCTGCCGATACGCGTACGGTTGTCGCTGGCAAGCAGGGCCAGCGGCGGTGAGTTAAGCGCAGAAATGGCCACCGTGAGCGTTCCCGGCTCGACAAATTTGTAATGAGCGGGGATCTTCGCCACCGCCTGCTGATCCACCGTCACCGGCAGCGGCTGCTCGTTGGCTTTTAAATCAATACTGGCATGGCTGACGGCGGTAAAGGCCAGCCCTGCCAGAAGTCCATATTTCATGGGTACTCCTTACAGGACTCGTGAAAGGAACTGACGCGTTCGCGCGTGCGATGGCCGGTTCAGCACCTCATCGCTGCTGCCCTGCTCCACAATTTTACCGTCGACCATAAACACCACCTGATCCGCTACTTCTCTGGCGAAACCGATCTCATGGGTGACCACCACCAGCGTGGTGCCGGAACGGGCAAGTTTCTTGATGACATCCAGCACTTCGCCCACCAGCTCCGGGTCTAGCGCCGAGGTGGGTTCATCAAACAGTATGACGCGCGGACGCAGCGCCAGCGCGCGGGCAATGGCGATGCGCTGCTGCTGCCCGCCAGAAAGATGGCGCGACCAGGCATCCGCTTTATCACGCAGCCCCACCACATCCAGCAGGCTATACGCCTGCTCAACGGCCTCTTTTTTGCTCAGTTTTTTATGGGCGACAGGCGCTTCAATCAGGTTTTCCAGCACCGTGAGATGCGGGAAGAGATTAAAGTTCTGGAACACATAACCCACATTGACGCGCTGTTTGAGGATCTCTTTCTCTTTTAACTCGTAGAGTTTGTCACCCCGACGGCGATAGCCGATGTAATCCCCGTCAATCTGAATAAACCCTTCGTCGACGCGCTCAAGGTGGTTGATGGTACGCAGCAGGGTCGATTTACCGGAGCCGGACGGTCCGAGGATCACCGTGACGGATCCCGGTGAGATCTCAAGCGACACGTTATCGAGCGCTTTATGGCGACCAAAGAATTTACTGACGCCGGTAATGGAAATATGTCCTTCATGAGAGGCTTGCATGGACGGGCTCCTGTGCGGGCGTGGTGGTGACGGAACGGGAACGGGTACGGCTGAGGGTACGGTTCTGATTCACCGCCGAGCGACGTTCGCTGCGGGCCAGTCCCCGCTCAACACCATACTGGATAGCGGACAACACGGTGGTAATCACCAGGTACCAGGCAGCCCCCACCATCAGCAGCGGGATCACCTCCTGCGTGCGGTTGTAAATCATCTGGATGGTGTAGAACAGCTCCGGCATGGCCAGCACGTAAACCATCGCCGTCCCCTTCGCGAGACTGATGATTTCGTTAAACCCGGACGGCAGTATGGTGCGCAGTGCCTGCGGCAGAATGATCCGCACCGTACGACGCCAGGCCGGTAGCCCCAGCGCAGCGGCCGCTTCATACTGACCATGATCCACGCCGAGGAAGCCCCCGCGAATGATCTCCGCGGTATAGGCGCTCTGCACCAGCGTTAGCCCGACAACGGCGGTAGAGAATTGCCCCAGCACATTGATGGTTTCAAAGCTGCCCCAGGTCATGCCGGTGAACGGCACCCCGAGCGAGAGCGTGTCGTAGAGATAGGAAAAGTTATAAAGGATGATCAGCACTACAATCAGGGGCAGCGAGCGAAACAGCCAGATATAGCCCCAGGCCAGGCTGCTCAGCAGCCAGGATGACGAGAGTCTCGCCAGCGCCAGCATACCGCCCAAAATCACGCTCAGCGCGGTGCCGATCAGCGTCAGCAGTAATGTCTGGCCGACGCCTTCAAAGATCACCGGGTCGAAGAACCAGCGGGCAAACACAGACCACTCCCAGCGCGGGTTAAAGGCGACGGACTGGACAACGACCGCCAGGACAAACAGCGCCACTACGGCACCGACGGCCCGCAGCGGATAACGCGCCGGGACCACTTTTATGGTTTCAACGTTGCTCATCATCGTACCTCATGCGGTTTTACTTAACGCTTCACGAACCAGCGTTTTGGTGAAACGCAACCGACCATCAAACGGGGGCTGGCTGTACTCTTCCGGATCGCGGTTAAGATCGAACTGCGGCTGGTAACCCTGGCTAAGATAGAGCCGTACCGCTTCCGGCTGGCGAAAACCGGTGGTCAGGTAGATCTGGCTGTAGCCTGCCAGCACCGCCCGGCGCTCCAGCTCCTGCACCACGCGCCCCGCAAGCCCCTGCTGACGCAGGCTTTTGTCCGTCCAGATGCGTTTGATTTCTGCGGTGCGTTCGTCGAAGGGTTTGTACGCCCCGGTGGCAATAATCTTCCCGTCACGCTCCAGGACGATAAACAGCCACTGCGGCGCCAGATACCACTCGGTGAGCTCGACCTCAGCATCTTTCGAAAAATAGTCACCGTAGCGGGCAGCGTATTCACCGAACAGCCCATTGATGATGGGCTGAAGATCGGCATCTTCCGGCGAAACGTCACGAAATTGTTCACTCATAACGCCTCCTTAATCACCCAGACCGGCCGGGTTGACTTCCGACTGCGGGATGCGTTCCACCCCTTCTCCCCAGCGGTTCAGCACTTTGTCGTAATCGCCGTTTTTGATCACGCCATTAAGCGCGGTCTGCACCGGTTCCACCAAGCCGCTGCCTTTTTTCAGCGTCACCGCGATATGCGCCGCCTTCGGCCAGCCGCCGTCGACGCTTCCCACCAGTTTGGTTTTACCGGTCAGCGCCGCTTTCCACGCGCCAATCACGTTTGGGCCAAAATACGCATCCGCACGCCCGGACTGGAGCGCCAGCGTTTGTGCCGCGTCATCTTTGGTGTAGACCGGGGTAAACGGTTTCAGTCCCTTCTTAAGGTTTTCGGCGTTCCATGCCAGCAGGATGGCCTCCTGGTTAGTGCCTGAGCCCACAATAATGCGCAGCCCGGCAATGTCCTCCGCCTTCTGCAGGGATGTGATTGGACTGGTTGATTTCACATAGAAACCGAGCGAATCCTTACGGTAGGTGGCGAAATCAAACTTCTCTTTACGCGCTTTAGTCACGGTGATGTTGCTGATCGCCGCATCGTATTTCCCGGAGGCCACCCCCAGCGGCCAGTCCTCCCAGGAGGTTGGCACCACGTTCAGCTCCAGCCCCAGGCTATCCGCCACCAGACGGGCCACGTCAACTTCGCTTCCCAGAAGCGTTTTGTTGTCATCCGAGAAAACCGTCAGCGGCGGTTGATTGAGGCCCGCCACCGCGACGGTAAATTTCCCCGGCACGGCAAAGCGATAATCTTTCGGCAACTGCGCGATGGCATCGTCGTTTTTGGCGGTATTGATCGGCGTTTTGTTGGCCTCAATACTCACGCCGGTGCCGTTAATGTTCACATTCTCTGCCCAGACGGCAGGGGTAAAGGCCAGCGCGAGCGCCAGAATAAGCGATGGTTTCTGCATAGCGGGTTCTCTTTTATTGTTGTGTGAACTGATTTTTGGGTTCGTCCAGGCCCAGGCTGTCGCGCAGCGTGGTCCCGGGGTAGTCAGTGCGAAACAGGCCGCGGGCCTGTAGCACCGGCACCACCTGGTCAACAAAGAGCGGGAAGGTATCTGGCGTCCCGCCCTGGATGATGAAGCCGTCGGCTGCATAGCCGTCGAACCACGCCTGCAGGCCGTCCGCCACCTGCTCCGGCGTACCGGAAAAACGGGGGCGTGGTGAGGCCGCTTCCAGCGCGACCTGACGCAGCGTCAGCTGACGTTCGCGGGCATTACGCTTTATCTCATCCGTGGTGCTGCGGAAGCTGTTTTTTCCCAGATCGCCGAGGTCCGGGAACGGCTCGTCGAGCGGATACTGGCTGAAATCGTGATGTTCGAAATAGCGTCCGAGATAATTGAGCGCATCCTTAACCGACACCAGCGCCGCGGTGGTCTGGTACTGGTTTTCCACATCTTCGGCATCTTTTCCGACAATCACGCTCACGCCCTGGAAGATGTGCAAATCAGAGGCACGACGACCGTTATTTTCCAGCTGCTGCTTCACATCACGGTAGAACGCTTGTGCTTCTTCGAGAGTTTCATGGTGGGTGAAGATCGCATCGGCATGCTTCGCAGCCAGCTTTTTACCGTCGTCCGATGCGCCAGCCTGGAACACTATCGGACGTCCCTGCGGCGTGCGACCAATATTGAGCGGCCCGGCGACCTGGAAGAAATCACCACGGTGATCCAGGGTATGCAGTTTGGCGGGGTCAAAAAACTGACCACTCTCTTTGTTGCGCACAAAGGCATCGCCTTCCCACGAGTCCCACAGCCCTTTCACTACGTCAAGATACTCATCCGCAATGCGGTAGCGCAGCGCGTGCTCGGGGTGTTTTTCACGCGAGA
This sequence comes from Enterobacter sp. A8, assembly GCF_004296595.1. Taxonomy (NCBI): domain Bacteria; kingdom Pseudomonadati; phylum Pseudomonadota; class Gammaproteobacteria; order Enterobacterales; family Enterobacteriaceae; genus Enterobacter; species Enterobacter sp. A8. The sequence goes on from NZ_SCMF01000001.1 coordinate 648,701, forward strand.
AGTTCCTGGCCGACCCTTCCAGCGGCGAGGTCACGACGTTCCAGCCCGCACGGCCGTTGCTGAGATGATCCAGGCTGGCAAACTGGCGCGCCACGGTAAAAGGTTCGCTGTAGGAGGTGGATAACGTGCCCACCAGCCCCAGACGCGAGGTAATGCTCGCCAGCGCGGAGAGCACCGTTAACGGCTCAAAGCGATTTAAAAAATGCGGGATCGACTTCTCATTTATGTAGAGGCCATCGGCTACGAATAAAAAGTCGAGCTTGCCCTCCTCTGCTTTTAACGCCGTCGCTTTGACGAAATCAAAATTAATACTGGCATCGGCGACCGCCGCAGGATGGCGCCAGGCGGACATATTCCCGGAAGCACCGTGCAAAATGGTCCCCAGCCGCAATTGTCGGGTTGCAGACATATTCACCTCTTCTGAATTAAACGTGTTGCAGGGCTTTTTCCGCAAGCTGTGCAAAATAACGGGCAGCCGGCTCAATTAATGCTTCGTCCGGATTAAAGGCCGGGTGATGTAAACCATACGGGCTATTGCTGCCAATGCTGACAAACGCGCCGGGGATCTGCTGCAGATAGACTGCAAAATCCTCTCCGCCCATATGCAACTCGGCATGCTGCGTTTCATACCCCGCTTCCCGGGCGACCGAGGTGGCAAACGCCGCCCAATGCTCGTCATTGACCAGCGCAGTCGGTCCGGCATACCAGGTGATATCAATCTGAGCACTGAAGGCGCTGGCGAATCCGGCGGCGATTTCACCGACACGCGCTTTGACGTTCTGTTGAACTTCCGTGCGATGCGTGCGCAGCGTCCCTTCCAGCTCAACGCTTTCCGGCAGGACGTTCCAGGTATTGCCGCCCGCAATGCGCGTTACGCTCAGCACAACGGAGTCCAGCGTATTCACGTTGCGACTGGCGACGCTCTGCAACGCGGTAACAAGCTGGCTTGCCAGCACAATCGCGTCGTTGCCTTCATGAGGCCGTGCGGCATGAGCACCTTTGCCGGTAATGCGGATCACAAACCGATCGACGTTGGCATAGAACGGCCCGCCGCGGGTGGCAAACTCACCCACCGGCAACCCCGGCTCGTTGTGCATACCGAAGATGGCGCTGACGTCACGTAACGCCCCGGCCCGCACCATGCTCTTCGCACCGCCAAAATTCTCTTCGGCAGGCTGGAACAGGATCCGCACGCGACCGTTGAGCAACGCTTCACGTTCTTTTAGTTTTAATGCCGCCCCGAGGATCACGCTGGTGTGGATGTCGTGACCGCAGGCGTGCATCACTCCTGCACGCTGCGAGCTAAACGCCACCCCGCTGCGCTCTTCGATCGGTAAGGCATCAATGTCCGCCCGCAGGGCAATCAGTTTGTTGCCGTTGCCGATCTCCGCCACCAGCCCGGTAGGCAAGTCATAAGGTAGCGGTGTAATACCGGCATGGGTCAGCCACTGGTGCAAACGGGCGGTTGTTTCCACCTCCTGGCCCGACAGCTCCGGGTGCTGGTGTAGCTCACGACGCCAGGCAATCAGTTGTTCGCCAAAACGCATACGTTAACCTCCCTGTTAAGTCGCGCCTGCGCCAGCAGACGCAGGGACTGCACGCGCGCGGCGCCGTCCACAACCGGTGTGTCGATAATGAATTCGTCAATACCCCACTGGTGATGCAGGGCGTCCAGTTGTGCCAGTACCGACTCAGCAGTCCCGGCCACCAGCGACTGCGCGCGACGCGCTATACGCAGCGGCTCGCTGCCTGCCTGACGCGCAAACGCATAGGCTTGCTCTTCGCTGGCCACCGTAACGCGCTGGCCGTTTGCCAGCTCCACGCCCCAGACTTCAACCTTTTGTGCCAGCGAGTGCGCCTTGGCCTGAGAGTCCGCCACAATGACCTGAACCGCCACAATCACCTCCCGGGCGCTGTGTTCACGCCAGGTGGTGATGACCTCGCGCAGCAGGTCGGGATCACCATTCAGGTGAGCGGCAAAGACAAAATGCCAGTTGAGCTTTGCGGCCAGCAGAGCACTTTCGACACTCGCTCCCAGCAGGAATCCTTGCGCCGGAACCGGCGGCAACGGCGTGGCGCGCACCGCCTCCTCCGCCGACTGATTTTCAGGACGGATCCAGCTATCGAGCTGCGCCAGCTGTTCGGCAAAGCTGCCCTTTTCCTGCTGATTCAGACCGAGTTGCAACGCGCGGGTGGAGAGCGGCAGACCGCCAGGCGCTTTTCCAACGCCCAGATCCACGCGTCCGGGAGCCAGGGCAGCCAGGAGATTGAAGTTTTCTGCAACTTTATACGGGCTGTAGTGTTGCAGCATGACGCCGCCCGATCCCACGCGGATACGCGTTGTCTGCCCGAGGATCCAGGCAATCAATAACTCCGGCGAGGGGCTGGCCAACTGTGGGGTGTTGTGGTGTTCGGCAATCCAGAAACGGTGATAACCGAGAGTTTCCGCCTGTTGCGCCAGCGCCAGGGTTCGCGCCAGCGCATCGGCGGCTGTTTCATTTTCAGCGATGGGGCTTTTATCCAGAATGCTGATTCGCCAGGACATGTTGCGTTCTCGTTTGACTTAACATGTCGTTATTAATAAAGGCGTATTTCACCGCTGAGAAACAATTAATTTACATTTGGTTTGCCGGAAATCAGATATATAAAACCCTGTTAAGAATAAGACTTAAGTGAGGCGATAAGCGTTTCCGCCTGAGCGCGGCGGGTAATACGGATAAAGCGTATGTGTGCGTAGTCCGGGTTTTGCATATCGACCTGATAACGCCTGCGGTTGTTGCGCCAGGTTTTAATCGTCCAGATGATAATGGACTCTCTGCTGAGGAAGGCGCGCCGGAAACTCTCTTTATTGCCCGTTCCCGGCCAGAGTTCGTGTTGATTCCAGGCCCGCTTGATCGCCCGGATAACGGCCTGATACAGCGTACGGACAAATCCATAGTCCACCCAGACGACCAGATCCACATTGCGCCATTTAACGGGGCGCGTGCGGTTATAGTTGCCATCGAGCACCCAGTTTTGAGAAGCGCTTAATGCATGCTCCAGTTTTTCCAGAAACGCATCATCTGCTGTGCCCTGCCAGTTCGGGCGCCAGTAAAGCCTGTCCATCTCAATATAAGGAATAGCCAGCTCATCAGCGATCCGTCTTGCCAGCGTGGTTTTTCCACTTCCGCTGGTGCCGATTACATTAATTTTCACCGTTAGCCTCGTTCTGGCAGAATAAAAACCAAACCGATCATAGCGTTTACCTTCCGCTAGTTCCACTGAGCAACTGATAAGCGCCACTGATGTTTAAATCATCAATCCGCGAATCTTTTGTCTAAAAACTCACCACGATTCAGCGCGTTGTGATCCCCGTCTGCTCTGACCACACGATTTCCTTCGACGTGCATCACTTTCGGCACGGTTATATTTTGCGTCGCTTATCAATTGCAGGTAGGATGCCTCGCCATGTTTCGCCTTATCCATACGCAGAATGACTGGGAAGGCGACATGTGTTTGCGCAGAAGCAATCGTTTGTATGCTCTCTGCCAGGCAGGACTATCACGATAATGGTTCAGACAGGCAAACAGGTAACTCAATGAAAACAAGCAATAAAAGCGCAGCCGATCATCATGCTGCTAAACGTCGCTGGTTAAACTCCCATGAAGAGGGCTACCACAAAGCGATGGGCAACCGTCAGGTTCAAATGATCGCCATCGGCGGCGCTATCGGTACAGGTCTGTTTTTAGGTGCTGGTGCACGTCTGCAGATGGCTGGCCCGGCTCTCGCCCTCGTCTATCTGGTGTGCGGGATCTTCTCCTTCTTCATTCTTCGCGCGCTGGGCGAACTGGTACTGCATCGCCCTTCCAGCGGCAGCTTTGTCTCTTACGCCCGCGAATTTCTCGGTGAAAAAGCCGCCTATGTCGCTGGCTGGATGTACTTCGTTAACTGGGCGATGACCGGTATCGTCGATATCACTGCCGTTGCGCTGTATATGCACTACTGGGGCGCGTTTGGCGATATCCCGCAGTGGGTCTTTGCGCTTGGCGCCCTGGCGATTGTCGGCACCATGAACATGATCGGAGTGAAGTGGTTCGCCGAGATGGAGTTCTGGTTTGCACTGGTAAAAGTGCTGGCGATTGTGATTTTCCTGGTCGTCGGTACCGTCTTCCTTGGCAGCGGTAAGCCGCTTGACGGCAATGCAACCGGCTTCCATCTGATAACCGATAACGGCGGCTTCTTCCCGCACGGTCTGCTGCCGGCGCTGGTTCTGGTGCAGGGCGTGGTGTTCGCCTTTGCCTCTATCGAACTGGTGGGTACGGCGGCAGGCGAATGTAAAGACCCGCAGACCATGGTGCCAAAAGCCATTAATAGCGTGATCTGGCGTATCGGTCTGTTCTATGTGGGTTCTGTGGTGCTGCTGGTTCTGCTGCTGCCATGGAACGCCTACCAGGCGGGTCAGAGCCCGTTTGTGACCTTCTTCTCTAAGCTCGGCGTACCATACGTGGGCAGTATCATGAACATCGTGGTGCTGACCGCGGCGCTCTCCAGCCTCAACTCTGGCCTCTATTCTACCGGCCGTATTCTGCGCTCCATGTCGATGGGCGGCTCTGCGCCGAAGTTTATGTCGAAGATGAGCAAGCAGCAGGTGCCATATGCCGGTATCCTGGCGACGCTGGTGGTCTACGTGTTTGGCGTGTTCCTGAACTACCTGGTGCCGTCCCGCGTGTTCGAGATCGTGCTGAACGTGGCCGCGCTGGGGATTATCGCCTCCTGGGCCTTTATCGTGGTCTGCCAGATGCGTCTGCGCAAAGCCATTAAAGAGGGCAAAGCGGCTGACGTGAGCTTCAAGATGCCGGGTGCTCCGGTGACCTCATGGCTCACCCTGCTGTTCCTGTTCAGCGTGCTGGTACTGATGGCGTTCGACTACCCGAACGGCACCTATACCATCGCCACCATTCCGCTGCTGGCCGTTCTGCTGATTGCCGGCTGGTTTGGCGTGCGTAAGCGCGTGCATGAAATCCACAGCACCGCGCCGGTTCATCATGACGATGAAAAACACGACGGCCCGCTGGTGGAAGAGACCTCGCGTTAATAAAAAAAGCCGGGTGGCGGCTTCGCCTTACCCGGCCTACATTTCAGGGTTTTGTAGGCCCGGTAAGCGCAGCGCCTCCGGGCAATGCCCACATTAGAGCGCGATACGTACCACATCGTCAGGCTGGGTCGCTTCCTGCTGACGGGTGGATTTCTGTTTCACCGTCACGTACAGCGTTTTGCCATCGGCAGAGAGCGCCAGGCTGTTTGGATAGACCGGCGTGTCGAAGGTTTTCGTCACTTTGTAGGTTTTGGTATCAATCACGCTCACCTTTCCGGCTTCACGATGCGTCACGTACGCTTCGTTGCGCGTCGGGTTAAAGAGCACCGCCAGCGACTCTGGCGTCGCAATCTTCTCAATCACGCTGCCATCTTTCAGGCTCACCACCAGCACTTCCGGCTGTTTTGAATCGGTCAGGAAGGCACGCTGCCCGGCCGTATCCAGACTCAGGTTCAGGTAGAAGTGCTCTTTGCCATCATCCTGCACCTTTTTGCGGCTGATGATTTTGTTGCTGGCGGTATCAATTGTCACCAGTTCGCCATCGGCGTTGGTGGTATAGAGTCGTTTCGCCTGCGCATCCAGCGCCAGGCCGGTGCCGTAAGTACCGGTATTGGCGATGGTATCCTTCAGCTTCAGCGTTGTGCCATCCACCACCCAGATCACGCTCTCTTTACCGACCCCGGTGATGTACACGGTGTGGGTGGCATCATCCGCCACCAGCTGACGTGGCTGCAGCGGTTTGACCGTGTCACTGCGTTTGCGGTCGTCCAGAACCAGGCGCCCTTTCACCTCGCCCGTTTTGGCATCAATGGCGGTTACGGCGCCATTGATGGTGTTGCCCAACCACAGCGTCTGGGAGGCCGAATCCAGGGTGGCGCCAAACGGTTTAAGATCGTTATGAATAACTTGCGTCACGTCCAGTGTGACCGGATCGAGGCGATACACAATTCCGCCTTTATCCATTTTACGGCTTTGTGATGTCGCAACCCATAGCGCATTCTCCTGCTGGCTCACGGCCATTTCATACGCGCCTTTGCCTACCGCTTTGCGCAACATCTCTTCGCCAGCATGCACCTGGAAAGTACCGGCAAGCAGTAAAGCGCTACACAACAGAGAACGACGCAGACGCGGCGAGCACAGATGACGTAAAGACATAACAATTCCTTTTTCACAAGAGGGGGTGTACTGCTGACATCACTTCCGGTCGGCAACGTCATGGCATTGCCGTTTTGTTAATGAGAATAGTAATCATTAATCAGCAAAATGTGGAGTTTTTCTTTTCCGTTTCGCCTTTCCTTAACGCAATGTGCGGTTATAGTTTTCAAAGCATTTACAAAAGTTTTAACATATATGCACATGTTCCATTTGGTACGTTTCTTATCCTTAACCGGTTTATTTCATGAAAATCATTTTTGCCCATAGGGCTACGCTTCCACTGCTGCTGGCTCCTGTTATCTTTTCGCCCCTCACCGCAATGGGCGCGGATGAACAGACCCTGATCGTCAGCGCCACCCCACAAACGGTATCGGAGCTTGATACCCCGGCGGCGGTCAGCGTCGTGAACGGCGATGATATGCGTCACGCCGCGCCACGCATTAACCTCTCGGAATCGCTTGGTAGCGTCCCGGGCCTGCAAATTCAGAACCGCCAGAACTACGCCCAGGATCTGCAGCTGTCGATGCGTGGGTTTGGCGCCCGCTCCACCTTCGGGGTGCGCGGTATTCGAATGTACGTGGACGGGATCCCGGCGACCATGCCAGACGGCCAGGGCCAGACCTCTAACATCGATCTCTCCAGCGTTGAGAGCGTGGAAGTGCTGCGCGGCCCCTTCTCTGCCCTGTATGGCAACGCCTCCGGCGGCGTGATCAACATCAACACCCAGACCGGTCAACAGCCGCCGACCATTGAGGCCAGCAGCTATTACGGCAGTTACGGTACCTGGCGCTACGGGATGAAAGCCACCGGCGCGATGGGCGACGGCACACACGCGGGCGATGTGGATTACACCGTATCCACCACCCGCTTCACCACCAAAGGCTACCGCGATCACAGCGGTGCGCGGAAGAATCTCGCCAACGCCAAACTGGGCGTGCGGATTGACGATGCCAGCAAGCTGACGCTGATCTTTAACAGCGTGGACATGAAAGCCAACGATCCGGGTGGACTGAATTACCAGGAGTGGCAGGATAACCCGCGCCAGTCTCCACGTGGCGATCAGTACAACACGCGCAAAACCATCAAGCAGACCCAGGCCGGGCTGCGCTATGACCGCCAGCTCAGCGCGCAGGACGATCTCAGCGTCATGATGTACGCCGGCGAGCGTGAAATGACCCAGTACCAGTCGATCCCTTATCAGCCACAGCTGCGCCCCTCCCACTCTGGCGGCGTGATTGATATGCAGCGTCACTATCAGGGCATCGATACACGCTGGACACACCGCGGCGAACTGCTGGTGCCGGTGACCTTTACCACCGGCCTGAACTACGAAAACATGAGCGAAGATCGTCGCGGGTATGAGAACTTCGTGATGAACAACGGCGTACCGGAGTACGGCGTAAAAGGCGACAAGCGCCGCAACGAACGTAACCTGATGTGGAACGTTGATCCCTACCTGCAAACCCGCTGGCAGTTAACCCAGAAACTCTCTGTGGATGCCGGGGTGCGTTACAGCTCCGTCTGGTTTGATTCCAACGATCATTACGTTACGCCAGGCAACGGCGACGACAGCGGCGACGCGAGCTATCACAAGTGGCTCCCGGCCGGGGCGGTGAAGTATGCCGTGACGGACGCGTGGAACCTTTACGCTGCGGCAGGTCGTGGATTTGAAACCCCCACCATCAATGAACTCTCCTACCGCGCGGATAACCAGGGCGGCCTGAACATTGGCCTGAAACCGTCCACCAACAATACCTATGAAGTGGGTAGCAAAACCCGCATCGGCAATGGCCTGCTGACCGCGGCCCTGTTCCGCACCGACACCGACGATGAAATTGTGGTGGATGCCAGCTCTGGCGGACGTACCAGCTACAAAAACGCCGGTAAAACCCGTCGTCAGGGGGTGGAAGTTTCCCTCGATCAGCAGTTTGCTGAAAACTGGAAGCTGAAAATGGCATGGACATATCTGGACGCCACCTACCGCACCAACGTCTGCGGTGATGACAACTGTAACGGCAACCGGATGCCGGGCATTGCCCGCAATATGGGCTTTGCCTCGTTTGGCTGGCAGCCTGAGGAAGGCTGGTATGCGGGTACCGACGTGCGTTACATGAGCGATATCATGGCCGACGACGAAAACACGGCAAAGGCTCCGTCCTACACGGTGGTCGGTCTGAATACCGGGTATAAGTTCAACTATGGCAACTGGGGCCTGGATCTCTTTGGTCGCGTTGATAACCTGTTCGACAAAACGTATGCCGGCTCGGTGATTGTCAACGAATCCAACGGACGTTATTACGAACCTGCTCCGGGTCGTAACTACGGCGTTGGCCTGTCGGTTGCTTATCGTTTCGAGTAGGACTAAAACAGGCATTTTATTGCCTGTTTTTCTCTTTCGTAATCTTAAATATCGTTCCTGATGGCATAGAGCCATCAGGATTTATTCATGGAGCGAATATTTTAAGACGGGAATATAGATTGGCTGCTAAATAATTCCTCAGCTAAAATATTGACGCTGTAAAAGTGAATTAGCTTCATCAATCAGTTTATCCACCGCTTTCTGGCTGGCTTCAACATCCCCTCTTTCCAGTGCCGCAAGTAACTCCTCGTTGTGATACGCCGACGCTTTGATGTCGTTGAGCTCCTGATGCAGATAGTTAATACGCGTATCCACAGTTGCTCAATTAATGCGCTGAGCGTTGGCATCTCCGCATACTGATAAAGGGTGAAGCGAAACACGCGATTCGCGTGCAGCGCCTGCTGAACATTGCCGTTGCGCATCGCCTCATGAAAGGCGTCCGACATTTTGCGCAACGTCTCAAGCTTAGCTGGCGTCATATGCTGACAGGCGGCCGCTACCGCCATTGGTTCCAGTTGTTTCCTGATAGCGGTGATCTCGTTATAGCGTTCCAGCGTGACCTCCGGCACCAGAAACGCCTGCGCCGGTGTGGCCTGCAGCGCCCCTGAGGAGACCAGTCGCAAAAGTGCCTCACGAACCGGTGTGATACTGGTTCCTAATTTATCGGCAATCTCTTTGGTAATCAGTCGAGCGCCAGGTTTCAACGAGCCTGTAATTAATGCCCCTTTCAAACTGATTTCAACTTGCATGGTAAGACTGATTCTTTGCGCTTTCTCTAAATGATCCAAATCAAGCATGTTCAATTCCTGTAGCTAAAACTTAATGCTATTTATTAACGTCAGTTTAAATAAACGACGTTGGTCCGATATATCCTGTATCGTCATGCCTGGTGGTGGGAAATGCGTATAAACATCAAAAAGTACAAACACGGTTTTTTATCGCTCTTTGGCTCATCCGCAAGGAAGGCACGAAAGCTGTGTAGGTTTAATTAAAGACAATATATCGTATCTTCACAAATAAATATGGCGGGTTACCCCGCCATAATCTTGTTTATTTATTGTCTGCCGCGACGCGAATCACGACTTTGCCAAAGTTTTTGCCTTCCAGAAGGCCAATCAGCGCATCCGGTGCGTTTTCCAGCCCGTCGGTCACCTGTTCACGATAGTGGATTTTACCCTCCTGCACCCAGCGCCCCATCTCTTCCTGGAACTCTTTGATGCGGTGTCCGTAATCCTGGCCGATGATAAAACCCTGCATACGAATGCGTTTTTTCAGGATGGTGCCCATTAACAGCGGCAAACGATCCGGCCCCTCAGGCAGACCGGTGGCATTGTAGCCGCTCACCAGACCACATACCGGCACCCGCGCGGAGGTATTGAGCAGCGGGAGCACGGCGTCAAAGACCTTACCGCCAACGTTTTCATAATAGATATCAATACCGTTCGGGCAGGCGTTCTGAAGCTGCGTGGCAAAATCATCGGCATGATGATCCAGACACTGGTCAAAGCCCAGCACCTCAACGGCATGGCGGCATTTCTCTGCGCCTCCGGCCACACCGATGACCCGGCAGCCTTTGATTTTACCGATTTGCCCAACCGTCGCACCTACGGGCCCCGTTGCCGCGGCAACCATCAGAGTCTCACCCGCTTTGGGTTGCCCGATATCCAGCAGCCCCATGTAGGCGGTAAAGCCCGGCATTCCCAGAACGCCAAGCGCCCAGGAAGGATGGGAGGGATTTTCGCCCAGTTTGACCAGGCCACTGCCGTCAGAGAGGTCGTACTCCTGCCAGCCGCTGTATCCCAGCACCCATTCCCCTGCTTTAAAATCCGGATGACTGGACTGCTCAACGCGGCTGACCGTTCCGCCGACCATCACCGCACCAATTTCAACCGGCGGCGAATAGGAAGGCGCATCGCTCATGCGGCCGCGCATGTACGGGTCAAGCGAAAGCCAGATCGTACGCAGCAGAACTTCTCCTGCCGCCGGTACCGGAACCGGCTGCTCTTCGAGACGAAAGTTATCCGCGACCGGCGCGCCGTGTGGACGCGAAGCCAGTACCCAGCGACGGTTTTGCGAAACAGATTGATTCATCAGAGACTCCTTATGGTACAGATGTCCATTGATCCTGGCTCATGATTCGCCTGAGCGCCTTAACATTACGAGCCAGACTGGTTAAGACGAACCACCAGATAGACGCAGGGTTCATTGGTTTCGTTAATGAACCGACAGTCATTGGGCGGCCCGAGCTCCAGACAATCCCCGGCCTGCATTTCGTGGCGGGTGTCGCCTTCCTGAAAGACCAGCTCCCCGGACTGCAGCCAGATCAGCTGGCGGGCCAGCGCATAGGACGATGCGGGCATCGGCACATCGCTCCCGGCGGGCAGTTCAACCTGGACAAGATCGATGGGCAGATCGGTGCGCGGTGAAACGTGGCGGCGCAGATAATGGGTTTGCGGATCGCGCCAGACGGGCTGGTTAGCAAGGCGCAGCAGTTTACCCTCCTGCATCTCCGCTCTTGCTATCAGCGTTGACATGCTGATACCGAACGCGCCGGATAAGCGCGCAAGCAGCGTTGCCGTCGGGCTGCTGTCGCCGCGCTCAATTTTGTGGATCATGGCGCGCGAGACGCCTGCCCGATCGGCGAGTTCGCTCAGCGACCATCCGCGTGATTCGCGTTCAAGGCGAATTCTTGCGCTAATCCGTTGATTCATCGTGTCTGTTATGGTGTTCATGACGTCATACTATAGTGTATGAACGGTATTTCAATGAGGTTTTAATAACAAAAAAATCGGGCTTATACCGTAGCCATCTGTCCGGGTTATTGTGTAATATCGTAGCAATAACGTAATAACATAGTAAACAACACATTCAGGGGTTCCATCATGATCGTTCGTCATGCCTGCAAAGAAGACTGCGCCGCTATTGGTGAAATTTACAACCACGCGGTGCTGCACACCGCCGCGATCTGGAACGATACCACGGTCGATACTGATAACCGTATCGCATGGTTTGAGGCCCGCACCCTCGCAGGTTATCCGGTTCTGGTAAGCGAAGAGAATGGCATCATCACCGGCTACGCCTCCTTCGGTGACTGGCGCGCCTTTGACGGTTTTCGTCATACGGTAGAGCACTCGGTTTACGTCCACCCGGATCACCAGGGCAAAGGCATTGGCCGTATGCTGATGAAGGCGTTGATTATTGAAGCCCGTGACATCGGCAAGCATGTGATGGTGGCGGGGATTGAAGCGCAGAACCACGCCTCTATCCATCTTCATCAGACGCTTGGCTTTGTTACAACGGGCCAGATGCCGCAGGTGGGCACCAAATTTGGCCGCTGGCTGGACTTAACCTTTATGCAGCTGCGGCTTGATGAGCGCAGCGATCCGGATGCGATTAAATGAACCAATCACTGACGCTGGCTTTTCTGTTGGCGGCGGGCATTGGCCTGGTGGTGCAAAATACCCTGATGGTACGCATCACCCAGTCCTCTTCCACCATACTCATTGCGATGCTGCTGAACTCGCTGGTCGGCATTGTGTTGTTTGTTAGCATTCTGCTGTTTAAACAAGGGGTCGCGGGGTTTAGCGAGCTGGCATCCACGGTACGCTGGTGGACGTTGATCCCCGGGTTGCTGGGTTCATTTTTTGTTTTTGCCAGCATCAGCGGTTACCAGAATGTTGGCGCGGCGACAACCATCGCCGTGCTGGTGGCAAGCCAGCTCATCGGCGGGCTGATAATGGACGTGCTGAAAAGCCATGGCATCCCGCTGCGGGCGCTGATCGGCCCGGTGTGCGGTGCAGTGATGCTGGTGGTGGGCGCGTGGCTGGTGGCCAGACGCCAGTTTTGAACATTACAGAATAACGCCGCCTTTGGTGAGCTGCTCCTGGCGCGCCTCCATCTCTTCTTTATGTTGCTTACCGTGGTGCGAAATCGCGGTACGCAGGCGCTGCTGCTGGGTATAGCGTTCATCGCGGCTCAGCTCAGCATCATCGCTCAGTTCAATCAGCAGTTCGTTCATATGCGCAATGACGCTTTCGTCAAGCGCGGCATCTACACGGGCGATAACTTCGTTTAAATGTGACATTGTCACTCCTTTTCATTGGCCCGGTGGCGCTGCGCTTACCGGGCCTACGTGGCATGAGTAGGCCGGGTAAGGCGTAGCCGCCACCCGGCTAAAAATGTTTAGTTCAGCTTCGCTTTTGAGAAATCACTGCCCATCAGGCTCACGCTGTAACCCGTGACGTTGCTGCGGGTTGCATAGAACGTTTTGCCGTTTGCCAGCGCAATCCACGGCGCCTGCTGATAGAAAATCTCCTGCGCCTGGCTATACAGCTTCGCACGATCGTCCGGGTTGCTGGTCAGTTTGGCTTTCTGCACCAGGGCATCATAATCCTTATTACACCAGCGCGCAGCGTTGGAGCCGGTTTTGATGCTATTGCAGCCCAGCAGCACATCGGCAAAGTTATCCGGATCGCCGTTATCCGACATCCAGCCGAACAGCGCGGAGTCATGCTCGCCTTTGCGCATTCCGGAAAGATACTCTCCCCACTCGTAAGAGACGATTTTGGCCTTCACGCCCACTTTCGCCCAGTCGCTCTGGATCATCTCGGCAATACGGCGGGAGTTCGGGTTGTACGGACGCTGTACCGGCATTGACCACAGCGTGACCTCCGCGCCCTTCTCCAGTCCGGCCTGCTTCAGCAGGGCTTTCGCTTTTTCCGGGTCGTAGCTGTAATCCTTCAGATCTTTATTAAAGCCCATCATATTTGGCGGAATTGGAGATTTCGCGACCGTACCGGAGCCCATAAAGACGGCGTTAACGATGGCCTTTTTGTCGGTGGCGTAGTTCAGCGCCTGGCGCACCAGCACGTTATCAAACGGCTTTTTCTCGGTATTGAACGCCAGATACCCCACGTTCAGCGCATCGACGGAGTGCAGCGTCAGGTCTTTGTTGTTCTTAATGACATCAAACTGCACCGGAGATGGCGCAGGAATGATCTGGCACTCATTGGTTTGCAGTTTCGCCAGACGAGTCTCCACGTTTGGCGTGATAGAGAAGATCAGGTGTTTGGTCGGGACCGGGCCTTCCCAGTAGTTCGGGTTAGCCACATAGCGGATCAGAGAATCCACTTTGTACTGCTGGAGTACATAGGGGCCGGTTCCGATTGGCCAGGTATCGACATTCTCAGGCGTGCCTTTTTTCAGCATTGCATCCGCATATTCGGCAGACAAAATGGAGGCAAAATCCATGCCCCAGTCGGCCAGGAAAGCGGCGTTCGGTTCACTGAGGGTGAACTGAACATGATAATCATCGACCTTTTTAACGTCCTGGATCAGCTTATCGAGGCCGACGTCGTTAAAGTATTCGTAATTGCCCTGCGACACATTGTGATACGGGTGTTTAGGGTCTTTCTGACGCATGACCGAGAAAATAACGTCATCGGCATTAAAGTCGCGCGTCGGTTTGAAGTATTTGTTGCTGTTGAACTTCACCCCTTTACGCAGCGTAAAGGTATAGGTCTTGCCGTCGGGTGAAATCGTCCAGGATTCCGCCAGAGACGGAACCGGGGTGTTTTTCACCGGGTCGAAATTGATCAGGCGGTTATAGAGTACCTGAGAGCTGGCGACGAATGACGGGCCTGAGCTGGCAATTTGCGGGTTGAACGACTCGGGGGACGCTTCAGAACAGTAAATAAGGGTGTCGTTGTTTGCCGCCCATGCGGCACCGGCTGGTAAAATAGCGCTCAGCGCAAGGGCGAGCAGTGTTTTCCCTGTAGACATGGTTATAACCCTGACAGTTTTATTATATAGGACAGTAATAACAGCACAGCCGCTATAAGCTGGCAAATAACGAAACACTATCAGGTTATTCTAAAGCCGCGTTTTTCGCTGGTTTTACAGCCAGTGCCGAAAAAGGTGATTTGTCTTAAGTTCCATTATCCGTCAAGCACAACCGTCACGATCTATGCCGCAAGAAATCGGCGCTTTTAGCGTCTCTTCCTCCGTTTGTTTGCTTTCCGGTTTCGTTAAAGTAACGGTGTGAAGAAGTATATGGGATCAAATCGTGGCAAAAACTCTTTTACGCAGCGGTAATCTGGATGATTTTCAGGCCGTTGGCGGCGGCGGACAAGCCGTTTTTGAATCAGCGTTGCAAATACGTGAAGCACTCCGGTTGCGCAAACAGCAGGCCATTGTCGACTGTCTGGCCATTCCGCAGGTCAACGACGGCGGTGACCGCGTGGACTGGTACTCCCCGGTGGAAGGTAGCGTCACCAGCTGGAAAACGGCCAATGAAGATGACCGTTTTCGCGCCCTACGCTATCTGGAAAATACCCTTGCCAGCGTTGAATCGCTGAGTAAGAAATGCCTCCAGTCGCCTAAAACCGCACAACAGCTTTTTGGCTCCTTGCTGTCGAAAGCCTTCCAGTTCCCGAGCGAAAATTTCCTTTATCTGGTCAACGGTAAACCGGTCATTGCGTTCTGGGGATTTGTAAACCTGAACGAAAATGCACGCGATGACGTACTCGACTGCCTGCGCGAATCGCTGATCCCTGAGCCCGCGCCGGTGGTGATTGAAGATCCTGAACCGGAACCAGAACCGACCCCGGCCGTCACCTTTGAACACGCTGACGAACCTTTGATCGCCCCGGCCACGGTTGTGCGCATTACGCCTGAAGCGCTGTATGAGCCTGAGCCCGCACCCGCCGTTGCGCCGCCTGTTGAAGAGCCTGCTCCTGCGCCCGTCGTGAAAAAGCGTCGCGTGCCCTTATGGTCGCTGCCGGTTGCCGCTGTGATCGTTGCCGCCATTGCCGCCCCGCTGCTGTGGCCAAAACTGGCCCCTTCGGCAGAGCCCGCGCCAGCAGCCGCCCCGGCACCGCAACCCGTGGCGATTGCCCCAAAACCGATTAAAGCGGTTGAACCACTGGCGATGAACCTGCCGCTGCATCAGGCTGAGGTGGTAGAGAGTAAAGCGAAGGAACCCGATCCCGCTCCGGTGTCTGCCCCGGTGGTGATTGCCGCGATCCCGAAAGATGCCATGGTCATGGAGGCCGGTCAGGTCAAAGCGGGCTCGACGCGTTTCCTGAACGGCACCTGGCGCGCCATTCTTGACGTAAAAGATCCGGTGACCGGCAAACCGCCGTCACTGCGCTATCAGATCCAGAACAACAAAGGCTTCGCCCGTGTTGTGCATGGCGATAACGTTGTGTGCCGCGTAGAGGTTTTCTCCGGCCTGCACAGCAATGGCGAGCTGATGATTAAGAGTCGCGGCAATGCACGCTGCACAGACGGTTCCCGCTACCCGATGCCGGAAGTCTCCTGTAAAGCAGGCACCAGCGATGTCGCCGAATGCAATGCCCGTTATGATGCAAAAACCGTCGTTCCACTGACGTTTAAGAAAGCAGGTGCCTGATCCTATGCTTGTAAATCTTTGCGACTATAAACAGAGCGTCACGCTTATTGCCAACAGCGGTGTGCAGTTCCTCGATTTCGGCCTGACCCCGCAGGACACCGCCAGCAACGGGCGTTTCGTGCGTAAAACCGCGAACGGCCCGCTTTTGCGCCTTGATTTCGACCTGGTTAACGGGCGTTATACCCTGCCCGGCACGGATGGCGGCCCGCCTGAGGTGGTCAAGCCTGAGACAACCATCGCGCTGCATCAGTCCCTGGCCGTGCTGGATGGCGTCTGGCTCCCCGTTCCGTTCCTGCGTTTCAATCCCCCGCGTACTTTTGTTGACGGCCCGGACAACTGGGCGCGCGTTCAGGTCCGCAAGCTGGAGACGCCGGACACCGCAGGCAACACCCATCGCGTCACCCTCGCCCTCGACAGCCAGATTGCGGAGCATGCCACCTCCGCGCTGTCGCCGGTGGAAAACGATATTCTTAACGGGACCCGCTTCGCGCTGGCCTGGCGCGATGCCGAAGTAGAAAATTTCCTCGACCAGACGTGGATAGATGGCTGGCTGCGCGAAGCGTTCACGCAGTACGCCTCGGACGTTGAACACCGTTCAGAACGCGATCTGCAGCAGGCCATGCGCAGCTTTGAGTATCAGGCACATTGGCTGAATGTGCTGACCATGCTTGGTGAACAGCTCACTGTGCCGGAAGTCAAATTTGTCACCCATACGCTCAGCACGCCTGCCATTCCGGTCGATTTGATCCTCGACGTGGGCAACACCCATACCTGCGGCGTGATTATTGAAGATCACGGCGACGCCAACGACGGTCTGCGCCAGACGGCCGAGTTGCAGGTGCGCTCTTTAAGCGAGCCGCAGTTCCTCAATGAGCCCCTGTTTACCAGCCGCCTGGAGTTCTCGGAAGCACGCTTTGGCAAACAGCACTTCTCGGTTGAAAGCGGTCGCGAGGATGCCTTCGTCTGGCCTTCTATTGTCCGGGTTGGCGATGAGGCGCGTAAGCTGGCCATGCAGCGTCTGGGGACTGAAGGTAACAGCGGTATCTCCAGCCCGCGTCGCTACCTGTGGGATGAGACGCCGGTGGTGCAGGACTGGCGTTTCAGCCAGATGAACAGCAAAACCCAACGCGAGCCGCTGGCGACCGCGTTCCCGCTGATGAACCTGATGAATGATGACGGCGAACCGCTGTTTACGCTGCCCCAGGACGAGCGTCTGCCGGTTTTCTCCCCGCAGTACAGCCGCAGCACCCTGATGACCCATATGCTGTGCGAGCTGCTGGCACAGGCGCTGGGCCAGATCAACAGCGTCGCCACGCGCTTGCGTCTGGGCTTCCCGGCGTCTCCGCGCCAGCTGCGCACGCTGATCCTCACACTGCCCTCGGCGATGCCGAAGCAGGAGCGCGAGATCTTCCGTCGCCGCATGTTTGAAGCGATTGCCATCGTCTGGAAAGCGATGGGATGGCATCCGCAGGATGAAGACTTTGCCACCCGCAAGCAGCAGGATAAAAGCGTGGTGCCGGTGCCTGAGATCCAGATGGAGTGGGATGAAGCGAGCTGCGGGCAACTGGTCTGGCTTTACAACGAAGCGATCTCCCGTTTTGGTGGTCAGACGGAAGCCTTCTTCGCCTCCCTCGCCCGCCCGGATCGTGAACCCGAACCTGGTGTCCAGCCGGGTCGCGCGCTGCGCGTCGCCTCTATCGACATTGGCGGCGGCACCACAGATATGGCGATCACCCACTATCAGCTGGATGACGGCTCCGGGAATAACGTCAAAATCACGCCACAGCTTCTCTTCCGCGAAGGGTTTAAAGTGGCCGGCGACGACACGCTGCTGGACGTTATCCAGCGCTATGTGTTGCCAGCCCTGCAAACGCAGTTGCAGAAGTCCGGCATTGCGGACGCGTCTCTGCTGATGGCGTCGTTGTTCGGTGACTCCGGGCGTATTGATACCCAGGCGGTATTGCGCCAGCAGACCGCACTTCAGCTCTTTATGCCGATCGGTCATGCGATCCTTGCCGCGTGGGAATCCAGCGACATTGACGATCCGCTGGCCGGTTTGCATGCCACCTTTGGCGATCTGCTGCCGCAGAAGCCGACCCGCAACGTGATGAACTACCTGCAGCAGGCTGTCGACCACGCTCTGCCTGCTGGCTCTGAAGCCTTCGACCTGTTTGCCGTGCCGCTGCATGTGAATTTCCGCGAAATGCAGGATGCGATGCTGGCAGGTCAGTTCACGCTGGCCTCTCCGCTCCATGCGGTGTGCGAAGCGATCTCTCATTACAGCTGTGATATTTTGCTGATCACTGGTCGTCCGGGGTGCCTGCCGGGCGTGCAGGCGCTGATCCGCCATCTCCAGCCCGTGCCGGTCAATCGCATCGTATGGCTGGATAAATACCAGGTTCATGAGTGGTATCCGTTCAGCCAGCAGGGTCGCATCGGCAACCCGAAATCGACCGCCGCCGTGGGGGCCATGCTCTGCAGCCTGGCGCTCGATTTGCGTCTGCCGCGCTTTAACTTTAAGGCGGCCGATATTGGCGCCTACTCCACCGTGCGCTATCTGGGCGTGCTGGATAACACCGTTAACACGCTGCGTGAGGAGAACGTCTGGTATCAGGATATCGACCTGGATAAACCTGGCGCAAAACTCGACGCCCGCTTGCATTTCCCGCTGCGTGGGAACGTCACGCTTGGCTTCCGCCAGCTGGCGAACGCACGCTGGCCGGCGACGCCGCTGTACACCCTGAGTATCAACTCGGCGGAACTGGCCAAAGCGATTGCTGGCGACGGCGTGCTGAACGTGCGGCTTAAGCTCTGCGGAGGCAGCAAGCACGAAGGCCCGGAATCTTTCGAGCTGAGCGACGCCTGGCTGCAGGATGGAACCCCTGTCCCACCAGACGCCTTAACCTTCAAACTGAATACTCTGGCCGATCGCCGTCATAGCGGTAGCCACTACTGGATCGACAGCGGGAGTGTATACCTGAAATGAGTGCAACGATGACCACCACGCAGGCCTTAATCGGGTGGATTAACGAGACGCGCCTGCACGCCCCGGTGCTGGATAACGATGCCGACGCTCTGCTGGCCCGTATCAATGCGGCGCAGGCGCGGGAGCAGGCCATTGAACAGGCCCTGACCCGGCGGAGCAGCATTGGTCTGTATGGCCACTCCCAAAGCGCCAAAGCGCATCTGTTGCTGTCCCTGTGCGGCAACGGTAACGGGCGGCTGAACGTCACCCCCGGGCAACGCACGTTTGACTACTTCTCACATATCAACCCGGGACATACCCTGACCAACATGGCACTGCGCTTCACCACTGAAAGCACAGCGGTGGACGATGAGGCTTTCCCGCTACGTCTGAGCCTGGTCACCGAGGCCGAGCTGGTGCAGCTGTTTATTGCCCGCACCATCTTACACCCGCAGATCCGCGCCGTGGATAAAGCCGTTATCGAGACGCGCCTTGAGAAGTGGCGCGGCCTGCGTCAGCCGCAGGGTGTACCGGGCATAACGGCGCAGGAAGTGGGCGCCATTGCCCGCTTCTGGCAGAGCACGGTACCTGCCGCCAGACAGCAAATTGATGATGTGCTGTGGCATCAGTTTGCGCAACTGGTGCCATCGCTTGATCTCACCACCCGGTCCAGCGTCTGGTCGCTTTTGTGGGGTGAGCAACAGGAACTGACCCAGCAGTGGTTAAAGCTCGCCCATGTTCTGCACCAGACCAGCCACGCCAGCGAACTTGCCGCCCCGCTCAGCCTGCTGGTGGATAACTTTGGTCTGCCTGGCGAAGGCTTCCTGACCCATGGCACCTTTACCCTTCCGGACGCTCAGGAGACGCTGCTGCATCCCCTGAACAACGGCGAGATGCTTAATGCTATTAGCCTCCCCGTCGATGTACTGGCATTCCTGACGCGTGAACTGGTACTGCCTGTCGAGAGCAGCGCGCTGGATAACGTCGATATTATTGATATCCCGGTATTTGCAGACAACAGCGCCGATCCGCTAAGCCAGGCCAAATGTCAGTGGCTGCTGGAACACTATCGCCAGCAGTTGCAGCCAGATGTGCTGGTGATCTGCAATGCGACCGCGCAGCACGACCAGACGGCAAAAAAAGCAAAGGTACTGATGAACTGGGTCAAAGAGACGCAGCCTGCGGAGGAGTCAGCCCTGCCGGGTCTGGTGTGGGCGATTACGCCTCACGACGCGCGTTTTACCACCCGGCAGAATCTCGATGAAGCGGTCCAGCATCTGCTGGGTAAACCGGGCCTGCGCTGGGGCACGCTGCAGGCGCTGGACAGCCACAGCATGCAGCGCGTCATCGAGTGGCTGTCACAGGCCACGTTACCTGCCCAGCGACAGAAACGTCTCAACACGCTGAAAACGGCGCTGCGCCAGGAGCTGTCAGCTTTAATGCACAGCTATCTGACACCACTGGTTGAGGAGCCTGCAGCAAGACGAACTCAGGCCGAGAACATGGTTCGTACCCTGCAAAGCAGCGCTGCCCGCCACGGCGAATTGCTCGAAGGGCTTCTGCCTCCGCTTAAAGCCTTTGAAACGCTTCTGGCCGTCCAGCAACCGCGCGAGGAGCAGGTCAACGGTCTGTTTACGGATACCATCGATCTGTTTGCCGATAATGCGCAGGAAAGTGCCAGCACGTTCCAGACAAAAGATAAAGCGCGCCTGGCGCATAAAGTGTGGATGAACCATTTGCGTCAGTGGAGTCGTAATGACGCAGCGGCCACACGCCTGGGTCTTGAGCCTGCGGTGTTACAGCAAATTGCCGAGGTTCTGGTGGTCGCCAGCTACCGTCTTAACCTGCCTCAGCAGCTTCAGCGTATTGTCGAAACCGACAAGAGCAGCGCCGCACAGCTGCATGCGGTGATAGGTAATTTCGTTGGCTGGCTGGGTTACGACCAGACGCCTGTTGCTGAACGTCCGGCAAGCCGCATCCGTAAGGGGCAGGCAATCTTTGTTACGCCCGTGGTTAGCAGCGCCGCGCCGCGCCTGACGCGCCTGGGGGAACAGCCTGTCCATGCGGCCACCGCATACGTTTACGACTGGCTGGTTGCCCTCTATAGCCGGGCAATAGAGAACATTGATTATCAGCACCCTCATGATGTTCAGCCTGACGCACGTCGGGCACTTCGGGCTTTAATCATGTAGCAGCCTTTGTTGCCGGGTGGCGCTGCGCTTACCCGGCCAACATTCCGCAACGATAATCACGCCGACATACACTCCGCTAACGTCTGCGCCAGTGCCGACGGGTTTTCCCACGACATGGAGTGCCCCGCAGCAGGGATGATTTTGACCTCAACGCCCTTCTGCTTCAGGCGCTCCACATCGTCATCCGGTAAAGAGAGCTCGCCGAAAATCAACGTCACCGGGCAAGGCAGCGACAGAAATTGCGTTTCCCAGTCTGGCTCAACGCCCGCCACCAGGCTCGATGCGCCGCGCCAGACAGCATAAGGTGCATTACTTTGGAGGCACCCGGCCCACGCCGTTTTTTCTGCACAGAGCATGGCCTGATATCCCTGTTCCAGAAACTGCTGTTCCGTTTGTGCGGCAATCGAGCGGCTGAACATCCCACCCCCGGCATGAAAATTGGGTTCCGACACCATCAGCCCTTTAACACGCGATGCCAGCAGCCCCGCCGCTTCAATGGCGATGCTGCCGCCCATGCTGTGACCGTACAGCCAGAAGGCATCGAGCTTGAGATGATCCATCAGTTCAGCCACAACGCGGGCCTGATCGGTAGTTTTGTAGCTGTAGTGCTCAGGCTTATCGCTGTAACCGCTGCCGGGTAAATCGATGAGAATCGTTCTGCCCCCGCCAAACTGAGGGTCACGAACGACGCGGGGATATTCATAGGACGAGGCGCAGCCCAATCCGTGGATGAAGACGACGGGAACGCCGGTGCCGGGCAAATCATGCCAGCGGACGGTGCAACCCGCATGTTGCGAGTAAAAACTGTTCATAAGCACTCCTTTTACGATGCACTGTTTATTTATACAGTTATCGTAGCGGGAATGCCATGTTCATCGTTTAAAAATGGAAGCGTGCTTCAGAAAAGCGAGACCAGCAGCGCAACGGGGAAGCTCATCGGCCAGGTCGACCCTACCAGAAACGCGCTGAGCAGGCGGATGCGTTTACGATCTTTAGACAGGAACCAGGTGATTAATGCGCAGATAGAAGCCATGATTGCGTAAAAAACCAACATCTTTTGATACAACGTCATTCTGTATTCCAGAGCCGAAAAAATAACCGCACGCAATATGCGTCATATGTTGATACAGATCAAGTTTTTTCGTTACACAATAACCTCTTAAATATTAAGGCTAATAACAAATGAGTATCTTACATAACAATCAATGAGGTCTGGCAATAACATTCATTAATAACATGTATTTTAAATGCACATTTTGACAAATTCCCTCTCACGATTAGGAGTCTAATAAAGACAGACATTCATGGGAGGCAATATGCTACGCATTCCACAGCGCTGTATTCATACCCGTTCCACCCCATTCTGGAATAAAGACACCGCCCCCGCCGGGATTTTTCAGCGTCATCTCGACACGGGTACACGTCCGGGCATTTATCCTCGGCTGAGCGTGATGCAGGGTGCCGTGCGTTACTTAGGCTATGCCGATGCGTTGACTCCCGAGCCTGACAGCACATTAATTATCGAGGCCGGGCATTTCGGTGTTTTTCCGCCTGAGAAATGGCATCACATCGAGGTGATGACCAACGACACGCTGTTTAATATCGAATTTTTCGTCGAGCCAGAGGTGCTGAAATCGCTTTGAGCAACTGACACTTAAGAGGAAACCATTATGCTACGCATTCCTGAGAATTTTGTTCATACCCGCTCCACGCCATTCTGGAACAAAGACACCGCGCCAAAAGCCCTCTTCACCCACCATAATACGAAAGCCAGCGTATATGGCCGTTTGTCGGTGATGCAGGGGGCGGTGCGCTATTTTGGCTTCCCGGATGCAGACGCGACCAAACCGGATCTGGAGCTGGTGATTGAAGCCGGATCGTTTGGCATCTCACCACCGGAAAAATGGCACCGTATTGAACTTTTGACTGACGATACGTATTTCAATATCGACTTTTTTGCCGACCCCAACGTCACGCTTCAGGGCGCAGGCATCGGTAAAGTGGTCAATACACATAAGGAGTAACGGCGTGGGCAAATCAACTTACACCGTGACCGTTACCAACAACAGTAACGGTGTCTCGGTGGATTATGAAACAGAAACCCCAATGGAGTTGCTCATTCCCGATGTCGCCGCAAACGTAGTGAAAGATCTGGTTAATACCGTTCGCGCATACGATACAGAAAATGAACATGACGTTTGTGGCTGGTAAAAAAACGCCCGGCAATAGAAGCTGCCGGGCATGACTTCCTAGTGTTTTATCATCACATGCCGGACAACGGTATAATCCTCAAGCCCATATACCGACATATCTTTCCCATAACCGGATAACTTCATGCCGCCGTGTGGCATTTCGCTTACCAGCATAAAATGGGTATTCACCCAGGTGCAGCCGTATTGCAGACGCGCACTCAGCCGGTGAGCGCGCCCCACATCCTGGGTCCAGACGGACGAGGCCAGGCCATATTGTGAATCGTTAGCCCAGGCCAGCACTTGTTCTTCGTCGTCAAATTCGGTGACGCTCACCACCGGGCCAAAGACTTCACGTTGTACAATGGCATCTTCCTGTTTTGCCCCGGCCAGCAGGGTTGGCTGGAAGTAGTAACCCGCCCCCTCTTTTTTACTGCCGCCCGTCACCACGCGGATATGGCTGAGCGCTTTGGCCTCCTCCACAGCCTGACTGACGCGCGACAGATGCGCTTGCGAGCTCAGCGGCCCCAGCTCGGTAGAGGCCTCTTCCGGCGCCCCCATCTTCAGGCTGGCCACCGCTGCGCCCAGTTTTTCCACCAGTGCAGCATAAATGCCCTTCTGGGCATAAATTCGGCATGCTGCAGTGCAGTCCTGCCCGGCATTGTAGAAACCAAACGTCCGCACGCCCTCGACGACCGCATCCAGATCGGCGTCATCAAAGACGATAACCGGTGCCTTGCCGCCCAGCTCCATGTGGGTACGTTTTATGGATGAGGCGGTATGGCCAATGATGTGCTCCCCGGTTGCAATTGAGCCGGTGAGTGACACCATGCGTACTTTCTCATGCCCGGTCAGCGGATCGCCTACCGTTTTTCCGCGCCCGAACAGCACATTCAGCACGCCAGCGGGGAAAATATCCTTCGCCAGTTCGGCCAGTTTTAAGGCGGTCAGCGGCGTAATCTCAGAAGGCTTGATGACCACGCAGTTCCCGGCGGCCAGCGCAGGTGCCAGCTTCCACGCCGCCATCATTAGCGGGTAGTTCCAGGGGGCGATGGAGGCGACAACCCCGACCGGATCGCGACGGATCATCGAAGTATGCCCGTCCAGATACTCACCCGCCGCCAGCCCGTTCAGGCAGCGGGCCGCGCCAGCAAAGAACCGAAACACATCGACCACAGCGGGGATCTCATCGCCCAGCGCGCAGTGCAGCGGCTTACCGCAGTTCAGGGATTCGAGTCTGGCAAACTCGTCGGCATGCGCTTCAATAACGTCAGCCAGTTTCAGCAGGCATTCGGCACGCGTTTTGGGCGTGGTTTGCCCCCACTGTGCGAACGCCCGATCGGCTGCCTGCACGGCCGCGTCGACCTGCGCGGCAGATGCTTCAGCAATCTCCAGCAGAACCTCTCCGGTGGCAGGGTTATAGACTGGCTGTTTTTCCCCCTCGCCACTCACCAGTTCACCATTAATCAGCAGTCGTTTTTGCATAGCATTGTCCCGTTGAAATAAATGTTATTTCCCGCTCCCGGCGCTGTTCTCGCCGTCGCAGGTTAGCCACCAGGCTCCCAGAATGGGGAAGGTTGTCACCAGCATAACCAGCAGTGCGACCACGTTGGTGACCGGCACGTCACGCGGACGTCCGAGCTGGTTAAGCAACCACAGCGGTAACGTGCGCTCGTGTCCCGCGGTAAAGGTTGTGACGATAATTTCGTCAAACGACAGAGCAAACGCCAGCATGCCCCCGGCCAGCAGCGCCGACCCAAGATTGGGCAGGACCACGTAACGGAAGGTTTGCCAGCCATCGGCCCCTAAATCCATCGATGCTTCAACCAGGCTCCAGGAGGTGCGTCGGAACCGGGCAATCACATTGTTAAACACCACCACCACGCAGAACGTGGCGTGCCCGACAACGATGGTAAAAAAACCAGGCTCCAGATTGAAGGTTTTGAAAGCGGTCAGCAGCGCCAGACCGGTGATGATGCCCGGCAGCGCTATCGGTAACAGCAGCAACAGCGAAATGGCGTTTTTGCCAAAAAACGCGCTACGCCACAGCGCCGCTGCAGCAAGCGTGCCAAGTACCAGGGCAATAGCCGTCGCTAACGTCGCGATTTTAAGTGACAACGTCACGGAATCGATGATGTCGCCACGCCCCGCCGCCACGCTAAACCACTTCAACGTCAGCCCCTGCGGCGGGAAGCTGAAGGCCGCGTCCTCAGTATTAAAAGCGTAGATGGCAATAATCAGCAGGGGGAAGTGGAGAAAGATCACCCCGCCCCAGGCGGCCACTTTCAGGAACAACGGTGCGCGTTCAGAGTGCATCGAATGCTCCCAGACGTTTCACGAACGCCAGATAAAGCGAGATAAGCACAATCGGCACCAGGGTGAAGGCGGCAGCCATGGGCATATTGCCGATGGCCCCCTGCTGGGCATAGACCATATTGCCAATGAAATAGCCAGGCGGGCCTACCAGCTGTGGCACGATAAAATCCCCCAGCGTCAGAGAGAAGGTAAATATCGAGCCCGCCGCGATACCCGGGATCGCCAGCGGCAGAACAACATAACGAAAGGTCTGACGCGGACGCGCGCCGAGATCGGCAGAGGCCTGCAACAACGAGGCAGGCAGCCGTTCCAGCGCCGCCTGCACGGGCAGGATCATAAACGGCAGCCAGATGTAGACAAAGACCAGAAACCGCCCCAGCCCGGAGGTCGATAACGTGTTCCCGCCAATCGCCGGGAGCGTCAGAACAGAGACCAGGATCGGCTCCAGCCCCAGATGGCTGAGAAACCACTGCGCCACGCCATCTTTCGCCAGCAGTAGCGTCCACGCGTACGCTTTGACGATATAGCTCGCCCACATCGGCAGCATAACGGCAATATAAAAGAACGCTTTCCATTTGCCGCTGGTGTAACGCGCCATATACCAGGCCATCGGGAAGGCCAGAATGGCGCTGGCGAGGGTGACCGCAATCGCCATCACCAGCGTACGGATGATGATGTCGTAGTTTGCCGGGTTAAAAAGTGCCTGAATGTTCGCCAGCGTCAGGTCCGGCGTCACCGACATGGTGAAATCATCAAAGGTATAAAAGCCCTGCCACAGCAGCGTAAGGAGCGATCCCAGATAGACGATGCCAAACCACATCAGCGGTGCCAGCAGCAGCAGGAATATCCCGAGTGACGGTTTGCGCCAGAAGTGCGCGGTCATGCGGCTTAGGGTACCGCGCGATGCGGGAGGATGTAAGACGCTCATCGCCATTTCACCCTTCCTCATGCAGGCGGATCATGGCGTCGCGCGACCATGACGCCAGCACCGCCTGCCCCGGCTCAACGCCGGTGTGCAGTATGTCCGCGCTGAGATTGGCCTGGCTCACCAGCAGTTTTGCCCCCCCGGCAAGTTTCAGCTCCAGGCGCGTTGCCGCACCCTGATACTGGACAGCCTGAACCACGCCTTCAACCTGAACCTCACCGCTCTCATTGAGTCGGATATGTTCCGGTCGAAGCGAATAAGCACCCTGCATGCCGCACACTTTCTGCGCCAGTGCCGCATCGAAAACGTTCGAGGTGCCGACAAAACTGGCCACGAACGGCGTACGCGGCCGCATGTATAGCTCACGCGGGGTATCCACCTGCTCAATGCGTCCGTTGTTGAAAACGGCGACCCGGTCGGACATTGACAGGGCTTCCCCCTGATCGTGGGTCACAAAAATAAAGGTGATCCCGAGTGCCTGTTGAAGTTTTTTCAGCTCGACCTGCATCTGTTCACGCAGTTTCAGATCGAGCGCCCCCAGCGGTTCATCCAGCAACAGCACGCGGGGTTCATTGACCAGCGCACGCGCAATGGCAACGCGCTGACGCTGGCCGCCAGAAAGCTGCGACGGCTTGCGCGCAATGGCAAAGCTCAGCCCGACCTTTTCCAGCGCCTCCTGCGCCAGTGCATGGCGTTTTTTCTTGTCGATGCCTTTGACCATCAGCCCGTAAGCGACGTTATCGAGAATCGACATATGCGGAAACAGCGCGTAGTCCTGGAACACCGTATTGACGTCTCGCTCCCACGGAGGAAGCTCACTCGCTTCTTTACCGAAGATTGTGATCGCCCCGCCGGAGAGTTGTTCAAAACCGGCGATCAGCCGAAGGCAGGTGGTTTTGCCGGAGCCCGACGGCCCCAGCATGGAGAAAAACTCCCCGTCACGAATGGCAATGCTCACCCCATCCACCGCCCGTACGTCGCCGTACAGACGGGAAACGTCATTAAACTCTACCGCGTACGTCATGTTCTGCTCCCGGATGATTAACGGCCACCCATGATGGCGATGTAATCCTGCGTCCAGCGGCTGTAAGGCACATATTTGCCGCCTTCGGCGATCGGGGTTTTCCAGAACTTGATTTTGTCAAAGGCGTCGTAACCGTTGGTTTCACAGCCTTTCTCACCCAGCAGCGTACTGGCCTTACACCCTTGCGCCACCACCGGCAGAGAGCCAAACCACGCCGCCAGATCGCCCTGCACTTTTGGCGTCAGCGACCAGTTCATCCATTTGTAAGCACACAACGGGTGTTTTGCCTGCGCGTGAAGCATAGTGGTGTCTGCCCAGCCCGTGACGCCCTCTTTCGGGAAGACGGTCGCGATCGGCTGGTTTTCGGCTTTCAGGGCATTCGCCTGGTATGGCCAGGCGCTGGACGCCACCACGCCTTCATTCTTAAAGTCACTCATCTGTACGGTGGTGTCATGCCAGTAGCGGTGGATCAGGGCGTGCTGATCGCGTAGCACTTTCAGAACCGCTGCGTACTGTTCTTCCGTCAGCTGGTAGGGGTCGTTAATACCCAACTGGGGTTGAGTGGCCTTCACAAACAGCGCCGCATCGGCAATGTAAATCGGCCCGTCATAGGCCTGCACGCGGCCCTGGTTGGTTTTACCGTCCGGTAAGTCCTGTTTTACAAACACCACGCTCCAACTGTCCGGCGGTGTCGGGAAGGTTTTGGTGTTGTACATCAGCAGGTTTGGCCCCCACTGATACGGCGTGCCGTAGACGTTGCCGCCCACGTTAAACCATTCACCTTTAACGAGGCGCGGGTCGAGGGTTTTCCAGTTGGGGATGAGTTCCGGGTTAATCGGCTGAACGCGTTTGCCCATAATCAGACGGAGCGACGCATCTCCGGACGCGGTGACCAGGTCATACCCGCCTTTCGCCATCAGGCTCACCATCTCGTCCGACGTGGCGGCGGTTTTGACGTTTACCGCACAGCCGGTCTCTTTTTCAAACTGGGTTACCCAGTCATAATTTTTATCCGTTTGTCCCCGCTCGATGTAACCCGGCCAGGCAATAATATCCAGCCGACCCTCTCCGTCGCCAATCGCTTTCGGTGGCTCGGCGGCTTGCGCGGTCATTATGGCCATACCAAGCGCACACAGGCTGCTGCGGGCAAATTTTTTGCTCATAAACATTACTCCAGTCGCAATGAGAATTTAGCGGCAGCCGTGCCGTAAAAATATCTCCCTCATTAAACGTAGACCGCGCAAATGCCCCGCACCGTGCGGCTTAAGGAAATTTCATCAAGGTGTGACCGAGGGCGCATTCCCCGTTAACTGGATTATAGACAAGGGGTTAGGCGTGAGAGGTGGTATGCAGATTTCGTATGATGCGACGCGGCAAAATGGTCGCCGCGGCGGCAAAAAGATAAGCAATGATTATTTAGCGAGAGACCGGAATCGTTATTTCAACATGCTGCTGATTAATTTCCCTAACTGAATAACGGCCTGCTCTTCCCGCTCTCCCCATGCCCAGGAGGTATTAAAACGGAAAAAAGGTGTCCAGACATCTGAGGTGGAAAACATCTTGCCTGGGGCAATACTGATGTGATGGCGTAACGCCTGTTCGCTTAACAGCCCTGCATCCAGCTGTGCCGGAAGCTCCAGCCACAAAAAGTAGCCGCTGTCGTTATGATGGATTTTGACGCCCGGCGGCATATGGCGCAAAAGTGACTGCCACGCCTGCTGTTTACGCTCGGCCAGCGTGCGTCGCAGGCGGCGAAGATGGGCGTCGTAGCGTTTGGTCGCCAGGTAATCCACCAGCGCCAGCTGCATCGGGGAGCTGGTAGAGAGCGTGCTCATCAGCTGAAGCTGCTGAATGCGCCGCGCATGTTTACCCGCCGCTACCCAGCCGATACGAAAACCGGCCACCAGACATTTCGAAAACGAGGAGCAGTGCAGCGTCATGTCCTGACGATCCCATGCTTTCGCCGGGAGCGGCTTTTCACGGCCAAAATAGAGCTCGCTGTAGACATCATCTTCAATCAGCGTGACGTTGTGCCTCGTCAGCAGCGCCACAAGCTGCGCTTTTTTCTCCGGGCTGAGCGTAAAGCCAAGCGGATTTTGACTGTTGGTCATTATCCAGCAGGCCTTGACCGGGTAGTCATTCAGCGCCTGTTCAAGCGCATTGAGATCGATTCCCTCGCGCACGTCCGTCGCAATCGACAGGGCCTTCAACTTCAGGCGTTCCAGCGCCTGCAGCGCGCCGTAGAAACAGGGGTTTTCGACAATCACCCAGTCCCCCGGCTCGGTCACCGCCTGGAGACTCAAGTTCAGCGCTTCGAGCGCGCCTGCGGTGATCACGATCTCCTCCGGTGAGATATTCATCCCCTGCTGTGCATAGCGGCGGGCAATGGCGTGGCGCAAATCGACATTACCCGGCGGCAGGTTTTCAATCACGCTCATCGCCGTCGCGGTTTTGCTGACGTTAGCCAGCGAGCGGTTGAGTTGCTGAAGCGGGAAAAGACGCGGGTCGGGAAAGGCGGAAGCGAAAGGAACAACCGACGGGTCGCGGCTGGCCTGCAGAACGTCGAAGATATAGGTGTTGATGTCCACCGCTTCGTCGCGCATGACCTGTGCAGGTGGCGCTGGCTGTTGTGCGGTCGGGCGCGAGGCAACGTAATAGCCCGACTGCGGTCTGGCGACAATGCGTCCCTGACTTTCCAGCATCTGATACGCGTGGCCCACGGTCATAAAACTCATGCCGCTGCTCGCCACCTGCTCTCGCAGAGAAGGCAGCTTATCGCCCGGCAACCATACGCCAAGCTCAATCTGCGAGATAATTTGTTGCGCCAGACGCTGGTATTTTTTCATCAGATTCTCCTTATTGCGGACAGTGTATATCAGCAGGAGAAAAAGAGAAGATTTTGCTAACTGTTATGGTTTATGAAATGAATTACTTACGGTACTCGGTCACATGATTGTGTGCGAGACGCGCCGCGGCCAGATGGTCGAGTGTAATCATTGGCGATTTGCAAAAAATGCATTTTGCGCCGAAGGGATTTTTCTCAGACACATCAAAGGCTGAAGTACGGTACTGCGAGCCATGACAGCATGGGCAGCGAAAATGGATATAAGAAGTCATAGGATTCTCCTGTAAACGTAAAAACGTAAATTACTCATGAGCCGATCAGGCGATAATGGTTTGAAACAAAACTAATCGGAATGTAGATAAAGACCCAAGAGAGGCTGCGGAGAGGCACAACGTGATGAGAACTGCTTTATAAAACTACGTCAGATATTTATTTGGACTCAAAACCAGAAGACCATTAACGCACGGTGCTGAGGACAAAGCAAGCGGTTTAATGCATAAAATTCATTAAAAAAATATTTTTATGCCCTATAAGGAAGTATATCAGATGGCAAAAGCGGGAGGTTTTTGTCAACTGTTATGGTTAAATTTCGCGTTTCTGCGTCTGATAGTCTTATCTGCGCCTCTGTACCATAACAGCACACCGTTTGACATTGAGGCTGTGCATGTTTGGTTTAGATGCTTTTCACCTTGCACGGATACAGTTTGCCTTTACCGTATCCTTCCACATTATTTTCCCGGCAATCACTATCGGCCTGGCAAGCTATCTTGCTGTGCTTGAAGGGCTGTGGCTGAAAACAAAAAATCCGGTCTGGCGATCGCTGTACCACTTCTGGTCCAGGATTTTTGCCGTTAACTTTGGCATGGGCGTGGTCTCCGGGCTGGTGATGGCGTATCAGTTTGGCACTAACTGGAGTGGATTTTCGCAGTTTGCGGGCAGCATTACCGGCCCACTTCTGACCTATGAAGTGCTGACCGCCTTTTTCCTTGAGGCCGGATTCCTCGGCGTGATGCTGTTCGGCTGGAATAAAGTCGGACCTGGGCTGCACTTCTTCGCCACCTGTATGGTAGCGCTGGGGACAATTATCTCCACCTTCTGGATCCTCTCCTCCAATAGCTGGATGCAGACCCCACAGGGCTATGAGATCGTCAACGGGCAGGTCGTCCCGGTAGACTGGTTTGCCGTGGTCTTTAACCCCTCCTTCCCTTATCGTCTGCTGCATATGTCGATAGCCGCCTTCCTCAGTAGCGCCCTGTTTGTTGGCGCATCGGCGGCATGGCATCTGCTGCGCGGAAACAATACGCCTGCCATCCGCGCTATGTTTTCTATGGCGCTGTGGATGACCCTGATTGTGGCCCCCATCCAGGCAATAGTCGGTGATATGCATGGGCTGAACACCTTAAAGCATCAGCCTGCCAAAATCGCCGCCATTGAGGGGCACTGGGAAAACCCACCGGGGGAACCTACCCCGCTACTGCTGTTTGGCTGGCCGGATATGGAACTGGAGCGCACCCTTTTTGGCCTGGAGATCCCCGCTCTTGGCAGCCTTATCCTGACGCACAGTCTGGATAAACAGGTTCCGGCGCTCAAGGAGTTCCCGAAGGAAGATCGTCCAAATTCCACCATTGTCTTCTGGTCGTTCCGCATTATGGCGGGCTTAGGCATGCTAATGCTGCTGCTCGGCGTGGTGGCGATCTGGTTGCGCTATAAAAAGCGCGTTTACACCTCGCGCCCCTTCCTGTGGTTTGCCCTGCTGATGGGGCCTTCAGGGTTGATCGCCATACTGGCCGGATGGGTGACCACCGAAGTAGGACGCCAGCCGTGGGTCGTCTATGGGCTTCAACGTACCCGGGATGCGGTATCCGCCCATGGCGATCTGCATATGAGCGTCAGTTTGCTGGCTTTCTTCGTCGTTTACACCTCGGTCTTCGGCGTCGGTTACAGCTATATGGTGCGCCTGATTAAAAAAGGACCTCAGCCTCACGAATCGTTCGCCACCGAGGCCGATGGACGTCCGGCACGCCCGCTTTCCGCAGTTACCACTGGCAATAAGGAGCAGCCATAATGGGTATCGATCTTTCCATTATCTGGTTTGTCATCATCGTCTTCGCGACGCTGATGTATATCGTGATGGACGGTTTTGATCTGGGGATCGGCATTCTGTTCCCGATGACGCAAAACCCGGACGATCGCGATGTGATGGTCAACAGCGTCGCCCCGGTCTGGGACGGGAATGAAACCTGGCTGGTGCTGGGCGGCGCTGCCCTCTTCGGTGCCTTTCCGCTGGCCTACGCGGTGATTATCGATGCCCTCACCATTCCGCTGACATTAATGCTGATCGGTCTTATTTTTCGTGGCGTGGCGTTTGAGTTTCGTTTTAAAGCAACGCCAGCGCACCGTCCGTTCTGGGATAAAGCCTTTATTGGCGGTTCACTTCTGGCGACGTTTACCCAGGGCGTGACGGTGGGTGCCGTCATAAACGGGTTTGCCGTCACCGGGCGTGCCTATACCGGCGGTCCCTTTGACTGGTTTACCGCGTTTAACCTGTTCTGTGGCGCGGGTCTGGTGGTGGCCTATGCGCTGCTGGGCGCCACCTGGCTGGTGATGAAAAGTGAAAATGCCCTGCAACAGCGGATGCGCGAAGTTTCTAAAACGCTCTTAATTGTGCTGCTGGCCGTTATCGCGGCGATCAGTCTCTGGACCCCGCTGGCGCACCCGGCCATCGCCGCGCGCTGGTTTACGCTGCCGAACCTGTTTTATCTGTTGCCGGTTCCGGCTCTGGTCGTCCTGCTGAGCCTGTATCAGTGGCGCTGCCTGAATAATCTGCAAAGCCATAATCGGCCGTTTATCCTGACGCTGGGGCTTATTTTTCTCGGCTTTAGCGGGCTTGGGATCAGCATCTGGCCGCATATTATTCCACCGTCGATCACCCTGTGGCAGGCGGCCGCGCCGACACAAAGTCAGGGCTTTATGCTGGTAGGTGCGTTGTTGATCATTCCCGTGATTCTGGTCTACACCTTCTGGAGTTATTACGTATTTCGCGGAAAAGTACAGCATGGGGAGGGTTATCACTGATGCAACAGCCTGTCTGGAAACGATTGCTGTGGCTGGCCATTATCTGGGGCGGCAGCGTACTGGCGCTGGCAGCTGTCAGTATGTTCTTCCGCATGCTGATGACGGCCGCCGGGTTTAAATCTCACTGATCTTGTCCCGGGCAACCGCTGCGTTGCCCGGTCTTCTTCCCGCACTTTCAGATAAACCCCATTAACGCACGCCAGCGTATCGTTACACTGGTAAATGATTCACAGTATTTATAGTTCGAGAAGAAAAATGAAAAAACTCATTGCGTTAAGTGTTATCAGTCTTGTCCTCTCCGGCTGCGTTAATCCGGGTAAAGCGTCTGTTCAGCCGGAGCAGCTTAAGAACCACCGCTTTGTGCTGGAAAATGTGGACGGGAAAGCCGTGAAGGCCACGACAACGCAACCTGAGATCAGTTTTAGCGCGTTGCCCGATATCAGCCTGGTTAATAACATCAGCATTTCCGGCGTGATGTGTAACCGCTTCAACGGACAGGGAAAATTGTCCGAAGGGGAACTTAAGGTTAAAGGGCTGGCGATGACGCGCAAACTCTGTACCGAACCACAATTGAACGAGCTGGATCAGGCCATCGGCGACATGCTGCGCAAAGGGGCGCAGGTCGACCTGACTGAAGACCAGTTAACGCTGGCGACAGCCGACAAAACGCTGATGTTTAAACGCGCTGAATAATCAGTAGCTACCGCAGGATCCAACGGCAAGCGACTGTTCACTGCAGCGTTTGCCGTTTGGCAAGGCGCACATCCCGATCGCAGAGCCATCGAGCTGGCGGGCAACCGACAGTGAGCCACCAATCATCGCGCAGTTGGCTTGTCCTGAACTGGACATCGCGGCTTTCATTCCCGGCGTCACGTGTGCCGCCGTGGCCTGCTGAACAGGTTCGTTACTACAGGCCGACAGCAATAACGCGGCACACCCTACCCAAAACGCTGAACGCATGCTCTCTCTCCCCCCATAAATAATGCGAAACCTATGCATAATAGGCATCACATCCCGTGCCGTCGAGAGCGGAAGTGCGTATTTATGCGCTGCTGAAACAATTTCTCGCAATTTTTTCACCTAAAGTTTGATCTACTCATTGATGGTGAGAATACCGAGGACACAAATGCGAAAATCGCAAAATCCGGCCTTTGCTAAAATAAGGGAATAATATTCAGGGTCTGACCAGGTTTACGGACCCCTCTTTTTTTGCGCAATGTAAGGGTGTCGTCCTATGCAAACTATTGACGGTAATGGTGCAGTCGCGTCAGTCGCGTTTCGCACCAGCGAAGTTATCGCCATCTACCCGATTACGCCAAGCTCTACAATGGCCGAACAGGCAGATGCCTGGGCAGGAAACGGGTTAAAAAATGTCTGGGGCGATGTCCCGAGAGTCGTCGAAATGCAGTCCGAAGCGGGTGCGATTGCCGCGGTGCATGGTGCGCTACAGACGGGGGCGCTCTCCACATCGTTCACCTCCTCGCAGGGATTGCTGCTGATGATCCCGACGCTGTACAAACTGGCCGGTCAACTTACCCCGTTTGTCCTGCACGTCGCGGCACGAACCGTTGCTACCCACGCGCTCTCCATTTTTGGCGATCATTCCGACGTGATGGCCGTGCGTCAGACCGGCTGCGCCATGCTGTGCGCCAGCAGCGTCCAGGAGGCCCAGGATTTCGCGTTAA
Source organism: Enterobacter sp. A8 (assembly GCF_004296595.1). Classification (NCBI taxonomy): domain Bacteria; kingdom Pseudomonadati; phylum Pseudomonadota; class Gammaproteobacteria; order Enterobacterales; family Enterobacteriaceae; genus Enterobacter; species Enterobacter sp. A8. The sequence goes on from NZ_SCMF01000001.1 coordinate 683,916, forward strand.
TTTCACATATCGCGACGCTGAAAAGCCGCGTGCCGTTTATTCACTTCTTTGATGGTTTCCGCACCTCCCACGAAATCAACAAAATCGTGCCGCTGGCAGATGACACCCTTCTCTCGCTTCTGCCGCAGGCGGACATTGATGCCCATCGCGCCCGCGCACTCAACCCGGAACATCCGGTGATCCGCGGGACATCGGCCAACCCGGATACTTACTTCCAGTCCCGCGAGGCGACGAACCCGTGGTACAACGCGGTGTACGATCATGTGGAACAGGCGATGAACGATTTCGCTGCCGCCACCGGACGGGAATATAAACCGTTTGAATATTATGGCCATCCACAGGCGGAACGCGTGATTGTGCTGATGGGTTCAGCCATTGGCACCTGTGAAGAAGTCGTGGATGAACTGCTGACGCGCGGCGAGAAAGTTGGGGTGCTGAAAGTTCGCCTCTTCCGCCCGTTCTCAGCGAAACATCTGCTCTCTGCGCTGCCGGAGAGCGCACGTAGCGTGGCCGTGCTCGATCGTACTAAAGAGCCTGGCGCACACGCAGAACCGCTGTTTCTGGACGTCATGACCGCGCTGGCGGAAGCCTTCAGTAACGGCGAGCGCGAAGCGCTGCCGCGTGTCATTGGCGGGCGTTATGGTTTGTCGTCCAAAGAGTTCGGTCCGGATTGCGTGCTGGCGGTGTTTAATGAGCTGAGTGAAACGAAGCCGAAGCCTCGCTTTACAGTCGGTATTTATGACGATGTCACTCATCTCTCACTGGCCTTACCGGAAAACACCCTGCCCTCCAGCGCGAAACTTGAGGCGCTGTTCTACGGTTTGGGCAGCGACGGCAGCGTTTCGGCAACCAAGAACAACATCAAGATCATCGGCAATTCCACACCGTGGTATGCACAGGGTTACTTCGTCTATGACTCCAAGAAAGCCGGCGGGCTGACCGTGTCCCATCTGCGCGTCAGCGAACACCCTATCCGCTCGGCGTATCTCATTTCGCAGGCTGATTTTGTCGGCTGTCACCAGCTGCAGTTTATCGATAAATACCAGATGGCCGAACGTCTCAAACCTGGCGGTATTTTCCTGCTCAACACGCCGTACAGTGCGGATGAGGTCTGGGCGCGTCTGCCGCAGGAAGTGCAGGCGGTGCTTAATCAGAAAAAAGCGCGTCTTTTTGTCATTAACGCGGCGAAGATTGCCCGCGAATGTGGTCTTGCCGCGCGCATTAACACCGTCATGCAGATGGCGTTCTTCCACCTGACAAACATTCTGCCGGGCGACAGCGCCTTAATGGAACTGCAGGGCGCGATCGCCAAAAGTTACAGCAGTAAAGGCCAGGAATTGGTTGAACGCAACTGGCAGGCACTGGCGCTGGCGCGCGAGTCGCTGTCTGAAGTACCGCTCCAGCCGGTGAATGCCAGCAGCCCGAACCGTCCTCCGGTGGTTTCTGATGCGGCTCCAGATTTTGTTAAAACCGTAACGGCGGCCATGCTGGCGGGGCTGGGCGATGCCCTTCCCGTCTCCGCCCTGCCGCCGGATGGCACCTGGCCGATGGGCACCACCCGCTGGGAAAAACGCAACATCGCCGAAGAGATCCCAATCTGGAAGGAAGAGCTGTGTACCCAGTGCAATCACTGTGTGGCAGCGTGCCCGCACTCTGCCATCCGGGCCAAAGTCGTTTCTCCGGACGCGATGGAATCGGCCCCATCCAGCCTGCATTCGCTGGATGTAAAATCCCGCGATATGCGCGGACAGAAATACGTTCTGCAGGTTGCACCAGAAGATTGCACCGGCTGTAACCTCTGCGTTGAGGTCTGCCCGGCCAAAGACCGACAGAACCCGGATATCAAAGCCATCAATATGATGTCGCGGCTGGAACACGTGGAAGAAGAGAAAGTGAATTATGACTTCTTCCTGAACCTGCCGGAAATCGATCGGAGCAAGCTGGAACGTATTGATATCCGTACCTCACAGCTGATCACGCCGCTGTTCGAATACTCTGGCGCCTGCTCCGGCTGCGGGGAAACACCGTACATCAAACTGCTGACGCAACTGTACGGTGACCGGATGCTGATCGCCAACGCAACCGGCTGTTCGTCTATTTATGGCGGTAACCTGCCGTCCACCCCATACACCACCGACGCCAACGGTCGCGGCCCGGCATGGGCGAATTCGCTGTTTGAGGATAACGCCGAATTTGGTCTTGGCTTCCGCTTAACGGTGGATCAGCACCGCGCACGCGTGATGCGCCTGCTGGATCAGTTTGCCGATAACATCCCTGCCGACCTGCACGCTGCGCTGCACGCTGAAGCCACCCCTGAGGTTCGTCGCGAACAGGTTACGGCGCTTCGTAATGCCCTTCAGGGCGTTGACGGCGCAGAACAACTGGTGACCGACGCTGACGCCCTGGTTGAAAAATCGATCTGGCTGATTGGCGGCGATGGCTGGGCGTATGACATTGGCTTTGGCGGGCTGGATCATGTGTTGAGCCTGACCGAGAACGTGAACATCCTGGTGCTGGATACCCAGTGTTATTCCAATACCGGCGGACAAGCATCAAAAGCCACGCCGTTAGGAGCGGTAACAAAATTTGGCGAACACGGGAAACGCAAGGCGCGTAAAGATCTCGGCGTCAGCATGATGATGTATGGCCACGTGTACGTTGCGCAAATCTCACTCGGCGCGCAGCTTAACCAGACGGTGAAAGCGATTCAGGAGGCGGAAGCGTATCCGGGCCCATCGCTTATCATCGCCTACAGCCCTTGCGAAGAGCATGGTTACGATCTGGCGCTCAGCCACGACCAGATGCGTCAGTTGACCGCCACGGGCTTCTGGCCGCTGTACCGCTTTGATCCTCGCCGGGCAGAGGAAGGCAAGCTGCCGCTGGCGCTCGATTCACGCCCTCCGTCAGATGCCCTGGCTGAGACACTGCTGCAGGAGCAACGCTTCCGTCGCCTCAATGCGCAACAGCCAGAGGTGGCTGAGCAGTTGTGGAAAGATGCCGCCGCCGATCTGCAAAAACGGTACGACTTCCTGGCGCAAATGGCCGGGAAAGCGGAAAAATCCACCAGCGAATAATCCCCATGCCCGGCTTGTCCGGGCATTTTTATGCCATAAAAAAAGCCCGGTGTATTCACACCGGGCCAGACCAAATAATCCCTGAGCATCACGTTAAATGAATAAATGATATTCATGGAAATTATGGATAATAATCTTAAAGGCATATAACGGGGCAGACATTACCTGATTTACTGCATGATTAATAATTTTAATTTATTATGTTTTTCACTAAAACATTCATCAAACAAATTAACATTACCGCAGAAGAATTCCCTTTAGATTTTACTCACTTCGTAACAATTATAATTTATTACTCTTTCAGCGGAGTGATTTAGCATGTGACAACTCTCCGCAAAGGAAAGTTCAACAGGTAATTAAATAAAAACAACCGCAAAGGAATACCATAATGCAAAGAAAAGTACTGGCCCTGATGATTCCGGCTCTGTTAATGGCTGGCGCTGCGCATGCAGCAGAGATTTATAATAAGGATGGCAATAAATTAGATCTGTACGGAAAAGTAGATGGTTTGCACTACTTCTCTGATGACACGTCTAAAGACGGCGATCAGACCTATATGCGTTTGGGTTTCAAGGGCGAAACCCAGATCAACGACATGATGACCGGCTACGCACAGTGGGAATACAACATTCAGGCAAATAACACCGAAGGGTCTGACAACCAGTCCTGGACACGTCTGGCCTTCGCCGGTGTGAAAGTGGGTGACTACGGTTCCTTTGACTACGGCCGTAACTATGGCGTTCTGTACGACGTGGAAGGCTGGACCGATATGCTGCCAGAGTTCGGCGGCGACTCTTACACCTATGCCGATAACTTTATGACCGGTCGTGCCAATGGCGTAGCAACCTACCGCAACACCGATTTCTATGGCCTGGTGCCGGGTCTGAACTTTGCTCTGCAGTATCAGGGTAATAACGAAGATGCCAGCAATAACCAGGAAGGGACCAATAATGGTCGCGACACGCGTCATGAGAACGGTGACGGCTTCGGTATTTCTACCACCTATGATTTCGGTATGGGAATTTCAGCGGGGGCGGCCTATACCTCTTCCGACCGTACCAACGATCAGGTGAGAAATACCACCGCGGGCGGGGATAAAGCGGATGCCTGGACCGCGGGTCTGAAATATGACGCCAACAATATCTATCTGGCGGCCATGTATTCTGAAACCCGCAATATGACCCCTTACGGCGACAATGAAAGCGCCGTGGCGAATAAAACCCAGAACTTCGAAGTTACCGCACAATACCAGTTCGATTTTGGTCTGCGTCCGGCAATTTCCTACCTGCAGTCGAAAGGTAAAGACCTGGGCAACGGTCAGGGCGATCAGGACCTGGTTAAATATGCCGACGTAGGCGCAACCTATTACTTCAACAAAAACATGTCCACCTATGTGGATTATAAAATCAACCTGCTGGATGAAGATGACAGCTTCTACAAAAACAACGGTATCGGTACCGATGATGTCGTTGCATTAGGCCTGGTTTACCAGTTCTGATGATCAGAGCCCGCAGCATCATGCGGGCTCACTTTTTTTGAGGTTAGTCGCACAACAGCACGCTATCGCGAGATTGTTGAGGATAAGTTGAAAGACTGCGGGTTAGACTGCGCAGATATCCCCCTCATCATTAAGGATAACTGTGTTGTTTGGTCGTGTATCCCTTGCCCTACTGGCTCTTTTAGCGTGTTTGTGGATGGCGTTAATTTTCGATTTCCGCGATATTGTTGGGCACCTCGGCACGCTCTTAAATCATCTCGACAGGCATTAACAGTGAGCCTTTGAAAACAAAAAGCCACCAGCAGTGCCGGTGGCCGTGATACCCTTCGTGAATGCTATTTTTTCACGGGCTGAGGCTTTTTATCCCCTGATTCAGGCGCCTCACGTGGGTCGTCTTTTTCAACACTAAGCATAATGTCTCCTCTTTAAGATACCCACTTCCCACTATAGCCAGCGTTAGCACAATGTGGCCAGGCGGCTAGGACGCTTGCGTTGGCGCGCGTTTGCGAAAAGAGAGATAGCCAAAGACTCCACTTTCGCCATCCGCAGGATGGTTAACCCCATCCATCACCGTCACTTCCGGGAAATCGAACGGAGAGACGTTTTCAAAACAGGCGACATTTACACCGTATTCATTGGGATTAGAACGCCGCTGATGGAAGGTATAAATCCCGCAGACCGAGCAGAAGAAATGCCGGGCTGTACCGGTGTTAAAGCGGTACTCCGTAAGTTTATCCTCGCCTTTGGTGACGGTTATACCGGTTAACGGTGCAGAGACCACAACCGCCCCTCTCATCCGACAAAAAGAACAGCTACAGCGACGGGCGGTATTTAACCCATCGGTTAACGCAACGGTGAATGCCACTGCACCACAATGGCATCGGGCATGACGGATTTCTGCCATCGTTTACACCCCTTTTCTTACCAGCTCAGCGGCCTTGACGAACACCTCATCCTCCACGCCGTCACCCTTTTGCCTGCCGAGTCTTAGCAGTTCATCAACAATGCTGTTACGATCGATCGGTTTCTGTGCCGAAACAAGCCCGATAACGGCAGCACCAATCGCCAGCCCAACTAACCCGGTTTGTTCATCTTTGTTCTTCATGTTCATGCTCCTGATACCACAAACAAGCGTAGCAGGATTTTAAAAACGCGGTGTCAGACCGTATTTCGGCGATTTGATATTTGCGGCCCAAATCTTGATATCGTTTTGCAGGAGAAGGGTGAAATCTGAATTCAGATGCGTCACCAGGGCATTGACGCTGGTTGCATCGACCACTGAAAAATGTTCAATTCTGTTCGACCCAACCTGAACACAGTAATATCTGGCGGGCAGCACTTTACCATTCACATTAAGCGGCAGCGTATTTTTTCCGCATTGACCTTCGGTGATGTATGAAACCACCAGATTAGCGGATTTTTTCCCGGGCTGAGATACGCTGACCATTACCGGAAAACCTTCCGACGTCTGCGTCATGTCATAAAGAACGGCATTTTTTATATACCAGGTATTATATTCCCGCTCCTGAAACGTCGACCAGCCAGGCGCTGAATAAAACATCAGCGCTGCCAGCATAATACATTTTATTTTCATGAGATGCTGTCGTCCGTGTTGTTGCACGTATTATTCAGAACGGACAAAAAACAGCAACCCACCAGGATTTGGCCTACTACTATTGGCAGTAATGATGCTCATTAGCGATCAACAAAACCAAAATGATACAGCGCCACCGTGGCTAAGATGCTCACGACCACAGACATCAAAAACCAGGTTTTGAACGGCTGCTTTTGCGTTTTATGGCGAAAGATCTGTTGGCCCATAATGGCGCCGGGCCACCCGCCCACAACGCCGAAGACCAGTAAGGTTACTTCAGGTATCCTGCGCATTCCTTTCCGTGCTGCCATTTTATCGGCGCCGTAAATAACCATAGTCAGGACGTTAATGAGCAGGAACCATATGGCGACGGGCCAGGCGGAAAAGAGACTGCCGATAGCAGTACAGAGTAGCAGGAAAAAATAAAATTTATTCAATGTGTTAGGTCCATTCGCAGGATATGTAAGCGTATTCAGAGAAGGCATTATACGGTATCTTGCGCATGAATCAGGTTTGGGTGACATTACGGGATACCCCGCTTTTGCAAGCGGGGTAAAAAGCGTGAATGTGACTTAACTGTTTGACGCACCGAATTGCATTTTGTGAAGCTGTGCGTACACCCCATTGTGAGTCACCAATTCCGCATGGCTTCCGCGTTCAACGATAACGCCATCTTCAACAACAATGATTTCGTCAGCTTTTTCGATAGTCGACAGACGATGCGCAATCACCAGTGACGTACGGTTCTTTTGCAGTTCCTCGAGCGCAGACTGTATAGCGCGTTCCGATTCCGTATCCAGGGCTGACGTTGCTTCATCAAGGATGAGTATTGGACTGTCCCGCAACAGTGCGCGTGCAATAGCGATACGTTGCCGTTGCCCACCAGAAAGCAGTACCCCGTTTTCACCGATGATGGTATCAAGACCGTTATCCATCTTGTTGATAAAGTCCATCGCATTTGCCATACGCGCGGCATTCTCGATCTGTTCACGGGTGTACTGCTCCGTACGACCGTAGGCGATGTTGTTGGCTACCGTGTCGTTGAACAGGTGGACATTTTGCGAAACCAGCGCCACCTGGTTACGAAGCGACTGAAGGGTATATTCTCGCAGGTCGTGGCCGTCCAGCAGAATTTCACCTTCATCAATATCATAAAATCGCGTCATCAGGCTGGCGATGGTTGATTTACCCGAGCCGGAACGTCCGACAAGGGCAACAGTCTTACCGGCAGGTATGTTCAGGCTGATATTGCGTAGCGCTGGGGCCTCACGTCCCGGATAGGTAAACGTCACATTGCGAAATGCAACGTCCGCTTTAGCGCGTTCAAGTACGCGCTGACCTTCATCTTTTTCCTGTTCGGAATCAAGAATAGTGAACAGCGTCTGGCAAGCGGCCATCCCGCGCTGGAACTGTGCGTTCACATTGGTCAGGGATTTAAGAGGCCGCATCAATGCAATCATCGATGTGAAAACGACGCTAATCGTTCCCGCCGTCAGGGTCGCCATAACACTCGGGAAGCTGGCAGCATAAAGAACAAACGCGAGTGCCAGGGAGGCAATAAGCTGAATAACAGGATCGGAGATTGACGATGCGGACATCATTTTCATTCCCTGCAAACGCATCTTATTGCTGACCTTATCAAAGCGTTTTGTTTCAACGTCCTGACCGCCGAAAATTAATACTTCTTTATGGCCTTTAAGCATCTGCTCAGCACTCGCCGTGACCTGCCCCATCGTATTCTGCATGCTTTTACTGATAGTGCGAAAGCGTTTGGACACCATACGAATAGTCACGGATATAACAGGTGCCAGTACAATCAGGATGATTGAGAGCTGCCAGCTATAGTAGAACATCATGGCGAACAAGCCGATGATTGACGCACCCTCACGGATGACCGTTATCAGCGTACCTGATGACGAAGATGCGACTTGTTCGGAATCATAGGTAATACGCGACAGCAACGTCCCGGTTGACTGTTTGTCAAAAAACGACACAGGCATGCCCATCAAATGGCGGAACAATTTCCGGCGCACATCCATCACCACTTTGCCCGAGACCCAGGAGACACAATAGCTGGAGATAAAACTGGTAATACCGCGTAGCGTCATCAATCCGATAACCACAACCGGCATCCATAACATGACAGAGCGGTCCATTTTGCCCACGCCATCATCCATTAACGGCTTTAGCAAAGACAGCATAAAAGGATCGCAGGCGGCATTTATCATTAATGCTAATGCCGCAACCAATAGTCCTTTCTTAAAAGGCGATATTATAGGCCAAAGACGGCGAAACGTGAGCCAGGTGGAAAGGTCTTTGTCAGTTTGCATACGGGAGCCTTAATAATGAGAGCCGTTGAGCATAACGTACAGTTTTAAAGGAACCACTGCACAACGGTATTAAGGGTATGTTGTGTTACTTCAACGAATATCTAACCACTCGCGAAAAATATTTTTTTGCTCTGTCATGTTCATTATGCTTATTTTATTTTTAACTTCATTTCACCCTGTTATCCAACCATCTATTAACATATCCCACACCAGAAAGAAATGAATAAAACAGAAGCAGATAAATCTTAATGTTTACTGATTGCACTTTCTTTTACCGCATATAAATTTTCGCTTTGTGCATGTTGATCATTTGTTATATTTACGACTAAAAATAGCCACACTGTATATACATGCTCCAGTTAAAAGACTGACAATCAGTAGCATTTTCAACCTGACGCACGTGAAACACTTCTCCTGCCGTATCTTTTATGCATGCTTCCTTCATTGACGTAAAAAGATGAAGATACAAGACACAACCCGCCAGGAAGCACCCAACTAAAAGACATACTTTTAAAACAGCCATCACTATTTCCCTCCTGCTTTGTACGGGGAAAACAGCTTAATAGCCTGAAGATGAATAGACTCTCAACACAGTGCAGTTTAAGTGGCTATTCGTGCAGGTCACGTTAAAGCTACGTATCAGCATGCAGGACCCCATCGTGAGGTCCCGGGTTGTTCTCTACTACTTATGAAATCGCTGCGCTATGCAGCCTGAAGATGATAAGCAGAAATCAATAACGCCTGGTCGTGGTGACCGGTGCTCTGTCTGTCCAGTCGGGACGTTCACCAGCCATGATCGCCCGTTGCTGAGACGGTGTTACAGATTGCGTTATATCAGGCATTGGCTTATAAACCGGTTTTTCCGCAGGAGTGATAACCACATCAGAACTACATCCTGAGCACAATAAAATCATAAAACCAAAAGTACTTAACTTAAACACTTTCAACCCTTCCAGTGGGATATCATCTTAAGGGAATCGTTCGCCAGTGATTGTCTAATCCTAGCTGCCAGCACGTCAGTAAAGTCGCATGCGAGCTTCACATTCCCATACGCTAAAACGCAAGATAATAAGCAGCGATAAAAGTTAAATCAATACTGATGCGAATGAAGAGCAACGTGAAATAGTCATAAAGGATTACATCTATAAAAAACGGATTTCAAATAGAAGCACAAGATTAAACGCCACATATACGGGTACGCTGTGGCCGTTTATTGCTCTTTTTTGCTTAAAATGGAAATTCCCTTTCGTTGACGAAGCGTTGCAATTCACTGTTGTTAAATAATGCTGTATTAAAACGATTGTAACTATAAAGTTAATTAGAGGTTAATATGAAGGGTGGTATTTTTGCATTTTTGGCATTAGGTGTCGCGTTAGCAATAACAGGGTGCTCAAGTGATTATGTTATATCGACCAAAGATGGACATATGATGACCACACATGGAAAACCAGAGCGAGATAAAGACACCGGTTTAATTTCATACAAAGATGCAGATGGCAGCATTCATCAGATCCATCAATCGGATGTGAAAGAGATTGTAGAAAAGTAACCACCTGATCTGTCCTTCCGTTTTACTGGCTCCGCCATTTTATTGAGCGGAGCTTGCCTGCCCTTACCCACCGTATGTTATCTGTTTTAACGACCACGTCTCGCTGATGGCGAACAGAAAGCCGATTACGTTTTACCGCAAGCCGGCACAAGATCCTTCATCGCTGTAAAACGTGCTGGTATTCGCCGCCGGAATCCGTACCATACGCGACATACTTTTGCCCGCTGGCATTGACTGCCGGCGTTAACCCATCTTTCATAGCCAGACAGTTGCGGCATAGAATGCGTGGAAAATGAATGGCGAACAGGTGCTGATGCTTAACGATTAGCCGGCACGCTGAAAACTTTTGCCCCTGCTGGCTCCGAAGGTAGCAATAAATGCAAGACAATCAATCAAATACAAAGAAAGAACAGTACAACCTGAACAAGCTGCAGAAGCGGCTGCGCCGTAATGTGGGCGAAGCCATTGCAGACTTCAATATGATTGAAGAAGGCGACCGCATCATGGTTTGCCTGTCAGGGGGTAAAGACAGCTACACCATGCTGGAGATCCTGCGTAATCTTCAGCAGAGCGCGCCGGTGAAATTCTCCCTGGTGGCCGTAAACCTTGACCAGAAACAGCCGGGTTTCCCTGAGCATATCCTGCCGGAATATCTCGATAAGCTGGGCGTTGAGTACAAAATCGTCGAAGAAAACACCTACGGTATCGTAAAAGAGAAGATCCCGGAGGGCAAAACCACCTGCTCTCTCTGCTCTCGTCTGCGTCGTGGCATTCTGTACCGGACCGCGACGGAGCTGGGCGCAACCAAAATTGCGCTGGGTCATCACCGCGACGATATCCTGCAAACGCTGTTCCTGAACATGTTCTACGGCGGGAAGATGAAAGGCATGCCGCCTAAGCTGATGAGCGATGACGGCAAACACATTGTCATCCGCCCTCTCGCCTATTGCCGCGAGAAGGACATTGAACGCTTCTCCCAGGCGAAAGCTTTCCCGATTATTCCATGCAACCTGTGTGGCTCTCAGCCGAACCTGCAGCGCCAGGTCATTGGTGACATGCTGCGTGACTGGGATAAACGTTATCCAGGGCGCATCGAAACCATGTTCAGCGCAATGCAGAACGTGGTGCCTTCTCACCTTGCGGATGTTGAGCTGTTCGACTTCAAAGGCATCAACCATGATTCAGAAGTGGTGAATGGCGGCGATCTGGCGTTTGATCGGGAAGAGATCCCCATGCAGCCTGCAGGCTGGCAGCCGGAAGAGGATGATAATCAGTTTGACGAGCTGCGCCTGAACGTACTTGAAGTGAAATAATCCTGTCGCGTCTCAGAGTCCGTCTGAGACGCGTTTTTTCTGCCGCTTATTTCAGCAATCTGACCCGGCAGGTTTTGCCTTTAATTTTCCCGTTTTGCAGCTGCTTCCATGCCTTATGCGCAACCGCCTGGCGGATTGCCACATATACGTGTGCCGGATGAACGGTAATCTTGCCGATATCGGCGCCATCCAGTCCCATGTCACCTGTCAGCGCGCCTAATACGTCGCCTGGACGCATCTTGGCTTTTTTGCCGCCATCAATGCACAGCGTCGCCATTTCGGCTTCGAGTGGCACAACGCGAACGTTCCCCGGAGTGTTCACCCAGTTAAGCTTTATCTGCAGCATTTCAGACAAGATATTGGCACGCTGCGCCTCTTCCGGCGCGCAGAAGCTAATGGCCAGCCCGCTGTTTCCGGCACGTGCGGTACGCCCAATGCGGTGAACGTGTACTTCTGGATCCCAGGCCAGCTCGTAGTTAACAACCAGCTCCAGCGATTTTATGTCCAGCCCGCGTGCGGCGACATCGGTTGCAACCAGCACACGGGCGCTGCCGTTCGCGAAGCGAACCAGCGTCTGGTCACGATCGCGCTGTTCCAGATCGCCATGCAATGACAACGCGCATTGCCCGGCGGCATTCAGGGCATCACACACCGCCTGGCAATCTTTTTTGGTATTACAAAACACCACGCAGGAGGCGGGCTGGTGCTGGCTCAGCAATTTCTGCAGAAGCGGGATTTTGCCCTGCTGCGAGGTTTCAAAGAACTGCTGCTCTATGGCAGGCAGCGCATCCACGCTGTCGATTTCAATCGTCAGCGGATTTTTTTGTACACGACCGCTGATCGCAGCGATGGCGTCAGGCCAGGTCGCAGAGAATAACAATGTCTGACGATCTTCCGGCACGAAGCGGATCACCTCGTCGATCGCGTCGCTGAAGCCCATGTCCAGCATACGGTCCGCTTCATCCATCACCAGCGTTTGCAGGGCATCCAGTGAAACGGTACCTTTTTGCAGATGATCCAGCAGACGGCCAGGTGTCGCGACAATAATATGAGGCGCATGCTGGAGCGAATCACGCTGCGCTCCGAACGGCTGTCCGCCGCAGAGGGTTAAGATCTTGGTGTTGGGCAGGAAGCGCGCCAGACGACGCAACTCACCCGCGACCTGGTCGGCCAGTTCGCGGGTCGGGCACAGAACCAGAGACTGGGTCTGGAACAGGGTGGCATCTATATGCTGTAACAGTCCAAGACCGAACGCTGCCGTTTTCCCACTGCCGGTTTTTGCCTGTACGCGAACATCGCGCCCCTCAAGAATGGCGGGTAATGCGGCCGCCTGAACAGGCGTCATCGTGAGGTATCCCAACTCGTTGAGGTTATCGAGTTGGGCGGCAGGCAGAACATTCAGGGTAGAAAAAGCGGTCACAATAGTCTCTCGTGGTCATCTTTGCGGTCAGATGGCGCGTATCCTCGCAGATCTCGGGGTTCGATGCGACAATTTAATCGGTTCTTCATCGGGCGGCGGGTCGGGCATAGGCTGCGGACGCGGAATGGGATCGGGCATGGGCGTTGGGTCGGTCGGGACCGGATCGGACTGCCGTGAATGCAGTCGTTGCAGCGCGAGTAGATGGTTCATCTTTCCCTCCAGTTTTTTGGATTGACCCTTTTAGGGTAGACCCTGAGAAACGGGAGGCAAAAAAAAGCCGACTATTAAAGTCGGCGTCGTACGAATCAATTGTGCTATGCAGTAATTCAAAAAAGGAAGTAAGACAATATGGAGCGCAACGCCCATCGCTTGACGTTGCATTCACCTGCGGGAGTAATAATGCACCTTACACGGTTTCTGTTTATTGACTTTGCTCAATTAAAAGAGCGTTTTGATCCGCGCAAAAGGTGGAAAAAGCGTAAATTTACAACCATTTACTACGATGCAACCACCATGCAACACCGCCAATCAAAGCAGCTAACATGACGCAAAACGCGGTAAAGCCGTAGCGATAAGCACCGCCGGGAATGCCGCCCAGGTTTACGCCAAACAGACCGGTCAGAAAGGTACTGGGTAAAAAGACCATTGCCATCAGCGACATCGTGTAGGTTCTTCTGGCCAGCGACTCCTGCATCACCTGTGCTATCTCATCGGCCATTACTGCGGTTCTGGCAATACAGGAATCAATTTCATCCAGCCCGCGCCCCAGCCTGTCAGCAATGTCCTGCATTCTACGGCGCTGGTCATCATTCATCCAGCTGAGACGCTCGCTGGCCAGACGGGCATATACATCACGTTGTGGCGTCATGTAGCGACGCATCACAATCAGTTGCTTGCGCAGTAACGCCAGGAAACCGCGTGGCGGTATCTGCTGATCGAGCAGGTTATCTTCCAGATCGATAATTTTATCGTGCAACTCTTCGATAAACTCGCTCGCGTGATCGGTAAGCGCATCGCAGACATCCACCAGCCAGCTGCCGCAGTCGGTCGGCCCGGTGCCCTCTTTCAGATCGTTTACCACGTCATCCAGCGCCAGCACTTTACGCTGCCGAGTGGAAACAATAAGCCCATCATCCATATAGACGCGCATCGCCACCAGCTGATCGGGACGTTCATCCGTGCTGCCGTTAATACAGCGAAGCGTGATCAACGTACCGTCACCCATCCGGCTCACGCGTGGCCGCAGGCTTTCCCCTGCCAGCGCATCACGCACGTTATTTGGCAGTAAAGGGGTGGATGCCAGCCAGTCAGCGCTGTCCGGATGGGTATAGTTCAGGTGTAACCAGCAGGGATGCGCGTGATCGATCACGTCGTTGTCTTCCAGCGGCCGGGCACCGCCTTTACCGTCAAACACCCACGCAAACACTGCGTCAGGAACGTTCAGTTCAGACCCTTTTATGCTCTCCACAACGCCTCCACCTTTTAGCTTTTCGTTGTCAGTCTAGCTTTCGGCAGAGGTTACGCAACCACTATGTTCCGCATGGCGCTGAAATCGCTCGGGAATTGTACGGATAACGGCGGCGTCCCTTCAGACGGAATGTCCTTGTCGCTGCGTGAACGCCAGCGGAACAACCGGTGTAGTTAACGAACTATCAGCCGCGTATCCCCCGTCGAGCCGGAAATTGCGTGTCCGTGACTGCAGTTCGATAACCTGATTGCGCAGCACGTCGGAGGATCCGTTAAGTTCCTCCGCCATCGCCACATTGCTTTGCGTAACCCTTTCCAGCTCTGATAATGCCAGCGTAATCTGTGAAATTCCCTTCTCCTGCTCGGATGTGGAACTGGAAATTTCATCCATCAGACGGCTGACATTGCCGGAGCCGGCCACAATCTCACGCATGTTTTTTTCCGCTTCTGACACTACCGTCACGCCCTGTGTAACGTTATTGCTGGTGACTTCAATCAGCGTTTTGATGTTCTTCGCTGCTTCCGCGCTGCGGTGTGCCAGATTTCGCACCTCCTCCGCGACCACAGAGAAGCCTTTTCCGTGGTCTCCCGCCCTTGCCGCCTCAACGGCCGCGTTAAGCGCAAGGATATTGGTCTGGAAGGCAATGCCGTCGATCATTGAGATGATTTCCGTCATTTGCTGTGCGCATTCGGTGATCGATTGCATATTGTGAGCAACCTGCCCCATCAGCTCGCCCCCCTTACGTGCCTGAAGCGTTGCCTGATTGGCCTGTTCACTGGCGAGTCGGGTGTTATCAGCATTGTTTTTGGTGCTCGCAGCCATCTGCTCCATGCTGGCTGCGGTTTGCACCAGAGAAGCCGATTGCTGCTCCGTTTTCACCGATAGCTGCGCGCTGCGTGAGGAGAGTTGATCCGATAAGGTCATGGCGGTTTGTGACGACGCCCTGATTTCCCGGACCAGTGTTGCAATATTGCCCGAAAGGCTGTTAATCCCGGGAATTAAACGCCCTGCGCAGTTGTTGCCAAACTCGGGGATTGTCACGCCAAGATTCCCTGCCGTGACTTCTTCAATACTTTTTTTCACAGTATTGATCGGTGTCACAAGATATTGGGTCATGTAAATCCAGAGTAAAAAAAGAGCAATCACATTTATTACATTGAGCGTTATTAAGAGTGACGATGCGCCGGTAAATAGAAAGACGACAGCTGCGTTTAGCAAAAAAAGAGACAAAAGGAAATAGACAATGAAGGTTCTGACACTAATATTTTTTAGCATGATTATTCCCACAACTTAATATTTTGGTCGGCATTAAGGTTTATAGCATCCGTACTGGCGTTTGTCCTCACGAATAGCGGTGCTTTGTCGTTTCGCAGTTAGCAACCTGCAATTTAACTTAAGTGAGATAAAAAAAGCGTATTGTGGGAAATATTGTGCCATGGATACTGTGATACTGGTCTGACACGAACTTAAGCGATACCATCACCTGCGGCTAAATGGGTTAATCACCACCCTATTTTAGAGACTTTGTTGCAATTAACTGCCCTTGTTTAGCTGTGCTTAACAAGTTAGAACTGAGAATATATTTTATATTGCTTACAGTTTTGCGTTTTAATAGTGCGGGCCGTTTACGTACCCTATAACTAATATTGTTTGAACTCGCCTGCACGCAGCCAGATAAAGATCTGTCCCGGTTGGCGAAATCAGTAACCCCTTTGGCGTGGGATTGCATAATGCTCAATGTATCGTGGGACCCAGTGTTAATAGCCATCTCTTATCTTGTGGCCTTTATCGCCTCGTTTGTGGCCCTGGAGAATGCCGGAAAAATCCCGCTTTCCAGCGGAAAGGCCGCTCTGTTCTGGCGTTTTGCCGGAGGGCTTACGCTGGGCGTCGGGATCTGGTCGATGCATTTCATTGGTATGTTAGCAATGAAAATGCCCATGATCATGAGCTACAACCTCTGGTTAACCCTCGCCTCAATGGGCGTCGCGGTGGTGGCGTCTATGCTGGCAATGAATATTGCCGTGACGGGCGCTCGCCTTTCGCCCTTCAGACTGCTTCTCTCTACCTTAATTCTGAGCGCAGGCGTGGTATCAATGCACTATATCGGTCTGGCCGCACTGATGCTGGACAGCCCCATCATCTGGGATCACCCCATCATCGGTTTATCCGTATTGATTGCCGTAATGGCCTCCGGTGCCGCGCTCTGGTTGGCCTTTCACCTGCGGCATCAGCGAAAAGGGATCTTTATCAATCGCATTCTCGCCGCTTTAGTTCTGGGCGCTGCCATCTGTGCCATGCACTACACCGGCATGCGGGCCGCTCAGTTCAGTGATATGGCTCATACCCTACCCGGCGGTATCAGCGAACTGGGATTATCGATAGGGGTGTCGGTCACCACGCTGTGCCTGCTCGGCATGATGTTGATTATCTCACTCATTGATTCCCACTGGCGTACCAACCGGCTCACGGACAACCTTCAGGCGCTCAATCGACAGCTTGAACTACAGGCACGGTTTGATGCCCTTACCGGCCTTGCTAATCGCCACCAGATGGATCTACGCATGCAGGATTGCCTGCGCAGCGCGTTGCTTAGCAATAAACAGTTTGCCGTGATCTTCCTCGACGTTGATCACTTTAAACAGGTTAATGACACCTGGGGACATAACGTCGGGGATGAGTTGTTAATCACCATTGCGCAGCGCATCACGGCGAGGCTTACCCGTGAGATGACTCTGGCAAGATTGGGGGGCGATGCTTTTATTCTGCTGGTTCCAGAATGTGATGACGACAAACTCCAGTCCCTCCTCTCAACGCTGCTCGACGATGTGCGCCGCCCGCTTTCCGTATGCGGGCATACGCTGAGTACAACGCTCAGCGCAGGCGTCAGTCGTTATCCGCAGGATGGCGAAACGCTGCATGAGTTAAAGCTAAAAGCAGATGCGGCAATGCAGTACGTTAAAAAGCAAGGCCAAAACGACTGGGCGGTCTACCGGACAGAGATGTCGACGGCGATCCCGGCTAACCCCGGTTTTTTGCAGGAACTCACGCAGGCGCTTGAGCGCGATCAGTTTGAGCTGTGGTATCAACCCACCTGGCACGCTGAAGAGAGAACTATCCACGGCTTTGAAGCGCTTCTTCGCTGGCGACATCCCGAACAAGGCGTTCTGCTGCCGAATCTGTTTTTACCTTCGCTTGAACAGACGGGATTAATTATTCCCGTGGGTAACTGGGCGATTGAGGCCGCATGCCGTCAGCTGCATTTCTGGACTGAACAAGGTTTTGCCCACTGGACGTTGTCTTTTAACTTATCCCCTGTTCAGTTTGAACAGCCGGATATCTTTCAGACCGTATCGTCTCTGTTGCAGAAATATAATCTTTCTCCTTCCCGGCTCATCCTTGAGGTCACGGAGAGCACTGCCCTTAAAAATCTCGACCGCAGTATCGAATTACTGAGTGCATTCAACCAGGCCGGGATCACCGTCTCTATTGATGATTTTGGCACCGGTTATTCTAATCTGCTTATGCTCAGCGTGCTTCCGGCAAAAGAGCTCAAAATCGACAAAAGCTTTGTGACGTCAATGCTGGAAAATGAGAAAAGCCGCAAGCTGGTGGAGACCATTATTAATATTGCCCGGACCATGGAGATGTATGTTGTTGCCGAAGGGATCGAAACAGAAGAGCAACGAGCGGTGTTAACAGAGCTCGGGTGTGATTATTTGCAGGGTTTTCTGTTCGCCAGACCTTTGCCTGCCGAACAGATCCCGTGGCTACTGCTGCAGATTAATTCACAGAAACAGATTATACCAATTGGTAAAATTCATTCGGAATCCGCTTTTGTTTCACAAAAAAATCATGCTACACAGGGTTAACTGGAGTATGGTTCAGAGGAGTCCACGCGAGTCGATTCCGTCGTGATCGTCAGGCATATTGTGCCGATGTACAGGAATTCCTTATGTCGCAAAATTATTTTGATGCGCTGAATGTCATTAAAACCCCCGTGTGGCTGATCTCCCCCGTTTCCGGCCATATTATTTTTGCGAATACGGCCGCGGTTCAGGTGATGGGGGATAAAACGGTGGATGATCTGCGGAAAGGCGCTTTCTCAGCCAATGCGCAAGACGTCCTGTCAATGTATATCCCTGAGCTGAAAACGGACCAGGAGATTGTCGAGATCTGGACAGTCTGGCGCGACGGGCATGAAACCGCGTTGAGCTGTCGTCTTTCGCTGGCCAACCATGCGCCGTACGGCGACATTATCGTTTTTGAAGGGATTTCACATCCGGCACCGACCGGGCTTAAAGCGAGCCGCTCCGCTACTTACCAGCGAAAAAAGCAAGGATTCTATGCTCGCTTTTTTCTGACAAACAGCGCCCCGATGTTGCTGATCGACCCTGCTCGCGACGGCCAAATTGTTGATGCCAATCTCGCCGCGCTTAACTTTTATGGCTACTCGCACGAGGAGATGTGCAGCAAGCATACCTGGGAGATCAACACTCTGGGGCGCGATGTGATCCCAGTGATGAGCGAAATCGCCGCTCTGCCGGGTGGGCATAAGCCACTCAACTTTGTGCACCGCCTTGCCGATGGATCAACCCGCCATGTTCAGACCTATGCCGGACCAATTGAGATCTACGGGGATAAACTGATGTTGTGCATTATCCATGACATCACCGAGCAAAAAAGGCTGGAGCTTGAGCTGGAACATGCCGCGTTACAGGATGCCATGACGGGCCTGCTCAACCGGCGACAGTTCTATATTATCGCTGAGCAAATGAATCTCACGCACCTGCCTCTACAGCAGCAATTCAGTTTACTGCTGGTGGATACCGATCACTTTAAGAATATCAACGACGTTTTTGGTCATCTGAAGGGGGATGAAGTGCTCATCGCACTTTCACGTACCCTGGAGGCCTGTAGCCGAAAAGAGGATTTCGTGTTCCGCTGGGGAGGCGAGGAGTTTGTCATTCTGCTGCCACGTACCTCTCTTGATACTGCAATGCAAATCGCCGAAACGATCCGGGCAGCGGTTGCCCGCATCTCGATCCCCGGCCTGCCGCGATTTACGGTCAGCATTGGCGTGGCGCGGCACAACCAGGATGAGAGTATCGACGACCTCTTCAAACGGGTAGATGACGCGCTTTATCGCGCCAAGAATGATGGCCGTAATAAAGTCCTGGCGGCATGAAACTGGTGTATCGGATAAAGCCCCGCTACAATGCCCATCTTGATGAAAAAGACTATGGGTGGGTATCGTCTGCAATGGGAAGAACAGAAATAATCCTCACCATAATTATTTTAATGCTTATTATTTTCGGATTCTGGTTTATCTTCAGTGGCGAGATCTGGTTAGTAGCGGAATATATTGAAAACAGCATTTACCCCACTTTCGACGCGCTGTAACGCACGTTTAATCCGTTGTTTCACCTACCGAAATTATCAGGTATCGGCCAACTCAACAGGCGCGTAAGATATGCGCCGTTATCCTCCATTATGTTGGTAACGAATTGCTAAATCACTTGCTTATTTTGCCCGTGCTCTGACGGGCTTTTTTATTTCCGACATTTGCGCTACACCAGGCTATATCTAAAACGTCGTTATCCATAAAAGTGAGAAAATGATGAGCAAGAAGATCCTGATGCTGGTGGGCGATTACGCCGAAGATTACGAAACCATGGTCCCTTTTCAGGCCTTACAGATGATTGGTCATCAGGTTGACGCCGTCTGCCCGGATAAAGCGAAGGGTGACTATGTCATGACCGCTATCCATGATTTCGACGGTGCTCAGACGTATAGCGAAAAACCGGGGCACCGTTTTATCCTCAATGCCGATTTTTCCGCCGTTAACGAGCAGGACTATGACGCCCTGCTGATCCCTGGCGGCAGAGCGCCTGAATACCTGCGGTTAAATGATGACGTACTGAAGCTGGTGCAGACATTTGATGCCGCGCACAAACCGATTGCGGCCGTGTGCCATGGCCCACAGCTGCTGGCCGCCGCCGGGATCTTAAAAGGACGAACCTGTAGCGCCTACCCGGCCTGTGCGCCTGAAGTGCGACTCAGCGGCGGCGAGTACGCCGATATCGGTATCGATCAGGCTCACGTTGACGGTAACCTGGTCACCGCGCCGGCCTGGCCTGCGCATCCGCAGTGGCTGGCGAAATTTGCGAAGTTGTTGGAATAGGCCTGCACGGCAACCTGCTCTTTACATACGCTCTTCAAGCCAGACGATCGACCGCAACAAAAAAGCGTTCTTCCGTCAAAAGAGCGCGTTCTTTAATGCTCTGAAACTCGCGCCGGATAAACCAGCCCGCTTCCGGCGCCATGCTCAGATAAAACACCTCACGAAAGTCCGGAGCTTCAACACGCATTCTTACACAACCCGTTTCTCCTGCACGGAAGAGCTGCTCTGGCACGATACTGACACTACGCTCGCCATTCTGCAGAAGGATAGTCGCTATCTCATAGCGGCAAATCCCGCTGCTCAGGCTATAACCTAATGTGCTCAGATCGTGAAGATACTGACGTGATAACGTGACTTCAATGCTGGTGCCCGCAAACCACTCATTGATTTGCTGTGCCAGCCCCTCTAACCGCTGGCAGAATTCAACGATTTCAGCCTCAACTGAGGTGTTACCTGACGTTATGTTCTTGCTACTCTGTTGCACTTTTTTAAAGAAACGTTCTCTGGCTGACACGTTGTTGCCTCTGTTCATTTCCACACGGTTAAACCAGGATCAGCGCCCTGCGCTGACCAGCCATTTTTATCTTCCCGGATGCTCCCTCGCCTTCTTAAACGAGGGAACCCTTTGTAGCTATTCCGCCGTTTTTTGTTTCATCAGGGCATAACGGGCAATCAACTGCTGCAGATGCTGTTCTGTCTGACTCTGCTGCGCGGCAGGCCACGGCTGGTTTTCAGGAAGATCTGCCAGCTGTCGCAGTTGTTCCTCTGCAGGCACGGCACTGTTAAATGCCTGCAACATGATAAACACCGCTGATTTCAGCTCGCTGACCGTCATGTATTTACCCCGCTGTTCATCAAGTGCGTTAAGCCGGTTCGCCAGTTGTTGTAATTCGGTCATTCCCTGATGCCAGCCAGTCAGATATGGCTGCGGAAGTGCAGCAACGTTAACCTGCTGCTGCCACTGTTGCGCCAGCGGTTTCGCCTCTTGCGGCCAAAGGATCAGCGCCTGCTGCACCAGGCTATCGCCGTAGCGCCATGCCCAGTCAGGTTTCAGTTTCCTAAGCTGTGCGAGCCGATTTTGCGTCTTGCTAAGCCCTGCCACGGGTGATGGTGACGCTTGTCGCAGCGCCTGCAACTGCGCTTTGGATAATTCGTCAGGTAAAGGCGCCAGAGTGGCATCGAGCTGTGTTTGAGCCGGGTCTGGTGTATGCATCGTCTGCCTTCCCCATGCCACCGAGCTGTCAATCACCAGCATGGTCGCCATTCCGGCGGCAAATGGCTTCCAGGGCTTCACCGGAGGCGGCGCGGTCATCACCTGCCTGTCCGGCAGCGGCTCCGGCTGCGCAACATAGACCCACCTGACGTGTTCTGCCGGGGTCGTAAAGCTGGCCGGGAGAACAGCACCGCCCGCCTCCTGCCCGTCCTCGCTGTTTTCCAGCCGTACCGCCGCGTTATGGACCTGGGTACGCAGAGCATCGAGCTGGCTGGCATGCCTCAGTTCAAGACGCAGCAATACGTCGCCCAGTGCGTTCAGGTGCTCTTCTGTCTGGTACAACTGACTGAGGTCGGTATAGGTCAGCGTGAGGGTGCGCATCGTCTGTTGTAACCGCCTGCTGAGCGCGCTGAGAATTTCCATACGCGCATGCACAGGCTGCGGCCAGATATTGCCCCACTGGCGGGACAGGAGTGCGTCCAGTATTGCCAGTCCTTCGTTCATGCCGTACAGACCGGCCAGATGCGTTCGGACGAGCGTATACCAGGCCGCGGTCTGCAGTTCCACCCCGTTGTGCTCAAACAGCGACAGACAGAGCTTTTCCGCCTGCGGCCAGTTGATGTCCGGTCGCGCCGGGTGGGTCAGTTTGTTCATTTCGTCACGCAGGGCGGCGTAATCCGCAAGCGTACGCGGGTCGCCGCCGGTTTTGAGGTGGCGTTCGAATTGTGTCGTCATGATGGTTTCAGCCTGAATAAAAATCAGAGTGCGGCGCGGGTATCAAGATACTGCTGCTGTTTCAGGTGGCGGATTAACACCCTGCCCTCCGGCATAAATTCCGTACCGTAACGGACCAGACCGATGCCCTTTAGCTCCGCGTCGATGGCGTAGCGCAGTTCGCCGGGAATAGCCTGTTCAAGCAACACCACATCGATTCTCTTAAGCCGGGGCTCGTACTTAAGTAATACAGACGATAAGATCCCCATCAGTTCATGGGTCGTACCCGGCATCCCCTGCAGAATTTTGGTCATATCCGGGAGACCATAGTCCGGCAGGTGCGCCAGCGTACCGGCGCGGCAGTTGAGCACGCGCTGCATGTTATCAAGTACGGATAAAATCACCTGGTTCTGCTCACTGACCTGGTGCAGGCTCAGACCACCGGAAAAATTACCAGTCAGCATTTCATACAGCGATGGCGTGTTATGTCCCTGTGGCATCAGTCATCCTTTCGCGGTTGTAATGTCAGATGGTTATTCCCGGCTTCAAGAATGCGCGGTTTATCCGGATCGAGATCTTCACGTCTGAGCACCTGTTTCCAGGTGTTGTTAACCATATCCGGATGGCGGAACAGCCCGACCACCGCGACAAAATGCGCTTCTTCTTCCATCGGCATATCAAGGCTCACATCTCCGCCCGGCTTCACCACCACGTCACGGCTGGTCAGAAGGTCCGCTTTAAGAATGGTCTCCCCGTCCTTCAGCAGCTGCTGATAGACCGTTTTGTCGAAGATCTTGCGGTCTTTCAGTTGATATACGCGGACTACCACCGGCTCAGACAGCGAGTTACTTTCGCGGGAATCGGTGTTCAACGCTTCACGGGCGGTGAAATCCAGATGCAGTACCTTAATTTTTTTATAAAACACAGCGTTAAATGCCGATTTAGTGCCATCAGTGATACTCTGCGTAATCCCACAGCCCGTGAGGCTGAACGCCAGCAGTGCAGGCAGCCAGCACGCGGGTTTAATCAAACTTGTACGTAACACGTCGGTTTCCTTGTTGTGGTGTTGCAGGTTGCAGGCCGGTGTAATAGCCCAGTTCCGTCGTAAAGGTTTGCGGGATATCATCTGCAAACGCTCCCTCCTCCGCCCCCAGTACGCCATTCATGCCGAGCCAGAAAGATCCTTCACCGAGCGGTGGCACGGCCAGCAGGCGGGTCAGGGTTGTCAGGGTGATTTTTGCCTTAAAACGCCAGCCAAGGTAGACACGCAGCATCACCAGGAAGTCCTGATACAGCAGACCGTCCGGTTTCCATCCCTGTGATTCCTGTTCGTTATCGGTGGACAGCGCGATCAGCAGCTGGCTGCTGGCATCCATCGCTTCATCTCCAAGTGGCGTGTTGCCATCCAGTAGAAAATCGTCATCACCGTAAAAACCCAGTGGCTGACTGACCTCCACCGGACGCAGGCAGTACGGGCTGACCGTCACGGTGGTATCCGGTGCCAGCAGGCTCACCAGGGCCTGTATCCCCTCCTGGGTTTTCCCCGGTTGCTGAAGTACACCCAGCAGAGCCAGAAAACGGGATACCGGTGTGGCAATGTGGTTCGCGGTGCCGGGAATACCCAGCCCCACCAGGCCCAGCAGCGACTGCGAAATGCTGTCGGTCCCGCCGGGCTCAAAGGTGGCCGGGTAAGAGTACTTACGCCAGATGCGGTAAAACTGCGTCAGGATGCGGTGGCTGAAGATATCCAGAAAACCCTGCAGCGCGTCATGTCCTTCACGGCGCTGAGTGATGTCATCAAGATACGCCGTCGGCAAGGGAGAATCGACACCGTACATCCCCATGAAGGTCGCTCGAATAACCGGAGGCGTGTTGTCATCGTCTTCGTCATATTCGACAGACTTCAGTTCACCGGCCGGGAACCCCATCCCCGGATGCGGTGCAAAGCGTACCGGGTCATCTGCGGGATGACTGGTTGAACCCATCAGTGGCCTGCCCGGATGACGTTTCTCCAGCAACTGACAGAAACGATAAAAATTCATGCGGTGCAGATCGGCTTCCAGCCGCGGGGTCAGCCGGGAATGCGGCGATTGTGCTTCTCTTCCCATTCCAGGCGCTCTCCTGTCGGTTGCAGAATGATAATCAGGCGGTTAAACAGATAAATGTCGGTGTACAGCGCGAAGAAACGGCTCAGCATCTCGCCAAACAGGCAGATGTCGCCGCGCCCGGCAAAGCCGTGGCTGTCCAGCGTCACTTCAATCTGCACGCCACGAACCAGATAGCCCTGCTCAAAGCGCACGGTTTCACTGTGTTTCACGTCGAGGATGGCTTCTAGGCGGCGGCGGTTCATCTCGCTGTCGGTCCATTCATACAGCGCCAGGGTCCCGCGCAGCACATCGGCGTTATCCATCATCGACAGAAACCCGCTGCCGAGGTGACTTAGCACGCGCCAGTGAAAACGGTCCTGCGCCGGTGGATAACAGGGCAGCGTTGGCGCACACAGGTTGCGCACGGCAATATTAGCCGAAGTCGTTTTCATCACCGTATCAAGTACAGTGCTCTGCAGCGCACGCCGTGGCAGCAGACGGCGATCTTTCGTCGTACCGATATTTTCGCGCTGAATAAGTTTCAGATAATGCGCAATGCGCGACAGCAGGAAGATATACGGCAGACGGGCATTGATGCGGCTGTTGGCAGTGGCATCGGCGGTATCGTACAGCGCCGGTTTCTGCGCCGAGTTTGCCGAGAAGAAGCAGGCGTAATCACGGTTCTTGTAGTACGACAGCGGTATAAAGCCCAGGTTAGCGAATTCAAACTCGCGGGTTTCCGGGATCATCACCTCTGACGGGATCTTCACCTGGTTGCCGGTACCCAGATCGTACAGGTGGATCGGCAGGTCTTTCACGGCCCCACCTGCCTGCGGGCCACGAATTTGCACGCACCAGCCGTTATTGATGAAGCTCTTCACCATGTTGGAGGCGAAGGAGAAAGATGCGCTTGTCCACAGGTATTTTTCGTGGTCCGGACCTTTCACCTGCTCAACATAGTTGAAACTGCGCACCGGCACCGTGTCCGGACCGTAAGGCAGACGCCCCAGCACGCGCGGCATCACCAGGCCGATATAACGGGCATCGTCGGTGTCGCGGAAGGATTTCCATTTGATGTATTCGGCACGGTCAAAGTAGTTACCGATGTCCTTAATCGCGGCCACCTCTTCCATCGATTCCTTGAGGAAGAATTTCGGCCCGACGGCACCGATAAACGGCATATGCGCGGCGGCAGAGACTTTCGAGATATTGCGCAACAGCGCCACGTCCTGCGGACTTGCGTCAAATTCGTACGCTGAAATAACCGAGCCAATCGGCTCGCCGCCCGGGGTGTCGTATTCAGCGGTATAGGTGTGCCAGTACAGGCCGCTCTGGATAAGTTCCGGCGCATCTTCAAAGTCCTGGCGCAGATCCTCTTTTGACACATCCAGAATTTCCGTTTTCACGTTCTGGCGGTAGTCGGTGTTGTCCACCAGCTGCTTCAGGCCGCGCCACAGGGATTCCACTTTCTGGAATTCTGCATGATGCATCACCGCATCCAGCTGGCGGCTGATTTGGAAATCCAGCTCCGCGATATGGTGGTCAATCAGGGTTTTATCGAGTTTTTCCACTGGCTGGCCGGATTTGCGGATACAGTCCATAAATACCTGCATCGCGGCCGTCAGGCGCTCACCTGCCGGAGCATCAGACAGTGCGGCATCGTCCAGAAACGCATTGATATCGCCCAGGCTTGTGGCCGGGGTCAGGTTGATTTTGTCGAACAGGGAGGCGTAGACGCTCTCTTTTTCCAGCACAGTGGTCTGCCCCTGCGCGGAGCCATTTTCAGTATTAACAGACATCAGCATTCTCTCGTTTAATCCATTAAAAGACGCGCCCGTTTTTATTTCGGGGCCAGGGCACTCATTTCGTTACGTAATTCCTGAGACAGCGCCGGGTCCTTAAGAATTTTCTCGAGCTCTTTTCTGAAAGTGGCGTTATCCAGCAGATTGGACTTGAGGTCACGTAATAAATTACGCATCGCCAGCATGGCACGAAGCTGAGGAATTTGTCGGGCCACCTGTTCGGGTTCAAAATCTTTCATATCTGAAAAGCGCAGCGTCACATTCTCTTCCGTACGCTCACCCGCCAGCGTATTCAGAACCGTCATATTGACCTCCGGGTTAAATTCCGAAAGTACACTGTTGAGGTTATTTTTGTTGACGTTAATTTTCTTTCTTTCAGATAATGGTCTGCTCTCTTTACCGTTACTGAAATCACCGACAGTGAGTAATTTAAGGGGTAGCTCAACTTTCTTCTGCGCCCCTCCGGTATGCAATGCAAGTTTTAAATTAATGCGTGCCTTAGGCACTTCGTTCTGGAACGTATCAGCCATAGCAGTTCCTTTCCTTAAGGAATGTTTGTTGAAGTTAACGACGTTTCTGAATAAATCGATATTAGAACAAAACGCTACAATAGATCAACCACCTGGAATCAAAGGCCAAATTAAGACATTCCTTAAGAATTTTACTCTATAGAAATAAAATATGGTTTTGCAGCATGCCTTTTCATAAAGAAATATCAACCACAACTCCGAAAATAGTCAGCATTAGTGGCTATTTCTGCGAAAAAATGAAGATCCATATCCAAACAAAGCAACGTTATTGATTTAAATCAATACGAGAAAAAATATCTACAGCACCACCTAATAATATGACCCGCATCAATGTTTACACGCTTCAGCAAGACGCGACACCCATTAAAAAGTCCAATAATGGACAGTTTTTTTAACGAAATGCAATATATTCAAAATATGAATATTTCTCTTAATTAAAAAAAAAGAGCAATACCCAGTGCTGTAAAACACAGTATCAATGCAGCGCCGTCTTCAAGATCTAGAATAAACAGAAAAGCGCTGGCACGTGATATCGGGCCAGCGCAGTATCAGGAGGGAAAATAAATTAGCGGACTCTCGTTTTTCAGTGCTTCACAATATACATCGTACGGCTGTACGCCACGTCTTCAGGATTATTGATCGGATATCCCTTCACCCAGGGTTTAATCAGACGTCCGTTGGTGTACTGGTAGATCGGCGCAATTGGCGCTTTTTCCGTGAGGATCTTCTCCGCCCGGTTGTAATCCGCATTACGGGCTTCTGCGGTGGTTTCCAGCGTCGCCTGATTGATAATCTTATCGTAAGCCGGGTCGTTAAAGCGGGAGATATTGCCGCTATGGGTTGATGTCAACAGCGACAGGAAGGTCGATGGCTCGTTGTAGTCCCCGACCCAGGACGCGCGGATCACATCAAAATTCCCTGTGTTTCGGCTATCGATATAGGTTTTCCACTCCTGGTTTTGCAGTTTGACGTCTACCCCAAGGTTCTTCTTCCACATCGAAGCCACCGCAATCGCGATTTTCTGATGATTCTCTGAAGTGTTATACAACAGGGTCAGCTTCAGTGGACGCTGAGGGCCATATCCCGCCGCCTGCAGCAAGGTTTTGGCCTGCGCGTTTAGCTCCTGCTGCGACATCTGCTCAAACGGTGATGTCTCTGGCGTGAAACCTGCCGTCACATCAGGCGTGAAATGCCAGGCTGGTTTTTCTCCCGTACCTAACACTTTCTCCGCCATAATCCGGCGATCGATGGTCATACTCAGCGCCAGACGCACGCGGGAATCGGCGGTCGGGCCCTTTTGCGTGTTAAATGCATAGTAATACGTTCCCAGCTGCGGTGGCGTGTATACCTGTCCAGGAATATCCTTGAGCAATTTCTGATAAAGGTTTTTCGGGAACGACTCGGTGATATCAATATCACCTGCCAGGTAGCGTTTGGTGGCGGAAGACTCCTGGTTGATCGGAATAAACGTCACTTTTTGAAGAACAGTTTTCGCGTTATCCCAGTAGTGGGTATTCGGCACAACGACCAGCTTCTCATTCACCACACGATCTTTCAGCACATAGGCACCATTGCCCACCAGGGAGCCCGGACGCGTCCACTCTTTACCGCTTTCGACGTTCGCTTTCTGAACCGGATAGAACGCGAAGTTTGCCGTCAGGTTGCTAAACCACGGCAGCGGTTTATCGAGCTGAACGCGTAACGTTCTGGCATCCACCGCCGTTACCCCCAGCGTATCGGGCGCGGCTTTGCCATCGATAATCGCCTGAGCGTTGTTGATTCCTGCCAGAGCAGCAAACCAGGCAAACGGCGAGGTGGTTTTCGGGTCAACCAGACGCTGCCAGCTGTAGACAAAATCTTGCGCCGTGACCGGCGTGCCGTCAGACCATTTTGCATCATCACGCAGGGTAAATGTCCAGATGCGGTTATCGTTACTCTGCCAGCGCGTCGCCACGCCCGGCGTCAACTCCCCTTTCTCATTCTGATTAACCAGGCCTTCAAACAGATCGCGAATCACCTGAATCTCGGGTAGCCCCACGGCCTTGGCCGGGTCCAGTGACGCGGGTTCGTCTTTGATGTGTCTGACCAGTTCCTGTTTTTGCGCCAGCACCGTCCCCTTTGGCACATCAGCAGCGTAACAAAATGACGATAGCCCGCAAAGGCACAGTGCAGAAAAAAGCAGCGAAACAGGATGCTTCATGAGATCCCCTTTAGAAATCGGTAATACGCGAATGCGTAATTATTTGTTTCGAAACGGCGAAATGCAAATACCTTAAGCCGGAAAGGTGATATCTGGCAATCTTCATCCTTCGATGAAACTATTTGATTAAACGTGGGTTTTGCACAACACTGCCAGTAAGCACTTCTTTATCAGGATTTCCTATGGCAGTTACCCGACCAAGAACGGAACGTGGCGCTTTCCCGCCAGGCACCGAACATTATGGCCAGTCTTTCTTAGGTGCACCGCTAATCTGGTTTCCCGCACCGGATGCCGATCGCCATAGCGGCCTGATTATTGCGGGAACGCACGGCGATGAGAACTCCTCGATCGTCACCCTCTCCTGCGCGTTACGCACCCTTGCACCGACACTACGCCGGCATCATGTGATCCTGACCGTCAACCCGGATGGCTGTCAGCTTGGGCTGCGGGCGAATGCGAGAGGGATAGACTTAAACCGCAACTTCCCGGCGGCCAACTGGCGTGCCGGTGAAACGGTATACCGCTGGAACAGCTCGGCTGAAGAGCGTGACGTGGTGTTACTGACGGGAGAAAAACCCGGCTCAGAGCCAGAAACACAGGCGCTCTGCCAGTTAATCCACAAGATCCACCCCGCGTGGGTTGTCTCATTTCACGATCCGCTGGCTTGTATTGAAGATCCCCGTCACTCCGCGCTGGGGCAGTGGCTTGCCGATGCCTTTGCTCTGCCTCTGGTCAGCAGCGTCGGCTATGAAACACCGGGGTCATTTGGTAGCTGGTGCGCCGATCTGGACTTGCACTGCATCACCGCTGAATTCCCCCCGATATCTTCCGACGAAGCCAGCGAAAAATACCTGAAACCGATGGTAGATCTTCTGCGCTGGCAGCCTCAGAGATGAAGCACTCCGCTGGTGAAGGTGAGCGCAGGCGAAACGTCAACCGCCAGCCAGGTCGGGCCATCGAGATCGGCAAACCGGACCTGATTCACCAGCGGTAGCGCCGCATTAATCGCCCGGGAAGTACAGAGCATGCATCCCAGCATCAACGCAAACCCCTTCGCCTGTGCCTGCGACGCCAGCGCCAGCGCCTCGGTCAGCCCACCGGTTTTATCGAGTTTGATATTCACCATCTCATAGCAGCCCGCTAAACCGTCGAGACTGTCGCGAGTATGGCAGCTTTCATCGGCGCAGATCGGCAGCGGGTGGATAAAGTTCTTCAATGCCGCATCATCCTGTACGGGAAGCGGTTGCTCCAGCATAGCCACACCCAGATCGGCCAGCAGCTGGCAGCGCGCGGCCAGCCCTTCCGGGTGCCATGACTCGTTGGCGTCGACAATCAGCGTGGCGTCCGGCACCGCCGCGCGAATAGCGACCATGCGTTCACTGATCAAGCGATCGTCGAGTTTCACCTTAAGCAGCGTGGCACCAGCCTCAAAGAGCGCTTTTGCACTGGCAGCCATCTGCTCCGGCTCGCCAATCACCACGGTTTGCGCGGTCACCACTTTCTCCGGAAGCGTCACGCCAGCCAGCGACGGTAAGGATATCTGCTGCTTCGCCGCCTCAAGACTCCACAGCGCACAGTCAATTGCATTACGAGCCGCCCCGGCAGGTAAACGCTGCTGTAACGCCTCACGCGTCAACCCGGTTTGCAGGTCAGGTACCAGGGTCATAATTTGCGCCATCACCGAGGCAAGGCTTTCTCCGTAGCGAGGATAAGGCGTGCATTCACCAACCCCTTTAACCCCTTCTTCTTCTATTTCGACCACCACCACGCAGGCTTCACTTCGGCTGCCACGGGAGATCACAAACGGGGTATGCAATGGCCAGGCTTCTTCATAGACCTTAACGCTTCTCATCACTGACTCCTTGCAGCCCGGTAAGGCGAAAAAATTGGTTTGCCGTGTTATCCGCTGATGGCATACACTAGCCTCGACGTTAACTATATGTAAACAGGAAGATATCTATGTCACAACTCGTTCATTTCCAGGGCAACCCGGTTGCTGTAGCAGGTTCCATTCCTCAGGCTGGCAGCAAAGCGCAGGCTTTTACTCTGGTGGCTAAAGATCTGTCTGACGTCACACTGAGCCAGTTTGCTGGCAAACGCAAAGTACTGAACATTTTCCCAAGCATTGATACCGGCGTCTGTGCCGCATCCGTGCGCAAATTCAACCAGCTGGCCACTGAAATGGACAACACCGTGGTGCTGTGCGTTTCAGCAGACCTGCCATTCGCGCAGTCCCGCTTTTGCGGTGCTGAAGGTCTGAGCAACGTCATCACCCTTTCAACTCTGCGCAGCCCGGATTTCCTGGAAAAATACGGCGTTGGCATTGCTGAAGGCCCACTGAAAGGCCTGGCGGCGCGTGCCGTGCTGGTAATCGATGAAAACGATAACGTCGTGTTCAGCGAACTGGTCAACGAGATCACCACCGAACCTGACTACACCGCTGCGCTGGAATCACTGAAAGCCTGATTATTTACAGGCATTTTATAAAGCTTAGCAATGTAATGAAATAAAAGGTTTATTTAAGAATAGACCTTGCGTTCCAAACCTCGCCGATGCGGGGTTTTTTATTGCCTCAATAGCTGAATCGTTAAAGCAAAAACGTTCTAAAATCACATATATCATGAAATAAAAACGTTCCATTCTCACCATAACGAGATCGCTCACGCATAATAAAGGTTTAAAAACCGCAATTTCTCCGCCAGTGAAGCCCGTCACATTTCCCTTCTCCCCTAAACATTAGATTTGCTTACGTGATAAAAAATCGTTTCAGCAAAAGGGATTAAATATGAAGATTAAACTGGCTTTTACGGTCCTTGCGGTACTGATATCTGGACACGCCGCCGCTAAAACCTGGGTGCTGACAAGCGCTGAAAGCGGCGTGGAGAAAGGAAACTGGAAAATTTCCAGCGATGAGCTGAAGTTTAAGGGACAGCCTTTCAGCATCGAGCAAAAAGTCCTGCATGGTGGCAAGCAGGAAGGCAGCAAGGTAATCGTTATAAGCAGCAAAAATGGTCTGACAATTACCCTCAGCCCGACGCGTGGGATGAATCTGCTGCATGTCGAAGGCTTTGGTACTCGAATGGGGTGGGATTCGCCTGTCAAAGAGGTGGTGAATCCGGCCTATATCAATCTGGAAAGTCGAAACGGACTTGGCTGGCTGGAAGGTTTCAACGAAATGATGGTTCGTTGCGGCTATGAATGGACAGGCCACCCGGTCACGGCTGACGGTCAGATTTATACCCTGCACGGCAAGGCGGGAAATACGCCTGCGTCGCAGGTGGAAGTCGATGTTGCTGATGCCGCACCGCATGAAATTCGCATTCGCGGATTAATCAAAGAGAGCACGTTTAAAAAAGCAGATCTGCAGACGATGACCGAACTGCGTTACGTACCGGGCAGCAACCAGTTCAGCCTGCATGATGTTCTGACTAACCATGCTGATTATCCTCATGATTATCAGATTATCTATCACAGCAACTTTGGTACGCCAATCCTCGAAGAAGGTGCCCGCTTCCTTGCGCCGGCCGCCAGCATTGGTCCTTTCAATGACTATGCCAAAGCGGGTCTGGATAACTGGCAAACCTACGCTGGCCCCACTCAGGGCTTTGATGAAATGGTCTTCAATATCAAACCGCTCGCGGATAATAATCATGAAACCCTGGCGGCAGTGGTCAATAAAGCGGGAGACAAAGGTGCGTCAATTCAGTTCGACACGCGGCAGTTGCCTGTCCTGACCTTATGGAAAAATACCGATACGCTCAAACAGGGCTATGTCACGGGTATTGAGCCGGGAACCAGCTACGCCTATCCCGTCACCATTGAACGCGAGCAGAAACGCGTTAAGCAGCTACAACCTGGCGCCAGCACGCAGTTCGACCTGACCTATACCCTGCTTCACAGCAAGGAACAGGTGAAAGAGGTTGAACAGAAAATTGCGGGGATTCAGGGAGAGACAAAAGTCGAGGTAGATACCACGCCTCTGGCGAAAGAGTAAGTGTAAAAAAAGCCTCTTTACAGAGGCTTTTATCGTTATTCGTCACCCTTCTTGTGGTTGAGTCCATATTCACGAAGCTTATTCGCAATCGCGGTATGGGATACCCCCAGGCGTTTTGCCAGCTTACGCGTGCTTGGGTAGCTGCGATAAAGCTGTGTCAGCACGGAACGTTCGAAACGGCTGGTAATATCATCCAGCGAGCCTTCCATCGCCTCTTCGCCCACCGATACCGTTCCGGCATCGTAATCCGGCAACAGGATATCCTGAGGACGCAACTCGTACCCTTCCAGCTGCGTCAGCGCACGATAGACGGCGTTTTTCAGCTGACGAATATTTCCCGGCCAGCCGTAGCGCGTCAGCACCGTACCCAGATCGGCTGACAGTTTCGGACGCGGTACCCCCTGCTCGTCGGCGAAGCGTGCCACAAACAGCTCCGTCAGCGGAATGATATCTTGTGGACAATCGCGCAGCGGTGGAATGTTTAGCGTCAACACGTTCAGTCGATAGTAGAGATCTTCCCGGAACATCCCTTTCTGTACCAGCT
Source organism: Enterobacter sp. A8 (assembly GCF_004296595.1). Lineage (NCBI taxonomy): Bacteria > Pseudomonadati > Pseudomonadota > Gammaproteobacteria > Enterobacterales > Enterobacteriaceae > Enterobacter > Enterobacter sp. A8. The sequence goes on from NZ_SCMF01000001.1 coordinate 717,427, forward strand.
CAACGAGGTTTTTCTGGGTGGCACAAATCACGCGCACATCCACGTGAACTTCGTGATCCTCCCCTACGCGACGGAAGGTCCCATCGTTCAGGAAGCGCAGCAGTTTGGCCTGCATGCGCGGCGACATTTCGCCAATTTCGTCCAGCAGCACGGAACCGCCATTCGCCTGCTCGAAGAAGCCTTTTTTGCCTTCCGGGGCGTGACCAAACAGCTCGCTTTCGACGGCATCCTCAGGAATAGAGGCACAGTTCAGCGCCAGATACGGTTTTGCCGCGCGTGGGCTGGCAAGATGCACGGCGTGGGCCAGCAGATCCTTCCCGGTCCCGGTATCGCCGGTAATCAGCAACGGCGCGGTCAGGCTGGCGAGCTTACGGGCCTGATCGACCACATGACGCATTTTCGGGCTGACGGCAATGATCTGGCTGAACGCTCCCACATCCTGGCTGGAGAGATTTTGCAGCTGACGGCCCATCCGCACGGTAGAGCGCAGCATGATAACGGCCCCGGTCAGTACGCGAGTGTCGTTCTCTCCTTTCAGGTACACCGGCGTAATCTCCATCAGGAAATTCTGCCCGTTGATCACCACATGCTCGCTATGCGTATTTTGCGGGTTGCTGTCCAGCCAGCGCTGGAAATTAAACCCCGGGATCAGCTGCGCGGCATGGTGATGAGTGAGCTTGTCCTGGCTCTGGGCGAACAGCTGGCAGCTCGCATGGTTTACCCGCTCGACTTTGCTTTTCAAATCCAGTGACAGGAAAGGCTCTGGCATGGCTTCAAGCAAGGCGCTCAATGCGAGGTGCTCACGCTCAGACGGCATCCAGGGAATGGTGCGTACATCCGTAACGCCAGCGATACGGCGGATTTCAGCCATCAGGCTGCTAAAAGTATTAAATTCAATTTCGGCAAAATTGAGGTAAATTCGCCCGACAGGATCAATCTCAATGCCACGTAAATCAATGCTACGTAAAACAAGGAGATCGAGTAACTCGCGGGTCAGACCGAGACGGTCTTCACAGAAGACTTCAAGACGCATGGGAAATTCACCGTTTTAAGCCAATAACCTTAAAATGATATGTCAGAACACGGTGATGCGGAAGATGGCTGTCAAGAAAGATTGACAGCCAGCACGATAAGTAAACAAACCGGTTACTGAACCGGTTTTTTATTGAGCGTCTCTTTGAGCTGCCCAATCAATTCACGACGAAAATCGCCCAGGCGCGGTTTATCTCCGTCGATCCACGGCAGTGGTCGGCAGACTTCCATCGCTTTAATGCCCAGACGTGCGGTTAACAACCCTGCCCCAATTCCCTGCGCGGCACGCGCTGAGAGACGGGCCGCCAGATCCTGCGACATCCAGTCCATGCCGACTTCGCGCACCAGCTCACTGGCACCTGCAAAGGCGATGTTCAGCAACACCAATTTAAATAGCCGCAGCCGGCTGTAGTAGCCAAGCTCAATACCGTAAAGACTGGCGATACGGTTTATCAGGCGCAGGTTACGCCAGGCGATGAACGCCATATCCACCAGCGCCAGCGGACTGACCGCGATCATCAGCGTTGATTCCGCCGCAGAGCGGCTAATCTCGCGCCGCGCCTGAGCATCCAGCACAGGCTGCACCATATGCGAGTAGAGCGTCACCACCTCCCTGTCATTTTGCGTTTCGTGAATGGCGGCATACCAGCGCTGCAGTGCCGGGTGCGACTGGTCAATCCCCGCCTGCGCCGCCAGCTTTTCGCAGAATGCCCGACCCTTTCCGGTACCGTGGCTGTGCAGCAGATCGCGTGCTTCATCCCGTTCATGCGCACGCTGCCTCAGACGCCACAGTCGACGCCACTCGGTGACAACCGACCCTACGCCTGCCCCCACGATCAACGCCCCCGCAGCACAACCGCCCAGCGCCACCCAGTCCTGGGTTTGCCAGGCGTTGATACCCCATTGCACGCCTTGTCCCACCACGCTTACGCCGAAGAGCGCCAGCCCGGCCGTGACCATCTTACGCCACAGGCTACGTTTCGGACGTAAAGCAGCCTCAACGACCGCTTCCGCCTGGCCCTCCTCAACGGACGGCTCGTCAGTCAGGGCCGGCGCAAAATGTTCTGCCTGCTCGCCGCTGAACGTCTGCGCCGTTTTAAAGGCCTCCTGCTGCGCCTGCTCAAGCGTCCCGGTAAAGTCAATGCGGGGTTTTAACGGTTCCGTCATCGCAATTTATCTCCAATCAAAAACTCCAGCGCCGCATCCAGACGAATGTGCGGTAATGGCTGATCGACGGTCATGACCTGTGGGCGGAAGGCTTCAAACTGGAAGCCCTGGCTCTGCCAGAATGCCTGCCCCGGAAGGCGTGCAGGCACTTCGCCCGGATACACGGTCAGCGGTTCGCCGTCGCTGAGGCGATTCCCCCGCAGGGCCGGGATTTTCTCGCCGTTAAGATCAATCAGCCCACTTTGCGTCGCCTGTACGGAAGCCAGCCCAAGACAATCCATGCTGATCCCTTCGAACGCCGCATTTTGCCAGGCGTCCTGCACCAGTTGCTGTAACAGCGACACCATGTTGGCATGCTGATCAACCGTTACGTGATCGGCCTTGGTGGCCGCAAACAGCAGTTTGTCGATCACCGGGGAAAAGAGGCGGCGAAACAGCGTACGCTGTCCGTAGTGAAAACTTTGCATCAGTTGCGTCAGCGCCAGGCGCATATCGTTGAAAGCCTGCGGCCCGCTGTTGAGCGGTTGCAGGCAGTCCACCAGCACAATCTGACGATCGAAACGTAAAAAGTGGTTTTTATAAAAACCTTTCACCACTTTTTCACAGTAGTAGTTGTAGCGCTCGCGCAGCATCCCGGCGTTGGTGTGCTTGTCTGCCTGCGCCAGCTTTGCCTCTCCCACGCCATCCACGTCGGGCCATGGGAAGAACTGCAGCGCAGGCGCACCCGCCAGGTCGCCCGGCAAAACAAACCGTCCTGGCTGGATGAAGTGAAGCCCTTCCTGTTTGCACTGATGCAGATAATCCGTCCAGGCTTCGGCAATCGCCGCCAGGCGGTTCTCATCTGCGGGTGCCAGCGGATCTAATCCTGCGCATAACTGCCGCCATTTTGCCGACCACTCCGCGCGGTGACCCTGTAACAAACCGGTCATTTGTCGCGACCAGCTGAGATAATGCTGCGCCAGCATGGGTAAATCGAGCAGCCATTCGCCCGGGTAATCCACAATCTCCAGATAGAGCGTGGAGGTATCCTTGAAGTGGCGCATCAATGATTCATTGGAACGAAAACGCAGCGCGAGACGGATTTCACTCACCCCTCTCGTGGGTGTCGGCCACGCGGGTGGGTCACCGTAAAGCTGTGCCAGCCCTTCATCATAGGTAAAGCGAGGGATACCGAAATCGCGCTGGGGAACGCGCTTAACGCCCAGCAGACGCTCTTCCCGCACCGCACTGAGCAGCGGCAGGCGTGCCCCGGCGTGCAGGTTCAGCAGCTGGTTAACCATCGCCGTGATAAACGCCGTTTTGCCACTGCGGCTAAGCCCGGTGACCGCCAGACGCAAATGGCGATCGACGCCTCGGTTCACCAGAGAGTTGAGTTCGTTTGTAAGTCGCTTCATCGCCGTCCTTCGTCGCTGGAAGCCTGGAATGACTTGCTTCAGAATACAGTAAATGGGGGCAGATCGTTGATTATCAATTCATAATTATTGCTATTGCCGTTTTTTCTCCAGTAAGATGAACGACATTGCCGTCCCGGAGTGAGTAAGGTGTATGTCACCCACCATCTATGATATTGCGCGCGTTGCTGGTGTTTCTAAATCAACCGTGTCCAGAGTGTTGAATAAACAAACCAATATTTCTCCTGAAGCGCGAGAGAAAGTGCTGAAGGCGATTGAAGAGCTAAATTATCAACCAAATAAACTTGCCCGCGCTCTGACCTCATCTGGCTTTGACGCCATTATGGTGATTTCCACCCGCTCAACAAAAACCACTGCCGGTAATCCTTTTTTCTCCGACGTATTGCACGCCATAACCGCCAAGGCGGAACAGGAAGGGTTTGATGTTATTTTGCAAACGTCAAAGAGCAGTGAAGATGACCTGCTAAAATGCGAAAGCAAAATAAAGCAGAAAATGATCAAAGGGGTCATTATGCTGAGTTCGCCTGCCAATGAATCCTTTTTCTCACGGCTCGATATGTACGGTGTGCCGGTAGTCGTAATCGGTAAAGTTGAAGGCGACTTTCAGAATATTTACTCCGTCGATACCGACAATTTTCGTGACAGCGAGATGCTGACCGACACGTTTATTAAAAACGGGCGGAAAAAAATTGCCTGTCTGCATGCGCCACTCGATTATCACGTGTCTATTGATCGTCTGGCGGGTTATAAAGCCAGCCTGGAAAAGGCGAATATTGCTGTTAACCCGGACTGGATCATTGATGGCGGTTATACCCATGAGAGCGCACTTTCAGCGGCCATTACGTTGTTGTCTTCATCCACCCCACCGGATGCGGTATTCGCCACCGACAGCATGAAATTGCTGAGTCTTTATCGCGCTGCGGATGAGTTAAATTTGATGCTACCTGAGCAGGTTGCCGTGGCGGGTTACAGCGATCCGATGCTCTCCCTGATTCTGACGCCTGCGCCAGCTGGATTTGATATTCCTACGCGCAAGCTGGGCGAAGAGAGCTGCGACCTGCTTTTCAGGCGTATCTCCGGTAAACCCGCCCCGCATAAGGTGCTGATTGAGACCCACTTTTCGTTCGCTGATTCTCTTCGCTAAAACCAGGGGCTGATAGCCCCTGGTGAACAGCCGATCAGAAGGCGTAATTCACGCCCACGCCCGCATAGTGGAATCGATCGCTTTCGCCTTCATCGTGGTTTTCCCATTCATAGGCATACTCCAGCGTCATTGAAAGACCGTTATTGAAATCGTAGGCATAAAGCAGGCCCAGACGGTTGAAATCATGCCCTTCACGCTCAGGATCGTCTTGCCAGTCCCAGTTTGACCAGCGGTCGAGCCCCAGGCGGGTATACGGCGTCAGCGTGGTATTGCCTAATGAAATGGGTAAATAGGCGCGGATCTCCTGCGTTGAAAACTCACCGTTATTACGTGAACTGTCCATATTGAAACCGCGCTCTAAATAGTAATTCACTTTTGCAGCGAAGGTTTCATTAATGGTCCAGGTAAAGCCCGTTTCTGTTTCAACGCGACTGTCGGCATAACCCGTTTTTTCCAGGTCGTTGGCAAACTGATACATGGCAAACCAGCCGCCGAAACGCCAGTCATCGCTTAACTTAATATCCCAGTCTGGTTGTATTTTGTAGCGCTGCATATTCGCGCTACCGTCTTTCGCGCCGTGTTCATCTTTGAAATGATAACCGTAATTACGGAAGCCGCCGGTCAGGCCGAGGGTAAAATCATCGGTTCCAATAAAACGATAGCGCAGCTCGAATTCGGGACGATCAAAATAGGTCCCGCGGGTCATACTGCTGTAATCAACGGGGCCTTCCTGATACATGGCAAGGGAAATCGTCCACGCATCCCATGTGGCGTTAAACCACACGGAGGGTTCATATAATCCGTCTTTATCATCCCCCTGACCTTCGACGTTTTCAATTTCATACATGGCACCTATATTAAAATTCCAGTGTGGTGTCGGTTCTGAGGCGTGTGCGTAGCTAACCCCTGCGCATAGAATAAGCGCAGCACTTCTTAGTAGAGTACTCATTAAAATATTCCTTTATAATGGACAAACAAAAAAACCGGAAATTAATATTTCCGGCGAACATTTTTATTATCTGATTGCCGCTTCTGTTTCCGCGTCAAAAAAATGACACTTATTCATATCGAACTGAATGCCGATATTATCCCCTGCAGCATAATCAGTGGCAGCCCCTGCCCGGACGACCAGTTCGTGGCCCCCGACGGTGGCATACAGCATAAATTCAGCACCGGTCAGTTCGGCAACGCTGATTTTGGCGGCAATCGCCTCACCGCTGGCTTGCGAGGTGAAAATATCCTCCGGTCTGATGCCAAAGACCACGGCTTTACGTTGATACCCCTGAGCGTTAAGTACCGAGAGCATATCTTCGGGGATCTCCAGGCGCAGCGTTTCCGTCACGAAGAAGCGTTCATTGATCGCCCCCCGAATAAAGTTCATTGCTGGCGAACCAATGAAACCTGCCACAAACATATTTGCCGGTTCGTTATAGACCTGCTTCGGCGCGCCCACCTGCTGAATGTATCCATCTTTCAGGATCACAATGCGGGTTGCCATCGTCATGGCTTCGGTCTGATCGTGCGTCACATAAATCATGGTGGTATTCAGCTTTTGATGCAGCTTGCTGATTTCGGCACGCATTTGAACACGCAGTTTAGCGTCAAGGTTTGAGAGCGGTTCATCCATCAGGAAGACGCCCGCTTCACGCACAATCGCCCTGCCTAATGCCACGCGCTGGCGTTGGCCACCCGACAACGCACCGGGCTTACGCTTGAGGTAATCGCGCAGCCCAAGAATCTGAGCGGCCCAGTTAACACGCTCTTCAATGACAGCGGGCGCGATCTTCTGCATCTTCAGCCCAAATGCCATGTTGTCGTACACCGTCATATGGGGATACAGCGCATAGTTCTGAAAGACCATCGCAATATCCCGGGACTTGGCCGGGACATCATTCATACGCACGCCGTCAATCACCAGTTCACCGGCGCTGATCTCCTCCAGCCCGGCAATCATGCGCAGCGTCGTCGATTTACCGCAGCCCGATGGCCCGACGAAAACGATGAATTCTTTATCCTCAATGTCGAGGTTGAAATCTTTGACCACATGGACCTGGTTGTCATAGATTTTCTGGATATGTTTTAGCGATAGTTGTGCCATTCTTAATTCCTTATCAGTACCGTCCGGGAAGCCCAGAAATCTGTCAGGCATTTCCAGGTCAGCTCCCGCGTTGAATGAAGTTGAAGTCCCGCATGGTTGAGGCCTGCCCCTATTCCCACCGACAACATCCCTGCGGCGTTGATCGCCTCAACGCCGGAGGCGGCATCCTCAATCCCGATGGCCTCCTCCGGGAGGACGTTAAGACCCGCGCAGGCAGCAAGGAAGATTTCCGGGTCCGGTTTGGAGCGGGCAATACGGGACGCATCGGCACAGAAATCAAACGCCCTGTGGATCCCCAGCGCCTGCAAAATGCCGGGAGCGTTGAGTGAAACAGACGCCAGCCCAATTTTGACGTTTGCCGCGCGTATGTCGGCCAGCACCTCACGAATGCCCGGGAGCAGTGACGCTTGCGTAAGCGATGCCAGCGACTGGACATAGAGCGCGTTTTTTTTACACGCAAGCGCCAGGCGCTGCTGTTCGTCGAACGCCTCTTCTTTGCCACCGTGACGCAGGATCCGCTGCAGGGAATCCATGCGGCTAATCCCTTTCAGCGTTTCATTAAAGGCTTCATCAATGGTGATCCCGACCTCCTTCGCGACAGCGCGCCAGGCCAGGAAGTGCAGATGAGCGGTGTCGGTGATCACCCCATCCAGATCGAATACAACGGCATTAAGGTTCATCTCTTCCCTCCGTGGTAGCGGTCCCAGTAACAGACGTAAGAAAATCCTTGCAGGACAAGACCTGCCGTCCCGAAAGCTGGAGGGTTTTACCCCAGAGCGTTAGCGTGACAGGAGCGGAGCTGGTCACCGTGAGTGTCTCTTTCGTCACGATGAAGTGCAGCTGCGCATTCTGCCAACGCAGCGGAAACGCCAGCCTTTGCCAGTGCGCAGGCATCCTGGGTGCCAGATGTAACTCCCCGTCCACGATCTGCAGCCCGGCAAATCCCTGAATAACACCTGACCAGATCGCACCTGTCGCGGCAGCATGAATACCGTCATCACTGCTGTGCGGATCGTCGCCCAGATCGATGGCAATGCCATCACGCCAGAAGGCGTAAGCCCCTTCTGTATCACCACAGCGCGCGTTCACAATCCCGTGGATGGCTTTGCTCAGAGACGAGTCATGAATTGTGCACGGCTCATAGAATGCCAGGTTGGCCGCGCACTGCTGCGGCGTAAAGCGTTCCGGCAACAGGTAATTAAGCATTACCACGTCGGCCTGTTTGAGGATCTGCATCTCGTTAACTTCAGCGCGCGAGTAATCCAGCAGAATGGTCTGCTTGCCCGCTTTGGCTTTATAGCGGCTCAGATCGATCGCTGGTTTGGACATGAAGGTGTCATCCTGCGGTATGACCCCGTCGGCGTTAGCCTCGGGCAGCCATAAGCGCGACAGGAACCGTTGCGCATTTTCCGTAAAACGCGCATCTTCACGCTCAAACATTGACATAAACCGGCAGGCACTGGCGACGTTGTGCCACGCCAGATAGTTGGTGTAGGCGTTGTTATTCACGTGCTCCGTGTATTCATCCGGCCCAATCACGTCATGGATCTCCAGACGGTCGCCAACTTCCTTCGCGCGTCCCATCCAGAACAACGCGGTTTCCATGAGCAGCGTCAGGCCTTCATTGCGCATAAAGGCGTCATCGTGCGTTGCCTGCCAGTAGGCGACAACGGCCCACGCGATATCCGCCACGATATGATGTTCAGCCAGCGCGGAGGCCACTTTCTGACGAACGCCCGTGCGGATGTTGATCGCTGCGAATTCCGGCGTCTCTTCCTGACCGCTCGCGGCACTCTCCCAGGGGAACAAGGCGCCTGGCCAGCCGTTCCGGCGTGCTTTTTCCCGGGCCCCCGGCAGGTTAAGCCAGCGGTAGCGCAGCAGACGGCGGGCAACCTGTGGTCGGGTAAAGAGATGGAAAGGCAGCAGGAAAATTTCGGTGTCCCAGAACACGTGGCCTTTATAGCCCTCCCCGGTCAGGCCTTTGGCCGCAATACTGCTCCGTTCATCATGGGCAGGCGTCATGGCCGTGAGGTGCCAGACCGCGTAATCCAGCGCCAGCTGATCCTGATGTTCGGTCGACATGACGTCCACCCGGCAGTCATGCCAGATCTTTTTCCAGGCGCACGCCGCGCTTTCGAGTAACGCGGCATACCCTCTTGTCGCGCAGGTTTTGAGCTCAGCCAGAGCATTGCGGGCAAACGTGTCCTGTGAAAGCGCTTTATCGCTGCGATGCGTCACCCAGACCAGCTTCTCAAGCGTGACAGTGTCACTCTGAGCGACCTTTACGGCGTGATGAACCGTGATACGCCGGTTTTTCGCGGTAAAGCAGCTGTCGCTGGTGGTTGAGAGACGACAGCATGCCGATATCACCACATCCGCAGCGCGATCCTGCGTTTCATACACGCCCTGCATGTAGTGCTGGTCAAAGACTCTGACCGAGATTTCATCCAGATGCTGACGGCCGCTGTTGGTTTGCGTCGCATCAATCCCCGTGCTCAGCATAACGTCTGATGAGGCATCCAGCGGAGTGACGGAGAGCTGCATTGCCACCAACGGCAGTTGATCCAGTGAGACAAAACGGCGGCTTTCCACACGGTAGCGCTTTCCGTCTGGCGAGCGCCACACTACGCGACGACGCAGTTCGCCATTGGCAAAATCCAGCTCCCGCTGCCAGTCAATAATCTCCCCTGACAGCAAGGTGAAATTGATGCCGTCCAGTTCGATATCCATGCCGATGATGTCAGGCACGTTGATCAGTTCGTTGGTCTCATTACGACCAGCACGATGATAAAGCCCGGCAAGATACATTCCCCGGGTCTGCTGCGTGTAGTTTTCCTCATGCGCCGCACGTATGCCCATATAGCCGTTGCCGCAGGCCATGATTGACGCGTATTTATTGAGGCTATGAGGGCAAAAACCCGGATCGTTTAATACAGACAGGTTCAGCATAACGTTACGCTTTCCCCTTTTTCTGCCGCCTCGTACAGTGCGGCGACCAGTTGCTGGATCACCAGACCTTGTTCGGCATCGGCAATCATTACCGGTTCTCCCATGACATGACGGACAAACGCATCCATGCTGCGTAAATGCCGCTGATCGTCTGCCTCTTCGCGCAGGGTTAGGGTCTGCAAAACTCCACCCTCATCGGTGTAAATGTGGGCCGGGAACAGCGTTGCCCCCGCTTTTTCACCGCAAAAGGCGACATTCATGATGGACTGCTCACGGATATTGAGGGCAAAGGAGGTATCCAGACGCAGAATGCCGCCATTGCAAAATTCAATCGTCCCGAACAGGGCATCTTCAACGGTAAACTGTGCAGGATCCCATTCACCAAACTGGCCACTGTTTTTGCGGTTTCCCAGTTTTTGAAAGCTGTGGGCCGTCACGCGTTTTACCGCCGGGAAACCCAGTACATACATCGCGGCGTCGAGCATATGGATCCCAATATCAATCAGCGGCCCGCCCCCCTGCAGTGCTTTATTGGTGAAAACGCCCCAGCCGGGAACGCCGCAGCGGCGCAATGCCTGCGCCGTAGTGAAGTAGATTTCACCCAATGTCCCGTTTATTACCGCCTCACGCAGCAGTTGCGTATCACGTGCAAAGCGGTGGTGAAAATCATAGGCCAGCACTTTTCCCGCCGTTCGGGCCGCCACACGCATCCGGTCGGCTTCATGTGGCGTCATGGCTGGGGGTTTTTCGCACATTACATGGCAACCGGCTTCCAGGGCTGCCATCGCATGTTCAAAATGAAAACGGTTGGGCGAACAGACGCTCACCACATCCGGTTTGACCGCCTGCAGCATTTCATTCACGTCCTGCCATGCCGACGGAATGGCATGGCGTTCAGCAAACGCCTGAGCCTGTTCAGGATGGCTGTCCATGACAGCCACCATCTGAACATCACTGCGCGTGGAGTAATACGAGGCATGCACTTTGTCCGCGACCTGCCCGGCACCAATAATGGCGACACGCAGAGGCGAAGGTGTTAAGGCACTCATCACGCTGGTCATCCTTAGCATTCACGCAGATAAGTGAGAGAATCCTGATAGGCCTTCGCAGGATCGTCAGCGCGAACGCGGCACTCGTAAACAACGTAACCCTGATAACAATCGGCACGCAGCTGGTCGAACAGAGCGGCAAAATCAAGAGAGCCGCTTCCCGGCTGATAACGATGGTTATCGGCAATATGCACATGGCCCAGCAGGTCGCGGTTCTGGTGCAGCGCTTCCGTCAGCGAGTCTTCTTCAATATTCATATGATAGAAATCGCCGATAATCTGAACATATTTCAGCCCATTCTCTTCGATGTAACGACGTGCATCCGCGAGGGTGTTGATCATGTGATCCTGATAGCGGTTCAGCGGCTCCAGGTAAACGGTGGTGCCGGTGCGCGCCGCCACCTCGTCCAGTTGGCGCAGCGAGGCGCTCACCGCCTTGCGGTCTCCTTCAAGGCTACGCGGCGACGTCATCGGCGGCAGGCGGAAGGTAAACATCCCCCAGGCGGCAGGAACCACGATTCCTTTACCGCCCACCTCTGCTAACGCTTCAAGGATGCGTTCGATCTGCGTTAATCCGTTCAGGCGACGCTCTTCGATGAAGTCACCAATCCAGCCATCGTACCCGCCGCAGGCCGTGGTAACCGGCAGCCCTGTAGCCTTAATGGCCGCTTTAATCTCTTCAAGGTTCTCCACCAGCAGCTTGCCGTCTATCTCATACCCATCAAAGCCCATGGCCTTGATGTATTGAAATTTTTCCAGGATATTTGTCGGGAAAAAGGCCTGGTTTTGCGTTGCGATTTTCATTTTCATGCTCTCCATAGCTCAGAACGTGACGCCCATTTTGATACTCAGTTCAGGATGCTGATCGACATAGGTCATGTAGCTCTCAGCGCTGGTGGTAAACGTTACGACCGGGTCGATTAAATCTTCGCAATTGAGATAGCCGTTCATCAGCAATTCCCAGCAGGTCTCTTCAATACGCTTACGGTTCCAGCGTGGGTAATCAGGATTTGGCTCACTGCAGGCGCGGGAGAAGACAATTTTCGCATTATTGAAATGCGCTTCGCGCCCCAGGTTAAAGCCTTCCGCGAACGGTTTCGCAAAGGCCACGTATGAGATGGTGCCGCCGTACGCGAGTCCGCGCAGCGCAGACTGCAGCGCATCAGCAAAGCCGCTGGTTTCGATAATCACATCCGCGCCCTGCTTGCCGGTCAGTTTTTTGATTTCCAGACCAACATCCGTGCCAATCGGATTCAGACAGTGGTCTGCCCCATGGCGACGGGCAATGTCGCAGCGGTGCGCGATAGGATCGACACCGATAACGATTGACGCACCGGCTTTCTTTGCCAGCTGGATGGCGATCTGACCAATCGCGCCAAGCCCAACGACGACGACAAAATCCCCTACCCGCACATTGGCATCACGTACGCCGCTCATTGCGAATTGTGCCGGGTCGTAGCAGACCGCATTTTTCCAGGAGGCGCCCTGAGGCATTTTGCGCAGTTTGTAGTTGTTGACGGCATTCACAATGACCGTTTCCTGTAGCGGTCCATAACAGCAAACGCGGTCTCCGACACGGTATTCCGTTACGTCAGCGCCGCACTCAATGATGTCCCCGACGATCATGTTCCCGAGCTGGAATTTACCAAACTCGATCCCGCGAGCCGCCCCCTCTTCACGCGGCGTAAACAGTTGCCAGTCAGGGTTAAACTCTTCGTCGATAAACGGACTCGCCGCCCTGAAATCCACCACTTCGGTGCCGTGTTTCGGTGCGCCAAAGCGGGCGCGAATTTTCACTTCATGAACGGCAACGGGACGGTCTTCATATTCGACCAGCGCTGCCACACGCGGCGCTGTCGCAACTAACTTCTTCATTACTCACTCCTTGTTAAAATTGGCCGCCTCAGCCCTTAACGCCACCGGCGGTCAAACCACTTTTAATAAAACGTTCAGACAGCGCATACATAATGACCACCGGCAGTGCCGTCACCAGCGATGCCGCCATCATGCGGCCCCAGATGTAATCTGGCGTACTGAAAAGGGTGTTCAGCCCTACCGGCAAGGTGAAGTTGCTGGCGCTGGACAGGAAAATGGAGGCAAACAGATAGTCGTTCCACGCCACCATGAAGCAGTAGACAAAGACCGACACCAGACCCGAAATCGCTAACGGAACGGTAATGCGAAAGATGATTTGCAGGCGGTTAAGGCCATCCATCATCGCGGCTTCTTCTATTTCGTCCGGGATAGTGTCGAAATAGCTGCGCAGCATAAACACCGCCGTAGGTAACGTCTGAGTCACCATGGTGATAATCAGCGCCAGTTCGGTGTCATAGATGCCGAGCGCGGTGATGATTTTGAACAGCGGCACCACCAGCAGAATCCCTGAAAACATGTAGACGGTGTAGAAGCTGGCGTTGATCGTCGTGCGCCCTTTAAAACGCAGTTTGGATAAGGCGTAAGCCCCCAGCGTGCCGAGAAACACGGCAACGATCGACGAGGTCAGTGACACCACCATGCTGTTACGGAAGTAATCCACAAACGGGAAAATCAGCGGGTTAAAGATGTCGATGTAATGCTGTAACGTCCACTCCTGCGGCAGAATGGTCGGATGCAGCGATATCGCCTCTCTGGCGCTTTTAAAGGAGGTCATCAGCATCACGAAAAACGGAAACAGTGTGATGATCAGGAACGCCGCGAGCCCCAGATAAAAGCCAATACGACCCATTACGCGTTTATTTGTTGCCATTGAGATTTACCCTTTTTCTGGTCAGCAGAATGACGGCGAAGATGATCACAAACAGCACCACTGAGATAGCCGCAGCTTTACCCAAATCATTAAAGGCAAACGCCGTTTTGTAGAGATAGACGCCCAAAATATCGACTTTGGTAGTCAGCAGGTACACGTCCGCAAACATGTAAAACATCCAGATGGTTCGCAGCGTGATGACCGTGGCCAGCACCGGCATAATCGCGGGCAGCGTGACGATGCGAAAACGTTGCCAGCCATTCGCGCCATCCATTTCTGCGGCTTCGTATAACGATTTATCAATCGTTTGTAAGATCGCGAGAAACGAGATAAACGCATACGGGAAGTAGCGCCAGATGGCGAATAGCACCACCAGCACAAAGCTGCTGCCGGGGTTGTCGAACCACAGCGGTGCCTGGTCATACAGATGCAGCAGGTCTACCCCAAGGTAGTTCACGATGCCGTAGCCGTTGTTGAACATGTACTTCCAGGCAAACACCAGTGAAATAGACGGCGTGACGTAAGATAAAATCACCAGCGAACGCGCCGTTTTGCGTAGCCGAAACTCCCGGTTAAAGAAGATGGCGACAGCCAGCCCGAGCCCCGTGCTACCTATCACCACCAGGGCCGTATACCAGAAGGTCATCCACAGGGAGTGCCAGAACGCTGCATCACTCAGAATACGGATATAGTTATCCAGCCCAACAAACACCGCGCTAATGCGCGGGTTGAGCGGCAAGCGTAAGAAACTGATTTCAATGTTGGAAATCATTGGCCAGGCCACAAGGCCCCCCAGCAAAATCAGGCTGGGGGCCAACAGCAGCATGGCGAAAGGCATATCTGAACGACCAGAAAACAACGTCTTCATAATTTCCTTCCGCAGAAGCGCTCCTATCGTTGAGAAACCAGGTCAGTCAGGCGTTTCTGGCTGTTGCTTAACGTGGTGTTGAGGTCTTGCTGACCTACCGTCACGTTATGCACCATCGAACTGATGATGCCGGAACCTGTCACGTCGCCCATGCGGGTAAAGTTTTTGTCGCCCACGGCCCCAAATACCTGCACATTCGGGAACTGTGCGATCAGCTCATACGGCAGTTGACCAAAGGCTTTGATGACCTCGTTGTTTTTCCAGCTCTCGGTATCCACCACCAGTTTGTTCACCGGTAACGCCGCCCCCGGAGACATCATGACCCAGTCCGAGGCGTTTTGAGCCTGCTCCATCCAGGTCACAAATTTCTCAGCGGCTTTGGTTTCTTCTTCAGTCTGACCGGTCGTGATCGTCAGCGACGTCACCATGCCGTAAACCGCAGACGATTTTTCCGTTGGAACCACAAAGCCCAGATTGGCAGGATCCGCTTCTTTAAACACGGCAGGCAGAATGTAGGTGGAGTAAACCGCCATTGGCGCGGAACCGTTCATGAACGCGTCTTTGATCTCCATGACGTCGTTCGAGCCTGGCATCGTGTTCTTCGCCAGTTCTTTATAAAACGCCAGCGCGTTTAACATTTCAGGCGTATCGATCTGGATGTTGCCCTGCGCGTCGAAGACGTTTGCCCCACCTGAAAGGGCAAACTGGGAGAAGGCCTGCTCGGTCATGACGCTTTCAGCGGTTGGAAGCGCGATACCGTAGTGTTTCTTAGCCGGGTCGTTGAGCATCTGACTGGCTTTCAGCAGCTGTTGCCAGTTATGCGGCTCTTTAATACCCGCCGCGGCGAGAACATCTTTGTGGTACCAGACGCCTGACAGCCAGGCGCTAATTGGCACCCCTGTCCACGCGGTGCCGTCTTCCGTGCGAACAACACGGAGAATACCGTCATAAAATGTCTTTTCACCGACGGCTTTAATGGCTTCGCCAATTGCGTCACGGTCCAGCAACTGCTCTTTATCCATCACTTTTGCATAGTCATGGCTGACCTCAATCACCTCCGGCAGTGCGCCGGTCCGCGCGAGGGTAATGACCTTGGTGTTGTATGCATCCTCTTCTACCGGCACCTGTTTCACTGTAATGGAGGGATTCTCTTTCTCGAATTTCTCAATCAGTTTCGTGATGACGGCCTGACGCTCCTGCTCCACCGACGAATGCATAAACTCGATGGTCACAGAAGATTGTGTGTCGTCCTTGCAGCCTGATAACAGGGCGCACGAAACCAGTGCTGAAATCAGCACAATTCTCGGCATTTTCATTGTTAAGGTCCTTTTTTAGTTTTCTTTAATCCACATAACCTGCCATGGATTTAGGGTCAACGTCGTATCGTTAATATTGTCCCCGGTTATTAAATCTTTTCCTGTCTGACTATTTGAAGGGACGTGCTGAATATCATTACTGAAATTAAAGAGTGCTGTAATTCGCTCGCCGTTATCGGCAATGCGAACTATTTTCAAAACATGCTCCCCGGATGTTTCAAAGCGCGCCTGACTGTCCGGGTGGAACGCGTTTTCATGACGGCGTAACGAAATTAACGCACTCAATCCAGAATAAACTTTATGACGAAGGCTATTAATATCGTCGAGTTTATGATCAATTTCACCGGACTGATATTTCTTTCGGTTTATTGCTCTATTATACCCTAACCGCTCCACACCCTCATAATCATTACGGGAGCCAATAATACTCTGAATATAGATTGCAGGCACACCCGGGAAACTCAACAGAACGGCATGAGCCAGAATAAAACGGGCGATGCGCAGAGTATCTTCATCCTTCTTAGCACTTAATGCATCCAGATAGGTTACATTGATTTCATACGGGCTGCGCGTACCGTCAGGGTTATTTTTCCAGTTAACCAGCGCGCCTTCCTGCTGGAGTGTTTCCACCAGCGACAGAATTTCCGATTCCGGTAAAATTCCGCGTAACGGATTAAGTCCAATCCCGTCGTGCGAGGCCAAAAAGTTAAACCAGGTGGTTTGCTTTGACGGCAGTTCCAGCGATGTGGCCCACTGACAAAGTGCCCGTACATCCTGACGATGAACGGCATGCAGAACCAGTGGTGGCAAGGAGAACTGATACACCATCTGGGCTTCATTCTTGCCGTCACCAAAGTAAGAAACGTTGTCTTTATGCGGGACATTGGTCTCAGTGATAATCACCGTACCCGGTGCCACAGCGTCCGTAATGGCGCGGAAGAGCTGAATCAAACGGTGCGTTTGTTCAAGATGGATGCAGCTTGTTCCAGGGATCTTCCACATAAAACCGACCGCATCAAGGCGGATATAGCGCGCTCCTTCCATCAGGTAATGGAGAAGCACATCCACCATTGCAATCAACACCTCAGGAGAGGCGAAATTGAGGTCAATCTGATCATCGCTGAAGGTCGTCCACAGATGCCGAACGCTTCCGTCATCAAGTGTAAAAGGTGTCAGGAGAGGCAATGCGCGAGGCCGTGTCACAGCAGATAAATCAGTTTGCGGATCCACGGAAATAAAGAAATCTTCATAGCCCGGTTTTTGCGCAAGATAATGAGCGAACCATTGGCTTTTCGCTGACATATGGTTGCAAACAAAATCGAACATTAAACTGGCATACCGCTTTAATTCAGCAACGTCTTGCCATGTTCCCGTTTCAGGCGCAACGTCATGGTAATCGATAACAGAAAAACCATCATCAGAGGACCACGGGTAAAAAGGTAAAAGATGCACATGAGAAAATGAACGAGAAAGCCATCTGTTATAAAAACGGGTAAAAACAGGCAGCGCTTTCTCCCCTTTATTGTAGAACTGATCGGCATAGGTAATCAGGACGATATCTTTTTCATCCCAACCGGCTTTACGCCTTTCGGTAATAACAGCTGCAGCTCTGGATATTTTCCCTGACAGTGTTTCACGGTGCGCCTCAGAAAACGATTCGCCGTAAACAAGATTGATTAAATTTTTAATTTTATCGTTCACTTTATTTTTCCATGGTAGCGGTCCCACGAAACGCAATCTACTCCCATGAAAAATATCTGTCAACGGACCTGAGGGGGTAAAAACGTCTTCTCAAGGCAACTCAGCGCAGTAATGTGAGCTGCCGCAAAGAAAGACAGAAAAGGGAGAAAACGAAGAGAAATGCCAGCAGCCCTCCTCTCATAAGAGAAAGACTGCGGTATACATGGGGATCAGGATAAGTATCGACGGGAAAAACGTTTGGCCAGTTTTTGCAGCAGCGGCTCCAGCGCCACGGCCAGCAACAGTCTTACCGGCTTACGGGCAACAGATTTTATTGCCCAGCCAGCCACGCCTGCCGGACCATAACGTAACGCCGTCAGCAGGACCAGTTTACCTGCGATTTTCAGGCCGGGTTTTACCTTCTGACCGGCCTGTTGCCAGTTTTTGTTCATCTATGTTCTCTCTTAAAGCTGACGAAAACGACTTCTCAGCGTAAAGGTATCAGACGTGACGTAACGTTCCATTTCGCGCAACCGCTTTTCACCTGCGGCCAGTTCAGCATCCACCTGGTTCAGAATGTCACTACTGCTCGGTGCGCCTTCTGCAGCCAGTTCACCTTCCGGCATGGGGTCGAGCACAAACGACAATACGATGTACGCCACCAGAGTGATAAACGCCAGACCGAAGAAAATCGATAACACCGTTACCACGCGCACCAGCTTAACCGGTACATCCAGATAGTGGGCAAGCCCCGCACAGACGCCGCGAACCATGCCCTGCTGTGGGATCCGCCACAGCTTTTTATTCAGATTCAGTCCTGACATTAACGCTCCCTCCAGTTCGGGTGTTCCGCATCCAGGATAGCTTCCAGCGCCTGAATACGTTCACGCATCTTATTCGCCTGATCGGACAGCTGTACCAGACGTTGTTGCTCGCTCTGGGAAAGGGCGTCCCGTGAAGAACGGTTGCTGTAGTGCAGCCATAACCAAATCGGCAGCACGAACAGCACGAAAATGGTCAGGGGAATAGCGAGAAAAAGCGCGCTCATGTGTACTCCTTGTCGTACGATGCGTGGCGGCACGCTCAGGTGCCGCATGAATTATTATTGATTGTCTTGCTTCATTTTGGCTTTCAGGGCCGCCAGCTGCTCGCTGATTTCATCGTCGGCTTTCAGATCGGCGAACTGCTGATCGAGCGATTTTTGCTTACCGATGCTGTGGCTTTCCGCTTCCGCTTCCATCTGATCGATACGACGTTCGAAGGACTCAAAACGCGCCATTGCTTCATCAAGCTTACCGCTGTCCAGCTGACGGCGTACATCGCGGGAAGAGTTTGCCGCCTGGTGACGCAGCGTAAGTGCCTGCTGACGCGCACGGGTTTCGCTCAGCTTGTTCTCAAGCTCGCCAATCTCTTTCTTCATACGGGTGAGCGTGTCGTCCACCAGCGTAACTTCATGTTCCAGCGCGGTAACCATATCCGCCAGTTTCTGTTTTTCAATCAGTGCGGCACGGGCCAGATCTTCTTTATCTTTACGCAGCGCCAGTTCGGCTTTTTCCTGCCATTCATTAAGCTGGGCGGTAGCCTGCTCAATACGGCGGGTTAACTGCTTTTTCTCAGCCAGCGCACGGGCGGAGGTAGAACGCACTTCAACCAGTGTATCTTCCATTTCCTGAATCATCAGACGCACCAGCTTTTGCGGATCTTCCGCTTTCTCAAGCAGCGAGTTGATGTTGGCGTTCACGATGTCGGCAAAACGAGAAAAAATACCCATAATTCAATCCTCACATTTCTGTTATCGGGCGATGCCCTGCTGTACAGATAATACAATTCCCGTGCCAACTTTTTATCTTATTGATTTCACTGAATGTGATTGATTTTCGCTCACTGTGGAACTAAGCTCACCTGGTGAATCTCACTAAGGAGTGGTTAATTTCATCATGGCTGAATATAAAGACAATTTACTCGGTGAGGCTAACAGCTTTCTCGAAGTGCTGGAGCAGGTTTCACGCCTCGCCCCTCTCAACAAACCGGTGCTGATTATCGGTGAGCGCGGCACGGGCAAGGAGCTGATCGCCAACCGACTCCACTATCTGTCCGGGCGCTGGGATGGTCCTTTTATTTCGCTTAACTGCGCCGCGCTGAATGAGAACCTGCTGGATACCGAGCTGTTCGGCCATGAAGCGGGAGCCTTTACCGGGGCGCAAAAGCGCCATCCTGGCCGTTTCGAGCGTGCCGACGGCGGCACCCTGTTCCTCGACGAACTGGCCACCGCGCCAATGCTGGTACAGGAAAAATTGTTGCGCGTCATTGAATATGGCGAGCTGGAACGCGTCGGCGGCAGCCAGCCGCTACAGGTTAACGTGCGTCTGGTCTGTGCGACAAATGCCAACCTGCCGGAAATGGTGGCTGAGGATAAATTTCGCGCCGACCTGCTCGACCGCCTCGCTTTTGACGTCGTCCAGCTTCCACCGCTGCGTGAACGGCGCAGCGATATTATGCTGCTGGCGGAACAGTTTGCCATTCAGATGTGCCGTGAGCTGGGTCTGCCGCTCTTTCCGGGCTTTAGCGATAATGCCCGGGAGACGCTGCTTAACTACCCCTGGCCGGGGAATATTCGCGAGCTGAAGAACGTCGTCGAACGCTCTGTCTACCGTCACGGCAGCAGCGAAACGGAACTGGACAACATTATTCTCGATCCTTTTCAGCATAACGCGCCATCTGTTACCGCCCCGGCGAGTTCGAACGATGGGCCCTCACTCCCGCTCGATCTGCGCCAGTTTCAGCATAAGCAGGAACAACAGCTACTGGAGCAGAGCCTGAGGATGGCAAAATATAACCAGAAAGGAGCAGCTGAACTGTTGGGGCTGACCTACCACCAGTTAAGGGCATTGCTCAAAAAGCACCAGATGCGCT
This sequence comes from Enterobacter sp. A8, assembly GCF_004296595.1. Classification (NCBI taxonomy): domain Bacteria; kingdom Pseudomonadati; phylum Pseudomonadota; class Gammaproteobacteria; order Enterobacterales; family Enterobacteriaceae; genus Enterobacter; species Enterobacter sp. A8. The sequence goes on from NZ_SCMF01000001.1 coordinate 737,800, forward strand.
GACGGGCAGGACCATTCTGCTGGGATTTATCCCCGCGAGGTTCCCGCGGGGATAAGAGTTATGCTACCGCAATATGCATCTGCGAAAGCATATCGGTATTCACACCGACCAGCGTGACGCTGCTGTCACCGTAGGTGAGTAAGGCATTATCACCTTCAAACGACAGATGGTTGAGATAGCTGTCATTATCGGCAATGTTCTGGTTAGCCATAAAGATCAGGCTGTCGCTGGCGGAGAGGTTATAGACCGTGTCATGACCAAAATCACCATAGAAGAGAAGCGTGTTTTCGCTGCCGTTAAGGTGGATGGCGTCATCGGCATACCCGGAAACCACATTGTTATTGTTCCCGTTTACGCTGATCTCACTGTCATTGGCCCCTGAATAGAACCAGCTGTCATTACTGGCAGTCGAGATAGTGAAGCTGTTCTCTGTATCGGCGTAATAGCTTTTCGCATACGCGATTGAGCCACTGTCACCTTCTAAGCCATAATCCGTGACCTGCCATGTCGCGTTCTGGTTGATGTTAATACCAAACAGGCTGAACAAGGTGTGGTCTGCGTTAACGTAATGGATATCTTCCGCCCGTGTAATATCGCCGGTGGAATATTTAAAGTACAGCGTCCCTTCTGCATCGTGGCTAAACGTAAAATCGGCAATATGACATTCCGTTACGTAGGTGTTAGTCCCTGCGCCACCATAAATAACGTTGTAGCCGCTGTGATCTTTAAAACTGTCATCTCCCCCACCACCGCAGAGATAATCGTTACCCTTCCCGCCTTGTAATAAATCATTTGTTTCGGTACCAATAATAAATGTTGATCCCACATGCGTTACGGATTTATTGAGATCCGAAACCCAGGTCGTGGAACGGTATGCTTCAGAAAGATTAGAAACAATGATATTGGAATTTTGATGGGTGAAATCATAGATTTCAGAATCCATAATTCGTAATGCACCGTCCGTATAGCCCTGACCGGAGTGCCCGGCCCAGGACGCCATATTCGCGATCGAAAAGATCTTACAATCGTTGGTCAGGCCGGCATAGTAATCATTAAAGGAGACGATGTTGTTGGTGCAGGTTTCAAGCGGCGTGTCGTGGTTAAATAAACTGTCCAGCGTCAAGCTGTGGCCCGTTAACACACGAAATACCGGATCGTTCTCATAACCAATATTAAGCACTTTGTCATCGGCCAGGTTTTGAGTCGGAGAGGCGAATGCGACGTAGCTTGCGTCCTCAAAGAAACCACCCCACTGGCCCTGTGCGGACAGGGTTGCCATGCTGTTAACAGCCAGTCCGCCAAGACTATGTCCGGTAATGATGATGTCATTACCGGTCAGGCCATTTGCCGTGGCAAACGCGGCCACCGAACTCATGAGGTTTTTATACGCGTTGAGAACATAGTTATCCGCATAGCCGTCGACCAGTGCAGATAATACGTCGCTGACGGTATCCATCGCGGTATTGATGGTATGCTGAAGTGAAGGCGCGCTGGCGTAAGTGCCCGTCCCCCAGAAGCTAATGCCTATATTGACCAGCTTGCCATTGGCGTCATATTTTCCCATAACGTTGCATTCGGCACTGGTTTCAAGAAGACTTTCGCCATAAAAAGCACCATAGGGATTAGTACAGCCGCTGTAGTTAAGCGTGGTCCCGTCTAATACTTTCCAGCCATTTTCTTCTGTATAGGTATAATCAGCATACGTGGCTGCACCAAAATTGATACTTTCAATGGTCAGTGCATCCTTAATAAGCTGCGTGTTTTTCTCGCCCTGATAATCGAATACAGGCATAGTCGTCCCTCTGTTTATTATCAACAATCATTGAGCAAAATACGAATCAAGTAACATAACGTTATCATTGTTTATTTCGCCCGTCTGCGCGAGCAAACTGACCCATGCCTTAATGACAGCATGTTTTTCTGCAGTAAGCTCAACTTTGGTTTTATAGAAAGATTGTTCTGCATTTAATAAATCGATATTCATGCGCTGACCAGCCTGAATGCTTTTTTTCGTCGCTTCAATCTGTCGCCTGGCGGCGTCCACCGCGGAAGCATAGGCAGCAAGGCGCTCTGACGCATGGAGGCATTTATTTAAGGATTTTTTAATTTCGCTGTAGGTCGCCAGCCGCTGTGCATCATGAAGATATTTTGCCTGCTCATAGCGGGCCGCTGCCTGACGCAGGGCCGCTGAAACGCCGCCCCCGGAAAAGAGATCCATGCTGACGCGCAGGCCTATGCTGTCGGTACGATATTTCTGATGAATGGTATTGTCGTTGCTTGAATCGTTCTCCGAATGCATCGCGTAAAGCTGTACCCGGGGAAGCGCGCCAGCGCGACTGCGTTCAATTTCATAGCGTTTTTCTTCCACGTTATGTCCGGCAGAAAGAATATCGGGATTATGCGCAGCCGCCTTTTGTTCCCAGTATCGATAGTCTCCTGATGCCAGCGGCAGCTTAAGCGGCTTTTCACCGAGTATCGGTAGCGCTGCCGTCTGCGAGAGATCCACGCCCACGATCGCTGATAACGCAACGTTAGCCGTATCCAGCGTATCGCGCGCCTCCACCTCATCCGCAATCGCCAGGCTGAGCGCAGAGGCGGTCTCGGTGACATCCGTTACTGCGCCCTCACCGGCCTCGAACTGTCGCTGAGCCTGCTTTTTCTGCTCTTCCAGCCCCTGACGATGCAGAGTCGCAAGCTGGAGCCGTTGATGCGCCTCGGTAAGATCCAGCCAGGCGGTAATGAAGCGGTTTTGCAGATCAATCAGACTGCTTCGGTAGCGTTCATCAGACTGCATTTTTTTGATAATGCCGATGCGATACCCCGCATAGGCATCGTAATCAAACAGCGGCTGAACAACGGTAACCGATCCCGAATAACTGTCATATTGTTGATGTTGCACCACCTCAGAACGCTCCCCCAACAAATTTGTCTGCTGGTACTGCTGCCGCTGCCAGTTACGCGGTGCGCGTTGATAGCTAACGCTGACTTTTGGCAGTAACCCGGCGCGACCGATGGGGATGTACTCTTCTCCGGCAAGCTGATCCTTCACGGCAGCGCGGTATTGCGGATCGTTGTCCAGCGCCATGAACCAGCCCTGAGTCAGTGTCAGCGCACCTGCTGAAAAGGACGTCATCAGCGCGAGCAGATACACAACAGGTATGAATTTTGCGGTAAGCATCTTTACTCCTCGATGAACGACCGCGATGCACGATCCACAATGGGTTTCAGCAGATAGCTCAACAGCGAGCGCTCTCCGGCTTTAATAAAGACCTCTACTGGCATACCCGGTTTAACCTCCTCGCTCTTTAGCTTTTTCATCCCCTCCGGCGTAACGGCGATCTGAATCTTGTAGTACGGCTGCTGGGTTGTGGGATCGGTCTGGCGATCCGCTGACACCAGCGATACCCGGGCCGGGATTTTCGGCGTGCTTTGCTGGTTGAAGGCGGTAAACATCAGGGTAACGGGCATGCCCTTATGGACTTTATCGATCAGGGCGACGTCAATTTGTGAGTCGATAATCAGGGGGGAGGCCTGCGGGACAATTTCCAGTAGCTGCTCGCCCGCACTCACCACCGCGCTGTCGCTGGCAAGCGCGAGGTTCATTACCACGCCATCCTGCGGTGCGACGACGCGGGTCAGGGAGAGATCGACACCAGAGAGCGTCAGCTGTTTTTTGCTCTCGCTGACCTGCAGGCGAAGCTGGTCAATTTGCGTTTCAATATCTTTCCGGTTGTCAATCAACCGCTGCTGCATGCCGCGTTTGAGCTGGGCGATCTGATTCCCTAACTCTACGATTTTGCTGCGGGTTTCACCCACCTCGCCCGCCAGAGACGCCGATTGCACCTGGATATCGAGATAGCGGTTACGGGGGAAATAGCCCTCTTCCATTAGTGGTTTCAGGTCTTTAAGTTGACGATTTAACAGTGCGAGCCCTTGCGCTTTCGTCTCGCAGGTTCTGGCAAGCGAATCGCGCTGGCGAGCCAGCCCTGCAATGGCCTGAGCGTCGTTTTCCTGGGCATTTTTCAGCGCTTCCTGCCGGGCATGCATAAGCTGGCGTTGCTGAGCCACTATGGGCTTGATCGCATCCCGCAGGGCTTCGTCTTCTGTCTCAGGGGGTAAGGTCAGCGTTTGCATGCCCGCCAGCTCAGACTGAAGGCGGCTTTCAGCAATGAGCGACGTCAGATAATGCTGGCGCGCAGCGGAGAGTTGGGCGAGCGTCGATTGCTGGCTGAGCAGCACCAGCAGATCGCCTTTATGTACCGTCTGCCCCTCTCTGACGGCGATGCTTGTCACCACACCGCCTGTGGGTGCCTGAACGGCCTTACGGTAGCCGTCCACCACCACGGTTCCGGTGGAAACAACACCTTTATCCAGCGGCGCCAGTGCCGCCCAGAGCAAGAAAGATCCCAGACCTGCCAGCAACACTACCCAGCCAAGGCGGACAAACGGAACGACGTCAACAAGGGGCGTCTTCTGCGCATCGCTATTATGCATGGGCTTTTCCTTGTTCAGCAGGGACGCTGTGTGTCTTATTTACCGGGCGAACTGACTGCTGTAAGAGTTGTGCCGTTGGGCCATAAAGCTTGGTTTTTCCGCCTTCCAGGACGAGCAAATGGCTGGTCAGCGGCAATATTCCCGGACGATGAGAAATGATGACAACGCTTTTTTTCTGCTGCCGGAGCTGCCGGATAACCTGCTGCAAAGCCTGCTCACCCGATTCATCGAGGTGAGCGTTGGGCTCATCAAGGATCACCAGTGCCGGATTGCCGTACAGCGCCCGGGCCAGGCCAATGCGCTGTTTTTGCCCACCCGACAGGGCCATACCCTGCTCGCCAGTCAAGGTGTTATACCCGTCAGGCATACGCAAAATCATGTCGTGGATCCCGGCCAGCTTTGCCGTGGCGATCAGTTGCGTTGAATCAATCTCACCAAACTGGGCAATATTCTCAGCGAGGGTTCCCGTGAAAAGCGTAACGTCCTGCGGCAAGTAGCCGATTCCGGGACCCGGCGTCTGCTTCTGCCACTGGTAAATATCTGCCCCATCCAGCCTGACATCCCCCTCTCCGGCAGGCCAGACACCGCACAACACTCTGGCGAGACAGGATTTCCCCGATGCACTGGCTCCCACAATTCCCAGCACCTCACCCGGGTTCACCCGCAGAGTGATGTTTTGCAGTATGGGCTGCCGGGGGTTTCCCGGAGGGAAAACGGTGACATTCTCCACCGTGAGCACTCCCTGCGCAGCCGGCAGGCGTATGCTCTCCTGCGCCGGGGGAAAGTCTCCCGTCAGACGAACCACGCGTTCCCATGCCAGACGAGCTGACCGGTAGCCTTTCGACACGCTGATGAGTTGTTCCACCGGTGACAGCGCTCTTCCGAGCAAAATTGAGCCCGCGATCATCATGCCCGGCGAGATGTCTCCCAGAATCGCCAGCCAGCAGCCCAGCCCCAACATCAGGGACTGAAGCGCCATGCGTACGGTTTTGGTGACGGCAGACATCAATACAGCGCGTTCACTGGCCGCACTCTGGCAATAAAGGAACTGTTGATGTCCGAGCCACCAGCGCGCCTTAACGTTATCAGTCATCCCCAGGGCATGCAGCGTCTCAGCAGATTGTAAGGAGCTGTTAGCCTGGTGATTTGAGATCAAGGCATACCCCCCCGCTTCATTCAAAAGCTGACGCGTCGTTTTTTCGTTAATAAACGCCAGGGCCAGCAGCAGACATGCGCCTGAAAGCGAGAACACCCCGAGCCAGGTGTTAAAAAGAAAAATAACGCCGAGGTAAACGGGAAACCAAATGGAATCAAAAACCGCAAATAACGCCGGGCCGGTAACAAACTGGCGTATAACGGTGAGGTCGCTGATAGCCTGCCCGGCATTCGGGCTGTGCTTAACGAGATTACTTTCACATGCAGCGATATAGAGTGCAGGCGAAAGCGCATTATCAAATTGATTACCCAATCGGATGATGACGATGCCACGCGCGTAATCAAGGAGTGCCATGACGGCAAACATAAATAACACCAGCAGCGTCAACATAAAAAGCGTTGTGGTATTCCCGGATGACAGCGCGCGATCGTAAACCTGCAACATATAAATAGATGGTGCCAGCATCAGTATATTTATGACCGATGAGAAAAACGCAATCGTCACGAATATGCGCGTGCGAACGCGTGCAAAATTCTTAATTAGCCCCAAAGGTTCAATCATTCCCTAACTCTCTGATGTTTTGGTCACTTCTCATGCCATGAGAAAGACGCGAGACGTCCATGATGAAAAAGATTTAACATTAAATATAAAAAAGCAGACAATCAGGCGCAGTGCCGTTCGGTATGCCTCAACAGAAAACTGTAATTTTCTTAGATGTTATGATGATTCATTTTATTCTTTTTTTATTTCTCCCTACCAAATTGCAGGATCAGAGGGTCAGTATATAAATCAACATTACTCGTAACGCAACCATTAATTAAGCAAGTATGCGTTTAGTGAATATTTCTTATTGTAATACATCGACTCAATAATAATTCACGCCATCGCATCATGCTTGCACAGGATAAACAGCGCGCACTTTATTATAGGGGATTTATTGCCCACCCAATATCGCATCGCGAGGTAACGGGAAGATGTCTGTCGTGAGTTCCATCAGCCAATCACGCACGCAGTTGCTAACCGCATACAGTCTGTCGGGGCGAATCCTTCGTTTATAGCGAGTCATACAGGGCATGAAAATGCTAAGATGGTTTATGAGGTATATTCAAAGTGGAGAGTCGGTATGAACGCCGATCAGGTTGGTATGCTGAATGAGCGACTGCAAACGCTACTGCCCCAGGATGCCCTCAGGGATAAACGACACTGGATAATTTCGTTTAATATTAGTAAGATAGCCACTTAACATATCATACCTTAAAAATTATGCGTCTGGTTTTATCGTCCTTTTTTGCACTCAGTCTGTTCAGTAGCCAGGCCTTTGCTGCCCCCGAGCCAACTGAGCAGCCTGATATTCGTGACAGTGGCTTCGTCTACTGCGTCAGCGGACAGGTTGATACCTTCAACCCACAAAAAGCGGGTAGCGGCCTGATTGTGGATACTCTCGCCGCTCAGCTTTACGACCGTCTGCTTGATGTTGATCCGTACACCTACCGTCTGGTGCCGGAGCTGGCGGAAAGCTGGGAGGTGCTGGACAACGGCGCAACTTACCGTTTCCGTCTGCGTGATGACGTTGCGTTTCAGCATACGCCGTGGTTTACCCCCACGCGCAAGCTGAATGCAGACGATGTGGTCTTTACGTTCCAGCGTATCTTCAACCGCCATCACCCCTGGCATAACGTCAACGGGGGGAACTTCCCCTATTTCGACAGCCTGCAGTTTGCCGACACCGTTAAAAGCGTGCGCAAACTGGATAACCGGACGGTTGAATTTTCCCTGACGCGCCCGGATGCCTCTTTCCTCTGGCATCTGGCGACCCACTATGCGTCCGTCATGTCCGCTGAGTACGCGGCAAAGCTGAACAAGCAGGATCGTCAGGAGCTGCTTGACCGCCAGCCGGTCGGCACCGGTCCGTTCCAGCTGGCCGAATACCGCGCCGGGCAATATATTCGCCTGCAGCGCCACGAACACTTCTGGCGCGGCACGCCGCTGATGCCTCAGGTTGTGGTCGACCTCGGGTCTGGCGGTACAGGACGGCTCTCAAAGCTGCTGACCGGCGAATGTGATGTGCTGGCCTGGCCTGCCGCCAGCCAGCTCACTATTTTACGCGACGATCCGCGCCTGCGCCTGACGCTGCGCCCGGGTATGAACATTGCCTATCTCGCTTTTAACACCGATAAGCCGCCGCTGAATAACCCGGCAGTTCGTCATGCGCTGGCGCTGGCCATTAACAACCAGCGTTTGATGCAGTCCATTTATTACGGCACCGCGGAAACCGCCGCCTCTATTCTACCGCGCGCCTCGTGGGCGTATGACGGTGAAGCCAAAATCACGGAATACAATCCGGCAAAAGCACGCGAACAGCTTAAAGCGTTGGGCGCTGAAAACCTGACGCTGCAGCTCTGGGTACCGACCAGCTCTCAGGCATGGAACCCTAGCCCGCTGAAAACCGCCGAGCTGCTGCAGGCCGATATGGCGCAGGTCGGTGTAAAAGTGATCATCGTTCCGGTTGAAGGGCGTTTCCAGGAAGCGCGCCTGATGGATATGAACCATGACCTTACGCTGACGGGCTGGGCGACTGACAGTAACGACCCGGACAGTTTCTTCCGTCCGTTGTTAAGCTGCGCGGCAATAAACTCACAGACCAACTACGCTCACTGGTGCAACCGCGAGTTTGACGCCGTTCTGCAAAAAGCGCTGGCGTCACAACAGCTCTCGTCACGCATTGATGCCTATGATGAAGCGCAAAAGATCCTCGCTAAGGAACTGCCCGTGCTGCCGCTGGCCTCTTCCCTGCGTCTGCAGGCCTATCGTTACGATATTAAAGGCCTGGTATTGAGCCCGTTTGGCAACGCCTCCTTCGCCGGGGTCGACCGTGAAAAAGAACAAGAGGTGAAAAAACCATGATCATTTTTACCTTGCGTCGACTCCTGTTACTGCTGGTGACGCTCTTTTTACTGACCTTCGTGGGCTTCAGCCTGAGCTACTTTACGCCGCACGCCCCGCTTCAGGGATCGTCGCTGTGGGATGCCTGGCTGTTCTGGTTCAACGGCCTGTTGCACTGGGATTTTGGCGTCTCCAGTATCAACGGACAGCTTATCTCTGAGCAGTTGAAAGACGTGTTCCCGGCCACGATGGAGCTCTGCATTCTGGCCTTCGGCTTTGCCCTGATGGTGGGCATTCCGGTGGGCATGCTGGCGGGGATTTATCGCAATAAATGGCAGGATAAATTTATCAGCGCCCTCGCCCTGCTCGGCTTTTCTATCCCGGTTTTCTGGCTGGCGCTGTTGCTGACGCTGTTCTTCTCTCTGACAATGGGCTGGCTGCCGGTTTCAGGCCGCTTTGACCTCCTCTACACGGTTAAATCGGTGACCGGTTTCGCCATTATTGATGCATGGCTCTCTGACTCCGTCTGGCGTCACGAAATGATCGTCAGCGCCCTGCGTCATATGGTGTTGCCGGTGCTAACGCTTGCGGTGGCGCCAACAACCGAAGTGATCCGCCTGATGCGCCTGAGCACCATGGAAGTGTTTGATCAGAACTACGTTAAAGCTGCGGCCACGCGCGGTCTCTCACGCCTGACTATCTTGCGTCGTCACGTACTGCATAACGCGCTCCCGCCGGTTATTCCGCGCCTTGGGCTGCAGTTTTCGACCATGCTGACCCTGGCGATGATCACCGAGATGGTCTTTAGCTGGCCAGGTCTGGGCCGGTGGCTGATTAACGCCATTCGTCAGCAGGATTACGCCGCCATTTCAGCAGGCGTCATGGTGATTGGTTCGCTGGTGATTATTGTTAACGTGATTTCCGATATTTTGGGTGCAATGGCCAACCCGTTGAAGCATAAGGAATGGTATGCCCTACGATAGCGTATACAGTGAAAAGCGCACGCCCGGTGCGCTACGTACCGTGTGGCGTAAATTCTATGGTGACACCACGGCAATGATCGGCCTGTACGGCTGTGCCGGTCTGGTCTTGCTGTGCGTATTTGGATCGTGGTTTGCGCCATACGGTATCGACCAGCAGTTCCTCGGCTATCAATTGTTGCCTCCGTCGTGGTCGCGCTATGGGGAGGTTTCCTTCTTCCTGGGCACCGACGATCTGGGCCGTGATGTGCTGAGCCGCCTGCTGAGCGGTGCCGCCCCAACGGTGGGTGGCGCGTTTGTGGTGACGCTCGCCGCCACAGTTTGCGGTCTGGCGCTGGGCATTTTTGCTGGCTCCACCCACGGTCTGCGCTCGGCGGTGCTGAATCACATTCTGGACACCCTGCTCTCTATCCCATCGCTGCTGCTGGCGATCATTGTGGTGGCCTTTGCCGGGCCGCACCTGACGCATGCCATGTTTGCCGTGTGGCTGGCAATCCTGCCCCGTATCGTTCGCTCTGTGTACAGCATGGTGCATGACGAACTGGAGAAAGAGTATGTTGTTGCTGCCCGTCTGGACGGTGCCACCACGCTGAATATTCTCTGGTTTGCCGTCCTGCCGAATATCGCAGCCGGGCTGGTCACCGAGATCACCCGCGCCCTGTCGATGGCGATACTGGATATCGCTGCGCTGGGTTTCCTCGATTTGGGTGCCCAGCTGCCGTCACCGGAATGGGGTGCGATGCTGGGCGATGCGCTGGAGCTTATCTACGTCGCCCCGTGGACAGTTATGTTACCGGGTGCGGCCATTATGGTCAGCGTGTTGCTGATTAACCTGCTGGGCGACGGTATTCGCCGCGCAATTAATGCGGGGGTACAATAATGCCGCTTCTTGATATCCGCAACCTCACCATCGAGTTTAAAACCGGTGAGGGCTGGGTTAAGGCTGTCGATCGAATCAGCATTACCCTTGCTGAAGGTGAAATTCGCGGGCTGGTGGGCGAATCCGGCTCCGGGAAAAGCCTCATCGCCAAAGCCATTTGTGGTGTAGCGAAGGACAACTGGCGCGTCACCGCCGACCGCATGCGTTTTGATGATATTGACCTGCTGCGCCTCTCTCCGCGCGAGCGTCGCAAGCTGGTCGGCCATAACGTCTCGATGATTTTCCAGGAGCCACAATCCTGCCTTGACCCGTCCGAGCGCGTAGGTAAGCAGCTGATGCAGAATATCCCCGGCTGGACTTATAAAGGCCGCTGGTGGCAGCGTTTCGGCTGGCGCAAACGCCGCGCCATTGAGCTGCTGCACCGCGTCGGGATCAAAGATCATAAAGACGCAATGCGCAGTTTCCCCTACGAACTCACCGACGGTGAATGCCAGAAAGTGATGATCGCCATCGCGCTGGCCAATCAGCCGCGTCTGTTGATTGCGGATGAACCAACGAACGCGATGGAGCCGACCACGCAGGCGCAGATATTCCGTCTGCTGACGCGGCTGAATCAGAATAACAACACCACCATTTTGCTGATCAGTCACGACCTGCAAATGCTCAGCAAATGGGCGGATAAAATTGATGTGATGTACTGTGGGCAAACGGTGGAAACCGCCCCCAGTGAAGATCTGATCACCACGCCGCACCATCCCTACACCCAGGCGCTGATTCGTGCGATCCCGGATTTTGGCAGCGCCATGCCGCACAAGAGCCGTCTGAACACGCTGCCGGGTGCGATCCCGCTTCTGGAATCATTGCCGATAGGCTGTCGTCTTGGGCCACGTTGCCCGTATGCTCAGCGTAAGTGTATTGAAACGCCGCGTCTGACGGGGGCGAAAAACCATCTTTACGCCTGTCATTTCCCGCTGAACATGGAGAGAGAGTGAAATGGTCGAAACCTTACTGGAAGTACGCAACCTGAGTAAGACCTTTCGCTACCGCACCGGGCTGTTCCATCGCCAGACCGTGGAAGCGGTGAAACCGCTGAGCTTTACGCTGCGCGAAAAGCAGACGCTGGCGATTATTGGCGAGAATGGTTCCGGCAAATCCACGCTGGCTAAGATGCTGGCGGGCATGGTTGAGCCAAGCGGCGGTGAAGTGCTGATTGACGATCATCCGCTGGCATTTGGCGATTACTCCTTCCGCAGCCAGCGCATCCGTATGATCTTCCAGGATCCCTCCACCTCGCTCAATCCGCGCCAGCGTATTTCGCAGATCCTGGATTTCCCGCTGCGGCTGAATACCGATCTGGAGCCTGACGCTCGCCGTAAACGTATCTTTGAAACCCTGCGTATGGTCGGACTGCTGCCCGATCACGAAAGTTACTATCCGCATATGCTGGCTCCGGGACAGAAGCAGCGTCTGGGGCTGGCGCGCGCCCTGATTTTGCGCCCGAAGGTGATTATTGCTGACGAAGCACTCGCCTCACTGGATATGTCGATGCGTTCGCAGTTAATTAACCTGATGCTGGAATTGCAGGAAAAACAGGGGATCTCTTATATCTACGTGACCCAACATCTTGGCATGATGAAACACATCAGCGACCAGGTGATGGTCATGCATCAGGGGGAAGTTGTCGAGCGCGGCAGCACGGCGGATGTGCTGGCCTCCCCACTCCACGATTTAACAAAACGCCTGATTGCCGGACATTTTGGTGAAGCGCTAACTGCTGATGCATGGAGAAAGGATCGTTAAAAATATCCCTTAGCTATTGCGTAACCCGCCAGCCAGAAGAGTGAATACCTCAATGGCATGGGGCAGCGTTTTCTGCGGGTCGTCACTCGCGGCAATGAGCAAGGCAGCATTCAGCGCAGCGCCATTCAGCAGATGGGCTGCGACTTTTGCATCAACCGGTTTAAGAACGTCGCATGCGATCATTTTTTCGATGGTGTGACGAGTCGACTCCAGGCAACTGTTCTGGCTAGGCCATTGCGCCGGATCGCCCAGAACAGCTGGACCATCAAGAAGAACGATACGCTGCACTTCCGGAACCAGCGCCATTTTGATATAAGCGACGCCTTCCGCCAGCAACCTCTCCCAGTCATTTTCCGCAGTGGAAGCAATGGCTTTCGCTTTTTCAGCCATTTCACTGTCTATCTGTGCGACTACAGCCGCCAGTAACCCTTTCTTATCGCTGAAATTATGGTACAGCGCACCGCGCGTTAAGCCCACGCTGGCAGTCAGTTCATCCATTGAGGCAGCGGCATATCCTTTTTCAGCAAACGCCTTACGGGCTGCCTGTATCATTTTTTCGCGATTTTCCTGTGCCGTCTCAGCACGACGTTTTGCAGCCATGGGGGTTCCTTGGTTAAGCAGCGTTTTCCATTTAACATACACGGCGTATGTGGATTACATTTTTTCACATACATCGCGTATGTTACTTCTACTTTGTCATCACGACAATAACCTCGACTATAAAAGGAAATGCTATGCACCCACGTGAACCTGTATTCCCGGCCAACCGTCATGCCCTCTATCAAGAGCATGGCTATTCTGCTGCCATCCGCTCGGGCGATTTGTTATTTGTTTCTGGCCAGGTCGGCAGCCGCAGCGATGGCACACCTGAGCCCGATTTCGCCGCTCAGGTACAGCTCGCATTTGATAACCTCCAGGCTACCCTTGCGGCCGCGGGATGTACCTTTGACGATATTATCGATGTAACGACATTTCACACCGACCCTGAAAACCAGTTTCCCGTCATTATGCAGGCGAAAAAAATGGCGTTCCCGCGTCCTCCTTACCCAAACTGGACTGCCATAGGCGTTAACTGGCTCGCTGGTTTTGATTTTGAAATTAAAGTTATTGCCAGAATCCCTTCGCCAGTCAATTAACTTCCGGCATAATTTGCCCAGCATGAAACTCATTTACCGTTAAGTAATAACTGACACGCCAATGAAAGACAGCATCAGAAGGTATATTCTCTCCTGGGTGGAGGAAAATAACTTTACTATTTTACATATTGATGACCTGGTTGCGGATATCGGATACAGCAGACGAACCATTGAAACCTGGTTTAAGGAGCACTATCAGCTCTCGTTAGGAGAATATATTCTCAGAAGAAGGCTGAGCCGTGCTGCTATTATGCTAAGGATGACTTCGATTCCGGTGACGGATATTGCTTATCTTTTCCATTACCAGAGTAGCCAGGGTTTTTCCAGAGCCTTTAAAAAAATGACCGGGCTGACACCCTCTGAGTACAGACGTGCCAGAGTGTGGAATTTTGATGTTTTACAGCCCTCTTTTTTATTAAGCGACCATCAAACTCCAGAACTCGAAATTTGTGAACTGAATGAAACATTTCTCTATACCCATCAAATTATCGAACATGATCATCTTTTTGATACCTCGGTCCATGATATTACTAAAAAAATCAAGAAACTGCTTATCGAAAATCGTCATGAGATTGATCGCATCACCCTTGTGCCTCGCCCACCCGAACGCTTAGGCAAAAGCCGATCTTATCTTGTTGAGGTCTTAATCTCGTATTCCTTACAAAGCGACACGACTGCAAAAAGAGGGACGTGCGTAGTAAAAGGAAAATACGCAAAAATGACCTTCAGCGGTAGCTGGGAGGGCTACAGCGCCTTTAACAAAATTGCCTTCGTTAAAGCAATGGTTAAAAAGCGTCTGGCGTTGCGCGAGGGCATTTATTTAATGCAGTTTAATTCTTACAGCGATGAGCATGTTAATTTTGACGTTTTTATCCCCATTTTATAAGCTCACCCACATTCTGCGTGTCTGCTTACGATTCTGTTTTTACCGTTGTGCTTGGCCTCATAGAGCGCCTCATCCACGTTACGAATAATATCGGTGCTGTTGAGGTTGCTCTGAATGGCTGAGCACACGCCGATACTCAGCGTCACCTCTGCAGGAAGCGCGTAAAGGTTACCCTGTCCGGTCCGGTGCTGGACATTATGGCGAATACGCTCGGCAACGGATACCGCCAGGCTCTCGTCAGTATTCGGTAGCAGAAGACCAAACTCCTCACCGCCCAGTCTGGCAAAAATATCCTTATCCCGGATACTGTCTTTGATAATATCCACCACCGCCAGAAGGACGCGATCCCCTACCGGATGACCCCAGGTATCATTAATAGACTTAAAGTTGTCAATATCCAGCATCATTATGCTCGTGCCTTTTTCTGTCCTGAGCATGCGGTTCCGTTGAAGCGCCTCATAAAAATACTTACGGTTGAAGATCTGCGTAAGCGGATCGCGATTAATTCGATCGCCAAAAATCTTTAACGTGCTGAATACGTGAAATAACAAGGTGAAAATAACAAATAATTTACTAAATACCTCTACTGTACGGCTAATATACCAGAGTGACATATTATACGTATCGAGCAGCAACAGGAAAAAATTGTAAATGATGGCGGAGAGACACACCACAATAATACTGTTCCACATGCCTGAAGACAGTCGCGTCACATAGGTCATATAGCAGAGTAAAAACGACCAGAGCGTGATCAGAACGTTAACGTACCGTACATCCCAGACGGGAGCATGCTGGTCACGACCATCTGCCGCTATCGTTAATGACAATGCAGGATGATAGCTGCTCATATAATGGGCCAGAACCGGGAACACAACCAGCGGAATAAATAATGTTAACGCCAGACTGAACTTATTAATCTGTCCTGACGACGAACGTGTTGTGATTTTTTCCACCCGAACGGCGAGCGCCAGTAAAAAGATAAAACTCAGTTGCCTGAAAAAATAGAATACAGCCGTGTCGTTTGTTTTTACCGCATTAGAAAAACCAGCGTGTTCAGGATATTGAATAATAACAATCGTTTCAATGAAATAGACCAAACCACTTAAAAACGCCATACTCAGAATCAATGAGGACAGGTGTGTTCTGTCAGACGCATACTGCATCTGGATAAAAATAAAGATGATGGTATCCAGAAAGAACAGCGCAATCATGACGATTAAATATGTGGTCATGGGTACTCTGAAGCCTGGATTATCATTCACGCAAAAAGAGTTTACCGCGATCATCAGTGCAAACAGAAATGCACCGGAAAGCATGATCATTTTCTCGGCCAACGTAATGTTATTTATCATCCTTCTTACCGCATAACTATAAAGACGCAAACCGCCCCCTGACCGGCACGGTCAGGGGGATCGTACTACTACTCTGAGGTGACATTTACCACGTCACCATGGTTGTCAAAATCAACGTATAACTTTTTATTAGCCTGGAACTGCTGATAAACCGGCTGGGAAAGTGAAAAGCTCATCGCCAGTTCCGCCTCACTCGCCACACGGGCAGGAGGAACCGCAATTCTCTGATGCTTATAGCGGTTGTAAATCGCCCAGAGCACCAGTACCAGCGCGTTAAGTATCGCCAGGATGAAATAGAAGAACAGCCGCAAAAAAGCGTCATTCCCCTGCGTAAACCCCTTCAGGAATAAAGCGATAAACCCCGAGGCAAAGTAAACAAACACAGCCCACAAAAGACAGGTTACGATCAGTTCCAGACACTCCCGGAAGACGCTTTTTTGCGAATTGATAATCCAGTGTTTCATGTTACCCCCTTGCAATCCCGCGATCCGGACTGACCCAACGCGCACGGGTGCTACGGGGATTCAGCATCACAACAGTGAACGCGACAAGCGTGGTGAATAAACTGATGAGCCAGAAGATGATCGGATACCAGATGATCCAGAACAGCGTGGCAACGACGTTATGCTCATAGCGGTACTCAATCAGGATACTCACCAGGAATTGCACCAGACACAGGCTGCAAAGCAGCACTCCGGCATTTTCTGACACCGATGAAATGGAGAGCCCTCCCGTTGATCCGTTCTGGATTACCTCCGCCAGGATGACCAACCCACTGACCAGGCAGGTGAATGCCCATGCCGTCGTCGCGCAATATTCCATAAAAAGGGGCCACATATGCCTGTGTTTCCAGCGCCAGAGGGAGCTCATGTTTTTCAGGAAAACCTCCGCGCCCCCCTTCGCCCAACGTAAACGCTGTTTCCACAGCCCGCGCAGCGTTTCCGGCATTAAAATCCAGCACAGCGCCCGCGGTTCATAGAACACAGACCAGCGACGAAGCTGTAGTTTCCAGCTGATATCAATATCCTCCGTGATCATGTCATCGCTCCAGTAACCCACATCCGCCAGCGCGCTCCGGCGGAACGCCGCAATTACCCCTGAAACGGTAAACACCTGGCCATAGACCCGTTGCGTACGTTTGATAAGACCAATGATCGATGAAAATTCACCGACCTGGACTTTGCCGATTAACGTTGAGCGAGTGCGGATCCGCGGATTGCCGGTCACAGCCCCCACACGCGGGTTATCAATCATCGGCGCGACAAGCCAGGCTGCGGCGTCACGATCCAAACAGGCGTCGCCGTCAATGCAAACCAGAAACTCCCCTTTTGCAGCGGCGGCACCACTTTTCAACGCAATCGCTTTTCCCTGGTTCTCCATCAAATGCACTACACGCAGGCGGGGATAACGCTCGGCCAACATATTTAGCTGAAAGCCCGTGTCGTCCGACGATCCGTCATTCACTGCAATAACTTCAAAATTGTCATACCGCTGTGACATAGCCGCCGCGATGGTCTCCTGAATATTTTTCGATTCATTAAAACAAGGGATAACGATCGAAATTAAAGGGTTATCTTTAATCATCGGTACCGACGCATCTTTACCCCACTCCCAGTGCCGCTCGCGATAGAACCAGAAAAAGACGCTGCCTGCTATCCAGAATATCGACATAAAGAACGGCCAGAAAAAGACATATCTCAGCATCACCTCTGCGGAAAACAGCAGGGTTAACCCGACAGGGATACACAACACCAGAATTAAAATAACGATTGAGAAATAGCGATTATTCATCTTCAGGGTACCAGTTCGTTGAGAATTCCGGCCGAATAACATTTATTTTCGGCTGATTATTCAAAAAGTCATCAGGGTAATAGCCATAATGTTTCATTCCAGAGAGCTGCATAATACGCATCCACTCCGCAATCTTGCGGGATTCAATACGCTGGTGTTGCCCGTCCGGTCGCCAGTCCCGAGCCTGAAGCTCGATAATCATCTTATTTTTCCCGTCAGATAAAGCCGCTGCGCGCGCAATAAGTGCCTTAAACCACTTGTCGCTCTCCCGATCCTCCACACCCTCCATGTATGGCATCGCCATGACGGCCGTCCAGTCATAGTGCGTAAGAAAGTCATTGGGGTTCTGTGCAAACCACGCTTCGCTTTTCGGTTCAATCAGCGGCAACGCATACAGGTTACGCGCCGTTTTGATTTGCGGGCCACGGATAGCTTTTACTTTATCCGCCAGTTCAAGGGTGAAACGGGTGAGTGTTTCGGTTTTGAACCGGGTCCATGCCTCAAATTGCTGCGCGTCATCGCGAATTGCCCTGATATCACGGCTAAAACCCGCTTTTTCATAAGCGGCCAGTGCTACAGAGCTGGCGTCCTCCGTATCGGTCAGCACGGCGTCGTCATGAAAAAGAATGCCGTCAAACGAGGCATGCGCCGCCAGATCTTGATACATATCACCAATGCGCTGCCTCGCCTCAGCATCAAATGGTGACAGACGCCGATACTGTGATGGACTGACCTGAGGACGTTCGTCATCGTCTGCCGCCAGGCTATGCACGCGGGTTAAGTTTGCCGACATATCCCAGCTCAGGACCGGCATCCAGGCATAAACGGCCGCGTTTGCCCGGGTGCGGAGCTGCCACGCAATGCGACTGAAAATGTCAGCCTTCACCGGCAGCCAACGGTTTGGGAAGTAGACCGCCTTCACCAGACCATCACCCGCCGGATCGGCAAACGCCTGCAGGTAAACGGTGGTGATCCCCATATCTTTAACCCTCTGAATGAGGGCATCGATATTTTTTTCCATCTGCCCGGCATCGGGATCAAACACATAGTCCAGATCGACATGCATCACGCGCTGGAACGCTTGTTCCTGCACCCCCGTCACCTGAAGCGCAAACTCTTCAAGGGTAGGGTTGCCATTTATCAATATCCTCGGAATTGAATCCAGCTCCGTGGCCGTTGAAAGCCCATCCTCCAGCGTGAAAAACATGTCAAAGCCGAGAGCCTTAAGCTCCTGAATTGCCGTCCCGTTCGCCGCGCCATATGGCCACACCCAGGCCGTAGGGGCTTTACCGGTATGCGTCTTAAAGTGGCTTATCAGCATCTTTGCGTCTTGCCGTATGCGCGAACGATACTCCTTTTCGGTTTCGTAGCGCTGATCGCTCTTGAGAAACCGACGATTCGCAAATGCAGGCAGCATGCTGCCGCTCGGATTCGCCAGGGTGCCAAAATGGCTGTTCCAGGTATGCGCACCTATCTCCACCAGCGGAGAACGGGAAAGCTCCTGTACCTGCTGCCAGGTTGCAAAGCGTTCACGCGCGATCTTTTCATCGCCGTACTGCACCGGTTGCCCGGCGGGGGTGTCAATCCAGTTGCCAACCGGTGCCCATAAAGCAGGCCACTGAAAGGCAACAAGCAGCGGGAAGACACGCGTATAAAAGCTACTGAAGCCGTCGTCGAAGGACAATAAAACCGCTTTTTCCGGTAAGGGCTTACCCCCGCGGTGTGCCTCACGGATCTGCGCCAGGCTAACCGGCTTGTAGCCATTTTCACGTAGCCAGGCAAACTGCTCTTTCAGCGCGGAGGTGCGCACGGACATAAAACGCTGATCCGTTTCGCCATCTTCCACTTCATGATACGCAATCGTCACGAAGCCATTCGCCGGCCATGGCATTTCGGCACGTAACTTTTCGCGCAGGGCCGGGCTGGTATAGGCAGGCCCGCGCCCGTCGACGCACGCTGCTACGAGCATAATGCCAAGCAGCATGAGTAATGTTTGAAATCCTTTCCGTAACATATGTTGCCTCAGAATCGAAGGTTCACATTAAAATCAACAGATAGATTGTGTTCCTGCTTTCCGTCGTAGGGGCGTTTATCCCAGCGTATCGTCGCACTCGCTTCTCCCCCGTCGCGCCAGGACACGCGCTGTCCATAGCCCAGTTGGGTGATGAGCCCGCTGCCATAGCTCTTCTGCCACGCATTTCCTGCACCGGCACTGAATCTCTGCGTCCAGCTGTTTTCGTACCGGCGCCACAGCCGATGATCCAGTGTCATCCCGGCCATCACGTCCATACGTTTTTCCGGACTGAAGTAAGGCACGTCTGACTGGCTGTTAATGCCGTAATAGACGCCCGGCTGGAGGTTCAGGCTCACATCAGGCGAAGTCCAGACCTGTTCCTGACCGTTGAGGAAATATTCATTCCGGTGGTTTCCGTCAGAGAAATCGGTCTTCAGATAGCGCGCGCTGTATTGTCGACTTTCATGCTGATACCAGCGTATCTCCACCCCACCGCTGTTCGCGGTAATGCCGTTTTTCATGGCACGCATCGGCGCATTACGCGACACGCGTTCACCTTCCAGCCCCAACTGCCAGCTATCGTTAAAATCGATACGGGTCGAAAGCCGGGCCCCGATTTTTTGATCGCCACTGAAACGTCGGCCCGAGACTTCAGCCTCCGCCCAAAGGTCTCGCGAACGCCATTCCAGCCCCATGAGTCCGTCATGCACTACGCCTTTTCCCTCCTGGAAACGGCCGTCAAAAAAGCCGTAGCCAACGAATCCTCGCCAGTTATAGTTCAGCGGAGCGCTATAAAGGGTGCTGTTGAAGCTAACATCGTGACGTCCTGCGTCAGGAGAGTCAGAATCAATACCAACCGTTCCTGCCACCCGTAATTCGGCACGCTGGTGGGTAGCAAGCGCCCTACTGAGCTGCTTTACCGCCGCATTGTCAGGAGCGCGTTGCACCACATCCTTTGACAGCTCCTCAGCCTGTTGCCACTCCTGAAGATCCAGCGCGGCATAGGCCTGTTCGGTTTCCAGGGCAATGCTGGACGGTTCAAGCAATTCGGCCTGCTTTAGGCTCTCTTCTGCGGCTCGTGGCAGTCCGCGTGCAAGAAGAACGCGCGCATGATCAATACGCAATCCCTGGTTACCCGGCGCCGCCTGCGCAAGGTTGCGCGTCAGTGATTCCGCTCGGGCCAGGTCCTGTTCGTACATCGCCAGCGAGGAACGGAACTGTTGCCCTTCAAGCCACTTATCATTCGGCACGGGCACTGACGATCCGCGTGGATAAACGGTGGCTGGCGTGGTATCAACGACGCGTTTCGTCAGCAGCATCGCAGGGCGGTAGTTTTCACTCTCCAGGTGGCTATAAAACAGATCGGCACGTTCCTCCTCCGAAATGTCATCGACCTTCTGGGGTGTCTGATAAAACAGCCTTGAGAGCATTGCCTGCGCCCGATCGGGCTGACCCGTTTTGAGATACGCCGACGCCACCCAGTACTGGGCATACTCCGGCAGCACGAAGTCATCCTGTTGCATCTGCTGATATTGCGCGATGACCTCTTCGTGGCGATTGCGTGAAAGCAAGGCCCCGAGTCTGTCGACGTAAATTCGGCGGTATACCGCGTCATACTCCGGCTTATTTTTCCACTCGGCGATCATCCCGTCATAAAGGGATAAAGCCCGATCGGCGATAACGTAGCGCTCTTTTTCGCTGCGGGTCGGCATGAACGCCAGCCTGACTAACTCAGCCGCCGCGTCCGCGCGCTCGCTGGCCTGTGGCTGTTTCCCCTGCGCCTGCACATGCTTGAGTTCGGCTGCCGGCAACTGATTGTTTGCCAGCGCCTCACGCCAGGCATCAAACAACATTTCCGGGAGTGCTGACTGGCGCATCGCCTGTGTGATGGCCAGTAATTCTTCGGGGTAATGGCCGGCAAGCCTGTGTACATACGCTTCCGCCAGAGAATTTTTGCTGTCTGGCGCTCTTTTTTGCAGCAGGCGTATTTCGCGCAGCGCCCCGTCATACTCACCGCTGTCGGCGAGGGTCAATACTCTTCCCCGGCAAAACTCCGCCGTGTACGGGCTTTCATCACAGATACGGTCCCAGACTTGTAGCGCTTTTTTCCACTCCTGCTTATTGCGCCAGGCAACCGCCAGTGCGGCCAAGGCTCTCGCCGGCAGCGTGTAATTCTGGTGACGGGAATAGACCTCGATGACCTCGTCATTTTTGCCTGCCCAGAGGGCGATCTGCATCCAGTCGGCAACCTGAGATTCATCAAGCTGGTGATGACCCGAAAACCAGGTTAATGCAGGTTGTGTATTGCCTTTTCTCGCCTCGATAATCATGGCGTCGTACTGATTATTATCCGCGGGCATCATGGCCGACACCGTCACGTATGGGAGAGAAAACGTTCCGGCAATTAACGTTTTTGCTAATAACTGTGCAATCCTCATGCATATAATCCATATATCCGTATAAAATAAACTTAGCGCTGCATTTTATTTTGTATTAGATAACGTGAAAAATATTCTTCTCCTGATGCGTATTGAAAAAAATGGCGAAATTCAGCTAACTTACTTTCATATTTTTCCCTGTCCTTCTCTGAGATCCTTTTCAGAACGCAATCCTGTAATGAGTCCATTCCCAGCCACTCGCTAAATGCGACGGACCAGGCAATCGAGTCGATATCATCGTCATCGTATTGATACATTTCCTCTTTCATCAATTACAACTCCCTTTGTAAGATATTTATTTCTAAGCGAAGGCACGAAATATTTCCTGTTTTCAAATTTTTACTTTACGCGTAAATATAAGAATAAAATTTCTGATGTGCTTCGACCCGCGATAAATTTTAGTCAGTTGAAACGGCTGAACGGATCATTTTGCGCAAAAGGTCCGGGCGTATCGACGCGGCGGCGTCGTTCTCCCTTCTCTGGTTGGATGAGGCGAACCTGACGCGCAGTGGTATACTGCTGAGAACCCTGTGAAACAGAGTAGTAAAGCGTCAGCTCAATACTTCCCGGGAGCCCCGTCGCGGCAGAAGAGCAAGAAATAGCGTGACACAAGGGGCAGTGAGTGGGCTATAATTTCGAGCTGATTTCGAATAATTTTGAAATACTGCCTGTAACGCTATGAATTACAAGGCAAAATAAGCAATGAATATAAGGATTAAAGCTATGGGTTTTCTTTCCGGTAAGCGCATTCTGGTAACCGGCGTTGCCAGCAAACTGTCCATCGCATACGGCATCGCACAGGCAATGCATCGCGAAGGCGCTGAGCTGGCGTTCACCTACCAGAACGACAAGCTGAAAGGCCGTGTTGAAGAATTTGCCGCGCAGCTGGGTTCCAGCATTGTTCTGGAATGTGACGTTGCACAAGATGAAAGCATCGATGGCATGTTTGCTGAACTGGCAAAATCGTGGGACAAATTCGACGGTTTCGTTCACTCCATCGGCTTCGCACCTGGCGACCAGCTGGACGGTGACTACGTGAACGCGGTAACCCGCGATGGCTTTAAAATCGCTCACGACATCAGCTCTTACAGCTTTGTTGCGATGGCGAAATCTTGCCGTGCCATGCTGAACCCGGGCTCCGCCCTGCTGACCCTGTCCTACCTGGGCGCAGAGCGCGCAATCCCTAACTACAACGTGATGGGTCTGGCTAAAGCGTCTCTGGAAGCAAACGTCCGCTACATGGCGAACGCAATGGGTCCTGAAGGCGTGCGCGTTAACGCCATCTCTGCAGGTCCAATCCGCACCCTGGCGGCTTCCGGTATCAAAGATTTCCGTAAAATGCTGGCACACTGCGAAGCGGTTACCCCGATTCGTCGTACCGTTACCATTGAAGATGTGGGTAACTCTGCAGCATTCCTGTGCTCTGACCTTTCCGCGGGTATCTCCGGCGAAGTGGTTCACGTTGACGGCGGCTTCAACATCGCTGCAATGAACGAGCTGGAAATTAAATAAGTTTGTGACTCTCTTCCCGCCCGGGAAGAGAGTTTTTCCCGGCCCGCCATCTCTCGTTATTCCGTTCTGCTATTTGTTATCACCTAACAATATTTTTCCCCTCATCCGCCTTACGCCAGGATATTGATCGCCATTTTGAGATCAAGGAACGCCCATGGAACAACGCCGTTTTTCCGGCAAAGGCCACTGGTACCACGAAACCCAGTCAAACCACGCGCAGACGGATGTCCTGCCTCTGGTGCCCGAAGCCGCTAACGTCGACGATCGTTTTTTGCTCGATTTAGCCTTACCGGATGAGATTGTTACTGCCTGTGCTGGCTGGCTTACTCCTGCCCGGGCGTTATGTCACCGGCTGTTTCCACTCGATATCGCCGTCAACCGTCTGCATACGCTGAGTGCCTACGACAGGCTGAGCACCGCGCTGACGGTGGCGCAGGCCTGCGGGGTTCAGAGGCTCTGTAACCATTACGCCGCCCTTCTCGCCCCCCTTCCCGGCCCGGACTCGTCTCGCGAAAGTAACCGCCGTCTGGCTCAGATCACGCAGTATGCCCGCCAGCTTGCCAGTTCACCGGATGTCATTGATGATAAAGCGCAGCACCAGCTTGATGAGGTGGGTCTGACAACGTATGACATCGTGCTCATCAGCCAGATTATTGGCTTCATCGGTTTTCAGGCCCGCGTGGTAGCAGTATTTCAGGCGCTGCTGGGCCACCCCGTACGCTGGTTGCCGGGACACCATATTCAACCGCACACGCTGCCCGCCAGGCCCGGCGCCTGGATCGCTCTACTGCCTGTCTTGGAACTGCGCTATGCCAGTGCGCATCAACTCGAGTCGCTTTCACGCTGGCAAGCCGAGCCCGCCCTTCAGGCGCTGACGCCTGTGCTCTGCCACGAACCCACGTTGCTCGATCTGACGGGAGAAATCCTGAACCATTGCCGAGATGAAGACCGGGCCGCGTCACCAGCGCTCTTAGCGGCCGTGGAGTTGTTGACACGTTCACCGGACCGTTTCAGTGCAGCACAGTTTAACCCGCTTACGGAGGAAGGTCTTCCCGCTGGCCGGGCGATTGCACTGCTTACGCGAAGCGCGTTAGACGGCTGGCTGGAGCGTCTGAAAGTGGCGCTTGGCAAAGCGGAATAACCATACTATTTACCCAAAGAGCGCTTGCTGTGGCAGTGAGAATCGCGTAAAACTGTCAGCCGCTCAATGGCTACGAAAATAGAACATTATGTTTCAGGACAACCCGCTGCTAGCGCAGCTTAAACAGCAACTGCATTCCCAGACGCCGCGTGCAGAAGGGGTCGTAAAAGCCACGGAAAAAGGCTTTGGTTTCCTTGAAGTCGACGCGCAGAAAAGCTACTTCATTCCGCCACCGCAGATGAAGAAAGTGATGCACGGCGACCGCGTCATGGCGGTTATTCATACCGAAAAAGAGCGTGAATCTGCCGAGCCGGAAGAACTGATCGAGCCGTTCCTGACCCGTTTTGTGGGCAAGGTGCAGAGAAAAGACGATCGTCTCTCCATCGTGCCGGATCATCCTCTGCTGAAAGACGCCATCCCCTGCCGTGCCGCTCGCGGCGTTGAGCATGATTTTAAAGAAGGTGACTGGGCCGTTGCCGAAATGCGCCGTCATCCACTGAAAGGCGATCGCGGTTTCTATGCGGAACTGACCCAGTTCATCACGTTCGGTGATGACCATTTTGTACCGTGGTGGGTTACGCTTGCGCGCCATAATCTTGAGAAAGAAGCCCCGAACGGCGTCGCCACCGAGATGCAGGACGAAGGTCTGGAGCGTCGCGATCTGACTGCCCTGGAGTTTGTCACTATCGACAGCGCCAGTACGCAAGACATGGATGACGCCCTGTATGCTGAAGAACTTGCTGACGGCAAACTGCTGTTAACCGTGGCCATTGCCGATCCTACCGCCTGGATTGCTGAAGGCAGCAAGCTGGACGATATCGCGAAAATCCGTGCGTTCACCAACTATCTGCCGGGCTTTAACATCCCGATGCTGCCTCGTGAACTCTCCGACGATCTCTGTTCGCTGCGGCCGAACGAAGTGCGTCCGGTGCTCGCCTGCCGCATGACCATTGCTGCGGACGGCACAATTGAAGATGATATCGAATTCTTCGCGGCCACCATTGAATCTAAAGCCAAGCTGGCTTACGACGACGTCTCTGACTGGCTGGAGAACACGGGCAGCTGGGAACCTGCCTCTGAGGCCGTTGCCGCACAGATTCGTCTGCTGCACCGCATCTGTCTGAGCCGCAGCGAGTGGCGTCAAACCCATGCGCTGGTGTTCAAGGATCGTCCGGACTATCGCTTCGTTCTGGGCGAAAAAGGCGAAGTGCTGGATATCGTGGCCGAACCACGACGCATTGCGAACCGCATCGTCGAAGAAGCGATGATTTCCGCCAATATTTGTGCCGCACGTGTGCTGCGCGACAAGCTCGGCTTCGGCATTTATAACGTTCATACCGGGTTTGATCCGGCGAACACCGAAGCGCTGGCCGCCTTACTGAAGAACCATGATGTGCATGTTGACCCGGAAGAAGTGCTGACCTTGCAGGGCTTCTGCAAGCTGCGCCGCGAGCTGGACGCACAGCCTTCTGGTTTCCTCGACAGCCGTATTCGTCGCTTCCAGTCCTTTGCCGAGATCAGCACTGAGCCTGGCCCACACTTCGGCCTCGGTCTTGAAGCCTACGCCACCTGGACATCTCCAATTCGTAAGTATGGCGATATGGTTAACCATCGCCTGCTGAAAGCGATCATTAAGGGCGAATCAATTGCGCGTCCTCAGGATGACACGACCCTGCAGATGGCAGATCGTCGGCGCCTGAACCGCATGGCGGAACGTGACGTAGGTGACTGGCTGTACGCCCGCTTCCTGCAGGACAAAGCCGGCACAGACACTCGCTTCGCTGCAGAAATCATTGATATCAGCCGTGGGGGGATGCGCGTACGTCTGGTGGATAACGGGGCGGTGGCCTTTATCCCTGCGCCGTTCCTGCATGCCGTTCGCGATGAACTTGTCTGCAGCCAGGAAAACGGGACTGTGCAAATCAAAGGTGAAACGGTTTACAAGGCCACCGACGTGATTGACGTAACTATCGCCGAAGTCCGCATGGAAACCCGCAGCATCATCGCGCGCCCTGCCGCCTGATAAGCTGTTCAATTGTCGGCCCTTTCCTTGCCGGACGGGCCGACAATTTTTTCTTTTACGCCACGCTGCAAACTCTTCATTTTTTCTTACTATTTTCAGACTTCCCCCGCCCAAATTCGCCAGAATTATCTACAGTAAAAGAGTGCCGTTATATTCGGTTACGTGAATTTTTATTTGCTAAGTATCCTTTTTTACCTGACTCGTTTTATTATAAGAAACCCGGGAAAAAACAATAAGTTCACATCGGTCTGGCCGTGGTCTCACCTCGAAAAAGCCGATTGCAACGGAATAAATTGTGCGCTAACAGGTAGCTGCAGGAGAAAACATGATGGACGATCTGGAGCAGAATTTGCTGTTTCGTTACATGGGAACTCACAGCCCCTGGTGGCGACTGACAGCAGACAGCAATGCTCTGCACCTTTCTACCAGCGAAAATGCCGATGTCACTCAGGTGGTGGCGCTGGATGATGAACAGGCCGAACTTATTCGCCAGTTAACCGTTATTACGTCCAGTATCTCTATGACGCTCTCGTTGTACGGCGAAGATGTTCCTGTTCACCTTGTCGGACGCAAAATAACCCGTAATGAGTGGGCCGGAACAGCTTCTGCGTGGAACGATACGCCTTCCGTAGCCCGGGACCTTGCTCAGGGGCTGTCCTTTGCGGAACAAGTGGTTTCGGAAGCCAACTCCGTTATCGTAATCCTCGATCAGAACGGCAATATTCAGCGGTTTAACCGCCTGAGCGAGGAGTACACCGGCCTGAAAGAACAAGAAGTTATCGGCCAGAACGTGTTTAAGCTGTTTATGAGCCGCAGTGAAGCGGCAGCCTCTAAGCGCAACATCACCGGCTTCTTTCGCAACGGCAGCTCTTACGAAGTCGAGCGCTGGATCAAAACGCGAAAAGGACAACGGTTGTTTCTGTTCAGAAACAAATTTGTCCACAGCGGCAGCGGTAAAAATGAAATTTTTCTTATCTGTTCCGGCACCGATATTACGGAGGAGCGCCGCGCCCAGGAGCGCCTGCGGGTGCTGGCCAATACCGACACCATCACCGGGTTGCCGAACCGCAACGCGATCCACGAACTGATTTCAGATGCCATCGACAGCCGCGGTGAGACGCAGGTTGGCGTGGTGTATCTCGATCTCGATAACTTCAAAAAGGTGAACGACGCCTACGGGCACATGTTTGGCGATCAGTTATTACAGGCGGTCGCGCTGGCCATTCTGAGCTGTCTGGAAGAAGGCCAGGTGCTGGCGCGACTCGGCGGCGATGAATTTATTGTCATGGCCACCAATACCTCTCAGGGTTCTCTGGAAGCGATGGCATCACGCATTCTGACCCGTCTGCGCCAGCCGTTCAGAATTGGTTTGATTGAAATTTACACCGGTTGCTCGTTAGGTATCGCCCTCGCCCCGCAGCACGGTAACGATCGGGAAAGCGTCATCCGCAATGCCGATACCGCCATGTACACCGCAAAAGAGAACGGCCGGGGTAAGTTCTGCGTCTTCTCGCCGGAAATGAACCAGCGCGTGTTTGAGTATCTCTGGCTGGATACCAACCTGCGCAAAGCGCTGGATAACGATCAGCTGCTGATCCACTACCAGCCTAAAGTCACCTGGCGCGGTGAAGTCAGAAGCCTTGAAGCGCTGGTGCGCTGGCAATCACCAGAACGCGGGTTAATTCCTCCGCTGGAGTTTATCTCGTATGCTGAGGAGTCAGGGCTGATTGTGCCGCTTGGCCGCTGGGTCATGCTTGATGTGGTTCGCCAGGTGGCGAAATGGCGCGACAAAGGCATTAACCTGCGCGTGGCGGTGAACGTCTCGGCCCGTCAGCTGGCAGATCAAACCATTTTCAGCGACTTAAAACAGGCCCTGAAGGATCTGGATTTTGAATACTGCCCTATCGACGTTGAGTTAACGGAAAGCTGCCTCATTGAAAACGAAGAGCTGGCGCTGTCGGTGATCCAGCAGTTCAGCCAGCTTGGTGCGCAAATCCATCTGGACGATTTTGGTACCGGCTACTCGTCTTTGTCACAGCTGGCACGCTTCCCCATCGATGCGATAAAACTCGATCAGTCATTTGTCCGGGACATTCATAAACAGTCTATTTCCCAGTCGCTGGTGCGGGCCATCGTCGCGGTGGCACAGGCGCTTAATTTGCAGGTCATTGCCGAAGGTGTGGAGAACGCAAAAGAAGACGCCTTTCTGACTAAGAACGGCGTCAACGAACGGCAGGGTTTTCTCTTTGCTAAGCCCATGCCCGCTGTCGCATTCGAGCGATGGCTAAAGCGATATCAGGCGCGTAAACAGCACTAACTGGCTTTGCGTAAACCCGCCGCATGATGGCGGTTTTGCAGCATGACCAGACGCTCCATATAAGCGATATCTTTTGGTTCAAGGCAGAACGCGGCGTCAACCCAATCTTCCGTGATATCCATCAGCTCACTGCGAGGCAGCTGCAGCACGCGGGTACGGGCGCGTAACATCGCCTTTACGCCGTTCATCTTCGGCCGCAGCGTGTCAATGAACGTTCTGACGGAGACGTAACTTTGCCCGGGTTCGAACAGGACATCCACTAACCCATGCTGTTCATACCATTCTGCCGTATGAGACTCCCCTTTGTAGATGAGCTCCTCCGCCAGCTTCATGCCTGAGCGGCGAGCAACCAGCGAGTACCCCCCCATGCCGGGGAAAAGGTTGAAGGCGATCTCAGGGAAGCCTAAGCGGGCATCGCGCTGGGACAGCACAAAGTGGTGCGCCAGCGCGGCTTCGAATCCGCCCCCTAACGCACTGCCTTCGACCATCGCCAGGGTAATAGCCCCCGTATCAAACCCCCGTGACGCCGCATGAACGCAGTCCACGCAGGCACGGGCATAGGCTCTTAACGCTTCGCGGCGTCCGTTTTGGATACATTCGACAAAGAACTGTAAATCACCTCCCGCATTGTACATCTCGGGTACCAGCGAACCGGTAACCCAAAAATCGACCGCAAACCCGGACTGGCGAACAAGCCAGGAGAGGTTCATGATCTCTTCGATTAACGCATGGTTGAAGCAAGGTCGTGGCTGCGCCCGCAACATCATCCAGACTGTGCGGCGCTCCTCCTCATAATACCCGGACAACTGAGTGAAACGTTCAGTATCGGTAAACAGTGTGCAGGTAGTCTGATTGATAACTGTCATAGTCTAATTCCTCATATAAAAAAGCGCCTTGCGCGCAGTTTTAGACTAATCCACTCATTCATCACGCTGCATGCGGGGGAATAAATTTATTACTTTCATTTATGTAATTTAGTTATTGCATTTTTTCCCTTCTCTTTTGAATCCATTTTCTGCATCATTGAAAATATTAACTTTTCGTACCCGGGATGAGATTATGTCTAACATTGATGCGCAGGCCGTAGCCCAACGAATTGATACCGTGCTGGATATACTGGTTGCGGGCGATTATCACTCTGCGATCCGTAACCTTGAGATCCTGAAGTCTGAACTTCTGGCTCAGAATGGCGCCGAAACCGCGTCAGAAAACAGACAGCCAAAAGCCCCGTGGGAAGTTTAACCACGCCCTATCCGCCCTCGTTTCGCTTTATTAAATGGATGCTATGAATTCCCGACAACAAATCATTTTGCAGATGGTCATCGATCAGGGGCGCGTGAGCGTCGTCGATCTCGCTAAAACGACAGGCGTTTCTGAAGTCACCATCCGTCAGGATCTGAATCTACTCGAAAAACAGAGCTACCTGCGTCGTGCGCATGGGTATGCGGTCCCGCTGGACAGCGAGGACGTAGAAACCCGCATGATGAATAACTATGCCCTCAAACGTGAGTTGGCTGAGTTTGCCGCGTCCTTAGTGAACAATGGCGAAACGGTCTTTATTGAGAACGGCAGTAGCAACGCCCTGCTGGCCCGCACCCTGGCCGAGCAAAAAGACATCACCATCATTACCGTCAGTAGCTATATCGCTCACTTGTTGAAGGAGACACGCTGCGAGGTCATCCTGCTGGGCGGTATCTATCAGAAAAAAAGTGAGAGTATGGTCGGCCCGCTGACGCGTCAGTACGTTCAGCAGGTGCATTTCAGCAAGGCCTTCATCGGTATTGACGGCTGGCAGCCTGAAACCGGCTTTACCGGCAGGGATATGATGCGTTCAGACGTTGTGAACGCGGTACTGGAAAAAGAGTGTGAGGCAATCGTGCTGACCGACAGTTCAAAATTTGGCGCGGTCCATCCTTATACAATGGGGCCAATATCCCGGTTCAGCCGCGTAATTACCGATGACCGTCTGAGCGAAGCACATCGGAATAAACTCCAGGAAGACGGACTTATCGTCGACATTATTAAAAAACCCGCCTGAGTCCGCGAGCGCCTGAATTTCAGGCGCCTCTTAACCTCTCTCTGAGAGGAATCCTAACCCCCCTTTAAGAGTTTTTACCTGTTTAACTGACCCTGAAGACGTAAAATTAATGTTAGCGATATAACAGGAAGTGACTATCACCTGCGTGATGACGTAACACCTGCGCGACCAGCTTTCACGGAGAACAGAATTTAAGTATTCGTTTAGTCTATACTTAAAGCGTGCATCTTTCCGTGAATCGATAATTCAGGAGAAAGTATTATGACCTTAACCAGCAAAAAATTAGCCGCCGCTGTTCTGGCAATCACTGTAGCAATGTCCCTGAGCGCATGCTCTAACTGGTCTAAACGTGACCGTAACACCGCTATTGGTGCCGGTGCTGGTGCACTGGGTGGTGCAGTATTAACAGACGGTAGTACGCTGGGTACATTAGGTGGTGCTGCTGTTGGTGGTATTATCGGTCACCAGGTCGGCAAATAATTATTATACGCCCTGATGGGCATCGCGATATTTATCGCATTTCAGGTCTGACTTACGCACGTATAAAACAAGAGCCACGGTAAATACCGTGGCTCATTTATTTTAGCCGCCCGCCAGCTTTACTTTCATCCCTTTGGCTTCGAGATGCGATTTAATGACATCGCGTTTATCACCCTGGATTTCGATTATCCCGTCTTTGACGGCACCGCCGCAGCCACATTTCTTTTTCAGTTCAGCCGCCAGTTTCGCCAGTTCTGCATCATCCAGATCGATACCCGTGATAAGGCAAACACCCTTACCTTTACGCCCGCTGGTCTGGCGCTGGATACGGACAACACCGTCGCCCTTCGGGCGCTCTGCTTTCGCTTTCGGTTCATCAATGCGCCCGGTTTCGGTTGAATAGACCAGACGGCTGTTTGAGTCGGTCATTACGCCCCCTTTTTCAGTGATGCGTTGATAGCCTTAAGCGTCTCTGCCGGATTAGCAGATTGTGTCACCGGACGGCCGATGACCATGTAATCCACGCCTGCCGCCAGCGCCTGCTCGGGGGTCATAATACGGCGCTGATCGCCAGCCTCGCTACCCGCTGGGCGAATACCCGGCGTGACCAGTTTGAAATTCTGGCCCAGCTCCGTTTTGAAACGCACCGCTTCCTGCGCGGAACAGACTACACCGTCCAGGCCGCAATTCTGCGTCAGCCGCGCAAGACGCTCTGCATGTTCAGCCGGTGACAACGTCACACCGAGGTCACGCAGGTCATTTTCGTCCATGCTGGTCAGCACCGTTACCGCAATCAATAAGGGGGCGTCGCTACCAAACGGCAGAAGCGCTTCACGCGCGGCTGTCATCATTCTCGCCCCACCCGATGCATGCACGTTAACCATCCATACACCCAATTCGGCAGCCGCGGCAACGGCGTGCGCCGTGGTGTTTGGAATATCATGGAATTTGAGGTCGAGGAAAACGTCAAAACCGCGCTGTTGCAGATCGCGTACGATTTGCGGTCCAAATAACGTAAACATCTCTTTGCCCACTTTAAGGCGACAGTCGCGAGGATCAATACCGTCGACAAAAGCCAGAGCAGCGTCACGTTTATTGTAATCAAGAGCAACAACAACAGGAGAATCAGTAACTACGCGGGATGTGGAGGAAGTAACAGACGTCATGACCAGCCCTTTTCGTCTATGGGCGCGCAGCGGCGCGGAACAGATAAACGGCGTGCATTCTACCTTCCAGCGCCACAAATTGACAGGATCGTTTTATTCCCTGCCAGGCTGGCAAACCGCACGATGCTGAACGGGATTATAAAAGTGATCAGTATGTTGTAACTAAAGTGAGGTGTTTTAAAAAAATTACTGTCCATCGAGACCGCGAATGGGCTTGATGGTTGACCAGGCCCGGCATGAAGGACAGTGCCAGTACAGCGTATACGCGGTAAAACCACACTTCTGACAGCGGTAGCGCGGCTTGCTACGCACCTGTTCGCCCACCATGTCACGCAGCACCATCAGGCTCTCTTTAGCACGCCCTTCTTCTGCGTCGTTCAGGTGGTAATCCATCAGCTTATGGAAAACCCGCATGGTAGGATGACGCTGCAGCTGACGCGTAATATAAACCTGCGCCGTGTCGCTGCCCTCATGCTGCTCCACTACGTCGGAAAGCATCAGCTCCGCAGTGGCTCCGGTGTTCTCTTCCACGCAGCGGCGCAGGAACGCTACCCACTCATCCTGTTTACCCAGCTGTTGATAACAGGTCTGCAGCATTTCAAGGGTTTCACTGACCAGCTCTTTGTCCTGATCAATGACGCGCAGCAGGCTTTCAACGGCTTTGGCATAGTCGCCACTTGCCATAAACACGCGCCCCATCATGATGGAAATACGCGCACTATTGCGGTCTGCGGCGGCCCCTTTTTTCAGCAACGCCATGGCTTTGTCCATGTCGTCGTTCCCCATCTGCTGCAGGGCCAGTTCGCAGTAAAAATGGGCTATCTCGACGCGCTGTTTGTCTTTACCTAGCTTAACCAGACGTTCAGCGGTATCAATGGCTTTCTGCCAGTCGCTGGTGGCCTGGTAAATCTGCAGCAACTGCTGCAGCGCACCTATGCGGAAATCTGTTTCATCCACCAGTTGCGAGAACATATCTTCCGCACGGTCATACAACCCTGCCGCCATGTAGTCGCGGCCCAGCTGTTGTACTGCCAGCAGGCGCTGATCGTAAGTTAACGAGGCGCTTTCCATGAGGGTCTGGTGAATACGAATGGCACGGTCAACCTCGCCGCGCGAGCGGAACAGGTTGCCCAGGGTCAGGTGTGCTTCAACGGTCCCTGTGTCCTCTTTTAACATGTCGAGGAACAGGTCGACCGCTTTATCCTGTTGATTGCTCAGGAGGAAGTTCACCCCTGCAACGTAGTCGCGGGAGAGTCGGTTCGCCTCATCCTGTTTTGTTTGTTGCGCACTTCTGCGGCCCATATACCAGCCATAGGCAGCGGCTACAGGCAAAAGCAGAAACAACAACTCCAGCATATTCGATTATTCCTTGACGACCGGCACACCAGAGCTTTCCGGGATGTCGGACGCAGGCGCAATTTGATGTTCGAGGCGTTTAATTTTACGTTCAGCGCGCGCAAGCGAAACACGTATTTTTAACCAGAACAGACCGCAAACCAGCCAGCCGATGGCGAAACCCGCTGCGAACAAGACCGCCAGCAGGCTCGAAACCCGATACTCGCCCTGCGCCAGCAGATAGTTAAACGTCACCTGTTGATCGTTTTGTGCACCCAATGTGACTGAAATGACAAAAATCGCCAATACCAGTAAGAAAATGAGTAAATATTTCACATTACTTCCCGTTATGTGGTTCAAGCGAATAAAGTGTGTTCAACTTACCGCAATCAGCCTTATAAACTACCATTTTAGCGACGGGCGCGAAACGGAAAAAGTGACGCGCCCGTCATGGATTTATGGGCTGAATGCGCAAAATCAACCTTCAGACGTCACTGTGCTCCCTTTCGGCGATCTCTTCTTTCTCTTCCGGCGGCGGCGTTAACGGACCGCAGAGCCGTTCAGCCAGCCAGGTGGCAAGGGTAACAAGCAGCCATGAAATGAGCGTCGCCACCACTAAATCGCGTGGCCAGTGCATGCCCAGCAGTAGACGGCTCCCCATCACCCCCGTCGCCCAGACCAGTAAAATGGCGATAGTGACAGTACGACGCCGCGGCCATAAAAGGCCGACGGCAAGAAGTGCCCAACTGGCGGCGAACATGGTGTGCCCGGATGGAAACGCAAAGCCGGTCTCTTTTTGCCAGTGTTTACGTAAAAACGTCGGGATATCCTGCTGTTCCGCAAGCTGTTCTTTTACCAGCGCACCGCGATCTTTACGTTTTAAATTGTAGAACTCATTCACCGGAACATGATGCGTTTTTTCCAGCCAGACCACAAAAGGCCGCGGCTCCTGCACATGGCCTTTCACCCAGGATTTTACCCCCTGGCCAACAAGGATCGCCCCACCGAGGATAGCAAAGAGCACCAGCGCTGCGCGGAGACGAAAGCGCAGGCACCACAAAAACCAGGCGCAAAGCACTACATGAGTAATGATGCCCCATGGCTGGGTGACCGTCTCTGTTATCCAGTATAACGTTTTCAGCCACAGGGTATTGTGCCCGGGCTGCCACATCCAGCCTGATACCCAAACGACTAATGGCATAATCAACAATATGGCCGCACCTGCTGCCGTTCGTCTGGCGATTGAAAGCATGTCTTCTCCTTTTTCGCTAAGCGTCACAATCATAACTGAAATTCATCCGACGGGTGGATATGTCGGATCGTGCGTTTAACGTTCGTATAGCATGGCAGCCATTAGGCGAACCTGCTGAGCTTGTGGCAAAATGAACGGATACAGAAAGCAAAAACAGGCGGAAGACACGAAACGTGTCAGCCTACTCTGGAGAATCACATGCAGCTTAAACGTGTGGCAGAAGCCAAACTGCCAACCCCATGGGGCGATTTCCTGATGGTGGGATTTGAAGAACTGGCGACCGGACAGGATCACGTCGCGCTGGTGTACGGCGACATTTCAGGACAAACCCCGGTACTTTCTCGCGTTCATTCGGAGTGTCTGACCGGCGATGCGTTGTTCAGCCTGCGCTGTGATTGCGGTTTCCAGCTGGAGGCAGCGCTCTCTCATATTGCCGAAGAGGGTCGCGGTGTGCTGCTTTATCACCGCCAGGAAGGGCGCAATATTGGCTTGCTGAATAAAATCCGCGCCTACGCGCTGCAGGACCAGGGGTACGACACGGTAGAAGCAAACCACCAGCTCGGCTTCGCTGCCGATGAGCGCGATTTCACGCTGTGTGCGGATATGTTTAAGCTGCTGGGCGTGGATGAAGTACGCCTGCTGACTAACAACCCGAAAAAAGTCGAAATTCTGACCGAAGCGGGGATCAATATCGTTGAGCGTGTACCGCTCATTGTGGGACGTAACCCAAAAAACGCGCACTACCTCGATACCAAAGCCGCCAAAATGGGGCATCTGCTGAGCGAGTGATCGCGAAGTGCCCGGCAACGCCATCGCGTGCCGGGCTGGCTCCATCAGTCCAGCATCTTACGAATCACGTAATGTAGAATGCCGTCGTTCTGGTAATAGGTGAGTTCTGTTGCCGTATCGATACGACACCGGCAGTCGAGCACCTCTGTTTTACCGTCTGCGCGCGTTAATTTCACCGGCACCGTTTTACCCGGCTGCAGATTTTGCAGGCCGCTGATGTCAATCAGCTCTTCCCCGGTGAGTCCCAGCGTTTTACGGGTGACGCCCTGCGGGAATTCGAGTGGCAGGATCCCCATCCCTATCAGGTTTGAACGGTGGATACGTTCAAACGATTCGGCAATCACCACCCGAACCCCAAGCAGACGCGGGCCTTTCGCCGCCCAGTCACGGCTGGAGCCAGAGCCGTACTCTTTCCCGGCGATAACCGCCAGCGGCGTGCCTTCCTGCTGGTATTTGACGGCGGCGTCATAAATTGAGATCACGTCGCTCCCCGGCAAATGTCGCGTCATGCCCCCTTCCACGCCCGGCACCATTTCATTGCGGATACGGATATTGGCAAACGTGCCGCGCATCATCACTTCATGGTTACCACGACGTGAGCCATAGGAGTTGAAATCCCGGCGCTCCACGCCCCGGCTCTGCAGGTAACGGCCTGCTGGACTGTCGGCTTTGATGCTTCCCGCCGGCGATATGTGGTCCGTGGTGACGGAGTCTCCCAGCATCGCCAGAATGCGCGCGCCGTGGATATCCTGCAGCGGTGCAGGTTCAGCCAGCATCTCATCGAAGAACGGCGACAGGCGGATATAGGTCGAATCGTCCTGCCAGTCATAGGTATCTGAACCCACGACGTCGATGGCCTTCCATTCCGGCGTACCTTCGAACACCTCCGCATACTCTTTGCGGAACATTCCGGTAGAAACTTTCTCTACGGCCAATGCAATTTCCCGGGCAGATGGCCAGATATCCTTCAGATAGACCGGATCATTCTTGCGATCGTGGCCAATCGGATCGGTGACCAGGTTGATATTCATATTCCCGGCCAGAGCGTATGCCACAACCAGCGGTGGAGACGCCAGCCAGTTGGTCTTGACCAGCGGATGAATACGGCCTTCAAAGTTTCGGTTACCGGAGAGAACGGCCCCGACGGTGAGATCGCCCTGCTTGATCGCCATCTCAATCGGTTCAGGTAACGGACCCGAGTTCCCGATACAGGTGGTGCAACCGTACCCCACCAGGTTAAAGCCCAGCTCATCCAGATACGGCGTTAATCTGGCCTGTGCAAGGTAATCTGAAACCACTTTGGAGCCCGGTGCCAGAGAGGCTTTTACCCACGGCTGTGGCTTAAGCCCCAGCTCTACCGCTTTCTTCGCCAGCAGACCGGCGGCCATCAGCACGCTGGGGTTCGACGTATTTGTACAGGAGGTTATGGCTGCAATGACAACCGCACCATCCGGAAGCTGATACTGATGTCCGTTCAGGACATAGTCGATTGGGCGGTGGTCTTTTTTCGCCGTGTTTACCTCCAGTTCATTACTGGCGGCAAAGGCTTTCGGTACGTCACTCAACGCCACCCGATCCTGCGGACGTTTTGGCCCCGCCAGGCTCGCCTCGACGGTCCCCATATCCAGTTCAAGTGTGCTGGTAAATACCGGTTCATCGCCCGGATTACGCCACATCCCCTGCGCTTTGGTATACGCTTCAACCAGCGCCACCTGCTCTTCGCTACGGCCACTCAGGCGCATATATTCCAGCGTGACAGTATCGATGGGGAAAAAGCCGCAGGTTGCGCCATACTCCGGCGCCATGTTGGCGATGGTGGCACGGTCGGCAAGCGGCAATGAATCCAGCCCGTCACCGTAGAATTCGACAAATTTACCCACCACACCATGCTTACGCAGCATCTGCGTGACGGTAAGTACCAGGTCGGTGGCAGTAATGCCTTCCGACAGTTTGCCGGTAAGCTTAAAGCCCACCACATCAGGGATCAGCATCGATACCGGCTGGCCAAGCATGGCCGCTTCGGCTTCAATTCCGCCAACGCCCCAGCCCAGAACGCCCAGGCCGTTAATCATGGTGGTGTGCGAATCGGTGCCCACCAGAGTATCCGGATAGGCCACCCACTCTTTATCCTGCAATTCACTCCAGACCGCTTTGCCCAGGTATTCAAGATTCACCTGGTGGCAGATACCCGTACCGGGCGGAACGACGCTAAAGCGGCTAAAGGCCTGCTGCCCCCACTTCAGAAAGACGTAACGTTCGTGGTTACGCTCCATTTCCAGACGTACGTTTTCGCCAAAGGCATCGTCGTCACCAAAGTGGTCCACGGTGACAGAGTGGTCGATAACGAGATCAACGGGAGAGAGCGGATTTACTTTAGCGGTATCGCCGCCAAGGCGCTTCACCGCTTCGCGCATTGCCGCAAGGTCAACCACAGCAGGGACCCCGGTAAAGTCCTGCATCAGAACCCTTGCCGGTCGATAGGCAATTTCTCTGTCAGCATGGGCATGCTTAAGCCACCCTGCCAGCGCCTGGATATCTTCAAGGGTGACGGAATCACCATCCTGCCAGCGTAAGAGGTTTTCCAGTAAAACTTTCAAGGACTTGGGTAAACGCGAAATGTCCCCAAGCGTCCTGGCTGCCAGCGGCAGGCTGTAGTAGTGCCAGGTTTTATTTTCTGCCTGTAATGTGTCCTTACTGGCTTCGCGTAGGGTTACCGACATAAGCTCCTCCTTAATTACAGAGATGTCCTGACAATCATCAGGGCTGTAATTAAAGATAACACAAAGATGTCGTAACGTTTTGATAACAACCCGAAATGATAAATCCAGGAATGTTCCAGTGCGGGGGAGAAAACAAAAAACCCCGCCGTAGCGAGGTTTTACGATTTAGTGGAGGGCCAGCCAGATAAGCTGTGACCAGAACAGAATCGACGCGGAAAAAACGCCGAGCCATGACCAGTATTTCATAGACATCATGTTATTCATCATAGGGACACCAGGCATTATTTATTAAAGGTTCCGAGGTCTGCCCTCAGTTCAATATTGCTGATGTGTATTTATTAAAGAGTACAAATGCATTGAGCCTTTATTCAGACTATTTGCATCATTACGCAATTAAGTAAATTATTGTTTTTTGGGTTCGTCTTCTGCGAACACATCAATAAACGCTTGCTGTTGCGGCGTCAGTTTCCAGGACGCGGGTACGGCAGTGGCAGGTGCTTTGCGCACTTTGTGGCCCCTGTCACGAAGCTGACACATCTGTTTAACTGTTTCTGTACGTACCGTCACTGCCATATTCAACCCCAATAGTTCCAGGCCAGGAAAGCAACCACCACCCAAAACAAGGCAGAGACGAGAAAGACCGCCAGCCAGGCTTTACGCTTGAGCGCAGGATCCCTTTGCGGTTCTTCACTTCCTGAAGGCATTGCTAACCTCATACAATCGATATCGCTTATCATTTAGAGACCAAACAATTGGTACAATTAATCATCTGTTGAGATAAATCCTAAAGAAACTTTAGCCGAAAAGCCAGTGAATTTACGTATCTATTGATGGGAAATATTCATTCTTTTGACCAGAAATAAATATTTGAAAGGAAATATTTGCGAAGCCAAAAATTAGTTCTACTTTTGTCGCCAATTCACGACATTATAACCACAATGAATAAATGGTTAATGACATTATACGGCAGTTAAGTGCAGATGATGATAATTCTAATTTAGCTTTGAGAGGTTATTTCGGTATCTTTCCTGGGCGGAAAGATACCGGGAGTGATTATTTTGCCGGAAGTTTGATGTCTTTAAACATCTCTTCGATATCTTCATTTGAACGTAATGCTACGGCCGTATCGACCACGTCGCGCGTTAAATGTGGGGCAAAGCGCTGAATAAAATCATACATATAGCTACGCAGGAAGGTACTGCGACGGAAACCAATCTTAGTGGTGCTATGGCTGAAAATATCATGCGCATCAAGACGCACGAGGTCAGGGTCAGATACGGGATCAACCGCCATGCTGGCAATCACCCCTACCCCCAGTCCAAGCCGCACGTAGGTCTTAATTACGTCAGCATCGGTTGCGGTGAAGACGATACGCGGCGTTAATCCTGCACGATTGAATGCAGTATCAAGCTCGGAGCGCCCGGTGAAGCCGAAGGTATACGTCACTAAGGGATATTGCGCCAGCTCTTCAATAGTGACCGACCCTTTACCGGCTAACGGGTGATCGGGCGTGACGACAATAGAACGGTTCCAGTGATAACACGGCAGCATAACCAGATCGTCATACAGATGCAGCGCTTCGGTTGCGATAGCAAAGTCCGCATTACCCTTCGAAACCGCCTCAGCGATTTGCGTCGGCGAGCCCTGATGCATATGGAGAGAAACACGTGGATAGCGCTCAATAAAGCCCTTAATAACGCCCGGCAGCGCATAGCGTGCCTGGGTATGGGTGGTGGCAATATACAGCGACCCTTTATCCGGCCAGGTATGCTCTCCCGCCACCGATTTAATGGCGTCGACTTTAGAGAGGACCTCCCGCGCGATGCGGATAATCTCCTGCCCTGCTGGCGTCACCTGGGTGAGGTGTTTACCGCTACGAGCAAAAATCTGAATACCTAACTCATCTTCCAGCATGCGGACCTGCTTGCTGATACCCGGCTGGGAAGTATATAGCCCCTCAGCGGTAGAAGAGACGTTAAGGTTGTGGTTTACCACCTCAACAATATAACGAAGCTGCTGTAATTTCATGCCAGACCATCCGATTTAGCGCATGCGGTCAATCGCTTAAGACGATTTGATAATAAGAAAAGGGTTAACTATAACCACTATATCATTTATAGCCTGACTGTATAGTACGGAACAAAAAATAATAACAAGGTAATAAAAAAGGGCCGGAAGTCCGGCCCTTTCACAGGTAAGTTACGGTAAGGAAAGATTATTTCTTACCTTCAACCCATTTGCCATTCACAAAGAATGCTGACCAGCCGGTTGCCTTGCCGTCTTTCTCCGCCGCAACATACTGCTGCTTCGTTTTACGGCTAAAACGCACAACGGTTTTATTGCCTTCCGGATCCTGCTGTGGCGCATCGGCCAGGTAGCGCAGTTTCTCAGGCAGGCGGTCGCGGAAACGGTACAACTCTTCCACCAGTGGTGCGCGGGTTTCGCGCGATTTAGGGAAGGTGTTTGCCGCAAGGAACACGCCGGCAGCACCATCACGCAGCACGAAGTAAGCGTCGGACTTCTCGCACGGCAACTCTGGCAGCGGAACCGGATCTTCCTTAGGCGGCGCGACTTCACCGTTACGCAGGATTTTACGCGTGTTCTTACACTCGTCGTTGGTGCACGCCATGTACTTGCCGAAGCGCCCCATTTTCAGGTGCATCTCAGAACCACACTTCTCACACTCAACGATAGGACCGTCGTAACCTTTAATGCGGAACTCACCCTCTTCGATCTCATATCCATCGCAGGTCGGGTTATTACCGCAGACGTGCAATTTACGTTTTGGATCGATGAGGTAGCTGTCCATCGCGGTGCCACATTTCTTGCAGCGACGTTTTGCACGCAGAGCGTTGGTTTCCGCATCATCACCTTCCAGCACGTTGAGCACTTCGTTCTCAGGTACCAGGTTAATGGTGGTTTTGCAGCGTTCTTTCGGCGGCAGCGCGTAGCCAGAACAGCCGAGGAAAACGCCAGTGGTGGCAGTACGGATCCCCATTTTACGACCACAGGTTGGGCAGTCGATGCTGGTCAGGACCATCTGATTCGGCAGCATGCCGCCCTCTTCAGGATCTTTTTCCGCTTTTTCAAGCTGGTTGGTAAAGTCGCTGAAGAAGCTGTCGAGAACCTTTTTCCACTCGGCCTGATGGCTGGCAACCTGATCGAGGCTGTCTTCCATTTGCGCGGTGAAGTCGTAGTTCATCAGTTCGCGGAAGTTGGCTTCCAGGCGGTCAGTGACGATCTCACCCATTTTTTCCGCATAGAAACGACGGTTTTCAACACGCACGTAACCGCGGTCCTGAATGGTCGAAATAATCGACGCATAGGTGGATGGACGGCCAATACCGCGTTTTTCCAGCTCTTTAACCAGAGACGCTTCGCTGAAACGCGCTGGCGGCTTGGTGAAGTGCTGGGCAGGCACGAGATCAACCAGAGAGAGCTCATCCCCTTTGTTTACCGCAGGCAGGGTTCTGTCTTCATCACCCTTACGTAGCGCAGGCATCACTTTAGTCCAGCCATCGAAGCGCAGGATACGGCCACGCGCTTTCAGGCGGAAATCACCTGCACCAACGGTCAGCGTGGTGGAGTCATACTGTGCTGGTGTCATCTGGCACGCCACGAACTGACGCCAGATAAGCTGATACAGCTTCTGGGCATCGGCTTCCATATCTTTCAGCGATTCGGCTAACACGGAGACGTCAGAAGGACGAATGGCTTCGTGCGCTTCCTGTGAGTTCTCCTTGCTGGCGTACTGGTTTTCACTCGCTGGCAGGTATTTCTTACCGAAGTTGTCACTGATGTAACCGCGCACCATGTTGACGGCATCCTGGCTCAGGTTTGTCGAGTCAGTACGCATATAGGTGATATAACCCGCTTCATACAGACGCTGGGCCATCATCATGGTTTTCTTCACGCCATAACCCAGGCGCGTGCTCGCAGCCTGTTGCAGCGTAGACGTAATAAACGGTGCGCCAGGTTTGCTGCTGGTCGGTTTGTCTTCACGCTCCAGAACCTGGTAGCGCGCTTTTTCCAGCAGCGCCACGGCAGCCATGGTCTGCTCACGGTTTTCAGGACGGAACGGTTTGTCATTCTGATGACTCACCTGCAGCGGCAGCGCATCTCCACCCGGCGTGGTGACATTGGCATCCACTTCCCAGAACTCTTCCGGGACGAAGGCTTTGATCTCACGCTCGCGCTCAACAACCAGACGCACAGCAACGGACTGCACACGCCCTGCGGACAGACCGCGGGCAATCTTTTTCCACAGCAGTGGAGAGACCATGTAACCCACGACACGGTCCATAAAACGGCGTGCCTGCTGCGCGTTTACGCGGTCGATGTTCAGTTCACCCGGCTTCTCAAACGCCTGGCGAATCGCATTCTTCGTAATTTCGTTAAACACTACACGGCTGTAGCGTTTGTCGTCACCCCCGATCACTTCCCGCAGGTGCCAGGCAATGGCTTCCCCTTCGCGGTCAAGGTCGGTTGCGAGATAAATGTGGTCTGCTTTTTCAGCAAGCTGCTTCAGCTCGTTAACGACTTTTTCTTTGCCGGGCAGCACTTCATAGTGTGCATCCCAGTTATGCCATGGGTTAACACCCATACGGTTGACAAGCGCGCTACGTTCATCCTTTTTAGGCTTTTTAGCCCCTTTGGTGGAGGTAGAGTCTGCGCTCTTTTTGCTGGCTGAGCCACTGGTCGGCAAATCGCGGATGTGACCGACGCTGGACTTAACCACGTAGTCATTACCCAGATACTTATTGATCGTTTTGGCTTTTGCCGGGGACTCAACGATGACGAGAGCTTTACCCATATTCACCTTTACCTAATTTAATTCTTCCAGGAATACGCCGCATGTTGATTTCCCTTCCACTGACGACGAGCCATTGATATTGCGACTGCGTCAGGGGATATCAACCCCTTTGTCTTACTGAACGTCAAAGCGTTAACGCCCAGGTGATTGAGTTATCGGGTATTTTTCTCACATCGGATGTAATTCGTGACGAATTCCCGGTCGAATGTCAAGCAATTCTGTTGCCAGAATGACGAAAGCGCACACTCTACCTGATAAAATTCGTTACGCAACTTTATTAGCATGCAAAAGCAAATCCTGCCAGCCAGGTCACGGCACCTTACCCCCTCACATTACAGGGAAAATTTGCCCCCAAAGCGCCCCCGGCGTAGACTATTGTCACTGTTTAAGGAGTGGATTATGCAGAATACAACCCAACCCATTGATCGAGCCTCTCTGCTTATCGAAGCAAATAAGCTGATTCGTGACCATGAAGACACCCTGGCGGGCATTGAAGCGACCGGCGTGGAACAACGTAACGGCGTGCTGGTATTCAGCGGCGAATACTTCCTTGACGAACAAGGGTTACCCACCCCGAAAAGCACCGCCGTATTCAATATGTTTAAATACCTGGCGCACACGCTTTCAGAGAAATATCACCTGGTCGATTAACGCAAAACGCGAGGCTCTGGCCTCGCGTTTTTGTTTACAGCAGCGGTTTTTGTCCGCGTTGCAACCAGCGGAGCAGTAGGCGATCCGCGCTTTCGGCCGCGCTGTTCGTAAAGCGGTCAAGCAGTCGCTTACGCTGGGTAAAGCGCACGCCAACCAGTTCGCGCCCTTCCATCAGATTCAACAGCAGGTCGTCACTGGTGCCCACTTCATCCACCAGCCCTTTTTCCAGCGCCTGCGTACCGTACCAGTGCTCCCCTGTTGCCACCTGGTCAATATCAAGCGCCGGGCGCATACGGTGCACAAAGTCTTTAAAGAGGTGATGGGTTTCATTGAGATCTTCACGGAATTTCTGCCGTCCTTCTTCCGTGTTCTCCCCCAGCAGCGTCAGGGTACGTTTGTACTGACCCGCCGTGTGCAATTCAATGTCGATCTCTTTGCTTTTCAGGAAGCGGTTAAAGTTCGGGATTTGCGCAACCACCCCGATGGAGCCAATAATAGAAAACGGCGCCGCAACAATTTTATCCGCCACGCAGGCCATCATATAGCCACCGCTCGCCGCGACTTTATCCACCGCAACCGTCAGCGGGATCTGTTTTTCACGCAGACGCTGTAGCTGCGAAGCCGCCAGCCCATAACCATGAACGACCCCACCCGGACTCTCAAGACGGACAACCACCTGATCCTGCGGTTTAGCCACGGCAAGCACGGCGGTGACTTCTTCACGCAGGGAAGAGACTTCATGGGCATCCATGCTGCCTTTAAAATCGAGCACATAGACACGCGGGGTTGAGGTTTCCTCCGGCACGTTAAGCTTCGCTTTGGCTTTTGCC
This sequence comes from Enterobacter sp. A8, assembly GCF_004296595.1. Taxonomy (NCBI): domain Bacteria; kingdom Pseudomonadati; phylum Pseudomonadota; class Gammaproteobacteria; order Enterobacterales; family Enterobacteriaceae; genus Enterobacter; species Enterobacter sp. A8. The sequence continues at coordinate 782,677 of NZ_SCMF01000001.1, forward strand.
GCTTTGGCGTCCTGCTTATGCTTTTTCTTCTGAGCTTTGTGCCACAGTTTCTGTTGATGGCTGTCAAGCAGGGCCAGCGACATCTCTTCTTGCATCTCTTTATACTGCTCGCTCAGGCGGGTAATGCGTAACTCACCACGCTGACGTTTGCGCTGCGTCAGGTTAACAATCAGAACGGCCACTACCGCAATGGCAATCACCACCGTCGCGATCTTTGCCAAAAACAACCCATATTGAGAAAGTAATTCCACGCGTTCCACCTTGATTTAACCACGAATCTTTCACGGCAGTGTACAACAGCCCTGCCCATGCGTCTCGCTCGTGACATTACCTCTGCGAGCCGTCTTCAGGAATCCCCCGATTCTGGTTTAAATATTTGCAAATTGTTAATTTTACAGCGATGCGTCCTGTAGACTGATTGAATTCTCATGCTAATTCGGGCATAAAGCCGAAAAGTCACACAATAAGGCGTCTTTGCATCACTGTGCGCCGAGGAGTCACCGTGCATTATCAACCGCAAAAAAATCTGCTGCAGAACCGCATCATTCTGGTCACTGGTGCCAGCGATGGCATTGGCCGCGAAGCGGCACTGACCTACGCTGACTATGGTGCGAGCGTAATTCTCATTGGCCGTAACGAAGAAAAACTCAAAGGAGTGGCTCAGGAGATTGACGCCGCCGGTGGCATTCCTGCCCGCTGGTACACGCTGGATCTGCTCACCTGTACCCCTGAAACGTGCCAGGAGCTTGCCCAGCGCATCAGCACCCACTACCCACGGCTGGATGGCGTACTGCACAATGCCGGCTTGCTAGGGGAGGTTCGCCCGATGGATGAACAGGATCCTGAGATCTGGCAGCAGGTCATGCAGGTCAATATCAACGGCACCTTTTTCCTGACCCAGGCACTGCTTCCTTTATTACTCAAATCTGATTCCGGTTCGCTGGTATTCACCTCCTCCAGCGTAGGGCGCGAAGGCCGCGCAAACTGGGGGGCGTATGCGGTCTCAAAATTCGCGACCGAAGGGATGATGCAGGTGCTGGCGGAGGAGTATCAGAGCCGTCATCTGCGCGTAAACTGCATTAACCCAGGCGGAACGCGTACCAAAATGCGCGCCAGCGCCTTCCCGACGGAAGATCCGCAGAAGCTTAAAACCCCGGCAGATATTATGCCGCTCTATCTCTGGCTGATGGGCGATGACAGCCGCCGTAAAACAGGGATGACCTTTGATGCCCAGCCAGGCCGTAAACCCGGGATTTCGCAATGAGTGAAAAACGTCACCAGCAACGTCAGCAGCGCCTGAAAGAACAGGTTGATGCCCGTGTCGCCGCTGCGCAGGATGAACGCGGGATCATCATCGTGTTTACCGGCAACGGCAAAGGCAAAACCACCGCTGCCTTTGGTACCGCCACGCGCGCCGTTGGTCACGGGCAGAAAGTGGGTGTCATTCAGTTTATTAAAGGGGAATGGCCCAACGGTGAACGTAACTTACTTGAACCGCACGGGGTTGAGTTCCAGGTGATGGCGACAGGCTTTACGTGGGATACCCAAAACCGGGAAACCGACACCGCGGCCTGCCTCGCGGTATGGGAGCATGCAAAACGAATGCTGGCAGACCCTACCCTGAACATGGTGTTACTGGATGAGATCACCTATATGGTCGCCTACGACTATCTGCCGCTGGACGCCGTACTGGAGGCACTGAGGAATCGCCCGGCGCATCAGACGGTGATCGTCACAGGCCGCGGCTGTCATCGGGATATTCTGGAATTAGCGGATACCGTCAGCGAATTGCGTCCGGTTAAACATGCTTTTGATGCCGGTATCAAAGCGCAAATCGGCATTGATTACTGATAAAAAAGCCCGGTGATATTAACCGGGCTTTTATTTTTAACCGTTGTTATTACGGCTGCCAGCGCGGCGATTGTTGTTCACCTGGCTGTGGCGTTTCACCGCACGACGGATCTGGTTCGCCTTCATGCGACGACGATCTTTCTCCACCGCCACTTTGGAGGTGGTTTCTGGCGCCAGTCCCACCAGTTCACGCAGGTAGTTGGTCTGCGTCAGGTCCAGTTCGGTATAGCCACCACGTGGCAGACCTTTTGGCAGCAGAATATCGCCGTAACGGACACGGATCAGACGGCTAACCTGCACGCCCACCGCTTCCCACAGACGACGAACCTCACGGTTACGGCCTTCGGTCAGGGTAACGTTGTACCACTGGTTGATCCCTTCACCACCGGTAAATTTGATGGTTTTGAACGCTGCAGGACCGTCTTCCAGCTGAACGCCACGCGACAGATCGCGCAGTTTGTTCTCATCAACCTGGCCGAACACGCGTACGGCGTATTCGCGTTCCACTTCACGACTTGGGTGCATCAGACGGTTTGCCAGCTCACCATCCGTTGTGAACAGCAGAAGACCGCAGGTGTTCACATCCAGACGCCCCACGGCAATCCAGCGTGCGCCACGCAGTTTAGGCAGACGGTCAAATACCGTCGGGCGACCTTCCGGGTCGTTGCGCGTACACAGTTCACCTTCCGGCTTGTAGTACGCCAGCACGCGGCAGATCTGCTCAGCAGATTCTTTAACCGAGATAAGATGACCGTCGATACGGATTTTAAGCCCCGGCACGATTTCTACGCGGTCACCGAGCGTGGCGATTTTACCGTCCACACTCACGCGTCCGGCTTCAATAATGGCTTCGATTTCACGGCGTGAGCCGTGGCCGGCACGCGCCAGCACTTTCTGTAACTTCTCGCTCATTGAGCTTCCTCAGGTGTCGCCTTCACAGGCGTCGAATCAGGTCAAACCAGGGCTATGCCCTGATTTGATGGCCGCGTAGTATAGCTGCTTACACCTTTACAAGAAAGGCTTAACATCACCCACGCCTTCGCGAATCACTTCCGGTGCATCTTCCGTTAAGTCGACAACCGTGGTCGGCTGCTGACCGAGGTAACCGCCATGAATAATCAACTCAACTACCTTTTCCAGACGGTCTTTGATCTCTTCCGGATCGGACTCGGTGAATTCACTGCCGGGCAGCATCAGCGAGGTTGAGAGCATCGGCTCACCCAGCGTTTCCAGCAAGGCCTGGGCAATCGGGTTAGACGGCACGCGCATCCCGATGGTTTTGCGCTTTTCCTGTAACAGACGGCGCGGAACCTCTTTCGTCCCTTTCAGGATGAAGGTGTAGTTGCCCGGCGTGTTATTTTTAATCAGACGAAATGCCACGTTATCGACATAAGCATAGGTCGATAGCTCAGAGAGATCCCGGCACATCAGGGTAAAGTTGTGACCGTCCGGCAACTGGCGAATACGGCAAATACGCTCCATCGCCGCTTTATCTTCAATCTTACAGCCCAGCGCGTAACCCGAATCGGTCGGGTAGACGATAACGCCCCCTTTACGCACGATCTCCACGGCCTGATTAATCAGGCGCGGCTGCGGATTATCCGGATGAATATAGAAAAACTGACTCATACTTCCCTCTCTTCAAGTTGCTGTGGCTGTTCCCAGAGCTGCCAGACAGGCTCAACGCCTGCGGGTAACCAAAGCTTGCGTCCCAGTTCTATCCACGCACAGGGCTGATGAAAATCTGAGCCTTGTGACGCCAGCAAACCAAACTGGCGGGCGTAGGTCGCAAGCTGCGAACGCTCGTTGGGCGCCTGCTGACACTGGGCGACTTCCATCGCCTCGCCACCGCATTCGGCAAAATGCGCCAGCAGTCTTTTCAGCCATTTAGCAGAAAGATTATACCGCCCCGGATGGGCCAGCACGGCCTTACCGCCAGAATGATGAATCACATCAATAGCTTGTTTTATTGTACACCACTGTGGCGGAACATATCCGGTTTTCCCGCGAGCCAGATAGCGTTTAAAGACATCCGCTATCGTTGTGGCCTTGCCGGCCTCAACCAGAAAACGGGCAAAATGACCGCGCGTTACCGCGCCCCCGTTTGCCAGCCTTTGTGCCCCCTCCAGTGCGCCCGGAATATGCGCCTTTTCCAGACGTTCAGCGATCATTTCTGCGCGCTGGTTGCGGCGCGTTTTTTGTTCTTGCAAAAACGCACACATTACCGGATGGTCTATATCGATGTTCAGGCCAACAATATGGATTTCGTGATTCTCCCAGACGGTCGATATCTCGACGCCAGGAACCAGTTTGAGTGCCAGACCACTGCGGGCAATCTCGGCGCGCGCGGCTGGAATGGCATCGGTTGTATCGTGATCGGTTATGGCCAGCGTGCCAACCCGCATTTCAACGGCACGATGCACCAACGCTTCGGGCGTCAGCAGACCATCGGAGGCCTGGGTATGGCTGTGTAAATCATAAATTACGGCGTAGGTGGTATCGCTCAAAGCACTTCCCGTCACAGGTTAGAGACATCTTAAAAGCCCATGATACCGACTTGCCACGAAATTCTGAAATCAAGGGTTGACAACACGCCATCGAACTAGTTAACTAGTACGTAAGTTCACACGAGAAAGGTATCTGAAAATGACTGCACATTTCACTCTGCACGGTTGGTGGCGCACTTCCTGATTCCCGGGCAGTGTCACACGTCTGCGTACAGCAAACAGATACCCGCCCGCTCATCAGCGGGCTTTTTTTTGAACAGAATAAATGAGAACAACATAATGCAAACAGCCAAACCACACCTCGAATTGCTGACCAGCGAGGCGGCCTATCGCCACAACCCAACCGCGCTGTTTCATCAGGTCTGCGGTGCGCGTCCAGCCACGTTGTTACTGGAATCCGCCGATATTGACAGCAAAGACGATCTCAAGAGCCTGCTGTTGGTGGACAGCGCGCTGCGCATTACGGCGCTAGGTGACACTGTCACTATCAAAGCGTTATCGGATAACGGTGCGGCTCTGCTGCCGTTACTGGATGCGAGCCTGCCTGCTGGTATTGAAAATGAACACCATCCTGAAATGCGCGTTCTGCACTTCCCGCCGGTGAGCCAACTGCTGGACGAAGACGCGCGCCTGTGCTCTCTTTCCGTTTTTGATGCCTTCCGTCTGCTGCAAAATCTGGTCACCGTGCCGGAAGATGAACGCGAAGCAATGTTCTTTGGCGGGCTGTTTGCTTACGACCTGGTGGCCGGGTTCGAAGATTTACCGGACATTGAACAGGGTAACCGCTGCCCCGACTACTGCTTCTACCTGGCCGAAACCTTACTGGTGATCGACCACCAGAAAAAAAACACCCGTATTCAGGCAAGCCTCTTCACGCCATCCGCGACAGAGAAAAAACGCCTTGAACAGCGTATTGAGCAGTTGCAGCAACAAATGACCGAAGCGCCGCCTGCGCTGCCTGTACATCGTGTCGAGAAAATGACCTGTGAGGTTAATCAGAGCGACGATCAGTACGGTGCCGTGGTTCGCCAGATGCAAAAAGCGATTCGCGCCGGAGAAATTTTCCAGGTTGTTCCTTCCCGTCGTTTCTCTCTGCCCTGCCCGTCGCCGCTCGCGGCCTATGACGTGTTGAAAAAGAGCAACCCAAGCCCGTACATGTTCTTTATGCAGGACAACGATTTCACCCTGTTTGGCGCATCCCCTGAAAGTTCACTGAAATATGACGCCACCAGCCGCCAGATTGAGATCTACCCAATTGCCGGAACCCGTCCACGCGGCCGTCGAGCCGATGGCTCGCTGGATCGCGATCTCGACAGCCGCATTGAGCTGGAAATGCGTACCGACCATAAAGAGCTCTCCGAGCATCTGATGCTGGTTGATCTGGCCCGTAACGACCTGGCGCGCATTTGTACCCCTGGCAGCCGCTACGTGGCGGACTTAACCAAGGTCGATCGCTACTCGTTTGTTATGCATCTGGTATCCCGCGTGGTGGGCGAACTGCGCAGCGACCTCGACGTGCTTCACGCCTACCGCGCCTGTATGAACATGGGCACGCTGAGCGGCGCGCCGAAAGTCCGCGCCATGCAGCTGATCGCGGCGGCTGAAGGGCGCCGTCGCGGCAGTTACGGTGGTGCAGTGGGCTACTTCACCGCCCATGGCGATCTGGATACCTGCATTGTGATCCGCTCCGCCTACGTTGAGGACGGTATCGCTACCGTGCAGGCAGGCGCAGGGATTGTTCTGGATTCTGTTCCGCAGTCTGAAGCTGACGAAACCCGCAGTAAAGCCCGCGCGGTATTGCGCGCCATTGCTACCGCACATCACGCACAGGAGATTTTCTGATGGCTGACATTCTGCTGCTCGATAACATCGACTCTTTTACCTATAACCTGGCAGATCAGCTGCGTGCGAATGGTCACAACGTCGTTATCTATCGTAACCATGTTCCGGCACAGACGCTGATAGACCGTCTGGCAACCATGCAAAACCCGGTGCTGATGCTCTCTCCTGGCCCTGGTGCCCCCAGTGAAGCGGGCTGTATGCCGGAGCTGCTGACCCGTATGCGCGGTAAACTGCCGATTATCGGTATCTGCCTGGGTCACCAGGCGATTGTGGAAGCCTATGGCGGCTACGTGGGTCAGGCAGGTGAGATCCTGCACGGCAAAGCCTCCAGCATTGAACATGACGGCCAGGCGATGTTTGCCGGCCTGCCAAATCCTCTGCCGGTTGCGCGCTATCACTCCCTGGTGGGCAGCAACATCCCGGCCGGGCTGACCATTAACGCGTCGTTTGAAGGGATGGTAATGGCCGTGCGTCACGATGCGGATCGCGTCTGCGGCATGCAGTTCCATCCGGAGTCGATTCTCACGACCCATGGCGCGCGACTGCTGGAGCAGACGCTGGACTGGGCGTTGCAGAAACTGGAGCAGACCAACACGCTGCAACCGATTCTGGAAAAGCTGTATCAGGCGCAGACCCTGAGCCAGCAGGAGAGCCACCAGCTCTTTTCTGCCGTGGTTCGCGGTGAGCTGAAACCTGAACAGCTGGCGGCCGCACTGGTAAGCATGAAAGTGCGCGGCGAAAGCCCGCAAGAAATCGCCGGTGCCGCCACGGCCCTGCTGGAAAATGCCGCCCCCTTCCCGCGCCCGGATTATCAGTTTGCGGATATCGTCGGCACCGGGGGTGATGGCAGCAATAGCATCAATATCTCCACCGCCAGTGCCTTCGTGGCCGCAGCGTGTGGCCTGAAGGTGGCGAAACACGGTAACCGCAGCGTCTCCAGCCGCTCGGGCTCGTCCGATTTGCTGGCTGCCTTCGGCATTAACCTGGATATGAACGCCGAACGCTCCCGTGAAGCGCTGGACGATCTGGGCGTCTGCTTCCTGTTTGCGCCGAAGTATCACACCGGTTTCCGCCATGCGATGCCGGTTCGTCAGCAGCTCAAAACACGCACGCTGTTTAACGTACTGGGGCCGCTGATCAACCCGGCGCACCCGCCGCTGGCGCTGATTGGTGTTTACAGCCCGGAACTGGTTCTGCCAATTGCCGAAACCCTGCGCGTGCTCGGTTATCAGCGCGCGGCAGTAGTTCACAGCGGGGGAATGGATGAAGTGTCCCTTCACGCGCCAACTCTCGTCGCGGAACTGCGCAATGGCGAAATCCTGAGCTACCAGCTGGAAGCCGCCGACTTTGGTTTAACGCCGTATCATCAGGAGGCGCTGGCAGGCGGCACGCCGGAAGAAAACCGTGACATTCTCACGCGCTTATTACAAGGTAAGGGAGAGGTCGCCCATGAGGCAGCCGTGGCAGCCAACGTGGCCATGCTGATGCGATTGCACGGCGAAGAGGATCTCAAAGCCAACGCACAAAAAGTTCTGGACGTACTGCGCTCTGGTGCAGCTTACGATCGCGTTACCGCACTTGCGGCAAGAGGGTAAAGAATGCAGACCGTTTTAGCGAAAATCGTTGCCGATAAGGCCATCTGGGTGGAAGCCCGCAAAGCGCAGCAGCCGCTTGCCAGTTTTCAGAACGACGTCGTCCCAAGCAGCCGTCGTTTCTATGATGCCCTGCAGGGCGCGCGCACCGCATTTATTCTTGAGTGCAAAAAAGCCTCCCCGTCGAAAGGCGTTATCCGTGAGGATTTCGATCCGGCGCGTATTGCCGGCATTTATAAGCATCATGCGTCGGCGATCTCCGTGCTGACGGATGAGAAATATTTCCAGGGCAGCTTCGATTTTCTGCCTGTTGTCAGCAGCATCGCGCCGCAACCGATTCTGTGCAAAGACTTTATTATCGACCCGTATCAGATCTGGCTGGCACGTTTTTACCAGGCTGACGCCTGCCTGCTGATGCTCTCGGTACTCGACGACGAGCAGTATCGCCAGCTGGCTGCGGTGGCGCACAGCCTCAACATGGGCGTGCTGACCGAGGTGAGCAACGAAGAAGAGCTGGAGCGTGCCATTGCACTGCAGGCGAAAGTGGTCGGGATTAACAACCGCGATCTGCGCGATCTGTCAATTGCCCTGAATCGTACGCGTCAGCTGGCACCGCGTCTGGGCTCTGGGGTGACTGTTATCAGTGAATCCGGGATCAACAGCTACGCCCAGGTGCGTGAGCTGAGCCACTTTGCCAACGGTTTTCTGATTGGCTCCGCGATGATGGCACATGACGATCTCAATGCCGCAGTGCGTCGGGTGCTGTTAGGTGAAAACAAAGTGTGTGGCTTAACCCGCGAACAGGATGCCCAGGCCGCCTATGAGGCGGGGGCTATTTACGGCGGGTTGATCTTTGTGGGCTCCTCACCGCGTGCGGTGAGCGATGAACAGGCACGCAAGGTGATAGCGGCAGCCCCACTCAGCTATGTGGGCGTCTTCCGTAACGCTGATATTGCGGACGTTACGGCAAAAGCCGAAGCGTTATCCCTTAGTGCAGTACAACTGCACGGTGATGAAGATCAAGCATACATCGATGCCCTGCGTGCCGGGCTTGCTCCTCAGGTTCAGATCTGGAAAGCACAGAGCGTGGGCAGCACCCTGCCAGCACGTAACCTGAATCATGTTGATAAATACGTGCTCGATAACGGCCAGGGCGGTACAGGCCAGCGTTTTGACTGGTCACTGCTGAACGGCGAAGCGCTGGACAATGTCCTGCTGGCGGGTGGACTTAGCCCAGATAACTGTGTGGAAGCAGCCAAAACCGGCTGCGCGGGCCTCGATTTCAATTCAGGCGTAGAGTTGCAACCGGGCATCAAAGATGCCAGTAAGCTGGCCTCGGTATTTAAAACTCTGCGTGCATATTAAGGAAGAAAAAATGACGACATTACTTAACCCGTATTTTGGTGAGTTCGGCGGGATGTACGTTCCGCAGATCCTGATGCCCGCACTGCGCCAGCTGGAAGAAGCGTTTGTGAGCGCACAGAAAGATCCAGCGTTTCAGGCTGAATTTACCGACCTGCTGAAAAACTACGCGGGCCGTCCAACTGCGCTGACCAAATGCCGTAACCTGACTGCCGGCACCAAAACCACGCTGTACCTCAAGCGTGAAGACCTGCTGCACGGCGGCGCGCATAAAACCAACCAGGTGTTAGGACAGGCGCTGCTGGCAAAACGGATGGGCAAAACCGAGATCATCGCCGAAACCGGCGCGGGTCAGCACGGCGTGGCATCAGCACTGGCAAGCGCCCTGCTTGGCCTGAAATGCCGTATCTATATGGGGGCGAAAGACGTTGAGCGTCAGTCTCCGAACGTATTCCGTATGCGTCTGATGGGCGCAGAAGTGATCCCGGTTCACAGTGGTTCTGCCACGCTGAAAGATGCCTGTAACGAAGCGCTGCGCGACTGGTCTGGTAGCTATGAAACCGCGCACTACATGCTCGGCACGGCCGCTGGCCCGCACCCGTTCCCGACTATCGTGCGTGAATTCCAGCGCATGATTGGCGAAGAGACCAAAGCGCAGATCCTTGAAAAAGAAGGCCGTCTGCCGGACGCGGTGATTGCCTGTGTGGGCGGAGGGTCAAACGCCATCGGGATGTTCGCTGATTTTATCGACGAAACCCGTGTTGGCCTGATCGGCGTGGAGCCAGCGGGTCACGGGATTGAAACCGGTGAGCACGGCGCTCCGCTGAAACATGGCCGCGTGGGGATCTACTTCGGCATGAAAGCGCCGATGATGCAGACCGATGAAGGTCAGATTGAAGAGTCGTACTCCATCTCTGCCGGTCTGGATTTCCCGTCCGTCGGGCCACAGCATGCGTTCCTGAACAGCACCGGACGCGCGGACTACGTCTCCATCACCGATGACGAAGCGCTGGAAGCGTTTAAGACGCTGTGCCGCAGCGAAGGGATCATCCCGGCACTGGAGTCCTCGCATGCTCTGGCGCATGCGCTGAAAATGATGAAAGAAAACCCGGAAAAAGAGCAACTGCTGGTCGTTAACCTTTCCGGTCGCGGTGATAAAGATATCTTCACCGTTCACGATATTCTGAAAGCACGAGGGGAAATCTGATGGAACGCTACGATAACGCATTTGCACAACTGAAATCCCGCCAGGAAGGCGCGTTCGTTCCCTTCGTAACCCTGGGCGATCCGGGCCCGGAACAGTCGCTAAAAATTATCGACGCCCTGATTGAAGCCGGTGCCGATGCGCTGGAGCTGGGGATCCCGTTCTCTGACCCGCTGGCGGATGGCCCGACCATTCAGAACGCCACCCTGCGTGCCTTTGCCGCGGGCGTCACCCCAACGCAGTGTTTTGAGATGCTGGCCGCGATCCGTCAGAAGCACCCGACCATTCCGATTGGCCTGCTGATGTATGCCAACCTGGTCTTTAACCGCGGAATCGACGAATTTTATGCCGAGTGCGCGCGGGTCGGCGTAGACTCCGTGCTGGTGGCCGACGTCCCGGTTGAAGAATCTGCACCGTTCCGCCAGGCGGCTATGCGTCATAACTTGGCGCCGATTTTCATCTGCCCGCCAAACGCCGATGACGAACTGCTGCGCCAGATTGCCTCTTACGGCCGTGGTTACACCTACCTGCTCTCCCGCGCGGGCGTGACGGGTGCTGAAAACAAAGCCGCGCTGCCGCTGCATCATCTGGTAGAAAAACTGGCTGAATACCACGCAGCGCCTCCGCTGCAGGGATTCGGGATTTCATCCCCGGATCAGGTTACGGCGGCAATTGACGCAAAAGCGGCAGGCGCGATCTCCGGCTCTGCTATCGTCAAAATCATTGAGAAGAACGTGGACAAACCCGATCAGATGCTGGCTGAACTCAAAGCATTTGTTACGGCGATGAAAGCCGCAACGCGTAAAGCCTGATCCTTCCACCGTCTGGCGACTCAGCCAGACGGTCTTTCTCTTATATTCCCGCTATCACTTAAGCGTTACGCCAAAATTGATCCCATCGATATTTTCGGCGTGAATGGCTTTTCAAACCTTGCCGTAAGCGTATGATTTGGTCTCTTTTCGGCTTTAAACCTTCTGAGTTCAGAGGCTTACTCATGTCATGGCAATACTTCAAACAGACTTACCTGGTTAAGTTCTGGTCACCAGTACCGGCCGTCATCGCGGCGGGGATCCTTTCCACCTACTATTTCGGCATTACCGGCACCTTCTGGGCCGTGACCGGCGAATTCACCCGCTGGGGTGGGCAACTGCTGCAGCTCGCTGGCGTACATACCGAGGAGTGGGGTTACTTTAAGCTTATTCATCTGGACGGCACGCCGCTGACCCGCATCGACGGTATGATGATTATCGGCATGTTCGGGGGCTGTTTTGCCGCCGCGCTGTGGGCTAACAACGTTAAGTTGCGAATGCCTAAAAGCCGGATACGCGTTATGCAGGCGATTGTCGGCGGCATGATTGCCGGGTTCGGCGCCCGTCTGGCGATGGGGTGCAACCTGGCCGCTTTCTTTACCGGCATTCCACAGTTTTCGCTGCACGCCTGGTTTTTTGCTGTCGCCACGGCGATTGGCTCTTACTTTGGCGCGAAGTTTACCCTCCTGCCGCTGTTCCGCATTCCGGTCAAAATGGTGAAGGTCAGCGCTGCCTCGCCGCTGACGCAAAAGCCTTCTCAGGCGCGTCGTCGTTTTCGTCTCGGCATGTTGGTCTTTTTCGCCATGGTCGCCTGGGCGCTCTGTACGGCGCTCAACCAGCCTAAGCTGGGCCTGGCCATGCTGTTCGGTGTCGGTTTCGGCCTGCTGATAGAACGTGCGCAGATTTGCTTCACCTCGGCGTTTCGCGATATGTGGATCACCGGCCGTACAATGATGGCCAAAGCGATTATTGCGGGTATGGCGGTAAGCGCCATTGGCATCTTCAGCTATGTGCAACTGGGTGTTGAGCCGAAAATCATGTGGGCTGGTCCGAACGCGGTGATTGGCGGTCTGCTGTTTGGCTTCGGAATTGTACTGGCTGGCGGGTGTGAAACCGGCTGGATGTACCGCGCGGTTGAAGGTCAGGTGCATTACTGGTGGGTAGGTCTGGGGAACGTCATCGGCTCCACCCTGCTGGCCTGGTACTGGGACGATTTGTCTCCGGTGCTGGCCACGAACTGGGACAAGGTGAATCTGCTCAGCACGTTTGGCCCGCTCGGCGGGCTGCTGGTGACCTACGCCCTGCTGCTGGTCGCTTTTTTACTGGTTGTCGCGCAAGAGAAACGCTTCTTTCGCCGTGCCACGGTTAAACCTGAACCCCAGGAGAATGCAGCATGAAAGAGATTGTGCCTGACTACCGCCTTGATATGGTCGGTGAACCGTGTCCTTACCCGGCTGTCGCTACGCTTGAAGCGCTCCCGCAGCTTCAAAAAGGGGAAATTCTGGAAGTGGTGAGCGACTGCCCGCAGTCCATCAACAACATTCCTCTGGATGCCAAAAACCACGGTTATACCGTACTGGATATTCAGCAGGATGGCCCGACCATTCGCTATCTTATCCAGAAGTAAACCGCCAGGTGACGGGGGGCGTCCCCCCGTCAAAAAAGCTGCCTCACCTCCCATTTTGATGGCGAATACAGCGCCACTGAAAATGGTAGCACTACACTTAAAGTGGATAAAAAACAAACAGGAGGTGAGGTATGTTTAATTCAATTTTAGTCCCTGTCGATATCTCTGAAAGTCGTCTGACCGAACAGGTGATTCCCTATGTTCAGGCAAACGCAGCAATCGGTAACGGTAAAATCCATTTTCTGACGGTAGTGCCTTCTTTCCCTTACTATTCATCGCTTGGGCTGGCGTATTCGGTTGAAATGCCAAAGTTGGCGGAGATTCAGGAGGAAGCCCTTACGAAGCTCAAAGAGATGGTTAAGCAGTTTAATTTACCTGCCGATCGTGTGGAGACACACGCCATTTCAGGTGCGCCTAAAGATCAGATCCTGAAGCTGGCTGACAGTATCAACGCAGACCTTATTATCATTGCGTCCCATCGACCGGATATCACAACCTACCTTTTAGGTTCAAACGCGGCGGTTGTGGTACGCCATGCAAAATGCCCGGTGCTGGTTGTACGCTAGCGAGGCTGCTGAGAAACTTAAGCCCCGGAATTCCGGGGCTTATTTAAGACGTTGTACAATAAAATAATTTCGATAAACGGACTTAACAATGAAAAAAGTAGTGATGCTGGTATGCCTTGCCACAGCAATAACGGGCTGTGCTCCTCTCGCGCCTGAAGGTTGTCAGAAGAAAACCGCTCTCGACTCGTGCTCCTATAAGCAGTCCGGTAAAGTCTCCGATAAGGATATCTATGGTCAACAGGCTGCCGCGATTAAGAAAGCGCTGGACTCGGCACTGGCCGATCCACACGCCTGGAATGGTAAGCAATGCAACATGCATCTCGACTTTACCGTCGACGGGCTACTGCAGAACCTGGAGATAAAAGGCGGAGACAAAGCATATTGCCAGGCTTTAGCCGACGCGGCAACACGGGCCACCTTCCCGCCCTTCACAGACGAGCGTGTGTTTCAGGATATGGGTTCTGCCCGCTGGAACATGGAGGGGCAACCGTAGAGGTAAGCCGGTAGAAAGACTGGCCATGTTCTGGCCAGTCCCGGAAAGTAGAATCAGAAACGATAACCTGCAGAGAACATAAATACCCATGGATCCAGACGGGTACTGATGCTTTGTTGCTGTCCGCCTGCCTTGAAGCGGACATCGGTATCGATATCCATATACCAGACTGAGGCGTTAATTAACCAGTCGCGGTTAATGAGATAGTCCATCCCCACCTGTCCTGCCACGCCCCATGAATCTTTCAGGCTGAGATCGGTCAGCCCGGCCTCTTTACCGGTATCGTTGAATTTCTCATCAAAGAAGGTGGTGTAGTTCACGCCCGCGCCAATATAGGGGCGCAGTTTGCTGCTTGAGTCACCAAAGTACCACTGCGCCATCAACGTTGGCGGCAGATGGTGCACCGTGGCGATATCACCGGTTGGGCCTAAACCAACGCGATGACGGAATGGCGTCGCTGCCAGAAGCTCAACGCCAATGTTATCCGTCGCCATATACGTGAATGTTAAACCTAACTGGGTATTGTTGCTGACGTTAAAGCCACCCATCCCCAGCACGTTATCAGAACCTTCAGTTGGACGTACCGTTGCCGAACCGGCACGAATAAAGAATTCACCTGCTTCATGCGCATACGCGCCGCCAGAGAGACTGCTTATGATAAGGGCTGCCACCGCTAATTTTTTCATATCCGCTCCATCGTTGTGGTTTTAGCTGCGGATGAGAATATACTCACAAATGAGTAATAAGTGATCTGTCACAGATCACATTAAAACCAGTAACTTAACATTCATTGATCTGGGTTAATTTTTGGTGACACACCGTAAGGCCAAAAGTTGTTCTTACGTCAATTTTTGGCATTTATCGGTTACAAAATTTTCTGTTTCCCCCCTCTTGCTCTACGAATGGCGGCTGGATAATTTAGCGCTCTCACAATGTGATTTGATGCGTTCTTTTTTGCAGGTGTGCCATGAGTGATATGAACCCGTGCATGACGTGCGGAGCCTGTTGTGCGTATTTTCGAGTCTCTTTCTACTGGGCCGAAGCCAGCGATGGCGGCGGTACCGTTCCGGTTCATCTCACTGAACCGTTATCCCCCTTTCTGCGCTGCATGAGCGGTACGAATCAAAAGCAGGCCCGCTGTGTGGCGTTACAAGGAGAGCCAGGCGTGTCGACCCGCTGTTCCATCTATGATGATCGCCCCAGCCCGTGTCGGGACTTTGCGATGTCTGGCGAAGAAGGTCAGGTCAACGAAGCCTGTAATCGCGCCCGCGCGCGCTTCGGATTACCGCCGCTTTACAAAGATATGCTTTTCCATACAAGCCTTGATGCTGCCACGACCGCGTTATCCGGTGTACAATTGCCGGCTAATTAACACCTGCAATACTCAAGGAGAGTGCATGTCTATCACGGCGAAGTCTGTCTACCGTGACACGGGAAACTTTTTCCGCAATCAGTTCGTAACCTTTTTACTGATCGCGTTGTTATGCGCCTTTATTACGGTGGTGCTGGGTCACGCGTTCTCTCCGAGTGACGAACAGATCGCCAGCCTGAGCCAGGGTGACCATCTTGCAGGGAGCGTGGGGTTGTTTGAGCTGGTGCAAAACATGACGCCAGAGCAGCAGCAAATCCTGCTGCGGGCCTCTGCTGCATCGACCTTCTCTGGACTGATCGGCAATGCCATTCTCGCGGGCGGCGTTCTGCTGATGATCCAGTTGGTTTCTGCAGGCCACCGCGTCAGCGCCTTACGGGCGATCGGTGCCAGCGCGCCGGTATTGCCTAAGCTGTTTATCCTCATCTTTTTAACCACCCTGCTGGTGCAGATGGGGATCATGCTCGTTGTGGTTCCAGGTGTGCTGCTGGCTATCGTCCTCGCGTTCGCTCCGGTGATGGTGGTGCAGGACAAAATGGGGATCTTTACCGCCATGCGCAGCAGCATCAAACTGGCATGGGCCAATATGCGCCTGGTGGCACCGGCCGTAATTAGCTGGCTGCTGGCCAAAACGCTCCTGCTGCTGTTTGCCCCAAACTTTGCAGTCTTAACGCCGAACGTCGGTGCGGTGGTAGCCAACACGCTGAGTAACCTGATTTCAGCGATACTGCTGGTTTATCTGTTCCGCCTGTATATGTTAATTCGTCAGTAATCCTGTGGCCGGGTGCATCGCAGCACCCGGCCACACACAGAAGATGGAATCACAGAATGAAGCAGTTTCTTGATTTTTTACCGCTGGTCGTGTTTTTCGCGTTTTATAAGCTGTATGACATTTATGCAGCCACGATGGCGCTGATCGTTGCTACCGCTATCGTGCTGATCTACAGCTGGGTTCGCTATCGTAAAGTCGAAAAAATGGCTCTGATTACGTTCGCACTGGTGGCCGTGTTCGGTGGGCTGACGCTGTTCTTCCATAACGATGAATTCATTAAATGGAAAGTCACCGTGATTTACGCGCTGTTTGCCGGTGCATTGCTGATCAGCCAGTGGGTAATGAAAAAACCCCTGATCCAGCGCATGCTGGGTAAAGAGCTGACGCTGCCACAGGAAGTATGGTCTCGTCTGAATATCGCCTGGGCGCTGTTCTTTATTCTTTGCGGCCTGGCGAATATCTACATCGCCTTCTGGCTGCCGCAGAATATCTGGGTCAACTTCAAGGTCTTTGGCCTGACGGCGCTGACGCTCATCTTCACTCTGTTAAGCGGTGTCTATATCTACCGGCACATGCCGCAGGATGATAAACACTGATGAATCCCCGACCAGAACGTGCACAACAGGCGTTCTGGTCTATTCTCTCCTGCCAAAAATCATAGTAGCATCCCGCCTGAAGTCTTCAGTTACGAGTTTAAAACAATGACAACAAATGACGCCCCTCAGGGCGAACTGGTTTTACGCACACTGGCAATGCCTGCGGACACGAATGCCAATGGCGATATTTTTGGCGGCTGGCTGATGTCGCAAATGGATATGGGCGGCGCAATTCTGGCAAAAGAGATCGCGCATGGTCGCGTTGTGACCGTCCGGGTGGATGGGATGACCTTCCTGCGCCCGGTCGCGGTGGGTGATGTGGTCTGCTGCTATGCACGCTGCGTCAAGCGCGGTAATACTTCCATTTCCATTAACATTGAAGTCTGGGTGAAGAAGGTCTCATCTGAACCGATTGGACAGCGTTATAAAGCAACAGAAGCGCTGTTTATTTATGTGGCAGTCGATAGCGAGGGCAAACCCCGCCAGCTGCCTCAGGCCTGATCTTCAGGCATAAAAAAGCCTCCTTTCGGAGGCTTTTCTTATTCCATCTGCGCCCCGCCGTTCAGGCGGAAAACAATATTAACGATCAACCCACTGCCTGGTTTGCCTGGCTCATAACGCCATCTGCGCATCGCCGATTTCACTTCACGCTCAAACATATTTGAAGGCTGAGCAGATAAGATTTCCACGTTATCAACACGCCCGTCCGGGGTGACGTCAAATTTGACCCGCACGCGACCTTCAATGCGCAACGCCTGAGCACGAGGAGGATATTGCGGCTGGTTGCGGCTCACGGCGCGCGGGCCAGCGGGCGCGGTTGGCGTCGGTTTTGCGGTCGCGGGCGTGTTATTCATCAACGGACGCGAAGGCGCTGTGTTTTCTACCCTCTGCGTAGCGCGTGGTTCAACCGGACGTTCTTCCCGTTTAGGGCGCTCCTCCACCTTTTTCACCGGTTTTGGTTTCGGCTTAGGCTTCGGTTTGGGTTCTGGCTTATGGATCACCACCGGCGCTTCCTTTGGTGGCTCCGGAACCGGCTCAGGTTCTGGTTCTGGCTCAGCAACCGGCTGCGGCGGTGGTGCAACCTGCGGCGGCTCAAGATCCGCAGGCGAGACCATCGTCACTGAAATGGGCTGCGAAGGCGCTGGCATTTCAATAACCTGATGAACCGAGGTATAGAGCAAACCCGCCACGACAGCACCGTGAATCACGACAGAAAGCAGCGTCGGCCAGGGAAAGCGGCGAGGTAAATCAAGGGTCATCGAAGTCATAATCATCAACGTTAAAAAACCGAATCCTGATTTTAAATGCAAATAGCAATCATATTCAATAAGACACTTTGTTCTGGCGCAATTTAGGCGCGGGAGAGGCCAAAAAAGAGGCATTCAGATCAGGGTATTAACATTGTTTTTATTTTACATTGCAGTCAGTTGTCCTTTCACATAACGTAACTGACACTTTTAATGGTTAAGGAGCTTCACCGTGTTTTACGTGATTTACTCTGAAGATGTCGCTGATTCCCTGGAAAAACGCCAGTCTGTACGCCCTGCTCACCTCGCACGCTTACAGTTGCTGCAGGATGAAGGGCGTTTACTGACTGCGGGCCCTATGCCGGCCGTCGACAGCAACGATCCGGGTGCTGCCGGTTTTTCTGGCTCCACGGTGATTGCCGAGTTTGAATCCCTGGAGGCCGCTCAGGCCTGGGCCGATGCCGATCCGTACGTTGCTGCGGGTGTGTATGCGAAAGTGGCGGTTCGGCCGTACAAGAAAGTGTTCTGATACCAAAAAGGCTCCCTCAGGAGCCTTTCTTTCAATCAATGCAGCGATGCTAACCGCGCCGCAAACCCGACAAACAACAGTCCTATCAGGCCGTTCCCCAGCTTTGCCAGTTTCTTTTTCGTTTTCAGATAACGTGTGACAAAAGCGCCTGAGAAGATCAGGAAGCTCATATACATAAAGCTTATTAGCTCAAGCGTGGTCGCGAGGATCAGGAAAGAGGTACCGGTATTCTTCGCATTCACATCGATAAACTGAACAAAGAACGAGACGTAGAACAGAATCGCTTTCGGGTTCGTCAGGCTCAATACCAGCGAGCGTTTCATGATCATGCTGGCAGGCTCGGTACCGCTTTCATGTGTATTATTCTGACGGGTAATAACCGACCAAAGCATTTTACCGCCCAGCCACAGCAGATAAAAAGCACCTAAATAACGTACGATATTAAACAGTACCGGTGTGGTCTGAATTAACGCGGCAACGCCCGCCCAGGCCAGGAACATCAGTACGGCATCGCCGATAAACACGCCGGTGGCGGCGAGATACCCTTTTTTAACGCCGTGACCAATCCCGGTTTTCAGCACAAACAAAGTATTCGGCCCTGGCACCAGCACGATAAAAAATGCGCCGACAACGTATGTCCAGAAATTCAGTACGCCAAACTCCGCAAACACTTCTCCCTCCTTTTGCTCAACACAACAGGAATAGCGCTGCAAAGACGCTATTCCCAACAACCAGACGCCATAAAATCATTGGGCACCTTGCGGTGCCCTGATGGTTCTCAGAAATCCTGGACTGCGAACAGCAACGCGTTGCGGTGCCGGGTCATTCCACATTTCCTGATGGCGTGTATACGCATATTGCGGCGGGATTGTACTTCCAGCCAACGAGCCTTACGACGGTTCACCTGTCGCAACATGCGCCAGCGCCCTACTTCAGTTCTACTGCGCTTCATGTCTACAACTCTTTCTTTAAAAGAGAGGCCATTATAAACCCAACCCTGCAGCAAACCAGCGCTTTTACCTGGCGTTTTTATTTGCCAGATGATTCCTGATGCGTACACTCATAACAATACGCTTTCAAAAGGATTTTTTTACCTATGACAACCTTCTACACCGTGGTGAGTTGGCTGGTCATTCTGGGATACTGGCTGTTAATCGCGGGTGTGACATTGCGCATCCTGATGAAGCGCAGAGCCGTACCCTCTGCCATGGCCTGGCTTCTTATAATTTATATCCTGCCGCTGGTAGGAATTATTGCCTATCTCTCTTTCGGTGAACTTCATCTGGGCAAGCGTCGTGCCGAGCGTGCCCGGGCCATGTGGCCTTCCACCGCCAAATGGCTGAGCGATCTCAAAGCCTGTAAACACATCTTCGCAGAGGAAAACAGCAGCGTTGCCTCCTCATTATTTAAACTGTGCGAACTCAGACAAGGTATTGGAGGGGTAAAAGGCAATCAGCTCCAGCTGCTAACCTCTTCTGATGACGTCATGCAGGCCTTGATCCGCGATATTCAACTGGCTCGTCACAATATCGAGATGGTGTTCTATATCTGGCAGCCCGGCGGAATGGCAGACCAGGTGGCGGAATCGCTGATGGCTGCCGCACGTCGTGGCATTCACTGCCGTTTGATGCTCGACTCCGCAGGCAGCGTCGCCTTTTTCCGTAGCCCCTGGGCAGGGATGATGCGTAATGCCGGCATCGAAGTGGTGGAGGCGTTAAAGGTCAATTTACTGCGCGTTTTCCTGCGCCGGATGGACCTTCGCCAGCACCGCAAGATGATCATGATCGACAACTATATTGCCTATACCGGCAGCATGAACATGGTTGACCCCCGCTTCTTCAAGCAGGACTCGGGGGTCGGCCAGTGGATTGACCTGATGGCAAGGATGGAAGGGCCGATCGCCACCTCCATGGGGATTGTCTATTCCTGTGACTGGGAGATAGAAACCGGCAAACGTATTCTCCCGCCGCCACCGGATGGCAATATCATGCCCTTTGAAGAGGCCAGCGGACATACCATCCATACCATTGCCTCCGGGCCGGGTTTCCCGGAGGATTTAATCCATCAGGCGCTACTGACCGCCACTTACGCGGCGCGTGAATATCTGATCATGACCACGCCCTACTTCGTTCCGAGCGATGACCTGCTGCACGCAATCTGCACCGCAGCACAGCGCGGTGTCGATGTCAGCATCATTCTGCCGCGCAAAAATGACTCGCTTCTGGTGGGCTGGGCCAGCCGCGCGTTCTTTAGCGAACTGCTTGCCGCCGGGGTAAAAATCTACCAGTTTGAAGGCGGGCTCCTGCATACCAAAAGCGTCCTCGTGGACGGTGAGTTAAGTCTGGTGGGCACGGTAAACCTGGATATGCGCAGCCTGTGGTTAAACTTTGAAATCACGCTGGTCATTGATGATGCCGGATTCGGGGGTGATCTGGCGGCGGTACAGGACGATTATATCTCCCGTTCACGTCTGCTGGATGCCCGGCTGTGGGTAAAACGTCCGCTGTGGCAGAGAATTGCTGAACGACTGTTTTACTTCTTTAGTCCGTTGCTGTAAAACGTGCCCAACGATGTTTAACAGGTAGTCATCATGGAAATGGATCTGAACAATCGCCTGACCGAAGACGAAACGCTCGAGCAGGCCTATGACATTTTTCTCGAACTGGCGGTTGATAACCTCGATCCCGCAGATGTGATCCTCTTTAATCTGCAGTTCGAAGAGCGCGGCGGCGCGGAGTTATTCGACCCTGCAGAAGACTGGGCTGAGCACGTGGATTACGATCTCAATCCTGACTTCTTTGCCGAAGTGGTGATTGGGCTGGCAGATGAAGATGGTGGCGAAATTAATGACATCTTCGCCCGCGTGCTGCTCTGCCGCGAGAAAGACCATAAGCTGTGCCATATCATCTGGCGCGAATAGTAAAAGGCTGCGGATGCAGCCTTTTTTGTTTAATCCGGTAGCGCACTCCCGCAACGGTTACAGAAGCGGGCGTTAAGCTCATGTTCAGCCTGGCGACAACCCGGACATTTTCGCTGCTGTTTGCGGCTCTGAAATGCGCTGCTCATATGGGTTGTGATAAGACCTGTCGGAATGGCAATCACCGAATACCCAATCAGAATCAGCACCGATGCGACGATACGTCCAAGCGGCGTATGCGGCGTGATATCCCCGTAGCCAACGGTCGTGACGGTGACAATGGCCCAATACACAGAGGCATTCAGCGTTGTGAAGCCATATTTTGGCCCTTCTATCAGGTACATCAACGCACCGAAAACAATCATGACGATCGCGATAAACGAGTAAAACAGAATGAGCTGATGCCGGGCACTGACTATTGCGCTCCAGAAGACCCGCAGAGACGGCATAAAACGCAGCAATTTCAGAATACGTAATACACGAATAACGCGCATCGCCCGCCATGCAAAGACATAGCTCAGGCTAATCTCCGGCCACAACCACATGACGTAGAGCGGCAGGACGGTGGCTAAATCGATAAATCCCCAGAAACTGAAAACATATCTCGCCGGGTTGGGCCAGCAGACGACCCGCAGCAGATATTCGGCAGTAAAGACCAGGGTAATAATCAGTTCGATCCAGACAAATATATGCCATTCATCATAGGTCAGGTGATACTGCGTCCCGGCTCCCGATTCAAAGAAAATAACCACCACGCTGATGAGTGCAAACAGCCCGCAGATCCCTTCGAAGCGGCGTCCGGATATCGTTTTAGGATCGAATAAAAAATGATAAAGCCGCCGACGGGCAGAGGTGAATAGACTCGACACGGTAACCTCGCAAAAAATAAGGGCTGACATCATGTCAGCCCTTGCGATTATAACGGGTCTACTTTCAGGCAGGAAACCGCATGTCGGAAACTGCCTTCCAGAACTGGTCGTGTTTTCGCACACTCCGGCCCGGCCAGTGGGCATCGCGTACGGAACACGCAGCCTGATGGCGGATTAATCGGCGACGGCAATTCGCCTTCCAGCAGCTGGATGGTTTTATTTTTTTCCAGATCGGGATCGGGAATTGGCACCGCGGACATCAGCGCTTTGGTGTAGGGGTGCAGTGGATTGTGGTACACCTCATCATAGGTGCCCAGCTCCACGGCATGGCCCAGGTACATAACCAGTACGCGGTCAGAAATGTGCTTCACCACCGCCAGGTCGTGCGCAATGAAGATCAGCGACAGCCCCATCTCACGCTGTAGCTTCTGCAGCAGGTTAACCACCTGCGCCTGAATCGACACGTCCAGCGCGGAGACAGGCTCATCGCAGATGATCAGCTTCGGCTCAAGGATTAACGCGCGGGCAATACCGATACGCTGACACTGGCCGCCGGAGAATTCGTGCGGATAGCGGTTGATGAGGTTTGGCAGCAGCCCCACTTTCATCATCATCGCCTTAACACGATCGCGTACTTCCTGACGTGGCATCTTCGGATGATAGGTCCGCAGCGGCTCGGCAATGATCTCACCGATGGTCATACGCGGGTTTAAGGACGCCAGCGGATCCTGGAATATCATCTGGATATCGCTGCGTACGTCGCGCCACTCTTCGGGCTTCATCCCCAGTAGATCTTTACCCAGCCACGCCACTTTACCGCCGGTCGCTTTCACCAGCCCGATAATGGCACGCGCAAAGGTCGATTTACCGCATCCGGACTCACCCACCACGCCCAGCGTTTCCCCTTCATACAGACGAAGCGTTACGCCATCCACAGCTTTCAGAGTCTTGGGCGGCTGCCAGAACCACTGTTTACCGTCTTTGATGTCGAAATGCACTTTAAGATCGGCAATTTCGAGCAGCACATTTCTTTTTTCATCTAATGCGTTCATACCAGCTCCTCCTGCGGCTTAAAGCAGGCGCGCAGACGGCCTGGTGCAAACTCTTCCAGCGGCGGAGCGCTGTTACAAATCTCCATCGCGTGCGGGCAGCGCGGCTGGAACGGGCAGCCTTTCGGCAGGCGCAGCAGGTTTGGCGGGTTGCCCGGAATGGTCAACAGGGATTCCCCTTCCGCATCAAGACGTGGCACCGCATTCAACAGGCCGATCGAGTACGGGTGCGCAGGCTGATAGAAAACATCGCGCGCTTTGCCATATTCCATCGTACGGCCGGCATACATCACCAGCACTTTGTCACAGATACCGGCAACCACGCCCAAATCGTGGGTGATCATGATAATCGCCGTGTTGAACTCACGCTTAAGCTCGTTCAGCAGGGTCATGATTTGCGCCTGGACGGTCACATCCAGCGCGGTGGTCGGTTCATCGGCAATCAGCAGTTTTGGACGACACAGCAGCGCCATGGCAATCATCACACGCTGACGCATACCGCCAGAGAACTCATGCGGGAACATGCGCATGCGCTTACGCGCCTCTGGCATTTTTACCGCATCGAGCATTTTAACGGACTCTTCAAAGGCTTCAGCTTTGCTCAACCCTTTGTGCAGCATCAGGACTTCCATCAGTTGCTCACCGACGCGCATGTACGGGTTCAACGAGGTCATCGGATCCTGGAAAATCATCGAAATCTGCTCAGCACGCAGCTTGTTCAGCTCGTGTTCAGGCAGGTTGAGGATCTCACGTCCGTTGAATTTGGCAGATCCGCCAATCACACCGTTTGCGGCCAGCAGCCCCATCAGCGCGAACGCCGTCTGAGATTTCCCGGAGCCGGATTCGCCCACGATACCCAGCGTTTCACCCGCGCGCAGGTTGAAGTTGAGATCGTTTACGGCGGTGACATCACCGTCCGGTGTCTTAAAGGTGACGCGGAGATCGTTTACATCCAGCAGAAGGTCACTCCGCTGTTGCGCCTGTGGCGCAGTTGCCGTTTCAATAATTGTCATGACGGCGCTCCTTAACGGTCTTTCGGGTCGAGGGCATCACGCAGGCCATCGCCGATAAAGTTGAAACAGAACAGGGTCACGACCAGGAAACCCGCCGGGTATAACAGCAGCCACGGTGAAACTTCCATTGAGTTTGCGCCATCGCTCAACAGCGCGCCCCAACTGCTCAGCGGCTCTTGCGTGCCCAGCCCCAGGAAACTCAGGAAGGATTCAAACAGGATCATGCTTGGTACCAGCAGTGAGGCATACACCACCACCACGCCCAGTACGTTAGGAACAATGTGGCGGACAACGATATTCCCTGTCGATACCCCCCCCACCTGCGCCGCTTCGATAAACTCTTTGCGTTTAAGGCTCAGCGTCTGGCCACGTACGATACGCGCCATATCCAGCCAGGAAACCATGCCGATGGCCACGAAGATCAACAGGATGTTCTGGCCGAAGAAGGTCACCAGCAGGATCACGAAGAACATGAACGGGAAGGAGTTTAAAATCTCCAGCAGACGCATCATGACCGAGTCCACTTTCCCGCCGAGATAGCCGGAGAGCGAGCCATAGAGCGTGCCGACGATCACGGCCACCAGCGCTGCTGCAATCCCCACCATCAATGAAATACGGCCCCCAATGGCAACGCGGACCAGCAGGTCACGGCCGGACGAGTCCGTACCAAAGTAGTGGCCGGACTCCATATCCGGCGCACTGGACATCATCCCCCAGTCTGTATCGAAATAGGTGAATTGCGACAGCATCGGCGCCAGGGTCACAAACAGCGCGATCAGCACCAGAACAACCAGACTGGCGACCGCTGCGCGGTTATGCATAAAGCGACGGCGGGCGTCCTGCCAGAGGCTACGACCTTCGACTTCCAGTTTTTCACTGAAGTTTTCCAGCGCCTCGCTGTTTTTCTTACTCAACATCATGGCGTGCTCCAGTTAGTAACGGATTTTCGGGTCGATAACGGCATACAGCACATCGACAACAGCGTTAAAGAGAATGGTCAACGCACCCACGAGGATCGTCAGGCTCAGCACCAGAGAATAGTCGCGGTTGAGGGCACCGTTAACAAACAGCTGGCCAATACCCGGCAGACCGTAGATGGTTTCAATAACCATTGAACCGGTAATAATACCGACGAACGCCGGTCCCATGTACGAGAGTACAGGTAACAGAGCTGGCTTGAGCGCATGGCGGAAGATAATTCGGCGCATCGGCAACCCTTTCGCGCGCGCGGTACGGATGAAGTTTGAATGTAACACTTCTATCATCGAACCACGGGTGATACGCGCGATACTGGCGATGTAAGCCAGAGAAAGCGCCACCATCGGTAAAATCATGAATTTCAGTGCCCCGCCGTTCCAGCCGCCGCCGGGCAGCCATTTCAGCGTGATGGCAAATATCATCACCAGTAACGGCGCGACAACGAAGCTGGGGATAACCACCCCGGTCATTGCGACCCCCATTACCGTATAATCCCATTTGGTATTTTGTTTAAGCGCGGCGATAACGCCTGCGGTGACCCCGAGAACCACGGCCAACAAGAAAGCCGCAGCACCCAGTTTTGCCGATACCGGGAAGCTGGACGCCACCAGGTCGTTAACGGAATAGTCTTTATATTTGAATGACGGCCCGAAATCGCCATGCGCCAGTTGCTTCAGATAGTTGAAGTATTGCGTGGAGATCGGATCGTTTAAATGATATTTCGCTTCGATATTCGCCATCACTTCAGGTGGCAGCGTACGTTCCCCCGTGAATGGACTTCCCGGCGCGAGACGCATCATAAAGAAGGAAATTGTAATTAGAATAAATAACGTTGGTATCGCTTCTAAACAGCGACGCAGGATAAATTTCAACATTGCCCGTACCTTCTGGCGTGTGCCTGATGAATGTTACAAAGTAGACACAGTGGGGCAAGCCAGGCCCGCCCCACGTATTGCCATTAATGCTTGATAATATAAAGATTCTTAACGGAAATATTATCCAACGGGTCTTTACCGGTATAGCCGCCAACCCATGGTTTCACCAGGCGGGCGTTCACGTAGTAGTAAACCGGTACAATTGCCGAGTCTTTATCGAGCTGTTGTTCTGCTTTGGCGTACAGGTCTGCGCGTTTTGCATCGTCAGTAACCTGCAGCGTTTCAGCGATAAGCTTATCGAATGCCGGGCTCTTATAGTGCGCCGTGTTGTTCGAGCTGTCGCTGAGCATGGTGTTCAGGAAGGATGTCGGTTCATTATAGTCCGCACACCAGCCTGCACGCGCCACGTCAAAGGTGCCCTGATGACGGGTATCCAGGAAGGTTTTCCACTCCTGGTTTTCCAGCTTAACGTTCGCGCCCAGGTTTTTCTTCCAGATAGAGGCAACGGCAATCGCCAGTTTTTTATGCAGATCGGACGTGTTGTACAGCAGGTTAAACGTCAGCGGCTTATCTGCGGTATACCCCGCTTCGGCCAGCAGTTTTTTCGCTTCTTCGTTACGTTTTTCCTGTGACCACTTGAACCACTCAGGTTCAACCAGTTTCATGCCGTCGGTGTACGGTGGAGTGTAGCTGTAGGCTGGCAGATCGCCCTGGTTTTTCACTTTGTTCACGATGATGTCGCGATCCAGTGCCAGCTTCAGCGCCGTACGGACACGTACGTCGGTGAACGGTGCTTTCTGGTTGTTAATTTCGTAGTAATAAGTACACAGGTATGGATCGACGTGAACTTCTTTCGGGATCTCTTTCTTCAGTTTCTGGAACAGTTCAATCGGCATGTTGTTATAGGTCATGTCGATTTCACCGCTGCGGTAGCGGTTCACGTCAGTCACTTCAGAAGAGATTGGCAGGTAGGTCACCTGGTTAATCACGGTTTTGGCGTTATCCCAGTATTGCGGGTTACGCTCCAGAACCATACGTTCGTTGACCACCCAGTCTTTCAGTTTATAAGCACCGTTGGTCACAATATTGGCAGGCTGGGTCCATTTTTCACCGAATTTTTCCACTGCGGATTTCGGTACCGGGGAGACAGACGGGTGAACCAGCAGTTTATAGAAGTACGGAACAGGTTCGCTCAACGTCACTTCAAACGTGTTGGCATCAATCGCTTTTACACCCAGATCGGTGACCGGTTTTTTACCGGCGATGATGTCATCGATATTGGCGATATGGCCATATTGCAGATAGCTCGCATACGGAGAGGCGGTGTTTGGATTCGCCAGGCGCTGCCAGCTGTAAACGAAATCTTCGGCGGTAACCGGTGTACCGTCGGACCATTTAGCATCTTTGCGCAGATGGAAGGTCCAGACTTTAAAATCTTTATTTTCCCACTTTTCGGCGACACCCGGCGCCGGGTGGCCTTCTACGTCAGTGACCAGCAGCCCTTCAAACAGGTCGCGGTTGACGTTTGACTCTGGCACGCCCTCAATTTTATGCGGATCAAGAGACTGTACTTCCGCCCCGTTGTTACGTACCAGCGTCTGCTTCTCAGCCAGCTGTACCCCTGCAGGCACGTCCGCAGCCATTGCAGCGTTGCCCGCGATTAGCGCAGTTAAAATCCCCGCCGCTACCAGATTTTTTTTTGTGATGATGGACATTGTGTTGGTACTCCACTCATTATAATTACTGGCCTTCGCCAGCTGTGTAATCCCCTGTTGGGGCCTGTACAGCGCAGGAGTTTTTTTTGCTGCTGTCAGGTTCTTTTTTTACTTCTTGCTATCACCGACTTCTTTATTACTGACCGCTCGTATGGCCGTCTTGCGTCGATTCTTTACACGTCTCCCCTGTCTGAGACATGTGTTGGATATTCGCGAAGATGACTATATGAAAATAATTCTCATCTTCTTGTTTTATGCTGCAAAATATTAGGCCGGAAAGTATCAAAAGGCGTAAACGCACGCCAATACATTTTGCAAATTTGTTAAGCAATTCTCTTTTACGAAGTGTACTAAATCGTTGAGGGCAGCCCTGCCTGACATGAAAGGACAAGAAAAATCTTTTCATTCAAAGAGATACAAAGATCAGTCTCTCTGCGCGCGTCGCTGCGCTACCATCTCGTCATTTTGTACAAAAATTTAACAACTGATTATTATTTAGCACATTCCTCTAAGGGAACGTTGAATTTACTAATATCATTTCGGTTATCACTCAGCAAGCCCCAGAGTATCGTGTGAGTAAAATAACAGAATGATCGCAGGTTTTCTGTGCAGGCGGGAAACGGTGGGATTAATAACTTGTTGAAATATAAGAATTGAACATTATTAGTAGAATTTATTATGGCAGGTAAGCATTTCAACTTTATTTATATGATTTGCTGATATTCACGTAAAAAAACGGAGCCGTTGGCTCCGTTCTTTCGTATGAAATGTCAGTGCAATAAGCCAGGGAAAATGCTTTTGATGCCGGTCACAATGAATTCGATGCCCAGGGCCATCAATAGCAACCCCATAATACGGGTAATGACGTTGATGCCTGTCTGCCCAAGCAGACGCACCAGCCAGGGTGCCATGCGGAACACGCCCCAACAACAAAGCGCAAAAATGGCAATGGCGACAGAAAAGCCAATCAGATGCATCCAATTGTGGTAGCGCGTACCCCAGACAATCGTCGAGCTGATAGCGCCGGGACCGGCCATCAGCGGTAACGCCAGCGGCACTACGCCAATGCTCTCGCGAATGGCGGTTTCTGATTTTTCCTGCTTGTTCTGTTTGTCTTCCCCCAGCCTACCGCTGATCATCGACATAGCGATGGTGACCACCAGGATCCCACCCGCAATACGGAAAGAATCAATCGAGATACCGAACACCTGAAGAATGGCATCCCCAAGGTAAAGGGAGGTCAGGAGAATAATCGCCACTGACAGGTTAGCGGTAAGATTGGTTTTGTTTCTGGCCGCCGCCGTCTGGTAACTGGTCATACTAATGAAGACAGGAATGATCCCCACCGGATTGACCAATGCAAACAAACCAATAAAAAACTTAAAATATGTAGGAAAATCAAAGAGCGATAAGATCACATTTTGCTCCGCTTATGCGTATGCCCCGGGGCTGACAACCGTCAGTGAAAATCGCGCTGAAGATACGCTTTTTATCAGCATAGTTCACCAGAAATCTGTGCCAAAACGTTATCAATTCATGATGTTAAATATTTGTATAAGCAATGATAGCGCCACTTCCAATAGTTACTTAATTATTTAACACTGGAATAATCTCAAAGAAATAACCCTGCTGAAAGGTATCAGCTTGGGGGAAAATTGACGCAGATCATGATTTTCGTACTCAGAAGTGAGTAATCTTGATTACGCCCCCAGGGAGATGACCTGCCAAAAAAGGATGATGCTAAGGTAAGGCTCTTTTAGTAAATTAGTGTGCTGGTGCAGGAAGTAACCCATTGTTTTACTGTGTGTTACGCAAGTCGTATTGGCTCTGTCTATACTGTCTGACGTATCGAGCGCTGGTTTACTAAAAGAGTTTAAACATTATCAGGAGAGCATTATGGCTGTTACTAATATCGCTGAACTGAACGCCCTCGTCGAGCGCGTTAAAAAAGCCCAGCGTGAATATGCCAATTTCACCCAAGAACAGGTTGATAAAATCTTCCGCGCGGCCGCTCTGGCTGCTGCAGATGCTCGAATCCCTCTCGCTAAAATGGCCGTTGCCGAATCCGGCATGGGTATCGTTGAAGATAAAGTGATCAAAAACCACTTCGCTTCAGAGTATATCTACAACGCCTATAAAGATGAGAAAACCTGTGGCGTGCTGTCTGAAGACGACACTTTCGGTACTATCACCATTGCAGAACCTATCGGCATTATTTGCGGTATCGTTCCAACCACCAACCCAACGTCTACCGCTATCTTCAAATCTCTGATCAGCCTGAAGACCCGTAACGCAATCATCTTCTCCCCGCACCCACGTGCAAAAGATGCGACCAACAAAGCCGCTGACATCGTTCTGCAGGCTGCGATTGCTGCCGGTGCCCCTAAAGACCTGATCGGCTGGATCGACCAACCGTCCGTTGAGCTTTCTAACGCGCTGATGCACCACCCGGACATTAACCTGATCCTGGCGACCGGCGGTCCTGGCATGGTTAAAGCGGCATACAGTTCCGGTAAACCTGCTATCGGCGTAGGCGCGGGTAATACCCCTGTAGTTATTGATGAAACGGCCGATATCAAACGTGCTGTTGCGTCCGTGCTGATGTCCAAAACCTTCGACAACGGTGTTATCTGTGCTTCTGAACAGTCTGTTGTTGTTGTTGATTCCGTTTATGATGCTGTTCGCGAACGTTTCGCCAGCCACGGCGGCTACCTGCTGCAGGGCAAAGAGCTGAAAGCGGTTCAGGATATCATTCTGAAAAATGGCGCGCTGAACGCGGCTATCGTGGGTCAGCCAGCGTATAAAATCGCTGAACTGGCAGGCTTCACTGTTCCGGCAACCACCAAAATTCTGATTGGTGAAGTTAAAGTTGTCGACGAAAGCGAACCATTCGCTCACGAAAAACTGTCCCCTACTCTGGCGATGTACCGCGCCAAAGATTTCGAAGACGCAGTAGAGAAAGCAGAGAAACTGGTTGCGATGGGTGGTATCGGCCATACCTCGTGCCTGTACACTGACCAGGATAACCAGCCAGAACGTGTTGCTCACTTTGGTCAGATGATGAAAACTGCACGTATCCTGATCAACACCCCGGCTTCTCAGGGTGGTATCGGCGACCTGTACAACTTCAAACTCGCACCTTCCCTGACTCTGGGTTGTGGTTCCTGGGGTGGTAACTCCATCTCTGAAAACGTTGGTCCAAAACACCTGATCAACAAGAAAACCGTTGCTAAGCGAGCTGAAAACATGTTGTGGCACAAACTTCCGAAATCTATCTACTTCCGCCGTGGTTCTCTGCCAATCGCGCTGGATGAAGTGATTACTGATGGCCACAAACGTGCGCTCATCGTGACTGACCGTTTCCTGTTCAACAACGGTTACGCTGACCAGATCACCTCTGTTCTGAAAGCCGCTGGCGTAGAAACTGAAGTATTCTTTGAAGTTGAAGCTGACCCAACCCTGAGCGTTGTGCGTAAAGGTGCGGAGCTGGCTAACTCCTTCAAACCAGATGTGATTATCGCACTGGGTGGTGGTTCCCCAATGGACGCCGCGAAAATCATGTGGGTAATGTACGAACATCCAGAAACCCACTTCGAAGAACTGGCGCTGCGCTTTATGGACATCCGTAAACGTATCTACAAGTTCCCGAAAATGGGCGTAAAAGCGAAGATGATCGCCGTTACCACCACTTCCGGTACAGGTTCTGAAGTTACGCCGTTCGCAGTGGTCACTGATGACGCAACGGGTCAGAAATACCCACTGGCTGACTACGCGCTGACCCCAGATATGGCCATCGTTGATGCCAACCTGGTGATGGATATGCCGAAATCACTGTGTGCATTCGGTGGTCTGGACGCTGTGACTCACGCCCTGGAAGCCTATGTTTCCGTACTGGCTTCTGAGTTCTCTGATGGTCAGGCTCTGCAGGCGCTGAAACTGCTGAAAGAAAACCTGCCAGCGTCTTACAACGAAGGGTCTAAAAACCCGGTTGCCCGTGAGCGTGTCCACAGTGCAGCAACCATCGCCGGTATCGCGTTTGCTAACGCCTTCCTCGGGGTTTGCCACTCCATGGCTCACAAACTGGGTTCTCAGTTCCACATTCCTCACGGTCTGGCGAACGCCCTGTTGATCAGCAACGTTATCCGTTATAACGCGAATGACAACCCAACCAAGCAGACTGCTTTCAGCCAGTACGACCGTCCGCAAGCACGTCGTCGTTATGCTGAAATCGCAGACCACCTGGGTCTGAGCGCACCGGGCGACCGTACTGCTGCTAAGATCGAGAAACTGCTGGCATGGCTGGAAAGCCTGAAGGCTGAACTGGGCATTCCTAAATCTATCCGCGAAGCGGGTGTTCAGGAAGCTGACTTCCTGGCACACGTTGATAAGCTGTCTGAAGATGCATTCGATGACCAGTGTACTGGTGCGAACCCGCGCTACCCACTGATCTCCGAGCTGAAACAGATCCTGCTGGATACATTCTACGGACGTGAGTTCAAAGAAGGTGACGTCGCTGCTGTGAAAACAGAAGCACCCGTCATTAAAGCTGACAAAAAAGCGAAGAAAAGCGCTTAATTGACCGCTGTTAAAAAACCCGCCTCTGGCGGGTTTTTTATGTCTGAAGATCAGGCTTTAAGTTCTTTGAAACTACTTCCTGTTATCGTGCTGAATCGCCGTCAGGGAGCCCACAGACAACGCCTCTTTATAATGCTTACGACAGACCGACACATAGCGTTCATTGCCCCCTATCACCACCTGCTCACCGTCTGCATAGGGTTTACCAGACTGATCGAGACGAAGCACCATACTGGCTTTACGGCCGCAAAAACAGATGGTTTTCAGTTCGACCAGTTTATCGGACCAGGCAAGCAAATACTGGCTACCGGCAAATAGCTCCCCGCGAAAGTCCGTGCGCAAACCATAGCAGAGAACGGGAATATCAAGTTCATCTACGACCTCTGAAAGCGCATGCACCTGTTCACGCGTCAGGAACTGGCTTTCATCGACCAGAACGCAATGAATGGGCTGGGAAGTATGCTCGGCACGGATATCCTGCAACAGGTCCGTTTGTGGGTTAAACAGTCTGGCCGGAGACGAGAGACCAATTCTTGAACTCACCTTACCTGCACCGAAGCGATCGTCGATTTCAGCGGTGTAAACAACGGTGCGCATCCCTCGTTCCTGATAATTGTAAGAGGATTGCAGTAACGCCGTGGATTTTCCGGCATTCATTGCCGAATAGTAGAAATAAAGTTGTGCCATTGGCCGTCAAACCCTAATCAATGTGTAATATTCCCAATGATTCATTGTACCATATTTTGTCTGGTCATCAGCGATACACCACACAGAGTATGGGGTTCAAGCCGCAGTTAACCACGAGATGCACAGGAAAATAATGCGATAAAACAGGAGGTAAACGGATTCAGCATGCTCTATATGTCGCGAACCCACTAAACATAACACTTCTTTTTATACTGGAATCCACGTTCATTAAAATTCACTATTTATTAACTATTTTTGCCCTGGCAACGCTGGCAGAAACTAATACAAAAGGCTGATATTTATCCGCCGCAACTATAATTCCTGCGGTAAATGTCACAAAAAAAAGATGCAACCGAACGGGTTAAGCAGGTAAGCGTGATAACAAGCGAGCCTGTGTGGGTATGAAATTTAAGTTAGCGTAATTAATAATAGCGCCCATTATTCCGTATTTTTTGAATTCCTTACATTCCCACCTATTGCACAACTGAATTTATCGCTCTATTATTAGGACAACAAACCACCCCCCATTATAAGTTTGAGATTACTACAATGAGCGAAGCACTTAAAATTCTGAACAACATCCGTACTCTTCGTGCGCAGGCAAGAGAATGCACCCTGGAAACGCTTGAAGAAATGCTGGAAAAATTAGAAGTTGTAGTTAATGAACGTCGCGAAGAAGAAAGCGCTGCTGCTGCTGAAATCGAAGAGCGTACGCGTAAACTGCAGCAATATCGTGAAATGCTGATTGCTGATGGTATCGATCCAAATGAATTGCTGAACAGCATGGCTGCAGCGAAGACCGGTACTAAAGCAAAACGCGCTGCTCGTCCTGCTAAATATAGCTATGTAGACGAGAACGGCGAAACTAAAACCTGGACTGGCCAGGGTCGTACGCCTGCTGTTATCAAAAAAGCCATGGATGAGCAAGGTAAACAGCTGGACGACTTCCTGATCAAGGATTAATCCTAACGTATTCAGAAAAATCCCGCTTAATGCGGGATTTTTTTTATCCTCAATTCCTGCAAACATCCCCTTACATGCCGTCATATTGGGACATCGTACTATTTAACGTTCCTTACAGACCGGCGTGGTTACCCTGAGTGGTGGGCATAAAAAAACCGGTGGGCATCGCCTCACCGGTCTTGATCATTTGCAGACGGGGTTATTTTTTAATACCCACGCTCTCTTTCAGCCAGGCTTTAAATTCTTCACCCAGTGAATTGTGGCGGATGCCATATTCCACGAATGCCTGCATATAACCGAGTTTATTACCGCAGTCATGGCTCTTACCTTTCATATGGTAGGCTTCAACGGTCTCTTTCTCGATCAGCATATCGATGGCATCGGTCAGCTGGATCTCATCTCCTGCTCCTGGAGGCGTTTTCGCCAGCAGTGGCCAGATTTCAGCACTCAGGACATAGCGACCTACTACCGCCAGATTAGACGGCGCTACGTCGGCTTTAGGCTTCTCTACGACGCCTACCATTGGCACGCTTTCACCGGGTTCAAGATTAACGCCTTTACAGTCAACAACACCGTAAGCCGTCACGTCTTCAACAGGTTCAACCATAATCTGGCTGCTACCCGTTTCGTCAAAGCGCTT
This sequence comes from Enterobacter sp. A8, assembly GCF_004296595.1. Taxonomy (NCBI): domain Bacteria; kingdom Pseudomonadati; phylum Pseudomonadota; class Gammaproteobacteria; order Enterobacterales; family Enterobacteriaceae; genus Enterobacter; species Enterobacter sp. A8. The sequence continues at coordinate 817,324 of NZ_SCMF01000001.1, forward strand.
GATCATCTCAGCAAGGTTATCCTGAGACAGATCGGATTCATATTCGTCCAGAATGACGTCTGGCAGAATGACCGCAACAGGTTCATTACCCACAACAGGATATGCACAAAGTACCGCGTGGCCCAGACCTTTCGCCAGCCCCTGACGCACCTGCATAATGGTAACGTGCGGAGGGCAAATAGACTGCACTTCTTCTAACAGCTGACGCTTAACGCGTTTTTCCAGCATGGCTTCGAGTTCGAAACTGGTATCGAAATGGTTTTCGATAGAGTTTTTAGATGAATGTGTAACCAGCACAATTTCAGTGATGCCGGCCGCGATACATTCGTTTACGACATACTGAATTAATGGCTTATCAACCAGTGGCAACATCTCTTTAGGAATTGCCTTAGTTGCTGGTAACATCCTGGTCCCCAATCCCGCTACCGGGATGACGGCCTTTCTGACTTTCGAATTTAGGGCAGCCATTCAAATTCTCCTGAGCTGTTCAAGTTTTGAACTTTTATGCATTAAATAACGCGTTGAGTATATCAGCCTCATCATACAGTCCGAGTCTGAAAAGAACGCGTTGCCGATCAATTAGGATAAATACGCATGAATCTGGGCAGCGATAGTAGCACTCCCCACAAAGCACAGGTAAGGCAATCTTAAAATTAAGGTCCAACTGCTTATTCCGTGGACAACATTAACCGCAACCGCCCCCCGGCACCCCAAATTTGGCACTGCCAGGAAGAACAGCGATGGCTAATTTGATTAAGATAAGCCGTACCCAATGTACCCAGCGGCACACCATTGCTAACCTGAATATGATGTTCCCCGGTATTCAGAGAGGCGTTCAAACCCGCTGAAACGAGGATAAGATTTTTCAATCCACTATGGTAATAGCCAACCAGCAATGGAAATTGTCCTGGTAAATTGGCCTGGCGAAAAAGCTGGTTAACCTGTTTAAGTAAACTGCCTAACTCCGGAAGCCGTTGCCCCTGATGCGATAACTGTTCCTGCAACAGCCCGTTAAATAGCGCACGAAGTAATAATGCTGCTAATACACCATTATCCCCGGCACGGGTAACATCCAGGGAATAAAACGCAAGATCGGAATCCGATAATGGCGCAATATCAAGCACCAGACCGGGCTGATCCGCGGCCACAAGCTGGCGATAATTTATTCGACAGTGTGAAAAGGTCTGTTGTACCGGCGGCTGAAGTTCCTGCAATAGCTTGGCCGCGGCAGGCGGATTACTGACTAAAGCATCCCAGTCCTGGAAAAGGCGCTCTTCTTCCTCGACGCGGGAATTAAACATATTCGGATAAAGGCAGGCCAATACCGTTTCACGCAAACGGTTCAGATCTTTTACTGGTTTCAGCAGAATATCCTGCACCCCCAGACGCAATGCTTTGGCAATATCCGCCATATTTTCCGTCGCGGAGATCACCAGTATGGGCGTCTGGTTGCCCTCATTACGCAGATGTTCAACCAACTTCAGGCCATTCATCCGCGGCATTGCGATATCACAGATCATCAGATCGGGCGTGATACTGACCATTTTTTCCAGGGCATCAACACCATCTTCAGCCAGGGCAGTGGTTGCCCCCAGCGAGGATAACCACGAATCCAGTAGCGATCGGAAAACGGGCTCGTCTTCAACAATCAAAATGTGTTTTCCGGCCAATGGCTGCGTCATGGTTCCTCCCCTGGCTGACAGTTACTAAATAGTGGCATGCTATCGGCACTATCGCCTGTCAGATTTTGCTGAAGTAGTCAAAAAAAGGTGCTCAACGTGCGGTTCGCACAAATGGCAATAATTCGTCCATTTTCTTTTCGACGGCTAAAGAGCCCGCTGCGATGGCGGCCTCAGCCCGATGGAAATCAAGGGTAGAGATTTGTGGACAATAGGGTTGAATCAGAATATCCGGTGGGTCGCCCGCCATACGGTTACGTTTCAGGCGGTTTTCCAGCACCTGGATTGAGGTGGTCATAATCTCCATTGCCGTGGGTGCAGCGACCGAGCGGCGCGCGGCTATCCGACCAATTCGCCCGCGTAAGCGCTCATGCCAGGCCAGTTTTTCCGCCTCCGCATCTTCGCTTTGCAAATTGACCGGCATGAGGTCTTGCTGCATCAGGTGAGCGTCGTGTTGTAAATCGACCGCGATCACGATGTCAGCCCCCATTGCGCGCGTCAAAGAGATTGGCACGGGGTTAACGACTCCGCCATCAACAAGCCAGTACCCATTATGCGGGACAGGAGCCATAAGGCCCGGCATACTGCAGGAGGCGCGAACGGCAAGGTGGATATCCCCTTCGGTCAGCCACAGCTCACGTCCCGTACTGAGATTCGTTGCCACGGCGCCAAATGGCAGCTGACAATCGCTGAAGTCCTGAAGAGGCATAATCTGACGGAACTGGTTAAAGACACGTTCACCGCGAAGCAACCCACCGCGCTGCCAGGAAAGGTCCATCAGGCGCAGCACGTCCCAGTAACTGAAGGATCGCACCCACGCTTCAAGTTCGGGCAATTTGCCGCACGCATAGGCGGAACCTACCAGCGATCCAATCGAACATCCTGCAACAATATCGACATCGACGCCCATCTGGTTTAAGGCATTTATCACGCCGATGTGTGACCATCCGCGGGCTGCACCTGAGCCCAGCGCCAGTCCAATTTTAACCTTTCTCATTAGCCCTGTTTTACTTCCCCTGGATTCCCGACATAGCGTCAACGCAACAGCTCAGTTAACATGGTGCTACCCGAAGCGTTTTACGCCCTTAATTTTTTGTTCCAGGAAGAGAATCGTGTCTCAACTCTGCCCCTGTGGTAGCGCTCTGGAGTATAGCCTATGTTGCCAGCGATATCTTTCTGGCGATCAGGTTGCACCAGACCCATCACACCTTATGCGTTCACGGTATACCGCTTTTGTGATCAAAGACGCAGACTACCTGATTAAAACCTGGCACCCCTCATGCCAGGCCGCCAGTTTCAAACAGGAGATCGAAGCCGGGTTCGCCAATACCCAGTGGCTCGGTCTTACCGTTTATGAATCCGCACCCGGTAGTCACGAAAATGAAGGTTACGTCAGCTTTGTTGCCCGGTTTACTGAACACATTAAACCGGGTGCCATTATCGAGCGTTCCCGGTTCTTAAAGGAAAGCGGGCAATGGTATTATATTGACGGAACGCGCCCGCAGTTTGGTCGTAACGATCCCTGCCCTTGTGGTTCTGGTAAAAAATTTAAAAAGTGTTGCGGGCAGTAACGCCCGACAACCGAGACTTCGCAAATACTCAAACAGGATTTCCCGGCGATGCAATCACTACAACGTAAAGTTCTGCGCACCATCTGTCCCGATCAAAAAGGGCTGATCGCACGAATTACCAACATCTGTTACAAACATGAATTGAATATCGTGCAGAACAACGAATTCGTTGACCACCGTACCGGTCGTTTCTTCATGCGTACCGAACTGGAAGGTATTTTCAACGACACCACTCTGCTTGCCGATCTGGACAGCGCGCTGCCGGAAGGTTCCGTACGCGAGCTGACGCCAGCGGGCCGTCGTCGCATCGTGATTCTGGTGACCAAAGAAGCCCACTGCCTGGGCGATTTGCTGATGAAAGCAAACTACGGCGGTCTGGATGTCGAAATCGCCGCCGTTATCGGTAACCACGAGACGCTGCGTACGCTGGTAGAGCGTTTTGATATTCCGTTCGAGCTGGTGAGCCATGAAGGCCATACGCGTGAAGAGCACGACAACCTGATGGCTGAGGCTATTGAAGCGCACAACCCGGACTACGTTGTCCTGGCGAAATACATGCGCGTGCTGACACCCTCCTTCGTGGCGCGTTTCCCGAACAAAATTATTAACATTCACCACTCCTTCCTGCCCGCCTTTATTGGCGCACGTCCCTACCATCAGGCCTATGAACGCGGCGTGAAGATCATCGGCGCAACGGCGCATTACGTAAATGACAATCTGGATGAAGGCCCAATCATCATGCAGGACGTGATTCATGTGGATCACACCTACACGGCGGAAGACATGATGCGTGCCGGACGCGATGTTGAGAAGAACGTTCTGAGCCGCGCACTCTATCAGGTGCTGGCGCAGCGCGTATTCGTTTACGGTAACAGAACGATCATTCTTTAATCGACAGTGAAATGAATTGGTTAGCTTTACAGCTTTGCGGGTAAAAATCAGGCAACCAGTTTATTTTTCTTGTGGTAACGCTTTACAGGGGCGTGTCATTTGATATGATGCGCCCCGCTTCCAGCAGGAAGCAGGCCAGTACAAGCATTACCCCGTGGTGGGGTTCCCGAGCGGCCAAAGGGAGCAGACTGTAAATCTGCCGTCATCGACTTCGAAGGTTCGAATCCTTCCCCCACCACCATCTCTCAGCACGACCTCAAAATTTGAATTACCCCTGGTGGGGTTCCCGAGCGGCCAAAGGGAGCAGACTGTAAATCTGCCGTCATCGACTTCGAAGGTTCGAATCCTTCCCCCACCACCATTACTTCCATGCCGCAGGGCGCAACGCGCCGAGTAATCCTTCCCCCACCACCATCAATTCCAAAAATCATAATAAAACCTAACCAAGCACACTTTCGTAGGCCGGGTAAGGCGTAGCCGCCACCCGGCGACAGACGGCTACATCGGCGGCAAGCGTCGCTTCACCGGTGAGCTCTTCACAATCGACGTATTACACTGGGCATGCTCCGCCAGCCCGTCCAGCAACACATCCAGTTGTTCAATCGACCGCACCACCAGCCGGATGACAAAACAGTCTTCACCGGTCACTTTGTCGCTTTCAATACACTCCGGCATCGCCTGGATGTATTTATCCACTTTATGTAACAGTCCAGGCAACGGGCGAACCCGCACCAGCGCCTGCAGCGTATAACCTAACGCCGCCAGATTGACCCGGGCACCGTAACCCTGAATCACTCCACGCTCTTCCAGCCTTTTCAGGCGTTCTGCCGTGCTGGGCGAAGTCAGACCGATACGGCCGCTGAGCACCTTCAGCGACATACGCGCATCCTCGACCAGACAAGCCAAAATTTGCCGATCGATATCATCGAGAAGGTATTCCATCGTTTTCACCTAATTTTAAAAAGCCATTCGCGTATTTAACCTTATCTCAACCCTGTAAAACCCGACAGCAATTTTCGACAATAGCGTCATCAACCAGGAGGTGAATGATGCGTGACTTACATAAAGGCGTCTGGCAAATGAGCCTGGCGATGTTAATTTCCGGCTCGATTGGCGCGTTTGTTTTACTCTCCGGACTGCCAGTGTCAGAAGAGGTTTTCTGGCGCTGTCTGATCGGCGCAATCGCACTGTTCATTTTCATTCGAATGAGCCAAAAACCCTTTAGTCCCCTCACCCGTACCTCTCTGCTGCTGGCTATTCTCGGCGGGGTAGCATTAGTGGTGAACTGGCTGCTGCTGTTCGCTGCCTATGAACGTATTTCGATTGGCCTTTCCACTGTGGTCTATAACACTCAGCCCTTTATGCTGGTGATGATGGGTATGTTATTAGGCGAACGCGTCAGTCTGGTCAAATGGGGCTGGCTGTTTCTTGCCTTCGGCGGGGTGATAATTTTGCTCTCAGGCGAACTGTCCGGTTCCCATGGCTCAGCCTGGCTCGCGGGGATCGGTCTGGCACTGGGTGCGGCGTTCTTCTATGCGTTGACGGCGATTATTGCCCGCAAACTGAAATCCATCGCGCCACAGCATATAGCGTTTATTCAGGTGCTGACAGGCGTGGTAATGCTACTGCCGTTTGCCCGTATGCCCACCTTGTCCGCTGATTTTCCGTGGCCAATTTTACTGACGCTGGGCATTGTCCATACCGGTATCATGTATCAGCTGTTGTATAGCGCCATCCAAAAACTTCCGACGCCCATTACCGGTTCACTGTCCTTTATCTATCCGGTAATAGCCATCGTTGTCGATAATGTGGTCTTCGGGCATTCGCTGGATATTACCCAACTGGCGGGCGGCGCGCTGATCCTGTTTGCTGCGGCAGGCAATAACCTGGGCTGGGGCGAAAAAAAACCCCGCGAATGCGGGGTTAGTATCAAAACGACAAATTAGCGACGGGCACGCACAATCTGGTATTTGCGCGTCAGGTACCCCACCGGCGCGCTCCAGATGTGCACCAGACGAGAGAACGGGAACAGCACAAACAGGGTCATACCCAACACCAGGTGCAGGCGGAAGATAAACGCCACCCCGTCCAGATGTTCAGATGCACCACCGTGGAAGGTCACTACGGACTGCGCCCATCCCACCAGCTTCATCATCTCGCTGCCGTCCATATGCTGCGCCGAGAATGGAATGGTCAGCAGACCCAGTGCGCACTGAACCATCAGCAGAGAGAGGATCAGGATATCCGCCGTGGTAGTGGTAGCCCGCACGCGCGGACTGAACAGACGGCGTTTCAGCAGCAGCAGACCACCCACCAGGGTCATCACGCCGCAAGCGCCACCGGCGATCATCGCCATCTTCTGCTTCACTTCGATGGGCAGCCACGCTTCATACATCCAGTGTGGCGTCAGCATTCCCAGGAAGTGACCGGCAAAAATCCCCAGAATACCGATGTGGAACAGGTTAGACGCAACGTGCATCCCTTTACGATCCAGCATCTGGCTGGAGGCAGCACGCCAGGTGTACTGGCCATAGTCATAACGCAGCCAGCTTCCCACCAGGAACACGGTGCCCGCGATATACGGGTAAATGTCAAAGAAGAACATATTCAGGAAGTGCATTAGTGCCGTCCTCCGTTAGAGATATTCAAATATTGCGGGGCAACCGCGCCGGCAAAACGACGCTGGTGAGCCGAAATTTCAGATTCGCCGCAGCTCTGGTCAGCAAAGAATTTCACCTGCTCTTCTTCCCAGACTGCATCCAGCGCCTGTGGCGTGTCGTCGCGGGCTTCGTCCGCAATTTTCTCCGCCACTTTTTCACTGTCGACCGAGGTATTCGCCAGCTTCACCAGCACCCCAAACAGCGCCGCATAGCGGCTCTCGCGCTGCTGAAGACGGGCGCTGAGCAACGCCAGAATCGGCGCGATGTCCTGCAGACCACCCAGCGCCTCTTCTTTTGGCAACTGCGCCAGATACTCCAGGTACAGCGGCAGATGATCCGGCAGCTCGCGGCTGTCGAGCTGCAGGCCGTGCTGCTCGTACTGGGCCATCAGGTCCACCATCGCCTGCCCCCGATCGCGGGATTCCCCGTGAACGTGTTCAAACAGCAGCAGCGAGGTTGCGCGACCGCGATCAAACAGCTGGCTGTAATCCGCCTGCGCATCGAGAAGATCGCGCGCTAACAGGTCGCGGAGGAAAACGCCCAGTGTCTGGGCATCTTCTTTATCCAGGTTTTCAGAGGACGCGAGCGCATCAAAGAGTTCCTGCTGATGCTGCGCCAGCGCAGCATCCGGGTACTCCAGCAGACGCGAAACAATCACGAGTTCAATCATGGGTGCGGCTCCGTTTTGCTGGTCACATCCATGGCATCGATGCGGCGGCTGTTGAACAGGTTGAATTTGCTGTCAGACCCGTGGCAACCGTCGCCAAAGCTAAAGCCACAACCGTTTTTCTCCGGGAAGGCTTCGCGGGCCAGTTCACGGTGGCTGCTTGGTACCACGAAACGATCTTCGTAGTTGGCAATGGCCAGGTAGCGGTACATCTCCTGCGCCTGCGCTTCGGTCAGGCCGACCTCTTCCAGCGCACGGGTGTCGGTCACGCCGTCCACGGTTTCCGCACGTTTGAAGTGGCGCATCGCCAGCATACGTTTCAGCGCCAGCAGTACCGGCTGGGTATCGCCTGCGGTCAGCAGGTTTGCCAGGTACTGAACCGGGATACGCAAGCTCTCCACGTCCGGCAGAATGCCGTTGCTGCCCAGCTCGCCTGCATCCGCGGCTGACTGAATCGGCGACAGAGGCGGCACGTACCAGACCATCGGAAGCGTGCGGTATTCCGGGTGCAGCGGCAGGGCCAGCTTCCAGTCCATCGCCATTTTGTATACCGGAGACTGCTGCGCCGCGTCGATTACGCTCTGCGGAATGCCTTCTTTCAGCGCCTGCTCAATCACTTTCGGATCGTTCGGGTCAAGGAACACGTCCAGCTGACGCTGGTACAGATCTTTCTCGTTCTCGGTGCTCGCGGCATTTTCAATCGCGTCTGCGTCATACAGCAGCACGCCGAGGTAACGAATACGGCCTACGCAGCTCTCGGAGCAAACGGTCGGCATACCGGCTTCGATACGCGGATAACAGAAGATGCACTTCTCAGACTTACCGCTCTTCCAGTTGAAGTAGATTTTTTTGTACGGGCAGCCGGTGATGCACATACGCCAGCCGCGGCACTTGTCCTGGTCAATCAGCACGATGCCGTCTTCTTCACGCTTGTAGATGGCGCCGCTCGGGCAGGTCGCCACGCACGCCGGGTTGAGGCAGTGCTCACACAGACGCGGCAGGTACATCATGAAGGTGTTTTCAAACTGGCCGTACATCGCCTTCTGCATGTTCTCGAAGTTCTGGTCTTTGGCGCGCTTTTCGAACTCGCCGCCCAGAATTTCTTCCCAGTTTGGACCGCTGGTAATTTTGTCCATGCGCTGACCGGTGATCAGGGAGCGAGGACGGGCGATCGGCTGGTGCTTACTTTCCGGCGCGTTATGCAGGTTCTGGTAGTCGTAGTCAAACGGCTCGTAATAATCTTCGATACCCGGCAGATGCGGGTTGGCGAAGATTTTACCCAGCAGCATCGCACGGTTACCCATGCGCGGCTGCAGCTTACCGTTGATTTTACGGATCCAGCCGCCCTTCCACTTCTCCTGGTTTTCCCAGTCGGTCGGGAAGCCGGTGCCCGGCTTGCTTTCCACGTTGTTGAACCAGGCGTATTCCATCCCTTCACGGCTGGTCCAGACGTTCTTACAGGTGACTGAGCAGGTATGACAGCCGATGCATTTATCCAGATTCAGCACCATGCCGACTTGTGAACGAATTTTCATTTTACGCTCTCCTGTACCTGGTCATTACCTTCGCCATCTAACCAGTTAATATTTTTCATCTTACGTACCACCACGAACTCATCGCGGTTAGAACCTACCGTACCGTAGTAGTTAAAGCCGTAGGCCAGCTGTGCATAGCCACCGATCATGTGGGTCGGCTTCGGCGTAATACGGGTCACGGAGTTGTGAATACCGCCGCGCTGCTCGGTGATCTCTGAACCCGGCAGGTTCACGATACGTTCCTGCGCGTGGTACATCATGGTCATCCCGGCCGGTACGCGCTGGCTCACCACCGCACGCGCCGTCAGGGCGCCGTTGCTGTTGAACACTTCGATCCAGTCGTTATCTTCAATACCCAGATCTTTGGCGTCCGCTTCACTCATCCACACAATCGGACCACCGCGGGACAAGGTCAGCATCAGCAGGTTGTCGCTATAAGTAGAGTGGATCCCCCACTTCTGGTGCGGCGTCAGGAAGTTCAGCGCCTTCTCCGGGTTGCCGTTCGATTTCGCGCCCATCACCGCTTTCACGGAGCGGGTGTCGATTGGTGGACGGTAAACCAGCAGGCTTTCACCGAAGTCACGCATCCACTGGTGATCCTGATACAGCGACTGACGACCGGACAGAGTACGCCATGGGATCAGCTCGTGAACGTTGGTATACCCGGCGTTATAAGAGACATGTTCATCTTCCAGGCCAGACCAGGTCGGGCTGGAGATAATTTTGCGCGGCTGCGCCTGAATATCGCGGAAGCGGATTTTTTCGTCTTCTTTGTTGAGCGCCAGATGCGTATGGTCGCGGCCGGTGAATTCACTCAGCGCTTTCCAGGCCTTCACGGCAACCTGGCCGTTGGTTTCCGGTGCCAGGGTCAGGATCATTTCTGCCGCATCAATCGCCGTATTCAGCATCGGCTGGCCTTTGGCCGGGCCGTCCGCTTTGGTGTAATTGAGCTTGCGCAGCAGATCCATTTCGCTCTGGGTGTTCCAGGCAATCCCTTTCCCGCCGTTGCCGATTTTCTCCATCAGCGGGCCGATAGAGGTAAAGCGCTCGTAGGTCGCCGGGTAGTCACGTTCCACCGGAATAATGTGCGGTGCCGTTACGCCCGGGATCAGGTCACATTCACCTTTTTTCCAGTCCTTCACGTCCAGCGGCTGCGCCAGTTCTGCGGCGGAGTCGTGCTGGATAGGCAGCGTCACCACGTCGGTCTCTTTGCCCAGGTGCCCTACGCAGACTTCAGAGAATTTCTTCGCGATGTCTTTGTAGATATCCCAGTCGCTTTTTGATTCCCACGCCGGGTCAACGGCCGCAGACAGCGGATGAATAAACGGATGCATATCCGAGGTATTCATGTCGTCTTTTTCGTACCAGGTAGCGGTAGGCAGCACGATATCGGAGTACAGGCAGGTACTGGAGAGACGGAAGTCGAGGGTCACCACCAGATCCAGCTTGCCGTCGAGACCGTTGTCTTTCCACTCCACCTCTTCCGGCTTCACGCCGCCCTGCTTGCCGAGATCTTTACCCTGAATACCGTTTTCGGTACCGAGCAGATATTTCAGCATGTACTCGTGGCCTTTACCGGACGAGCCCAGCAGGTTGGAACGCCAGATGAACAGGTTACGCGGATGGTTTTTACCGTTTTCTGGCTGCTCGGCTGCAAAACGAATTGAACCGTCTTTCAGAGACTTAACGGTGTAATCCACCGGCGACATCCCTGCCTGCTTCGCCTCTTCTGCAATGCGCAGCGGGTTAGTACCCAGCTGAGGCGCGGACGGCAACCAGCCCATGCGTTCAGCGCGGACGTTAAAGTCGATCAGATGACCGCTGTAGCGGGATTTATCTGCCATCGGTGATAGCAGCTCCTGCGCGGTAACCGTCTCATAGCGCCACTGGCTGGAGTGGTTATAGAAGTAGGAAGTGCTGTTCATATGACGCGCCGGACGCTGCCAGTCAAGGGCAAACGCCAGCGGCTGCCAGCCGGTCTGCGGACGCAGTTTTTCCTGGCCCACGTAGTGCGCCCAGCCGCCACCGCTCTGACCGACACAGCCGCAGAAGATCAGCATATTGATCAGGCCACGGTAGTTCATATCGAGGTGATACCAGTGGTTCAGACCGGCACCGACAATAATCATTGAACGACCGTGGGTTTTGTCAGCGTTTTCTGCGAATTCACGGGCGATACGAGTGATCTGCGCACGCGGTACGCCGGTGATCTGCTCCGCCCAGGCTGGGGTGTACGCCTTCACATCGTCATAGCTGGTCGCGCAGTTTTCATCGTTCAGACCGCGCTCCAGGCCGTAGTTGGCCAGCGTCAGGTCATACACGGTGGTCACCAGGGCGCTAGAGCCGTCGGCCAGCTGCAGGCGTTTCACCGGCAGTTTATGCATCAGGACGTTCTGTAGCTCAACCTTGTTGAAGTGCTCAGAACCTTCACCGCCGAAGTACGGGAAGCCCACTTCTGCGATCTCATCCTGGCTGCCCAGCATGCTCAGGCGCAGCTCGGTCTCTTCGCCGGTTGTACCGTTACGTTGTTCAAGGTTCCATTTGCCCTTCTCACCCCAGCGGAAGCCGATTGAACCGTTTGGCACCACCAGCTCACCGTTGCTGTTATACGCGACGGTTTTCCACTCAGGGTTGTTTTCCTGGCCCAGCGCGTCCACCAGATCCGCCGCACGCAGCGTACGGCCTGCTGCGTAGTAGCCGTCACGCTCTTCCAGCATCACCAGCATTGGCATGTCGGTATAACGACGCACGTAATCGGTGAAGTACTGGCTTGGTTTATCGAGATGGAATTCACGCAGCATGACGTGGCCCATCGCCAGCGCCATCGCGGAGTCAGTACCCTGTTTAGGCGCCAGCCACAGGTCACACAGCTTGGCAATTTCGGCGTAGTCCGGGGTCACCGCAACGGTTTTGGTGCCTTTGTAACGCACTTCTGTAAAGAAGTGGGCATCCGGGGTACGGGTCTGCGGTACGTTGGAGCCCCAGGCGATAATGTAGCTGGAGTTATACCAGTCGGCGGACTCCGGCACGTCGGTCTGCTCACCCCAGGTCTGTGGAGACGCTGGCGGCAGGTCGCAGTACCAGTCGTAGAAGCTCAGACAGGTTCCCCCAATCAGGGAAAGATAGCGCGCGCCAGAGGCGTAAGAGACCATCGACATCGCCGGGATCGGCGAGAAGCCTGCCACGCGGTCAGGACCGTAAGTTTTGACGGTATAGACGTTAGAGGCGGCAATCAACTCATTCACCTCTTTCCAGGAGGAGCGAACAAAACCACCGCGGCCACGCGCCTGCTTGAAGCTTTTCGCTTTGTCGGCGTCTTCGATAATGGATGCCCACGCCTCTACCGGATCGCTGTGCTGCACCTTCGCTTCACGCCACATTTTCATCAGGCGCTTGCGCATCAGAGGATATTTAAGACGGTTCGCACTGTAGAGATACCAGGAGTAGCTGGCACCACGCGGGCAGCCACGTGGTTCATGGTTCGGCATATCCGGGCGGGTGCGCGGATAGTCGGTCTGTTGCATTTCCCAGGTCACCAGACCGTTTTTAACGAAAATCTTCCAGCTACACGAGCCAGTGCAGTTTACACCGTGGGTTGAACGGACGACTTTGTCATGCTGCCAGCGCTGGCGGTAACCGTCTTCCCAGTCCCGGTTGGTATCCAGAACCTGGCCGTGCCCATCGGCAAAAGTTTCACCCTTCTGTTTGAAGTAGCGAAACCGGTCCAAAAATTTGCTCATCGGGTATCTCCTGTGTGGAGCCTGTGGCTCTCTAAATCGACATTGCTGATTTGCAGCGAAGGTAACGTCCTGTAAGAGAGGGAGAATTGATAACGATCAAGACGGAGGGGGACTATGAAGTGAGGTGTTATAACGAATACCACCAAAGCGGTAGAATTTTTATTTTTATATATCAATGATTTTTAAAGGAATTTTTTATTTATCGTACAATAAGCCCGCCTGTTTTTAACATCTCGGGTATTAAGGGGTAGGCTCGGCTGAAAAGCGATGGCGATCACAGAGTTACCTGCGGGCGGGACGTTAGAAAAGCCATGAGTATGTTGTAACTACTGAGGAAACAAAAAAACGCGACCCGAAGGCCGCGTAAACGGATAATCAAACTTACTTATTTTTCTTGGAATTACGGCCATATACCAGCCATGTGATGGCGACACAGGCGATATAGAAAACGAGGAATACTTTCATTGCTCCTGCCGGGGAGCCGGTCAGGTCCAGAGAGATCCCGAACGCTTTTGGAATAAAGAAGCCACCGATAGCGCCAATCGCGGAGATAAAGCCCAGCGCTGCCGCCGTATCCGTTGCCGCTTCGCGCATGGCCTGCTCTTCGCTACCGCCCTGTGCTTTCACGCGGTCCATGGTCAGCTTACGGAAGATGACGGAGATCATCTGGAAGGTAGAAGCACTTCCCAGCCCGGCCGTCAGGAACAGCACCATAAACACGCCGAAGAAGGCGATGAAGTTACCGCCCTGTCCGTCGGCTGGCAGGGTCAGGAACAGCAGCGCACAGAAGACCGCCATCACAACGAAGTTAACCAGCGTCACGCGGGTCCCGCCCAGACGGTCAGAGACCATGCCGCCCAGCGAACGCGCCAGCGCGCCAATAAACGGTCCGAAGAAGGCGAACTGCAGAATTTGCACCTCCGGGAACTGGGTTTTCGACAGCATGGCAAAGCCCGCAGAGAAACCAATGAACGAGCCGAAGGTCGCCAGATAGAGCAGCGCCATCACCCACAGGTGGCCGCGCTTCAGCACCGGCAACTGCTCGCTCAGGGATGCCTTCGATGCAGACAGGTCATTCATAAAGAACCAGGCCGCAAGGGTAAAGACCACCAGGAACGGTACCCAGATCCAGGCCGCGTTTTGCAGATACAGGGAAGAGCCATCTGCCTGCGTCACCCCACCGCCGCCAAACGCCGCGAAGATAGAGACGGAGATCGCCAGCGGTGCAATCAGCTGCATTACGCTGACGCCCATGTTACCCAGGCCGCCGTTAATCCCCAGCGCACCGCCCTGCTTCGCTTTCGGGAAGAAGAAGCTGATGTTTGCCATGCTGGACGCGAAGTTTGCGCCCGCAAAGCCGCAGAGCAGAGAGATGATCACGAACACGCTAAACGGCGTGGAGGTGTCCTGCACCGCAAAACCGAGCCACACACAAGGCACGATCATGATACCGGTACTGAACGCCGTCCAGCGACGGCCGCCAAAAACCGGCACCATGAACGCGTAAGGCACGCGCAGCAAGGCTCCCGACAGCGACGGCAGCGCGGTCAGCATAAACAACTGATCGGTGGTAAAGGTAAATCCGACCTTAGGCAGGTTCACCGCTACCGCGCTGAACAACATCCAGACGCAAAACGCTAACAATAAACATGGAACGGAAATCCACAGATTTCGGCTTGCGACACGGTGGCCGCGCTGCTGCCAGAACGCCGGATCTTCCGGACGCCAGTCAGTTATAACGGCACCATTTTCCCTTTCGGGAGCGGATGTGTGACTCATAGACACCTCTGATTCTCGAATGATGCTGCAAACATTAGGGTTTTAGGGCGGCGGTAAGTTGATATAAATCAAAGGAAAAGTGGGAGGATTTGCGGCGAAAAAAAAGCCATCATCCTTAGTGAGTAGAGTAAAACGGTAAAAAAGACGTGGTTTTTCACAGGACTGACGTCTCGCTGTCCATTCCTCCCCCTGAGCCTTACCCCATTGGCAATTTAGAGGTAATCCTTTATTGGTATGGGTATACTCCAGGGTATGCACCAGAATAACGCCATTCCTGCAAGCAGGCCACGTCAGGAGCCCGGCAACTCTATGTTAAAAAGATGTTTATCTCCGCTAACACTCGTCAATCAGGTCGCCCTGATCGTTTTGCTGTCTACCGCCATCGGCGTGACCGGCATGGCGATTTCCGGCTGGCTGGTACAGGGTGTACAGGGTAATGCCCATGCCATCAACGAGGCAGGCTCACTACGCATGCAGAGTTATCGTCTACTGGCATCGGTGCCGTTAACCCAGGACGATCAGAAGCTGCTGGACGATATGGAACATACCGCTTTTAGCACCGAACTGGAAAGTGCCGCGATTCGTGCCGGTCAGGAATCCCAGCTTAAAGCCCTTCAGGGCTACTGGCACACTCAGCTGGAGCCGGGGTTAAAGCAGGCGAAAAATCCTGATACCGTTGCCCATGATGTCGCCGGGTTCGTTTCCCGCATTGATACCCTGGTCTCCTCTTTCGATCAAACCACCGAATTACGCATCGACCGGGTGGTGATGATCCACCGGGCGATGGCGCTGTTTATGGGGCTGCTGCTGATTTTCACCATTGTCTGGCTGCGCGCCCGGCTGCTGAATCCCTGGAAGCAACTGCTGGCGATGGCCCGCGCGGTGACTGCCCGGGATTTTACCCAGCGCACCCACATCAGCGGACGCAACGAAATGGCGATGCTGGGCCAGGCGCTCAACACCATGTCAGATGAACTCGCCGAGAGTTACGCGGTACTGGAAAAACGCGTACAGGAGAAAACCGCGGGGCTGGAGCAGAAAAACGAGATCCTCTCGTTTCTGTGGCAGGCTAATCGCCGCCTGCATATGCAGGTGCCGCTGTGCGAACGTCTCTCCCCGGTCCTGAATGGCCTGCAGAATCTGACCCTGCTGCACGATCTGGAGCTTCGGGTGTACGACATGGAAGATGAAGAAAATCACCAGGAGTTTACCTGTCAGTCAGATATGAGCTGCGATGACAAAGGCTGCCACCTGTGCCCACGCGGCTTACCGCCGCTGACCACCAGCGGCACGACGCTAAAATGGCGGCTGACAGACAGCCACACCCAGTACGGTATTCTGCTGGCGACCCTGCCCGCCGGGCGTCATCTGAGCCACGACCAGCAGCAACTGGTGGATACGCTGGTTGAACAGCTGACGGCCACGCTGGCACTCGACCGCCATCAGGAGAAGCAGCAGCAGCTGATCGTGATGGAAGAGCGCGCCACCATCGCCCGCGAACTCCACGACTCTATCGCCCAATCACTCTCCTGTATGAAAATGCAGGTCAGCTGTCTGCAAATGCAGGCCGCAGAAATGCCGGAAAGCAACAAAGCGCTGCTGAGCCAGATCCGCAACGAGCTGAACACCTCCTGGGTACAGCTTCGCGAACTGCTGACCACCTTCCGCCTGCAGCTCACCGAGCCCGGCCTGCGCCCGGCGCTGGAAGCAAGCTGCCAGGAATTTAGCGCCCGACTGGGGTTCCCGGTGAAGCTCGATTACCAGTTACCGCCTCGTTTTGTGCCTTCTCATCAGGCCATTCATTTACTGCAGATCGCCCGCGAAGCGCTGAGCAACGTGCTAAAACACGCTGACGCGACGGCGGTCACCGTTACCGTTAGCCAGCACGATAATCAGGTGAAGCTCACGGTTCATGACAACGGCCGCGGCGTGCCGGAAAATGCCGAACGGACAAACCATTACGGTTTAATTATCATGCGAGACCGCGCCCAAAGCCTGCGCGGTGATTGCCAGGTTCGTCGGCGAGAAACAGGTGGCACAGAAGTGGTTGTCACCTTTATCCCCGAAAAACCCCTCACAACTATACAGGGAGAAACCCATGACTAATCAGGAACCGGCATCCATCCTGTTGATTGACGACCATCCGATGCTGCGTACTGGCGTAAAACAGCTGGTCAGCATGGCACCTGATATCACCGTCGTTGGCGAAGCCAGCAACGGTGAACAGGGTATTGAACTTGCCGAATCGCTTGATCCTGATTTGATCCTGCTCGATCTGAACATGCCAGGCATGAACGGTCTGGAGACGCTCGATAAGCTGCGTGAAAAATCGCTGTCGGGACGCGTGGTGGTCTTCAGCGTCTCAAACCATGAAGAAGATGTGGTCACGGCGTTAAAACGCGGTGCAGACGGCTACCTGCTGAAAGATATGGAGCCGGAAGATCTGCTCAAGGCCCTGCAACAGGCTGCCGCAGGCGAAATGGTACTGAGCGAGGCGTTAACCCCGGTGCTGGCCGCCAGCCTGCGGGCAAACCGCGCCACCTCCGACCGCGACGTCAGCCAGTTAACCCCGCGCGAGCGCGATATTCTGAAGCTGATTGCCCAGGGTCTGCCGAACAAAATGATCGCCCGTCGTCTGGATATCACCGAAAGCACGGTCAAGGTGCATGTGAAACATATGCTGAAGAAGATGAAGCTAAAATCCCGCGTTGAAGCCGCCGTGTGGGTGCATCAGGAACGCATTTTCTGAGGATTACTCATCCGGGAGTAACTTCCAGCGCGGGTCGTCGTCAGGTAACGCGACAAGCGGCTGAACCACGGTAAGCGTGATCTCATTGGATGAGACGCGCTGTCCTTTTTCATCTTCAACCACCGCCGACAGGTGCCAGCGGTTCTTCGCCCCGTCACTGTCATCCCAGGCAGGCATAATCACACTCCAGCCATCGCTGCTGTGCGTGTTGGCAGGCGCAGTCAGGCTCAATGCCTGGGTATCGCCCTGCCAGTGGATCTGCCGAATACCATGAGTGCTGCGTACCTGAAGCTTGAGCATCACGGTCTCGCCCCCTTTCAAATCCCACGGCGGAGTCGCCAGCCAGACGGAGAGCGTTTTGCGCTGGCGGAACTCCATTACCGGCAGGTTATCCCGCTCCGGTGAATCATAGCGACTGCCGCGCAGGGAGCGCGTGGCGGCAACTTCGCTGGCGGAAAGCTGCTTGGCAAGGGGCACACCAAAGCGGTAGTTGAGCTTAAGCCCGAGGTTGTTCTGACTCGCACCGCTCTCCCCCTGCTTATGCGCCGCCGTCAGGGTGACCAGAGGAACAGGCGTATAGTTAAGCCCCAGGTTGACCGCCACCGGGTTGTGATAGCCGGTTCCACTGTTGAACAGGTCAACGTTGTCACCAAAGTACTGCTCAAAGCTGACGCTGGTGTTGAAATGATGAAACCACGGCAGCCAGGCTTTAGCGGTCACGTCATAGCCACGCGCCATGCGCTGCTCCTGCACGTCCGAACTCTCGCGCCAGCTGGCCAGCGGTTGATAGTAATTGGCAGACAGACGCAGATTCTCGCCCCACGCCTCCGCACCCAGTCCGGCACGCTGCAGGTTTTCATCAAGCAGATTATCGTAAAAGGTGTTGTAGCCGAGCAGCCATTTTCCGGCAACCCAGCGCTGACCGATGCCGGCATTGCTCACCAGGCCGTCACTCTGCTGCGTCAGCCCCAGCTGGCTCCAGCTCAGGTAACGGTTGTTATCATTCCAGGGGATGAACCAGCTCCCGCTGCTGCCGTTAAAGTTCCCCTCGTCATCCACCAGTAAATTGACGCTGGCGTTGCCCCAGGGCGAGAGCCAGGACTCAATCTGCTGATTCACCTCGCCGCTCACCGCGTCACGCACCTTACCAAACGCGAACTGACGCGCCTGCTCGCCGGTGGTGAGGCCGTTATCGGTCATACTGGCTTCGCCAAAGGCTTTTGCCATTTCGGCCAGGTGCTTTTCCCCCTCGTCTGTTGGCGTCGCCATGCCGAGATCGGGCAAACTGTCCCCGTTGTTATCAAAGGGGTTTTCTGCCTGATGCATAAAGGAATTCGGGGCACCGTGAACGGCACCCGCCGTAAGAAGTGGGAGTAATAACAGAAAGCGAATGCGGGACGATACAGCCATCAACGTCGTAAATAAGAACCTGTGTTTATGAGGCAACGCTTTTAATGTTAACGCGATAAGCTGTGAAATGCAGTCTTAGCGCAAATTTCAGGAATATCCTGAACATTATTGTCGCCTTACCCGACACTCTTAGACCATTATCCAAACAGCCCTTTCAGCTCCGGCACGCAGGAGCCGCAGTTGGTGCCACACCGTAGTTTCGCCCCCAGCGCTGCAACGGAATCGCACCCGCCGACAATCGCCTCCCGTATCGCATTTTCCCCGACGCAGTAACAGCTGCAGATAATGCGTCCCGGATCGACACTCTCCCCCGCGCCCGCGCCGTTCAGGAGCGCATGCCGCTCCGCAAGCGTCTCTGGAGCCCGACGGAAAGCCTCTTCAATAGTCGCATGCGCCAGCGCTGGCAACGTAGTCCCTTCCCAGAATCCGAGCATCAGCTCGCCGTTATGCCATGCCAGTACGCTGCTGCGCGCATCCGTTCGGGCAAGTTGCAGTTGCCAGCCCTGCTGTTCAGCATAATCTTTCACCCACGGCATCAACGGTTCGTCAGCCGCCACCGTCAGGCGTGAGGCTTTGCGCCACCAGTGTACCGAAGGCGGCAGTTCCGGCAGCACACGGGCATACAGCTCTCCCTGCCATTCAGGCTGCCATGGCATGATCCTGACGGCGGTCTGTTTACTCTCCGGCTGGCCAGACTGCGGATCGCAGCGCCCTGCCACCAGCGTATTAACCTTTCCCTGACGGGCAAACTGCGCATTCCAGTGCATGGGCGCGAATACTTCACCTTCCCTTTGTCCATCGTTGATACGTACTTTTGCCACCATCACTCCACGCGGAGAACTGATCCGTGCCAGTTGCCCGTCGCAAAGGGCGAAACGCGCGGCATCTGCAGCGCAGATCTCAACGCAGGGCTCAGAGATATGCTGCATCAGCCCGGGAACATATCCCGTACGGGTCATGGTATGCCATTGATCGCGGATGCGTCCGGTATTCAGCAGCAACGGATATAACGCATCTGGCGCCGCGCCGTGCGGACGCGGGTCAACGGGCACCACATTCCGGTGGGGAAAATCGCCCGCCGCCCACTGATAAGGCTCAAGCTGATCCCAGTCCTCACGGGTAAGCCCCGCCAGCGCATGCAGATTAAACGCCCGTGCCCCGTCATTCTCAAACGCCGACAGTGCCGCATGTTCACAAAAAATCTCCTGCGGATGTTCCCAGGCAAAGGCCTCACCATAGCCCAGCTGTTTCGCCACCTGGGCAACAATCCACCAGTCCGGTTTTGCCTGGCCCGGGGCTGCCAGAAAGGCGCGCTGGCGCGAGATCCGCCGTTCGGAGTTAGTAACCGTGCCGTTTTTCTCTCCCCAGCCCAGCGCCGGGAAACGAATATGGGCGTAGCGGCTGGTGTCAGTCTCCTGCATCACCTCAGAAACAATGACCAGCGGACAGTTCGCCAGCGCCTGGCATACCGCGTGACTGTCCGGCAGCGAGACAGCCGGATTGGTGCCCATGATCCATACCGCCTTCACATCACCGCGGGCAATGGCGTCAAACAGATCAACGGCCATCAGGCCCGGCGTTTGCGCCAGCCGTTCGGTTCCCCAGAAACGCGCCACCCGCGAGAGATCGTCCGGCTCGAAGTTCATGTGCGCCGCCAGCTGATTCGCGAGTCCCCCCACTTCCCGTCCCCCCATCGCGTTTGGCTGGCCGGTCAGCGAAAACGGCCCGCAGCCCTGACGGGAAAATTTCCCGCTGGCAAGATGAACGTTAATGATGGCGTTGCACTTGTCGCTGCCGCTGGAAGACTGGTTGATCCCCATGGTGTAGAGCGTAATGGCACGCGGCGCCGTGAGGAACCAGTCGTAAAACGTGGCAATCTCCTGTGCATCAAGACCACAAAACCCGGCCACGCGGGCAATCGGCCAGTCGTCGGTACCCTGGATCAGGTTGAGCAAACCGACAAACAGCCCGGCGTCACTGCCGGGCGCGAGCGCCAGATGCAGGTCGGCGATATCACAGGTGGCGGTTTTACGCGGATCGATCACCACCACTTTCATCTGCGGATTGTTTTGCCGCGCCTGAACCAGCCGCTGATAAAGCACCGGATGCGTCCATGCCGCGTTTGAACCCACCAGCACCACCAGATCGCTGTTCTCCACGTCCTCATAGCTGCACGGCACCACATCTTCGCCAAATGCGCGCTTATAGCCTGCTACCGCCGACGACATGCAGAGCCGCGAGTTGGTATCGATGTTCGCCGCGCCGATAAACCCTTTCATCAGCTTATTGGCAGCGTAGTAATCCTCGGTGAGTAGCTGGCCGGAGGCGTAAAACGCCACCGCCTGCGGCCCCCAGGTGTCGATAATCGCCCGCAGCCGCTCGCCGGCCGCGCTTAACGCCTGCGGCCAGTCCACCTCCAGCCCGTCCACCACCGGGTGCAGCAGCCGCCCCTGCAGGCCCGTGGTTTCACCTAACGCCGCGCCTTTGACGCACAGCCGTCCAAAACTGGCGGGATGGTGTTCATCGCCGCGCACCGTGACCTTGTCGCCCTCAACCCGGGCCACCACGCCGCAACCGACGCCGCAGTACGGGCACGTTGTTCGGGTTTCATTCATGATGCCTCCGCACGGACCAGCAACGCGTCGTTCCCCACCCACACCTTGCCGTTTTCGATTTTCACCGGCCAGGCGCGCACCGCAGGCTCACCGTTATCCACCTGGCAGCCGTCGCGCAGGCGAATACGCTGTTTATAGAGCGGCGAGATAACCACCGGCTCACCCGCCGCATCGCCAAGAATACCGCGTGACAGCACGTTCGCATCGCTGCCTGGCTCCTGATCGTCAAGGGCATAGACCGATTTGCCAAAACGGAACAGCGCGATCGGCTTACGCCCCAGCCGGGCGCCGATCCCCGCCTGCTCAGGGATCTCATCCAGACCGCAAATTTCCTGCCAGCGTTTACTTTCTTCCGTCGCCGGACCGTTCACCGCCGTGCGGAACAGCGCCAGACGGTTCGGATCGTTAAGCGTGGTCTGCCATTCGCACTGATACGTTTCCACCACACGGGCCATCTCCTGCTCCAGCTCGTGCGCAATACCGAGGCTATCGTCGAGGATCACCTCCCGCAGATAGTCGAGACCGCCTTCAAGGTTGTCCATCCAGGTGCTGGTCCGCTGCAGGCGATCCGCCGTGCGAATGTAGAACATCAGAAAACGGTCGACGGTACGGATCAGCGTCTCTTCATCCAGATCGCTGGCGAAGAGATCCGCGTGTCGCGGCTTCATGCCGCCGTTGCCGCACAGATAGAGATTCCAGCCCTTGTCCGTGGCGATCACGCCGACATCTTTGCTTTGCGCCTCGGCACACTCGCGGGTACAGCCGGACACCGCCATTTTGATTTTGTGCGGCGCGCGCAGCCCCTTGTAACGGTGCTCCAGTTTGACCGCAAGGCCGGTGGAGTCCTGCACGCCATAGCGGCACCAGGTTGACCCGACGCAGGATTTCACGGTACGCAGGGATTTACCGTACGCATGCCCGGTTTCAAATCCGGCCTCCACCAGCGCCTGCCAGATCTCCGGCAGCTGCTCCAGCGTGGCACCAAACAGGTCAATACGCTGGCCGCCGGTGATCTTGCTGTACAGCCCGTAGCGCTTTGCGATCTGCCCGATAGCAATCAGCCCGTCGGCCGTTACTTCCCCGGCGGGCATGCGCGGCACGATGGAGTACGTTCCGTCCTTCTGAATATTGGCAAAGTAGCGGTCGTTGGTGTCCTGCAACGGCAGATGCGCCGGTTTCAGCAGGTATTCGTTCCAGCAGGAGGCCAGCACTGACCCCACCAGCGGTTTACAGATCTCACAGCCGTGCCCTTGGCCGTAGCGGCTAATCAGCTGGTCGAAGGTACGAATATGGTTGACGCGCACCAGGTGGTATATCTCCTGACGCGAGTACGGGAAGTGCTCACAGATATCTTTTTTCACCTCCACGCCCTGCTCAGCCAGCTGGAACTCCATCACCTGTTTCACCAGCGCGCTGCACCCACCGCAGCCGGTCGCCGCTTTAGTGCACTGCTTGATGGCACCGATCTCCGTCGCACCGGCGCTCACTGCCTGGCAGATATCGCCTTTGCTGACGTTATGACAGGAGCAGATCTGCGCGCTGTCCGGCAGCGCCGCCACCCCCAGCGCTTTTGGCGCGCTACCGGAGAAGGCTGGCAAGATGAGCGTTTCAGGCTCTTTTGGCAGGCTGATTCCGTTAAGCATCATCTGCACCAGCGTGGCGTATTCGCTAGCATCCCCCACCAGCACGCCGCCGAGCAGGGTTTTGTTGTCATGGCTGACGACAATTTTTTTATAGATTTGCTGCGGGCCGTGGGTCCACTGATAGCTCAATGCCCCCGGCGTACGGCCATGGGCATCCCCAAACGAGGCCACGTCCACGCCCAGCAGCTTAAGCTTGGTGCTCATATCCGCGCCGGTGAAGGATTTCTCCTCACCCGCCAGCGTGGCCGCCGCCACGCGTGCCATCTGGTAACCCGGCGCCACCAGACCGAAGATTTTACCTTCCCACAGCGCACATTCCCCGATGGCGAAGATGTCCTTGTCTGAGGTCTGGCAGGCGGTATCAATGCAGATCCCGCCGCGCTCGCCGATCGCCAGGCCGCTGCTGCGCGCCAGCGCATCCTGCGGGCGGATCCCGGCAGAGAAGACCACCATATCGGTGTCCAGCTGTTCACCGTCGGCAAAACGCAGGACCAGTCCGTCGTCGGTGGCCGCAATTTCAGTGGTGGCTTTGCTGGTGTGAACCCCGACGCCGAGCGCTTCTATTTTTTTACGCAGCATCGCCGCGCCGTCGTTGTCGAGCTGTACCGCCATCAGGTTGGGGGCAAATTCCACCACGTGGGTTTCTAGCCCCAGCTGTTTGAGGGCGTTGGCCGCCTCCAGCCCGAGCAGGCCACCGCCAATGACCACGCCGCGTCGGGATCCCTTCGCATGCGCGGCAATGTTATCGAGATCGTCCAGCGTACGGTAGACAAAGCAGCCCGGCAGCGTGTTGCCCGGCACCGGCGGCACAAACGGATACGAGCCGGTCGCCAGCACCAGTTTGTCCCAGTGGATTTCGTGACCGCTGGCGGTACGCACAACGTGCGCGTCGCGATCGATGGCGACAATTTGCTGCGACAAACGCAACTCTATGCCGTGTCTGGCAAAGAAATCGCCCTCCACCAGCGAGAGGGACTCCGCGCTGCGGCCGCCAAAATACTCTGAGAGATGGACGCGGTCGTAAGCGGCATAACGCTCTTCGCCAAAGACGACAATCTGGTATTGCTGATGCAGATTGCGGTTTACGCAGTCTTCAAGAAAATGGTGGCCGACCATACCGTGCCCAACCACCACCAGAGTAGGTTTTGTCATAGCGTTCTGTCCTGCAACCTGCGGTTGCGTCGTAGTGAATCGATCGAACAGCCAGTCCACGTGTGCGGGCGCAGCCGTTGCCAGTAAATCGGTAAATGTTGCCGCGTTGCGGCAATCTCCCATCAGCAGTACGCCAGCCAGCGCACCGCGATGAATCAGTAAGCGACGGTAGTGACGGGTCAGCGGATCCCTCGCGTCCCAGACCGTATCCTCCGGTTGCGCCGTTACGCGCCCGGCGCTGAAGAGCTCCACACCGGTGACCTTCAGGCGCATCCCGCTGTCGGTATGGGCAAAAGGCACTGGGGCGTCCCCTGCCAGCCGGGCGGCGAGAATGTCCGCCTGTGCCAGGCAGGGGGCAACCAGGCCAAACGTCTGACCGTCGATTTCGCAGCACTCCCCAATGGCGCTAATAGCCGGGACGGAGGTCTGCATCTGCTGGTCGACCACAATGCCACGGGCGCAGTGAATACCGCTGGCGCTTGCCAGGGCGATGTTGGGCAGTACGCCGGTAGCCAGCACCACGCGCGCGGCGCTAACCTGGCGTCCGTTGAGCAGCGTCACTGAATCCGGCGCGATTGCCGCGATCCCTGACGACAGCTCGCAGCGTACGCCGCGCTCCGCCAGCGCAGCCTCCAGCAGCAGCCCCGCCTGCCGATCCAGCTGTTGTTCCATCAACCACGGTCCGCGATGCACCAGCGTGACGTTGTCACAAGTTTGTGCCAGCGCCGCTGCCGTCTCAACGCCCAGCACGCCACCGCCCAACACCACCGCTGGCCCCGGGATCTGCGCAATGGCTCGCGTATCCTCAAGGCGGCGGAAGGTAAAGACGTGTGGCGCATCGCCCCCGGGGATCGGCGGCACGAACGGTATCGACCCGGTGGCGAAGACCAGTTCATCCCACGCCAGCGTGGTCTGCGCGGTACGGATTTCCCGTTTCGCCACGTCCACGGCGAGCACCTTTTGCCCCCTGAGCACCGTGACGCCGCGCTCGCGGTACCAGTCATCGTCCTGCAGGCGGATCTGTTCCGGACGTTTTTCCCCACCCAGCACCGGCGAAAGCTGGATGCGGTTGTACGCATGCTCAGGCTCCTCACCCAACACGGTGATCGCGAAGCGGCCAGGCGCACGCCCGGTCAGCGAGGCAATCAGCCGTGTTGCTGCCATTCCATTGCCGATAATGACCAGTCGCATCGTGGTGCCCCCACTACGCCGCTTTGGGCTGTTTTTCATAGAGGAAATGGAGGATCTGCTGGCGCATGTGGTGGTAGCGGCTGTCGTCCGCCAGCTGCACCCGGTTACGCGGACGCGGCAGGTCAACCTCCAGGATTTCGCCGACGGTCGCCGCCGGGCCGTTGGTCATCATCAGCACGCGGTCAGAGAGCAGCACCGCTTCGTCCACGTCGTGGGTGATGAGCACAATGGTGGTGTTGAGCGCCTGCTGGATTTGCATCACGGAGTCCTGCAGATGGGCACGCGTCAGGGCATCCAGCGCGCCAAACGGTTCATCCATCAGCAACACTTTCGGCTTCATCGCCAGCGCACGGGCAATGCCCACGCGCTGCTTCATGCCGCCTGAGATCTCCCCCGGGCGTTTATGCAGGGCGTGCCCCATCTGCACGCGATCGAGGTTGTGTTCAATCCACTCACGACGCTCCGCCTTGCTCATGGTGTGGCGGAACACCTGATCGACCGCCAGCGCAACGTTGTCGAAACAGGTCAGCCACGGCAGCAGGGAGTGGTTCTGAAAGACCACCGCACGTTCCGGTCCCGGACCCGCAATTTCACGGTTGTCACAAATCAGTCCCCCTTCCGTCGGCAGGGTGATCCCGGCGATCAAGTTCAGCAGCGTTGATTTGCCGCAGCCGGAGTGGCCAATCAGGCTCACGGTTTCCCCTTCGTGGATATCAAACGAGACGTTCTGCAGCGCCAGAAATTCACCGCTGGCGGTAGAAAAACGCTGGCTTACGGCCTGGACCTGAATGATTGGTTTCATATTCGCTCCTTATTTTTCCTGCCAGCTAAAGCGACGGGCGATCAGTATCAGCCCCTGCTCCAGCAGTAACCCGACCACGCCAATGATGACGATGGCGATGAGAATGTTTTCGACGTTGAGGTTGTTCCACTCATTCCAGATCCAGAAACCGATCCCTAAGCCGCCTGTCAGCATTTCGGCGGCGACAATCACCAGCCAGGCGATACCGATGGAAAGACGTACCCCGGTCAACACCGCCGGCAGCACCGCCGGGAAGAGGATCCGACGCAGAATGGTCCACTCAGAAAGCTGCAGCACGCGGGCGACGTTGAGGTAATCCTGCGGAATACGGCGTACCCCTTCGGCGGTATTAATCACCATTGGCCAGATCGAACAGATAAAAATGGTCCAGCTGGAAGCCGGCTCTGCTTTCTGGAACAGCAGCAGGCCGATAGGCAGCCAGGCCAATGGGCTGACCGGGCGCAGCAGCGCAATCAGCGGGCTGAACATGCGTGAGAAAAAGGTGAAACGGCCAATCAGAAAACCGAGCGGGATACCGACTAACGCGGCCAGGCCAAAGCCCACCGCCACGCGCTGCAGGGAGGCAAGCACATTCCAGCCGATCCCCATGTCGTTTGGCCCGTCGCGATAAAACGGATCGGCAAACAGCGTGATGGCAGAATCCAGCGTGCTCAGCGGCGTCGGGAAGCCTTTGCTGTTGATTGCCGCCAGTTGCCAGAGCACCACCAGCAGCCCCAGCCCCAGCAGCGCCGGAATGATACGCTGGAGCAGGTCGTTAATCCGGCGGGCAATCGCCGGAGGACGACGGCGAACCTGAACCGGTGGCAGGGTAATCACCTCGCCACTCACCGGCGTCTCGTGTTTTACTTTCGTGCTGTGCAGATGCTGCATAATCAGGCCCCTTTACGGTGAATAGCGAAGCGGTTGGCATAGCCTTCAGGATCGGTACCGTTCCAGACGGTGCCGTCCATCAGGGTGCTACTGCGTAGTGGTGAAGTCGGTGTGGTAATGCCCCCCACCGCGGTGGCGGCATCCTGCCAGACCGCGGTCTGGTTAATGCGCTGCGCGATGC
The DNA here is from genome assembly GCF_004296595.1 of Enterobacter sp. A8. Classification (NCBI taxonomy): domain Bacteria; kingdom Pseudomonadati; phylum Pseudomonadota; class Gammaproteobacteria; order Enterobacterales; family Enterobacteriaceae; genus Enterobacter; species Enterobacter sp. A8. Next base: position 844,480 of record NZ_SCMF01000001.1, read on the forward strand.
CCGCGTAGTCCGGCGCGGCTTTGAGCAAACCCCAGCGGCGGAACTGGGTTAAAAACCACATGCCGTCGGAGAGATACGGGTAGCTCACAGCCCCCTCGTTGAAGAAACGAATCGGATGCGCGTCCTGCCAGCGCGTGCCCACCCCGTTGTCGTACTCACCCAGCATCCGTCCGGTGAGGTACTGCTCTTTGGTGTTCAGCCATGCGCGACGCGAGAGGATCTGCGCCGTTTCACGTTTGTTTTCCGGTGAAGCGTCGATCCAGCGCGCGGCTTCCAGTACTGCGCTCACCAGCGCCCGCGCGGTGTGCGGATTTTTCTCCACCCAGTCGCGACGGGTACCGAGGATTTTTTCCGGGTGGTCAGCCCAGATAGACTGCGACGTTGCAGCGGTAAAACCGATGCGATCGTTAATGGCCCGGGCATTCCACGGCTCGCCGACGCAAAAGCCGACCATATTGCCAATACGCATGTTCATCACCATCTGCGGCGGCGGTACCACCACGGTGCGAACATCGTCAAACGGGTTAATGTCCGCACTGGCCAGCCAGTAGTAGAGCCACATGGCGTGCGTGCCCGTCGGGAAGGTATGCGCGAAGGTGTACGTGCCCGGTGCCTGCTGACCAATCAGTTTCTTCAGCCCGTCGAGATCGCGAACGCCCTTCTCTGCCAGATCGGCAGAGAGCGTAATCGCCTGGCCGTTCTGGTTGAGGGTCATCAGATTCGCCATCTGCTGTGTCTTACCAGCGATCCCCAGTTCCAGTCCGTACAGCAGACCGTAAAGAATGTGCGCCGCGTCCAGCTCCCCCGCGACTAACTTATCGCGCACGGCCGCCCAGCTCGCCTCTTTGGTGGGCACGATGGTAATGCCATGCTTTTTATCGAACCCTTTCAGCGCCGCGATGACCACCGGAGCGCAGTCGGTCAGCGGGATAAACCCGATGCGCACCGTCTCCTGCTCGGGTTTATCCGAGCCTGCCGCCCACGCGGCCTGCATGACACCCGGTAACAACATTGCACTGCTCGCCAGCACGCTGGCCTGCAAAAACCGCCGTCTCGACAAATCCGCCATGACCACTCCTGAAAAAAAGACAAAAAAAAGCGCCCGACAGTGCCGAAGCACCGCTGGACGCCTTTATCCCGAAGACTGATGCACCGCCGTTGGCGCACCGTCAAAATTGGTTACTGAAATAATGCAAAGCGAATGCCAGGTTTTAATGCCTTGTTTTTATGGCTTTTGCCCCACTGGCTCTGCAAAAACGCACCTCAATCAGGCACAACGTGCCCACTGATTGTGCAGCTACTCCTTAGGGGTTAGCTGCCACAATCGCTTCACGGTAAGCAGCGCGCGGGCGATATCCACCATGCGCTGGTTCTTGTCCATCGCCATTTTGCGCAGCGCCGTCCACGCCTGTTCCTCACTCATATTGTGGTGGGTCATCAGCACGCTTTTGGCTTTATCAATGGTCTTGCGCTCTTCCAGCGTATCGCGCAGCGTCGCGAGCTGGCGGGAAAGCTGTTCTATTTCACGAGCCTGCTGGCGAACCAGCGGCAGCAAAGGTTTATCCGGATAAAGCGCGAGCGGATCGTCATTCTCATCGGCACTTACCGGATGTTTAGGGTCATGATGGATACGCTCATCAACCGCCAGCATCAGGTCGGCGATAACCATCTCCTCCAGGGTGCGCAGGTGCTCAAGACGCGACGTTTGCAGGGCGAACCAGTTCAGCGCCGTATCGCCATTATCCGCAGCAGGCTGGCGGGTACAGGCCACACGCCGGAGTTGCTCTGTCTCGCGGTCGGGCTGGCAGTCCCGGGAAAAGGTGCTCTGCACATCCGCCGGGCTGTGGCTTAAAAAGATCTCAAAACAGGCCTGCTGCCCGTCAATGCGATCCACCAGCCTCTGACGGGTGACATCATCAAAAAAACCCTGCGTGAAGCCAATAGCCCCCAGCGCCCGCTCTTGTCCCGCCAGCTCTTTGCCCTGCATCAGGCTGTAGAGGGCAACAAAACGCCCCGCCAGATGCGGATCGTCAATGCTGTCGTTGAGCTGCGGCACGATACTGAGCAGATGGCGAAGCATGCGACAGTAATGCTCCATCGCCTGCGGAGCGGTAACGGTTTGTTGGTTCACCCCTTCTCGCAGGGCGGGGAGTGATTCAAGGCTCTGCAACGCAGCGGCGATGCGCTCACACACGGCGCTGCCCGGCACTGGGGAGTGTCTATCCAGAATGCCATACAGTATGGTGAGATTTTCATCCACCAGCGCCCGGCTGGCTTTGCATTCGGGGGCATAGAGCTTACCCTGTGAGCAGAGCCAGACGTTTGATGCACCGCGCTCGCACTGTAGCATATGCACCAGTTGGCTAATGCCATTCACCAGTACGCCCAGCTGTGCCAGTTTGCTGAGCTGCTCCTGACGCAACGCCTTTGCGCGCTGGAGCCATTCGGTTGCACCCGACGAATTGCCAGCCATTAATGTCATGCTTACTCTCCCGGATAACCCTACCTGGGAGAATGAAGCAATATTCGTGCCTTAATATAAACAGGAGTTAACATGCAGAAGATTGTGATCGTCGCCAACGGGGCGGCCTACGGCAGCGAATCCCTTTTTAACAGCCTGCGTCTGGCCATAGCATTGCGCGATAACGCGAGCGAGCTGGAGCTGCGGATCTTTTTGATGTCCGACGCGGTCACCGCCGGTCTGAAAGGCCAAAAACCGGCAGAGGGCTACAACATTCAGCAGATGCTGGAGATCCTGACGGCGCAAAACGTGCCGGTTAAGCTCTGCAAAACCTGCACTGACGGGCGCGGTATCACCGGGCTGCCGCTGATTGACGGCGTGGAAATTGGCACACTTGTCGAGCTGGCCGAGTGGACGTTAGCCGCCGATAAAGTATTAACTTTTTAATAATAAACCCGTAAAAATATTATTTTCTTATGGACGCGGTTTCAGCATCAAGTTTACCTGCGGGGTTGCCGATAGGCATGGAAACAACACAGCAGGTATTTCACATATGTTTAGATCGATTCGTGCTCGCATCATTGCCGCGACGACAGGCTGCCTGGTCGTCGCCCTTCTTCTCAATACCGTCATTAATTTCCAGGTCACGCGCCAGGATAATCAGCAGTCGCAGCGTGACATTCTGACCAGCACCAGCGCCAGCCATAACATGGCGATTGCCGACTGGGTGAAAAGCAAAATGACGGTCATTACCTCCGCCCAGAGCGTGGCGTTGAGTGACGACCCGGTACCGGTCTTTAAACAACTCGCCCAGGCGGGAGGCTTCACCAACGTCTATGTGGGCTATGCCACTAAAACGGCGAAATTCTCTGAGCCTGCGGGCGTGCCTGCGGATTATGACCCGACCATTCGCCCCTGGTATCAGCAGGTGGTCAGCCAGGACGGACCGGTGGTGACCGCGCCTTACGTGGATGCCGGAACCGGAAAACTGGTGGTAACATTTGCGGTACCGGTAAAAGAAAACGGGACCCTGAAAGCGGTGGTGGCGGGCGACGTGGCCATGGATAGCGTGGTGGCTAACGTGCGCGGCATTCACCCGACCCCGGCCAGCAGCGGGTTACTTCTGAACAGCGACGGCAGCGTTATCGCCGCCAACGATCCGGCCCTGACGTTAAAACCGTTTGCAGAGACCATTACCGGCACCGATTTAGCGACCCTGAAAAGCGGTGAACCGGTTGATGGCACATTTGACGGCGGTGATAAAACCCTCGTCGCCACGGCCGTTCCGGGAACAAACTGGATGCTGGTGGTCGCGCTCGACAATAACGACGCCACCTCCGGCATGCGCTCGCTGCTGAAAGCCTCGGCACTCTCGTTGGTGATCCTCGCCCTGCTGAGCGGCGCGCTTGTCCACATCCTGATTGCCCGCCTGCTCAAGCGGTTGTCCGATATCCGCGACGCGATGCATAACATCGCCAACGGTACCAACGACCTCTCCCAGCGCCTGCCGGAGAGCGGTAACGACGAAGTGGCGCAAATCGCCCAGGCGTTTAACGCCTTTAGCGATAAGCTCTCGGTGGTGATGATCCAGCTGCGTGACGCCAGCGCCTCGGTGAAAAATGCCGCCCAGGAGATCGCGGCTGGCAACCAGGATCTCTCCGGGCGTACCGAGCAGGCAGCCTCCAGCCTGCGTGAAACCGCCAGCGCCGTAGAGCAGATCACCGCGTCGGTGACCCAGTCAAATGAGTCCGCGGCAGAAGCGAATGAACAGGCCAGTAAAGCCTCCGCTGCGGCCTCACGCGGCGGTGAGGTCGTCTCTCAGGCCATCAGCACCATGCAATCCATTGAAGTGGCTTCGGCAAAAATTGGCGATATCACCAGCGTGATTGATGGCATCGCCTTCCAGACCAATATCCTGGCGCTGAACGCCTCGGTGGAAGCGGCGCGCGCCGGTGAGCAGGGCCGCGGGTTTGCCGTGGTGGCAGGCGAAGTACGTAACCTGGCGAGCCGCAGCGCCCAGGCGGCGAAGGAGATCAAATCGCTTATCGACTCCACCACCGACAGCGTGGCAACCGGCTCCCGCTATGTACATCTGGCCGGGGAAAGCATGGATGAGATCCGCGCCAGCATCGGCAGCGTCTCGGGTATCATGCGTGAAATTTCCATCGCCACCAGCGAGCAGATGAAAGGCATCCATGAGATCAACCATGCTGTCACGCACCTCGACAGAATGGTGCAGCAGAACGCTGAACTGGTGGTGCAATCCGCCGCAGCCGCCAGCGCCCTGCAGAGCCAGGCGGGCGACCTTGCTGAAACTGCCGGACATTTCCGCATTTAATTTTCTTCTGGCGCGCCTTGACCGTGTAAATGCGCGCCAGCTGAATGCTTTCAGGTATTTTGTCATTTTTGTTTAAACGTTATGCCATTTTTTGATCAAAATCAGCATCCCGACGCTCCCCCTTTGGTGTTATGCCATGAGTGAATTGTGAACAACATCACGCTCGGAAATGGCAGCAGGGAGAGCGTTGTTTAAGACTACGGGGTAAATAAATGGCACTGGTAAAAACAAGTTTGAAACTGTTTGGCGGGGATACGGTAGTGGTGCGTTGTTCAGAGCGCTGCCGTATTCATTTGATGAGTGCGAAGGCACAAAAACAATCGCAGGCAGATATCCTGACCGTGCAGGATGATAAGGCGTGGCTAACCGTCCCTTATACCGGCACATGGGATGTCCTGATTGACAGCCATAGTCAGTCACTCGAACACTCAGTCAGCTACGTGGCCGCTTAAAAACAGACGCCCGGTCTGCACTCTCGCAGCCGGGCGTATTATCAGGCAAAACCCGGACGCAGCGGGTTATTCAGCGGATTTCCTTCCAGCAGCGCTTTCACCTTCGCTACCAGCTCATTCAGACACTCGTCCTGCATGCCGAGGCGCGTCAGTTCCTGATCGAGTGAAAACAGATACTGCGCGTTTGTGCCGAGCGGTCCACTGGCCGCCGCAATCAACGGCGCGATCACCTGCGTGCGGGTATCCGCTTCATACAGGGGATGGCGCGGATCCATAATAAACACCAGCGCGTTGACGGAGCGTCCGTCATCAAGTTCCAGCTTGCACCAGCTTGGCATATAGCAGCCGGTGATCATCTCGCGCTTCCAGAGCAGCGTCAGCTCCTCTTCGAGGGTGGCATCCGGCAGTCGATACGCCACCCCCGTGGTGCGTCCGCCCTCTTTCAGTGCAAGCATACGTCCCGGCTGACAGGCACTTCCGCGTCCGGCGGTTAATCGCAGACAAAATGCGCGATGCCACCCCGGGAGCGTACCTGTCGCCGATTCGACAAATTCCAGAGCCGGGTTCCACATCAGCGAACCGTAGCCAAAAATCCATACCGGGCCATCATCCGGGCGGCAGGCAAGCGTGGCAGCGAGCGACGCCGCACGTTGTTCAGCTGACCAGAGAAGCGATTCCTCAATAGCACCAAATGCCGTCTTACAATCTGCCTTCATTAAGAAATCACGCGTTAACACTTTACACCTCCGCCACTGCATGCTTCCTTGCGACATCTGTAATTCACCTTCCCGGCATTATCTACTGGTCATTTTGCCAGCAGTTGAATAACGATAAGCAATTCGCGGGCCAGTTGCAATACAACGGCAGTTCAACCGCCTGAAAAGTCAAAATGAAGGCAGCTTATTATTTTACGGCTATTTCTTTTTATGCCATTTATCATCGTCTCCTTTCTCGTAGTCATGTTTTACTGCCGCCCAGGCCACTTTATGCGCCGTCTCTTCCCGGCTGGCATCGTCCCGACGATCGTCTTTATCTTTGTATTGATCCCAGGCGCTGTTAAACGCCTCTTTATAGATATCCTGCGCATGTGCGGGCAGTACGTTTTGCACGTTATCGGGTAAATCGCGTTTCGTTTTATATGGCATCACTAACCTCTCTTTTGCTTAAAAAGATAAGTGTGGACGACGATGCTGCAAGCTGCCAGTCGCGGATCAATTTTGAAGAATGAATGAAGTTAATTACATGTTATTTAATATGTATTAATAAAAAATATGACATTATGAGTGCCAGGAGATGTAAAACAGGATTAGGGTAAAATTAAGTAAAAGATAAAGGGTATTTAACAGAGATCTGTTAATGTAATGACCTCAAAATTCTATCTATAATTACAAGCACCTGCATTGATGGAGAAGCACATGACAGCAGCACACGAGGCGGTAAAAACCCGCCACAAGGAGACGTCGCTCATTTTCCCGGTTCTGGCACTGGCTGTGCTGCTCTTCTGGGGAAGCAGTCAGTCACTGCCAGTGGTGGTTGGTATCAATATTCTTGCGCTGGTAGGGATTTTAACCAGTGCCTTTAGCGTGGTTCGCCATGCCGATGTCCTGGCTCACCGTCTGGGCGAGCCGTATGGATCGTTAATTCTCAGCCTTTCCGTTGTGATTCTTGAGGTCAGCCTCATTTCCGCGCTGATGGCGACCGGCGACGCCGCGCCAACCCTGATGCGCGATACGCTCTATTCCATCATTATGATTGTGACCGGCGGTCTGGTGGGTTTTTCACTGTTGCTGGGCGGCCGTAAGTTCGCCACCCAGTATATGAACCTGTTTGGCATTAAACAGTATTTGATCGCCCTGTTCCCGCTGGCGATTATCGTGCTGGTTTTCCCGATGGCGCTGCCGGGAGCAAACTTCTCTACCGGTCAGGCGCTGCTGGTCGCATTGATTTCCGCCGCCATGTACGGCGTGTTCCTGTTGATTCAGACCAAAACGCACCAGAGTCTGTTTGTGTATGAGCATGAAGATGACAGCGACGACGATGACCCGCACCATGGCAAACCATCTGCCCACAGCAGCGCGTGGCACACGGTTTGGCTGATCGTACATCTGATTGCGGTTATCGCCGTCACCAAGATGAACGCCAACCCGCTGGAGACACTGTTAACCGAGATGAATGCCCCGGTGGCCTTTACCGGCTTCCTGGTGGCGCTGCTGATCCTCTCGCCGGAAGGGCTGGGCGCGCTGAAAGCGGTGCTGAACAATCAGGTACAGCGCGCCATGAACCTGTTCTTCGGCTCGGTACTGGCGACCATTTCGCTTACCGTTCCGGTGGTGACGCTGATTGCCTTTATGACCGGTAACGAGCTGCAGTTTGCGCTGGGCGCGCCGGAGATGATTGTGATGGTAGCGTCACTGCTGCTGTGTCAGATTTCGTTCTCAACCGGGCGCACCAATGTGCTCAACGGCGCGGCGCATATGGCGCTGTTTGTGGCGTATCTGATGACGATATTTGCGTAGTTTTATCTGGTGCGGGCTGATGCCCTCACCCCAACCCTCTCCCACAGGGAGAGGGAGAAAAAAAACCCGCCGAAGCGGGTTTTTTTATTAATTGCTGGTATCCAGCTCGTCGAAGCTCTTCACCAGATCGTCAATCGCTTTGATCTGTTTCAGGAACGGCTCCAGTTTGTCCAGCGGCAGCGCGGACGGACCGTCGCATTTCGCATTCGCCGGATCCGGGTGCGCTTCAATGAACAGACCCGCCAGGCCGGTCGCCATACCGGCGCGCGCCAGTTCGGTCACCTGCGCACGACGGCCGCCAGACGCGGCACCAAACGGGTCGCGGCACTGCAGAGAGTGGGTCACGTCAAAGATCACCGGAGACTGGTTAGAGACGTTTTTCATCACGGTGAAGCCCAGCATATCCACAACCAGGTTGTCGTAACCGAAGTTGGAACCACGGTCGCACAGGATCACCTTGTCGTTACCCCCTTCGATAAACTTATCGACGATGTTCCCCATCTGGCCTGGGCTCACGAACTGCGGCTTCTTCACGTTGATGACCGCACCGGTTTTGGCCATCGCTTCCACCAGGTCAGTCTGACGAGCCAGGAACGCTGGCAACTGAATAACGTCAACCACGTCAGCCACAGGCTGCGCCTGAGACGCCTCGTGAACGTCGGTGATCACTTTCACGCCAAAGGTCTGCTTCAGTTCCTGGAAAATTTTCATCCCCTCTTCCAGGCCCGGGCCACGGTAGGAGTGAATGGAAGAGCGGTTGGCTTTGTCAAAAGAGGCTTTAAACACGTACGGGATGCCCAGCTTCTGGGTCACGGTCACGTAGTGCTCGCAGATACGCATGGCGAGATCGCGGGATTCCAGCACGTTCATACCGCCAAACAGCACGAACGGCAGGTCGTTTGCCACGTTGATATCACCAATGCTAACCACTTTTTGTTTCATAGGATCGCCTTATTCAGGTGTGAATCGGAATTAAGATTAATGCAGTGTAATTTGTTTGTGCGAGATCGCGTTGATCTGCGCGCGAATCATTTCGCTGATCGGGTCTTCCGGGCATTGCTCGACGAAATAGCTTAAATCGTTCAGCGCCACATGCTCGCAGTCGAGCTGGGCATAAATCAGCCCGCGGTCGCGAATTTCGTACGGGTCTTCCGGATTAAATTGCAGCAGCACTTCGCTGGCGCGCAAGGCCAGCTCCATCTGCCGCTCTTCCATCAGTGCAGATTTCAGCGTATCCAGCAGCTTGCGGATCACTTCGGCGTTATCGGCTTCGTCGAGATCTTCGTTAAAGAGCTCGGCCACCGGGCTTATATTACCTTTCAGCCAGACATCCAGCGTATGTTCATCCAGCGTATCGCCGTTAAACGGATTGATTAACCACATCTCCCCGTCCAGCCACTCGGCACGCAGGATCATCTGCGTCGGGAAAATGACCGGCACCAGTGGAATATCCAGACGGTGCGCGATCCACAGCAAAATAGAGCCCAGCGCAACGGCGCTGCCCTGACGATTTTTTAAGACCTGGTCCAGCCATAATGCGTCAGACAGGCGATACACGCCACGCGTGTCGCAGAAACCCCACTCGCCGTAGAAAAGCTCCAGCAGCTTTTCCAGTTGCCAGTCCTGCGGACGCGCCTGATTGATCTCTTCGCGCGCCAGGCTGACCAGACTCTCCAGCTCATCGTAGACATACTGCGACGTAAAATCGTCGCGAATCATCTCCGAAATCAGGATCATGCCATCGCAGAGCGGCACTTTATTAAATTCGAAATCGGCTAAGGACCTCATGACTTACCCCAGTAACGGTATTCTAGTGGTGGCGAGTTTAATGATGATGTACAGCACCACCAGACCCAGCAGAAAGGCGATAAACCCGACCTGCTGGCTGCGCGGACGACGACGTCCAGGCGCGATAAAACCCAAAACGATATATACCCATCATACTTCAAGCTGCATGCGCGTTGGCTGCGCTCGCTCACCTCAGTCACATAGTTAACTATGCTCCTGAGGACTCGCTCTCTTGCCGCCTTCATGCAACTCGAATTATTTTGGGTATAGATGATAACGCCAAACAGCTTTTCAGTCAGCCATGCGCCTTTATCAGTAAATGGCAGATAACCTGTTTTCACTGCCACTGCCCCAGCGTCAGACGCTCGTTACCGCCGTAGTCGCGGCAGGTCTCGACAGCAGCATAACCCGTCTGCCTGAAGAGCCCACGCACCGCCTCCCCCTGCGTCCAGCCATGCTCCACCAGCAGCCAGCCGCCGGGCAGGAGATGTTGTCGTGACGTTGTCACAATGTGTTCCAGATCGGCCAGCCCTGCATTACCTGCGACCAACGCCGTCAGCGGTTCAAAGCGAACATCCCCCTGCGCCAGGTGCGGGTCATGTTCGTCGATATAGGGCGGATTACTGACAATCATCGCGAACGTCTGCTTCTCCAGCGCACTGAACCAGCTGCTTTGCAGCACGGTCACATTAGTCACGCCCAGTCGCTCAACGTTACGCTGCGCCAGCGCCACCGCGTCGGGCATCACATCAACAGCCGTTACCGCGCAATCGGGCCGCTCGGTGGCGAGCGCCAGCGCGATTGCGCCAGTGCCCGTTCCAAGATCAAGAATGCGGCTGGCCGCTGCGGGTAACCGCGCCAGCGCCTGCTCCACCAGACATTCGGTGTCGGGACGTGGGATCAGCGTCGCCGCTGAGACGAACAAGGGTAACGACCAGAACTCGCGCTCCCCGACCAGATGTGCCACCGGCTCGCCGGTTTTACGGCGGGCAAGCAGCGCGGACAGTTGCGCTTCCTGCTCTACGGTCAGTTCGGTTTCACCGAAGGCCAACAGATACGTGCGGGCTTTTCCCGTCACATATTCCAGCAAAATTTCGGCGTCGCGCTTCGGGCTTTCACTGTCAGAGAGCGCGCCGGTGGCCTGGCGTAACCAGCTCTGAAAATCCATTATTCCTGCTCGGACAATGCCGCCAGCTGGTCGGCCTGGTATTCCTGCACGATAGGCTCAATCAGCATATCGAGCTTGCCTTCCATCACCTCATCCAGACGGTATAACGTCAGGTTGATGCGGTGGTCGGTCACGCGGCCCTGCGGGAAGTTGTAGGTACGGTTACGGTCGCTACGATCGCCGCTGCCCAGCAGGTTACGACGGGTAGAAGCTTCCGCCTGCTGACGTTTTGCCATTTCCGCCGCGTGAATACGCGCACCCAGCACGGACAGCGCTTTGGCTTTGTTTTTGTGCTGAGAGCGTTCGTCCTGACACTCCACCACAATGCCGGTTGGCAGGTGGGTAATACGGATGGCGGAGTCGGTGGTGTTAACGTGCTGACCACCCGCCCCGGAAGAACGGAAGGTATCGATACGCAGATCCGCCGGGTTAATGTCCGGCAGTTCCGCTTCCGGCAGCTCTGGCATCACCGCAACCGTGCAGGCTGAAGTGTGAATACGGCCCTGCGACTCGGTCGCCGGTACACGCTGCACACGATGGCCGCCGGACTCAAACTTGAGACGGCCATACACGCCGTCACCGCTGATTTTGGCGATCACCTCTTTAAAACCGCCGTGCTCGCCTTCGTTGGCGCTCATGATCTCCACGCGCCAGCGACGCGATTCGGCGTAACGGCTGTACATGCGGAACAGGTCTCCGGCGAACAGTGCTGCCTCATCACCGCCCGTTCCGGCGCGGACTTCCACAAACGCGTTACGCTCGTCGTCTGGATCTTTCGGCAGCAGAAGCACCTGCAGCTGTTGCTCCATCTCTTCTGAGCGCGCTTTGGCATCCTGCAGCTCTTCCTGCGCCATTTCGCGCATTTCAGGATCGTCAAGCATCATCTGCGCGGTTTCGATATCTTCCTGAACCTGTTGCCAGTCGGTAAAGCATTTTGAAACATCACTTAACTGCGCATATTCACGCGACAGTGCGCGAAAACGTTCCTGGTCCGCAATGGTCCCGGCATCGCCGAGCAGCGCCTGGACTTCTTCATGGCGCTCGTGCAGAGCTTCCAGTTTAGCGACGATAGAAGGCTTCATAGGCGTAAGTGCACCTTATAATAGAAAATGGGTATAGGGCGCTATTCCAGCCCGAGGCTGTTGCGCAGAATAGTCAGGCGTTCATCGTCCCCGTCACGGGCAGCCTGCTGGAGTGATTTGGTTGGTGCATGGATCAAGCGATTGGTCAGTTTCCAGGCCAGATCCTGCATAATAGCGTGTGCGTCGCCGCCCTGTTCCAGAGCTGCTAACGCTTTGGCAGTCAGGTCATCACGCACCTGCTCCGCCTGACCGCGATATTCGCGGATGGTCTCGCTGACGCTTTGCGCGCGCAGCCAGGCCATAAATTCACTGGCTTCCTGCTCGACAATGGTTTCCGCCTGCACCGCTGCCGCTTTACGCTGGGCAAGGTTGTGCGAAATGATGCTTTGCAGGTCATCCACGCTGTAGAGATAGGCGTTGGCCAGTTTGCCAACCTCCGGTTCGACATCACGCGGAACGGCGATATCCACCAGCAGCATTGGCTGATTACGACGGGATTTCAGCGCGCGCTCTACCATCCCTTTACCGATAATCGGCAGCGGGCTGGCCGTCGAGCTTATGATGATGTCCGCCTCTTTCAGACGTTCGTCGATCTCGCTCAGCGCAATCACCTCGGCCCCGACTTCGTCTGCCAACACCTGTGCACGCTCGCGGGTGCGGTTAGCGATAACCATCTTTTTCACTTTATGCTCGCGCAGATGGCGCGCCACAAGCTCAATGGTTTCGCCCGCGCCGACCAGCATCACGGTGACGGTCGACAGGGATTCGAAGATTTGACGTGCAAGGGTACAGGCCGCGAACGCAACAGAAACCGCACTGGCACCAATGTCGGTTTCGGTTCGCACACGCTTCGCCACGGAGAATGACTTCTGGAACATACGCTCCAGCTCGCTGGCTTTCAGATGCCCTTTTTGCGAATCCGCAAACGCTTTTTTTACCTGACCGAGAATTTGCGGCTCGCCCAGCACCAGCGAATCCAGACCGCTCGCGACACGCATAAGATGGCTCACCGCATCGTTATCCTGATGCCAGTACAGGCTCTGACGCAGCTCGTCTTCGTTGAGATTGTGGTAGTCGCATAACCAGCGGATCAGCGCTTCATGCAGGTTATCCTGCTCTTCCACGCTTAAGTAAAGCTCGGTACGGTTGCACGTCGAGAGCACCACCCCGCCCTGCACCATCGGTTGTGCAAGCAGGCTATCCAGCGCCAGGTCGAGCGTATCCGGCGAAAACGTGACGCGTTCTCGCAGCGAAACCGGGGCGGTTTTGTGGTTGATGCCGAGTGCTAATAGGGTCATGTTGAGCGGGAGTAGTACCAGCGTTAATAAGGTTAGCAAGACGCATCATACAGGATGCGCGAGATCAATAAAAGAGACTGCCCCCTTTCGGAGTAATAGGTTACTCAACGCTTTGAGATAATTTGAACGTAGACGGTGACACCCTTCAACGCTAGCATTAACAGTTATAACTGCAACGTATCTCAAGGATTTGTCCTCATTATGACCCGACTGATTCGCCTGCTGCCGCTGGCAGCACTGGTTCTGACCGCATGTTCTGTCACTCAACCAAAAGGCCCGGGCAAAAGCCCTGACTCACCACAGTGGCGTCAGCACCAGCAGGACGTACGTAATTTAAGTCAGTACCAGACCCGCGGCGCGTTTGCTTATCTCTCTGACGAACAAAAGGTTTATGCCCGCTTCTTCTGGCAGCAAACGGGGCAGGATAACTACCGCCTGCTGCTGCTGAACCCGTTGGGCAGTACCGAGCTGGAGCTTAACGCTAAGCCGGGTGAAGCGCAGATCACGGATAACAAAGGCCAGCACTACACCGCCACCGACGCGGAAGAGATGATTGGCAAACTGACCGGAATGCCTATCCCGCTGAACAGCCTGCGCCAGTGGATCCTGGGCCTGCCGGGTGACGCCACCGACTACACCCTGGACGATCAGTACCGTCTGAGCCAGGTGAACTACACGCAGAACGGTAAAACCTGGAAGGTGGTGTACAGCGCCTATGACAGCAACAGTAAACCGTCGCTGCCATCGAATATGGAGCTGACGCAGGGTAGCCAGCGCATCAAGCTGAAAATGGACAACTGGATCGTTAAATGATGACCCACTGGCCCTCTCCGGCAAAACTTAACCTGTTTTTATATATCACCGGCCAACGTGCTGACGGGTATCACACCCTGCAGACGCTGTTTCAGTTTATCGATTATGGCGACACGCTCTCGATTGAGCTGCGTCAGGACGGGCAGATTTGTCTGCTGACGCCGGTGGAAGGCGTAGCGCATGAGGATAACCTGATCGTGCGCGCCGCGCGTCTGCTGATGAACGCTGCGGCTGACACCGGGCGCTTGCCCGCCGGGAGCGGTGCGGATATTCGCATTGCGAAGCGTCTGCCGATGGGCGGTGGGCTGGGTGGCGGTTCATCCAATGCCGCGACCGTCCTGGTCGCCCTGAATCATCTCTGGGGCTGCGGATTGTCAACGGATGAACTGGCCGCGTTAGGGTTAACGCTGGGGGCGGATGTCCCGGTGTTTGTGCGCGGTCATGCCGCATTTGCTGAGGGGGTGGGTGAAATCCTCTCCCCGGTTGAACCGCCGGAAAAATGGTACCTCGTAGCCCATCCAGGCGTCAGCATTCCGACACCGGTCATCTTCAAAGATCCTGAGCTGCCACGCAATACCCCGGCGCGGTCAATAGAAACGTTATTAAATTGTGAATTCAGCAACGATTGCGAGGTTATCGCAAGAAAACGTTTTCGCGAGGTTGATGCGGCGCTTTCCTGGCTGTTAGAATACGCGCCGTCGCGCCTGACTGGTACAGGGGCCTGTGTCTTTGCTGAATTTGACACCGAATCCGCCGCTCGTCAGGTGCTTGAGCAAGCGCCGGATTGGCTGCATGGTTTTGTAGCGCGCGGGATGAACACCTCCCCCCTACAGCAGGCCATTCTGGCGCAGACTGAGTTTCGGTGACAACGTCACCCTGTTCCAGACGTTGCATCGCGCTCTTTAATACACCGCCTGGATAGCATTTCGCCTGGCCCCGCACAGTTTGCGGCGATCGCTATCCACCACTGGACGCATGCCTGAGGTTCTTCTCGTGCCTGATATGAAGCTTTTTGCTGGTAACGCCACCCCGGAACTAGCACAACGTATTGCCAACCGCCTGTACACTTCCCTCGGCGACGCCGCTGTAGGTCGCTTTAGCGACGGCGAAGTCAGCGTACAAATTAACGAAAATGTACGCGGTGGTGATATTTTCATCATCCAGTCCACCTGTGCTCCAACGAATGACAACCTGATGGAATTGGTTGTTATGGTCGATGCCCTGCGTCGCGCTTCTGCAGGCCGTATCACTGCTGTAATCCCTTACTTTGGCTATGCCCGCCAGGACCGTCGCGTCCGTTCCGCGCGTGTGCCAATCACCGCTAAAGTTGTCGCGGACTTCCTGTCCAGCGTTGGCGTTGACCGCGTACTGACCGTTGACCTGCACGCAGAGCAGATTCAGGGCTTCTTCGACGTCCCGGTTGATAACGTGTTCGGTAGCCCAATCCTGCTGGAAGATATGCTGCAGCTGAACCTGGACAACCCGATTGTGGTTTCTCCGGACATCGGCGGCGTGGTACGTGCCCGTGCTATCGCTAAGCTGCTGAACGATACCGACATGGCAATCATCGACAAACGCCGTCCGCGCGCTAACGTTTCTCAGGTGATGCACATCATCGGTGACGTTGCTGGCCGTGACTGCGTGCTGGTTGACGACATGATCGATACCGGCGGTACGCTGTGTAAAGCCGCTGAAGCGCTGAAAGAGCGTGGTGCCAAGCGCGTGTTCGCGTACGCGACTCACCCGATCTTCTCCGGTAACGCGGTAAACAACCTCCTTAACTCCGTCATTGACGAAGTTGTGGTATGCGATACCATCCCACTGAGTGACGAGATCAAGGCACTGCCAAACGTGCGTACCCTGACCCTGTCCGGGATGCTGGCCGAAGCGATTCGTCGTATCAGCAACGAAGAATCCATCTCTGCAATGTTCGAACACTAATCGAACACGGCCGAAAAACCCGCTGCGGCGGGTTTTTTTGTCTCTGGGTTTTATTTGTATGATTAATGCCTCCTTCACCTGCCATTCATATGACAGATGATGCGCATACGGATGATAGATAATTGTGAAAAACATCACTTCCTCACATGTTCTGCCCTTTCGCGCCCTCATCGACGCATGCTGGAAAGAGAAATACACCTCGTCACGCTTTATCCGTGACCTGATTGCCGGGATCACCGTTGGTATTATCGCCATTCCGCTCGCCATGGCGCTGGCGATTGGCAGCGGCGTGGCTCCACAGTATGGCCTGTATACCTCGGCCGTCGCCGGGATCGTGATTGCCCTCACGGGCGGTTCGCGTTTCAGTGTGTCCGGCCCTACCGCTGCTTTTGTGGTGATCCTCTATCCGGTATCACAGCAGTTTGGCCTGGCAGGCCTGCTGGTTGCCACGCTCATGTCTGGCCTCTTTTTGATTCTCTTTGGCCTGGCCCGCTTTGGCCGGCTGATTGAATATATTCCCCTTTCCGTAACGCTGGGATTCACCTCCGGGATCGGCATCACCATCGGAACGATGCAAATTAAAGATTTCCTGGGGCTGCAGATGCCTCACGTTCCTGAGCACTATCTGCAGAAAGTGGGAGCACTGTTTATGGCACTGCCCACAGCCAACATGGGCGATGCCGCCATCGGGATCGTTACGCTGGGTACGCTCATCGTCTGGCCGCGCTTAGGCATTCGTCTGCCTGGCCACCTGCCCGCGTTGCTGCTGGGCTGTGCGGTTATGGCCATCGTCAACATGTTTGGTGGTCATGTCGCCACCATCGGCTCACAGTTCCACTATGTTCTGGCGGACGGTTCTCAGGGCAGCGGTATTCCCCAACTGTTACCGCAGCTGGTTCTTCCCTGGGACATGCCCGGCTCCAGCTTTACCTTAAGCTGGGATTCGCTGCGTGCACTGCTGCCCGCCGCCTTTTCAATGGCGATGCTGGGGGCGATTGAATCTCTGCTCTGCGCCGTAGTGCTCGATGGCATGACCGGTACCAAGCACAAAGCCAACAGCGAGCTGGTCGGCCAGGGCTTAGGTAACCTCATCGCTCCGTTCTTCGGCGGTATTACAGCCACCGCGGCTATCGCCCGTTCTGCGGCCAACGTGCGCGCGGGTGCAACCTCACCGGTTTCAGCGGTTATCCACTCCCTGCTGGTGATCCTCGCGTTGCTGATCCTCGCGCCGCTGCTCTCCTGGCTGCCTCTCTCCGCCATGGCCGCCCTGCTGCTAATGGTGGCCTGGAACATGAGCGAAGCGCATAAGGTGGTGAACCTGCTGCGTCGCGCACCGAAAGACGACATCATCGTCATGCTGATCTGTATGTCGCTGACCGTGCTCTTCGATATGGTGATCGCCATCAGCGTCGGCATCGTGCTGGCCTCCCTGCTGTTTATGCGCCGGATCGCGCAGATGACGCGCCTTTCCCCGGTAAACGTGGAGGTGCCTGATGATGTGCTGGTGTTGCGGGTGATCGGTCCGCTGTTCTTCGCTGCGGCGGAAGGCCTGTTCAGCGATCTGGAATCCCGCATTGCGGGCAAACGGATTGTGGTGCTGAAATGGGATGCCGTACCGGTGCTGGACGCCGGTGGGCTGGACGCCTTCCAGCGCTTTGTAAAACGTCTGCCGGAAGGCTGTGAGCTGCGGGTGAGTAATCTGGAATTTCAGCCGCTGCGCACTATGGCGCGCGCTGGCGTGCAGCCGATCCCTGGCCGCCTTGCCTTCTATCCCAACCGCGACGCCGCGTTAGCGGATCTGTGATTCATCTGATGCGGAGAAACGTCTCTGCATCATTATCCCTATCGCCTGCTGGAGCCATTCAAGCACAGCAGGCGTCATCCACGTCCCCTTCATCAGATGCGGCTCCTGCTGCATAGCAGCGCGAAACTTTTGCTGCGTCTCAGGGTTTGTTCCTGCGTATGACTGGAACAACGCCAGCCAGGTTTCAGCCAGCTTTTGCGCCTCGTCAGAGGCGGGGTCGAGATTTTCCCGCTGCGCCTGGTGCAGCTTCGCCACCAGCGGCGGCCACTCCATCATGCGGTCAAAGTAGTGTTTCCGGGTAAAAGCCATCTCATCGGCAGAGAGATACTTTTCCCAGATGGCCAGCTTCGATTCGGCAAACGCCCGCGTAATGTAGTCGGTCATCTCTGCGGTGATGCCCGTTTGCTCACGCATTTGCGGCTCGACGCTGTGCATCTCGTTCAGCCGGGTGAGAAACTCCGGCTTGCCGGCAGTGTCCTGCTCCAGGCGCTCCATCCAGCGCGTCGCGAGATCCATCGCCCGCGGGTCAGAAACGGGTGTATGCTGTTCCAGCAGCGTGTTGGCCTCGGTAACCAGCCCTGACCAGACAGCCGCCAGCGCATCTTTCTGCACCGCAAACGGCAGTTGCTGTAACTCTTCTTTGCTAAACCAACGATCGTACATATTCATTAACTCCAGAGTCTGTAGCCAGGATTCCAGATCGGGGGTTTCATCGCCGGTAAGCCCGGTGCGCAAGTCCACCAGCCTGTCACGCAGCGTGTTAATGCTGCGCAGCTGTTTATCCAGCAAACTGATTTGCGCATCGAGGAGTTCCGTTAACGAAAGCGACTCCTGCTCCAGAAAATCCCTGATTTCAGCAAGCTCCAGCCCCGCTTTTGCCAGTGCCTGAATCATATGCAAGCGCTGTACATCCGCCAGATTATAAAGCCGGTAGCCTGCCGCGCTTCTGGCAGAAGGTAGCAATAACCCTGTTTGCTCATAGTGATGCAATGTGCGCACGGTGATCCCAGCGCGTTTTGCCAGTTCACCCACCTGAATCAACATAACTGCTCCTTTTATTTTGCCAGTGACGCCACTCTGGTGCCTTACGTTACGTGAGGGTCAACCCCTCAGGCAAAAAAAAAACGACTCCATCTGGAGTCGTTTCAGTGTTCTTTATTCTATGCGCACTAGCTGTGCTTATGCTGGTCGCGGCGGCAGCGTTTGTCGTAATGGCGCACCCACCAGTATTTATCACACACTTCCTCATGACCGCTCACACGCGCCCCGGCGAGCCACAGTACCGCCCCCAGGAAGATGCTCAATACCGCACCATGCGCGAAGTATTGTGGGAGATCAAGCTGCGGCAATTGGTTTAAAATTGAATAACCCACACCGGCTACCATCACGAACAGCCCCAACCCCATCAGCACGTTACCGAGTAACGAAGCGTTTTTGCGTTTCATATGTCACCTCCGGAACTTTGGGTTGTAGAGAATAAGTCCCTATTCCTTGTGTGTAAAGTATAGACAACGCCCCTTTTATGAGTTGCGTCAATGATCACAATTACAGATTACTCCCAAACAAAAATTTACAAATAACGCATTGAACAGCTTGAAATTCTAATTGTTCAAATAAGTAATTATTCGTATTTCGCTGTTAAGGTCGCAGAATTTTGTCAAGCGGCGCGCCAGACAGTAAACTACGCGCCAGATCTGGAACCCATTAGGAATTGAATCGTGACGATTAAACTGATTGTCGGCCTCGCCAACCCAGGCGCAGAGTACGCTGCAACCCGCCACAATGCCGGGGCCTGGTACGTTGATCTGCTGGCCGAACGGTTACGTGCTCCCCTGCGTGAAGAACCAAAATTCTACGGGTATACCTCACGTATCAATCTCGCCGGTGCGGATGTGCGCCTGCTGGTGCCTACCACCTTTATGAACCTGAGCGGCAAGGCCGTGGCGGCAATGGCAACGTTTTATCGCATCAATCCGGATGAGATTCTGGTTGCTCACGATGAGCTGGACCTGCCGCCAGGGGTGGCAAAGTTTAAACTGGGCGGCGGACATGGCGGACACAACGGTCTGAAAGATATCATCAGCAAGCTGGGTAATAACCCGAATTTTCACCGTTTGCGCGTAGGAATCGGCCATCCGGGCGATAAAAACAAAGTTGTTGGTTTTGTGCTGGGTAAGCCCCCGGTTTCTGAGCAGAAACTGATTGACGAGGCGGTAGACGAAGCGGCGCGCTGCACTGAAATCTGGCTCAAAGATGGGTTAACCAAAGCGACAAACCGCTTACATGCTTTCAAAGCGCAATAATCCGCCTGATACGGCATTTTTACCGCGCGGTAGGCGGGTTACGTGTATAATAGGCGTAGTTATTTACTTTTCATCAGTCGGTTATCGTTAACGGATTGATTATCAAGATATTAAGGTGATTTAGAAATGGGATTCAAATGCGGTATCGTCGGTCTGCCAAACGTGGGCAAATCCACCCTGTTTAACGCGCTTACCAAAGCGGGTATCGAAGCGGCGAACTTCCCGTTCTGTACCATCGAACCTAACACCGGCGTTGTGCCAATGCCCGACCCGCGTCTGGACCAGCTCGCGGAAATCGTGAAGCCGCAGCGCATTCTGCCAACCACCATGGAGTTCGTGGACATCGCGGGCCTGGTGAAAGGTGCATCCAAAGGTGAAGGTCTGGGTAACCAGTTCCTGACCAACATCCGTGAAACCGAAGCGATCGGTCACGTGGTGCGTTGCTTCGAGAACGACAACATTATCCACGTAGCAGGTAAAGTAAACCCGGCGGAAGATATTGATGTAATCAATACCGAGCTGGCGCTGTCGGATCTGGATACCTGCGAACGTGCGATCCACCGTATCTCCAAGAAAGCCAAAGGTGGCGATAAAGACGCCAAAGCCGAATTAGCGGTGCTGGAAAAATGTCTGCCACAGCTGGAAAACGCAGGTATGCTGCGCTCTCTTGACCTGAGCAAAGACGAGAAAGAGCTTATCCGCTACCTGAGCTTCCTGACGCTGAAGCCAACAATGTACATTGCCAACGTGAACGAAGACGGTTTTGAAAATAACCCGTACCTCGATCAGGTTCGTGCTATCGCCGAGAAAGAAGGTTCTGTCGTTGTTCCGGTTTGCGCCGCTGTAGAAGCCGATATCGCCGAGCTGGATGACGAAGAGCGAGACGAGTTCATGGCCGAGCTGGGTCTGGAAGAGCCAGGTCTGAACCGCGTTATCCGTGCAGGTTATGCCCTGCTCAACCTGCAGACCTACTTCACCGCTGGGGTGAAAGAAGTGCGTGCGTGGACTATTCCTGTTGGCGCAACGGCTCCACAGGCTGCGGGCAAGATCCACACCGATTTCGAGAAAGGCTTTATCCGTGCGCAGACTATCGCGTTTGAAGACTTCATCACCTACAAGGGTGAGCAAGGCGCGAAAGAAGCTGGCAAGATGCGTGCTGAAGGGAAAGACTACATCGTTAAAGATGGCGATGTGATGAACTTCCTGTTTAACGTCTGAGTCGGTATGAATGAAAAAAATCCACGCTTTGGCGTGGATTTTTTTATTATTAGAAGTAATCGGCGGAATTATCTTTATATTATGGCTTTAGCGCCTAAATACACGGCACGGGAGAATAACCGTACTATGTTGTATTTATAAAAAAGTATCCTCGGGTGCCCTATCGAACAATTCACCTGCCATTTGGAAAATTCTATCGTGCTGGACCAGCTTGTTTTTCCACTCCAGCGGAATACCGGAATAACCATACAACGCGCCTGCTATTTGTCCTGCCGTCGCCGCAACGCTGTCAGCGTCATCGGCAAGATTGGCAGCCAGCAGAATCGCATCCCGGAAATTATCAGTATTCCATACGGACCACATCGCGGCCTCAAGCGTATCGATTACATAACCACTTGAACGAATCTGATCGCGTTTTTTTTGCTTATACTCACCTGCGTTGATAATCATTACACGTGGTTGAAGCGGCATAACGTGCGGAGAAAAAACAAAATTTTTGTTGCTACCGTTAATCATATGCACAAGTAAATAACTTAAATACTGTGTACTATTTATTGCTTCCGCGGCACCGTGTGTTGCGATACTTTGTTTTTTAGCTTCATAAAACGCTTTGCTTAATGATTTTCTAAAAAAAATAGAGACAGGTGCTTGTCTGATAATGGAAGCATTACCTGCAGTTTCTGGCGCAGTATTACCGCTCCACCCAGGACCAACAGTTAAATATTGCTCTAAAGCAAATCGAGTTGTATTACCTATATCAAAACAGATGCCATTTGAACTGTTATAACCATGCTGATACCATTCCAGAAGCTTATTCCTGAAGCATATAGTATCAGCATCACCTTTCTCAAGTAGAGTTTCCGCAAGACATAATGCCATGGATGTATCATCCGTCCATTCGCCTGCGCGGAGTCGAAATGGCCCACCACCTATCATATCCTTAACGTGTGCTCTGTCACGTGGTAGAAATTCAAGTGTGGTACCTACAGCATCTCCAACCGCAAGACCAATAAGCGCACCGACAGCACGATCCCGTGATTCCGCTAGTGAGATGTTACATGATGGGGTTAAGTCCCATTGTTGTTGTGCATCGCATTCAAAAGATGATTCTAATGGTTTATCATTATTATATACATACTGCATCTTCCGCTGGACTGAAGGGCTGTTAATAGGTAAGTACTTACGATATTTATCAACATATTTTAACAACACATTCAAATTAGCATGTAAATCAATCACCATTCACCCATAATAAAAATATATTTAATATCCACTCCTAAAACTCATCAGGATACTTCATCTTGAGATATTCTTGCTTTGTTCTGTAACTGGCATTAACCTCATGCGGCAGCCTAACCTTTAACCCTCGGCGGATTTGATCCACAATAAACCAAGCATCCGACAATCTTTCAAAAAACAACTCATCAGAATTGTCAAACTCCTTCACTGCATACATACCGAACGTCATTTCCCATAATTTCGCTTTATCCTTTTCCTTGCCTTCGATTAAATCTCGTAGAAATAATAATTGTTGTACTATAGAGTCGTACATTTGCAAAAGAGGTGCATGGGGATTGAGACTCTTAACCTCAGCATATCTCTTTTTTGCTAAAGTTAATGCTTTTTCAACATAATTTAGAGCTGTCATGTCATTCATTATAGGGAGTCCAAATATCACGCTTAGTGGTAAACCATTGTATCCCACCGCCTTCTGTCTGGAAAGGTTTGTCTGGTACAGACCACGTGTCCAAGGCTGGTGCGGCACTACTTCGTAGCATTTCTACTTTTTGTTGCGCCTGATAAGCTTTTACTTCTTTAGGAACAATTAATCCCGTATCCCTAACCTCTCCATTTGGATTAATTCCAAGTTTTGTGGGAGGGGTCGATTCGTCAAGTGAATACCAGTTTCCTTGCCAATTCCCAGGGGATTGATTCTGATAAGCTATTTTCCCTTTATTAATTGTTTCAATTGTCACTCTCTGCTCAAGATCTATACCGGTGAGATAAGATGATATTTTTCCTTCTTCAACACCCTGAGAACGCATAAAATCACCAACAATTTTTTGATTTGCACGGATATTAATATCTCTATTGAGATCGCCCGTGCGTCCAAATTTTTTATTAAGTTCAGCTCTTCGGGCCGAAACAACTGGCTTAACAGGTTCGAGAACAGGCTTACCAGCACGCCACGCATCAAATCGTGCCCCGCCCTTCATGCCAGCCCCGCCGCCGATAACGGAGCCGATTAGCATCCCCCATTTCTGACCGTCGCTACCTTCGCCAAAAAGCATCCCACCCGCGTAGCTACCAATAGTTCCACCGCCCATTGCACCGAGAGTGCTCAGAAGTGCGATTGCCGGACTGGCCAGCACCGCCACCGCTCCGGCACCAACGGCGAGCATCGTCCAGTTTACCCATTCAGGAATTTCAGGACTTATTTCATCGGTCTGGACCTTGCCTCCACCAATGATAACATTACGCGAACCCTGGCTAATCTCAGCGCTGCATGTCAGCTTATCGCCAGTGCGAGAAGCAGGAAAGTTGTTGATGTAAACCTTTATCGAACCTTCGGCAACCCGTTGCAGGCTGCCGCTGTGTTCGTCACACTCTCCGGCCGATAGATGAGCGCGGATAGCCTTTCGGCTGTTGATAAAAACATTGGGCGAACCTTCTTTCAACGTACCCGTAGTGTGACGCGGTGCCCATGACATACTTCCCAGTACCTCACCCAAACCACCGGCAGCACACGCCCCTGCGGCGACAGCAGAAACGGCTACCAGAGCGGTCCCACCGGTAACAACAACAGCAGCTGCTCCCAGAATTGCCCCACCTACAAGCCCAGCGATCATCCATCCTTTTGAGGCTGTATGAGCAATCTCGTCATCTACACGTGCGGCCAGACATTCGGACATGACTATTCGGCTCTCTGCGCCATCAGATACTTGCGGATCTGATCTGTTGAGTTAAGGTCGTCGGAACCTGAGACCTGGCGGCAAACAGAAAGCTGTGAAACTAAGTGGTGGGATTTTTCTGCAGAAAGGGTCCACAGCGCGTAACGAAGAGGCTGACTGCCCGGGACAGGCGCAATACTTAAAGGTGCCCCCTGCTTATCAAAAAGTAAATAGTGTCCCTCTTTCGCCCGCTGAAGCGAAAGATGCCCGTAAAGCTCCTGAATGTTTTTAAACACGCTGAGTATCTTACTCTCGCTATCGAGTGCAAAAAATGGCCCCTCTGTGTTGGCCTCAAGCATATCTCTGGTTTCGGTCGGAGCTGGCTTATGGAACTTGATACTGCGGATAATTGCTTGATATTGATTGTGATAATAATCGCTAAACTCACCAGGACAGGTACCGATGTAACACACCATTTTTCGCCCAGCGGGATGCTCGTCCATTAAAATAATGGTCTGCTTCTGAAAAACGGTCGTACCATCATTTTTAAAATGATAAAAAAGCTCCGCAGCCGCGTGATTATCAACAGTGGTCATATGCGAGGACATCAGGTTAAAATCTGGTACGGTAATTTCTAACTCACGCACCAGACGAGTTGCCACATCATGCACACTCTCATCTTTTTTTACACTGGCACGAGAAACAACGAAGGTAAACTCACTGGCACCATTTTCGCTCAGGGTAAATAAATTCATGGTTCTGTCTTTATATACATCTGGTAACGCCAGGATAGCTTCCTGGATAATATATTCAGCCATTTGAGTTACTCTTATTTGTTGGCATTAATAACAAAAAAACCATCCACTTCCTGCTGGATTGCCGTCTGGTGGGATGCCCCTGGCGCATCGATGGCATTGCTGCCATCAGCAGGGTTAAGATGCAATTCTCCGGAAAGCGTGTTTATTTGCGCACTCTGTTTAGCGGTAAAGTTAAAGTTATTGCCAATGATATTCACGCTCCCGTCTTTTGATAATTCGATAGCGCTTTCACCACACTCCAGCCTCAACGTATTGCCCGCTGAAATAATAAAGTTATTAACAACTTTATCGCTGCGGCTGTTGCCCGTCAGGCAGACCACATCCCCTTTAACCCCTGCCTTCTGATTTTTTGCCACCCGTAAGGTTTCATCCTCTCCCACATATTGAGTTCGATTTTTTTCCGTGGCATGCGATTCATCATTTTTGACGTTGATATCGAGATTGCGCTCGGCCTGGAGCCACACCTGTTCCGCACCCGCCTTGTCCTCAAACCGCAGGGCGTTGGCGTTATCCACGGAACCATCTTTCGTGCGGCTCATAAAGCCCATCTGCGTCGCCGCCGCCGGCAGCGCCCACGGTGGCATGCTGGCATCGTTGTACACGCGCCCGGTGATAATCGGACGGTCCGGGTCACCGTTGATAAAGTCCACCACCACCTCATCGCCCACGCGCGGGATCTGCACCCCGCCGTAACCCTGGCCCGCCCAGGCGCTCGACACACGCACCCAGCAGGAGCTGGTGTCGTCCCCTTTTGCCAGACGGTCCCAGTGGAATTTCACCTTCACGCGGCCATATTTGTCCGTCCAGATGCTCTCTCCCTGGGGCCCGACAACCTTCGCCGTCTGCGGGCCGTAGGTACGCGGCCACGCCGTGGACTGCGCCGGACGGAACGACACCGACGCCGGGATAACCGTGAAATCGGTGCGGTGGATGGTCTCCCCTTCGCCGCTGGCATAGCGGTTCTCTTCCAGATGATACCCGGCCGCCGTCACCAGATAGTCACCGTTATCGCTGAAGAACGGTGCGTTGGTCAGGGTGAAGGTGTGGCCCGGCGCAATTCCCGCTGCCGTGGCCGTGGCCTGAATCTGCTGATGCTCCACCTGCCAGCGCTCCTGGCGAATGCGGGCGTAGAACTCCGCATGCCCGGTCTCCACAAAGCGCCCCGGCCAGTCGTACACGTCAATGCTGCCCGGTTTCGGCGAGGCCGGGTTCTGCTGCGCCTGGAACAGCCACGCGTTCGGCTTGCGGAAGTCGTAGTCGTCGAGGCTGTAAATGCCCGGCGTGACGCTGTCCTCCAGCGCCCACTGGCTGATGCCCTCTTCGTCCGTGCTGCCGCCGGACGGCGTCTGGTGATAGGGGATGACCTCGTAGCCGCTGAATGGCTGATGCTGCGTCGCGGCATCGGTGAGCACCAGGGTATGTTTGTCGGCCTCGTGGCTGAAGTAATACGCTATTCCCTCCAGCTCCATCAGGCGGCTGATGAAGTCCAGGCTCGACTCCTGATACTGGACACAGTAGTCCCACACCCGGTAGCTGCCGGTGAGCTTATCTTCCACGTTGACCTGATGCTCGCCCAGCAGGGTTTTCACAATCTGCGGCACCGTCTGCCCCTGGAAGATACGCAGGTTACGGTCGCGCTTCATCGGCCACAGGTCCGGCTCCACCGTCAGCTGATACACCGCATAGCGCGTGCCCGTCAGCTCAACGGCGCTCACCGCCACACGCGTGACTTTGCCGTTGATGTAGCGCGGGGTAAGCAGGTTCTGGGTCGGGATGGTCACCGTGACCGGCTGGCCCAGCAGTTTGCTGCGGTCGATACGCGCATCCGTGCCGAGCAGGGTCAGCGTCAGGGCGAACGACTCGGACATCGCCTCGCGGCCGGAGAGTTTCCAGAAAAGCAGCCCCTCGACGGGGAGCTGAACGGTAATTCGGTTGAGCATAATCGTTATTCCATATGGCTTATGCGACACAAATGATTACGTCAGTAGATCTGACATGCTGAATACTATTCTGATTCAGCCGACTTATTTATGGCGGGTTGACTTTTTATGAGATAAATAAGTGAACCTATCTTTGCTATTTCAGACAGGACAAGAAGAGAGATATTTACTTTTAATCCGCCCCATCCTAATCCACCTGCAATCATAGGAAAAAAAGGTACTGAGCTTCGTAAAGTGATAATGCGCAAAACCTCAAGTGACAATGAAAACTTAACAGCATAATGCTTTTTCTTGAAAAAAAACCACGCAGAAAAAAGCAACACCAGCGGTATCAACACATAAACAAGGTAATACGTCCCCTGCAACGTATCATCTACCCCTCCGAACCATGTCATGTACACTAGCAAAGCCAGATTCACTAATGCTGAAACCCAATCTCCACCCAGAAAACCCCAGGAATCAATGGCGTAATACACAGCCCCAATGACATCCATGACACCCCAAAAGTAGAATATTTTTTCTCTCGCAGTCATACTGGGCACCAACGTAATTTAAATTTCGCAAAGAAAATTTATTTTCAGCAATCAACGCGAGCCATTTAAACTACGTTCTGTTTTCCTGTTGCTCATTAAATAGAGCATAGAATATAATTTCAGACACTCAGATAAAACAAACAACCCTAAATTCAGCCAAGTGTTTGATATTCCAGACACTGTTACTAACAGAGGGAATAGCGTTACTGAACATCTGAAAGAAATAAGCCGCAAAACCTCTTGCATAATCGCAAACTTAATCGCATATGTTTTTCTTTTAAAGAAGAACCAGGCAGAAGCAAATAGCGAAAGTAAGAGAACTAAATCCAAAATAAAAAAAAGAAACACCAGAACGCTATAACCACCGCTTGCAACATCGCTGGAAAGGCCACTAAACGCCACGATATCAGAAATAAATGGAATTCTACCCTGCCGAATTGTATTCACAAAATAAAGCATGACTGCCAGGACATCCATACATCCCCAGAAATACCATAATTTATTTTTTAAATTCATAATCTTCTTCTCTGACTCCCGGTATCCATTGCCATGATTTACCACTTACAGCCCAGGCATCATCCCCTTCCTGATACTTTTGATAAATCGATCGTACTTCACCATATCGCCTGATTACAGACTTTTCCGATATTAAGGCACGAGAAACACTATCTAAATCAGCAGGCAAAGGCGTCCAATGTTGAATTTTATCACGTGACGTATTCATATAATCTTTGCCGTCAGATCCAAAAACTCGCCCCTCATCCCCCATACTTGTCAGTCGGTTTATCGCCATAATCACAACATTTTTTGTGCCATGATAATCATTGTCTACCGTCTTCCAATATCCAGGCCCATATTGAGCCGTGGCGGGAACAAACGTATCTCTCGTTGGAGAAGGTTTTCCGAACAGAGCCACATTATGGCGATAGCGCTCGATGATGTAATTTACAAAAGCCGAGTTGTACATCGCCAGATCAACACAAAATAAATCACCCGATTCAGCGATGAAAAAAGGGTAAGTGGATTTTGTGCGTTGGCGTTGAGCAATTAAAACCACTTCCCCTGAGTCAATTAATCGCTCAATCTTATTCAGGTTCTGAGCATATAGCGGATCGAATACCGCATTAGGGTTAAATTCGAAGCGATGTCGTATACTCAGGCCGTCTATGCTGTGAAATGGATTAGATACTCCACGAACCACGACAAATTCACGACCTACATCGCTCCGTGCATACACAGGAGAGACAATCTTTTCGAATTCCTTTGGATGAAGTCTTTGGCTTCTAAGATCGTACACTTCCATAAGATCTCCTGTTTATATTCCTACGGATTCACCAGCCAGGTGCCAGGCTTCACGATATCCAGCGTCTGGCTACGGGTTCTGCCGTTGCCCTGCAGTTCAATGCTCACCTCACCCGCTGGCAGCTTGAGCGATGCATAGCCGTTGTTCGCCGGACGCAGCGCTTTCGGCTCGCCGTTCACTTTCAACGTCTCGCCGTCAAGGATGCGAATGTAGACCAGAGCAATCGGGCTGGCTTCAACCGGTGGCGGCGTCGGTTGCGCTGTCGCAGGCGTTGCCGCTTGTTCGCTTACCTTCGCGGTCTCCTGTTTGACATCTGGCGCGTTCGATGCGGTTTCCGTCGTGCGGGATGCTTCCGGCGCTTGCGCAGCCTGTTCTGGCGCATCGTGGCCGCCGCTGAACAGCATCGCGCCAGCG
The DNA here is from genome assembly GCF_004296595.1 of Enterobacter sp. A8. Classification (NCBI taxonomy): domain Bacteria; kingdom Pseudomonadati; phylum Pseudomonadota; class Gammaproteobacteria; order Enterobacterales; family Enterobacteriaceae; genus Enterobacter; species Enterobacter sp. A8. The sequence goes on from NZ_SCMF01000001.1 coordinate 873,561, forward strand.
ACCACCCCAACCAGCACACCCGCGGCAACCATCCCGGGGATCTTGTAACGACGCCAGTCAAATGCCGAAGCCGGTGCCTCTTCTTCCACCGGCACCAGCATGGTGCCCGGTTTTTTAGCAGTCAGCACGTCATCGATACCGGCGACCGGCATCTCGATTAACGCCGCGAACTCATCAATAGACTGCGGACGGTCTTCCATGTGCAAAGCCAGGGCACGGTCGATAGCCTGCAACAGCGACAGGGAGTACCCCTGCGGCTGGATTTCCGCCAGCGGTTTGCAGGTATCCTGAATAGAACGCACCACGCTGACCGGCGGCGGTGAGCCCACGATCAGGGTGCGCAGCACCGCGCCGAGCGCGTAGATATCCGTCCACGGTCCCTGCTCGCTTTCGTTGTCGTCGGTGTACTGCTCGATAGGCGCAAAGCCCGGACGCAGCATGGTCTCGGTTTCGTCAGAGAGGTTACCGATGGTGCGACGCGCGGAGCCGAAGTCCAGCAGCACCGGCAGGCCGTTATCCTGGATCTGAATGTTATCCAGCGAAATATCGCGGTGCAGATAGCCCTCGTCATGGATGGTCTTGATTGCGCCAAACAGCATCGGCAGCGTACGACGGATCCATGCCTCGTTAATCAGCTCCGGCTTCTCCTCGCGCAGGCGAGAAAGCGTGGTGCCGCTGTAAAACAGCGTGCCCATGTAAGCCGTATCGTTTTGCACCCAGAAGCGCAACACGTGCAGCAGGTTCGGGTGGTTGAAGCGCGCCAGCAGGCGGGCTTCCTGAATGAAGCTGTTCAGCCCCGCCGAAAACGCTTTGCCAAAGCGTTCGCTGCGCAGTACCAGCGTCATGTCGTCGCCGCGCACGGCGAGCGAGGAAGGCATAAATTCTTTGATAGCGATAGTGCGTTCGAGCTGGTGATCCCAGGCGCGATAGACGATGCCGAATCCGCCGCCGCCAATCACCTCTTTAATTTCAAACTCGTTGAAGCGATACCCGACCGGGAGCGCGTTTGGGACAGTCCGATTGTTATCATTATCCGTCATCTTTTACAGTTCTCTTGATGATTATTACGCGGCAAACTGACAGTGAAACTCGCCCTGCTCGCAGGTGACATGCAGACGTCGGTACTGCTCGTCGCTGCGGCTGGCGGTAAGTAATATCTGACTCATCTGAGGCAGCAAGGTGTTGGTCAGGATCGCATCCACCATACGTCCACCTGATTCCACCTCGGTACAGCGCTGAACAATCTGTTCTACAACGCTGTCATCAAACTCGGAAATAATATTGTGATTCTCTTCCAGTCGACGCTGAATGCGTTTGAGCTGCAGGCGAACAATCTGCCCCAGCATCGCGTCGCTCAGCGGATAGTACGGCACCACCAGCAGACGGCCCAGCAGCGCCGGTGGGAACACCTCCAGCAGCGGCTGGCGCAGCGCCCCGCTTAACGCCTCCGGCTCCGGCATCAGTTCCGGATCGGCACACATGGCGCTGATAAGCTCGGTCCCGACGTTAGACGTCAGAATAATAATCGTATTACGGAAATCAATGTGACGACCTTCGCCATCCTCCATCCAGCCTTTGTCGAAGACCTGGAAGAAGATCTCATGTACGTCCGGGTGCGCTTTTTCGATTTCGTCCAGCAGCACCACGCTGTAAGGACGGCGACGGACGGCCTCGGTTAACACCCCGCCTTCACCATACCCGACGTATCCCGGGGGTGCACCTTTTAAGGTGGAAACGGTGTGCGCTTCCTGGAATTCACTCATGTTGATGGTAATGACGTTCTGCTCACCTCCGTACAGCGACTCCGCCAGCGCCAGCGCGGTTTCGGTTTTCCCCACGCCGGACGGGCCACAGAGCATAAACACGCCAACCGGCTTGTTCGGATCGTCGAGTTTTGCCCGGGAGGTTTTCACCCGGCGGGCAATCAGATCCAGACCATGACGCTGGCCAATCACCCGCTGGTTCAGCGTGTCGGCGAGGTTCAGTACCGCATCAATCTCGTTTTTCACCATCCGGCCCAGCGGGATGCCGGTCCAGTCAGAGACTACGGCCGCCACCACGTTTTCATCCACAGCGGCAAACAGCAGCGGTTCATCACCCTGTAAGGCGTTCAGCGCCTGCTGCTGCTCTGCCAGTTGGCTGCGCAGCTCAGCGGTGTCGTCATCGCCCGCCGCAAACAGTGCGGCACGCAGGCGAATGATCTCCTGCACCAGACTACGCTCGTCTTCCCAGCGCCGGGCCAGGGCCTCACGTTTGGCCTCATACGCGTCACGCTCTGCGGTTAATGCCGTGACGCGCTCAGATTCCCCTGCACCGACGCGCGCTTCGCGCTCCGCTATCTCAATTTCCACGTCCAGCGCCGCAAGATGGCGCAGGCAATCTTCCAGCTGCGCCGGAGGTGCACTCTGGCTCACCGCCACGCGAGCGCAGGCCGTATCCAGCAACGCAACGGCTTTATCCGGCAGCTGACGGGCCGGAATGTAGCGATGCGAAAGCTTCACGGCTGCGCTAACCGCTTCGTCGAGCAGTAAGACCTGGTGGTGGGTCTCCAGCGGCGACACGGTGCTGCGCAGCATCAGAACCGCTTTGGCCTCATCGGGTTCATGTACCTGCACCGTCTGGAAGCGACGGGTCAGCGCCGGATCTTTCTCGATGTATTTTTTGTATTCCGCCCAGGTGGTGGCGCCAATGGTACGCAGTTGTCCACGCGCCAGCGCTGGCTTCAGCAGGTTGGCGGCATCACCGGTGCCCTGCTGACCGCCCGCACCGATCAGGGTGTGGATTTCATCGATAAACAGAATGATTGGCGTGGCGCTGGACTGTACTTCATTGATTAATGCCTGCAGACGGGCTTCGAACTCGCCTTTCATCCCGGCACCGGCCTGCAGCATGCCGATATCCAGCAGCCACAGCTGAATGTTTTGCAGCGGCTCCGGCACATCGCCGTCGGCGATGCGCAGCGCCAGCCCTTCCACCACCGCCGTTTTTCCGACGCCGGCTTCCCCGGTCAGCAGCGGGTTGTTCTGGCGACGACGCATCAGGATATCGACCATCTGGCGGATCTCTTCATCGCGCCCAACCACCGGGTCAATTTTGCCTTCACGGGCACGGGCGGTCAGGTCCTGACCATACTGGGCCAGCGTTCCCTGGGCAGCAGGCACCGAACCGGCTGGCGCATCCACTGCGGCAGCGGCCTGCTGCGTCTCTTTGCTGTTGGCGCAGATGGTGTCGAACTGCTCAATCAGCACCTCGACGTTAAGACGGGTAAACTGCGCCGAGATGCTCTTCAGCACGTTCGCCAGATTCCAGGTTTTCAGAATGCCGATCAGCAGATGGCCGCCGCGGATACGGCTGACGCCAAACTTCAGCGATCCATAGACCCAGGCGCGCTCGACGGCGCTGTCGATATGTTCGGAGAGATCGGAAACGGAACTGGCTCCGCGCGGCAGGGCATCGAGCGCCGCCACGATATCGCGCGTCAGCTGCTGTTCGTCGAGGGCAAAATGACGGATCACCTGTTGCAGATCGCCATCCTGCTGCTGCATCAACTGATGCAGCCAGTGCACCAGCTCGACGTAGGGGTTGCCGCGCAGCTTGCAGAACGCGGTGGCGCTTTCCAGAGAGGTAAATAACAGCGTATCCAGTTTGCCGAAAAGCACGGCACGGCTAATTTCTGACATGTTAGTTTCCATTAACAATGATTCGGTATACGGAAGGATTACCGCTCTGCGCGATACACCAGATCGCCACGCGGGACAGGCTGCGGCTGAAGGCCCAGCCAGGTGTTGTACCCCAATCGCCCGGTGCTGCCGAGCGTGGCGCCCTGCACGGCGTCAGCGCGCAGGATCACCCGTGTTTCCCATTCAAATTCCACCCCTGCGTACTGGCGTACCCAGTCCCGCAGTTCGGTTACCCATGCTTCTCCGGGCAAAAACCGGTTGTACTCTTCCGCGCTGAGTGGGCCAATCTCGATGCGAAATTTATGCTGCACGTCGCGGACCGCCACGCCCAGAAACGCAGATTCGCCCATCCGCGGCACGCGGCGTCCTGCTCCCAGCTGCGCCTGCTCGCGCGGTGAAAGCGGCATCCACTGCGGTACGTTGGCGATCAGTTTGACCGGGGCTTTAAAATAGTTACGCAGGATTTTTTCCAGACCTTCAGGATCCCGTCCGTGGCGGGTCAGGTGTCCGGCGTGGGTAAAGCGGGCATGGGCGCTCAGGCTGCCTTTGTCCATCTGGCCGGGCTGCCCCATACCAATCAACGACGCCAGATATCCCTCAAAACGTTTATTGTCGGCGCGGTCGAGGGAGACGGCAGGCTGCGCATCGGCCCAGGCGCGATAAAACAGCAGCGTCAGACGATGATGGAACAGATCGGCAAACGCGCTCAGGCTGGTGTCCTGATGATGATGGATCCGCTCGCGGGCGTACTCGGTCATGTGAACCGGCAGCGGCCCGTTAGGACCAAACAGGCCGAAGCTCAGAATGGAGACCTCGTGCAGCCCGTTGCCTTCGCGCTGGCGTACCTGCGCCACCGTCGAAGGTGCAAAACTCATCGACGGCTGCTGGCCCAGGCGTAGCGGCTCGAATTTTGGCAGCGGCGCACGCCCCAGCGGGTAGCGCTCCCCGCCCTGAGCATCAATGCGCCTTAACAGCTGGAACAGATCGTAGCGCCATGGCGTCTCGCGAACCCCGCGCCATAAACTGTCCGGCAGCGGCGTCAGACGATGGACCTTCAGTGGCGCAGTGACAACGTCGCTCATACCAGTGCCCTTTTGCCCATACGCGGCGCCCAGTAGCCAATCTCGCCGCGCTGCTGACTTTTCAGGGTGAATTCCGTGAAGCTGTTGATCGACACCAGACGGGCAAACAGCCGCTCCAGCACGCTACCGAAAAGCCAGGGACTGGCACCGGAAAACGCACGTTCATCCACCGTCAGGGTAATGCCGATGCCACGGGCGAAGACGACCGGTCCCGGCTCGGGCACGCGGCGGTGAACCGGCTCCAGCACGCAGTGACGAACCCCTTCTACCTGACGCGCAACCGGCGTCTCCGCGAGATTGGCGTACAGCCCTAACAGCTGACGCAGCGCGGCGGCGCCCTCTTCGTTTTCACTGTCCATCAGGCTGAGGTAGTTCATCTGTAGCTGGCTGATCAACCGCCAGGTGCTGAACCCTTCTGCCAGCGCCGGACGCGGCGGCGTCGGCCCCTTACGCAAGGTCAGCGACTTCACCGGCATGGAGTCAGCCATAATGAACTGTCCCAGCTCCTGCTGCAGCATCAGCGGCAGATCCCGGCTGGTGCACAACACCTCGGCCGAGATGTAGCGCAGGTTCTCCTGCCAGGGCGCATGCTGCTCATCCACCAGCGAGACAAAGACCTCCGAGCCGATATAGCCGGTGCGGGTGCCGTAACGCAGGGCATGCTCAGAGAGCACGCGTTGTTCCCGGCGCAGGGAAAAGTAGGCCCCGTAGTTGCCTGCATCGCCGCTCCAGGTGCTCCAGAACGGACGAAACGTCTGGTCGTCGCGCTGACCATCCGCGCTGCCGTATATCTTATTTACCGCGTAAATTTCGTAATCCAGCGGGCGGATGTTATCCACCACCAGATGGTATTCATGCTGGCCTTCGCTCAGCTTCTGACGCGCCGCTACCTTCGGGAACAGGTTGATCACCGGCGTGCAGTGCAGGGCCAGATGGCTGGCATCGACAACGCGCTCCAGCTGTTCATCGGTTTTATCCAGCAGAATGAAGATATCGAAGGCTTTTTCGTTTTCGCAGCGCTGGATCAGTTTGCTCAGCCCGCTCAGGCTGATGAAGCGGAAACGGGCCGGAAAAGCAAAGTACTCCTGCAGCAGACGGTAGCCGTCAAAGTTGCGCAGATCGTCCGGGAGTAGCGACTGATCCGCGTCAAACCCTTCCTGACGCAGGGCATCAGACGCCAGCACATCACGCTGCGGATGTTTGCTGACGGTCTGGCAGACCACCCCGACATGGTGCTCCATTACCAGCTCCAGCAGCTTTAACGCCTCGATATCCGGGCCACTAAGGAAAAACTCCAGCCGGTCAAAATCAAGGTGGCCGAGGTTTTGCGGACCGTCGCAGGCAATGCGGATCCGTAAGGCGCTGCTGATCCCCTGCTGGCCCAGACCAAGCTGTGTCAGGGGCAGGTCGGCAGGCACACCGCCCAGCTCAACCTTGTCGATTTTCAGCGGCAGCAGGTTCACCTCATGCGCCGTGGTGTAGCTGCAGGTCACGCCGGTTTTCTTCAGCGCCAGGCTGTCCATCATTGTGCCGCGCGGCACGATAAAACCGTTGCTCAAATCGCCACGGCTGCTGTCAGGCTGAATTTCAGCAATCGCCATGGACGGAGTGGGCGCGAGATAGTTCGGCGCAATCATCTCCAGCAAGCGCTGGGAGAAGCGCGGAAACTCCGCGTCCATTTTCATCTGCACGCGCGAGGTCAGAAAGGCAAAGCCCTCCATCAGTCGTTCGGTGTACGGATCCGCCACTTCGATGCCGCGCATGCCCAGCCGTCCGGCCACTTTGGGATAGCGCTCGGCAAATTCGGCGCCCATCTCACGCAGATAGGCCAGCTCACGGTTGTAATATTCGAGCAGTTTACTTTCCACGATCACCCCGCATCTTTCAGTTCAAAGTGGCCGTTTTCCAGATCGACATCGGTACGAAACAGAAACTCCAGCGGGTACGGCACACACCACAAACGCCCTTTTATCTCGATGGAGAGCACGTTGTGCAGATCCAGCGAGGAGGTGTCCGACACACAGCGGACCTGCAGCCCCTGGGGCAAAATGCGGGGTTCAAAGTTGACAATGGCCTCAGTGAGTTTGCGCTGAATGTCGTGCCATTCGATATCCGACATGCGCTTTCCGGCCAGCGGCGCAACGCCAAAATTCACTACCGAACGACTTACGTGTGGCAGCATGCTCAAATCGCCGGAGGCGTCGTGATTGATGGTATTAAACAGCCACTGCAGATCCCGCAGCACGTTGCGACGCAGCGCGGCATGGGTGATCAGGTTGCTGTTGGCCGACTCGCGCTTTTTCTCCGGGTCGTTATCGGTGAGGCGATCGAGCAGCGACGGCTGCATTTTATCGCGTGCGCCCACCTTCTCCTGCTTACTGCGGGCTTGCCAGCCGCTGCGCAGCAGATCGCCTTCGCCAGCAGGATTACTCATGGGCTCCATCCGTTGCAAAAGTAACGAGACTCAGCGACAGCAGCGGGCTTTCGCTTTGCTCGCTGAGCCAGGCTTTCTGCCCCAACCCTTCATACAGAGTGCCGTCATCATCGAGCGGCAGCCACTCGGTGGTGCGTGCGAGTTTAACGGCGTCAGAGGCATCGGCGGCAAAAGGATAACGCGCCGGGATCTGACCCACCTGCTCCGTCCCATCGGTCAAACGCACCAGCGCATGACGCCAGACCAGATCGGTGACGCTGGCCGGAGCCTGGAAACGGATCTCCGCGATAGCGCTAAACGGCAGCCAGAAGTAACGGCCGTTAACAAGGGTTTCGCACACCGGCCCCAGACGGGCATCGCCGTCCATCAGCCATTCAAAGGTCTGCGTCTCATCATTCTCAAGCGTCCATTGCCCCGCGCTCGCCTGCGCCTGTTCAAGGGCTTCCAGACGCAGCGCGTGAGCGCGTTCATCGCTCTCGCTCAGCGCGGCGGCAAGGGTTGTCAGCCATGGCCACTGGGCTTCCGGCATGGCCGGACGACGTTCTCCCGCCATCACCTGCGCGCGCTGCAGTTCTCCCTGAATGCACTGCTCCAGCAGGGTGACGGTGGGTTTCGCCTGCGGCTTAAGCGCCAGCCAGCTTTTCAGCTGGGTCAGTGCGCGCGTCCAGTTACCGCTGAGGGTGAGAAACTGCACAAACGCGGCACGGAGATCGGCATCCGCCGGACGGGCTTTAATCTCGTTTTCAAGACGCACCAGCGCGTCGCTGAGCGACTCACCCGCCAGATGTTGATAGAGCGTATTCATAGCCATTCCTTAGTTTGCCGCGCGCCAGGCGCCCACTGCCGGGTCACGCAGCTGAGGACGCAGGGTATCAATCAGGACAATATTCAGCGTGGTGCCAGGGGTAACCCAGGCGCTCCAGACCTTCTTCACTGCAGCAATACGCGCCTGCAGTTTTGCATCGTCGCTGGCGGTTTCACGCGAGATCTCCACGGCCACCGTGCCGTTGCTTTTCCAGCCGTTCAGGGCGCTGTCGTAAGGCAGGATCATCCAGCTCTGGTCGCTGTTCGGGGTGCTGAAGACCATACGCTCTTTGTTGACGGAGGTGATCAGAGCATGTTCCGGGTCGACGCTTTGATTCAGCCCCATCACCGGGAAGCCGTGAATGTAAGTCACCGCTATCTCTTTTTGACCGCCGCTGCGGATCTGCGAGATAACCGTGTGGCCGCTCAGCCAGCTGCCGTTGCCGCAGCGGGTCGTGTCGGAATCCGGGATAAACAGCGCCGGCGCGGAAGATCCGCCTTCCCAGAAGGTGCGCAGATGGCAGCCGTCCTGGAGGGTAAACTCCTGCCACGGTGTGCGGTCAGCGGCCACCGTATTGGTTTCAGAGTTCTGGTCAGGTGGCAGTAACGCGCCGCTGGTCTGGGTCGCTACGGGCGCCGTCTGCTGCTGTTTCACCACCAGCTTCCACTCCTGAGCTTTGTCTGCCGTTCCCTGCGCAAGCGTAGTCCCTGCCGGATCGTTAAGGGCCCAGCTCAGCTTATTCACTTTGCTGCACTGGTGTTCCAGCAGCGAGCCGAGACGCGGAACAAAGTTTTCCAGCACTGAAACGTCTTTATTGCCGTTCGCCACAATGCGCAGCGCAATCTCTGATTTACACCAGCTCTGCGGGGTGTTGTCTTTGATGTTGTCGATCCAGATATCCAGCTTCTGCGCAGGAGACTGCACGATGCGGAAATTTTCAGCCTGGGCGGTGGAGGCCACCGCCAGAAGTGCCAAACCCGATAGCCAAAGTTTCATATCGTTCCTTGTGTGTCTAGTCAGTTCCGCAGGGAAGAAATTGTGCTGCGTCAGAGAGCGTATGCAGCAAAGTGGTGTCCTGAGGGTTGCCCATCCATACCGCCAGCGCCGTATAGTTATCCTGAGCATTCCCCTCCTGTTCAGCATTCTTTTGAATGATTTGGTTCATTAAGGTCAGCCACTCCTGTGGGGTGTTGACCATATGCAGCGACTGTTTCATCTGCTCTTCGCTGACGCCGTGCCAGAAACCGTCGGTGCAGAGTAAAAAGGCATCGCCGTCTTCAACCTGCACCACGTCGCTGTAACTCGCTTCCGGGCCACCGTTTTCAATACCCAGCGCCAGATACAACAGGTTGCTGTTGAGGTTATCGGTCTGGTGACCGGCATCTTTCATCTGCTGAACCAGGCTGTGGTCGGTGGTGACATGCCACAGCCAGCCGCGACGAAACAGGTACAGACGGCTGTCCCCGGCGTGTGCCCAGTAGGCCAGACGGTAATCCCGGTCGATAAACAGGCTGACCAGGGTGGTACCCATCCGGCGATAGTCCTGCACCGCCTGCTGTTCGCTGAGAATGGTGCGATTCGCGGTTTGCACATAGTCACGAATATGCTGCGCGTTAAGGTGTTTGTCGCCATCAAAACGGGAGATGATGCTGTTGCGGGCCAGTTCAGCGGCCACCTCACCGCCCGGCAGACCAGCGATGCCGTCACAGACGACAAAGCAGGCTGAACGTTCCCCTATGGTTTCTCCCGTCTGGTCCTGATTGCTGGCGCGCGTTCCCTGGCGGGAGAGAGAAGCCGTTGCGATATTCATTTTTCTTCCGATCCGCTCTGTGAGTCTTTGTACTGATTGACCTCCATGTCATAGGCATGAAGGAACGCTTCGCCAAACAGGGTGTGGAAGTCATCCTCAATCTCACCGGCCGTCTCGCCATAGCTGCGAACAAAGTAGTCCCACAGCGCGGCTTTGCGGCTGCCCGGCAGCGCCAGACGAGAGGTCATGCCGTTCTGCTTCGCCTGCTCTTCCAGTTGCTCCGGATTAAAGGACTGCAGCATCGCGGCGATGATGGCGCGGATACCGGAGATCATCCCCAGCTGATGCGCCTGCAGATCGATCAGCGCGTCACGCACTGATTTGGTGGGTGGCATAAAGCCCGGCATCGGCGTACCGAACATCTGAATCAGGACCGTTTTCCCGGTCGGCAGCAGCTTGAACGGGTTGTTGGCATCGTCCAGCACCATGGTCATATCGGCTTTTACGCCGCGCTTGAGGATAGAGCGCGAAGAGAGCAACGCCACGGTGCCCTGCGAGAACATGCCGAGGATCTGGCCCAGCTGACGCATATTTTCACGGTCAAACTGCGGCACCGGCTGCATTTCGCTCAGGCCCATCCCTTCCAACAGCGCCTCCAGCAGCTCGCCCTGCAGCACCTCGCCTTTCTCACCGTTTTGCGCCGTAGCGCTTGGCACAGCCGCGTTTTTGACCGGGTCGATACGCAGACGCCCCTTCGGCGTCTGTGCGCTGCTGCGTGCGACGGCCTGCGGCGTAGGCATAGTAAAGCCTGCGTAATCGGTACGTACCGGCTCTTCCTCTTCCGCACGCGGTGGGTCCTGTGGCTCAGGGGCAAACAGCGGAGAATCCGCCAGCGGATCGTCCTGCGGTACGGCCTCTGGCTCTGGCGCGGGTGCAGATGTCTCAGGCACGATCTCATCCGGATGGGTTAATGGCGCCCCGCCCATCAGCCCGAGCGGATCATCGTTACGCGCGGCTGGCGCGCTGGCCGAACCACCAAACAGGGCCAGCGGGTCGAGTTCATCCGTCGCCTCTTCTGCAGGCGCAGGTTTGCTCTCTACCGGCGGCACCAGCGTTGAAGGGGTGACATCGTCAAAAATGCTCTCTTTTTTGAACAACGCTTCATCGCTGAACAGCGTGTCGGGATCGACATTCTTACGCTCAAGCTTCGGCTCGCTGTCGTTGAACATTGCCAGCGGGTCTTCAGCGTTACGCTCGGGTGCCGCGGGTTGCGAGAAGGGATCGTGAGACGCCGCAGGCTGCGGTTTCGCGCGGTTGCTGGAGATGCTGTCAGAGATTGAGAACTCCTGCATCAGGCTATCCCAGATTTCCGACGGCACGGCCGTTGGCTCCGCCTTGCCGCGCGGTGCGGCACTGGCTGGCTTCGGCTGCGGAGCAGGTGTCTGCGCCACTGTCGGGCGAGCCTGCTGCTGCATACTGGCGGCCATGCGGCTCACCGGCTGCGTGTCGTGGATAAGTTCCGTCACTTCGATGCGGTAGTCATCAATACCGAGAATATCCCCGTCCTGCAGCTCTACCTGACGCCCCCGCTCCAGCGGGATGTCGTTCAAAACCACGCGGGTGACGCTGCCACGGTTGGTCACGCGGCATTCGCCCTGGGCGTCAACGTGAACAATAGCCTGCAGGCGCGAGATGGTGCGGTCATTGTCCGGCAGTACCAGATTGTTATCCGTACCGCGCCCAATAGTGCCCCCGGGGGCATAAAAATCACAACTGCTCTGCGGCGGCTGATGACCGGGTTTCGTAGAAATAATCGTGAATCGCATGGCGTATTCCTGCTGGTATGATTAGCGCTCAAACGCTGCCGCTCTCGGGGGTGAGAACGGCGGCGTTTGGGGCCGATTTCATCTTTACTACTTTGAGGATTTGAGTGGTCGAATAGCGTCACTATTAGCGATCAAGGTGCACTTCAATATCTGATAATGACCAGGCTCGGTACCACCTACCTTCTGTTTCAGTAAAGAAACAATCACCTCATCAGCTTTTTCAAAATTCTCAGCAGGCAGATTGCTTGCTTCCAGCCATGCCGCGGCGCTGGCGTCAGCATCTTCTTTCAGGCTTTTACTGTCCGCAATCTTACCGATGCATCGATTCTGCACCCAGTTTTCGAAGATTTGTTGTTGAGAAAAAGTACTGATATCAGGCAACGTCTGGGCATTTGCGGCGGAGGCAACGAAGGCTAAGACAAAGAGCAATGGCTTTTTCATTTCAGGCTCCAGAAGGTTGCGTTAGTAGGGATAAATGAACCATTACCCGGTGAGCCAAGGAAATGACAATCATCCGAACAAATATTTCCGTTCCAGAGTGTTACATGCCCGGTTGCATCAAGCCAGCCATGCCCGGTAAAAATAATAATACCTTGCTTGCCCGCAAATTGTGCTGGGGTTGGAGAAGAAACAGATATGTCAGCTTTTCCCAATACCGTGGGTAAAAAAGCAATCATATCTTTAACACGGAACATATATCGCTTCTTGTCGCTCCCGGTCACAGTTGCATATTTACTATTAGAAGGAACTGGAATGCCACAATAATTTAAAACATAGCTCATACGAATGGGGCAGGCATTTTTAAAAATACCAGCATCTATATTATGCTGAACTTTCCCCCCCAATAACTTGCCAACCTGTTCTACGTTGACGTTCACTTCTTTAAATCGGTTCCAGGCGGCACCAAAAGCAGGACGCATATGAGACATCTTGTTTCTCCTTGAAAAGAAGCTCAGGAAAAAGTGGGCCCTTTCGGACCCACTACTATTATGCTTCTTTGTTTTCTTTGATGTTCCAGCCAGCGCTGCTTTCAGCACCTTTACCACCAGAGGTGGTCTGCTCCCAGTACTGCTGTTTCACTTTCGCAGCCTGGAATGCATAGGTCACACCAACGGTATCGCCGTTGTCTGCACCGGTGTACTGAACAGACGTTACCAGAACGTCTTCCAGGGTAATGCGAGAGTATTCCACCTGCTGGCCACCGGCTTTACAGACGGACAGCTCAACTTTGGTCAGGTGTTTACCGCTGGCGCAGTGTTTCAGAATTGCTGTGGTGGATTTGTCGATCAGAGCGTTAACGTGCAGATCGTTAAAGTTAACTTTACCGGCACCGCCGCCACCGCCAACGCTCATATTACCTGGCTGGGAAGCGCCCCAGGAGAAGGAGGTAATATCAGTCCAGCCGGTGTGGTTAGAATCTTTAGATTCGCCCGTAACACCCTCGACCTTCAGAAACATATCAATAGCCATAATATCTACTCTTCGTGGATGAACAATATTGCTTTCGAAAAAGCACTTATATGGCAAACAGGAAAGCATGGGGCTGAATAAAACCGTCCATATTTTACCTCTGCCTCACATCAAATGACCCGTGTCATTTGACAGTCTTACATTCCCTCCCGAATAAAAGGAAAGAATGAGAAGTCTTTTACTACCGAACGTTATTCCGGAACCTCTCAGGACCAGACTTTCTTGCCGGGTGGCGCTTTGCTTACCCGGCCTACGCTGTGCAGCGATATCAATATATTTCACGTTGCATTGTAGGCCCGTGCAAGCGTAGCGCCGCCGGGCGAAACTCACAAAAATTACGCGTCTTTCGTCTTCAGCGACGGCAGTTTAGATACCAGACGCAGAGAAACGGTCAGACCTTCCAGCTGGTAGTGCGGACGCAGGAAGAATTTCGCGGCGTAGTAGCCCGGGTTGTCTTCAATCTCCTGCACCTGGACTTCTGCAGCGGCCAGTGGCTTGCGGGACTTGGTCTCCTGAGAGGAGTTGGCCGGGTCACCGTCCACGTAGTTCATGACCCAGTCGTTCAGCCAGCGTTCCATCTCTTCGCGCTCGCGGAAGGAGCCGATTTTGTCACGCACGATGCACTTCAGGTAATGCGCAAAGCGGCAGCAGGCGAACAGGTACGGCAGACGGGAGGCCAGACGCGCGTTGGCGGTGGCATCCGGGTCGTGGTACTCGGCCGGTTTTTGCAGCGACTGCGCGCCAATGAAGGCAGCAAAGTCGGAGTTTTTGCGGTGAACCAGCGGCATAAAGCCATTTTTCGCCAGTTCGGCTTCGCGACGGTCGCTGATGGCGATCTCGGTCGGACATTTCATGTCCACGCCGCCGTCGTCGCTCGGGAAGGTATGGCACGGCAGGTTTTCAACCGCCCCGCCGGACTCCACGCCGCGAATGGAGGTGCACCAGCCGTACTCTTTGAAAGAGCGGTTGATGTTGGCCGCCATCGCGTAAGCAGCATTCGCCCAGGCGTAGCTGTTGTGGTTCGCGCCGTCGGTCTGCTCTTCAAAGTCAAAGCTGTCGACCGGGTTAGTACGAATGCCGTAAGGCAGGCGAGACAGGAAGCGCGGCATCACCAGGCCCAGATAGCGGGCATCTTCCGATTCACGCAGTGAACGCCAGGCGGCGTATTCGGTGTTCTGGAAGATTTTGGTCAGATCGCGTGGGTTAGCCAGCTCCTGCCAGGACTCCATCTGCATCACGCCCGGTGCGGTACCGGTGATGAACGGACAGTGAGCCGCAGAGCCGATACGCGCCATTTCACCCAGCAGTTCAACGTCCTGCGGGCTGTGGTCAAAGTAGTAGTCGCCGACGATGCAGCCAAACGGCTCACCACCAAACTGACCGTACTCCTGCTCGTAGATTTTCTTGAAGATCGGGCTCTGATCCCAGCCCACACCCTTATAGCGTTTCAGGGTACGGCCCAGCTCCTGCTTGGAGATGCTCATAAAGCGGATCTTCAGCATCTCGTCGGTTTCAGTGTTGTTCACAAGATAGCTCAGACCGCGCCAGGCGCTCTCCAGCTTCTGAAACTCTTCGTGGTGAATGATCTGATTCACCTGCTGAGAGAGCTGTTCGTCGATACCCGCAATCAGGTTCTGGATGGTGCGATAGGTGTCGTTGGAGAAGGTAACGGTGTTTTCCAGCGCCTGCTGCGCCAGAGTTTTTACCGCGCTCTCGACGGCGGAACGCGCCTGGTCAGTTTTAGGACGGAACTCTTTGTTCAGCAGTGCGCTGAACTCGTCCTGGCTGAACGCCTGACCTGCCTGCTGCTCGTGTTGTTGAGTCTGGTTGCTCATCGATTACTCCTCGCTACCTTTCGCACTTTCGTCATTTTTCGGCAACTGGCTCAGGGATTTGAGCAGCGTCGGATCCTGCAGAATTTTAGCGATCAGCTCTTCCGCGCCGTTTTTACCGTCCATGTAGGTCAGCAGATTGGAAAGCTGAGTACGCGCTTCCAGCAGCTTGTTCAGCGGTTCAACCTTGCGAGCCACCGCATCCGGCAGGAAGTCGTCCATGCTGTCGAAGGTCAGATCGACGTTGAGCTTGCCTTCGCCGGTCAGGGTGTTATCCACCTGGAACGCCACGCGTGGCTTAAGCGCCTTCATGCGTTCGTCAAAGTTATCAATATCGATTTCGAGGAATTTACGCTCATCGACGGCCGGCAGATTTTCCACCGGTTTGCCGACCAGATCGGCCATAACGCCCATCACGAACGGCAGCTGAATTTTACGTTCTGCACCGTAGATCTCTACGTCGTACTCGATCTGTACGCGGGGGGCACGGTTACGTGCGATAAATTTCTGCCCACTGTTACTCATTGCCATGATGTTCTCCATCAAAGATGCGCGGTGAAGGTGAAACGACAAGCTCCGTGCCCGCCGTCATAATGCCTGGACGCGTCATTCGCGGCGTCCAAAGATATTTTCCAGTTGGTTAACGCCGTCTGGCGCCAGGTCGCGAATAATGTCCATAAAGTTAAGTTCTGACAGCCGCTGCACTCGTTCAATCATCAGCGGTGCGGGGTGGCTCGGTTCGTACTGCGCAAAATACTGTTTCGCTTTCTCCAGCATCAGCTGGGCGTCGGCGCGACTGGTAACCTGCACGCTGCGCCAGTCGGTGACCTGCTGCACGGGTTGGGTGGCCACCGTCTGCGGCTCAGCGTGGTGTTCCGCCTGCGCATCCCGATTGGGCAGCAGCTTGCTGATGTCGGTCACCTGACAGGCACTGGCAACCAGGCCCACGGTTTTCAACAACTGCTCCATTTCCGGTACGCCGCTTTCACCAAGGTAACCGCTGAGCAGATCGCGAATGGCCAGCAGCCTTTCGTTAATCAGGATGACGGCCTCTGTACCTGGCTGGTCGCCGCGCGCCAGTTCGTCAATCAGCCTTGGGCGGCCGCCGGGATAATCCGGGCATTCGGTTTTGCTGCCATCCAGCAATGCCTGCGCGTCACGCAGCGAAATTTCATCGCCGTTTGAGCGCAGCAGCGAGGCGTTTCGCAGCGCGACGGTCAGGTCAGATTTATCGCTCAGCGCGGCAAGGGCGTTAATGCGATAGAACGGGTCCGTTTCGCCATACTCCTCCAGCAGTGGATAAAGCGGCTCCCAGTAGCGGGTGATCGCCTCCTGCACCAGCAGCAGGCCGTCCGCGTAGCCCGGCAGCCCACGACGTCGGGTCCAGGCATGGGTTAACGCCAGCATGACGCGAAGATCTTTGGTGCGCCCCAGCAGGCTGGTGGCGAGCTTTTCTACCGTATTCCAGTCAGCGGGCTCGGCGGGAATGATCGTGTCGCCGAACTGCTGTTCCGCTTTACCCTGGCTTGCCTGTCCCATAGCCTGAAAATCGGCGTCGTACTCAAGGTTGTCGCCGCAGGGTTTTTCGGGGCTTATCGGCGCGAGAAATTCTTCGATATTCATGTGATCCCTGCTTATTCAAACATAGGCGGATAAAGACCGTGACGGCCTGGTCGGGCGCCGCCAGCCGGATCGAACAGCAGCGTAAAGAGCTGCCCGGTGAAGTTTCCGCTGTGGACGTGGGTGTAGAGCGGGTAGCCGTCGCAGCGGTTGGTCCACCAGTAGCTGGTCTGACGAAGCGGGTCAAAACACTCCGCCGCCTGAGGCCAGCCCAGCGTGCTCTGGCCGTCTTCGTCATAACCAATCACATCAAGGATGTCGGAACGCTTCTGCGGCTCGACGGGCTGCGGCGCCGGAATCGACATCAGCATCTCATCCAGCTGCGAGGCGGAAAAACTGTTGCGCACCGCATGCAGCCCGAGACGGCCAATCTGCTGATACCAGCTTTCAGCCTGGCTGAGCAGGTTGGTCGACCACTCTGACGGGGCGAAGCTGAGCTGAATGCAGATCGGGTACTGTCGGCCCACGCTATCGCGGCCCGGCAGCAGGCAGCCCATCTGGATCATCTGGCTGCCCAGCATCGGCGGGACAACAAAGTTCCACACCGGCGCCTTGTTAAACTGGCGTTCGCCGCTGCGCTGCTCTTCCTGTTGCCAGGCCAGCAGGCCGACCTGAAACCAGTGTGACCACTGACGCTGTAGAGTGTCAGGAAAGCGACGCTGCAAAAAATCTCCGGCGCTGGGTAATTTGCCATACCAGCTGTAGCGGTTCATCGCAGGGGTATTCGTCATACGGCTGTCCTTGCGGTTATGGGCATGAGAAACGAGGAAGCTGGAACGGATTGCGAATGCTGTTCGGCGCAAACTCCAGCGTGACCTGATGGCCATCGACGTTGAACGTGGCCTGACGGCTCAGACTACCTGCCCCAGGGCTGGTGCGCGCTTTATCGAAGAAGCGGTTCAGGGCCCAGGCGCCGTTGGTTACCAGCGTCGCGGTGCTGCCGTTGGCCAGACCCAGCTGCATACGCACCTGGTTGGTGCCGCCCGGCCCTGGCCAGTTCATGATCTGCACCGCCTGTGGACCGTGGCTGTAACGCAGCAGTTGGCCGTCAACGTCCAGCGTCAGGTTAAGAATGGTGTTATCCATCCGCACGGTACGCACCGTCACCTTGAAAGAGGGGGTCGTCGCACCGTTAGCAAAGAAGGCATCGCGAATGGACTGGGCCTGCTGGAACGGTCGCAGCAGTCCTTCACTTCCCGGCAGCGTTTTCCCGTCGATCCCCGGCATAAAGCGCCAGTTCGCCTGAGTGGTATCCACTTTGTTGGTCAGGTTGTCGCGAAAGAAGGTATCCATCAGCCCGGTACCCGGCGCAAACATGCGTGCCAGATCGTCCGGCGTCACCTCGGTGCTGGCGCTGCGCACCAGCGGGTAGCGACCGGCAATTGCCTGACGGCAGAAACCGCCCACTTCGACGTTAATGCGCTTACGGACGTTTTCCAGATCGCGACGCTGGGTATCACTGCTGGCCCCCACCGCCATGTTGCTGAACATGGTTTGCAGCCCGCCCGGCAGACGCCCGGCGCTGGCCTGCAGACGGCTGATTGCTTCACCACCCGGGGCTGGCATGCCGCTGTTGGCAGCGTCCTGCACCGCGGTCAGGTAACGATACAGCTCATCCACCTGCTTGAGGAAATCATCAAAGACGATGGTCTTGCCGCCCTTCTCCAGCGGCTGAGCCAGCTCGATCATCGGCGCGTAATGGTCGGTCACCAGCTGTTCAGGTGCCTGCGTCACTACTGCCCCCTGCGTCGGGGCATTGTCGTTATTGCTGAACAGCGCTTCGAGCGTACGAGTGGCGCGGTTACTCTGGTCTTGCGCTTTCCCCGCGTCCTCCGGCGCTGGCGCGTTGCGCGACAGCGTCAGCACCTGGCTCAGGTTCTGCACCAGACGGCGCAGCGGCGAGTTTGCGCCGGAGAGCAGGCGCGCCGTGTTGATGCGCTGCGAGAGATCGGCGCTGTTGTTAAGCTGAATGTCGGCGAGGAAACGATCCCAGTTAGCGATAAAGTCGCGCATGTAGAGCTGACGCACGGCGTTATCGATCTGCTGCTTGTCTTCCCCGGAGGTGGTCGCGCCCAGCACCCAGGCATCATCTTCATGCAGCGCCGTGGTCACGCTGTCAATCTGGCTGTTAAAGCTCTTCCAGTAGCCGTCCGGGGTATAGAGCCCCGGCACGCCTTCGCTCACCGGTTTGCCGCTTTTGCGGGAGAACACCAGTTCGCTCTGCGGGCCACCCAGGTCGGACAGGGAGACCGGCTTCAGGTTGTCGTCATGCTCCAGCAGACGCTTCAGACGCCCATACACGCGGGTGGAGAGCGGCTGCTGGTTGATGAGTGCCCTCTCGCGAGCCACCAGCGCTTCGTCCTGAGCATACGGCGAGGCCTGAATTTTTGGCTCCAGCAGCTGCGTCAGGTGCCACTCCAGCTGTTGCAGCTGCGCCTGCGTCACGTTCTGCGGCAGATTACGCTGCAAATTGAGCATCACCCAGGAATGCAGGAATTTGCCGTCGTAGTGTTTAGGCTGATACAGCATCTGGTAGGCTTTCAGCGCCTCGTAACTGTATTCCACGTCGCTGCCGTTGTCGTTGCGCAGCCAGGTGGTGATATGCATCGCCACGGCGGGCAGCAGCATCTGATCCAGCGCTTTCTGATACAGCGACTGAGAAGCATCGCTGACGTCATCCCCGCGATAGAGCCCCATACGGCGGGAGACCGGCGGGTCGTTGACATCGAAGGCCTCGCTTTTCGGCAGATCGACCAGGCTGTTCAGCAGCGGCAGGAGCGCGAACAGATCGCGCTGAGGCTGATTCTGTAACGCTTTACTCTGCTGCTCCAGCTGCGGGACTTTAGCGTCCACCTCTTCCAGATAGGCCTTATTTTTGGCATAGCTGGTCAGCCACAGTCCGCCGAGGATCACCAGCAGCGCCAGCAGCGCCGCGTATCCGGACCAGATCACCGCGCGGTTGCGCAGTTCCCACCAGCGGTTTTCACCGGCAATACCGGCTTCCTGGAAAATGACGTTTTGCAGCAGGTTTTTAATGAAGAAGCTCTGCCCTTTTGCACCAGGGATCGGCGCCTCTTTACTGACCGAATCCCACTTCTCTGCCTCTGCCCCTTCCGGCAGTGACAGGGCGCGGTTCAGTTCACCCATGACGCGGTCGAACGGCATGCCTTCCTGGGTGCCGCTGGCGAAGTATATTCCGCGTGGGGAGAACTCGGTCTCAAAGTTAGAGCGGGCAAAGACCGTGCTCAGGTAGTCTGCCAGCAGCGGGCGCAGCGCCGCGAACTCCTGCGGGAAGAGATACGCTTCGGCACGGGTTTTGGCGTCATGCTCTTTCAGCATGGTCTCCGGCAGCCCGGCGTCCAGACGCTGCTGCAACAGCGAGAACTCCTGGTGGAAGTTCCCCATCAGGTCGAAATCGGCGTGTTTGGTCTGTTCCCACGGCAGCGTGAAGCCCCAAATCTGGTCGCGCTGCGCTTTGTCGTAGTCAGCAAACCAGGCGCGGAAGCCTTTAAGCAGGTCCGCCTTGGTCACCATCACGTAAACCGGGAAGCGGATACCCAGCTGTTCATGCAGCTCAGACAGCCGCTGGCGCAGGTTGACCGCCTGCTGGCGCGCGGCTTCCGGGGAGAGCGTCAGCAGATCGGAAATGCTGATGGTGATAATGACGCCGTTAATAGGCTGGCGGCGGCGATACTTACGAAGCAGGCCGATAAATTCCAGCCACTCCCCGGCATCCTGAACCTGCTCGCTCTCCTGAGTGGTGTAGCGCCCCGCGGTGTCCAGCAGGACGGCTTCGTTAGTGAACCACCAGTCGCAGTTGCGGGTGCCGCCAATGCCGCGCAGAGCGGTTTTACCGAAGCGATCCGCCAGCGGGAATTGCAGGCCGGAATTGACCAGCGCCGTGGTTTTACCAGCGCCCGGTGCGCCGATAATGACGTACCACGGCAGCTGGTAGAGATATTGCGTACTGAAGCGCTGCGTCCACTGGGCACCGTGTCCCGCTTTGCTGAAGTGGGCTTTTTTCAGCATTTGCGCCGCTTCATCAAAACGTCCGGCGAGGATCTGCTCCTCGCTGTTCAGCCGCTTCTGGGGATCGGCCGCGTCCGGTTTGGCGGTGTTTTCATTGAGCTTGTCCATCAGCTTGCGGTTCAGCCAGGCGTTGTACAGCCGCGGCAGAATATGCCCCTGCGCCCAGAGCAGATAAACCACCGCAATACTGATGATGCGGTTTTGTTCAGATTCGAGCGGGCGGGTATCCACGATGGATAACAGTGGACCAATCATCCAGATCACCGCCGACAGCGCGGTAACGCCCAGGAAGCTCCACAGAATGCGATTGGTCAGTATGGAAAGAAGAGTCGTCAGCATCCTTAGTTTCCTTGCGGCAATCCGTTCAGCTCAGCCTGCGTATTTTCAGGCGACACCAGCAGAGTTATTTCCACACGGCGGTTACGGGCGCGGTTTTCAGGCGTATTGTTTGGCGCCACAGGATTGATCTCTCCCCGCCCTTCCGCTTTCACGCGGTCAGGCTGCGAGAGGCTTCCCTGCAACATTTTTTGCACGGACCGGGCGCGATCCAAAGAGAGTTCATAGTTGGAGGCGAAGCGCGCACTGCGAATTGGCACGTTATCGCTGTAGCCCACCACCAGAATTTTGCCGCTGACGTTGTTCATCGCCTGGGCAATCCGGTTGATAACCGGCTCATAGCGGTCACGCACCACGGTAGAGGCAGAAGCAAACAGCCCGTCTCCTTTCAGGATCACCACGCTGCGATCCGCTTCATCCTTCACCGCCACCAGACCGGCGTCGATTTCCGGCTTCAGGAAGCCACGCAGGTTGAGCACCGCAGGCAGTTGACGCGCAGGTTGCTGAATGGTGGTTTCAGGCAACTGAGACTGGTAAATCTTCGCCAGTACCGGGTTGGTGTTGTCGCCAAGACGCCAGTTGAGAATGATGTAGAACAGGCAGGCGATAAACCCGGCCAACGCGACACAGGCCCACAGCGGCACCATCGGCCGCCACAGCTTGCGCAGCACGGGACGATCTTCCGGGTGTGGAGAGAGCGGTGCCGGATAGCTGCCGCGCACGCCACGGATCATCTGCCACAGCCGCTGCTTGATGGTTTCCAGCTGGGTGCGGCCATTATCCAGAACCCGATAGCGCCCTTCGAAACCGAGCAGCAGGCAGTAGTTGATCATCTCCAGCAGGAGGATATGTTCACGCGGGTTCTGCGACAGACGCGCCAGCAGCTGGAAGAACTTTTCGCCGCCCCAGGTTTCGTTATGAAACGTGACCAGCAGACCATTGCTTGACCAGACACCGCTGCTGCCCCAGGGGGTCAGCGCCGCGGCTTCATCCAGCGCCGTGCAGAGGCAATAGCGCGCCCCGACGATCACCTCATACGCCAGCCCTGCCTGCTGGCAGCGGACTTCAAAACGGCGAATCTCGTCGATCAGACGCTGGCGCAGTGCCACCTGATCGTCATGAGACACCGAATGACGGATTTGCGGAATCGCGTTGAGCAGCGGATTGGCGGCCGCCACCAGCTGATTGTTGCTACTGGCTCCGGTAAACGCGGCATCACTGCCGGTATCCTGTCGTTCCTGCATATTAAGCGCTCGCTTTATTATTCAGTCGGGCTACGGATGGCCCAAAACTCCATATCAAGACCCGGGAACTCCCCTGCGAGATGCAGGGCGAATGCACCGGACTTATCCATCTCGTGCCACAGCTCGCTGCCCTTCTCCAGTTCAAAGTAGCTGTAGCCCGCATGCCATGGGATTTGCGGCGGCGCAACCGGCATGGCGCGCAGCATAATGCCCGGCAGCTGTAACTGAACCAGATCGCGGATTTTCGACACCGGCGCGACTTTCATCTGGGCAGGGAAATGGGTTTGCAGGTGTTCGCCCGGCACGTTGGCTTTCACCGCCAGGACGAAGCCGAACTCGCGCACCATGCTGGTCTCCGGCACCGTGGCGATGTTCAGGCCATGGGAGCGCTCGTTCAGCGGCAGCTGAATGGCCTGATCTTCCATCACCAGCGACAGCCCCTGACGCAGCATCAGCATCAGCTTGCTGAAGCATCCCGCAAGGTCGTCGTGATCGTAAATCGGCAGCACGCTTTCGGCGGTGCGTTGCGAGGTCCAGGTGGCAAGCTCCGTGGCAAACGGCAGCCAGCTGCGCCAGAGCGTTTCCGGGTGCAACAGCGGGAGCGTTTTTAAATGGGAGACTTCGCCCAGGTGACGGTTAATCAGCGACAGCAGCGTAAATTCGATCAGCTCTGAGGTGTTAAAGCGGCCAGGCTGGCGCAAACGCCCCCCAATCTGCTGGCTGCGCTGCACCAGCAAGCCGTGGAGATCGTTGACCATGCTGTAGAGTTGCGGGCTGTTGCAGGCGTTCAGCATCGGCGGAATGTAGCTGCTATCCAGACGCACATGGTTGTCGTTGCGCTTTTCCGCGACAAACGCGATGCCAATCGCTGTCCATTCGGCCGTCAGATCTTTTTCCAGCATCAGGGTCAGACGTAAACGGCCAAACTGCACCGTGGCATCCCCCACCGACATGGCGTTATCGTCTTCCACTTCCTGCTCGAAGGCGATGAAACGCGCCAGTGACGCGGGCTCTTCGCTGAAAATAACCTCTTCACGCTCTCCCCTACGTACCGGCAGCGCGAGCACCACCTTTTCGTTGGTGAGATTGTCAGGAATTTTCAGCGGGGCCGGGCCATTGCGCCCGTTGCGAACCTGGAAAAACGTACCGTCGGGTAGCACACCGCTGGCGTAGCTCAGGGCAATGCAGCCCTGGCGAAGCATCGCTTCGTCCAGTTCAACGTCGAGGAAGCCCCAAAGATACGATCGCTGCAGCGCACCCCATTCCCGAACGTGGTTGAGCAGATAACTTTCTGTCCGTTGAAAATGGTGTGGACGCAGGAACATGCCTTCGGTCCAGACGACCTTCTCTGCTTTGGTCATGATAGGTTTCCTGTTTTTAAGCGCGTTACTGGCTGATGACCCGGATGCCATTTATGTCGAGAAAGACATTGGCCTGGAGTTCATCGGATGACCATTTCCAGAACTGGTAGAGATGGTTTTCGCCCGGAACAGGCAGTGGGAGTGAGACACGCCATTTCTTTCCATCCAGCATCTGATATTCGGCCATAACACCGATATAGCGCGCCTCGGGTGAGCTTTGTCCGCTAAGGGTTTTCGAAAGCTGGCCCGGCATCAGGAAGAAAACATCGCTGTTCAGCAGATTCGCGCCAAGCGTGGCTGACGCGTTGTTCTGCAGGGAATAGAAGTCACTGGACATGAAATCCGCATCGGACTTCAACAGCAGCACTCTGACTTTAAGCGGCGCAGAATCATTGATTTGTGGATGAGCCTGAAACTGCAGATTGTAGCGGGAGGGGTCGCTGTGTGAAGACGACGAACAACCACTGACCAGGGCGAATATCACCGCGTAAAAGACGAACCACAGCTTATGAAAATTTTTATTATTCATAAAAATACGCTCAGAAAAGCCGTTTAGTTCAGGATCCAGGTACCGTTAGCGCTGTCTTTGCAGGCTTTGCTGTTACCATCGACATCGACACAGGTCGCTTTTTTACGCGCCTTAGGACGAATAGCCTGTTTACGCACGGTGGCTTCGTACTGATCGGCTTTGATTACCGCACGCATTGGAACGTAACCAATCAGCTGGTCTTGTCCTTCATCGGCAAGCGCCATCCAGTAGTGTTCAACCTGCCCCAGCACCACGTAGGTTTTACCGGTGACAAGCGTACTGACCACTTTCCCACCGAAATCAGGGCGGCTCATCAGGGAGGCCGGATACATGGCACGGTATGGCTCGTTAACCTGAGTGAACTCAGCAGGAGGCGTGATGGCATGACGGTGGGTTAAGGTGACGCCGTTGACCTGGCTGGTCACGATCGTATCGTCGGTGACCACAGGTTTCTGCGGCGCTTTACAGCCCGCCACCGCCATTACAAACAGAAGTGAAAACAATACGCGCATTTTCATATGCTTTTCCGTAGCGATATTTCGATGATGAGATAAAGGGGATGAAGTTTGACTTAAGTGCTATCGTTAAAATAGCCAGGATATTTTCGGGGCGTTACTATTATTCGGACATAGCTACCGCACGAGCCCTTCAGAATAAGGCCCAGCGTCTTCCTGACATATTTTGACAAACGGTAAACAAGTTTACATGAGCTTGTCACCAATTCAATATTTCCTTCCTCACAACTGCTGCTTAATGAAGCACCCGACTCATTATAGGATTAATCTGAGAAAAAAAGCTTACTTTGCTGAATTTGTCTTATTATTACGCGTTCCTCTAACACAAACCATTGAATGAGAAACAAAAAAAATCAAAAGAGAACCATTGTCATTAACGCAATACTGCTATTATCGCCACTACCATAATTAGTAGAATGGGGATTTTTTCAGGGGGAGTATGAATATATCTTCCATGAATTATTTGTTGCATTGATAGCGTATCTTTAATAGCGATGACTTTTCCGCCCTGAATTAAGACAATTCATAGACGATGAAAAAAATTAATTTTACGGCGCAAAATAACCTGATGCCTTTAATCCCTGAGAGGCACGATTTACACCACCCGCAGTGAATTAACAGTTAAGCAGGACTACATCTTTATTCCCCGGCGCATTGTTCACTTTATCGCCTTCAGCATCGTCGGGTAAATATATTGCAGGTTCCCCTGCCCGCCTTTCGTTTGAAATTTTACTGTCACTAACATTGTCGCCTTCACGCCACCCTGGTCAGGACACATTATCGACATGATAAAAATTTGTTATGATTTCTTTAATTTTTCTCAGCCGCATCATGCACGACCGGCGGTCTAACAGGGTAATCTGGAATGAATAACAAACGACGTGCCGTTCCCGGCATCAGACCTTACGACGGCCCTGCAGGCGGCTGGGGAGCATTAAAAGCGACGGCAATTGCCGTGCGAACACAGATGGATGCCCTGGATGCTCCCGCCACGCTGTTGCGCACCAACCAGCCTGACGGCTTCGACTGCCCGGGCTGCGCGTGGCCAGACAAAGAGCATAAATCCACATTTCAGTTCTGCGAGAACGGGGCAAAAGCGGTCACCTGGGAAGCCACCAGCAAACGGGTGACCCCTGAGTTCCTCGCTCATAGCACCGTTACGTCGTTACTGGCAAAATCTGACTTTGAGCTGGAAGGATACGGGCGCCTGACCCATCCCCTGCGCTATGACCGGGCAAGTGACACCTTCCGCCCCGTTGAGTGGGAGGATGCCTTCGAACGCATCGGCGAGGTTCTGCGTGGGCTTGAACCAGACCAGGTGGAGTTTTATACCTCCGGCCGCGCCTCCAACGAAGCGGCCTGGCTGTTCCAGCTTTTTGCCCGTGAGTACGGAACCAATAATTTTCCCGACTGCTCCAACATGTGTCACGAAGCCACCAGCGTCGGTTTACCGCGCTCTATTGGTATCGGAAAAGGCACCGTCTCGCTGGACGATTTTGACAAGACGGAGCTGGTGATCTCCATCGGGCATAATCCCGGCACCAACCATCCGCGTATGATGGGCACTCTGCATGAACTGGCCCGCCGCGGCGTGCCGATCATCGTCCTGAACCCGCTGCGCGAGCGCGCGCTGGAACGGTTTGCCGATCCCCAGAGCGTGATTGAGATGGCGACCTACAGCTCTACCGACATCGCCTCTACCTACTTTCAGGTTAAAGCCGGGGGCGATGCCGCCGCGCTAAAAGGCATCGCCAAACACCTGCTGCAAATGGAAGCCGGGCGCGGCAACGTGCTCGACCACGCGTTTATCGCTGAACACACACAGGGCTTTGAAGACTTTGCGGCAGACATTGCGCAAACGAGCTGGGACGCCATTGAGCGCGAGTCCGGGCTGAGCCAGGCGGCGCTGAAACAGGTTGCCGATGCCTACGCGAAATCGAATGCCACCATCATTACCTACGGCATGGGCATTACGCAGCATAATAAAGGGACTTCCAACGTCCGCCTGATCGCCGATGTGCTGCTGCTGCGCGGCAATATAGGAAAGCCCGGTGCGGGGATCTGTCCGCTGCGCGGCCACTCTAACGTTCAGGGAAACCGTACCGTCGGGATAAGCGAGAAACCAACTCCGGCATTTCTGAACCGTCTTAAGAAGGTGTTTGGCTTTGAGCCGCCCTCTCACCATGGCCATGACGCAGTACAGGCAACCCAGGCCATGATTGACGGTCGTGCCAGAGCGCTTATCTGCCTCGGCGGCAACTTCGCGGTGGCGATGCCCGATCACGAAAACGGCTTCCCGGCGATGAGTAAGCTGGATCTGAGCGTGCACGTTGGCACCAAGCTGAACCGTACGCACCTGCTGGTGGGTAAAGAGACCTTCATTCTCCCCTGCCTTGGTCGCACGGAACTGGATATGCAGGCCAGCGGACGTCAGTCCATTACCGTTGAAGATTCCATGTCGATGGTTCATGCCTCCTCAGGCAAGCTGAAACCCGCCTCTCCTCTGCTTCGCGCCGAACCGGCTATTGTGGCCGGCATGGCGAAAGCAACCCTGAAGACAACCCGCGTGGACTGGATGCACCTGGTTGCGGATTACGATCGCATTCGCGATCTGATTGAGCAGACCATTCCGGGCTTTGAGGACTATAACGCGCGGATCCGGGTACCCGGTGGATTCCGTATGCCGCTGCCGCCCACGAAACGTATCTGGCCGACGGCGACGGGCAAAGCGATGTTCTCGGTATTTGAAGGGGTCAATGAAGATGCCAGCGGTGAAGGCGATAACGTCCTGCGTCTGATCACGCTGCGCAGTCACGACCAGTACAACACCACGATTTACGCTCTCGACGACCGCTACCGGGGCGTCTTTGGCCGTCGCGACGTGCTGTTTATGAATGAAGCGGATATGGCGCAGTCAGGACTGGAGCACGGCGACCGGGTGGATATCGAAACCGCCCTGCCAGGCAGCGCTCAGCGTCTGGAGGATATCACTGTGGTGGCGTATGCCATCGCCCCGGGCTCGGTCGGGGCCTACTATCCTGAGGCTAACGTGCTGGTTCCGCTCGACTATCTGGATAAAGAGAGCGGCACGCCGTCGTATAAATCGGTGCCTGTCCGCCTCACCCTGCGCTCGAAAGAGATCCGTCCGCTGTAATCCCGGTTAACACAGACCAGGCCTCACGCGCCACGACGCTAAACCCGCCGATAAACAGCGCATCACACACGCCCCGGTATTCCGGGGCGCTCACCAGCGTGGTTAGCGCATCACGGATGGCATGAAGCGTTTCGGGGGGAGTGCCGGACGCAGTGATCAGCGGCAGTCCTGGCGTGAGGGGCGTCTGGTCAATCACAGTTAGCTCCGCCAGCAGGGTCGGTTCATGCCGCTGCAACAGCGCATACGTCACGCAGTCGATCGCCGCGATATCCCCTCCCCCACGTTTTACTTCGATCAGCGACTGGCGATGGCTGCCGCTAAAGATAACCTGTGAGAACCAGGCATTTAACGCACGTGACGGCACGCGTTTGCGCAGCGCATTGTAGCCAGACTGGGAATCGGGCGCGTTACATACCACCCGCCGTCCGCGAAAATCAGCCAGCGTGCGGTGTTTATCCTCATCACGTACCACCAGAAAACTGCAGTAATTTATCCCTTCGCAGCCCGGTACCCGGTATTGAAAACAGCCGACGACCTGCACCTCCGGCAGTTGTGTCATCAGCGGGTAGCCGCAGGTCTGGCTCAGGATAAGATTAGGCTGCTGCCAGTGTGCCAGCAGATCAGGCTCAGGCCTGCCGGGAATAAGCTTCTCCACCGGCAGACCACGCGCCACCAGCAGACGCTGGACGGCCCGCCACAGGGCAAGAGTATCGGTACTATCCACCGCATACATCGGAAACGCCAGCCGGTTACTCATCTCCTTCCTCCTGTTGACGCCAGGGATGTACGGTGACGTCCACCGACGTTTTCCAGAACCGTCGCATCCATTCGCCATACCCTCTGACCAGAAACCCGTGGTTACGCTCCCGGTACGCCTGCTGGTTTTGCAGGTAGATCGTCTTCAGCCCGTACCAGGGCACGCCGGGTAAATCATGATGTATTGAATGGTAGTTAAGATTTAAAAACAGCACGCGCCAGAACAAGCCTGCTTCGTTAATCACCGAACGCGCCAGCGGGTCGTCCGCCGCGCGATGTTCCAGAAAAGAGCGTACTTTTGTCAGCGCCAGCGCCGGGTAGCTTACCGCCAGCACAAACCAGAGCGGAGAGAAACCGTTGTGCATCATCCAGGTAAAAAGCAGCGCCAATAACGCTATATGCACAAGCCACATCACCATCGCACGCAGTTGAAGATGGCGAAACGCCGCCACCGCGCTGCCCAGCGTCTGGAGAATATCCAGCAGCGGCGCCAGCAACAGTCGCCCGGTAAAGGTGTTTCGGGCGTGGATCACCCGCTTCTGCCAGGGCGACAATCGCGCCCAGCTCGCCTGCGTAAAGTAGTATGACTCCGGGTCATCCACCGGAATGGTCAGATGGTCATGACGATGGTGGGCCAGATGAGAGTCCCGGTACAGACCATACGGATACCAGACCGCCAGCGGCAGCGTGCCAAAGAGCTGGTTCAGCCACACGAAACGCGTGGGATGGCCGTGGATCAATTCATGCTGAAGGGACATATACCAGGCGGTAAACCCAATCAGCAACAGCGTGGCAGGCAGCAGACCGAGGGTGTGCCAGAACGCCAGCGTCGAGAACCAGCCGCCATAAATGGTGGCGATCAACAGCCACGTGGGCAGTTCGGTTCGCCAGAGAAACCCCGAGGCGAGATGGTGAATTTGGTCGCGTTGCTGCGGATGTAAATAGAGGGAGCTTCGTTTACCCATTCCTTCAGAGCCGTTTCGCCAGAGATAATATGCTGACGATCCGGGATAACGCCTGAAATAACAAAGAACTTAAATCACTTTGCTTTGCCAGAAAGGCGCGTAGCGCCCGTTAACCCCCTTGCCCTCCGCTTGACTTATTTTGCAATAAAGGTACTTTTCAGGACATGAAGAAGATCCTGATTATTGTTCCTGACGGCGGCATGTTGTTTGAAGCCGCCGGCATCGCCGACATTCTGATGCAGGCCAACCGCCTGCACCCGGGAGGCCTTGCGCAGCCCTGCTATCGCATCATCATCGCCACGACCCAGCCGCACCAGGTGATCCACGGCCAGTCCGGTCTCAATCTGCTGGCAGATTATCGCCTGCCGGAGCTGGATCCCCGTGAGCCGCTTGATACCATCATCATTACCGGGCGCGGCATGAACGAGCAGGAGAGCACCGCCGTGGTGGACTGGCTGCATCTTGCAGCCCCCCATGCGCGGCGGATCGCCTCCATTTGCGGTGGCGCAATGCTGCTGGCCCAGACAGGTTTGCTTGACGGCCGTCGGGCAACCACCCACTGGCGGCTGCTGGAAACCATGCAAGCGCAGTACCCCACCATCCGTGTTGAGGGGGGGCCGCTCTATATTCAGGATGGCCCTGTCTGGACCTCCGGTGGCGTGAGTTCCGGCTTTGATCTGACCCTGGCGCTGGTGGAAGACGATTATGGCTTCAGCCTCGCGCGCGACGTGGCGCAGGATATGGTGATGTATCTGCGCCGCCCGGGAGGACAGCTACAGTTCAGCCGCTATAACCTGTCGCAGTCCGGCTCCTCCGGCCCCATCAGCGAGCTGCAAACCTGGATCCTGCAAAACCTGACGGCCGATCTGTGCGTCGAAAAGCTGGCGGAAAAAGTAGCCATGAGCCCGCGCAATTTCACCCGGGTATTCACCCGCGACACGGGGGCGTCTCCGGCACGCTATGTGACCGAAGCGCGCCTTGCCGCAGCCCGACAGTTGCTTGAACAGACCGACGATCCGCTGTCCGTTATCGCCGAGAAAAGCGGATTTGGCACCAGCATCAACCTGCGTCGCGTATTTGAAAAACAGCTCCACCTCACACCCGGTGAATACCGTCAGCGTTTTCACTGCCGCAAAATGGCGTAATGTGATCCTTTTTTGTCGTTTACGCCATCCGGCCTGAAGCCTACAGTGACTCCAGACAACAGAGATAAGGAGTGCATTATGGTTAAGGTCGGCATTAACGGTTTCGGCCGTATCGGACGTAATTTCCTGCGCGCGGCGCTGGGCAATCCGGACCTGCAGATTGTGGCGATTAACGATCTGACGGACAGCAAAACCCTCGCCCATTTGCTTAAGCATGATTCCCTGCTCGGCACGCTACCGGCACCCGTTGAAGCGGCGGAAGGCGCGCTGAAGGTTGACGGCCAGCGCATTACCGTCTTTAGCGAACGCGATCCGGCGAATATTCCCTGGCGCGATGCGGGCGTTGACGTGGTAATTGAAGCGACCGGTTTCTTCACCGAGCGCGAAAAAGCGCTGGTGCATATCACCCACGGTGGGGCGAAGCGCGTCATCATCTCCGCGCCGGGTAAAAATGACGATCTGACGGTGGTGATGGGCGTTAACCACGAGCAGTACGATCCGGCTAAGCACGTGGTAGTAAGCAACGGGAGTTGCACCACGAACGGCCTGGCCCCGGCTGCTCAGGTCCTGCATCAGCAGTTTGGTATTGAGCATGGCCTGATGAACACCACGCACGCTTATACCAACAGCCAGGCGCTGCACGACCAGCCGGAAAAAGATCTGCGCGGCGCACGTGCAGCAGCCCTGTCGATTGTGCCGTACTCCAGCGGTGCCGCGAAGGCACTGGGGAAAGTCATCCCGTCTCTGGACGGCAAGCTGACCGGCTATTCCCTGCGCGTACCGGTTCCGGTGGTCTCGATTGTGGACTTAACGGTGACGCTGAGCCGTGACGTTACGGCCGAAGAGGTGAACGATGCGTTCCGCAAAGCCGCGGCCAGCGGGCCACTGAAAGGCATTCTGGGATACAGCGATGAACCGCTGGTCTCCAGCGATTATCAGGGCGACCCGCGCTCTTCGATTATTGACGGTCTCTCCACGCTGGTAATTGGTGGTCGGATGGTGAAGATCCTGGCGTGGTATGACAACGAGTGGGGCTTCTCTAACCGCCTGGTGGATCTGGCGGTGCTGATGGATAAGAAAGGGTTGTAAGGTTTAAGCCGGGTGGCGCTTGCGCTTACCCGGCTAATAATTCACTCCGCCTTAACCTTCACGCCCATCAACACAATCACCATCGCCGTTACCAGCAGGAAACCGCTTCCGGCAAAGACGCCGCTGGCGCCGTTGAGGTCAAATACCGCCCCGCCCACGGCAGCACCGGCGCTGATTGCCAGCTGGATAGAGGCTACCAGCAAACCACCTGCGCTTTCGGCTTCATCTGGCACCGTCGTGGCAAGCCAGGTTGACCAGCCCACCGGAACCAGACCAAACGCAAAGCCCCACATCGCCACCAGCAATCCATCCAGTATCGCCAGATGACCAAACGCCACCATGGTGAGTGCCAGCACGCCCATGGCGAACGGTACCAGCGCCAGCGTCAGGCGCAGATTACGCGCCAGCAGATGTCCGGCTACGGAGGTACCGATAAAGTTGGCTATCCCAAAGCCCAGCAGGATCAG
Source organism: Enterobacter sp. A8 (assembly GCF_004296595.1). Lineage (NCBI taxonomy): Bacteria > Pseudomonadati > Pseudomonadota > Gammaproteobacteria > Enterobacterales > Enterobacteriaceae > Enterobacter > Enterobacter sp. A8. Next base: position 905,650 of record NZ_SCMF01000001.1, read on the forward strand.
CGAGATGCTCTCCACGCTTGCCTGCCCCACCGTTTCAAGGAACGGACGCAGATAGGTAAAGAAGGCAAAATGACCGCTGAAGATCAGAATGGTCGCCAGCATTCCACCGATCATTCCCGGACGACGCAGCACGCGGAACAGTGTGCCCAGGCTGCCGCTGCTCTCCGGCTTCATTGACGGCAGTACCCAGAGCTGCCACAGCAACGCCAGCATGCTCGGCAGAATGCAGAGGATAAAGACGTTACGCCAGCCAATCAGGCTGCCAAGATAGCTGCCCAGCGGGGCCGCGACCACCGTGGCGATCGACACACTGGAGAAGATCACCGCCAGCGCTTTCGGCACTTTATCGGCAGGCACCAGACGCATCGCCGTGGCGGTCGACATCGCCCAGAATCCCCCGATGGCAATCCCTAACAGCAGGCGTCCCATCAGCAGTACGTGCAGCGTGGGTGCAAAAGCCACCAGCAGGCTGGAGACGATTTGCAGCACCGAGAAAAACATCAGTACCCAGCGACGGTCGATACTTTTGGTCGCCGGGGTGATCAGCAATCCGGTGACCAGCGCGACCAGCGCGGTGGCGGTCACCGCCTGCCCAGCCATCCCCTCCGTTACGCCCAGGCTTGCGGCCATGGGCGTTAACAAACTGGCGGGCAGGAACTCCGCCGTGATCAAACCAAACACCCCCAGCCCCAGTGAATAGACGGCCCGCCAGGCGGGTTTTGCAGGCACAACAGCCTCTCTCGCCGCGACACATGAACTCATCTGTTGATCTCCCGTTATGAAAATGTGACAACTGTCGCAAAAGGATAGAGTGTTCACCCTGGACGATCTATGACATATAATCTCCACTTATTGATTATTCGTCCGGAGTTTTGCCATGACCGCTCAGTCCCCCGATCTGATCAGCGAGCTGTTGCGCGGAATGCGCCTGTCGGGCGTGAAATACCGCCGCATTGAAGCCAGCGCGCCTTTCGGCGTGGCGTTCCACCAGGCACCGGGCAAAGCACAGTTTCATTTTGTCAGCCGCGGCAGCGCCCTGCTGCGTATGGAGAGTGGCGCAACGTTCACCTTAAGCGGCGGCGATGCCCTTTTTATTCCGAACGGTAATGCGCACGCCCTGCTGTCTGACGAGAAAGCAACCATCACGCCGGTTAGCGCGTTTCCCAGCGAGCCTATCTGCGGCTCGGTCTGCGCCATCACCTGCGAACCCTGCCCGGACAGCGAGAACACCGTGATTTTCAGCGGATGCATGGACTTTGAACTGGGCGGAATGCAGCCGCTAATTAAAGCGATGCCGGAAGTAATGATGGTGAGCCGGTTGATGTCCACCTGGCCGGAGATCCACCCGCTGCTGGCGGCGATGGAGCGCGAATCCATGACGCGTCAGGCCGGATTCGCCGGGATCCTCGCGCGGCTGGCGGACGTAGTGGCGGCGCTAATCGTGCGGGGCTGGGTTGAAGGAGGCTGCGGAAAAGCCACCGGCTGGGTCCAGGTACTGCGTGACCCGCGTCTGAGCCGGGCCATTTACGCCATGCACCAGCAGCCGGGTCTGAACTGGAGCGTGGCGGATCTGGCAAAAGAGGCTGGCACCTCCCGCTCGGTGTTTGCGGAACGTTTTCTCGCCGCAACGGGCACCACCCCGGCGAAATACCTCAGCGAATTGAGGATGCGCCTGGCCATTCATTACATTCGCCATGAAAATCAGCCTATTGAAACGGTCGCGCTGCGCCTGGGGTACGGATCCCTTGCGGCGTTTAGCCGGGCGTTCAAGCGAATAATCGGCCATGCGCCGGGCACGCTGCGGGAGACCAGCCAGACCCCGGAAGAGGCCTGACTGGCGCAGGACATCAGAAGTAGTATTTGAAGCGCACGCGCCCGCCATAGCGATCGTCGTTACGGTCATCGCCGTCATTCGGATGTGCTTCAACCCAGGAGGCATACGCACCAAGATAGATATTGAAATTCTTCATCTTCATGACGTTCGGGATCAGGTACGACGCATGAATGGTGTGAATATCATAATCACCGGGATCGGTCACCCAGCAGTCGCCATCACAATCCGCATTAAAGTTGGCGGTGTTGAAATTATCGATCTGGTTATGCGCGTAGATATAGCCCAGCTCAACATTGCGCCATAAGGCATTCACGCCCGCGGTGAAATCCGTCTCGTCGGTAGCATCCATGTAGGCGGTATTCAGGTTCGCCACGATACCGTCATCCGGATCGGTTTTTTGCCCGTTCCAGGTCATGGTAAAGCCATAGCCGGTGCGGTCAGACTGGTCGACCCATCTTCCGGACGCATCGTGGTAGCCGTAGGCATTGTTGACGATGTTGCTCTCCATCGCGATGGCGGTCGAGAAGTTTCCTTCCTGCCAGGCAATCACCGGACGGACGTAGGCGACGTTTTTATCGTTATCCAGGTCCATGCCATGATACTGCTGGTCAACAAACAGCGAGCTGCCGTCTTCCAGCAGCGTGTTAACCTCGAGATACCAGTTGCCCAGGGTTTTACTCAGCAGGAAGTTACCGCCGCTGTCGCTACGCCCCCGCCCCTCTTTCATCATATAGATATAGCCATAGCCATCGCCGTAGAGATCGTTAGCGGTGTTGCCGGAATATTCAACGAAGGTATCCTGGTTAAGCGGGAACATGTCATAGGCTTCAAAGCGGCCAACTTTTACCTTCCAGTCGTTTTCCGTGCCAAAGAAGAAGACCGCGTCATCCAGGTTCATTTTGCCCGTTAAGTCCGCCAGCGGCTGTACGGAGAAACCGGCAAAATTGCCATTTTCCATTCGCTTATAGCCGTCAAACCCCAGCAGCAAACGCCCGTTAATATCCCAGCGTTCATGGTTACCGGGTGCCCAGTCTTTATTGGCTGTCGTTTTCATGGACGTTAAACTGCCGGTCTTGCTGGCCGCATCCATATTAAATTCAACGTCACCATAAAATTTAATATCACCGTAGCCGGATAACGTAAGCTTAGGTGCCGTTTGCGCTGTCGCAGGCTCTGTGGATTCAACCACCACAGGATTTGCAGCTACCACGGGATGCTGCTGTTGCTCAAGAACCTGAATTTGTGCTTCTGCCTTTGCTGCCCTTGTTTCGGCCTTTTCGAGGCGCGCCTCCAGTTGCGCCAGTTTATCTTCCAGACGTTGGGTATCATTTGCTGCCATTGCTGCGGTAGAACAAAACGCACTGACGAGCAGTGCAATATTTTTCACTTTCATCGACTCCATCCTCGTGAGTTAATCATTATTTCCTGACGGACACAGAGAACCTCACCGATAATTCAAATGAATTATCGGCTTACTGCTTCAACTATTAAGAGTTAGCGAATTCGCCTTTGTTTAAATCACTCACCACGCCATTCATGACGTTTTCAGTTAATTTATAAAATTTGATCGAGAATGCGGTGAGTAAATAAAAGAGTGAAGGGATTAACGTGAACAATAAAATAACGCCCTGAATGGCGGATTCTGACTGTACGGTACTGTTCGACTGGTAATTAAACCAGGCCAGCACCCAACCCAGAATAGCACCACCGACGGCGACACCCAACTTAATCACGAAAATATTGGCCGCAACATTCATACCTGTAATACGACGTTGGGTTTTCCATTCACCGTAATTATTTGCATCAGTGATCATTGACCACTGCAACGCGCCGTTACCGCCCTGGACAATCTGAATGAGCACATGGGCAATCAGTGGAATGACCCAGAACTCCAGCGGCAGCCAGAAGCAGGCCACGCCTAACGCAGCGTTGAGAATATTGATCCAGAACGAGAGTTTAACCTTGCAAAAACGGGTACCGAACGGCTGCGCCAGAACCGAACCAAACATCGAGGCCAGCATCCCGCCCAGCATAAAGAACGAGATGACGTCAGCCCCCTTGTTGAGAACAGTGTTCACGTAATAGACCACTGCGCCACCGCGGATCACCACCGCCACCAGCATCATAAAGTTGTAGATCGAGAGAATGCGCCACTGATCGTTACGAAAGAGGATTTTAACGTCCCGGGCGATGTTCAGATTTTCCTCTTTGATCGGCTGGACACGCTCTTTGGTGGTAACAAAACAAATGATAAACATCACGCAGCCGATTGCGCCAAAAAGCGCCATCGCCACCTGGATGCCGGTCGCCCTGTCGCCGGGGTAGAGATAGTCCGCCAGGGGCAGAATCAACGCGGTGCCGAGCGCCCCGCCAATTGGCGTAATGGCAAAGCGCCAGGACTGCAACGAGAGGTTTTCATGCGGATCGGACGTCAGCGCCGCCCCCAGAGAACAATACGGGATATTTATGGCGGTATACATCAGGGTCATAAATATATACGCGCCAACGGCATAATAAATTTTCCCGGTTTCAGTAAAATCAGGTATGGAATATACCAGCACGCAACTCACCGCAAAAGGAACGCATATCGCCAGCAGCCAGGGACGAAAACGTCCCCAGCGAGTGGATGTTGCATCGGCAATCGCTCCCATAACGGGGTCGGTAATGGCATCTAATAAGCGGACCAAAAGAAACATGGTTCCCATTACGGCCGGGGGTAAGCCATAAATATCCGTGTAGTAATACGCCAGAATGGCGACCGAGGAGTCAAAAACAATATGACTCGCGGCATCTCCAAGGCTGTAGCCTATTTTTTCCCGGACCGGAATTTTTTCACTCACTGACATCACGTTACTCCTTATTGATGAAACCGGTTTCTGCTTTGGCAATAATTTCGCCTGAGCGCAACGAGGCGATCCATTATGTTTTTTCACCATGAAGTTATGTTTTTTGCTTTATGTGATCGGGATAATTAAAAGAAAGCCTTTATCCGGAAAATTATGCGTAACGGATCGCAATTTATTTTCTCGCCTACAGCCATTCACAATATCAATATTTCAGCCGCGCCACCGGGGCATTAAACGCAACGGTAAATTGTCTGGATTTGTGCAAAGTGCGATGTTCGACACGCGAAGCGCGGAATATTCGACTAAGGTTTTCTGGTGAATGATTACAGCGTGACCGCTGCTCAGCGAAATAAGGAGAAGCACCGATGATAACACCTCAAAAGCTGCGCCCTCGCCTCTTACCTCTGGTTCTGGGCAGTGCGCTGCTCGCGGTTGCCGCGACAGGCAACGCGGAAGAGATGAACTCTGGCCAGACAAATTCACCGGATATCTTGCTCGGCCCTCTCTTCAACGATGTCCAGAGCGCCAAACTCTTCCCCGATCAAAAAACCTTTGCCGATGCCGTACCGAAAAGCGATCCCCTGACGATCCTGGCCGACTACCGCATGCAGCGTCGTCAGTCCGGGTTTGATTTACGCCATTTTGTTGATATGAACTTCACGCTTCCCGCGGAAGGGGAAAAATATGTTCCTCCTGCGGGGCAGAGCCTGCGTGAGCATATTGACGGGCTGTGGCCTGTGCTGACGCGTACCACCGATAAAGCCAGTAACAAATGGGATATACTCCTGCCCTTACCGAAATCCTACGTCGTGCCGGGCGGGCGTTTCCGCGAGGTCTACTACTGGGACAGCTATTTCACCATGTTAGGGCTAGCGGAAAGCGGCCACTGGGACAAAATCAGCGATATGGTGGACAACTTTGCCTACGAGCTGGATACATGGGGGCACATTCCGAACGGCAACCGCAGTTACTATCTGAGCCGCTCCCAGCCGCCATTTTTCTCGCTGATGGTGGAACTGCTGGCCACGCACGACAGCGAGGCGCTGAAGAAATACCGTCCGCAGATGGAAAAGGAGTACGCCTACTGGATGGAGGGCGCAGATGCGCTGCAGGCCGGAGAGGCCAACAAACGCGTGGTGAAGCTGGAGGATGGCTCGCTGCTTAACCGCTACTGGGATGACCGCGACACGCCGCGTCCGGAGTCGTGGCTTGACGATATCACCACCGCCAAAAGCAACCCTAACCGCCCGGCAACCGAAATCTACCGCGATTTGCGCTCTGCGGCGGCCTCAGGCTGGGACTTCAGCTCCCGCTGGATGGACGATCCGCAAAAGCTGGGCACCATCCGCACCACCAGTATTGTGCCGGTGGATCTGAACGCCCTGATGTTCAAGATGGAAAAACTGCTCGCCCGGGCAAGCCAGGAGAGCGGCGATGCCGCCAGCGCGAGCAAATATGAAGCCCTGGCCACGGCGCGCCAGAAGGCGATGGAGAAGTATCTGTGGAACGATAAAGAGGGATGGTATGCGGATTACGACCTGAAGAGTAAGAAGGTGCGTAATCAGCTCACGGCTGCAGCGCTCTTCCCGCTGTATGTGAAGGCCGCGGCACAGGATCGCGCGGATAAAGTGGCTGCAGCGACGTCCTCACGTCTGCTGAAACCGGGCGGCATCACCACCACCACCGTGAACAGCGGCCAGCAGTGGGATGCCCCCAATGGCTGGGCGCCACTGCAGTGGGTAGCCACGGAAGGGTTGCAGAATTATGGACAGGACAAGGTTGCGATGGATGTCACCTGGCGCTTCCTGAAAAATGTTCAGCATACCTACGATCGCGAGCAGAAACTGGTGGAGAAATATGATGTCTCCTCCACCGGTACGGGCGGCGGCGGCGGTGAGTATCCGCTACAGGATGGATTCGGCTGGAGCAACGGCGTGACGCTGAAGATGCTGGATCTGGTCTGTCCGAAAGAGAAACCGTGTGACAGCGTGCCGCAGAATCAGCCTGCGGCGAATGATGAGGCTGCGCCGGTGAAAAGTACGGCGCAGTAAGTGAACAATGCCGGGTGGCGCTAACGCCTACCCGGCCTGCATTCCCTTCGGGAGAGGGAAACGATAATCAGAAGCTGTAGCTCGCCCCCAACTGATACGTCCGGTCACGTCCAATCCAGCAGTTTGTCGCGTCGTAGCAGGTCAGCGTCTCTTTGTTGGTGATGTTTTGCGCACTGGCTTTCAGCGTCAATCCCTCCAGCGACGGCAGGATTTCCCCCATACGATAGGAGGCCGCCAGATCGTACTGCATGGTGCCGCCCAGTTTGCCCGCATCGTTGTTCGGTGAAATTTCCATTGGACCGGTGTAGCGCGCCCCTGCCCCCAGCATCAGCCCTCTCAGCGGCGTGTTGTCAAAGGTGTAATCCCCCCACAGGTTGAACGCGTTCTCCGGTACCTGCGTTGGCCGTTTGCCCTGGTATTTGTCATCTTCGGTATTGATCAGATGGGTGTAGGCATAGTTGGCAATCAGGGTCACGTTATCCGCTGGGCGGCTGACGATTGAGAGCTCAGCCCCTTTAGATTCCACTTCTCCGGTCTGGCTGTAATTCAGGAAGCCCGGATCGGAGGTGACGACATTTTTCTGACGGATATTAAATACCGAGGCGGTAAAGGTTGTGGCGTAATCCGCCAGCAGGTATTTCACCCCGCCTTCCACCTGCTTGCTGGTGGTTGGCTTCACATCTTTAGCGGTGAGCGTACCCTGCGGCGACACCGGAGCAAACCCTTCGGAGTAGCTGATGAACGGTGAAAGCCCATTCTCAAACGCGTAAAGCGCGCCCAGACGTTTGGTCACGCGGTCCTGCGAGACCCACGCCTTGTCGCCATTCTGCATATAGTTGGTGGTTACCGAGCGGTAATCGTCATAACGTAGGCTGGCCAGCAGATTTAAACCGCCAAACTCCACCTGATCCTGCAGGTAATAGCCGTTTTGCTGATAGCTCAGACGATTTTTCTGCCCCGTATACAACCCGAGATCGCGTTCATTGATCTGCGAATAGTCAGGATTTCGCATATCGATGCCAGGCGTTGTTGAGGCATAACGGTAGTAGAAGTGAGAGTCCATCTTTTGATAGTCAAACCCGGCCAACAGGTGGTGTTTCCACTCTCCCAGCGCCACGGTTTTGGTTACCTGGTTATCGATGTTGAAGCTCTTCAGATCTTCATCCGTGGTGTAAGCAAACCGGTTAAGCTGGTATACCGCGCTCCCCGTCCCCGTGGCATAAACACTGCGCTGGTGGGTGTCGACATCAAAGTACCGTGCCTTCTGGTTAAAGCCCCAGCCACTGTCAAACTCATGTTCAAAGCTGTAGCCCAGCATCCACTGACGCTGTTTGAAACCGCTCCACTCATCCCCGGCATAATCCCGGCGGTCGGCATATTTCGAGCGCAGATAAGCAAGCGGCAACGGGTTGGATGGAGACAGGCTCGGGGAGTTTTGCGCCAGTGCATCAACCGTAAGACGCGTTTTGCTGTCCGGCTCCCATGTCACGGACGGGGCAACCAGATAATTTTCATAGCGCGTGGTATGGGGCTGATCGTCATTTTCCGTGGCTTTGCCCAGCAGTCGGTAGTTCCAGTCGCTGTCGGCAATTTGTCCGGTCGAGTCGAGATAACCCTCCTTCAGATTGCGATTGCCGGTGTTGAAACCCAACTCGGTATGGGCGGTTTTTTGTGGCTTTTTACCCTGAATATTCACCAGCCCCCCCGGGGAGCCACCGCCGTAGAGCACAGAAGATGGCCCTTTGAGGATATCAACGCTTTCAATCAGCAGTGGATCGATGCGCGCTTTGGTATTTCCGGTGACGTTATACGGCAGTTGCAGTCCGTTGTAGAACTCCTGGTCAACGGAAAAACCACGGATTTTATATTCGCTCATGTAGGTGGTATTGCCACGCAGCTCTGTCGAAACGCCCGGAACATAGCGCAGGATTTCGTTCACGGAGTTGGCATGGCGTTGCGCGATCTGCTGCGCAGAGACGGTATCGATCACCTGCGGCGTTTTACTTTCGGCAACGGCCGATTTGGTTGCGCTGTTTGTCCATGCGGGGAGAACGCTGCCCTGCTCAGAGCCGGTGACAAGAATGGTGGATTCTTCAGCAAATGCCTGTGCCTGTAATGCCAGCGTCACGGCTCCTGCCAACGCGCATACTGCAAAACGTGAGGTGTTCATAATGTCGTCTTGTGATTATATGTAACTAGGAACGACAATTATTATCATTTCGATTAGCAAATCAATATCACGACAAAAAAAACGGCCCTGTCGCGAGAGCCGTTTTGTGTCATCTATGCCCGTCGGAGCAACCTGAATATGCCCAGGACAACAATGGCGCCCACCACAGCCACAAGGAAACTGTGCAGGTCGAATCCACTGATGTCGCCTCCAAAGCCAAACATGGTCGCCAGCCAGCCGCCGACAACCGCACCAATAACCCCAAGAACACAGGTCAATATAAAGCCGCCGCCATCATTTCCCGGCATGATGAGTTTAGCGATAGCCCCGGCAATAAGACCAAAGATGATCCACGCGATAATACCCATAGCGATGCCCTCTTGCAGGTTTAACGCATGCGCAGAAAACCCTCCGCGCAGGTAACGTAAGTATAGGTCATCACGGTAAAACCGATTTCATCTCACCGACTTAACTTCTCTGTACTGCGAAAAAAACTCACCGGTTTGTATTAAGTTTCGTTTCACGCTGCCGATAACGCAGAGACAGTCTGTCATTTATCAAGGAGCCATCCGGCGTGAGTAATTACAGTGAGCAGTTCCTGAAGCAAAATCCGCTGGCTGTATTAGGGGTATTGCGCGACCTGCAAAAAGGCGAGGTACCGCTGCGCATCAGCTGGTCAAACAATCAGTTCATCAGCAAGATCCTGGATGCTTCTGCAGAGAGGCTGGTCATTGACCTGGGCAGCCAGGAGCATGAAAACCGCGCCGCGCTGCGGGCGGAGAAAATCTCGGTGATGGCAGAAACGCACGGCGCAAAAGTGGAATTTGTCCTGCCGCGCCTGGAGTTGAGCGAATACGGTGGTCTTCCGGCGTTTGTCACCCCGCTGCCGGCCAACCTCTGGTTTGTTCAGCGCCGTGAATATTTTCGTATCAGTGCCCCGCTTCACCCTGCCTATTTTGGTAAGGCCAAAATGCCGGACAAAAAAGAGATCCGCTTTCGCCTTTTTGACCTCTCCCTGGGCGGCATGGGTGCGCTGATGGATACGCCAAAGCCTGACGGACTGGTAGAAGGCATGCGATTTACCCAAATCGAACTGGATATGGGAGGCTGGGGGCGTTTTTACTTTGATGCGCAGCTGATTGCCATCAGCGAGCGTAAGGTGGTCGACAGCAAAAATGAAACGATCGTCACGCCGCGTCTGAGCTTCCGCTTCCTGAACGTCGGGCCGGGCGCAGAGCGTGAACTGCAGCGGATTATCTATTCTCTGGAGCGAGAGGCGCGGGAGCGGGCGAATAAAGTGTTGTGACAGGAGCCGGGCAGCACACAGGCCGCCCGACAACGGCATTACATGGCATCCATCGCTTTCTGAACTTTCCAGATATAACGCGGAGCCTGTGGTGCCGGATGATTTTTCACCACGTGTTCAAAGAACTCGTCTTTGTCCATGTCGTTGATCTCTTCTATCGCCTCTTTACGGTCCGATGAGAACGTCCTGAGCAGCGCACCCGCGCCGTTCACGTAAGAGACCACCAGCGCATACTGCATCACTTCAGGATCCTCGATTCCCTTCAGCACGCCGTGTTCCAGAATGCTCAAATAGGCCGTGCCCATGGAGATGTTGCGTTCCGGGTTTTTCAGCTCGCTGGTTGACGGCTGACCACGCCAGCCCATATAGCGGTAGACCTCTCTCCCTGCGGTTGAGGCCTTAAGCTGCATCAGCCCTACGGCGTTAGATTTGCTGACAAGCGTTGGGTTACCGCCGGATTCCACGGCAATGATCGCCGTGATCAGTCGCGGGCTGACGCCCCAGGCCTTGCCTGCCTGTTCACTGATCGGCATCCACTGCATGGCCCGTTTTACAGGCACTTCCGGGTTCCATGCCGGGTTTTGATAGTCATGTTTTGAACTACAGCCAGCCAGCAACACAATCAAAAAAGCAAACCATCTCAATTTCACGTCATCTATCCTTATAGCCGGTCATCGCCCTTGAAGCAGGCAACGTATAAGCGGCATGATATAGACAATTAGATTCTCATTCAGCAAGGAATTGCCATGTCTCAGTTTCATCTTATCGCGCCGTCCGGGTACTGCATCAACCAGGAGGCGGCACGGCGGGGCGTTGAGCGCTTACTGGAACTCGGTTACCCGGTAGAAAATCAGACAATTATCCCCCGCCGCCAGCAGCGTTTTGCCGGTACGGAAGCGCAAAGGCTGAATGATATCAACAGCCTGGTGAACCTGCAGGGTGAGAACAATATCGTGCTGGCGGTGCGCGGCGGCTATGGTGCGAGCCGGTTGCTGGAGAGTATTGACTGGCAAGGGCTGGCAAAGCGTCAGCAGCAGGATCCGCTGCTTATCTGCGGCCACAGCGACTTTACCGTAATCCAGCTCGGGCTGCTCGCGCTGCATAACGTGGTGACCTTCAGCGGCCCGATGCTGGCCGGTAATTTCGGGGCACCCGAGCTTGACCCATTTACGGTGGAAAACTTCTGGCGCGCCCTGAAAAACCCGACCTACAGCGTTGAGTGGCAGGGCAACGGGCCGCACTGGTCGTGTGAAGGACAACTCTGGGGCGGAAATCTGGCAATGCTGGTGTCGCTCATTGGAACGCCATGGCTGCCGCAAATTGACGGCGGCATTCTGGTGCTGGAAGATATCAATGAACATCCGTTCCGCGTCGAGCGCATGTTATTGCAGCTGTATTACGCCGGTATTCTGGAACGTCAATCCGCGGTTATTCTTGGCAGTTTTACCGGTGCCGCACCGAATGACTATGACGCAGGATACTCGCTGGAAACGATGGTCGATTTCATCCGCTCACGCCTTGATATTCCTGTTATTACCGGGCTGGACTTCGGCCACGAGCAGCAAACCGTCACCCTGGCGTTAGGCGCGCAGGCCACCCTGAAGCATGATGAAACGGGCAGTCGGTTAACGATTGGGGGTCATCCGGTCTTAAAGGCATAAAAAAGCCGTTAATCCCCCTCAATAAACCGCTGTTTCCGTCGTTAATATGTTAGGGTTTTAGTAACAGCATTAACATTGAGGTGGGAGTAAGACAACATTGGATGCCACAGCGATAATCAGTCTTTTCATTCTGGGTTCTGTGCTCGTAACCTGTAGTATTTTATTAAGTTCATTTTCATCGCGTCTCGGCATACCTATTCTTGTTATTTTCCTTGCCATCGGCATGCTGGCGGGTGTCGATGGTATCGGCGGTATTCCTTTCGATAACTACCCTTTCGCTTACATGATCAGTAACCTTGCGCTGGCGGTGATCCTGCTCGACGGCGGGATGCGCACCCAGGCGAGCTCATTTCGCGTGGCGCTGGGGCCCGCCCTGTCGCTGGCGACGGTCGGGGTGTTAATTACCTCCGGTCTGACCGGCATGATGGCGGCGTGGCTGTTCCATCTCGATCTGATGGAAGGTTTACTGATTGGCGCGATTGTCGGCTCAACCGACGCGGCGGCGGTGTTTTCCCTGCTGGGGGGCAAAGGGTTGAACGAACGCGTCGGGTCCACGCTTGAGATTGAATCCGGCAGTAACGATCCGATGGCGGTATTTCTCACCATCACGCTGATAGAGATGATTCAGCAGCATGAAACGGGCTTAAGCTGGATGTTTGTCCTGCATATCCTGCAGCAGTTCGGCCTGGGGATTGCGCTCGGCCTGGCCGGGGGTTACCTGCTTCAGCAGACGATCAACCGGATATCGCTGCCTTCGGGGCTGTATCCGCTGCTTGCCCTGAGCGGCGGCATTCTCATTTTTGCCGTCACCACTGCGCTGAACGGTAGCGGTATCCTCGCGGTTTATCTCTGCGGCTTCCTGCTGGGCAATCGCCCTATTCGCAACCGTCACGCCATTTTGCAGAACTTCGACGGGCTGGCCTGGCTGGCGCAAATCGGGATGTTCCTCGTGCTGGGCCTGCTGGTGACGCCGTCAGACCTGCTGCCGATTGCCGTTCCGGCGCTGATTTTATCGGCGTGGATGATCTTCTTCGCACGCCCCCTGTCGGTGTTTGCCGGTCTGCTGCCGTTTCGCGGCTTCAACCTGCGCGAACGGGTCTTTATCAGCTGGGTGGGGCTGCGCGGCGCGGTACCCATTATCCTGGCTGTCTTCCCGATGATGGCCGGACTGGATAACGCGCGGCTGTTCTTTAACGTCGCCTTCTTCGTGGTGCTGATCTCGCTGCTGTTCCAGGGAACCTCGCTCGGGTGGGCGGCGAAAAAAGCCAAAGTGGTGGTTCCCCCTGTGGGCTGGCCGGTTTCCCGCGTGGGGCTGGATATTCACCCGGAAAACCCGTGGGAACAGTTTGTTTACCAGCTCAGCGCTGATAAATGGTGCGTGGGGGCATCGCTGCGCGATTTGCACATGCCTGCGGAAACGCGAATTGCCGCCCTGTTCCGCGATAATGTCCTGCTGCACCCAACCGGCAGCACCCGGCTACGCGAAGGCGATATTCTGTGTGTGATTGGCCGCGAGCGGGACCTGCCCGCCCTGGGTAAACTGTTCAGCCAGTCGCCTCCGGTGGCGCTGGATCAGCGTTTCTTCGGCGATTTTATTCTGGAAGCCAGCGCCAGGTTTGCGGATGTGGCCCTGATTTATGGGCTGGATGAAGGTGCTGAAGGCGACGATAACCAGCAAACGCTGGGCGAAATCATCCAGCAGCGCCTTGGTGCGGCCCCGGTTGTGGGTGACCAGGTGGAGTTTGCCGGGATGATCTGGACCGTAGCAGAGAAAGAAGATAACGCAGTGCGGAAAGTCGGTTTGCGGCCGATGGAAGAGGACGTGGAGTAGTGGTTTTTTGCCGGGTGGCGCTAACGCTTACCCGGCACACAGACACGTTACACCGTCACAACCGGCACTCTCGGTGCCAGCGCGCACATCAGTTCATACCCTACCGTCCCCGCCGCGGCAGCCACGTCATCAATTTTGACTTCGTTACCCCACAGCTCGACCGGGGAACCAATGCCCGCCTGCGGACATGGCGTGAGATCAACGGCCAGCATATCCATGGAGACGGTGCCCACCGTTCCCGTACGCACCCCGTCTACCCAGACTGGCGTGCCGCTCGGCGCGATACGCGGGTAGCCGTCAGCATAACCGCCCGCCACAATACCAATCCGTTGCTCGCCCGTCGCCCGGTAACGGCTGCCGTAGCCCACCGTGTCGCCGGCCTTCAGCGTCTGCACACCGATGATTTCGCTGCGCAGGGTCATCACCGGCTTAAGGCCACTGTTGGCGATATCCTGCCACTGGCCTGAGGGAGAGGCGCCATAAAGGACAATGCCAGGACGCACCCAGTTATAATGCGCCTCAGGATGCCACAGCGTGGCCGCTGAGTTGGAGAGCGAACGTGGGCAATCCAGTCCTTCTGCCGCCTGCTCAATGCGTACCATCGCATCGGCAATGCCGTCCGGTTTTTCCGCATCGGCAAAATGCGCCATCAGCGTCATTTCGCCCACGTTCTTCAGGGCGCGCAACTGTTGCCATACCGTATGGACCCGCTCAGGCTTGAAGCCCAGGCGGTTCATACCGCTGTTCACCTTGAGATAAATATCCAGCGGCGCATGCAGTTTTGCATCCTGAATCGCTTTAATTTGCCAGTTGCTGTGAACGCTGGTGGTCAGCCGGTACTTATCCAGCAGCGGCAGATCGTCGGCGTGGAAGAACCCCTCAAGCAACAGAATGGGCCCTTTCCAGCCGCGCTCGCGCAGCAGAATGGCCTCTTCCAGATTCAGTAACGCAAAACCGTCGGTGGCGCTGAGCGCACTCCAGATACGATCGATACCGTGGCCGTAGGCATTGGCTTTCACCACCGACCAGACGCGTGAACCTGGCGCCGCCCGGCGAATAATTTGTAGGTTATCCTTCAGGGCCTGCAAATCGAGCTGAGCCAGAACAGGACGGGACATGACAACTCCTTAGTTATGCGCGCCGTGGAGGTGCTGTGGACGCGAAGGGGTAAACCCCGATTGATAGCGTGCGGCACTTAAATCGTCAAACGGAATTGCCGGCGTGCGCCCGGATATCAAATCGCTAAGCAGCTGGCCAGAGCCGCAGGCCATTGTCCAGCCAAGCGTACCGTGGCCGGTATTGGTCCACAGGTTTTTGAACGGCGTACGGCCAACAATTGGCGTGCCGTCTGGCGTCATTGGACGCAGCCCGGTCCAGAAGGTTGCCTGCTCGACAAAACCGCCACGCGGGAACAGGTCGCCCACCACCATCTCCAGCGTTTCACGGCGCGGCTTCAGCAGCTCGGTGTTAAAGCCGACAATCTCCGCCATCCCGCCAACGCGGATGCGGTTATCAAAGCGGGTAATGGCGATTTTGTAGGTTTCATCCAGAATGGTGGAAACTGGCGCCCCGCTGTCCTCTTTTACCGGAATGGTCAGGGAGTAGCCCTTCAGCGGGTAAACCGGAATGTCGAGAATGCCCTTCAGCATCGCGGTGGAATAGGAGCCAAACGCCATGACGTAGGCATCCGCTTTAATGACTTCATCGCCACACTTCACGCCGTAGATACTGCCGCCTTCTGACAGCAGTTTGTCGACCGCGGTATTAAAGCGGAATTTCACCCCCGCCTGCTCGCACATCTGCGCGAGACGCTGCGTAAACAGCTGGCAGTCGCCGGTTTCATCATTCGGCAAACGCAGGCCGCCCGTCAGCTTGTGCGACACTTCTGCCAGTGCCGGTTCAACCTGCCCAAGCTGGCTGGCTTCGAGCAGTTGATACGGTACGCCCGCATCTTCCAGCACGGCAATATCACGGGTGGCGTTTTCATACTGTTGCGCGGTGCGGAACAGCTGCAGCGTGCCGCCCTGACGACCTTCGTACTCAATACCGGTGGAGGCGCGCAGTGCTTTCAGGCAGTCACGGCTGTATTCCGCCAGACGCACCATCCGACCTTTGTTTTCCATGTAGTGCCGGGTGTCGCAGTTGCGCAGCATCTGCCACATCCACTTCAGCTGGAACTGGGTGCCGTCGAGGCTGATGGCCAGCGGCGCATGGCGCTGGAACATCCACTTAATTGCCTTCAGCGGAACGCCGGGTGCCGCCCACGGCGCGGCATAGCCCGGAGAGATCTGTCCGGCGTTCGCCGCACTGGTTTCCAGCGCAGGCCCTGACTCACGATCGATAACGGTCACGTCATGTCCCGCCTGACTTAAATACCAGGCGCTGGTTACGCCAACGACACCACTTCCCAGTATGACAACACGCATAGCCACTCCATATGTGCAAAAGAACAATCTTCTAATTACAGATTGATAACCTAGATGAAAATATTATTCAACATACGACTTTTTTATGGTGACTTACCTCACACATCCCCCAGCGTCAGGGGATGAGGCGAATTTGGGATCTCCTGCTGCGCGTTATTTTTAACCAGTATAAAATTCTGTGAAGACCGCTTTTTTTGCCGCATCAAAAACGGGAAATCGCAAAGAAAAAATTTCTGCTCCAGCACGCTTTTTAACACGGTGATCTATGCTTATCAGGAGGCTCTCCAGACAGAGAGAGCTCCCACAACGAGGGCGCGCTAATGGCTACTATTGATTCCCTGAATAAGGACAGCACACGTCTGAGCGATGGACCCGACTGGACCTTCGAGTTGCTGGATGTCTATCTCGCCGAAATCGACCGGGTGGCAAAACTGTATCGTCTGGATACTTATCCCCATCAGATTGAAGTCATTACGTCCGAGCAGATGATGGACGCCTACTCCAGCGTCGGGATGCCGATCAATTATCCGCACTGGTCGTTTGGTAAAAAATTCATTGAAACGGAGCGCTTATATAAGCACGGCCAGCAGGGGCTGGCGTATGAGATCGTGATCAACTCCAATCCGTGTATCGCCTACCTGATGGAAGAGAACACCATTACCATGCAGGCGCTGGTGATGGCGCATGCCTGCTACGGGCATAACTCGTTCTTCAAGAATAACTACCTGTTCCGCAGCTGGACGGATGCCAGCTCGATTGTCGATTACCTGATCTTCGCGCGTAAGTACATTACCGACTGCGAAGAGCGCTACGGCGTGGACGAAGTGGAGAAACTGCTCGACTCCTGTCACGCGCTTATGAACTACGGCGTTGATCGTTACAAACGTCCACAGAAAATCTCCCTCCAGGAGGAGAAAGCGCGGCAGAAAAGCCGCGAAGAGTATCTGCAAAGCCAGGTGAATATGCTGTGGCGCACCCTGCCGAAACGTGAAGAAGAAAAAGCGGTTACCGAAGCGCGTCGCTACCCGTCTGAGCCGCAGGAAAACCTGCTCTATTTTATGGAGAAAAACGCGCCGCTGCTGGAGCCATGGCAGCGTGAGATCCTGCGCATCGTGCGTAAGGTCAGCCAGTATTTCTATCCGCAGAAACAGACCCAGGTGATGAACGAAGGCTGGGCCACCTTCTGGCATTACACCATCCTTAACCATCTGTACGATGAAGGGAAAGTCACCGAGCGGTTCATGATGGAGTTCCTGCACAGCCATACAAACGTGGTGTTCCAGCCGCCTTACAACAGCCCGTGGTATAGCGGCATTAACCCGTACGCGCTCGGCTTTGCGATGTTCCAGGACATTAAACGCATCTGCCAGTCGCCAACGGAAGAAGATAAGTACTGGTTCCCGGATATCGCCGGCTCTGACTGGCTGGAAACGCTGCATTTCGCGATGCGTGACTTTAAGGATGAGAGCTTCATCAGCCAGTTTATGTCGCCGAAGATCATGCGTGATTTCCGCTTCTTCACCGTGCTGGATGACGACCGCAATAACTACCTGGAGATTTCGGCGATCCATAACGAGGAAGGCTACCGTGAGATTCGCTCTCGCCTCTCCTCCCAGTACAACCTGAGCAACCTTGAACCCAACATTCAGGTATGGAACGTGGATTTACGCGGCGATCGCTCCCTGACGCTGCGCTATATTCCGCACAACCGGGCGCCGCTGGATAAAGGACGCAAAGAGGTGCTGAAGCATGTGCATCGCCTGTGGGGCTTTGATGTGCTGCTGGAGCAGCAGAATGAAGATGGCAGCGTGGAGCTGCTGGAACGTTGCCCGGCGCGGTTGAATACGTTGTAATGGTTTTTGCCGGGTTTTGTAGGCCCGGTAAGCGAAGCGCCACCGGGCGAAAAAAAACCTCTCACTTGAGAGGTTTTTTATTTCAGCGGCCCTGAATGGCTAAATCACCCGGCAGCGTTTTCTGCATCCGGTGCCAGATTTCACCGGAATCGTGGCCGTAGCGGCGCACCGTTTCATACACCTGATCGTGCAGGCCTTCAGTACAGAGCTTGCTGAGCTTATGGTAGAAGCCCAGCGCCAGGCTGCGCGCCTCGGGGTTAGCAAAGTAGTGGCGACCGATACGGGTATACAGCCCTTTCATGCCGTTCAGGATCAGACCGTACACCGGGTTACCGGAGGCAAACGCCAGTCCGCGGAAAACGTTGTAATCGAGCGTGGCAAAGGCATCCGCGTGATCTTCCACTTCGTTCGCGCTGGCAAGCACCTGCAGCGCGTCTTCCGGATGCTGACGAAAAGCGGTACGAATAAAGATTGTCGCAATGTTGGTACGCACCGAGAGCAGATTATCGATCAGCTGTGGCACGCTTTCGTGATCGAGGCGCGCCAGCGTTTCAAGAATATTCAGCCCGGAAGTTTCCCAGAAGTTGTTTACTTTCGTTGGCTTACCGTGCTGGATCGTCAACCAGCCATCGCGCGCCAGTCGCTGGAGCACTTCACGCAGCGTGGTGCGAGTGACGCCAATCAGTTCAGAGAGTTCGCGTTCAGCCGGAAGAATGGATCCCGCAGGGAAGCGATTATTCCAGATGCTTTCAATGATGTACTCTTCCGCGAAACCCGCCGGGCTCTGCGCCTTAATGACCATAGTGAGATTTCCATTACACAGCTTTTGCAAATTGCACTCATCATACCAGAGGCATGCAATGGCAGGTAGCGCGTGAAAGAGAGAAAAGAGGGATCGCTGTTTTATTTTCGTGAAATTTACAATACACGCTTATCCGCCTCTGCCCCGCATTTTTTGCGTATACTGATGTTTTGTTTTACCTGACGGGGAAGGACGTCTGTTGTGGAAATTTCTTTTGGGCGCGCGCTGTGGCGCAATTTTTTAGGCCAGTCTCCTGACTGGTACAAACTGATACTTCTGGTTTTCCTGGTTGTTAATCCCATTATTTTTAGTATCACTCCGTTCGTCGCCGGGTGGCTGCTGGTGGCGGAGTTTATCTTCACCCTGGCCATGGCGCTGAAATGTTATCCCCTGCTGCCGGGTGGTTTGCTGGCTTTTGAAGCCGTGGTTATCGGCATGACGAGCGCAGAACATGTCAAAGCCGAGCTGGCATCCAACCTTGAAGTGCTTCTGCTGCTGATCTTCATGGTGGCCGGTATCTACTTTATGAAACAGCTGCTGCTGTTTATCTTCACCCGCCTGTTGCTCAGCATTCCGTCTAAAACGATGCTGTCGCTGGCGTTCTGCCTTGCTGCCGCATTCCTTTCGGCCTTCCTGGATGCGCTAACCGTCGTGGCGGTGGTCATCAGCGTTGCCGTCGGGTTTTACGGCATTTATCACCGCGTGGCATCGTCCCGTCCGGGCGAGGATTTGCAGGACGACAGCCACGTCGAGGCGCATAACCGTGAGGTGCTGGAACAGTTCCGCGCGTTTCTGCGCAGCCTGATGATGCACGCGGGCGTCGGTACCGCATTAGGTGGCGTGATGACCATGGTTGGTGAGCCGCAAAACCTGATCATCGCCAAAGCGGCTGAGTGGCATTTTGGCGAGTTTTTCCTGCGCATGGCCCCGGTCAGCCTGCCCGTGTTCGTCTGCGGGTTAGCGACCTGTATCCTGGTCGAGAAATTCAACGTTTTCGGCTACGGTGCGCAGTTGCCTGAGCCAGTTCGCAAAGAGCTGCATAAATTTGACGAGCAGAACCGTACGCAGCGCACGCGCCAGGAGACGCTTCGTCTGATTGCGCAGGGGATCATCGGTATCTGGCTTATCGTCGCGCTGGCTTTCCATCTTGCCGAAGTCGGGCTGATTGGTCTTTCGGTTATTATTCTTGCGACGACCTTTAGCGGGGTAACGGATGAACATGCTATCGGTAAAGCCTTTACCGAAGCCCTGCCGTTTACCGCGCTGCTGGCGGTCTTCTTTGCGGTGGTGGCGGTGATTATCGACCAACACCTGTTCGCCCCGATTATTACTTTTGTACTGCAGGCGGCGCCCGACGCGCAACTGTCGCTCTTCTATCTGTTCAACGGCCTGCTGTCGTCCATCTCCGATAACGTTTTTGTCGGCACGGTCTACATCAATGAAGCCAAAGCGGCGATGGAAGAAGGCATTATCAACGCCGGGCAGTTCGAGCTGCTGGCGGTTGCCATTAATACCGGCACCAACCTGCCGTCGGTGGCGACGCCAAACGGACAGGCCGCGTTCCTGTTCCTGCTGACCTCGGCCCTCGCGCCACTCATACGTCTTTCTTATGGAAAGATGGTCTGGATGGCGCTGCCCTATACGCTGGTTCTCACCATTGTGGGATTGCTTTGCGTCAAAATTACCCTCATTCCCTGTACGCAATGGCTGATACAAGCGGGTATACTTGCGGCGCATTAAAATTCGTTTACACTGCGCTTTCTAAGCATGTTCCAGGGAAATGATTATGTTGAGATTTTTAAACCAGTGCTCCCGCGGTCGCGGAGCATGGTTGTTAATGGCCCTGACCGCCTTTGCGCTGGAAATGGTCGCGCTGTGGTTCCAGCATGTGATGGGACTCAAACCCTGCGTGCTCTGTATCTACGAGCGCTGCGCGCTGTTTGGCGTCATGGGCGCGGGTCTGTTGGGTGCGATTGCACCAAAAACACCGCTCCGCTACGTCGCTATCGCGGTCTGGCTGTATAGCGCCTGGAAAGGGATTGAGCTTTCCTGGCAGCACACCATGATGCAACTGCACCCGTCGCCGTTTATGACCTGTGATTTCGCTGCCCGCTTCCCGAGCTGGTTGCCGCTGGATAAATGGCTGCCGCAGGTGTTTGTCGCTTCCGGTGACTGCTCTGTACGTCAGTGGGAATTCCTGTCGCTGGAGATGCCGCAGTGGCTGGTGGGCATTTTTGTGGCCTACTTCGTGGTCGCGCTGCTGGTGCTAATTGCTCAGCCGTTTAAGCCGAAGAAGCGCGATCTGTTCGGAAGGTAAAAGCAAAACGGCAACGATAGTTGCCGTTTTTAGTTTTTGCGCCCTCTCCCGTGGGAGAGGGTTGGGGTGAGGGCATCAGGCCGCACCCCAATAAAAACCCGCCTCGGCGGGTTTTTATTTATCACCGGGTCGGGTGATTCATAATGTGGTCTTCCCAGTCCCGCACCTCGGACTCTTTCACCGCGATGTGGCGCACCGAAATACGTTCGCCGTGCATGGCCGCTTTAGACCCGGTCAGCAAGGGGTGCCATGTCGGCAGATCCTTCCCTTCCGCCAGCAGGCGATACGCGCAGGTATGCGGCAGCCATTCAAACGTCGGCAGGTTCTCACGGGTGAGCTTAATGCAGTCCGGCTCGAACTCGAAGCGGCGCTCGTAGTTGCGGCACTGGCAGGTTTTGATGTTTAACTGCTTACAGGCAACGTTGGTGAAATAGATTTCATCAGTGTCTTCATCCATGAGCTTATGCAGGCAGCACTGCCCGCAGCCGTCACATAACGACTCCCACTCCACGTCTGTCATTTCGTCGAGAGTTTTGCGTTGCCAGAAAGGGATGTCGTTCATCAGGATGTCCACACGTCAAAAGAAAGCGCACCTTATAACGAGTCTGGCACGTTGATGCAAGTTTTGCCGCCCTGAGGGGCGGCAAAATGCGTTTACAGCACGCGGGTTTTCAGTGACAGGCCGTTAAAGCTCACTTCCAGTTCGTCTCCACCGTTAAGAGGGCCGACACCTTCTGGCGTACCGGTCAGGATCACATCACCCGGCTTAAGGGTAAAGAAGCGGCTCATATAGGCAATCAGTGGCACGATCTTATGGATCATATCTGCCGTGGTGCCCTGCTGGCGGATCTCACCGTTCACTTTCAGGCTGAGGGACGTGTTCTGTGGATCGCCGGTAAATTCGCCGACCGGAACAAAACCCGAGATCGGGCAGGCATTATCAAAGCCTTTGGCTTTTTCCCACGGCTGCCCTGCTTTCTTCAGCTTGCCCTGTACCTCACGCAGCGTCAGATCCAGCGCCACACCGTAACCGGCGATAGCTTTTTGCACATGCTCTTCGGAGGCCAGGCGTAGCGTCGCGCCAATCAGCACCGCCAGCTCCACTTCATGATGCACTGAACCCAGTCCCTGCGGCAGTGCCAGCGGCTGGCGGATATCGCAAAGCGCGGTTTCCGGCTTAATGAACAGCACCGGCTCTTCTGGCGTCGCGCTGCCCATCTCCTGAATGTGTTTGGCATAATTGCTGCCCACGCAAACCACTTTGCTGACGGGATAATCCAGTAATGCACCTTGCCAGTTATGATGTTGATACATGGTCGACCCCTAAACGGTTGATGTGTTATGCCCGAAAACAGGTGAGGCTATTTTTTACCGGTCACCTCAAGATGCTGTTTTAATAAATTCTCGGGAGGTGGCGGGAGCTGTAAATAATAGCCTTGCTCCGTTAAGGCCGTTTTAACTTTTTCCAGATCGGCGTTAACCAGTTTCTTACGACCGTCGAGCGGCAGCAGCATCGCCAGCTGAGGTCGGCCAAAGCTCTTCATTAATTCTTCTGGCACGCGGGAAAAATCGTCTTTCTTTTCGACATAAAGATAGGTCTGGTCGCGGCTTGTACTTCTGTAGATCACACAAAACATGTTTTTACTCTGAATTCATAGGTGGTTGCTTGCCTCAATATACTCCTGACTATAACATGCCTGATACTCTTCGGAATATCGCAGCGAGTGGTTGCGGTTAATAGCAAATTGAGTAAGGCCAGGATGTCAAACACGCCCATCGAGCTTAAAGGCAGTAGCTTCACCTTATCAGTGGTACATTTGCATGATGCAAAACCCGAGGTTATTCGTCAGGCGTTAGAAGACAAAATCGCTCAGGCTCCCGCCTTTCTGAAACACGCCCCTGTTGTTATCAATGTCAGCGGTCTGGAATCCCCGGTTAACTGGAAACAACTCCAGCAGGCCGTCTCCTCTACCGGTCTGCGCATTGTGGGCATCAGCGGCTGTAAAGATACTGAGCTGAAAGCGGAAATCGACCGTGCGGGACTGCCTCTTCTGAACGAGGGCAAAGAAAAAGCCCCACGTGCGGCCCCCGTTGCCGTTGAAACGCCCCCACCTGCGGTACAAAACGTTACCGCCCTCACAAAAACGCGAATGATTGATGTGCCGGTTCGTTCCGGACAGCGCATTTATGCACCAAACTGTGATCTAATTGTTACAAGCCACGTCAGCGCTGGCGCTGAGCTGATTGCAGATGGCAACATTCACGTTTACGGTATGATGCGTGGGCGTGCACTCGCCGGGGCGAGTGGCGATCGGGACGCACAAATATTTTGTACTCACCTGACTGCGGAACTGGTGTCCATCGCAGGTGAATATTGGCTGAGCGACAAGATCCCAGCCGAATTTTATGGCAAAGCGGCTCGTCTGCGACTGGCAGACGACGCGTTGACCGTTCAACCGTTGAATTGATCCCTTTTTAACAAGGAATTTCTATGGCACGCATTATTGTTGTTACTTCGGGTAAAGGAGGCGTTGGCAAGACCACCTCCAGCGCGGCCATCGCTACTGGTTTGGCCCAGAAGGGAAAGAAAACCGTCGTTATCGATTTCGATATCGGTCTGCGTAACCTCGACCTGATTATGGGTTGTGAACGTCGCGTCGTGTATGACTTCGTAAACGTGATTCAGGGCGATGCCACCCTTAACCAGGCGCTGATTAAAGACAAGCGCACCGAGAACCTTTATATCCTCCCGGCCTCTCAGACGCGTGACAAAGACGCCCTGACCCGCGAAGGGGTTGAAAAGGTGCTCGATGAGCTGAAAAAAATGGAGTTCGACTTCATTGTCTGTGACTCCCCTGCCGGTATCGAAACCGGTGCCCTGATGGCGCTCTACTTCGCTGATGAAGCGATCATCACCACGAACCCTGAAGTGTCATCCGTCCGTGACTCTGACCGCATTCTCGGGATCCTCGCATCCAAATCCCGCCGTGCGGAAAATGGCGAAGACCCGATTAAAGAGCACCTGCTGCTGACCCGCTATAACCCGGGCCGCGTAAACAAAGGTGACATGCTGAGCATGGAAGACGTGCTGGAGATCCTGCGCATTAAACTGGTGGGCGTCATCCCGGAAGACCAGTCCGTGCTGCGCGCCTCTAACCAGGGCGAGCCAGTGATCCTTGATACAACAGCAGATGCCGGTAAAGCGTATGCGGATACGGTTGACCGTCTGCTGGGAGAAGAACGTCCTTTCCGCTTCATTGAAGAAGAGAAGAAAGGTTTCCTCAAACGCCTGTTCGGAGGATAAGTTATGGCATTACTGGACTTTTTTCTCTCGCGGAAAAAGAACACCGCCAACATCGCAAAAGAACGACTGCAAATCATCGTTGCGGAGCGTCGTCGTAGCGACGCCGAGCCTCACTACCTGCCGCAGTTGCGCAAGGACATCCTGGAAGTGATCTGCAAATATGTGCAGATTGACCCGGAGATGGTCACCGTGCAGCTGGAGCAAAAAGACGGGGATATTTCGATTCTGGAGCTGAACGTCACGCTCCCGGAAGCGGAAGAGTCGCGTCCGTAGTTTTTGATTTCGTAGCCCCGGTAAGCGCAGCGCCACCGGGGGAATATGCCGGGTATATCGCCCGGCATATTTATTATCGTGGATACCCTTCCAGCAACGTATTCAGGCGATCGGCCATCAATTCCCCGCGCCAGCCCGCCATCATTTCCGGTAAGCCATTCTGCGGTTTCAGCTTCCAGTGCCAGTTCAGCAACTGGTTTATCTGACGACGTGATGCCAGCAGTTCGGCACTCAGTTTGCTTTCTGCCGCCACAGCCTGCACCACCGCTTTAATATCTTTAAACGCTTTGCGGTAACCCGGCATATCCATCAGATTCAGCAGAGGCTCTGGCAGTGCGTCATCCGGTATCTGCTGCGCTTTGGCCACCAGCGCGAGCAGCGTTTTTCCGTGAAAACGGATTTCGCTGCCTGAAAGCCCAATGCTGTCCAGCTCGCCCATGCTGCCTGGCATATAGCGTGCGACCGCCCACAGGTGCTCTTCGCGTACCACAAAGTTAACGGCCAAATCGCGTTCGCGCGCTTTACGCAGGCGCCAGTCGGCTAATAATTGCAGACAGGCCAGCTGACGCGTACGCAGCTGCCACGCGTTGCTGATATCGCGCCAGGCCTCTTTCGGGTCAGCAATTTCCTGGCGACGCTGCTGCGTCATGCGGCACTCATCCAGAGCAGCAGGCAGCCAGCCGGAGGCTTCTGCCTCTTTCATCAGTTGTCCGGCAATCGGCAGCAGGTAAAACACATCTGCCGCAGCGTAATCCAGTTGACGCTCCGTGAGCGGGCGCGCCAGCCAGTCGGTACGGGATTCACTTTTATCCAGGGTCAGGCCGGTGTACTCCTCAACCATGGCGGCAAAGCCCCATGAAAGCGGACGATTGCTGAACGCGGCGAGGATCTGCGTGTCAATCAGCGGCTGCGGCATGATGCCAAACGTATTCAGAAAGACTTCCAGATCTTCACTGCCTGCGTGCAGGTATTTGGTGACCGCAGTATCAAGCAGCAGGTCACGCATCGGCGTCCAGTCGGTAATGCCGAGCGGGTCAATCAGCGACACGTGTTTGCCGTCGTACATCTGAATCAAACCCAACTGCGGATAATACGTCCGGGTACGGACAAACTCGGTATCCAGGGCGATGGCAGGAAAGTCGCGCGTCACTTCGCACAGCGAAGCCAGCTCGTCGTTGGTCGTGATCATCTGGTAATTCAAAACGGTTTCTCTTTTGTTTGCGCCCATAAAAAACGCCGGCTAAACCGGCGTCTGGGCGATTAGCGTGAAGCTCAGGCCTTATTGTCCACTTTGGCACGGGCTTCGTCACGTAATTCTCGTCGTAATATCTTCCCGACGTTCGATTTCGGCAGCTCATCGCGGAACTCCACCAGCTTCGGCACTTTATAGCCGGTGAGCTGACGGCGGCAGAACGTGATGAGCTCCTCCTCGGTAAGAGAGGCGTTTTTCTTCACCACAAAAATCTTCACTGCCTCGCCGCTGCTGCCGGAAGGTACGCCAACCGCGGCAACTTCAAGCACGCCGCTATGCTGCATCACCACATCTTCGATCTCATTCGGATAGACGTTAAATCCCGAGACGAGGATCATGTCTTTCTTACGATCGACGATGCGCAGGAAGCCCTCTTCGTCCATCACCGCGATATCACCGGTGTGCAGCCAGCCGTCTTTGATGATTTCGTCGGTGGCATCAGGACGCTGCCAGTAGCCCAGCATCACCTGTGGCCCTTTAACGCACAGTTCACCCGGCTCGCCCGGTGCAACCTCGTTGTCATCATCATCCACCAGTTTGGCTTCCGTCGACGGTACGGGCAGGCCGATACTGCCGCTGTGATAGTCGATATCATGCGGATTGACGCTGACCAGCGGGGCGCATTCGGTCAGGCCATAGCCTTCGAGTAAATACTGCCCGGTGAGTTTCACCCAGCGCTCGGCCACCGCCTGCTGAACCGGCATTCCGCCGCCCGCAGAGAGGTGCAGCGTGGAGAAATCAAGCTGCTGGAACTCTTTGTTATTAAGCAGCGCGTTAAACAGGGTATTGACCCCGGTCATGGCGGTGAATGGGTACTTCGCCAGCTCTTTAACCAGCCCCGGAATGTCGCGTGGGTTGGTGATCAGCACGTTCTGACCACCCAGCTCAATAAACAGCAGGCAGTTCATGGTCAGCGCGAAAATGTGATAAAGCGGAAGCGCGGTGATGACCACCTCTTTGCCCGGATGCAGCAGCGGCCCGTAGGTCGCATTCACCTGTTCAAGGTTCGCCAGCATATTGCGGTGAGTCAGCATGGCGCCTTTGGCCACGCCGGTAGTGCCACCGGTGTACTGCAGGAACGCAAGATCCTCTGATACCACTTCCGGTTTGACGTATTGCATACGATACCCGGCATGCAGCGCGCGGCGGAAGGAGATGGCATCCGGCAGATGGTATTTCGGTACCAGACGTTTGATGTATTTGACGACAAAGTTAACCAGTGTGCCCTTGGCGGTGGAGAGCTGATCCCCCATGCGCGTCAGGATGACGTGTTTCACCTGGGTTCTGTCGACCACTTTCTCCAGCGTGTGGGCAAAGTTTGAGACGATCACAATTGCGGTCGCGCCGCTGTCGTTCAGCTGATGCTCCAGCTCACGTGGGGTGTAGAGCGGGTTGACGTTGACGACAATCATCCCGGCCCGCAGGATACCAAATAACGCGACCGGGTATTGCAGCAGGTTCGGCATCATCAGCGCGACGCGATCCCCTTTTTGCAGCCCCAGCCCTTCCTGCAAATAGGCCGCGAACGCCCGACTCCGCTCCTCAAGCTTACGGAACGTCATCACCTCACCCATATTGATAAACGCGGGCTGATCGGCGTAACGCCTTACCGAGTGTTCAAATAATTCAACCAGGGATTGATAACGGTCAGGATTGATCTCCGCAGGCACATCTGCGGGATAACGGTTAAGCCAAACCTTGTTCAATGCATCACCTCTGAATTGAGTGTTCGTCGTCATCACAACCCCGATAATAAACAGTTTGTTAACATTATATTAACTCAGCGTACCAGTTTATTAATTGCCCAGATTTAAGGTTGCGAAGCGCGTCACTCTTTTTTTTCGTTTTAGCCGTAAAAAAACAGAGACAGCGGCTGAGCCGCTGTCTCTTTTCTAACAATAACAGTAAGTTACTCAGTAACGATCGTCTGTACCTGCGCCGGGCCTGGGTTATACCAGCCCCAGCCGGGGTAGCCGTAACGATACGGGTGTGGGCCCCACATCCACGGATCAACAGGCTGAGGCGGCATGATCACCTGCTGTGTCAGCCGCCAGCGTTTGTAGCCGTTAACCTGCATGGTCATAAATTTGTAGGGCGTTGTGCCGATTTTGCCCTGTGTCGTGCCGGTAATCGGCCCGACGACGGTCACCAGCTGTCCACGGAAATCAACCGGGTCGAGGAAGCCGCTGACATCGGCAAAAATGCGCCCGCGCGAGGTTTCGCCGAGGATCGGCCGCGCGCCGCTATCCAGTGGCACGGTGGCGATTTCCAGCCGGGTTTTCCCCTGCTGGTTTTGCACCTCAATCACCTTCCCGCCGAAGCGCGCTTCCTGACCGACGTAAAGCTCAGGGGCATTCATCACGCGAACCAGATCCTGCTGTGGCGTAGGGCTACTGCCCTTAATCGCATCAGGAACGGAAACGCATCCGCTCAATGCTATGGCCACAGCGCCTGCCATAATTAGGCGTACTACTTTAGTCTGAACCGCCATGATGCGACTCCTTTTTCTCAGTTCCTGTTACTGAGATTCACTCGCGGCCTGGAAGTTTCTTCCACGCGACGGTGTTTCGCAAATAAACCGGCTCGGCATGTTCAACAGCCACGGTTTTTCCTGCTGCGAGCAGCTGGCAAGCCAGAGGAAGCATATCCTCTGCGGCAGGCAGAAGCATGTTGCCGTCCACCAGCGTTACGCCGGTACCGTTTGCCATGTCAGGCCATGCCGCCCAACCGGTCCCTACCGTCGCCCATTCACCGGAGAGGTTCTGCAACCGTTCGGTTACCGCTTCCGGCTTGAGCACCGCTTCCGTCTCTTCGCCGTGCCACACGCCCTTCTCGTCGCGGGTGTATTCAGCCCAGTAGACTTCGCCCATGCGGGCATCAATCGCTGCCAGCACACGGGTAGCACCGGTCATACGCCACGCGCCCTGCGCCATCGTCGCCAGGGTGGAAACACCGATCATCGGAAGGTCAGCGCCAAGCGCCAGCCCCTGCGCAATACCGATCCCAATGCGTACACCCGTAAAGCTGCCGGGGCCACGGCCAAAGGCCAGCGCATCGAGGTCGGTTAAGGTGGTGTTGCCCTGGGTCAAAATCGCTTTCACCAGGGGCAGAATACGTTGGGTGTGTTCTCGTGGGCACTCTTCGAAATGAGCAGAAATAGCACCGTCGTTCCACAGAGCAACGGAACACGCCTCTGTAGCGGTATCAATAGCCAGAATTCGCATCAGTCGTCGCGCTCTCGCAATGGTCAGTCACAAAATGGCGCGCATCTTAGCACACTCCCGGGCAAATTACTCCGCCGTTGGGTTGGCCAGGAAGCGAACCGCGCGTTTAATGTCCCGCGTACGCGGCGCGGGCGGCAGGCTGGCGAGGAAGGTCGCACCGTAGGGGCGCATCACCAGCCGGTTATCACAGATTACGAGCACGCCGCGGTCGTCCACGTCACGGATCAGGCGTCCTACCCCCTGTTTGAGGGTGATCACCGCGTCCGGCAGCTGTACCTCGTCGAAAGGATCGCCCCCGCGCAGACGGCAGTCTTCCATTCGCGCTTTGAGCAGCGGATCGTCCGGCGAGGTAAAAGGCAGTTTATCGATAATCACCAGCGACAGGGTATCGCCCCGCACGTCCACGCCTTCCCAGAAGCTGCTGGTTGCCACCAGAAGCGCATTCCCGGCACTGAC
This sequence comes from Enterobacter sp. A8, assembly GCF_004296595.1. NCBI lineage: Bacteria > Pseudomonadati > Pseudomonadota > Gammaproteobacteria > Enterobacterales > Enterobacteriaceae > Enterobacter > Enterobacter sp. A8. Next base: position 935,256 of record NZ_SCMF01000001.1, read on the forward strand.
AAACTGCTGTAACAGTTGCCCTTTGCTGGTTTCCCCCTGCAGCAGCACCGGCAAGGTCATGGTGGCGCGGAACTGTTCTGCCAGGTCGCGCATCATGGCGTGAGAGGTGCAGAGCATAAAGCAGCGGCCATTGTTGGCCTCAATCATCGGCTTCAGCATGGCTGCCAGCTGGCGTGCGGCGCCGGGCTGGTTGGGTAACGGCAGATTACGCGGCACGCAGAGCAGCGCCTGTTTTTCATAATCAAACGGGCTCGGCAGCAGCAGTGACTCCGCCTGTTCAATCCCGAGACGCTCGGTGAAGTGGTGCAGATCGTCATTCACCGACAGGGTCGCGGAGGTAAATATCCAGCTCCCCGGTTTTTGCGCCATCACCTCTTTGAATTTGTCTGCCACCGTCAGCGGCGTAAGCGCCAGGGTGAAATGACGAGACGTGCATTCATACCAGTAGCTGTACCCCGGCTGGTTGATCTCCTTCAGCCGTTTCAGCCGCCCGCGATAGAGCGTGGCGCGCTCGAAGGCAGCGTCCAGCAGCGCAGAACGGCCAAGCGACAGTTTCGCCACGTCGTAACAGAGTTCCAGCGCATCATCCAGCAGCAGTAGCGCACGTTGGATATTATTGTCCGCCAGCAGCTCGCGCAGATTGCCGCGGTAGCCCGGCTCGCCAAGCTGCAGGCGAAAATCCTGCGCGCTTTGCGCGAGGCGATCGGCACATTTTTGCAGCTGCTGGGTATCTTTTAATTCAGTGCGATAAGCAATGGTGAAATCTTTCGCCAGATCCAGCAGCTGGCGGCTGGAGAGCGACTGGCCGAAATACTGGCTGGCGATATCCGGAAGCTGATGGGCTTCGTCGAAGATCATCACTTCCGCTTCAGGAATAAGTTCGCCAAAACCGCTGTCTTTCACCACCATATCCGCGAGAAACAGATGGTGGTTGACCACCACCACATCTGCATCCATCGCGGTTTTACGCGCTTTGACCACAAAACAGTCTTTATACAGCGGGCAGTCGCTGCCCAGGCAGTTGTCATTGGTGCTGGTCACCAGCGGCCAGGCGGGAGAGTCTTCCGCCACGCTCGCGCAGGTGCTGATATCCCCCTCTTCCGTCTGGTTAGCCCAGGCGCGAAGGATGATCACATCACTCAGGGTCTGCACCGGCAGGTCGCCGCCCGCCAGCGCCTGCTGTTCAAGACGCTCCAGGCAGAGATAGTTGGAGCGCCCTTTCAGCAACGCCAGCCGCCCTTTGTATTTCAGCGCTTTTGCCACCGTCGGCAAATCACGGCTGTAGAGCTGATCCTGCAACGCCTTCGAGCCGGTAGAGATGATCACCTTCTTTTTCGCGCGCAGCGCCGGTGCAAGGTAAGCGTAGGTTTTTCCCGTGCCGGTTCCGGCCTCGACCACCAGCGGCTGTGCCTTATCGATGGCGCGAGCGACGGCATGCGCCATCTGACGCTGCGGTTCACGCGGTTTAAAACCGGGAATAGCCTGTGCTAACTGCCCTTCAGGGGAAAAATCGTCTGCCACGGTGTTCTCTCACTGTATTTTTGCACAGGGATTATGTCAGCCCATCCTCTCCTGTGCCACCCCAAATAGTGACGACGGCGAAACAATATGGCAGTCTTGCCGCCTGATGACGAAAGTAACGAGGAAACGTTTATGACAATTGTGCGCATTGATGCCGAAGCCCGCTGGTCTGATGTAGTCATTCATAACCAGACGCTCTATTACACTGGCGTGCCGTCCAATCTGGATGCGGATGCCTTTGAACAAACAGCTGACACCCTGGCGCAGATCGATGCGGTGCTGGAAAAGCAAGGCAGCGACAAATCGCGTATTCTGGACGCCACCATTTTCCTGGCGAATAAAGACGATTTTGCGGCCATGAACAAAGCCTGGGATGCGTGGGTGGTGGCGGGTCACGCGCCTGTACGTTGTACCGTACAGGCCACGCTGATGAAGCCGGAATACAAGGTAGAGATTAAGATTATCGCGGCTGTGTAAGCCGGTTACTCTTCATCTTCATCCTCGAAACGCGCCACGATCCGCTCGCCGGTATGGGTGGCGCGAAGTTCTTCCGCCACCTGAGAAATGGCCTGCCCGCTGCTCATCCCCTGGGACATCAGCTCCTGTATCCGCTCAACTGCTTTCTGCTGTTGCTCGTGGCTCAGAGAAGGTAAACCTGCAAACATCGTCAACTCCTGCTAAATTATTCGCGCTAATTATTTCACGCTGCCCGGTAGTATGCCACACATGAACATGCGCTTCCCCACTGTTATTACCCTGCCGTGGCGTACTGACGCCGCTGAATTCTGGTTTGCTCATCTGAGCCATCTTCCCTGGGCGATGCTGCTGCATTCCGGCCATGCGGACCATCCTTACAGCCGCTTCGACATTGTGGTTGCTGACCCGGTGCGCACGGTGACATCCGAAAACCAGCCCTCCACGCACGATCCGCTGATCAAGCTTCAGGAGGCTATCGACGAGCTGGGTTTGTCTGCCACGCCGAACCCGGATCTTCCCTTCCAGGGCGGTGCGCTGGGCGTGTTTGGCTATGACCTTGGTCGCCGCTTTGAAACGCTGCCTTCCGTTGCGAAGGCGGATATTCCGCTGCCGGATATGGCGGTGGGACTTTACGACTGGGCGCTGATTGTCGATCACCATAAACAGGTGGTCTCCCTGCTCAGCCATTCGGATGTGGAGGCACGCCTGGCCTGGCTGAACGCACAGCAGCCCGCAGCCGCGCCAGATTTCCGTCTGACCTCTGCGTGGCGTTCAAACATGACCCCGCAGACCTATGCGGAAAAATTCGCACGCGTGCAGGCGTATCTGCAAAGCGGCGATTGTTATCAGGTTAACCTTGCCCAGCGCTTCCAGGCAACGTATCAGGGCGATGAATGGCAGGCCTTTACCCGCCTCAATGCCAGCAACCGGGCACCGTTCAGTGCGTTTATCCGTCTCGATCAAGGCGCGATCCTGAGTCTTTCGCCTGAGCGGTTTATTCATCTGGCGGAAGGCAAGATCCAGACACGCCCGATTAAAGGGACCTTGCCGCGCCTGAGCGATCCGGCTGCCGACCGCCAGCAGGCGGAAAAGCTCGCCGCGTCACCGAAGGATCGCGCCGAAAATTTAATGATTGTCGACCTGATGCGCAACGACATTGGCCGGGTGGCGGTACCGGGCAGCGTTCGCGTGCCGGAGCTGTTCGTCGTCGAGCCTTTCCCGGCGGTGCACCATCTGGTCAGCACCATTACCGCACAGCTGCCGGCTTCGCGTACCCCCTGCGATCTTCTGCGCGCCGCGTTCCCGGGTGGCTCCATCACCGGCGCGCCAAAAGTGCGGGCGATGGAGATTATCGATGAGCTGGAACCGCACCGTCGCAACGCCTGGTGCGGCAGCATTGGCTACGTTAGCGTCTGCGGCACGCTGGATACCAGCATCACTATTCGCACCCTGACGGCCTGCGACGGCCAGCTTTACTGTTCCGCAGGTGGCGGAATTGTTGCTGACAGCCAGGTCGAGGCGGAATATCAGGAAACCTTTGATAAAGTTAACCGTATCCTGCAACAACTGGAGAACTGACGGGTGGAGAGAGAGAACCTGACGCTGGATGATTTTCTGTCGCGCTTTCAGCTTTTGCGGCCACAGGTGAGCCGCGAAGCGCTTAATCAACGTCAGGCGGCGGTGCTGATCCCCGTGGTGCGTCGTGAGCAGCCCGGTTTGCTGTTGACCCAGCGCTCCCCTCATTTACGCAAACATGCCGGTCAGGTCGCTTTCCCCGGCGGCGCGGTAGACAGCAGCGATGCCTCGCTGATTGCCGCGGCGCTGCGTGAAGCGCAGGAAGAGGTGGCGATCCCACCGGAGGCCGTCGAGATTGTCGGCGTCCTCCCGCCGGTGGACAGCGTGACCGGTTTCCAGGTGACGCCGGTGGTGGGCATTATCCCGCCCGGCCTGCAGTATCACGCCAGTGTTGATGAGGTGTCTGCGGTGTTTGAAATGCCGCTGGAAGAAGCCCTTCGCCTGAGCCGCTATCACCCGCTGGATATTCAGCGCCGTGGACACGATCATCGGGTCTGGTTGTCCTGGTATCAGCATTATTTTGTCTGGGGCATGACGGCGGGCATCATTCGTGAACTGGCTCTGCAAATCGGCCTGAAGCCTTGACTATACTTTACATTCCACCCTCTTTTGTCAGGTTTGCGATCGGCGTCGCGCTATTAGCAAAACCATCGTTAACCATTAGTTTAATTCATGTGAATAGTTAAGCCGAGGTCGATGTTCCCTCTTACACTATGCGCAGTTATAACATCGTTACTGGAACCCCGGTAACCCTGTCAGGAGTGTGAAAGTGATTAGTATATTCGACATGTTCAAAGTGGGAATTGGCCCTTCGTCTTCCCATACTGTTGGGCCGATGAAGGCCGGTAAACAGTTCGTCGATGATCTGGTCGAAAAAGGATTACTGGAAAGCGTTACCCGTGTCGCCGTGGATGTCTACGGCTCACTGTCATTAACGGGTAAAGGCCACCACACCGATATCGCCATTATTATGGGTCTGGCGGGCAATATGCCGGACACTGTAGATATTGATGCCATCCCGGCATTCATCCGTGACGTGGAAGCGCGCGGTCGTCTGCTGCTGGCTAACGGCCAGCACGAAGTGGATTTCCCGCAGGATGACGGGATGCGTTTTCGTAGCGACAACCTGCCGCTGCATGAAAACGGCATGACCATCCATGCCTGGAATGGTGAAAAAGAGATTTACAGCAAAACGTACTACTCCATCGGCGGTGGATTCATCGTGGATGAAGAGCATTTCGGTAAAGAGAGCACCGGCGACGTCAACGTGCCGTATCCGTTCAAATCGGCCACCGAGATGTTGGGTTATTGCAAAGAGACCGGCCTGTCGCTGTCCGGCATGGTGATGCAGAACGAACTGGCACTGCACAGCAAAAAAGAGATCGAAGACTATTTTGCAAACGTATGGCAGACCATGCGCGCCTGTATCGATCGCGGGATGAACACCGAAGGCGTGCTGCCGGGTCCGCTGCGCGTACCGCGTCGTGCCTCTGCCCTGCGCCGCATGCTGGTGACCACCGATAAATTCTCCAACGACCCGATGAACGTGGTCGACTGGGTGAATATGTTCGCTCTGGCAGTTAACGAAGAAAACGCTGCCGGTGGCCGCGTAGTGACGGCGCCCACCAACGGTGCGTGCGGTATTGTTCCGGCGGTGCTGGCTTATTACGATCACTTTATTGAACCTGTTACGCCAGATATCTACATCCGTTACTTCCTGGCGGCAGGTGCCATTGGTGCGCTGTACAAAATGAACGCTTCTATCTCTGGCGCTGAAGTAGGATGCCAGGGTGAAGTGGGTGTGGCCTGTTCCATGGCGGCCGCTGGTCTGGCTGAACTGCTGGGCGCAAGCCCTGAGCAGGTTTGCGTGGCGGCGGAAATCGGTATGGAACATAACCTGGGCCTGACCTGTGACCCGGTTGCCGGGCAGGTGCAGGTACCGTGCATTGAGCGTAACGCCATTGCGTCGGTGAAAGCGATTAACGCCTCCCGTATGGCAATGCGCCGTACCAGCGAGCCTCGCGTGTCGCTGGATAAAGTTATTGAGACCATGTACGAAACCGGTAAAGACATGAACGCGAAGTACCGTGAGACTTCCCGTGGTGGTCTGGCCATTAAGGTACAGTGCGACTAATACCTCCCCTCGCCCATCTGCAACGGATGGGCGAAATTTCCTTCTGATTCTCGTCGCCTTTCACTTTCCCCACTACACTTTCACTGTTGCGTCTGGCTTTTGGGGCTGGAGGTGTATCAGGCGACCGTTCATGCAAACCGCACAAACGATCATTAAAAACTATCGCCGAAAACGCGTTATCGTCTGCGTGACGGTTGCGCTCCTTACGCTCATCCTGACGTTGGGCATTCGATTTATTTCACAGCGCAATGTTAATCAACAACGCATTGTCGATTTCGCCAGCCATACCGTTCGCTCACTTGAAAACGTCCTGCTTTCTCTGGATAACCGCCGACCGGAGTTGTTGGGTCTTGTCGGCCAGCCGTGCCCGCAGGCGCATCTGACTCTGCGTAAGCAGGCCGCCATTTTACAGACCGTCCGCTCGATTACCCTGATTAAAGAGGGGATCCTCTACTGCTCCAGTATTTTTGGCAGTCGCGCCGTCCCGGTTCATGAATTATTTCCCGAACTGCCGTCAGGTCTGCCAAAACTGATTTTATCGACCGATAAGTGGCTGCTTAAAGGCAGCCCTATTCTTATCCAGTGGCACCCGACGTCACAACGCGGTGAAGAGGGGGTGATGGAGGTGATCAATATCGATCTCATCACCAGAATGATCCTTGAGCCGCCCCGCCCGCTTATCACTGACGTGGCGTTAACCGTGGGAGATCGCTCTTTACGCTACGGTCAAGGTATTACCGACGCGCTGAAGTTTAATGAGGCTGACTCGCGAATAGAGGAAGTCTCTACACGCTTTCCATTTACCATCACGGTCAGTGGGCCGGGTCCTGGCGCGCTGGCACTTAAAAGCCTGCCGGCACAGCTGCCGCTGGGGTTAATGCTGAGCCTGGTTCTGGGGTATCTGGCCTGGCTGGCCACAGCAAACCGGATGAGCTTCACGTGGGAAATCGATATGGGGATTGCGGCGCGGGAATTTGAGCTGTTCTGTCAGCCGCTGGTGAATGCCCGTACGCAGGAGTGTATCGGCGTGGAAATTCTTCTGCGCTGGAACAACCCGCGTCAGGGTTGGATCTCCCCGGAAGTGTTCATCCCCCTGGCAGAAGAACATAACCTGATTGTTCCCCTGACGCGCTACGTGATTGCCGAGACGGTACGCCAGATAGGCTATTTCCCCTCCCACCCGGGCTTTCACATCGGTATTAACGTGGCGGCCAGCCACTTCCGTCACGCCGTGCTACTTCAGGATTTGAACCGTTACTGGTTCAGTGCAAACCCGAGCCAGCGGCTGGTTATCGAACTTACCGAGCGTGACGCGCTGGTCGATGCAGATTATCGCATCGTGCGCGAGCTGCATCGCAAAGGGGTCAAACTGGCTATCGACGATTTTGGTACCGGGAACAGTTCGCTCTCCTGGCTTGAAAAGCTTCATCCTGACGTACTGAAAATCGACCAGTCCTTTACCACCGCCATTGGAACCGATGCCGTGAACTCAACGGTGACAGATATCATTATTGCGCTGGGTCAGCGGCTGAATATTGAGCTGGTTGCGGAAGGGGTCGAAACGGAGGAGCAGGCGCGCTACTTACGCCGACACGGTGTTCATACTCTGCAGGGGTATTTCTATGCGCGGCCGATGCCGCTGCGGGATTTTCCACAATGGCTGGCGGAGAGTTCACCTCCGCCAGCGCATCATAACGGGCACATCGTGCCCTTAATGCCGTTGCGTTAAGAAGCGTTACTCATCTTCGTCGTGCACGGATTGCTCTTTAACAATACGCACCATATCAACGCGATAGTCGTTGGCTTCAACAATGGTAATGCTCAACGGGGGCAGTTCGATCACATCCCCCACGCGCGGGATCTGCCCGTTCACGGCGATGACCAGACCGGCCACGGTGGCAATGTCTTCTTCATCGTTGACCACGTTTTCCAGCCCCAGCGTATGCGAAAGCGCGTGCAGGTCAGTGGTACCTTTCACCAGCCAGCCTTCACCATCGGCCACGATTTCCGGTGTTTCGTCCTCATCCGGGAACTCACCGGCAATGGCTTCAAGCACGTCCAGCGGCGTGACCAGCCCCTGCACCACACCGAACTCGTTGGTGACAATCACGAAGCTGCCGCGGGCACGGCGCAGAACGCCAAGCAGGTTGATGGGGTCCAGCGTTTCCGGTACCACGATAGCCGGTGAGGCGGCGGCGATGGCTTCGACGTCAACGCCCTCTTCCAGCGCGACCAGCATCTCTTTGGCACGCACGACACCGATGATCTCATCCAGCTCACCACGACACACCGGGAACAGGCTGTGCGGTGAAGAGAGCAGCTGCTGACGAATTTCATCAACGCTCAACCGGGAATCTACCCAGCTGATCTCGCCGCGTGGGGTCATGATGCCGCGTAGTGAACGGGAGGCCAGGGAGAGAACGCCGTTAATCATATAACGCTCTTCTTCCACAAATGCCCCTTCCGGCACCGGAACCGGGTTACGGTTCTCGGTGTCACTCTGCACATTCACCTGACGGCGACCGCCCATCAGGCGCAGGATGGCATCCGCGGTGCGGGCACGCAGCGGCTGATTGGACTGCTGCTTAATAAAGTTACGGCGTGCAATCTGGTTAAACAGTTCGATCAGGATCGAGAAGCCAATCGCGGCATACAGATAACCTTTCGGAATATGGAAACCGAAACCTTCCGCAACGAGGCTCAGACCGATCATCAGCAGGAAGCTCAAACACAGCACCACGACCGTCGGATGTTGGTTCACAAAGCGGGTCAGCGGTTTAGACGCCAGCAGCATAACCGCCATGGCGATAACCACCGCCGCCATCATCACCGGGAGATGGTTCACCATACCCACCGCTGTGATCACCGCATCAAGCGAGAAGACAGCATCCAGCACCACGATTTGCAGCACCACAACCCAGAAGCTGGCATAGCCTTTGCCATGACCATCGTCGTGCTGACGGTTCTCCAGCCGCTCGTGCAGTTCTGTCGTTGCTTTAAAGAGCAGGAATATCCCACCGAGCAGCATGATCAAATCGCGGCCAGAGAAGGTGAAATCCATGACGGTAAAGAGCGGTTTTGTCAGGGTCACCATCCACGAGATCACGGACAGCAGCGCCAGACGCATAACCAGCGCCAGCGAGAGGCCGATCAGACGCGCTTTATCACGCTGTTTTGGCGGCAGTTTGTCCGCGAGGATGGCAATAAACACCAGGTTATCAATGCCGAGAACGATCTCCAGCACCACCAGCGTGAGCAATCCCACCCAGATTGACGGGTCCATTAAGAATTCCATGACAAGCTCCTGCTAAAGGAATGACGAAACGGTGCCCCACTCAATGTGGGCAAAACAGCGGTAAACAGAGTCGATACGTGGCGAGGATCGCCGGTGAAAAAGGCGCGAAGTGGCCTGATAGATGACTGACGTCGGTGACGGTCCATATAGTGGGCTGTAGCCCTATACTCCTGATCAATTAAACGGAGGCTAAACATATCAGAGACATTACGTTTTTAGCAAAGATTTACGTTCCTTTGCAAAAACGTGAAAAGGCAGAATTTGTGTTGAGTAATTTCTGATTTTCGAAACCTAAATTACGGATCTTCATCACATAAATTATTTTTTCACTATCTAAAATAATTCGCGTAAGTCTGAGCTTTTTTAACTCTAACCCTTATCTGAATCGATTCGGTTCGCCAATACGATTCTCAGTACGTCTGCCTGGCAGAGGTATTAATGATAATAAAAGGAGGTAGCAAGTGACCATTGCTATTGTCATAGGCACACATGGTTGGGCTGCAGAGCAGCTACTCAAAACAGCAGAGATGCTGTTGGGCGAGCAGGAAAACGTCGGCTGGATCGATTTCGTTCCCGGTGAAAACGCCGAGACGCTGATTGAGAAATACACGGCTCAACTGTCGAAGCTGGATACCAGCAAAGGCGTGCTGTTTCTCGTTGATACATGGGGCGGCAGCCCGTTCAACGCTGCCAGCCGCATTGTCGTCGATAAAGAGCACTATGAAGTTGTCGCCGGGGTCAATATTCCGATGCTGGTGGAAACCTTCATGGCACGCGACGACAATCCGGCTTTTGATGAGCTGGTTGCCCTGGCGGTCGAAACCGGTCGCGAAGGCGTGAAAGCGCTGAAGGCACAGCCGGTTGAGAAACCCGCACCGGCGGCTGCCGCGGCACCGAAAGCCGCTGCCCCCGCAAAACCGATGGGCCCGAACGATTATATGGTGATTGGCCTTGCGCGCATCGATGACCGTTTAATTCACGGCCAGGTGGCAACGCGCTGGACTAAAGAGACCAACGTTCAACGTATTATCGTGGTCAGCGACGAAGTGGCCGCCGACACGGTGCGTAAAACCCTCCTCACCCAGGTTGCTCCTCCGGGCGTTACCGCGCACGTGGTGGATGTCGCCAAGATGATTCGCGTCTATAACAACCCGAAATATGCCGGTGAACGCGTGATGCTTCTGTTCACTAACCCGACAGACGTCGAACGCATTGTTGAAGGCGGCGTGAAAATTACCTCCGTGAACATTGGTGGTATGGCTTTCCGTCAGGGCAAAACGCAGGTCAACAACGCGATTTCAGTCGATGCGAAGGATATCGAGGCATTTAACAAGTTGAATGCTCGCGGTATTGAACTGGAAGCCCGTAAGGTTTCCACGGACCCGAAACTGAAAATGATGGATTTGATCGGCAAAGTTGGGAAATAAGCCCGCGCCGGTTTTTCACATAAAGATTATGCAATAGGAGAAGTACAATGGAGATTACCACTCTTCAGATTGTGCTGGTGTTCATCGTCGCGTGTATTGCGGGTATGGAATCCGTACTTGATGAATTTCAGTTCCACCGCCCTCTGGTGGCCTGTACGTTGATTGGCGCCGTTCTCGGTGATATGAAAACCGGTATCATCATCGGTGGTACCCTGGAAATGATCGCCCTTGGCTGGATGAACATCGGTGCGGCGGTTGCGCCCGATGCCGCGCTGGCGTCCATTATTTCAACTGTGTTGGTCATTGCCGGTCATCAAAGCATCGGTGCCGGTATCGCTCTGGCAATTCCGCTGGCTGCCGCAGGCCAGGTACTGACCATTATCGTTCGTACTATCACCGTGGCTTTCCAGCACGCGGCGGATAAGGCGGCCGAAAACGGCAACCTCACGGCGCTCTCCTGGATCCACGTCTCGTCCCTGTTCCTGCAGGCGATGCGTATCGCTATTCCTGCCGTTATCGTCGCTATCTCCGTAGGCACCAGCGAAGTTCAGGGCATGCTCAACGCCATCCCTGAAGTGGTCACCAGCGGTCTGAACATCGCCGGGGGTATGATCGTGGTGGTTGGTTATGCGATGGTCATCAACATGATGCGCGCAGGCTACCTGATGCCATTCTTCTACCTGGGCTTCGTAACCGCGGCGTTCACCAACTTCAACCTGGTTGCTCTCGGTGTGATTGGTGCGGTAATGGCAATTCTCTACATCCAGCTCAGCCCGAAATATAACCGCGTTGCGGGTGCCCCAGCGCAGGCTGCTGGTAATAACGATCTCGATAACGAACTGGACTAACAGGTGAGCGAAATGGTTGATATGACTAAAACTACCCCTGAGAAGAAACTCACTCCGGGTGATATTCGTGGCGTGTTCATCCGTTCTAACCTGTTTCAGGGTTCATGGAACTTCGAACGTATGCAGGCCCTGGGCTTCTGCTTCTCCATGGTACCGGCGATCAAACGCCTATACCCGGAGAACAACGAAGCACGTCGCCAGGCGATTAAGCGTCACCTGGAATTCTTTAACACCCATCCTTACGTAGCGGCACCGGTACTGGGCGTTACCCTGGCGATGGAAGAGCAGCGTGCAAACGGCGCAGAGATCGACGATGGTGCCATCAACGGTATTAAAGTCGGTCTGATGGGTCCGCTGGCAGGCGTAGGTGACCCGATCTTCTGGGGTACCGTTCGTCCGGTCTTTGCAGCGCTGGGCGCGGGTATCGCGATGAGCGGCAGCCTGCTCGGTCCACTGCTGTTTTTCATCCTGTTCAATGCGGTGCGTCTGCTGACCCGTTACTACGGCGTGGCGTACGGTTACCGTAAAGGGGTGGATATCGTTAAAGATATGGGCGGCGGCTTCCTGCAAAAACTGACAGAGGGGGCGTCAATCCTCGGCCTGTTTGTGATGGGGGCGCTGGTTAACAAGTGGACGCACGTGAACATCCCGCTGGTGGTTTCAACCATCACCGGACAGGATGGGCAAACCCGTGTGACCACCGTGCAGACCATCCTTGACCAGTTGATGCCTGGCCTGGTGCCGCTGCTGTTGACCTTCGCCTGTATGTGGCTGCTGCGTAAGAAAGTGAACCCGCTGTGGATCATCGTTGGCTTCTTCGTCATCGGTATCGCGGGCTACGCTGTCGGTCTGTTGGGCCTGTAAAGCTTTATGTTATACGCCGGGGGCTTGCCCCCGGTTTTTTTATCTGGAGGATGAATGACTGTCACGGACACCGTACTGGTTTTGTTTATTGTTGCCCTTCTGGCTTACGCGATCTATGACGAGTTCATTATGCCTCGCCGCCACGGCGAGACGCTGCTGACCCTTCCCCTCTTACGCCGTGGACGCATTGATGCGTTTATCTTCGCCGGGCTGGTGGTCATCCTGATTTACAATAACGTGACCAGCCATGGTGCAATATTAACCACATGGTTATTATGTGCGCTGGCATTAATGGCGATTTACCTGTTCTGGATCCGTTCGCCAAAACTCATTTTTAAAAAACACGGGTTCTTCTTTGCCAATGTCTGGATAGAATATAACCGCATTAAAGAGATGAATTTATCTGAAGACGGGGTGCTGGTGATGCAATTAGAACAGCGCCGCCTGCTCATTCGGGTCAAAAATATAGATGACCTGGAAAAGATATACAAATTACTCATTAAAACTCAATAAGTTATATTTATAGCATCGGCTATATTCCGTGTTAACGTTGCTCACGAAATATAGCCATAGCTATATTCCATTCTTTTTATCCTTCCTATTTTTTAACGCTATTTTTACGAATAAATCTAAATGAAAATCGTTATCAACAAGATAATAAAATAATACCCCCGCTGTTGTTGTTTTATATTCTCAAAATATGTTAAGGTTGCGCCCGTCGTTGGGGAGTAGCTAATTTCCTGTACTCAGGAAATGTACGTGTCAACATACTCGTTGAAAAACGTGGCGCGTACGGATCGTTTTCTGCACATCATTGTGTGACGGTCAGGCGAGACCATAGATACATCAACTGCTGTTTACTGGGGGCAGTGATGTGTCATATGGATTTCTCCCGGTCTGGACGCTTGTATGAACATCTCCGCCACCATTCTTCTCGCTTTCGGCATGTCCATGGATGCTTTTGCTGCTTCCATCGGAAAAGGTGCCACACTCCATAAACCAAAATTTTCTGAAGCGCTGCGCACAGGTCTGATTTTCGGTGCTATCGAAACCCTGACGCCGCTTATCGGCTGGGGCCTGGGTATGCTGGCCAGCCAGTTTGTACTGGAGTGGAACCACTGGATTGCGTTTGTGCTGCTGGTGTTTCTCGGCGGACGAATGGTGATTGAAGGATTCCGTGGCAACAGCGATGAAGATGAAGAGCCTCAGCACCGCCACGGGTTCTGGCTGCTGGTCACCACCGCAATTGCCACCAGCCTTGACGCGATGGCCGTCGGTGTTGGTCTGGCCTTCCTGCAGGTGAATATCATTGCCACCGCGCTGGCCATTGGTTGCGCCACACTGATTATGTCCACCCTGGGCATGATGGTTGGCCGTTTTATCGGCCCGCTGCTGGGTAAGCGAGCCGAGATCCTGGGCGGGATCGTGTTAATCGGTATTGGTGCCCAGATACTCTGGGCACACTTCGCGGGTTAACCTTCGCGCTGCCAGCAGTGGATGCTGAAATCCGTCTGGCAGCGAAACGTGGCCTGTGCAGCCAGCGTCTCCCGGACAGCCGGTTTTGCCCGCCAGGCAAACGGCGTCATTTGCAGTAACGCCACGCCTTCATCCCCTGTCAGATCCATCTCATATGCTACGGTTTCTTCCTGCCTGAGCACAAAACCAGCCAGTTGTTCTGAATGGGGAGCATGCAGGCGAACCTCGTCATAAATCAGCCCTTTCAGCTCCATCAGATGACGTGGTCCTGGCGTGACGGTTATCACCCACCCGCCGGGTTTCACCACCCGGGCCAGCTCTTCTGCCTTACAGGGAGCATAAATACGCACAACGGCATCCATGCTGGCATCTTCAAACGGCAGCCGGTGGCTTGAGGCCACGCAGAACATCACCCCCGCGTAGCGTTTTGCCGCTGCGCGGATCGCCGCTTTCGACACGTCCAGACCCGTCGTCTGCGCGCCCTTCCCGGCGGCAATCTCGGCAAACCTTGCGGTGTAATACCCTTCACCACAGCCGATATCCAGCAGAGCGGAGGCACTCTGCGTCAGCGTGTGGTCCAGCAGCTGCGCGACACTCTCCCTTAGCGGCTTGTAATGTCCGGCATCCAGAAATGCACGTCGCGCCTGCATCATCTCTGCGCTGTCGCCCGGATCGCGGGAGCGTTTATGCTGCACCGGCAGAAGATTCACATACCCCTCTTTCGCCATATCAAACTGATGTCCCTGCGGACACGCATAACTTTTCTCAGAACGCGTCAGACGCGCGTGACAAAGGGGGCAACTGAAGGGCATGACAACTCCGGGGCATAAATCAAAGGGCGAAGTGTACCGCTATTCGCCCCGTTATAAAACGCCAGGGTTAACGCATGACGATAAGGTGGCCGGAATCAGCCGGCAGGCCATCCGGTTTCACGTTCTCCAGGCGCAGCACATTCCCCATGATCTCACTGAAAACGGGCGCTGAAACGGCACCACCATAATAGGCACCGTTCTGCGGATCGTTTATGACTACCACCAGCGCAAAACGCGGGTCGCTGGCAGGCGCAACGCCTGCGGTATAGGCGACATACTTATCGACGTACTTGCCACTGTCATCAATCTTTTTCGCCGTACCGGTTTTGACCGCCACCCGGTAATCCCGTACGGCGGCCTTCACTCCTCCACCGCCCGGAAGCGCCACGCTTTCCATCATGTGTTCCACTTCATGGACAATCTTTTCTGGCATGACTCTGTGGCCTATCACCGGCGGGTCGATACGGGTGATCGAGAGCGGGCGCTCAAGCCCATACCCGCCAATGGTGGCGTAGACATGGGCCAGTTGAAGGGGCGTCACCATCAGGCCGTAGCCGAAGGCAAAGGTTGCCCTGTCGAGTTGACTCCAGAATTTACGCTGCGGCAGTAACCCTGAGCTTTCGCCCGTTAAACCCAGCCCGGTATTGGTGCCAAAGCCAAAGTTCCGGTAGGTATCGATAAGATGCTGGATGGGCATCGCCAGAGAGAGACGGGAAACACCGGTGTCGCTCGATTTTTGCAGGATCCCGGTCATCGTCAGTTCCGGATAGTAACCCACATCACGGATACGGTGACCGTCAAGAGTATACGGATGGGTATCAATGACGCTGTCCGGTTGCACCAGCCCCTGCTGCAATGCCGTCATCAGAACCAGCGGCTTAACGGTGGAGCCGGGTTCGAAGGTATCGCTAATGGCACGATTACGAAAATCGTTTAACGTTGCACCTTCACGGTTGTTCGGGTTGAAATCGGGATAGCTCGCCATGGCGAGTATTTCCCCTGTGGGGATATTGATCAGGACCGATGCACCCGACTCGGCTTTATTCCAGGCCACCGCATTATCAAGCGCGTCCTCGGTGATGGTTTGCAGCCGCTCGTCAATGCTCAACTGGATATTATGCGCAGGAACGGGCGCCACTTCGGTCAGGTTTTCCACCACGCGTCCATAGCGGTCCTCCCTCACCTGCCGGACCCCGGCCTTCCCCATCAGCTGCGCGTTGAAGCTCTTCTCTACGCCTTCAATCCCCTGACCATCAATATTGGTAAAACCGATAAGGTTTGCGGCCACATGACCTGCCGGATAAAAACGCCGGGACTCATCGCGCAGGTTGATGCCCGGCAAATTGAGTTTATCGATCCACTGCGCCTGAGCAGGATCCACCTGACGGGCAAGGTAAATGAAGCGCCCCTGTGGATTGCTGTTAATGCGCGATGCCAGCGTGCTAAGGGAGAGATGCAGCGCACTGGCCAGCGCCTGCCAGCGGTCATCAAACCCAACCCCACCTTTTGCCAGCACCGTTTTGGGGTCGGCCCACACGGCCCTGACGGGCACACTCACCGCCAGCGGACGACCTTCACGGTCCATGATCATGCCACGCGGTGCATCAATCGCCACCTCACGCAGCGATCGCATATCTTCCTGTTTTACCAGATTGTCAGGTTTAATAATCTGCAGCCAGGCAACGCGTCCCAGTAAAAATGCCAGGCTGCAAAAAATAGCAAAACAGAGCAGAGCAAAACGTGCCGGGGTGAAACTGCCGGCACTCGGTATCATTTTCTTCTTCACCTGAACCCCAGGGCTGTTGAACAACGCCCTGATTTAACGGGAAAAGCCGCTGTGGAGGGGGGAAAACAGTGCTAATAATCTCGTAGCTTTGCAACAAGGTACTAACAGACACAGGGATGGTAATATTTTGAAAGATAAGGCATATAAAAAAGCCCCGCGTTTGCGAGGCTTTATGTCTGAGATTGAAGTGCTACGCGCTTCAGTCAGCAGCGGTTCGATCAGATAGCAGTTACGTTAACTGCAGCTGGGCCTTTCTGGCCGTCCTGAATTTCGAACTCAACGTTCTGGCCTTCAGCCAGAGTTTTGAAGCCGTTACCCTGGATTGCAGAGAAGTGTACGAACACGTCTTTGCTGCCGTCAGCAGGAGTAATGAAACCAAAACCTTTAGACTCGTTGAACCACTTAACTTGACCTTTAATCTTTGCCATTTGCAAAATTCCTTAGAGTGTTTTCTTAGCCCGCAGGCATTGACTGAGATAAAACTGAGACATTACTGCTTGAGGCACTAATATAAGGTTCGGCAGAGAAGCGGTATTCAACGACAACGTGTTTACTCAGGACTTCTTTACTGAAAATGCCACACATAAACAGAACTGTACCTCGTTTGACCCAAAACGTGTTATCACACACTATGTTTAATATGGCAAGCCATTTTTAAACATGTCTCGATCCGCCGCACAAATTCGAACACAGCCTGTAAGGATTTGCACATTTATGCTTACCGCATACAAACCAGTCCTCGTCCTTATACAGACTCAACGTTGCTTTCACACCCGCTGTAATCAAAGACTTTTTTAACATAGCTCAATCATTACAATGCGTCCAGCAACCTACGAAAGAAAGCCGGAAACAGTGATTGATTTAGAACATTTTGTGAAAAGTTATGCTCAAATCATTGTAACGCAACTGTATTGTTACAAAGAAAATACACAGCTAATAAGCCCGGCCAAACTGTGTTAAAAATCACCAGATAATAAAAACGTTATGCACCAAAATAATGAAATTTTTATGACTCTGCCTCAAAAGAAGGCAAGCAAAACGTTTCGATAAAAATAAAACATTAGATAGTGGCTTTAATAGCAGAATATATGCAACAAATCATCGCTTCGCTTACAAGGATAAATATTCACCAATTTTCAGTATCCTGAAGGAATTATTAACCGGTGCTAAATTAACAAGCGCGTCAGTTAACTCTCTGATAGGTTCATCCAGTGATTCATCCGCTAGTTCAAACACCCCCCAGTGAATGGGAAAGGCTAAGGGACTTCCCAGTTGCTGCCACAATGCGACGGCAGATTGCGGATCCATATGGTGTACCGCCATGAACCATCTTGGTGCATAGGCACCAATTGGCAATGCGGCGGCGTCGATCTTGCCCAATCGTTCCGGGATCAAAAGCAGCTCCGGAGAGTAACCCGTATCGCCGCTAAACCAGAAACGGCGGTGTCGTCCCTCAAAGACCCAGCCACACCACAGAGAGCGATTGCGGTTCCAGAGTGTTCGCATGCTCCAGTGCTGTGCCGGAACGGCGGTCAGGGTTATCCCCTGCCAGGTGATACTCTGCCACCAGTCCAGCTCAACGATGCGCCTTGCTCCCCGGCGGCGAAACCATTGTGCAAGTCCTAACGGCACGAAGAAACTGACGTCGGGAAAGCGCTTCAGGATACGGCGAATGGTCGCGTCATCAAGGTGATCGTAATGATTGTGGGAGATAACCACTGCATCAAGCTGCGTGAGTTGTTCCACAGAGAGAGCGGGAGGCGTTCTGCGCAGGGGCCCCAGGAACGGTACGGGAGAGGCGCGTCGGGAAAACACCGGGTCGGTGAGAAGAGTATTGCCGTCCATTTGCAGCAGCATACTCGCATGCCCCAGCCACCATACCCCATCTTCATGAGGTTGATTAAGCGACACGGGCTGCCACCACTGGCGGATAAAGTCGTCATAACCGAGCGCAGGAGGTTTGGGCAAACCGGCTTCTTTACGCGCTTTACGCCAGCGCTCAAGGTCGCCGGGCTGATGCCCAACGGGACAGGTATTCTGAAAACCGTTCGGTGTGTGATGCTTCAGGGAGGCGTCATACCAGGGATTTTTCCAGACCACGACCACCTCCCAGGTCAGAAAGATTAACGCTCTGCCACCAGACGGATAAAGTCGTCTTTGTCGTCGCTCTCTTCCGCAGCCACCTCTTTCGCCGTCTCTTTCTCTTCCGGTTCGTTGGCCTCACAGAGACGGCGTAACAGCGCATTCTGACGCTTTTGCTGATCGAGCAGCGCTTCCAGCAGTTCGATCTGCTCGTTCGTCCGGGAGCTCGCACGGTTCACGAAAAACCAGATGACAAGTCCCACCAGCAAAACAACGACAGAAACCATCAGGGATGCCATATTCAGCAGCCCTGAATTCAGTAACTCACCCATTTCACCACCTCAATAAAAACACGCATTTTACCACTGGCGCGAAGGAAGGAAATCACCTTAAGAAAAAATGCCTGTTACCACGGAATAAACTTATTGATTGCGCAAACGCCGCTAAAAAACTGTACATCCTGATCGCACATCACATTGATCGTCTGCGTCCACAACACCACGCATGCAATCAGCACGATAACCAGAATTACCCAGCGTATTTTTTTCACTCCACACTCCGTCTTAACACCTGTTGCATACAGGTTATCACGGTTATCTTAAACAAGGACTAACTGTAACGCCTGTAAGCCCTTTTCAGAATCATGCACTTGTTTCATAGAGTAAACCGTTTAGTCTTGAGGCATGACAACAAAGATAAAGAGGCAATGATGCATTTAATCATTCGAACAATTATTGCACTGGCCGTAGTATGGATTGGCCTTTTATTAACCGGATATGGCGTGCTTGTGGGGAGCACCGAAAACGCAGCTGGATTAGGTATCCAGTGTAAATACCTGACTGCCCAGGGAATGAGCACCGCCCAGTACCTGCATTCTGATAGCGGGATCATCGGTTTAACCAACTGCCCGGTTCTGCGTAAAACTTCTGTCGTCATTGATAACGGTTAATTACCCTTTTTTACGACCGATAAAAAACGCCGCAATGTCTGCGGCGTTTTTTATGCTGAGAGGGGTTAAAACGGATACGCGTTATAGCCCATCTGCTCAGAAATCTTACGCGCGGCGGTATGAAGAATAGCAACATACTCATGCAGACGCTCTTCTGAGAAGCGCAGCGTCGGGAAGGAGATACTCAGACCCGCAATCACCACACCAAAGCGGTCAAATACCGGCACACCAATGCAGCGCAGCCCTTCTTCCTGCTCTTCGTTATCTTCGCCATAGCCCTGCTCACGTACCTTATCAAGCACCGTCAGCAGTTCGTCCGTGCTGGTGATGGTACGCTGGGTACTGCGTTTGTACTCCACCCCATCCAGAATCTGCTTCACTTCTTCACGGTCGCGCCAGGCCAGCAGAACTTTGCCGATAGCCGTGCTGTATAACGGATTGCGACGCCCGATGCGAGAGTACATGCGCAAGTTATACATTGAGTCAATTTTATGGATGTAAACAATGCTGTCTTCATCCAGAGCACCCAGGTGAATGGTTTCTTTGGTCAGACGAGAGAGCTCACGCATCTGGATATCTGCACTACGCACCAGGTCAACGTTTTGCAGCGCACGGGCACCTAATTCGAACAGTTTCAGCGTCAGAGAATATTTTTCAGACTCGCCTTCCTGCGCGACATACCCCAGTGACTTCATGGTTTGCAAAAAGCGATAAACGGTGCTTTTCGACATCATCACACGCTGCGACAATTCTGTAATACCAATTTCACGCTCTTCTCCGAGCGCCTGCAGGATGCCAAACACCTTCAGCACGGAAGAAACAGAATCGGGTTGTTTATCCAAATCTGCAATTGCCATTCATCACCTCATAGAGAGTGTTTTATAAAAATCAGAACCGGTTTTTATTATAAATTCCCGTCATGCCTGCTGCAATCAATCCGCGTTTACTTCGTTACAAATCTGCGACATAAAGCGGTTGTAACAGTGCTAAAATAGTTACCCTGAGAATAATTTCACACTGAGCTATTCATCCCACATGGAAAAAAAACTGTCCGATGGCCTGCCTTTACCCCAGCGGTATGGCGCTATCGCTACGATTATCATCGGTATTTCAATGGCCGTGCTCGACGGCGCGATTGCCAATGTTGCCCTGCCTACCATTGCCAGCGATCTGCATGCCTCACCCGCCAGCTCAATCTGGATAGTTAACGCTTATCAGATAGCGATCGTGATCTCACTGCTCTCGTTCTCGTTTCTTGGTGATATGTTCGGCTACCGGCGGGTGTATCAGTGCGGTCTGGCTGTGTTTACCTTAACCTCACTGTTCTGCGCCCTCTCTGATTCGCTGCATATGCTGACGCTGGCCCGCATTGCGCAGGGTTTTGGCGGCGCGGCGTTGATGAGCGTTAATACCGCGTTGATTCGCTTAATTTATCCTCAGCGCCATTTGGGGCGCGGAATGGGAATAAACTCCTTTATTGTGGCGGTATCCTCAGCCGCCGGGCCCACCATTGCGGCGGCTATACTGTCTGTCGCCTCATGGCAATGGCTGTTCGCCATCAATGTGCCGCTGGGTATAGTGGCCATCTTCTTTGCCCTGCGCTATCTGCCGGGGAACGGCCCCAAAAGCACCATGCCTCGTTTTGATATCGCCAGTGCGGTGATGAATGCGCTGACCTTTGGCCTGCTGATTACGGCTCTGAGCGGCTTTGCGCAGGGTCAATCACTCCTGCTGACCGTTGCAGAGGTTGCTGCTCTGCTGATCATTGGCTACTTCTTTGTTCGCCGCCAGCTCGCTTTGCCTGTGCCGTTACTGCCGGTGGATCTGCTGCGTATTCCGCTTTTTTCGCTCTCAATATGCACCTCCATCTGTTCGTTCTGCGCCCAGATGCTCGCCCTCGTCTCTCTGCCCTTTTTCCTGCAGAGCGTAATAGGACGTTCGGAAGTGGAGACTGGACTGCTGCTGACCCCATGGCCGCTGGCAACGATGGTGATGGCACCGCTGGCAGGTTATCTCATAGAGCGCGTGCATGCCGGATTACTGGGCGCGCTGGGTCTGGCGGTCATGGCGGCGGGTCTGTTTGCGCTGGCGCTGCTTCCCTCGCAACCTACGGATCTGGATATTATCTGGCGTATGATCCTCTGCGGTGCCGGTTTTGGCCTGTTCCAGTCACCGAACAACCACACCATTATCACCTCCGCACCGCGCCACCGCAGTGGAGGAGCCAGTGGCATGTTGGGTACCGCGCGCCTGCTGGGGCAAAGCACCGGTGCGGCACTGGTCGCCCTGATGTTCAACCTCGCCGGGCAGAATGGTAATCACCTTGCGCTCCTCACCGCAGGCGCACTTGCCACACTTGCCGCGATCGTCAGCGGCCTGCGCGTCACGCAGCCCAGCGTACAGGCGTAAAAAAAGCCGGGCGGAGTTACCTCCGCCCGGCTCAGACTGCATCTTCAGCGTTACTTCAGGTATTCCCCACTGCGCAGCGCTTCAATACGTTTATCCAGCGGCGGGTGAGACATAAACAGCTCGCTCAACGATTTTGATTTACCGTTGATGCAGAATGCCATCATGCTGTTTGCTTCCTGCGGCTCGTAGCTGGTTTTAAGACGCTGCAGGGCAGCAATCATCTTCTCACGACCAACCAGTTTCGCAGAGCCGGCATCCGCATGGAATTCACGGTGACGGGAGAACCACATGGTGATGATGCTGGCCAGAATGCCGAACACCAGTTCCAGAACCATTGATACCGCGAAGTAGATCAGCGGGTTACCGTTGCTCTCTTCACCTTCATCGCGGTTTCCACCCATAAAGCCAGCGGCGATCTGCGCCAGAATACGGGAAATAAAGATCACAAAGGTGTTCACCACGCCCTGAATCAGCGTCATGGTTACCATGTCACCGTTCGCAATATGGCTGATCTCGTGCGCGATAACCGCTTCGGCTTCGTCACGGCTCATGTTCTGCAGCAGCCCGGTACTTACGGCAACCAGCGACGCATCGCGACGGGCACCCGTAGCAAAGGCATTGATGTCCGGCGCATGGTAAATGGCAACCTGCGGCATGGCGATCCCCGCCTGCTTAGCTTGCTGCGCCACCGTATTCATCAGCCACTGCTCCATATCGTTGCGCGGCTGTTCAATGACCTCACCACCTACCGATTTCAGCGCCATCCACTTCGACATCAGAAGTGAAATAAAAGAGCCACCAAAACCAAACAGCAGCGCCATAATCAACAGACCCTGAACGCTACTCGACTGAATTCCTGTCAGGCTTAGCACCAGCCCGAATACCACCATTACCGCCAGGTTGGTGAGCAGGAAGAGCGCGATTCGCATCATAATTTTCTTTTAACCTCAGTTTAACAAAACGCACTATGCGATTACCCACATCGTATGGGTATTGTGGCTATTTTCAAGCATACGAAGGGCGTAAGTCACCAGAAAGACACAACTTTACACAATTGGAAATCTGCCTGACGGAAGGATGCAGAACAAAAAGAAACAGGCACAATTTCTTGTGCCTGTTGGGGATTATTTTGCCGGAGCGGGTTGCTCGGCGGGCCTGGCTTTTTCGAGTTTCGCCAGGTCAAGAGCGATATGTACCGTCTCGTCCAGGTACGGATCCGGCTCCTGGTAATCTTTTGGCAGATCGTCCAGTTTCTTGAGCAACGGTTTACCTTCACGTTTGAAGCGATCGTTGATACGCGCCAGACGCGTTGCGTCATCCTCATTGTTCTCTTTCTCACGCTGAGCGTAGTTCAGAGAAACAATATTCCGTTTTTCTTTCAGGGCATTAAAGCGGGCAATGTCCTTCATGATGTACTGGAATTCAGGATCTTTCGCGATGCGTTCGTTGTGGTCTTTCAGTAGCTCCGGACCAAACTGGGTCATATCACCGGCTTTCACGTAAGTCGCGGCATTGATGCTATCCCACGGCAACGCGTTATCTTCAAACTTCTCACCGGTTTCCGTCTCTTCCGTGCCTGTCGGCATCATGATGTCTGGCGTCACGCCCTTACGCTGCGTACTGCCGCCGTTCACACGATAGAATTTCTGAATGGTGTACTGAACAGACCCCAGCGCAGGCCATTCCGGACGCAGCATCTGATCGTAAATACGATTCAGGGAACGATACTGCTGGACGGTACCTTTACCGAACGTCGGCTCACCCACGATCAGCGCGCGACCATAGTCCTGCATTGCAGCGGCAAAGATTTCTGATGCTGACGCACTGAAGCGATCGACCAGCACTACCAGCGGGCCTTTGTAGTAAACCACGCCATCATTGTCGGCATCTTCACGCACTTTACCGTTGTTATCGCGCACCTGCACGACCGGGCCAGACGGGATAAACAGGCCAGACAGAGAGACAGCTTCTGTCAGTGCACCACCGCCGTTGCTGCGCAGATCGATGATCACGCTGCTGACGTTCTGCTTCTCAAGCTTCTGCAGCTGCACTTTTACGTCATCGGTCAGCCCTACGTAGAAGCCAGGGATATCAAGTACACCCACCTTCTCTTTACCGACGGTTTTCACCGACATTTTCACCGCGCGGTCTTCAAGACGAATACGCTCACGGGTCAGGGTAACGATACGGGTTTTGGTGCCTTTCCCGGCAGGCAGAATTTCAAGACGAACTTTGCTGCCTTTCGGACCTTTGATCAGCGCAACCACATCGTCCAGACGCCAGCCGATGACATCAACCATGTTCTGCCCGGTTTGGCCTACACCGACAATGCGATCGCCTACGCTTATCGCTTTGCTTTTTGATGCCGGGCCACCCGCAACCATGGAGTTGATCACCGTGTAATCGTCGTCCATCTGCAGCACCGCGCCGATACCTTCCAGAGAAAGGCTCATTTCGGTATTGAACTGTTCGGTGTTACGCGGGGAGAGATAGTTCGTATGCGGATCGATTTCGTGGGCAAAGGCAGTCATTGCCAGCGAGAAAACATCTTCGCTGTTGGTTTGTGCCAGACGACGAATGGCAAACTTGTAACGGCGCGTCAGCGTGTCACGGATCTCTTTCTCATCTTTGCCAGTGAGCTTGAGACTCAGTTCGTCGTACTTCACTTTGCTGTCCCACAGGGCGTTCAGCTCGGCTTCGTCTTTCGGCCAGGGCGCTTTACTGCGGTCCAGATTAAAGGTGTCATTGCCGGTGAAGTCCATCGGACGTTCCAGCACTTTCAGCGCATATTGATAACGTTCAAAGCGGCGCTTTTGTGCCAGGTTATACAGATCGTAGAACAGATCCAGCTTGCCGGAACGCAGCTCATCACCGACGTCGGATTTACGTTTGGCGAACTGCTCGACATCGCTGGCGAGCAGTACGTTATGGCTGTAATCCAGCAAGTTCAGATAGCGGTCGAAGATTTTGGCCGAAAAGGCCTGATCGAGATCGAACTGACGATAGTGCGAACGGGTGAAGCGTGACGTTACACGCTCGCTCACCGTCGCGTGCTGCGTCTCTTCCTTGAGAACCGGAATTTGATCAACACGCGTAATATCGTCCACTGCGAAAGCATGGCCTGTTATGGCAAACAGGCCGGCCAGCGCGGTGAGCTTAAAAAAAGTGTTCATGCCAGGCTTGGCCTCCGTTTCAGAACAACAAGTGTTCTGCGCGTACAATCATTGACATACCAGAAGTCAGCTGTACACGAACGCCATCTTTGGTGATTTCCATAACGGTGGCGTCCATTGCATTGTTACCCGCTTTTACCTTCAGTGCCTGACCGACGCTCAGGGCGTTGATGTCTGAAACCGGAGTGTGGCGCTGCTCTTCACGAGGCGCGCGCGGGGCTTTAGCTGCTGGTTTGTCAGCACGCGGTTTGCGATCGTTATTTTCGTTGCGACGCGGTGCAGGACGCGGTTTACGCTCACGACGAGGCGCTTCTTCCTGGCCGTTTGCCGCAGCGGCTTCACGTTTTTTCGCCTGCTGTTCTGCACGTTGTGCCTGAACGCGTGCTTTGGCTTCTTCAAGCTGCTTACGCGCATGCTCGACGTGCTGCTCGTCCAGCTCACCACATGGGTTGCCGTCAAGATCCACGCGAGTCGCGCCCGGTTTGATACCGTACAGGTAGCGCCAGCTCGAAGTATAAAGACGTAAGGCGGAACGCAGCTGAGTTTTGCTGAGGTTCATTTCCCCCTCAACGCGTGCTACCAGATCCTGAAAAATACCGACTTTCAGGGGACGAGCTTCGCCTTCAGCGCTGAAGCACTGTGGGAAACGCTCGGCCAGAAATGCGATAACTTCTTTACTGCTATTCAACTTAGGTTGATTTTCCATGAAATTTCCTGATTACAACGGACGTTGCCAACAAGCGCAGGCATGAACAGGCGTCATTATAATGACGCTATCAGTAAATGCTACGTTATCCGTTGATTATCCTGCGACGCTCGCAAAGAATTTTTGATAATCGGTTGCTGTAAGAACGTTTTCCAGATTCGCCACCAGCTCGCGCAGCCCCTGTTCGTCCTCGATTGTAAAGCGACTGAAGACCGTACTGTCGATGTCCAGAACGCCAATAATCTGATTTTTTACCACCAGCGGCAGCACGATTTCAGAATTACTGGCGGCATCACAGGCAATATGCCCGTCAAACGCATGCACATCTTCCACACGCTGTACCTGATTCTCGGCGACTGCCGTGCCGCAGACACCCCGGCCGACCGGAATGCGCACGCAGGCCAGTTTGCCCTGGAACGGCCCCAGCACCAGCGTTTCACCTTCCAGAAGATAAAAACCGGCCCAGTTCACGTCAGAGAGACGTTCAAACAGCAATGCGCTAGTATTTGCCAGAGTGGCTAAGAAGCTGGTTTCACCCGCCATCAATGCCTTAAAATCGCGGTTCAGATCCGCGTAGAATTCTGTTTTGTTCATTCTTCAATCACTTAGTTGTCTTACAAAATTACCGCATAGCCTATTAAAATAAGCATTTAATGCGCTCATGCTCAAGATGAATCCATTCATGAGTTATTATAACTTTCAACAATACCTATTTGTGCGCAACTGATGGCCTTAAAAACAACCAAAATCACGCCGACAAAAAAGATAACTGTCCATACGGTAAGCGCAGCTTTGCCTCGTGCACATTATCAGCGTTGCCCCCAGTGCGATACGCTTTTTATGTTGCCGAAGATGAAATCGCACCAAAGCGCCTTTTGTCCCCGCTGCGACGCCAAAATTCGTGACGGCCGCGACTGGTCATTAACCCGTCTCGCCGCCATGGCGGTCACCATGCTGCTGTTGATGCCCTTTGCCTGGAGCGAGCCGCTGCTGAAGCTCTACCTGCTCGGCGTGCGCATCGATGCCAACGTGCTGCAGGGGATCTGGCAGATGACGCGCCAGGGCGATCCGGTGACCGCAGCCATGGTGCTTTTCTGTACCGTTGGTGCACCGCTGGTGCTAGTCGCCGCCATTGCGTATCTCTGGTTCGGTAATATTCTCGGCATGAACCTGCGCCCGGTGTTGCTGATGCTCGATAAACTCAAAGAGTGGGTGATGCTGGATATCTATCTGGTGGGTGTTGGCGTGGCCTCCATAAAAGTGCAAGACTACGCGTTTCTGCAACCGGGTGTCGGCCTCTTTGCTTTTATCTGTCTGGTATTGCTCAGTATCCTGACGCTGATCCATCTCAACGTTGAGCAGCTCTGGGAGCGATTTTACCCGCAGCGCCCCGCCACGCGCCCGGACGAGAATCTCCGGGTCTGTCTGGGCTGCCACTACACCGGGCTGCCCGATGCGCGCGGCCGCTGCCCACGCTGCCATATTCCCTTGCGACTGCGGCGCAACAATAGCCTGCAAAAATGCTGGGCCGCCCTCATCGCCTCGTTGATATTCCTGCTTCCTGCCAACATGTTGCCGATATCGATTATTTACGTGAATGGCGGGCGGCAGGAGGATACCATCCTCTCGGGCATTATCTCCCTTGCGCACAGTAATATTGGCGTGGCGGCAATTGTGTTTATCGCCAGTATTCTGGTGCCGTTTACCAAAGTGGTGGTGATGTTTACCCTGCTCATCAGCATTCACTTTAAATGTGAGCAAGGCTTACGTACCCGTATCCTGCTCCTGCGCTTCGTTACCTGGATTGGCCGCTGGTCGATGTTGGATCTGTTCGTGATTTCGTTGATGATGTCGCTGATTAACCGCGACCAGCTACTTGCTTTTACAATGGGACCCGCAGCTTTTTATTTCGGCTCTGCGGTGATATTGACTATTCTTGCTGTGGAATGGCTGGATAGCCGCTTACTTTGGGATGCACATGAGTCAGGAAACCCCCGCTTCGCCGACTGAAGCGAGAATTAAAACAAAACGCCGCATTTCGCCATTCTGGTTGCTACCTGTCATCGCCCTGATGATTGCAGGCTGGCTTATCTGGACGAGCTATGAAGATCGCGGAAGTACCATCACCATTGATTTCCAGTCTGCCGACGGCATTGTGGCCGGACGTACCCCGGTGCGTTTCCAGGGGGTGGAAGTCGGTACCGTCCAGGATATCTCCCTTGGAAAAGGGCTGAATAAGATTCAGGTGCGGGCCAGCATCAAATCCGATATGCAGGACGCGCTGCGCAGCGAAACACAGTTCTGGCTGGTAACGCCTAAGGCCTCTCTGGCGGGGGTGTCCGGTCTGGATGCGCTGGTTGGCGGGAACTATATCGGCATGATGCCGGGTAAAGGTGAGCCACAGGATCACTTTGTGGCGCTTGATACGCAGCCCAAATATCGTCTCAATAACGGCGATCTGATGATCCACCTGCAGGCGCCGGACTTGGGGTCACTTAACAGCGGCTCGCTGGTGTACTTCCGTAAAATCCCGGTGGGCCGGGTGTACGATTACGCCATCAACCCCAACAAGCAGGGGGTAACTATCGATGTGTTAATCGAGCGTCGCTTTACCAATCTGGTGAAAAAAGGCAGCCGTTTCTGGAACGTTTCCGGCGTGGATGCTGACCTAAGCCTCAGCGGTGCGAAAGTGAAGCTTGAAAGTCTGGCCGCGCTGGTCAATGGTGCCATTGCCTTTGACTCCCCGGAAAATTCCAGCCCTGCCGCCGCAGATGACACGTTCGGTCTGTATGCCGACCTGGCGCACAGCCAGCGTGGCGTGATCGTCAAACTTGCCCTGCCCGATGCCAAAGGGTTAAAAGCCGGTTCTACGCCGCTGATGTATCAGGGTCTGGAGGTCGGTCAGCTCACCAAAATGACGCTCAATCCGGGCGGTTCCGTAACCGGGGAGATGACGGTTGACCCAAGCGTGGTAGATCTTCTGCGCGAAAAAACGCGTATCGAAATGCGCAGCCCGAAACTGTCCCTGAGTGATGCCAGCATCAGCAGCCTCCTGACAGGCAGTACCTTCGAGTTGATCCCCGGCGAAGGCCAGCCCAGCAACACCTTTGTGGTTGCCCCGGCGGATAAAGCCCTGCTGCAAAAACCCGGCGTGGTGACAATAACACTGAACGCGCCGGAAAGTTACGGTATCGAAGCCGGTCAGCCGCTGATCTTACACGGTGTACAGGTAGGTCAGGTGCTGGAGCGGTCGCTGTCGGGAAACGGTGTGAGCTTCTCCGCTGCAATCGATCCGCAATACAGCAATCTGGTGCATGGCGACAGCAAATTCGTGGTTAACAGCCGCGTAGACGTGAAGGTCGGGCTGGACGGCGTTGAATTCCTCGGAGCCAGTGCGAGCGAGTGGGTGAACGGCGGGATCCGCATCCTGCCGGGAAGCAAAGGTCCCGTTCGCGACAGCTATCCGCTGTATGCCAATCTGGATAAAGCGATTGAAAACAGCATGAGCGATCTGCCGACCACCACGCTGACATTAAGTGCGGAAACGCTGCCGGACGTTCAGGCAGGCTCGGTCGTGCTGTATCGCAAATTTGAAGTTGGGGAGGTCATCACCGTTCGCCCTCGTGCAGACGCCTTTGATATTGAACTGCACATCAAGCCGGAGTATCGCAAACTGCTTACCCCGAACAGCGTCTTCTGGGCAGAAGGTGGCGCAAAAGTTCAGCTTAACGGTAGCGGGCTGACCGTGCAGGCCTCCCCGCTCTCGCGCGCGCTGCGCGGAGCGATCAGCTTCGATAATCTGCCCGGCGCGGGCGGCAATATGCGCAAGGGTGACAAGCGTATCCTCTTCCCGTCTGAAACCGCTGCACGTGCGGTTGGCGGGCAGATTACCCTGCACGCCTTCGATGCCGGAAAGCTGGCGGAAGGAATGCCTATCCGCTACCTGGGCATTGATATCGGACAGATCCAGAAGCTGACGCTGATCACCGCCCGCAATGAAGTGCAGGCCACCGCGGTGCTTTATCCGGAATATGTGCAGACGTTCGCCCGTTCAGGCACGCGTTTCTCCGTGGTGACGCCGCAGATCTCGGCCGCGGGCGTTGAACATCTCGACACCATTCTGCAGCCGTATATCAACGTCGAGCCTGGCCGTGGCAACGCGCGTCGTGATTTTGAACTGCAGGAAGCCACCATCACCGACTCGCGCTATCTTGATGGTCTGAGCATTGTGGTGGAGGTACCGGAAGCCGGCTCGCTTAGCATCGGCACGCCAGTCCTGTTCCGCGGTATTGAAGTAGGAACGGTGACCGGCCTGACGCTCGGGACGCTCTCCGACCGCGTGATGGTGGCGTTACGCATCAGCGATCGTTACCAGCATCTGGTGCGGAATAACTCGGTGTTCTGGCTGGCCTCTGGCTATTCGCTGGACTTCGGCCTGACGGGCGGCGTGGTGAAAACCGGTACGTTCAACCAGTTTATTCGCGGCGGTATTGCTTTCGCCACGCCGCCGGGTACACCGCTGGCGCCGAAAGCACAGCCGGGCAAACACTTCCTGCTGCTCGAAAGCGAACCTAAAGAGTGGCGTGAGTGGGGAACCGCCCTGCCGCGTTAATCTCAGGGCTCCGGTGTCAACGCGCCGGAGCCTTTATGTTACACTGCGCACCTGAACTTTTCCCTGTGGTGTGCCCGTGGCTCAAAACTCCGTATATCTTCCTGAACAATTCCTGGCGCAGATGCGCGAGGCGCTTCCTTCTCACCTCTCGTTAGACGATTTTATCGCCGCCTGTCAGCGACCGTTACGCCGGAGTATTCGCGTCAACACGCTGAAAATCAGCGTCGCGGATTTCCTTGCGCTGGTATCACCTTACCACTGGCAGCTCACGCCCGTGCCGTGGTGTGAAGAGGGTTTCTGGATCGAACGGGAGGACGAAGCGTCACTGCCGCTGGGCAGTACCGCCGAGCATTTGAGCGGTCTGTTTTATATTCAGGAAGCCAGCTCAATGCTGCCGGTTGCTGCGCTGTTTGCCGATGGCAACGCGCCTGAACGGGTCATGGATGTGGCTGCCGCCCCCGGTTCAAAAACCACGCAGATTGCCGCCCGCATGGCTAACCGCGGGGCCATTCTCGCCAATGAGTTTTCAGCCAGCCGCGTGAAGGTGCTGCATGCCAACATCAGCCGCTGCGGCATTCAGAATGTTGCCCTGACGCATTTCGACGGACGCGTGTTTGGCGCCGCCCTGCCGGAAGCGTTTGACGCCATCCTGCTGGACGCCCCCTGCTCCGGTGAAGGCGTGGTACGCAAAGATCCCGATGCGCTAAAAAACTGGTCAGTTGAAAGCAACCTCGACATTGCCGCAACGCAGCGCGAACTGATCGACAGCGCGTTTCATGCCCTTCGTCCAGGCGGTACGCTGGTTTATTCCACCTGCACGTTAAACCGTGATGAAAACGAAGACGTCTGCCTGTGGCTGAAAGCGCAATACCCCGATGCGGTTGAGTTTCTGCCACTGAATGACTTATTTGCCTCTGCTGAAGACGCCATCACCCCGGAAGGTTTCCTCCACGTATTCCCGCAGATTTATGACTGCGAAGGTTTTTTTGTCGCCCGTCTGCGTAAAACTGCCGCCATCGCACCACTGCCCGCGCCAACATTTAAGGTCGGTAATTTCCCCTTCACACCGCTGAAGAGCCGTGAAGCAGAGCAGGTCACCACCGCAGCCCGCATAGCCGGACTGAACTGGAATGACGATCTTCACCTCTGGCAGCGCGATAAAGAGATTTGGCTTTTCCCGGCGAACATCGAACCGCTTATCGGCAAAGTTCGTTTTTCCCGAATCGGGATCCGCCTGGCGGAAGTGCATAACAAGGGCTATCGCTGGCAGCACGAGGCGGTCATTGCCCTTGCCGGCACGGCTAACACCTTCGCGTTGACGCATCAGGAAGCTGAAGAGTGGTACCGGGGGCGCGATGTGTATCCGGAAACGGCCCCTTCTCAGGATGACGTTGTGGTGACGTACCAGGGATACCCGCTGGGACTGGCAAAGAAAGTGGGTTCGCGTCTGAAAAACAGCTATCCACGCGAACTGGTGCGCGATGGTCGCCTGTTTACCGGTAACGATCGCGCCGACTAAAAAAAGCGCACTTTTTTACTGGCGATTTTGCTCTCCTTGTCTACGATCAAAAATGGATGGCTGTACTGGTCATACCAGATTTTGACAACACACCCGGAGAGCATTATGACGAAAACCAGCGTGCGAATTGGCGCTTTTGAAATCGACGACGCAGAATTGCGCGGCGAAACACAGGGCGAACGAACGTTAAGTATTCCCTGCAAATCCGACCCGGATTTGTGTATGCAACTGGATGCCTGGGATGCCGACACCAGCGTTCCGGCAATCCTTGATGGCGAACATTCCGTCCTTTACCGCGAGCATTACGATAGTAAAACCGATGCCTGGGTCATGCGTCTTGCCTGACCAGAGAGAACCCGCCCGAAGGCGGGTTATTTATTACTGCAGCTGCGCCAGCGTGAAATAGCCGTCAAACACCGCGCCGGTATCAATGTAGTGCAGGTTGTCAAAATCATATCGCTTATCCAGCGGCGTATGACCAAACCAGAAGTGATCCGCTCCGCGAATTCCCTGCCCTTTTCCTGCCATAAACCCCATTAGCCGATCCCGATCCCACAGCACCCGCTCAGCGCTCACCGGCTGCTGCCAGCGATATTCCGCTGCCGGATAGTCAGCATGAGCAATAACATTCAGGCCGTTTGTGCAGGTTATCTCAATAATCAGCGGCAACTGTCGGCACGCTTCTAACAGGGTCAGCGCCTGCTGCTGTTGCGAATCACCAAGCTGCGAAAACCAGCTTCCACCATTCATCAACCAGAGCGCAACGTCGTTATTTTCCACGCTGTCGATTGCCATTTGCTCATGGTTCCCCCGGACTGCGCGAAACCATTTTTCATTGATCAGTTGCAGGCACTTAACGCTGTCAGGGCCACGATCAATCAAATCCCCAACGGAGATCAGCAAATCCTCATAAGGATTAAAACGGCGGCGTTTCAGTTCGTCCAAGAGCCACTGATAGCAACCGTGTATATCGCTCACAACCCAGACGTGACGCCACTTTCCACCATCGATTCGCTGAGACATAAGGCCTCCCTGAATAAGTATAGCCGCATCAGAAAATGCAAATATCAGCGCCGGGCATCACAAAGCCAAACAAACGCTAAACCAAACGGAAATAAACCTTCCCGCGCTATTAATCCCTTTTTATCGGGCCTTTAAAATAAGCGCTAAATAAAAGAGAGGTTTCAACGTGTCCAATACTCACATGCATAACGATGTGCTCTA
Organism: Enterobacter sp. A8; assembly: GCF_004296595.1. NCBI lineage: Bacteria > Pseudomonadati > Pseudomonadota > Gammaproteobacteria > Enterobacterales > Enterobacteriaceae > Enterobacter > Enterobacter sp. A8. The sequence continues at coordinate 968,145 of NZ_SCMF01000001.1, forward strand.
TCCGCATCGTACACATATTATTTCCGACCTGGTCAACGGAAGATGCGTTCCGGGCCCCATCTGGAAAAAGCGTGAGTATCGGCTGAAATTCCTGTTACGCTCGCTTCTGTTCTGGTCTTCTACCCGACGCATGCTTGAGGCACTCTCTGGCCGGGATGACTTTGAGCGACTGCTGGCCGCGCAAATCACGTTACCCAGTAAAACCCACCGCCAGTACTTGATGCGCGGCCTGAATGCCGGCGACCGTGCTGACGCGATCGTCAGCCACTACCACTGGATTGATGGTCTGAAAGACCCCTTACTCGCCCATGCGCTGACCAGCCCTCAGGAGCAACCTGTCGTGCAGTTCAGGGCTAAAAATGAGGTGCTCTATACCGTCAACGCCTCCTCCGCTCACAAAGCCGAGCGCGAAGGTGAAAGCACACTGTGGCTGCGCGATGACGAGAATACCTTACTCGCAAGCCTGACCTTCACTGTTGCGCACAGCGCGGGACAACGGGTACTGGTGATCGGCGGTCTTCAGGGGCCTCGCCGTGGCGTCACGCGCGATGTGATAAAACAGGCTACCCGCGCCTGCCACGGTCTGTTCCCAAAACGCGTACTGATGGAAGTGATTTTCCAGCTGGTCGCACAGTCAAACATCCGCGCCATCTATGCCGTCAGTGATGAGGGCCATGTTTTCCGCGCGTTGCGTTATCGCCTGAGCAAAGGCCGTCATTTCCACGCCAGCTACGATGAGTTTTGGGAAACCCTGGACGGTAAGAAACGCTCGACCTTCTGCTGGCAGTTGCCACTTGAGATGGCGCGTAAATCCCTGGACGAGATTGCCAGTAAGAAACGGGCAGAATATCGCCGCCGCTTTGAGCTGCTTGATGAAATTAAAACGGCCATTAACGCCCGCTTTTAACCCTGCGTCTTGCTTTTGCCAACCACATACAAAAATTTAACAAAACCGTCAAAAAGGGCTGGACTTCCGCCTGCCGTAGTGTGGTATGGTTGAAGGCGGTTCACTGGAAGTGTCCCTTCTGAGAGAGTCGATAAGTGGATTTTGTCGTTACTTTCAATCAGATAAAAAGAGACCGAATACGATTCCTGTATTCGGTCCAGGGAAATGGCTCTTGGGAGAGAGCCGTGCGCTAAAAGTTGGCATTAATGCAGGCTAAGTCGCCTTGCCTTTTAAGAATAGATGACGACGCCAGGTTTTCCAGTCCACAGCTAAAGCGGCCGGAAAAAAAGCGTCAAAACATCAATAAATATGAAAAACCGCAGTGCTTTCGCAAGCCACTGCGGTTTTTTTTACTGGAAACCGAAAGCTAGCAGAGCTTGTCAGCGCGTTCGATAAACGGCGCCAGACTCATTTTCTGCCCCGGGCTGGACGGGTCGTCAATCTGGATAACGCTGATGGGCTGTCCGCTGCTCTTACCGCTGGCGACCTGCTGCTCGGCCGCGTCGTTTAACGGGTATTGCACCAGCGTGCTTGGGTTGATGGCATACAGCGCATGACCCGGACGGCAGGTCAGCATCACCTCTTCACGATTGAACGCCCATTTATCCTTACCCACTTCAAAACGGCTGACGGTAATAACCTGTGGTGCCGCCAGCGCGCTACCCGTGCAGGCCAACAATAAGAGAGAAAGTACTGTCTTTTTCATATGCTTTTTAACCTTGTCAAAAGGGTTCCCAGGTCGCGAACAGGCTGACCGTTGCCAGCACCAACGCCCCCAGCACCACCTCTGCCTGTGTCATTCTGATAAAAATCTGTTGTTCGCGCCCGATGTGGGCACCAAACCGTGGCACCAGAAAATACCGATTCACCAGCGCAATTACCACCATCAATGCCACCAGCGCACATTTGAACAACAAAAGTTGCACGTAGCCCGTCTGCCAGGGCAGCGTAATGCCCAGAATAAAGAGCCCATTGATCGCGCCGGTAAGCACTACCCCCGCTACGGCATAATGCCCCACGCGAGAGAAGCGCATCATGGTATAAATTGCCGCAACCCGCCAGCGCCCTTTCGCCAGATGCATGCAATACAGCAGCGGCAGGAGGCCGCCAACCCAGGTGGCGGCACAGAGCAGATGTAGAGCGTGATTGATACGCTGCAACGCCCCCGCTGCACCGTCGTTCATTGCAGCATGCCCTACGCCTGCCAGCAGGACAAATTGCCCCATGGCGAGCAGCAAGAGTCGCGATCCTTTCTGGGGCGCAAGCCAGGCGACACAGGCCGCAATTGCACCCAGGATAATTTGCCACAGCCACACGCTACCAAACTGCGTTGCCAGCACGCTCTGCCAGACGTTCGGGTTAAACACGTCTCCCCAGCCGTTGCCCATGAGCCCCGCCTGGATCATGAACATCAGCATGGCTGACGTCAGACTGACCAGCGCCGCAATCTGTTGCTGCGCCTGAAAACGACAGGACATCAGACGGTACAAAGAAGACGGCGCGAACCAGACGCTATACAGCGCATTACCAAAAATCAGCATCAGCGCGCCGAAATGGATAAAGCGCAACCCCACATAGATGAAGGCCAGCATATTATTTCACGCTGAAGCGATAGCTGCCTTTGGTTTTGTGACCATCTACCGAGACCACATGCCAGTCAACCCGGTACGTGCCGGTCACCAGCGTCTGCTCCAGCGGAACATGGAACTGGGCCTTATTCTGCTCGTCACGCTGTATATCACCGGTTTTAACCACGTTCCCCTGTGCATCCTTCACCACGACACCGCTGAATCCGGGTTCAATGCCTTCGGAAAAATTCAGGGTAAGCGCCTGAGGAGCTGCTACCTGGCTATCGGCTGCCGGGATTTGCTGCTGGAGGTGCGCATGCGCCAGCACCGGGGTCGCTGTAACGGAAGAGAAGAGAAAAGCCAGCGCGCATACCGCGCGGGAAGCGGATAAACCCATCGCAATCATTCCTTTTTGTTATGCCTGTATGCTAAAGAATAACGCTGTATAATAATCGAGTCGAGGATCATCCCACCTCCGCTTGTCATCATCGTGCAATCGCGGTAACGTTGCCGCCGCATAAAAAGGAGAAGGTAATGAAGATCAATCTGGCTGCCCTTCCTCAGGACGAGATGGATAAAGTGAATGTCGATCTCGCTGCCGCAGGTGTCGCGTTTAAAGAGCGTTACAACATGCCAATCGTGGCTGAGGTGGTGGAACGTGAACAACCCGCCCATCTGCGTGACTGGTTCCGCGAACGTTTGATTGCGCACCGACTCGCGTCGGTCAATCTCTCTCGTTTGCCGTACGAACCTAAAGTTAAATAAGCTTAACGACTCGTTACACTTCCTTACGCGGAATATGCCAGGATAAGAAAACCCTGATTAGTTTAGGTGTATTCTTAAATCCTGCGACTCTGTGTATAAGGAAGTCACGATGTCACAATGGAATATTGCCGCCGCCCAGTATGCCGGGCAGCATCACAGTGTAGATGACCACGTAGCGCACCACCTCCGTTTCGTTGCGGAAGCGGCACAACAGCGGTGCGATCTCCTGGTCTTTCCTGAACTCTCGTTAACAGGACCGGGAAGGACGGACCTACCTCCCCCACCCGATGACGCACAGCTGGCCCCTTTGCTCGCCGCCGCAAAGCGTTACCGAATAACCATCATTGCCGGTCTGCCCCTTGATCTGAATGGTCAGCGCGTTAAGGGCCTCGCCCTGTTTTCGCCGTCCCGGCACAGCATCCTGCGCTACCCCCAGGGAAGTGGAGCCAGCCTGGTGCCGGGTGATAAACAGCTGACGATTGTTGATACGCATGCCGATTCCCCCAATCTGGATCCGCAGGCGACGCTGTTTACCAGCTGTCAGTCGGTGGGCGATACCCGCTGGCGCCAGTCCATCAACACGTTGCAGCGCTTCGCGCACAGGTATGCCATTGCCGTGTTAATGGCGAACGCCCGTGGCGGTAGCGCGCTGTGGGATGAAAAAGGCCAGCTGATTGTCCGTGCGGATAAGGGCGAACTATTATTGACCGGATCTCTGGGCCGACAGGGTTGGCAAGGCGATATCATTCCTTTAGGCTAAGCGTTTTAGCTCAGGAGCGTTCAATGCTGCGCGTCATCGATACCGAAACTTGCGATCTTCAGGGCGGAATAGTGGAAGTGGCGTCTGTTGACGTCATTGACGGTAAAATCGTCAATCCAATGAGCCATCTGGTGCGTCCCGACCGCCCGATTAGCCCGCAGGCGATGGCCATTCATCGCATTACAGAATCGATGGTGGCAGATAAACCCTGGATTGAAGAGGTCATTCCGCACTATTACGGTAGCCCGTGGTATGTCGCGCACAACGCCAGCTTTGACCGCCGGGTACTGCCCGAGATGCCCGGCGAATGGATTTGCACCATGAAGCTGGCGCGTCGTCTGTGGCCGGGGATCAAATACAGCAATATGGCGCTGTATAAATCGCGTAAGCTCAGCGTCAGAACGCCCGAGGGGCTGCATCATCACCGCGCCCTGTACGACTGCTATATCACCGCGGCGCTACTCATAGATATTATGAATACCTCTGGCTGGACGCCGGATGATATGGCAACGATCACCGGGCGACCGGCGCTGCTGACCACCTTCACCTTTGGCAAATACCGCGGCAAAGCGGTGTCCGATATCGCCGATAAAGATCCGGGCTACCTGCGCTGGCTGTATAACAACCTCGACAAAATGAGCCCGGAGCTTCGCTTAACGCTCAAGCACTATCTGGGTGAAGCTTAACTTCCGGCACGGCCTGGCAGCGTTTCCTGCGCCAGGCCAATCAAAAAGGCATACTCCAGCGCGACCCCTTCATACGATTTGAATCGTCCCGATTTCCCGCCGTGTCCGGAGTCCATGTCGGTACAGAGTAGCAGCAGGTTATTATCGGTTTTCAGCTCCCGCAGCTTAGCCACCCATTTTGCGGGCTCCCAGTATTGCACCTGTGAATCGTGCAGACCGGTGGTCACCAGCATGTGCGGATAGGCTTTAGCTTCCACGTTATCGTACGGGCTGTACTCTTTCATATAGCGGTAATAGATCTCGTCCTGAGGATTCCCCCACTCTTCAAACTCACCGGTCGTCAGCGGAATAGACTCATCCAGCATCGTGGTTACCACGTCGACAAACGGAACCTGCGCGATGACCCCTTTGAAGCGGTCAGGACGCTGGTTAATGGCCGCCCCCATCAGCAGCCCTCCCGCACTGCCGCCCATGCCAAAGCAGAGCTGCGGATCGCCATAGCCCTGCTCTATTAGCGCATCGCAGACGTCGAGGTAGTCGTTAAAGGTGTTTTTCTTCTTCAGGAATTTCCCGTCTTCGTACCAGTGCTGGCCCAGCTCGCCGCCACCGCGCACGTGGGCGATGGCGAAAACAAAGCCACGATCGAGCAGGCTTAATCTGCTGCTGCTGAAATCGGCATCCATGCTTGAGCCGTAGGATCCATACCCGTAGACCAGGATCGGGTTTTTCCCTTTCTGGAAATGCGCCTTGTGATAGACGAGCGAGACGGGCACCTCAACGCCATCCCGGGCGGTGACCCACAGGTGTTCGCTTCGGTAGTTATCGGAATCAAACCCTTTTACCTCAGACTGCTTAAGCACCTGACGTTGTCCGGTCTCCATGTCCAGCTCAAACAGCGTATCCGGCGTGGTCATTGACGAGTAGCCATAGCGCAAGCGGGAAGATTCCGGCTCGGGGTTAAACCCAATCCACGTAACATAGGCCGGATCGTCAAACGCAATCCCGATGACCTCCCGCGTTTTGCGGTTAATTTGCCGCAGGCTGGTCAGCCCCCGCTGGCGCTCTTCCACCACCAGCCAGTCGGTAAAGAGGGTAAATCCTTCCAGCATCACCTGTTCCCGCGCAGGAATGAGCACTTCCCATTTCCGTTCATCGCGTACTTTGGTTTTATAGAGGCCAAAGTTTTTGCCCTCGCGGTTAGAGCGCAGGTAAAAGCTGTGCTGGAAGTGATCCAGGCTGTACTCATGATCTTTACGACGCGGCAGGAAGCAGAGCGGCTGCGCATCAGGCAGCTCGGCATCCAGGAGCAGAACTTCAGAGGTGGTTGCGCTGGCGAGGAAGATAATCACATAGTGGCGTGACGACGTTTTATGCAGACTGACATAGAACGTTTCATCTTTCTCTTCGTAGACCAGCTCGTCATCATCCGCACTGGTGCCGACGGTATGACGCCATACCTGATAAGGCAGCAGCGTGGAGGCATGTTTCTTCACGTAATAGACGGTTTCAGAATCATTCGCCCAGACAAAATCCGGCGAAACGTTCGCAATCATCTCCGGATACCAGTTACCGGTTTCCAGATTGCGAAAACGCAGGCCGTACTGACGCCGGGAGAGGTAATCTTCCGCCAGCGCCATAATGGCGTTATCGGGCGAGACCGACATGCCGCCCAGCGTATAAAACTCGCTGTGGGCAGCACGCTGGTTGGCATCCAGCAAAATATCCCATTCATCCCACTCGGCGCTTAACACCGACTGACGCTGGTAGATGGGATATTCATTACCGGGCTCGTAGATATGGCGATAACGATAGCCGTTTTTGGTCCAGGGTGCGGAGACATCGCGCTGGGGAATACGCTGCACCATTTCATTCAGCAACTGATCCTGAAGCGCCTGCTGGCTGGCCATGACCTTGCGGCCATAGTCATTTTCCGCGTGCAAATAGTCGAGCACCTCTGGCCGGGAACGCGAATCGTCCCGGAGCCAGTAATAGTTGTCAATGCGCGTATCGCCATGCGTGGTGATCGCATAAGGAGTACGTCGGGCTTTTGGTGGCATGTCATGTTTCTTTTGAGTTTTACACCCTATAAGGTTGGCAAAACACGCGCATGATGCAAGCGAAACATGACCGCGACGGTGACAGTTAACCCGCTAACGCCTGTTTTTGCTCCCTGATATCCTTCTCAATGCCGTCGCGCACGTCCTGAGGGATCTTCAACGCGTCGCCGAGGGCATTGAGGTAGCTGCGCTCCATAAAGTGGTCAATATCAATGGCGGCACAGCTTAAGAAATAGAGTTCAAGCGCCTCCTCCTCATTCTTTACGCTTTGCGCAAGGCGCTGCGGATCCAGCGGCTGTTCGATGGCCTGAGCCACCAGCGTTCTGCCCTGCTCTTCCACACCGGCCTCCCGCAGCTGCTGCTCAATCGCCGACCGTTCTTTATCGTCGATATGCCCGTCACTTTTCGCGGCAAAAACCAGCGCAAGGATCAGCCGTTCAGTGCGCAGATCCAACGGTGATGTGTGCTGACCATAATCGGGTTCATCGCTATGTGCGGTTCGTACTCTGTCCTTGTATTTATTCCACAGAACCGTGCCCGCAATGGCTCCGCCACCGGCCAGTAACGCGCCGGTGCCATATTTTGCCAGCAACTTGCGCGAGGATTTATTCGCCACCAGCAGGCCCGCCAGCCCGCCGAGCGCCCCGGGGACCAGTTTGCTCAGCCCCTGCTCGCCGGATGGCGACGTTTTCTGCCCTAACAGTGATTGCAATTGATTTAACCAGCCAGACATGGTTTCCCTCACTTAACGGTGTACATATTCCACAGCGTAAGCGAGCAGGCGTCAGGAAATGTCTGGCGGGGCTAAAGAAGCGCAAATTTCTTCCCCGCGCACGGGCCCCGATCAAGACACACGCAAACGTTTTCGTTTATACTGCGCGCAACTTTTTCAGGGGGATTGTTATGACTCGTTTAGGAACCGCGCTGCGACCTGCGGCAACGCGTGTAATGCTGTTGGGATCGGGTGAACTGGGCAAAGAGGTCGCCATTGAGTGTCAGCGTTTAGGCGTGGAAGTCATTGCCGTAGACCGGTACGCCGATGCACCCGCCATGCACGTTGCCCACCGTTCTTATGTGATTAACATGCTGGATGACGATGCCCTGCGCGAGCTGATTACGCGTGAGAAACCGGATTTTGTCGTACCGGAAATCGAAGCCATCGCCACCGATACGCTGCTTGCCCTTGAACAGGAAGGCCAGCGCGTGGTGCCCTGTGCAAAGGCCGCGAAGCTGACCATGAATCGCGAAGGCATTCGTCGCCTGGCGGCGGAAGAGCTGGGATTACCCACCTCTGGCTACCGTTTTGCCGGCGATAAAGCTGCTTTCCTGCAGGCCGTTGAGGAGATTGGCTATCCGTGCATCATTAAGCCGGTGATGAGTTCCTCCGGTAAAGGGCAGAGCTTCATCCGCGACAGCAGCACGCTGGACAAGGCATGGGATTATGCCCAACAGGGCGGTCGCGCCGGAGCCGGTCGCGTGATTGTTGAAGGCGTGGTGAAGTTTGATTTCGAAATTACCCTCCTGACCGTCAGTGCCGTTGATGGTGTCCATTTCTGCGATCCGATTGGACACCGTCAGGAGGATGGCGATTACCGTGAATCCTGGCAGCCGCAGCAGATGAGTGCCCTGGCGCTGGCGCGCGCGCAGGAGATCGCCCGTAAAACGGTGCTGGCGCTGGGCGGTTACGGCCTGTTCGGTGTGGAACTGTTTGTCTGCGGTGATGAGGTGATATTCAGCGAAGTGTCCCCTCGCCCGCACGATACCGGGATGGTGACCCTGATTTCCCAGGATCTCTCCGAGTTCGCCCTGCACGTGCGCGCGTTCCTCGGCCTGCCGGTTGGTGGTATTCGCCAGTATGGTCCGGCCGCCTCGGCGGTGATCCTCCCGCAACTGACCAGCCAGAACATCACCTTTGACAACGTTGAAGGCGCGGTTGGGGCAGGTCTGCAGGTTCGCCTGTTCGGGAAACCGGAGATCGACGGTACGCGTCGACTGGGCGTGGCATTAGCCACTGGCGATAGCGTGGATGATGCCGTGGCAAGGGCGAAAGCTGCCGCTGCCGCGGTTAGCGTTAACGGATAAAAAAAACGGGCCTGATGGCCCGTTTTTCATGATGCGAGGTGCTTACTGCTTCGCGCCTTCAACCGCTTCGCGAGCCAGTCTGGTGATGCGATCCCAGTCGCCTGCTTCCAGGGCATCCGCCGGTACCAGCCAGGAGCCGCCGATGCACAGCACGCTCTTCAGCGCCAGGTAATCACGGTAGTTGGCCGGAGAGATGCCACCCGTCGGGCAGAAGCGCACCTGAGAGAAGGGACCCGCAATCGCCTGCAGCGCTTTGGTGCCGCCGTTGGCTTCTGCCGGGAAGAATTTGAACTCTTTCAGACCGTAGTCCATGCCCAGCATCAGTTCAGAAACGGTGCTGATCCCGGGGATCAGCGGGATGGTGCCCTCGGTTGCCGCTTTTAACAGCGGCTCGGTCAGACCCGGGCTGATGGCAAACTGCGCGCCCGCTTCGGTCACTTCAGCCAGTTGTTTTGCGTTCGTAACGGTACCCGCACCAATGATGGCATCCGGCACTTCTTTAGCGATTGCGCGAATCGCGTCCATCGCGCAGGCGGTACGCAGGGTCACTTCCAGAACGCGAACGCCACCCGCAACCAGCGCTTTCGCCATCGGTACCGCGTGCTCCAGTTTGTTCACCACGATAACCGGCACAACGGGGCCAGTGGTCAGGATTGCTTCTGCACTTGTTTTCCAGTTTTTCATCAGAGTTTTCTCTCGCCAGATCGATAAAATCAAGTCGTCTTAAAACGTAATACAGGTTGCGCCCTGCTCCGCCCCGGAGAGTTTCTCACGCAGCGCGCCAAACATTTCGCGTCCGGTTCCCACGCGCGATGCGCTCAGGTCTGGAATATGCGGCTGACGGGCCGCCAGCTCGGCTTCGTCCACCAGCAGGGTTAACTCACCTGTCTGGCCATTGACGCGGATGATGTCGCCGTCACGCACCTTAGCCAGCAAACCACCATCATACGCTTCAGGCGTTACGTGGATGGCTGAAGGCACTTTACCTGAGGCACCCGAGAGGCGTCCATCGGTGACCAGTGCAATTTTGAAACGGCGGTCCAATAATACACCAAGCGGTGGCATAAGTTTATGTAATTCTGGCATCCCGTTCGCTTTGGGTCCCTGATGACGCACCACCACCACGCAATCCTTGTCGAGAAGGCCCGCATCAAAGGCAGGTAAAACATCATGCTGGCTCTCAAAGACCACTGCCGGGGCTTCAATCACCTGGTTCTCTTCCGGCACGGCAGAGGTTTTCATCACCGCGCGTCCCAGGTTGCCGCTCAGCACTTTCGTGCCGCCGTGGCGTGAGAACGGCTGTTCGAAGGTAGCAATGACCTGCGGATCAAGAGAGGCGCTCGCCCCATCACGCCAGTCCAGCTCACCGTTGTTCAGCCACGGCTCAAGGGTATAGCGATGCAGACCATAGCCCGCCACCGTGTTCACGTCTTCGTGCAGCAGACCACCCTTGAGCAGCTCACGCATCAACACCGGTACACCACCGGCGGCCTGGAAGTGGTTAATGTCTGCCGGACCGTTCGGATACAGGCGCGCCATCAGCGGCACCACGGAAGAGATGTCGGAGAAATCATCCCAGTTGATCAGGATGCCAGCCGCACGTGCCATTGCCACAAGGTGCATGGTGTGGTTGGTTGAGCCCCCCGTTGCCAGCAGGGCCACGATGCCGTTGACGATCACTTTCTCGTCGACCATTTTACCCAGCGGCATCCACTCGTTGCCGTTCCCGGTCAGACGCGTCACCTGACGGGCGGCGGCTTCGGTCAGAGCCTTGCGCAGCGGCGCATCGGGTTGAATGAAGGAGGAGCCCGGAAGCTGCATCCCCATAAATTCCACCACCATCTGGTTGGTGTTGGCCGTACCGTAGAAGGTACAGGTACCCGGCGCATGGTAGGAAGCGGCTTCCGCTTCCAGCAGCGCCTGGCGGTCTGCTTTACCTTCGGCATACAGCTGGCGGATACGCACTTTTTCTTTGTTTGGCAAACCGCTGGCCATCGGACCTGACGGCACAAAAATGGCCGGAAGATGACCAAACGACAGCGCCGCCATGGCGAGCCCCGGGACAATCTTGTCGCACACGCCGAGGTACAGCGCGCCATCGAACATATTATGAGACAGACCGACCGCTGCAGACATGGCAATGACTTCGCGGCTCAGCAGCGACAGCTCCATCCCGTCCTGCCCCTGGGTCACACCGTCACACATGGCCGGCACGCCCCCCGCCACCTGGCCCACCGCATTCACGCTGTGCAGCGCTTTACGGATGATGTCCGGGTACACTTCGTACGGCTGATGCGCGGAGAGCATGTCGTTATAGGAGGTAATGATGGCGATATTGTTACGCAGCATGCTCTTTAATGAGGCTTTGTCTTCAGGCTGACAGGCGGCGAAACCGTGCGCCAGGTTACCGCAGGCCAGCTGCGAGCGGTGTACGGTATTGGTCTTAGCCTGTTCAATGCGGGCGAGGTAGGCCGAACGGGTCTCTTTCGAGCGCTCGATAATGCGTTGTGTTACGCGTAACAATGTCGGATTCATAAAAGCTCCTCTAATTTATCTGTCCGGGCTCGGGAGTTTACAAAGTCGCTGGCAGTTGTTAACAACGCTGAAACGCTTGCTGTCCGGAGCTCAGGGGCAAAATCGCTTCCGGCAGTGTAATAAAAAAAGCCCCGCGGGTGAATCCACGCGGAGCTTAAAAGTATAAAAATTGTGCCACTAGCTGTGTTAGATCATGTTACCGGTAAAATAACACCTTCGGGCTAGAGGATTATCTTACTCAAACTCGTTCCAGGAGCGGCCATCACGGGTGATCATCGCCACGGAGGCGACAGGTCCCCAGGTGCCCGCCTGATACGGTTTTGGCGGATCCTGATCGGCAGCCCAGGCTTCGGTGATGGAGTCGACCCATTTCCACGCCTCTTCCACTTCGTCGCGACGCACAAACAGCGCCTGGATACCGCGCATGGTTTCCAGCAGCAGGCGCTCGTAAGCATCCGCCAGGTGCGTTTGATTGAAGGTCTCGGAGTAGCTCAGATCCAGTTTGGTGGTCTGCAGGTTATGTTTGTGATCCAGCCCCGGCACTTTGTTCAGGATCTGGATATCCACACCTTCATCCGGCTGCAGACGGATAGTCAGTTTGTTCTGCGGCAGCTCCTGCCACGACTCTTTAAACAGGTTCAGTTCAGGGTTTTTGAAGTAAACGACAACTTCAGAGCATTTGGCTGGCAGACGTTTACCGGTACGCAGGTAGAACGGCACACCCGCCCAACGCCAGTCATCGATATCCACGCGGATCGCCACGAACGTCTCAGTGTTGCTGGACTTGTTCGCGCCCTCTTCTTCCAGATAACCAGGGACTTTTTTGCCCTGCGCAAAGCCGGATGTGTACTGACCACGCACCGTCTTCTCGCGCACGTTAGAACGGTCGATACGACGCAGTGACTTCAGCACTTTCACCTTCGCGTCGCGGATGCTGTCAGCGGTCAGGTCTGATGGCGGAGACATGGCAATCATGCAGAGTACCTGCAGCAGGTGGTTCTGGATCATGTCACGCATCTGACCGGCCTGGTCAAAGTAACCCCAGCGGCCTTCGATACCCACCTCTTCGGCCACGGTGATTTCCACGTGGTCGATGGTACGGTTGTCCCAGTTGTTCACAAACAGAGAGTTGGCAAAACGCAGCGCCAGCAGGTTCAGTACCGTCTCTTTGCCCAGATAGTGGTCGATGCGGTAGACCTGGCACTCTTCGAAGTATTCGCCCACCTGGTCGTTGATTTCGCGGGAGGTAGACAGTGAGGTACCCAGCGGTTTTTCCATTACCACACGCGCAGGTTTGGCGTTCAGATTCGCTTCGCCCAGACCTTTACAGATGGCGCCGAAGGTGCTTGGTGGCATGGCGAAATAGTTAATGGTGACCCGGTTTTTCTGATCCAGCATCTCACCCAGACGGGTAAACGCGCTCACGTCGTTCACATCCAGATTGCAGAAATCGAGACGTCCGCTCAGGGTATCCCACAAACTTTCATCAATTTTCTCTTTCATGAAAGTTTCGAGCGCTTCACGCACGACTTTGGTGTATGCGTCCTTGTCCCAGTCGGCGCGCCCTACACCCAGGATACGGGTATCCGGATGAAGTTGGCCCGCTTTCTCCAGTTGATACAGGGAAGGCAGCAATTTTCGGCGTGCAAGATCGCCTTTCGCGCCGAAAATGACCAGGTCACATGCCTGGGCTGTTTGCGTTACCGCCATGTCATTCTCCTCAGTTGGATCACCTGGTGCTTCTGCCAGGTATCGTTGTAATTTTATTACAATGCACTGTACTGCTTTTACGTCATTCCCGAAACCATTAGCGCTTAACGTCGCGTGCGATACGGCGATTTTTCACCCCTTAAGAGGATTACGCTGGCCTGATGACGCAACAAGCGTCGATTCTTTGCGCAACACGGTCACAGTAAAACCCGACACCGATCAAGTAATGAAAAAAAACAACAACATTATCTTGTCGACTGTTACCCTTTATGGAAGCCACGAGGGTAATATCGGCTAAATCGAATCTCAATTTCATCTATGGATGAAATCGTTTACACCCATGAGCGTCCTGTTAACATGAACATGCTGGAAAAAATTCAGTTTCAACTGGAACACCTTAGCAAATCCGAGCGAAAAGTGGCTGAAGTTATTCTCGCCTCGCCTGCTCAGGCGATTCATTCAAGCATCGCCGCTCTGGCACAGGATGCAGGCGTCAGCGAGCCGACGGTGAATCGGTTCTGCCGGAGCCTGGAAACGCGTGGCTTTCCTGATTTTAAACTGCATCTGGCACAAAGTCTGGCAAATGGTACGCCCTATGTTAATCGCAATGTGGATGAAGACGACAGCGTAGATGCATACACGGCGAAAATATTTGAATCGGCCATGGCCACGCTTGACCACGTGCGTCAGTCGCTGGATATGAGTTCCGTTAACCGGGCGGTCGATTTGCTGACCCAGGCCAAGCGAATTGCGTTCTTCGGACTCGGTTCGTCGGCGGCCGTGGCGCATGATGCCATGAATAAATTCTTCCGCTTTAACGTCCCGGTCATTTATTCCGATGACATCGTGTTGCAACGCATGAGCTGTATGAATTGTAGCGAGGATGACGTGGTGGTCCTGATTTCCCATACCGGGCGCACCAAAAGTCAGGTTGAGCTGGCGCAGCTGGCGCGTGAAAACGATGCCATGGTTATCGCCCTCACGACGGCAGGCACGCCGCTGGCAAGAGAAGCCACGCTCGCCATCACTCTGGACGTTCCGGAAGATACGGATATCTATATGCCAATGGTCTCCCGTCTGGCGCAGCTGACGGTGATTGACGTCCTGGCAACCGGTTTTACCTTACGCCGCGGCGCTAAATTCAGAGATAACTTGAAGCGTGTCAAGGAAGCGCTCAAGGAATCGCGTTTTGATAAAGAATTGCTTATAAAGAGCGATGTTCCCTGATAGTAGATAACTAAGACGTAACGAATAATTACGATGTAACGATTTACGGCATTCGGTCCCCTCGCGGTTGCTTTGCAGCAGATGAAGGCCGATTCAATCTTCACGCAACACCAAAGTTGTTTCAGTCAACGGAGTATTACATGTCCAGAAGGCTTCGCAGAACCAAGATCGTCACCACCTTAGGCCCGGCCACCGATCGCGATAATAACCTCGAAAAGATTATCGCCGCGGGTGCCAACGTGGTGCGTATGAACTTCTCTCACGGTACGCCAGAAGACCATAAATTACGTGCCGACAAAGTGCGTGAGATCGCGGCTAAACTGGGCCGCCATGTTGCTATTCTCGGTGACCTGCAGGGTCCAAAAATTCGTGTCTCGACCTTCAAAGAAGGCAAAGTTTTCCTCAATATCGGCGATAAATTCCTGCTTGATGCCAACCTGGGTAAAGGTGAAGGCGATAAAGAGAAAGTGGGTATCGACTATAAAGGTCTGCCGGCTGACGTTGTGCCTGGCGATATCCTGCTGCTCGACGACGGTCGTGTTCAGCTGAAAGTGCTGGAAGTTCAGGGGATGAAGGTGTTCACCGAAGTCACCGTCGGCGGCCCACTCTCTAACAACAAAGGCATTAACAAGCTCGGCGGTGGCCTGTCTGCCGAAGCGCTGACCGATAAAGACAAAGCGGATATCGTTACCGCGGCGCTGATCGGCGTGGACTATCTGGCCGTCTCCTTCCCGCGCTGCGGCGAAGACCTGAACTATGCCCGCCGTCTGGCGCGTGATGCAGGCTGCGATGCCAAAATCGTAGCAAAAGTTGAACGTGCGGAAGCCGTTTGCGATCAGGATGCCATGGACGACGTGATTCTGGCGTCTGACGTGGTGATGGTTGCCCGTGGCGATCTGGGTGTGGAAATTGGCGACCCGGAACTGGTCGGCATCCAGAAAGCGCTGATCCGTCGCGCGCGTCAGTTGAACCGCGCGGTGATCACCGCAACCCAGATGATGGAATCCATGATCACCAACCCAATGCCGACCCGTGCAGAGGTGATGGACGTGGCTAACGCCGTGCTGGACGGTACCGATGCGGTCATGCTCTCTGCGGAAACCGCAGCCGGTCAGTACCCGGCAGAGACCGTTGCCGCGATGGCGCGCGTCTGTCTGGGCGCGGAGAAGATCCCAAGCATCAACGTCTCTAAACACCGTCTGGACGTGCAGTTCGACAACGTGGAAGAAGCGATTGCGATGTCCGCCATGTATGCGGCTAACCATCTGAAGGGCGTCACGGCGATCATCACCATGACCGAATCGGGCCGTACCGCGCTAATGACGTCCCGTATCAGCTCCGGTCTGCCGATCTTCGCGATGTCCCGCCACGAGCGCACGCTGAACCTGACGGCGCTGTACCGCGGCGTAACCCCGGTTTACTTCGACAGCACCAATGACGGTGTGGCAGCGGCGCACGATGCCGTTAATCTGCTGCGCGACAAAGGCTACCTGGTATCCGGTGATATTGTCATCGTGACCCAGGGTGATGTCATGAGCACCATCGGCTCAACCAACACCACCCGCGTATTAACCGTCGAATAATAAACAGATGTTTCCCTCTCCCCCACGGGGAGAGGGTCAGCGTGAGGGGTTTTATCTCTTTGGGTAAAGTTCTTTGCGCTGATACGGCTCTTTCTCGCCAGGCTTACGCGTTTTGAGCAACTTCAGGATCCACGTGTATTGCTCAAGATGCGGTCCCACCAACACCTCCACCTCTTCGTTCATGCGACGCGCGATGGTGTTATCGTCCGCGGTCAGTAAGTCGTCCATCGGCGGGCGAACCTCAATGCTCAGACGGTGCGTGTTGCCATCGTAGACCGGGAACAGCGGAATAACCCGGGCGCGGCAGACTTTCATCAGACGGCCAATCGCCGGAAGCGTCGCCTTGTAGGTGGCAAAGAAATCGACAAACTCGCTGTGCTCAGGGCCGTGATCCTGATCCGGCAGATAGTAACCCCAGTACCCCTGTCGCACGGACTGAATAAACGGCTTGATACCATCGTTACGGGCGTGCAGGCGTCCACCAAAACGACGACGCACGGTGTTCCAGACGAAATCAAACACTTTATTACCCTGGTTATGGAACATGGCCGCCATCTTCTGGCCCTGAGATGCCATCAGCATGGCCGGAATATCCACACCCCAGCCGTGCGGGACGAGAAAAATCACTTTTTCATCGTTGCGGCGCATCTCGTCAATGATCTCCAGCCCTTTCCAGTCAACACGCTTAAGGACCTTTTCTGGCCCTTTTAGCGCCAGCTCTGCCATCATCGCCATGGCTTGTGGCGCGGTGGTATACATGTCATCAATAATCGCTTCGCGCTCGGCATCGCTCTTTTCCGGGAAGCAGTAGTAGAGATTGATTTGCGCACGACGACGGGCACTTTTGCCCATTCGTCCTGCAAGACGGCCAATTTTCCCCAGAACGGGATCGCGCACAGAGGCAGGTAACATGGCAATGCCAGCAAACGCGTAAACGCCAAGCCAGGCGCCCCAGTTACGCGGGTGGCGAAAGGATTTTTCAAACTCAGGAATGAACTCAATATTGTTTTTTTTGGTTTCCATGCTGGTTCCAGGGTCTGGTGACGCAAAATATAATGACGATAGTGTAGCGAGGCAGCGCCCCACGCACAAAAGAAAAAGCCGGCGCTTACTGACGCCGGCTTTAGACAAAACGGAAGGGTTTAGTCGAAACGCAGTTGCGGCACAACCTCTTTCACCTGCGCCAGGTAATCTTTACGATCTTTACCCGTCAGCCCTTCGGTGCGCGGCAGTTTCGCCGTCAGCGGGTTTACCGCCTGCTGGTTGATCCACACTTCATAATGCAGGTGTGGCCCTGTAGAACGTCCGGTATTGCCTGAGAGGGCGATACGGTCGCCACGTTTCACTTTCTGGCCTGGTTTCACCAGCAGCTTACGCAGGTGCATATAACGGGTGGTATAAGTGCGACCATGACGGACCGCAACATAGTACCCGGCCGCCCCGCTGCGTTTGGCGACAACCACTTCACCATCTCCCACCGCCAGCACCGGTGTGCCCTGCGGCATGGCGAAGTCCACGCCACGGTGCGGCGCCACGCGCCCGGTGACCGGGTTCAGACGACGCGGGTTAAAGTTGGATGAGATGCGGAACTGTTTCGCCGTTGGGAAGCGCAGGAAGCCTTTCGCAAGCCCGGTACCGCTGCGGTCATAGAATTTGCCGTCTTCAGCGCGAATGGCGTAGTAATCTTTACCATCAGAGCGCAAACGTACACCCACCAGTTGGCTCTGCTCACGCTTGCCGTCCAGCATTTCGCGGGACATCAGTACGGAGAACTCATCACCTTTTTTCAGCTTACGGAAATCCATCTGCCACTGCATGGCTTTGATAACCGAGCTGATTTCAGCGCTGGTCAGGCCCGCATCACGCGCGCTGGAGACAAAGCTTGCGCCTACGGTCCCTTTCATCACGCTGTTAACCCAGTCGCCCTTCTGCAACTCGCTGGTCATCTTGAAACCGTTTGCAGTGCGGTCGTAGGTGCGCGTTTCGCGACGGGACATTTCCCAGGTCAGGCGCTGCAGATCGCCCTCTGGCGTTAACGTCCACGAGAGCTGCTGGCCAATTTTCAGGTTACGCAGGTCTTTATCTGCGGCAGCCAGCTGGCTGATATTCCCCATGTCAATGCCGTACTGGTTCAGTACGCTGCTCAGCGTATCGCCAGTGGAGACCACATATTCATGGATCCCGGCTTCATTCTCGGTTTTATCGTCCAGCTCATCCTGCGGAATGGCTTCATCTTCCTGAGCCGCCTGGTCGATAGGCTCACTGGCCTCCGGCAGCAGAGAACGGATTTCGTTCTTCTCAAGCTCGATGGTTTTGATGATAGGGGCAGAACTCGGGTGGTAAACATAGGGCCGCCAGACGGCGACCGCTAAGGTGAGAACTGTAAGCGACCCCAGCATAACGCGATGGGGTCGGGGCAGATTGTTAAATGCCAGGGCGACAGAGCGGGCTATCTGTTGCACGTATTCACTTCCTCGTTAATCTCCTTTCAGGCAGCTCGCATACTGGTTCGCCAGTTGAGTGAGGAACTGCGAATAGCTCGCTTTACTCAACTGGATGTTCGTTCCTAGCGGGTCAAGGGTTCCCATGCGCACGGATGTTCCCCTGGCCACGGCTTCTACGACCGCTGGCCTGAACTGTGGCTCAGCAAAAACGCAGGACGCTTTTTGCTCAACCAACTGTGTTCTGATCTCATGTAAACGCTGCGCACCAGGCTGAATTTCAGGGTTGACGGTAAAATGCCCACGCGGGGTCAGGCCGTAGTGTTTTTCGTAATAGCCATAGGCGTCATGAAAAACGAAATACCCTTTTCCTTTCAGCGGTGCCAGCTCGTTACCCACCTGCTTATCGGTTGCGGCTAATTGTGCCTCAAAATCTTTCAGGTTGGCGTCTAGTTTGGCTCGACTTTGCGGCATAAGTTCCACTAATTTGTCATGGATTGCAACCGCCGAAAGCCGCGCTATCTCTGGGGAGAGCCAAAGATGCATATTGTACTCGCCGTGATGGTGATCCCCGTCACCTTTTTCATCATGAGCATGATGACCTTCGTGTTCGTCACCGTCGTCATCACTCCCCTTCATGAGCAACGGTTTCACGCCAGAAAGTTCGGCAATGGTGACCTTTTTCGTGTCCGCGATCTGGTTCGCAGACTTCTGCATGAAGGCTTCCATCTCCGGCCCAATCCAGACAACTAAGTCCGCGTTTTGTAAGCGTTTTACATCGGATGGACGCAGGGAATAATCATGCTCAGAGGCCCCATCGGGCAGCAGAACCTGGGTTTCCGTCACCCCATCTGCAATGGCCGATGCAATGAATCCCAGCGGTTTGAGCGAAGCGACAACGGCAGCGTTAACATCTTGTGCTGTTGTGCCCCAAAGGGCAGCGGATAATGCTGCGAAAAGAAGCGTATTTTTATGTAACATAATGCGACTAATCATCGTAATGAATGCGTGGAATGTGATATTATAACATTCGTTGACTTCTGCAAGCTTAAATTGACATGACAACTTTGGTTTCTCTTGAAAATGTTTCGGTCTCTTTCGGTCAGCGCCGCGTCCTTTCTGACGTGTCGCTAGATCTGAAGCCCGGTAAAATTCTGACGCTGCTCGGTCCGAACGGCGCGGGTAAATCCACCCTTGTGCGCGTGGTGCTGGGTCTGGTAGCCCCTGATGAAGGTGTCATCAAGCGTGAAGAAAAATTGCGTATCGGCTACGTGCCGCAAAAATTACATCTTGATGCCACGCTGCCGCTGACCGTCAGCCGCTTCCTGCGCCTGCGCCCTGGTACGCGTAAAGCCGATATTCTTCCGGCGCTGAAACGTGTCCAGGCGGGCCACCTGGTGGACGCGCCACTGCAAAAACTGTCCGGCGGGGAAACCCAGCGCGTGTTACTTGCCCGGGCGCTGCTCAGCAGCCCACAGCTGCTGGTACTGGATGAGCCAACGCAGGGTGTGGACGTCAATGGTCAGGTCGCGCTTTACGATTTAATTGACCAGCTGCGCCACGAACTGAACTGCGCGGTGCTGATGGTCTCCCACGACCTGCATCTGGTGATGGCGAAAACCGACGAAGTGCTCTGTCTGAACCATCATATCTGCTGTTCCGGCACGCCTGAAGTGGTGTCAATGCACCCCGAATTTATCTCTATGTTTGGCCCTCGCGGGGCTGAACAACTGGGTATTTATCGCCATCATCATAACCACCGCCATGATTTACAGGGACGAATTGTCCTGCGCCGGGGAAATGGACACTCATGATTGAACTGTTACTGCCCGGCTGGCTGGCCGGGATTATGCTCGCCTGCGCCGCGGGTCCGCTTGGCTCGTTTGTGGTCTGGCGCAGAATGTCCTATTTCGGCGATACCCTGGCCCATGCTTCACTGCTGGGCGTGGCCTTTGGGTTACTGCTGGACGTCAACCCGTTCTATGCGGTGATTGTCGTTACGCTGCTCCTCGCCGCCGGTCTGGTCTGGCTGGAAAAACGCCCTCACCTCGCCATTGATACCCTGCTCGGCATTATGGCGCACAGCGCCCTGTCCCTGGGTCTGGTGGTAGTGAGCCTGATGTCCAATATCCGCGTTGACCTGATGGCCTATCTGTTTGGCGACCTGCTCGCCGTGACGCCTGAAGATCTCATTGCTATTGCCATTGGCGTGGTGGTGGTGCTGGGTATTCTGCTGTGGCAGTGGCGTAATTTGCTGGCGATGACCGTCAGCCCGGATCTGGCATTTGTAGACGGCGTGAAGTTGCAGCGGGTGAAGCTGCTGCTGATGCTGGTGACGGCGTTAACCATCGGCGTGGCGATGAAGTTCGTCGGTGCGCTGATTATTACGTCGCTACTGATTATTCCTGCGGCCACCGCGCGTCGTTTTGCCCGTACGCCGGAGCAGATGGCAGGCGTGGCGGTGATTATCGGGATGATTGCGGTCACGGGCGGGTTAACCTTCTCGGCGTTCTATGACACGCCTGCGGGGCCGTCAGTGGTGCTGTGTGCGGCGGTACTGTTTATTTTAAGTATGATGAAGAAGACCGCTAGTTGATATCGAGGGCGCTGATGCCCTCATCCTAACCCTCTCCCTTTGGGCTGAGGAATCCCCAGTAATTTTTTACCGAAAGCGATGAATGTTGCTTCAGGAAAATGAATGACTTACAGCGACGCCCTGGTCCGGCTGTAAATCGCTGAGGCGTTTCCTGCAGGCCGGGGCGAGGCGCAGGGATGCGCCGAGAGGGCGGCTTTACAGGGACGTTACATCCGCCCGTCCCCGATAAGCCGGAAGGAATAAGCCGAGGGCACCGCGAAGCGGCGATTTACCGCCGGGAGCCCGGGTCGCCAGGGCGGCGGCGATTGAGCCGCCCTGGCACGTTCACGGATCATGTTATTGCAGAGTAGCAAGGAACATGAAGTGAACGGAATGACCTCCATAGCCGTATGTTCCCCCTCACCCCAGCCCTCTCCCAAAGGGAGAGGGGGGCCGTCTGTGCAGGCATTATTTATGGGGATCCCTCAGCCCTTTGGGAGAGGGAATTAAGCATTACGGCATTGCCGGTGGCGTGATACCGAAATGATTCCACGCCCGCACCGTGGCCATACGCCCACGCGGGGTACGTTGCAGGAAGCCCTGCTGGATCAGATACGGTTCGAGTACATCTTCAATTGTCTCGCGCTCTTCCCCGATTGCCGCCGCCAGGTTATCCAGCCCGACCGGCCCGCCAAAGAATTTGTCCAGTACCGCCAGCAGCAGCTTGCGGTCCATGTAGTCAAAACCCTCAGCATCGACATTCAGCATATCCAGCGCCTGAGCAGCAATTTCGGCAGAAATAGAACCATCGTGCTTCACTTCTGCAAAGTCACGGACGCGGCGCAGCAGGCGGTTAGCGATACGCGGTGTTCCGCGCGAACGCTTCGCCACTTCAAATGCCCCTTCTTCACTCATATCCAGCCCCATATAGCGGGCACTGCGGCCCACGATATGCTGGAGGTCGGCGACCTGATAGAACTCGAGGCGCTGCACAATACCAAAGCGGTCGCGCAGTGGAGAGGTTAAAGACCCGGCACGGGTGGTGGCGCCAATCAGGGTAAACGGCGGCAGATCGATTTTGATCGAACGCGCGGCAGGGCCTTCGCCGATCATGATATCCAGCTGGTAGTCTTCCATTGCCGGATAGAGAACCTCTTCCACCACCGGTGACAGGCGGTGGATCTCATCGATAAACAGCACGTCGTGCGGTTCAAGATTGGTCAGCATCGCCGCCAGATCGCCTGCTTTTTCCAGCACCGGGCCAGACGTGGTACGCAGGTTCACGCCCATTTCATTGGCAACGATATTCGCCAGGGTGGTTTTCCCCAAACCCGGAGGACCGAAAATCAGCAGGTGATCGAGCGCATCGCCGCGCAGCTTTGCCGCCTGGATGAAGATCTCCATCTGGGAACGCACCTGCGGCTGGCCAATATACTCATCAAGCAACTTCGGACGGATCGCACGATCCACCACGTCCTCTGCCTGAATAGTGCCTGCCGATACCAGGCGATCTGCTTCAATCATCCTTTACCTCACAACGCAGCGCGCAGCGCTTCACGAATCAGAGTTTCACTGCTGGCATCCGGTTTGGCAATTTTGCTCACCATTCGGCTGGCCTCCTGAGGTTTATAGCCCAGCGCCACCAGCGCGGCAACCGCTTCCTGCTCGGCATCATCATCCGACACAGGCGCACCCGGCGAAGTCAGCACCAGATCGGCAGCAGGGGTAAAGAGATCGCCATGCAGACCTTTAAAGCGGTCTTTCATCTCAACAATCAGGCGCTCTGCCGTTTTCTTACCAATGCCCGGGAGCTTAACCAGCGCGGCAGGATCTTCGCGCTCAACGGCATTCACGAACTGCTGGGCGGACATACCGGAGAGAATGGCCAGCGCCAGCTTCGGCCCGACGCCGTTGGTTTTAATCAGCTCGCGGAACAGGGTGCGTTCCTGTTTGTTGTTGAAGCCATAGAGCAGTTGAGCATCTTCACGCACCACAAACTGGGTAAAGACAATCGCCTCTTTGCCCGCGTCCGGCAGCTCGTAGAAGCAGGTCATTGGCATATGGACTTCATAGCCCACGCCGCCCACTTCCAGCAGCACTAACGGGGGTTGTTTTTCAATGATGATGCCTCTGAGTCTGCCTATCACGTGACGCTCCTGCGTTCTGGAAAATTATTGATTTGCGACATAATAAAAAAAGGCTGGATAAACATCCAGCCTGATTTCTCATTATCGTAACCTGCCTCGCGCCAGATTGAGCCGCGACTCGCTCATTTGCATCGCGTTCTGGCTGACATGACAGTGGGTGATCGCAATTGCCAGCGCATCGGCGGCATCGGCCTGCGGGTTCGCGGGGAGCTTCAACAGGGTACGCACCATATGCTGCACCTGGCTTTTCTCCGCGCTACCAATCCCCACCACCGTCTGCTTGACCTGTCTTGCCGCGTATTCAAATACCGGAAGATCCTGGTTCACGGCAGCAACAATTGCCACGCCCCGCGCCTGACCGAGCTTTAACGCCGAATCGGCGTTTTTCGCCATGAAGACCTGCTCGATGGCGAAATAGTCAGGCTGAAACTGGGTGATAATCTCCGTCACGCCTGCATAAATGAGCTTCAGTCGCGACGGCAGATCTTCGACTTTGGTGCGAATACAGCCACTGCCAAGGTAGGTTAACTGGCGTCCAACCTGACGGATAACGCCGTAACCGGTGACGCGTGAGCCGGGGTCAATCCCAAGGATAATCGACATCACGCGTCTCCCGTAAACGGTTTAAACGCTCTCATCAGAGAGTCGCTGCAACCTCATCAGAGATCTCACCGTTGTGATACACTTCCTGCACGTCGTCGCAGTCTTCAAGCATGTCGATCAGACGCAGCAGTTTTGGTGCCGTTTCAGCATCCATATCCGCTTTGGTGGACGGGATCATGGAGACTTCAGCGTTGTCGGCTTTCAGGCCCGCCGCTTCCAGCGCATCACGTACTGCGCCCATCTCTTCCCACGCGGTGTAGACATCGATAGCGCCATCGTCGAAGGTGACTACGTCTTCCGCACCCGCTTCCAGTGCCGCTTCCATGATGACATCTTCGTCGCCTTTCTCGAAGGAGATGACGCCTTTTTTGCTGAACAGATACGCTACAGAACCGTCAGTCCCCAGGTTACCGCCGGTTTTGGTGAACGCATGGCGCACTTCTGCAACGGTACGGTTACGGTTGTCGGACAGACATTCAACCATTACCGCGGTGCCGCCAGGACCGTAACCTTCATAAATGATGGTTTCCATGTTCGTGTCTTCATCACCGCCCACGCCACGAGCGATAGCACGGTTCAGGGTGTCACGCGTCATGTTGTTGGACAGCGCTTTATCTACTGCCGCACGCAGACGTGGGTTAGACGCCGGATCGCCGCCGCCCAGACGCGCTGCTGTCACCAGCTCGCGAATGATTTTGGTAAAGATCTTACCGCGCTTGGCATCCTGTGCCGCTTTGCGGTGTTTGGTGTTGGCCCACTTACTATGACCTGCCAT
The DNA here is from genome assembly GCF_004296595.1 of Enterobacter sp. A8. Lineage (NCBI taxonomy): Bacteria > Pseudomonadati > Pseudomonadota > Gammaproteobacteria > Enterobacterales > Enterobacteriaceae > Enterobacter > Enterobacter sp. A8. The sequence continues at coordinate 992,605 of NZ_SCMF01000001.1, forward strand.
AAAAAGTTCTCCAAAAATCGCGCCTTTTCAGGCTGCGTTAATTACAAATTCTTCAATCGCCTGCCGGTTGCTCCACGATTTGGTCAGTGCGGCGGCATCCGCCGCATCCACCCAGCGGTAGGTCAGATGTTCAGTGAACACGATCTCCCGTTCGTGAGGGAGCGCGAGACAGAACCACGATTCCGTGTTGCGCTCGATACCCGGTGCATAGCGATGACGTAAATGGCTAAAAATTTCGAACTCCACCGTGCGCTGACAGTCCTTCAGGGTCAGTTGCTCGCAAGCAACGTCAATGGTGACCTCTTCCTTTACTTCACGCGCGGCGGCCTGCGGCGCGGTTTCGCCCTCTTCCAGACTGCCGGTAACCGACTGCCAGAATTCAGGGTCATCGCGCCGCTGCAACATCAGCACCCGCTTCGTGTCCTGAGCGTAAATTACAACTAAGACAGAAACGGGACGCTTATATGCCATATCAGTTTTTCTCTTCCTTTTTCACCACGTCGATACCCAGCTCAGCCAGCGCGGCCGGGTTAGCGAAGCTTGGCGCTTCGGTCATCAGACACGCCGCTGCGGTGGTTTTCGGGAAGGCAATAACGTCACGGATGTTGTCGGTGCCGGTCAGCAGCATAGTCAGACGGTCGAGACCGAATGCCAGGCCTGCGTGAGGCGGCGTACCGTACTTCAGCGCATCCAGCAGGAAGCCGAACTTCTCGCGCTGTTCCTGTTCGTTGATGCCCAGAATGCCGAACACCGTCTGCTGCATCTCACCGCTGTGAATACGCACGGAGCCGCCGCCCACTTCATAGCCGTTGATAACCATATCGTAGGCGTTCGCGACTGCCTCTTCCGGTGCCGCTTTCAGCTCTGCCGCCGTCATGTCTTTTGGCGAGGTGAACGGGTGGTGCATGGCAGTCAGGCCGCCTTCACCGTCGTCTTCAAACATCGGGAAGTCGATAACCCACAACGGCGCCCATTTGCTCTCGTCGGTGAGGTTCAGATCTTTGCCCAGTTTCAGACGCAGCGCGCCCATTGCATCGGCAACAATTTTCTTGTTGTCAGCGCCGAAGAAGATCATGTCGCCATCCTGTGCGCCGGTGCGCTCAAGGATCGCTTCTACAATCTCCGCGTTCAGGAACTTCGCCACCGGGCTGGTGATACCTTCCAGACCTTTCGCACGCTCGGTTACTTTAATATAGGCCAGACCTTTCGCGCCGTAGATCTTGATGAAGTTGCCGTAGTCGTCAATCTGCTTACGGCTAAGCGCTGCACCGCCCGGTACACGCAGGGCTGCTACGCGACCTTTCGGATCGTTAGCCGGGCCGGCAAACACCGCAAACTCAACGGATTTCACCAGGTCAGCAACGTCCACCAGCTCCATAGGGTTACGCAGGTCTGGTTTGTCGGAGCCGTAACGACGCTCGGCTTCGGCGAAGGTCATAATGGGGAAGTCGCCCAGCTCCACGCCCTTCACGTCATTCCACAGGCTGCGCACCAGCGCTTCCATCACTTCACGCACCTGCTCAGCGGTCATGAAGGAGGTTTCCACATCGATCTGGGTAAATTCTGGCTGACGGTCAGCGCGCAGGTCTTCGTCACGGAAGCATTTTACGATCTGATAGTAGCGATCGAAGCCGGACATCATCAGCAGCTGTTTAAACAGCTGTGGAGACTGCGGCAGCGCGTAGAATTTGCCTTTATGAACGCGGGATGGCACCAGGTAATCGCGCGCGCCTTCCGGCGTGGCTTTGGTCAGCATCGGGGTTTCGATATCGAGGAAACCGTGGTCATCCATAAAGCGACGCACCAGGCTGGTGATTTTCGCACGGGTTTTCAGGCGCTGTGCCATTTCCGGGCGACGCAGATCCAGGTAGCGGTATTTCAGACGCGCTTCTTCAGTGTTGACGTGGTTGGAGTCCAGCGGCAGCGCTTCAGCACGGTTGATGATCGTCAGATCGGAGGCCAGCACTTCAATGGCACCGGTCGCCATATCTGCGTTGACGTTTTTCTCGTCACGCGCACGTACGGTGCCGGTGACCTGAATGCAGAACTCATTACGCAGCTCAGAAGCCAGCTTCAACGCGTCCGCGCGATCCGGATCGAAGAACACCTGAACGATACCTTCGCGGTCGCGCATATCGATGAAGATAAGGCTACCAAGATCACGACGACGGTTGACCCAACCACACAGGGTCACCTGCTGTCCGACGTGGGACTGACGCAGCTGCCCGCAATATTCTGTACGCATGAGATATCCCTTAATTAGCCGCAGGCTAAATGTCGCCTGGTATGCAGGCTACTATGTCGCAGCTTTCTGTATGTCACAACTGGATGAAAAAAGGCGGCTATTATACTGGAAATTCCGCCGGACGATAAGAGCGAAGCACGGCCAGACGCACGTTTGCTGCGCTCTTATTGCGAATTCTCACAAAAATTAACAAAATTATCCGACCGATAACAGGCCATAACGTCGTAAGGTGTAACGGAAGCGATTCATTTAACTGGAGTTACCATGCTGACACTTGATGCCCGCAAAACCGCCCTGGTGGTGATTGATCTACAGGAAGGGATCCTTCCCTTTGCCGGTGGCCCGCACACCGCTGATGATGTCGTCAGCCGTGCCGCCCGTCTGGCGGAAAAATGCCGCGCCAGCGGTGCACCGGTTGTCATGGTGCGCGTTGGCTGGTCGGCCGATTTTGCCGAAGCGTTAAAACAGCCGGTTGACGCTCAGGCGCCCGCGCACGCCCTGCCGGACAACTGGTGGACGTATCCGGTCTCGCTCGGCAAACGCGACAGCGATATCGAAGTGACCAAACGCCAGTGGGGCGCCTTCTACGGCACCGACCTGGAGCTACAGCTGCGCCGCCGCGGTATCGACACCATTATCCTGTGCGGGATCTCCACCAACATTGGCGTGGAATCCACCGCCCGTAACGCCTGGGAGTTGGGCTTTAACCTGGTGATTGCCGAAGACGCATGCAGCGCGGCTTCTGCGGAACAACACCAGGGCAGCATGACCCATATTTTCCCGCGCATCGGTCGCGTGCGCAGCACGGATGAGATTTTAAGCGCGTTATGATGTACGTGGGCCTGCCCCAGTGGTCGCACCCGAAATGGGTGCGCCTTGGCATAACCAGCCTTGAAGAGTACGCCCGGCACTTTAACTGCGTGGAGGGCAACACCACGCTGTATGCCCTTCCCCGGGCAGAGATTGTCGAGCGCTGGCGGGATCAAACCACGGATGATTTCCGCTTCTGCTTTAAATTTCCGGCAACCATCTCCCATAACGCCGCCCTGCGTAACTGCAGTGATTTAACCGAAGAGTTTTTTGGCCGAATGTCGCCACTGGCAAACCGTATCGGCCAGTACTGGCTGCAGCTTCCCGCCACCTTTGGTCCGCGCGATCTGCCCGCGCTCTGGCCATTCCTTGATGGCCTGCCCCGGGACTTTACCTACGGCGTTGAAGTGAGACATCCTGAATTTTTTGCCAAAGGCGAGGTAGAGAAAGCACTCAACCGGGGATTGCATGAGCGCTCAGTCAACCGCGTCATCCTTGACAGTCGTCCTGTTCACAGCGCAATTGCGCATAACGAAGCCATTATTGATGCCCAGCGCAAGAAGCCCAAAGTCCCGGTCCACGCTATCGTAACCGCGCACAATCCGATGGTCCGGTTTATCGGCAGCGACAATATGCAGCAAAATCAGGAGATGTTCGCCGTCTGGCTGCACACGTTAGCGAAATGGGAACAGACCACCACGCCGTATCTTTTTTTACATACGCCGGATATCGCCCAGGCCCCCGAACTGGTCGATACGCTCTGGCAGGCCCTGCAAACCGCGGTTCCGTCGCTCGGCAGCGCGCCCTCCATCCCACAACAATCTTCTCTTTTCTGAGATCACGCCATATCATAGAGACGCCATCTGCCAAAACACAGGGAGTTTGTATGGTCAGCGCGTTGTATGCGGTGCTAGGTGCATTACTGCTGATTAAATTTTCATTTGATGTTGTGCGACTCAGAATGCAGTACCGCGTCTCATACGGCGACGGGGGGTTTTCCGAACTGCAAAGCGCTATCCGTATCCACGGCAACGCGGTTGAGTACATTCCGGTGGCACTCATTTTGCTGCTGTTTATGGAGATGAATGGCGCCGAAACCTGGATGGTACACATTTGTGGCCTGCTGCTGATTGCGGGTCGGTTAATGCATTATTACGGCTTTCACCACCGCTTATTCCGCTGGCGTCGTTCCGGCATGAGCGCGACATGGTGCTCGCTTTTGCTGATGGTGCTGGCTAACCTTTGGTATATGCCGTGGGAGTTGGTTTTCTCCTTCCGTTAGCGCACAATACGCCACTTTATTTTTCCCGGATTTTTACGTTATGTCAGATCGCGACACGCTTTTTTCCGCGCCTATCGCCAGCCTGGGCGACTGGACCTTCGATGAACGGGTAGCCGAAGTCTTCCCGGATATGATCCAGCGCTCTGTTCCCGGTTATTCCAATATTATCTCCATGATCGGCATGCTGGCTGAGCGCTTCGTTCAACCCGGCACGCTGGTGTATGACCTGGGCTGCTCGCTCGGCGCGGCAACGTTGTCGGTACGTCGTAACGTTCATCACGAAGGCTGTAAAATCATTGCCGTCGATAACTCCCCGGCGATGGTTGAACGCTGCCGCCGTCATATTGATGCCTGGAAAGCGGCAACTCCGGTCGAGGTCGTTGAAGGCGACATTCGTGACATCGAAATCCACAACGCCTCGATGGTCGTGCTGAATTTTACCCTGCAGTTCCTGGTGCCCGATGACCGCCAGCGGCTGCTGGACAAAATTTATCAGGGCCTTAACCCCGGTGGCGCGCTGGTGCTGTCTGAGAAATTCAGCTTTGAAGACGCGACCGTCGGCGAACTGCTGTTCAACATGCACCACGATTTCAAACGTGCAAACGGCTACAGCGAGCTGGAGATTAGCCAGAAACGCAGCATGCTGGAAAACGTGATGCTGACGGACTCCGTGGAAACCCATAAAGCGCGTCTGCGCCAGGCAGGCTTTGAGCACAGCGAACTGTGGTTCCAGTGCTTTAACTTTGGCTCCCTGGTGGCGCTGAAAGCTGAGGACGCGGCATGATTGAGTTCGGTAACTTCTATCAGCTGATTGCAAAAAACCATCTCTCCCACTGGCTGGAGACGCTGCCTGCGCAGATTGCCACCTGGCAGCGCGATCAGCAGCATGGGCTGTTGAAGCAGTGGTCAAATGCGGTGGAGTTTCTGCCGGAGCTGACGCCTCACCGTCTGGATCTGCTGCACAGCGTCACGGCAGAAAGCGCAGAGCCGCTGCCCGCCGGGCAGATTAATCGCATCGAAACGCTGATGCGTAACCTGATGCCGTGGCGCAAAGGACCGTTTTCGCTCTACGGGGTGAATATCAATACTGAATGGCGCTCCGACTGGAAATGGGATCGCGTGCTGCCGCACCTCTCCGACCTGACCGGGCGTACCATTCTGGACGTCGGCTGCGGTAGCGGTTACCACATGTGGCGCATGATTGGCGCGGGCGCGCATTTAGCCGTTGGCATCGACCCGATGCAGTTGTTCCTGTGCCAGTTCGAAGCCGTGCGTAAGCTGCTGGGTAACGACCAGCGCGCGCATTTGCTGCCGCTGGGCATTGAGCAACTGCCCGCGCTGAAAGCGTTTGATACCGTCTTCTCCATGGGCGTGCTTTACCACCGCCGTTCCCCGCTGGAGCATTTATGGCAGCTGAAAGATCAGCTGGTCAGCGGCGGCGAACTGGTGCTGGAAACGCTGGTGGTCGAAGGCGATGAAAATACCGTTCTGGTTCCCGGCGATCGTTACGCGCAAATGCGCAACGTCTACTTCATTCCTTCCGCGCTGGCGCTGAAAAACTGGCTGGAGAAGTGCGGATTTGTGGATGTGCGCATCGCCGACGTCTGCGTGACCTCCATCGAGGAGCAACGCCGCACGGAGTGGATGGTGACCGAATCGCTGGAGCAGTTCCTTGACCCAACCGACCACAGCAAAACCGTTGAAGGCTATCCGGCGCCAATGCGTGCGGTGTTGATTGCCACGAAGCCGTAGCCTTTTAGCCGGGTGGCGGCTGCGCCTTACCCGGCCTGGTCATCGCAGGTTTTCTCCAAAATATTTCAAGTTGCAGCAAGGCGGCAACGCAGCGAATCCCCAGGAGCTTACATCAGTAAGTGACTGGGGGGAGCGAGGCAGCCAACGCAGCTGCGGCTTGAAATATGAAGGAGAAAAAAAGGCCCCTGTGTAATTGGCAGGGGCCTGGTACAAGCAAGCATCATATTGGGCGACATGATGCGCGGTAAAAATCGGTACGTTGCTACACGTGATGACGTTCAATCAGCGATTTCATTTCCGCAACCGACTCTCCATCTACACCGTAGCGTGAGTACTCATCCGCTTCAGCATCCGTCGACATAGACAACCCTGTGTTGCGATAACGCATGGGCGACGGTATCCATTTCCCGGCAGAGCTGTGAAGCTCTTCCACCCCGGCGTTTAAAAACAGTTCCAGATTGCTGGCACGGACTCCCGCACCCGCCATTATTATTGGAACACCGGAATGTGCTTTTAGTTCCGTAATTAATTGCAGTCCTTTTTCAGCCGACGACTGCTGGCCCGATGTCAGCACACGCGCCACGCCAAGTTCCGCAAGGGTATCAAAGGCTTGTAATGGGTTTTTACACATATCGAACGCGCGATGAAATGTTACCGCCATCCCCTTTGCGGCCGCCATTACCTGGCGCATACGCGGTACATCGACGTTGCCTTCTTCATCGAGCAGCCCCGTCACCAGCCCCGGGAATCCCAGATCGCGAACAAGGGCGATATCGTCAAGCATGGCATTGAACTCGCCTGCCGAGTAACAAAAATCACCGCCCCGAGGACGAATGATAGGGTGTACCGGAACGGTGACAGCCTGACGGGCAGACTTCAACACACCGTACGAGGGCGTTAACCCCCCTTCTTTCGGTGCCGCGCACAGTTCAATGCGGTCTGCCCCCCGCTGTTGCGCCGTCACGGCACACTCCACGCTGTAACAGCAAATCTCCAGCCGCGCCATCCACTCCTCCTTAAATTCCGCGTAATGCACCATCATGACACGCCGCTCCCGGTCGGTCTTCGCGTGTCGTCACAACGCTTACTCTTCGCTGGCAACAATCTGTTCTATCGTCCAGGGATGGAACTTCACCGTCACCTGTCCGTCAGTCACGGCCAGCGTCGGGTTTGGTAAACGCTCGCGCTCGCCTTTTGGTGAACTCGTTTTCACAAAGATACCCGGCTTGCTTAACCCCTCATCAGACAGCAGCGCCAGCGCGCGCGCATTCAGCGTGTCGGGCTCGCCAGGCAGCACGATTTCGATGTGCTCCCAGCCTTCATGCGGGTAACGTTTTTCTCCCGGCCACGGCAGTTCAACAACGCTAAATTGCCAGTGCGCTACGCAGACCGGCTCATGCAGTTTAAACAGACAGATAGGACGGCCGTTGATGATGTTCTCAGAGAGCAGTTCCCCGCACTGTTCAAACCCGCGACGCCAGCGCTCGGCGGTGGCGTTCTGATGACAGCGCAAGGAGATGTGATCGGCCTCAAGCGGCGCAATGTCCAGACCAAGACGGGTGGCAAGTTCTGTGAACGCCTGGGTGAAGCGCGGTAAATCTGCGGAAATATCATGCAGTTCGTCAATGGATTGCCAGTTCGCCATAAGTCAGTCTCTTATCGTGTCGCAAAGCCGCTAATTTACTCTGTTGCCCCCTTTTGACCAACCGCGGAATGACGCTTTTTATCACTGCATGATTATGCATGCTTTCTTAGCCTGGATTCTGCGCAATCTTCGCCCCCCGCAGTGCTGACGCCAGAAGGCATTTGCAGTATACTCCCGCCCTCATTCTTTAACTGGCGCGGGTGGCAGTCAGCCCGCATCAAAAACGTAAGGTATCCAGGTGAATATTCAGGCTCTTCTCTCAGAAAAAGTCAGTCAGGCACTGATTGCCGCAGGTGCGCCTGCGGATTGCGAACCGCAGGTTCGTCAGTCAGCGAAAGTACAGTTTGGCGACTATCAGGCTAATGGCGTGATGGCAGTGGCTAAAAAACTGGGCATGCCGCCGCGACAACTGGCTGAGCAGGTGCTGACTCATCTGGATCTCACCGGCATTGCCAGCAAAACCGAAATCGCTGGCCCGGGCTTTATCAACATTTTCCTTGAGCCGGCCTTCCTGGCAAGCCACGTTGACGCAGCGCTGAAATCTGACCGTCTGGGCGTAACCCAGCCAGAGCCACAGACCGTGGTGATTGACTACTCCGCGCCAAACGTCGCGAAAGAGATGCACGTTGGCCACCTGCGCTCCACCATCATCGGTGACGCGGCAGTACGCACCCTTGAGTTCCTCGGTCACAAGGTGATCCGCGCGAACCACGTGGGCGACTGGGGTACCCAGTTCGGTATGCTGATTGCTTACCTGGAAAAACAGCAGCAGGAAAACGCGGGTGAAATGGCGCTGGCGGACCTGGAAGGGTTCTACCGTGAAGCCAAAAAACACTACGACGAAGATGAAGCCTTCGCCGAGCGCGCGCGTAGCTATGTGGTGAAACTGCAGGGCGGCGACCCGTATTTCCTGGAGATGTGGCGCAAGCTGGTGGACATCACCATGTCCCAGAACCAGCTCACCTATAACCGTCTGAACGTCACCCTGACCCGCGACGACGTGATGGGTGAAAGCCTCTATAACCCAATGCTGCCGGGCATTGTGGCCGACCTGAAGGCCAAACATCTGGCGGTTGAGAGCGAAGGCGCAACGGTCGTATTCCTTGATGAGTACAAAAACAAGGAAGGCGAACCGATGGGCGTGATCATCCAGAAAAAGGATGGCGGCTACCTCTACACCACCACCGATATCGCCTGTGCGAAGTACCGTTACGAAACGCTGCATGCTGACCGCGTGCTGTACTACATCGACTCCCGTCAGCACCAGCACCTGATGCAGGCGTGGACTATCGTGCGTAAAGCCGGTTATGTTCCCGATTGCGTACCGCTGGAACACCACATGTTCGGCATGATGCTGGGTAAAGACGGCAAGCCGTTCAAAACCCGTGCGGGCGGTACGGTGAAGCTGTCCGACCTGCTGGACGAAGCGCTGGAACGCGCCCGTCGCCTGGTGGCAGAGAAGAACCCGGATATGCCGGCCGAGGAGCTGGAAAAACTGGCGAACGCCGTGGGTATCGGTGCGGTGAAATACGCGGATCTCTCCAAGAACCGTACCACCGACTATATCTTCGACTGGGACAACATGCTGGCGTTTGAAGGTAACACCGCGCCGTACATGCAGTATGCCTACACCCGCGTGCTCTCGGTGTTCCGTAAAGCGAATATCGATGAAAGCGTGCTGGCGAATGCGACCGTCACCATTACCGAAGATCGTGAAGCCCAGCTGGCGGCCCGTCTGCTGCAGTTTGAAGAGACGCTGTCCGTGGTTGCACGCGACGGTACGCCGCATGTGATGTGTGCTTACCTGTACGATCTGGCCGGTCTGTTCTCCGGCTTCTACGAGCACTGCCCTATTCTGTCTGCGGAAAATGAATCGGTCCGCAACAGCCGCCTGAAGCTGGCGCAGCTGACGGCGAAGACCCTGAAGCTGGGTCTGGATACCCTGGGTATCGAAACCGTAGAACGTATGTAATACAAAAAACCCGGCCATCATCGCCGGGTTTTTTTATGATCAGAAGTACTTCCGCAAATACTCCGTCAAACAGAGGATTGCCATTGCCTGACCGTACGGCATCGACGTCAGCGGGATCTGGCGGTAAAACTCCAGATCGCTCCCCATCCCGGTTCCGAACGACGTTTGCAGCAGCTCCCCTTCCGGCGAGATGTTTTTCACAATCCCTCTGATGGCTTTCTCCGCGACCTCAGCGTATTCCGCCGCCACATAGCGTTTACGCACGGCCTTAAGAATACCGTAGGCAAAGCCTGCCGTGGCCGACGCCTCCAGGTATGAGTCTGGGTCGTCGAGCAGCGTATGCCACAGGCCACTGTCGTGCTGACATGTCGCCAGCGCGGCAATCTGCGCATTGAGAACCTGCGTCAGATAACGGCGCACGGCGTTGTTTTCCGGCAGATCGACCAGTTCGAGGAAGTCCGGGATCACAATGGTGAGCCAGCTGTTGCCACGCGCCCAGCGGGCATGGGCAAAGTTATGGTTGCCGTCATAGTTCCAGCCGTGGAACCACAGCCCGGTCTCCCGGTCCATCAGGTTCTGCACATGCAGCAGGAACTGGTACACCGCCTCCTCAACGTATTCCGGTTTGTTCAGCAGCTTGCCAATTTTGGCCAGCGGCAGGACCGTCATCATCAGCGTGTCATCCCACATCTGCTGCGCGTTCTCTTCCGCCAGGGTAATGTGCTGCATGCCGCCGTGTTCGGTACGCGGCATCTCATGCATCGCCCACTCCGCCCAGCTCTCCAGCCACGGCAGCCAGGCCGGATTTCGGGTCTCTTCATAGCGGTACGCCAGCGTCAGGAACGGCGACATGGTATTCACGTTTTTGGTGGTTGCCCCTTCCGCAAAACGGTCCGCAAACCAGCTGTCGATAATGTCGCGCATCCCGTCGTCGCCGGTCTGGCAGTAGTACTGCCAGATACCGTACAACGCGACGCCGTGCGTCCACTCCCACCCTGCCCAGCCTTTGGTATCTATGACGCGCCCGTCGTCCAGCCGCAGCAAAAATTCACCCGTTTTGTCGTGGATATTGACCAGGTTATGCGTCACCTTCTGAATCAGCGATTTCAGCTCGTCCCTGGCGATAAAACGCTCTGGCTGACGCAGCAAGGGGCTATGTTTGACAGGCCAAATTTTCATCATCTTAACCTCTGTTGTATGTCGAATTCAGTACCGCACGTCCCTTCAGCGAAGGAGCCGCTGGTTTATTGCGATTGAGATAACCAATGTTGTTATTCCCCCACAAGGATTCGAACGGCATACCGGCCAGCATTTCTACGGTGGCGCGGGCGTGCGGGCTGGCCGCTTCAGGCATGGCGCGGCCCGATTCGCGCATTTTCGCGGTCTCTTCGCGCAGCGTGCTGTGGGTTTGTAGATTGAGCCTGAAGCGCAGGGAAACCAGGAAGCCGCAGAACAGCACCAGAAGGGTTCCCACGCTCAAAATCAGCAGAATGGTGTGGCTGACTTCAGCAGGCTGGGTTTTCTGACCGCTGACAAAGCCGGACATCTGCATCACGATGCCCACCAGCATTACCGCACCGGCCTGAGACGCTTTTCGGGTCAACGTCATGATACCGGCGAAGATGCCCTCACGACGCTGGCCGGTGATCACTTCGTCCACGTCAGCAATGTAGGTATAGGTGTTCCACGGCACATAGTTGATACCGCCGCGACCAAGACCGGCAACCGCGGAGATAAGCAGCAGCAAAGCGTAAACGTCGCTCAGCCCGGCGTAATACAGCGCGGCGTAAGAGAGAGAGGCCAGGCCAAACAGCACCACCACCATGCGGTAAGACGGCGCAGGCCCAAAGCGAATGCACAGCGGGATCATCCCAATCACGGCAAGGAACTGGAAAATGGCCATCGTGCCCAGCAGGTTCGACGCCATAGACGCCTCCTGCATTAGCACAAACACCACGTAATAGGTAAAGACGGCGTTGAAGACGTCCTGCGCAATGTAGCCGCCAAGGTACATGCCCAGGTGCTGCCGGAAAATCTTGATGCGCAGCGTCGAGCTTAACTCCACAAACAGGCGATTCAGGCTCTGGCCCAGGGTCAGTTTTTTCTTCTCTTCTTCCGCGCGCAGGGCCGCTTCAGACCACTCCTCACGCGGGCGCTCCCAGGTGAAGAACCAGACAAAGGTCAGCATCAGCGCGCACAGCACCGAGAAGACCAGGCTTGCGTAGAAGAAAGAGATCGCGTTGTCTTTACCAAAGTGGGTCAGCAGGATCCCCGGCAGGAACGAAGCCAGGATAGCGGACATCTGCGCCATCGAAATACGCGCACCGGAGAATTTCGTTTTCTGTTTAAAGTCATCGGTCATCTCCGGGACCAGCGTTTCATACGGCACCAGAATCATGGTGTAGACGATATCGAAGACCAGATAGGTCAGCAGGTAGTACCAGAAATTCATCTCCCCAACCCACATCAGGGAGTAGCTGAAGACGCAGGGAATGCCGAGCAGAATAAAGAATTTGCGGCGACCAAAGCGTTTTCCCAGCCAGGTGGTGCCAAAGTTATCGGTTAAAAAGCCCATCAGCGGGCTGACCACCGCGTCCAGTACCCTTGCAGCAGCAAAAATAAAGGTCGCTTCAATCGGTGTGAGTCCACAGAAGGTCGTATAAAAATACAAAAGCCAGGCCGCCGTCAGCGCGGTCGTTCCCGCGCCGAGGAAATCCCCTGCCCCGTATGCAAGATAGTTTGCGAGTCCAATTTTTCGTGTTTTCATTGCCGTCAACCCTAATCAGTTTTAGGAGACCCCCTGTAAGCAAACCTCGTCCGGGAGTTTTTACACGGCTACAGTAGAATTAACGCACTGTGGAAACCTTTCTGTTTCTGCCATCACACCGCAAAGGCTGGCAAAAATGCAAAGAGTGTCATTACGTGCATCACTGATTTATAAAACAGCGTTTCTATTACTTCAAAAGGTGAGGTCATTTTTGCGAGCCCGCTATCATAAACGTTGATAACGGGCGTTGAGGCAGGCAACTAGCGGTAGTTAACGATAACGGAATTACTCTGCACCTTGAGCGCCGGGATCAACCGCCCGCCGCCCGGCACTTCCCAGATAAAGCGTAAAGGTTCTATAGCAGGTACGCCGTTAAACGCCTGGGTAGTGCCGCTCTCTCCGTCAATTTCCGTGCAACGGCTCTGGGAGCACAGACGCACCTGCAGCCCGGCAGGCGTCGGGCCAATCAGCGAGTAGTTCCACACCACCAGGCTCATCTGACCGGACACCGGTTCAGAAGGCGCCAGCGGGCGCGACGACATCGCCACGCCACGGTTGCTGAGGGTCACGCCGATGCTGCTGGCCTGCCAGCTCCCTTCGCCCGCGGCCTGCGCCACCAGCGGGAAGAGTAATAGCCCTAACCACTTACGCATTATTTACCTCCAATCGTCGCCGTCATACGAATATGGCGATTATCAGACAGCTCCAGATTCGACAGCACCACCAGTTGGTTCAGGCTACGGCGCAGGAAGCGTGACAGCAGCGGACGCAGCGCATGGTTTACCAGTAGCACCGGCGGTGCCCCCAGCATCTCCTGACGCGCCAGCGCCTCCTGTGTTTGCGCCAGCAGACGGTCAGCCAGACCCGGCTCCAGCCCGCCACCGCCCTGCAGGGCCTGCAACAGCAGACGTTCCAGCGGCGTATCCAGGCCAATCACCTGCACTTCGCCGGTGCCCGGGAACCACTGCTGGGTGATCGCGCGGCCCAGCGCCACGCGCACCACCGCCGTCAGCTCATGCGGATCGCTTTGCAGCGGTGCATGCTCGGCGAGGGTTTCCAGAATGGTGCGCATATCGCGGATCGGCACTTTTTCATCAAGCAGGTTTTGCAGCACCTTATGCAGGGTGGTCAACGTCAGCACGCCCGGTACCAGATCCTCCGTCAGCTTCGGCATCTCCTGGCTCACGCGGTCGAGTAACTGCTGTGCTTCCTGACGGCCAAACAGCTCTGCTGAGAACTGTCCAATCAGGTGGTTAAGATGGGTAGCCACCACGGTACTGGCCTCCACCACGGTATACCCCTGAATTTGTGCCTGCTCTTTGAGCGCGCTTTCAATCCAGATAGCGGCCAGACCAAACGCGGGATCGATGGTCTGTTCACCCGGCAGCGTACCGGCGGCTGTGCCCGGGTTAATCGCCAGCCAGCGGCCTGGATACGCATCGCCGCTGCCAATCTCAACCCCTTTCATCAGAATACGGTAGCGGGCAGGCGGAAGATCCATGTTGTCGCGGATGTGCACAACCGGCGGCAGGAAGCCCATATCCTGGGCGAATTTTTTCCGGATACTGCGGATGCGGCCAAGCAGTTCGCCATCCTGCTGGAAATCGACCATCGGGATCAGACGGTAACCCACTTCCATCCCCAGCGAATCTTCCAGCTGAACGTCGTTCCAGGTGGCTTCCACGGCCTGCGTGTTCTCCGGCATTTTTACCGGTACAGGTTCTGCCGCGGGTTTCATTTCACGGCCACGCATCCACCAGGCAAGGCCCAGCAGTGCTGCCGTGAACAGCAGGAAAACCAGGTTCGGCATGCCCGGCACCAGGCCGAGCAGACCCAGCACCGCCGCCGCCAGCAGCATGACGCGCGGGTTGCTGAACAGCTGGCCAACCATCTGCTCGCCAACGTCCTGATCGGTACTGACGCGGGTAACAATAACGCCCGCGGCGGTAGAAATGACCAGCGCCGGGATCTGGGCAACCAGACCGTCACCAATGGTCAGCAGCGTATAGCTTTCAGCCGCCTGGCCCATGCCCATGCCATGCTGCAGCACCCCAACAAGCAGGCCACCCACCACGTTAATCACCATGATGAGAATGCCCGCGATGGCGTCACCGCGCACAAACTTACTCGCACCGTCCATTGAGCCGTAGAAGTCCGCTTCCTGGGTCACTTCCGCGCGGCGTTTTTTCGCTTCATCTTCCGCGATAAGCCCGGCGTTAAGGTCGGCGTCGATCGCCATCTGCTTACCCGGCATCCCGTCCAGCACAAAGCGCGCACCCACTTCCGCAATACGCCCTGCACCTTTGGTGATAACCATAAAGTTGATGATAACGAGAATGACAAACACCACGATGCCGATAGCAAAGTTACCGCCCACGAGGAAGTGGCCAAAGGCTTCAACCACTTTACCCGCTGCTGCCGCGCCGGTGTGGCCTTCCATCAGGATGATACGCGTGGACGCCACGTTCAGCGCCAGTCGTAACAGGGTGGTAAACAGCAGGATGGTCGGAAACGCCGCAAACTCAAGGGTACGCTGGGTGAACATCGCCACCAGCAACACCATGATGGACAACGCAATGTTGAAAGTGAAAAGCAGGTCGAGGATGAATGCCGGCAGCGGCAATACCATCATCGACAGGATTAGCAGGATGAGGATCGGCCCGGCAAGGATTTGCCATTGGGTCGATTTCAGGTTGCCGGGCAGGCGCAACATTGCCACCAGATTAGCCATCAGTGTCCTTCTCGTTCATAAAATCCAGCGCAGCAGGCACCGGAAGGTTCTCAGGTTTGACAGGTCGTTGACCGCCAGCCAGACGCCAGCGTTTCAACTGCCATACCCAGGCCAGCACTTCCGCCACGGCGGCGTAGAGTTGTCCTGGGATCTGTTGTCCAATTTCCGCGTGGCGGTACAACGCACGCGCCAGCGGCGGCGCTTCCAGTATTGGCACCCGGTTTTCCGTGCCAATCTCGCGGATGCGCAGAGCGATTAAGCCCGCCCCCTTCGCCACCACTTTCGGCGCGCTCATTTTGTTTTCGTCGTACTGCAGCGCAACGGAATAGTGGGTCGGGTTGGTGACAATAACGTCGGCTTTCGGCACATCTTCCATCATCCCTCGACGGGCGGCGGCGCGCTGCATCTGGCGGATACGCCCTTTCACGTGCGGGTCGCCTTCCATCTGCTTATATTCGTCACGGATATCCTGACGGGACATGCGCAGTTTTTTGAAGTGGCTGTACAGCTGGAAGATGACGTCGAACCCCACCATCGGAATAATGCTGAGGACCACCAGCAGCGCGCAGAGTCCGACCAGATTCAGCGCATTGCTCATCGCGGTCAAAGGCGACTCGCTGATAAGCCGCATCATTTCCGGCCAGTTGTGCCAGAGATAAAACCCCGCGGCACTGCCCATCAGCGCTGCTTTGAGGATGGCTTTAAGCAGTTCTGCCCCGGTCTGCGCGGAGAACATTTTCGCGATGCCGGACAGCGGGTTCAGTTTGGAAAATTTCGGTTGCAGCGATTTGGTGCTAAAGACCAGACCACCAAGCATCACCGGCGAGATCAGCGCGACCAGCACCACCCCGGTAATCAGGGGCAGCAGTGCAACCATGGCCCCTTTAATAAGCTGAATAATCTGGCTGAGGATAAGGTTTGGGTCGTTGACCATACTGTGGTCGAAACGTAATCCGGCAGAGAGCATCCCCGCCAGTTTTCGGGCGAGCGACTCCCCACCCCACCAGATGATGCACACACCCACAATAAGGATCAGCAGGGATGTCAGCTCTCGGGATCGGGGGATCTGCCCTTCCTCACGCGCTTTTTCAAGTCGGTGGGGTGTGGGGGCTTCTGTCTTGTCGTCGTTCTCTTCTGCCACAGTGCATGCTCAGCCCATTACGTCACGGGTATCATGCCAGCGCAGAGGAAATCCAATGGCGGGAAAAGCCCGTTTATTCGGGCTCTTTTCGGTGATTCTGCGTTAACCGCCTCAGGCGCATGCACACCTGAGGCGGAAAGGCGTATCAGAAGCCGAGGCTGTCCAGCAGGTCGTCTACCTGATCCTGGCTTGCCACAACGCCCGCTTTGGTGGCGTCGAGCTGTGGGCCATTAAGCAGGCTTTCGTTCTCGCGTTTCGGACGTGCAGCCGGTTCCGGGATGTTTTCCAGCAGCACCATCAGCAGCTGACGTTCAATCTCCTGAATCACATCCATCATGCGCTTGATCACCTGACCGGTCAGGTCCTGGAAATCCTGCGCCATCATGATGTCCAGCAGCTGAGCGTTGGTGAAGCTGGTGTGGCCCGGTACATCGCCCAGGAACTGACGGGTATCCGTCACCAGTTCGCGGGCATCCGCCAGCTCGATAGGATTCTCAAACCACTCATCCCAGCGTTTGGTCAGCGCTTTCGCGCCCTTTTCCATCGCATCCTGGTGCGGTTGTGACGCTTCAACGCTGTTCAGCGCACGTTCAGCCGCTTGCGCGGTCATCTGCACAACGTAGTCCAGACGGTCACGCGCGTCAGGAATCGCTTCCGCCGCTTCTGCGATTGCCTGGTCCAGCCCCAGTTCACGCAGGCTGTCACGCAGCATGCGTGTCAGGCTGCCAATGCGGGCAATGATATCGCTGGGCGAATGTTCTTCAACGGGTTTCATAGCAGGTTGCATCATAACCAACACCTCACATGCCGAGTTTCTCGAAGATCTTACCGAGCTTCTCTTCCAGGGTCGCCGCGGTGAATGGCTTCACCACATAGCCGCTTGCGCCCGCCTGTGCAGCGGCAATGATGTTCTCTTTTTTCGCTTCTGCGGTCACCATCAGCACCGGCATAGAGGCCATGCCTGCATCCGCGCGGATGGTTTTCAGCAGTTCCAGACCATCCATGTTCGGCATGTTCCAGTCAGAGATAACAAAACCAAACCCGCCCGCCTGCAGTTTGTTCAGCGCATCCACGCCGTCTTCTGCTTCTTCAACGTTGTTGAAGCCCAGCTCTTTCAGCAGGTTACGCACAATGCGACGCATGGTGGAAAAGTCATCCACAACCAAAAACTTAAGCTCTTTATCCGCCATAAAATAATACTCCTGAGTCAAATACGTATTGCCTGTCCGGCACTGATTTTCGCCAGCATCTGCTGGCTTACCTGGCTAAGATCGACCACTTCGCTCACGCCACCCATATTGATGGCCTCGCGCGGCATGCCGAACACCACACAACTTGCTTCATTCTGCGCAATCGTCCAGGCGCCAGCCTGGTGCATTGCAAGCATTCCGGCGGCACCATCGTTGCCCATCCCCGTCAGGATCACCCCAACGGCGTTGCGCCCCGCATGTTTCGCCACCGAATGAAACAGCACATCCACCGACGGACGGTGCCGGTTTACCGGCGGCCCGTCATGAATTTTGATTTGATAGTTAGCGCCGCTGCGCGCCAGCTCCATATGCTTATCGCCCGGCGCGATGTAAGCATGACCCGGGAGCACACGCTCGCCATCTTCCGCCTCTTTCACGCTGATCTGGCACAGCTTGTTCAGACGCTCCGCGAACGAGCGGGTAAAGCCTGGCGGCATATGTTGAGTAATCAGAATACCCGGACTGGAAAGCGGCAATGGCTGGAGTACATGGCGAATTGCCTCTGTTCCTCCGGTTGATGCGCCAATCACCAGCAGTTTTTCCGAGCTGAGTAACGGACCCGCCTTCAGGGTTGCCGGGGCAGCCGTTGGCTTATGGGCCGCGAGCTTCGCGCGCGAGGCGGTGCGGATCTTCTCAGCGATCATTTCGCTGTAGGCCAGCATGCCTTCACGAATGCCAAGCTGGGGTTTGGTGACGAAATCCACCGCCCCCAGCTCCAGCGCGCGCAGCGTAATTTCCGAGCCTTTGCCGGTCAGCGATGAGACCATCACCACCGGCATCGGACGCAGACGCATCAACTTTTCCAGGAAATCAATGCCATCCATGCGCGGCATCTCGACATCCAGCGTCAGCACGTCGGGGTTATATTTTTTAATTAAATCCCGCGCTACCAGCGGATCCGGCGCGGTAGCGACCATCTCCATGTCGCTGTGGCTATTGATAATTTCAGTCATGATCTGGCGCATCAGCGCCGAATCATCGACAGACAATACCCTGATTTTACTCATGCTTTTTCCTTACTCAGCGCATATACCGTTTGCCCACGCAGGCTAAACTCACGCACGAGGTTGCTGAAGTTTTCCGAGTGCCCGGCAAACAGTAAACCGTCAGGCTTGAGCAACGGAACAAACCGACGCAGAATGTCCTGTTGCGTCGTTTTATCAAAATAGATCATGACGTTACGGCAAAAAATGGCGTCGAAAGGCCCCGGCACGTTGTACTGCTTATCCAGCAGGTTAACCGGTGCAAACTCCACGCAGTTCGCCAGCTCCTGGCGCACGCGCACCAGCCCTTCATGCGGGCCGGTACCGCGCATGAAGTAACGCTGAAGCTGCTGAGGCGACAACGTCTTCAGCTCATCCTGGCGATAGACGCCGTTACGCGCCTTCTCCAGCACTTCGGTGTCGATATCGCTGGCGTACACTTTCCAGCGACCCGGCGCCATTCCCAGGGTATCGGCAAGGGTGATCGCCAGCGAGTAAGGCTCTTCCCCGGTCGAGGCCGCCGCACTCCAGACGCGATATTCCCCGGTGCGACGGCGGGCGTGCTCTGCCAGTACCGGGAAGTGGTGAGCTTCGCGGAAAAAGGCCGTCAGGTTAGTGGTTAAAGAGTTAATAAAAGCCTGCCACTCGGCGCTGTTCTGGTTCGCTTCGAGCATGCTCAGGTAGCGACCAAAGTCATCCAGCCCCAGCGTACGCAGGCGCCGCACCAGACGGTTGTAGACCATGTCTCGCTTATGGTCAGCAAGCACGATCCCCGCACGCTGGTAAATTAACTGACATATCCGACGAAAATGCGCGTCGGACAGCGCGAGGCGCTGTGTCATCTGCAACAATAATGACGTTTGCCCTGGGGGCATTGGTGATGTCATAGCGCCTTCTTAATTACATTCAGGATACAACTGGCACGGCCTGCGACCGCCCGACTTCTGTTACTGCTTCAACGTGCTCTTTGACATTAAATACCGCGACCAGCCCGGTCAGATGATCCGCCTGACTGGCCAGCTGATCGGTTGCCGCTGCCGCTTCCTCCACTAACGAGGCATTCTGCTGCGTGACCTGATCCATCTGGCTTACCGCCTGGGCCACCTGCTCAATCCCGCGACGCTGCTCATCAGACGCCGAGGCAATTTCGCCCATGATGTCGTTCACCCGCGTAACGGAGGTGACAATCTCGTGCATGGTTTTCGCCGCCGTATCCACCAGCGCGGAGCCTTGCTGGACGCGGGAGACAGACTCTTCAATCAGCCCTTTGATCTCTTTCGCCGCGTTGGCGCTGCGGCTCGCCAGGTTACGGACTTCACCCGCCACCACCGCAAACCCGCGCCCCTGCTCACCCGCACGCGCCGCTTCCACAGCCGCGTTCAGCGCCAGAATGTTGGTCTGGAACGCAATGCCATCAATCACGCTGATGATGTCGCCAATTTTCTGCGAACTGGCGGCAATATCCTGCATGGTGCTGGCCACATGAGACGCCTGGTCGCCCCCCTTCTTCGCCGTCATCGCCGCCTGTTTTGACAGGTCTGACGCCTGGCGCGCGTTGTCGGCGTTCTGGCTTACCGTCGCAGTCAGCTGTTCCATGCTGGCCGCCGTTTGCGCCAGCGAGGCCGCCTGTTGCTCGGTGCGGGAAGAGAGATCGTTATTGCCAGCCGCAATCTCTGAGATCCCGGTGTGCATGGCATAGCTGCCCTGGCGCACATCGGAGACCGTTTCCCGTAGCGATCCTTGCATCGCCTTCAGGCTGGCAAAGATCGCCGAAATTTCGTTTTTGCCATACACCGCCACCGGACGCGCCAGATCCCCCTTCGCAATGCTGTCGAAGTGGCTGCTGATGATCGCCAGCGGCTGAACAATCATCTTGCGCGACCAGAGCAGCGCGGCACCGGTCAGCAGCGCCGCCAGAATCACCACCACGGTAAAAATCACGCCGGACATGTGGTAGCTCATGCGGCTGCTTTCCCCTGCGCGCTGCACAAACTGGTTAATGTCCTGCTGCCAGGCGTTAAAGCTGTCATCAAACGCCGCCTGTGAGGCCTGCACCGGCGCGCTCATAAAGTCCGAGAGCTGGTTGTTCTCAAGCCAGGTCGCCTGGTGATCCAGATCGCTGTGCCACTGCTCAAAGTTCTTCTTCATGGCAGCTTTCAGCGCTTTCCCTTTTTCGCTGACGTCCTCCTGCGCGGTGAACGTTTTGAACTGCGCGTCGGCCTGTTTAAGGCTGTTGCGTGCCGTCGCCATCAGCGCCTTGATATCATCCGGCGGATAACTCAGCGCGGTTAAGGTTCCCGCCTTGTTCAGCGCAGTGCTTGCCTGCAACAGCACGGCACGCGTTTGTGCCAGTGCGGAGCGCTGCTGATTACTCGCCTCAACTTCCTGCAAATTCTGATAGCCATCGCGAAACGCCCAAAAAGACAACCCGTTACTGCCAACCTGCAACACACCGCAAAGGATCAGAATCAAAAACAGTGTGGTCGAGATACGAATACGATTTAACATCCACGCTCCCATCAAGCGGCAAGCAGCCGCGGTTTAAATGTCAGTCAAAATGTTTCCCAGTTTTCATCATGTCCGGTCGTCGCGGCGCGGTTACGCGTGGCCGCCGGCTCAGCGGCTGGCGCACGATACGTGGCTTGCGGGGTGACCGTATTTCCAGCGAGTGAAGCGAGACGAAACGCCGAGACGGCCATCTTCAGACGGCTCGCCTGGTCTTCCAGCGCAGCGGCCGCCGCGGCGGACTGCTGGACCAGAGCGGCGTTTTGCTGTGTCACGCGATCCATTTCCGATACCGCCAGGGCAACCTGGTCGATACCACGACTCTGCTCATCAGAGGCAGAGGCGATTTCACCCATGATGTCCGTTACGCGGGTAACGGCATTCACGATGTCATTCATGGTCTCCCCTGCGCTTTCCACCAGCACGGAGCCGGTATCGACGCGGGAAACCGAGCCTTCAATCAGGGCTTTAATCTCTTTCGCCGCGTTAGCACTGCGGCTGGCGAGATTACGCACTTCACCGGCCACCACCGCAAACCCGCGCCCCTGTTCACCCGCACGCGCAGCCTCAACGGCGGCGTTCAGCGCCAGGATATTGGTCTGGAAGGCAATGCCGTCGATCACGCTGATGATGTCAGCGATTTTCTTCGAGCTGTCGGCAATTTCATGCATGGTTTTCACCACCCCATCCACCACCCGACCGCCACGCTGCGCCGTTTCGGACGCGCTTTCTGCCAGCTGAGAAGCCTGACGCGCGTTATCCGCGTTCTGCTTCACGGTGGCGGTGAGCTGTTCCATGCTGGCCGCGGTCTCTTCCAGCGCGGAGGCCTGTTGTTCGGTACGGGAAGAGAGATCGTTATTGCCCATCGCAATTTCGCTGGTGCCGGTATAGATGGCATCCGTGCCGCTACGCACGTTGGCAACGGTATCGATAAGCGAACGCTGCATATGGTCTACGCTGTTAGCCAGTTCGGTGATTTCGTTACGCCCGGAGACGGTCAGCGTTTTGGTCAAATCGCCGCTGGCAATCTCGCGGATATGGGCAATGACGCGACCCAGTGGGTTCAGCAGGCTATGGCGAATGCCGTACCATACCGCGATCAGCACAATGGCCAGCGCCAGCGCCATTACAGCCATCTGCCATTTGGCAAAGCGGTAATCATTCTGGCTTTCCGTAAAGGCCGAGTGGTAGAGATCTGCGCTGGCTTTGGCGTATTCACTCAGCGCCGCGCCGAGCGCGTTTTGCATTCCTTGTGTCGGCTGGGCGAAATAGGCGTCCATGTTGCCGCTCTCCAGGAACTGGATTAGCTCCGTCAGACCGGCATAGTAGGCGTTATATTTTTCGTCGATGTTCTGACTCACCTGCTCCATGGCAGGCTGCGGGGCGATCTTCTTAAAGGCGTCGTAGTGCTTTGCGGCATCCGCAAGGGTCGCGCGGGCATTTTTCAGCAGATCGGTTTTCGCGCTGCTCTGCTGGTTATTGGGATCCATCATCATGCGGGCGGAGGAGCGGCTCAGGTTGATACGCGTTTGCAGCATCAAATCCCACGTTGACGTGAGTTCACTCTGCTGCAGGCGCAGATCGTTTGAGGCGGCGAAACTGTCCTGATTCTGTTTTAACGACGAGAAAAAAAGCCCACCGGAGATAAGCTGAAGTAGTGCGAAAATGACCAGCACCATCATGAGCATTGTGACAACGCGGATACGGTTCAACATACAACACCTTCTCATAGATTTATTAACGGTGTTATCGGCACAGGCCACAGGAACTTTACATTTGCGAAAGGGAAAAGCGCGGGGGTTAGAACGCCACGTCAACAATCAGCGTGTCGGTATAGGTTCCGGCGGGGGGCGTGGCCTGCCCGGTCAGGACTTTGGCGGTGTAATTGTAGGTACGCAGTAATCCGTCGGTACTGACCTGGGACGAGGTCGCACTGGTCCAGCGTTCGGTGCCGCTGCTGCCCCAGCGGTTGGTGGTCGCTTCTTTATAGATGTCGTAACTCATGTAGTTACTGCCGCTCACCATGCGACGAACGTTGTTCAGCGCGTTGGCACCATTATTAATCCCTATGGTATAGGTACTGCCTTTGGTGCAGGTGACGGCGATGGCCTGCGAGACGGTTGGAAAACTTTGTACCAGCGGCGCGCTGTTGAAATTCACGTCCGGGGTGGTCATGGTGCTGCAGTCGTTAGTGACGGTCATGTTGAGAAGGATCGTGGTGGTGGCCGTGCCGGTTTGCGGCGTCAGGCAAAGTCCGGCAGCGCCAACGGCACAGACGTTGTAATTAATGCTGAATGTCAGCAGCACCTGATACGGCCCGGCCGAGACGTTCTGTCCCGGCACCGTACGGAAATAGAGCGGAATGTTGTAGCGCTTCGACCCCAGCAGCCCGAGCAGCGTGTTCCCGCTCCAGGTATAGGCATTACCGATCTGCACTTCGCTGCTACCGCCACAGCCGGAGGCAGCGCACAGGCGCGTGGGTATGACATCGGTAATAGCCGCATTGTCCGTGCGCTTCAGGGTGGCGCGACTGTTGGCGAATATCGATGCCGAGGTGTAAGTCAGCGCCACCGAGTCGTTGGTAAGCAGGTTGAGGACTGTATCGCAGGCCACCACCAGCGTGCCTGTGGTTTCCACTTCCCCGGTTCCGCTCAGCGCGAACGAGGTCACGCTGCCAAACGACGCATTCACCGTACTGACGGTGCAGGCCGCGCCGCTGGCACCGGAGAAGAGCAGCAAAATCACCAGCAGATAACGCGTCACCGTGCCTCCCGACATACCAGCGGCCCGTAGGTTTGCAGCCTGTGTTCCGGGTTCGCGCCAACGGTCAGCGTCGCCTGGCACCGTTTCCCCGTCGGGGTGATCACCTCCAGCGAATTGACGTCGCTAAGATTTTCCAGCCAGGCGATCCCGTCATAACCCACCACCGCGTTGCTGCGTGAGGCACGTCTGACCTGGCTGCCCACCGGAATGGCCTGTCCCTCGGCATCATGCAGAATGACACTTGCCACCCGCTCCTGCTCCATAGGGAAGTCCACCAGATAACCACTGTGGCGGCGGATCGCAATCCGGCGTTCGGTCTCTTTCAGACGCGTATCGGCAGGCAGATTAAGGGTGTCAATGCGGTAACTGGCCGGGTAATAGGCCGACACGCCGCTCACCAGCAGATAGCCGTTGCGATTCGTTTTGCCGACCGGCTGATTCTCATAGCTGACGGGTACATCCGGTTGACCATCAGTGCTGATCACCACAAAGGCGTCGTTGATTTTATTCGCCGCAAACAGCTCGCCGTCCATCAGCACAATGGAGCCCAGCGCCTCGCTCCACCAGGTCATCATGTCCTTTTCACCGTAGGCCCCACCCTGCACTTCGATATTATTGTTACGCCAGCCCAAGGTTCCCTGCTGATAATTGTTCGCCCGCGACTGATGCGCCCATGCCATGTTCCAGCTTAACCCGCCATCGGAAGGCATGGAGTGGTTGTAGTTGATGCGCTGCGTGCTGCCTGCCTCCGGCGTGTTTTCGAAGGTGACTGCGGCGCTGTCCCGTTCCCCAAGCGGGACCTGTAGCGAGAGTGCAACCGTCCAGTCGCCCCGCTGCTGATCACGGCTTGCGGCGAGGTAAAGACTGCTCGCGCCCCACAGGTTGCGGCTCCATGAGAGGTTAAGCAGTTCTGTTTTCTGGCTGTCAAAACTCTCCACACCGATCTAGGCAGCCCCGATATTGCCGTACTGCCCAAGGTTAAAAGTCAGGGAATATTGATCGGTATTGCGGCTGAAGCTGGCGACAGGCCGGTCGTTTTCGTCATAGATCGTCGGCTGGTCATAGAGGGCCAGGTTGCCAAAGCCGCGATCGCGTCGCGTATGTTGAGTGGCAAGGCTAAAATCGCTGGTGCTGTACTGATAGCCCCAGGCGATCTGCCCGCCCTCATCGCCGCGCATCCGGCTTTGGGTATACGCGGTATTCACAACGCCAAAGTGCCCGAGCTTCACCACCGTCCCGGCCCCGCCCAGCGCCAGCGACTCCGCCCCTTCCGCGTGAGCTTCAAGGGTCAGCCAGTCCGTTACCCCGTAGCGATAAGAACCGCTGCCCGCCGCCGGACCATAATCAAAATTGTCGATCCCGTAGTTGCGCCGCAGGCTTCCCAGCGTCACCGCCCCATCGCTCAAGCCGCGTTTAAGCAGTTCGCTGGTGACATAGAACGGCAGCGTAGTGCTCACCTGCCGTCCCAGCGCATCGGTGGTGATCAGCACCGCGTCCCCGGCCCCGTTAATATAGGGCAGATTCGTCAGGGTAAAGGGGCCCGGCTGAAGCTGCGTAGAGCCAGACCGATAGCCATTAATAAAGAGATCGACCGAGGTGGGAACCGCTGCTTCCCCGGAGAATTCCGGCAGCGGCCAGGTCACCAGATCCGGGCGCAGGGAGAAGTCATGCCCGTAGCTTATCCCGCCCATACGCACGCTGGAGCTCCAGCTCAGGGCATCGCTGATCACATCCCCGGCCGTCCAGGTGGTGGCGTCCTCTTCGTTGGTGACCAGCAGGGTGGTGTCATAGCGCACATATCCGGCCTGCTGGCCGTCATCGCCAGCGAAATTTTTCCGCACATAACCGGTAGAAGAGAGCGAACCGCGTTCATTGAAGTAGCGGAACTCATGCCACAGAGAAGCCTGGCCGCCCACGTGTTCCGTGTGGTTAGTATAAAGATCGTAATTCAGCAGCGCCCCGCGCCCAAAGTGAGGTTTGCTTTGCGCGGTTTGCCCGCCAAAGGAGGTCACCCGGGAGGCCACCCATTCGCGGGGCACGCTGAGCAGCAGACGCTGTCCGGCGCTGTCGTACTCCACGCGAACCTGAGCAAGCGATGAGAGATCCACCTCGCCGGTCGGCACATGCTCCGGCGGCAGCCCGGCACGCAGCAAATCGGCGCTCGAGACAAAGTAAGCGCCTTTACGCTGCGTCACGGGCACCACCAGACCGGTATCGTAGTGGTTCACTATGAGGCCAAGCTGAAAAACCGCCTCATCGTTCACCGCCCGGGCCTCGGGAGGCGGCGGTAAACTGTCATCGCCGGGTTCTGCCCAGGCGCTGGTCGTGACGCAAAGCAGGATCATCATCGCCGGTTTCAGTTGACGGGCGTCGACTGCCATTGTTCATCCCTGGCGTTAATCTGCGCGCGCATCTGGTCTGGCTGCCGAATTCCGGCCGGGATGGCCCAGCTGCGGGTACTGCCCGCCAGCACGTAGCCCAGCAATCCCTCAGCAACAGGACGTTTCTGCCCGCCCTGCACCAGCGAAACCTGACTGAGCCTGACGTGTACATCGCCCCGGTTGTTAACCTCCAGGTGAGGCTGTCCGCCCTCATTTTTTACCCGCCAGCTGAGGTTGTGCGTATCCACAAACGCATGGTGCGCCCCCTCTTTGCTTGTCGGGATCCCCTGCCCATAGACAAAAAGGGGAATGGAATAACGCATCTGCAGTTTGAGACCAATAGCCGGTTCGGCTTTGTTGTCCGGCTGAGGAATTTCATCGACAATAATGCGGTAGGCCTGCTCGACCCCCACCGGAACCGTCCCCTGTTTGATAAGACGAATAAGCTGCTTGCTGCCCGCTGCGATGGTGACAATTGGCGGGCTGGCCACCACATCCTGCTGGGCACTGTAACGTTCGAACCCGCCCTCCTGCTTCCAGCGCACAATGCGTACCTGCATGGTGGTTGGGCTGTTTCCTTGATTCTGGATCCACAGCTCCGTGGCTTTGGCGTCAGCCGCCAGCCACGGATCGATAGGCCATAACAGAATGGTCGCGGCGGCCTGCACCTGGCCTGCCGCCAGGGCCATCACCCCCAGCAAACTTCCCAGACATATGCGCCTGAAATATGTCGTCATCGACGCTCTCCCTTTATCACCATGACAAGGTCACGGTAAGTTGATCAGAATAGGTTCCTGCCGGGCTGAACCCGGTCAATAGCGCCACGCCAAACAGCGGCAGCGCGATGTTATTGCTGTTGGTATAGGTCACCGGAATCGCCTGGTTGACCCCTATTTCGCTGTTCGCCGCAAGTGAACTGCTGCTGTAAAGCCGGTATCCCACCACGTCGTTCCCGCCGTTGCGCGTCATTCGCCGCACGGAGGCGTAATTCTGCCCGCCGTTAATACTCATACTCAGCGCCACGCCTGGCGTACAGGCGATCGAGAGTGCCCCGTTTGGTACGAAGCTGGTGCTCACCGGAGCACTCTCCACACCGGTATGGGTACCGAAGTTCAGCGTGCCTAACAGCCCCCCACTGCCGGTGCTCACCGCGCATCCCGGCACAATGGTCGCGCTGACCTTAAAGGACTGCGACGTGACGGCCATAGCGGCCGGCACCAGCGCCAGCCCGAGGATCAGCGTAAAAAAAAGATGCACGATCCCCTCTGCGCAGTGGCGCAGACCTGAAAAAGCGGTCTTCATGGGCTAAGTGGGCTAATAGGTTACGCTGACATTTATGGTGTCGGTGTAGGTCCCCGGTACCACCGTAACGCTGTTTCCGCCGCCGGTAATACGCCCGTAGAGGGTGTAACTGTCCACCCCACCGGCCGTGGACGCGATCGGCAATGCCGCGTTATTCGCCACAACGTTATTAAATCCGCTGTCGCTATACAGGCTGTATGCCACACCCTGCGCCGTGTTGGTGGTGTTGATCAGATAGCGGGCGGGTGTCCCCGTCGTGCCAACGACGGTGCCCGGCGCAGTGGAGTTGGTATTCCCGGTTATCGCCACCGTGTAGCTGGCGGTTGTACATTGAATCGTGAAGGTGTTTCCGCCGCTGGCACCGGTCAACTGCGTCGTCAGGGTGGAAAAGGTTGCAGGATGGGTCCCGAAATCCAGTGTCCCGAAGTTAATGCCGTTTTGAGTGGGCGATCCATTAATCAGACACCCGTTTGTCAATGTCAGCGTCGCGCCGATAGTGCCACTACTGGTGACCGCCAGCGCCTGATGGGCGGTTGTCGCGGTTAACAGAATGCCAGCGCAGGTCAAAAGGCGTTTTCTTTTCATTTACCACCCTCCAGAAGACGTCTCCGTTCACGTACAACAATTTAGTTTTAACGTTCAAGATGTTAGCCCCGCTTAATGTTCCTCCGAGGGGGTTATTGAGAATTTAGTTTATGGTTATCGCTTCGACCACTAGCGGCCATGTCAGTCACCCCCTTGTCCGATTGACAGAGAAATGATTTTAGAAACATTGGGTTATTGATTTATAAACGGAATTTACCGAATGTTGCCTGAGGATATATCCCATTAAAGTGTGATAAGCATCACAATATATCGTCGCGGCATTAGCAACAAAATTAATAAAATTTAAAAAGGAGTTGTATCTCCCCCCGCTTTACTTCAATTTATGTGCCGAATAATTTCCCGCGCAGTAATAAAAAATCCATATATATCGGCGCGGGCGACATCTACAGCGCATAGGGGTCTTTTTCGTGGCAAGTGCAAACAAACTTACGCTCTTCATCGTGATATTCATGCTGGCGGGTATTCTTTCAGGGGCGGCCATTCATGAATACGCATCTGCGGATGCCATCAAAACCTGGTCGGATAACATTACGCTTCTCACCGATATTTTCCTGCGACTGATCAAAATGGTGATTGCACCGTTGGTCTTCAGCACGTTGACGGTCGGCATTATGAAAATGGGCGAAACCTCGACTATTGGCCGCGTAGGCGGTAAAGCGATGGTATGGTTTATCAGCTCATCGGTGCTTTCTATTCTGGTGGGGCTGTTTATTGTCACTCTGGAGCATCCAGGCAGCGGTCTGAACCTGACGATCCCCACTGAAGCAGTGGATACCGGGCTGGCCGTCGGCGGCATGACCCTGAAAGCGTTCCTCTCCCACACCATTCCGACCAGCATTGCCGGGGCGATGGCGAACAATGAAATTCTGCAAATTGTAGTGTTCTCCATGTTCTTTGGCATCGGCGGCGCGTCGCTGGGCCAGAAATTCAACGCCCCGCTGGTCGCGGCGCTGGATGTGGTATCCCATATAATGCTGAAGGTCACGGGCTACGTCATGTATGTTGCCCCGCTGGCGATTTTCGCCGCGATCTCGTCGGTGATTGCCACCCAGGGTCTCGGCATTCTGCTGAACTATGCCTCCTTTATTGGCGGCTACTATGTGGCGATCCTGCTCACCTGCATGGTGTTGCTGGCAGTGGGTTACATGGTGCTGAAAAAAGAGGTGTTCCGCCTGCTCAGCATGCTGAAAGATCCGGTGCTGGTCGCCTTTACCACCAGCAGCTCCGAGGCAGCGTATCCGAAAACCCTTGAGCAACTGGAGCGATTTGGCTGTTCGCGCAGCATCGCCTCTTTCGTCCTGCCAATTGGGTATTCCTTTAACCTGGTCGGTTCGATGGTCTACTGCTCTTTTGCCTCAATGTTTATCGCTCAGGCGTACAATATTCATTTGAGTTTCTCTGAGGTCACCGTTCTGATGCTGACGCTGATGCTGGCATCAAAAGGCATTGCGGGCGTACCACGCTCTTCGCTGGTGGTACTGGCGGCGACCATCCCAAGCTTTAATATTCCGGTGGCGGGTATTCTGCTGCTGATGGGGATCGACCACTTCCTGGATATGGGGCGTTCCGCCATTAACGTGCTGGGTAACGGGATTGCAACCGCAATGCTGTCGCAGAATGAAGGGGCGCGGGAAGCTGAAGCGGAGCTGGTAGAGCAGGAAGTGTAAGAGTACAAAAGGGGTGTGGCCTGATGCCCTCACCCCACCCCTCTCCCTGTGGGAGGGGGAGCAAACACAAAAAACGGCAACCTGGATTGCCGTTTTGCATTTACCTACGCTACATGGTTCGCCGCGATATCCAGCAATGCCATCTCTTCGCTGTTCAACAGCTTCTCGATGTTCACCAGAATCAACATACGCTCACCCAGCGCACCCAGCCCCGTCAGGTACTCGGTAGACAGCGTGACCGCAAACTCCGGCGCCGGACGGATTTGGTCAGACGTCAGTGAAAGCACGTCAGACACGCCATCCACCACGATACCGACCACGCGCTGCCCCAGATTGAGGACAATCACCACGGTGTTATCGTTATACTCCACATCGCCCTGGCTGAACTTCACGCGCAGGTCAACGATAGGCACAATCACGCCGCGCAGGTTGGTGACGCCTTTAATAAACGCTGGCGTGTTCGCGATGCGGGTAACCTGATCGTAACCACGAATTTCCTGCACTTTCAGGATATCGATGCCGTACTCCTCATCGCCTAAAGTGAATACCAGGAACTCCTGTCCTGATGGCTCGCCCGCCAGTTTCGTTACATTACTCATACCGGTCATGTTCTTACCCTTTACTTAATCAGGCGGCTGTGTACGCCACACGTTGTTCACGATTTAATCCCTGAAGCGCCGACACGTCGACGATCAGCGCCACGCTACCATCACCCAGAATGGTGGCGGCAGAAATACCCGGCACTTTGCGGTAGTTGCTTTCGAGGTTTTTCACCACCACCTGGTGCTGACCAATCAACTGGTCAACCAGAAGCGCGTAGCGGCGACCCGCACTTTGCAGGATCACGACGATACCCTGCGTGGCCTCTGTTTTCGCCCCGTCGACTTCGAAGACTTTCCACAGTTCCACCAGCGGCAGGTATTCCCCGCGCACTTCGAGCACGCGCTCGCCACCTGCCAGTGGGTGCAGATCTTCTTCACGTGGCTGCAGTGATTCCATTACCGCGTTCAGCGGCAGAATGAAGACTTCGTCCGCCACTTTCACCGACATACCGTCGAGGATCGCCAGCGTCAGCGGCAGCAGAATACGAATGGTGGTACCAGAACCTTGCTTAGACTGGATTTCGACGTGGCCGCCCATTTCCTGAATGTTACGCTTCACCACGTCCATTCCCACGCCGCGTCCGGAGACATCCGTTACCTGCTCGGCGGTTGAGAAACCCGGGGCGAAGATCAGCATGCCCACTTCTTCATCGGTCATGTTTTCGCTGACCGCCATCCCCTGCGAAATCGCCTTCGCCAGGATACGCTCGCGGTTAAGGCCCGCGCCGTCATCGGTTACTTCAATACAGATGTTCCCGCCCTGGTGCTCCGCAGACAGGATCAGGTTACCGACCGGGGACTTTCCGGCGGCAATACGGTTTTCCGGCAGTTCGATACCGTGGTCCAGGCTGTTACGCACCAGGTGCGTTAACGGATCGATAATGCGTTCAATCAGGCTCTTATCCAGCTCGGTGGAGCTACCCATCAGCGTCAGTTCAATCTGCTTATTGAGTTTACCGGCCAGGTCGCGCACCAGACGCGGGAAGCGGCTAAAGACGTACTCCATCGGCATCATACGGATGGACATCACCGATTCCTGCAGATCGCGGGCGTTACGCTGTAACTGCCCCATGCTGGTAATCAGATCGCCGTGCGTGACCGGGTCCAGTTCGTTAGAACGCTGGGCCAGCATTGACTGGGTAATCACCAGCTCGCCGACCAGGTTGATCAGCTGGTCAACCTTCTCTACGGCAACGCGGATGCTGGTCGATTCGCTGGAGCGCGCCGCCGGTTTTTCACCACGGCCCGGGGCGGCAGCTTCTTTAGGAACGGCTTTCAACGCCGGGGCAGCAGGGGCGACCGCGGGCGCAGCAGCCTGAGCCACAGCGGCAACCTCCTCCACTGCAGCTGGCGCGTCAACGGCAACCGCTTCCGTTTCAAAGGCGATTTGATCGGCTTCGATAACAAAGCACAGCACTGCCACGATGTCGTCCTGGCTGATACCGTCATCGAGCGTCGCAGCAAGGCTGTCTTTGCCTTTTACCACGTTGCTTAATGTCGCCAGGTTACCCAGCTCCTCTTCCAGCAGGTTGACTTCGTTCTCTTTCAGGCGTGACAGCACAACGCGCAGTTTCCCCGCTTTAGCGGCGGCAGGTGCTGCATCTTCAGCGGCTGGCGCATCAACAACGCTCAGTTTGGCTGCAGGAACAACGGCTGCGGCAACCTCACCTTTTGCTTCCAGCGCAAGCTGGCGCAGCGCATTGCAGATGTATTCAAAGCTGGCGGCATCAGGCTCTGCCGAACTTTTATAGGCGTCGAGCTGTTCCTGCATAATATCTTTGGTTTCCAAAAACAGGTTGATAATGTCGGTATTGAGCTGCATCTCACCGCGTCGTGCTTCATCAAGCAGGTTTTCCATTAAATGGGTGGTTTCCTGCAGGATGGTAAATCCAAATGTTCCGGCTCCGCCTTTAATGGAGTGCGCAGCGCGGAAGATGGCATTGAGCTGCTCAGAGTCTGGCGCTTCTGGCACCAAATCCAGCAAATGTTGCTCCATATCCGCCAACAATTCGTCGGCTTCATCAAAGAATGTCTGGTAAAAATCGCTAATATCCATGCTCACGCTATCACCTCGGATTGGCTGGTGGCGATGTTGGAACGGCAGCCGAAGGAACGGCCCCAGGCTGTTTTAAATCGTCCAGTGACTCATTCTGACTTTCGGCGTTTTCATGCAGGATGGCCTGCTCCGCCTGCTGGTTCAGCACTAAAAGACTGATACGACGGTTGATGGCGTCATCCGGCCCGCGGTCAGAGACACGCATGGTTGCTGCCATGCCGACCACGCGCAGTACCTTGCCATCATCAAGCCCACCCGCCACCAGCTCGCGACGCGAGGCGTTGGCACGATCGGCAGAAAGCTCCCAGTTGCTGTATCCCTTCTCGCCCGTGGCGTACGGGAAGTCATCCGTGTGGCCTGACAGGCTAATGCGGTTTGGAATACCGTTCAGCACCGGCGCAATGGCGCGCAAAATATCGCGCATATAGGGTTCAACCTCGGCGCTACCGGTTTTGAACATCGGGCGGTTCTGGCTATCAATAATCTGGATACGCAGCCCTTCCTGCACCAGATCGATCTTCAGATGCGGTCGCAGCGCGCGCAGTTTCGGGTCCGCTTCAATCAGCTGATCGAGATCGCCGCGCAGTCTCTTCAGACGCGCCTGCTCCATCTTTCTCTTCAGCTCGTCGATGTTCGGCTCTTTTTTCACCTCACCCTGCTTCTGAGTGTAATCATCGCCGCCGCCGGGGATCGGGCTGTCACTGTTAGAGATACGCGGCCCACCAGAGACCGCAGTCGCCAGCGGCGTACGGAAGTATTCCGCAATCTGAATCAGCTCTTTCGGGCTGGAGATCGAGATCAACCACATCACCAGAAAGAAGGCCATCATTGCGGTCATAAAATCGGCGTAGGCAATTTTCCAGGAGCCATGCGCACCGTGCCCATGCCCCTTATGCTTGCGCTTTTTTACGATGACGATCGGATGGGACTGGTTTTTCATGCGTCCTCAGTTGTCGTCTGTTGGTTTGGGTTTTTCACCGCACGCACGTGTTCTTCAAGCTCGATAAACGACGGACGCTCGCTGGAGTAAAGCGTTTTACGGCCAAACTCAACCGCGATCGGTGGCGCATAACCGTTGAGGTTAGAGAGCAGCGTAATCTTCACGCACTGCATCATTTTGGTGGTTTCCGCGCTCTTCTGACGCAGAACGCTGGCCAGCGGAGAGATAAAACCATACGCCAGCAAAATACCGAGGAAGGTTCCCACCATGGCGTGGGCAATCAGCGCCCCCAGCTCTGCCGCCGGGCGATCCGCCGAGGCCAGCGCGTGAACAACCCCCATGACCGCCGCCACGATACCGAAGGCCGGCAATGAGTCCCCCACCAGCGCCAGGCTGTTGGCCGGCACTTCGGATTCGCTCTCGTGGGTTTCGATCTCTTCGTCCATCAGCGCTTCAATTTCGAAGGTATTCATATTGCCGCTGATGATCAGGCGCAGGTAATCGACAATGAAATCCAGCATCATGGCATCGGCAAGGATGCGCGGGTAGCTGGCAAAAATCTCGCTCTCTTTCGGGTTTTCGATATCCCGTTCCAGCGAGAACATCCCCTGCTGGCGCGACTTCGCCATCAGGCGATAGAGCAGAGCCAGCAGATCCATATACATGCTTTTGGTGTATTTCGAGCGACGGAACAGCAATGGAATAGCTTTCAGCGTCCCCTTGATCGATTTCCCGTTGTTACCAACGATAAAAGCCCCTACCCCTGCGCCGCCGATGATAATAAGTTCAGCCGGTTGATAGAGTGCTCCAAGGTGCCCGCCGGTCATCATGTAACCGCCGAAAACTGTACCGAGAACTACCAGGTAACCTAATAAGATAAGCACGACATCATCCTTCCGCTAGTGACTATGGCAAGGACGTTCAGCTCGCAGCGTTTACCGAATCCAGGATAAAAAAAAGCAGCGGTAATGGCTTACCGCTGCTGGAATCTTTCCCACACGTTCGGGTTAAACAGCTTGTTCGATCTGTTCATCCAGCAGTTGTGGAATAATATCGGCAGCATCCCGGGAAAGTTTACGTCTTTTTACTGCACGGGATGGAGGCTGACATAAACTACAGGCGAAGCTGCCTGCAGGCTGATGAGCATGGGTAATGAAATTGCCATCGCAGCAGTTGCAGCGCGACAATTCAAGCATTCCGCTCTCAACAAAACGCACCAGCGTCCATGCGCGGGTCAGCGCCAGCAGGGGAGCCTCTTCCTGCTGTGGGCATTGTTCAAGGTAAAGTTTATACGCTTTGATCACGGCATCGACGCCGCTACACAAACCGGTTTTGAGAAGGTACTGCCAGGCATTACAGAACATGGAGGCGTGAATGTTCTGCTCCCAGGTCATAAACCAGTCCGTTGAAAACGGCAACATTCCTTTCGGTGGGGGACTACCACGTAACTCTTTGTACAGTTTGATGAGACGACCACGGCTCAACTGAGTTTCGCTTTCCAGCATTTGTAAACGAGCACCCAGTGTAATCAGCTCCATGGCCAACTGTATGTCACGCGCTTCCTGAACAATGCTTTTCTCGCTCATTTCTACGCTCTTTTTTTACGGGCTGCGTCATCAGGCTGGCTGATTTCGTTGAGCAAGCGGGTGGAGAGAAGAATACCGGTATGGATCTGTTGCAGATCGTCCACACGAGATTCCTGTGTCAGCCGCGTGATAGTCTGAGGATTATCGAAGCGGAACTGGCAAACCAGTTGATTCGTTTCAGCCAGTTTAACCATTTGCGGCAGGGTTAACCCGCCCAGCATGGTTGCCATCTCTTCGTTAATACCTAAACGAAACATCGCGGACGCTTTGTCCTGACTAATCAATCGCTGCGCGAGCAGTAAATATGACAGGTTGATGTCATAGATATGTTTTAGCAACTCGGATGTATGCATTTTTCCCATCCCGAATAACCAACTATTATTTTTATGCGGAAAGACCGCACCCCGTGATGTCGCCGGGAAAACACCCGGTATTTAAAAAAAAGGCTAAATGCATAGTTGAATTTAGGTTTGTATTCTGCAAAACGTGCACCAACGAAGCGCGGATGCGCTTCTTACATGTTTTATCATTTCTTACAAATAACTAAGATTTTTCCTAATTCGACGCAAACTCTACTCGTCAGTTTTGACACATACAATGCAGCCATCCTCAAATTTAAAAAAAATGTGATCAATGTCACATAATTTAAGTGAATATCATCCATAAATCCATCAGTGAGACTTGTAATTTGTTCACTTTTTAACCAATCAAGACCATTTTATATTCTTTATGGACGAATACTCATGCAGAAGTGCGAACAGAAGGCGCATGGCGATTGCTTTTTTGAGCAATAGCGACTACCGCAACAATTCACACGCTATACATCTCAGGGCCACATTTTCATTACCTATGAAAAACATACAGTTATGCTTGAGGGGTGAAAAATTTGTTTCAAAGCGTGATCATTCACATTGCGTCTATAACGCTTTAAAACGATTTAACATCACGCGCATCAAAATGTGTGATTTACGTTAAGTTGTTAATTTTTTTCATTTGCACGCGGTTTGGCGTTATTCTTCTTATAAGAATAATTAATGAATAATTATGAGAAGCTTCACACTAATGTCGTATTCACCTCTTGCAGAAGTGCTGATTTCGCGGTAATGCTGACACAGACGCGGTTTTTCAGACAGCTAAGGAGTGCGTGATGAGTTACTCCCATCTTCTTGTTTCTGTTGCAGTTTCACCGGAAAGTCACCAACTCGTTGCCCGGGCGGTGTCCATCGCCCGCCCGCATAATGCGCGCATCAGCTTAATTACCCTTGCGGCCGAACCCGAGATGTACAATCAACTGGCAGCCCCCATGCTGGAAGATATTCGTGAGGTGTTACAGGAAGAAACGCAGCAATTTCTGCAGGAGCTGGTGGAGAAAGCGCAATATCCCATTTATCAGACCGTCATTGCGACAGGTGAACTGAATGCGCATATTCTCGACGTATGTCGCAAAGAGAAAATTGATTTAGTGATATGCGGTAATCATAACCAAAGCTTTATTTCACGGGCGGCCTGCGCGGCGAAATCGATAGTCGCCTCAAGCCTGGTTGATGTGCTGTTGGTGCCTCTTGGGGGTCGTTAAACCCCCAGAGGAATATCACGCCAGTTTAGGGAAAGTCGCGATCTTTTTTTGCAGAACGCCTTCATGGCTTTGCGGCTCAATATTACGCAAATCGCGAATAAAACGTGCCTGCCAGTGATTAATATCGTTCTCGCGGATCGTATCCATCATTTCCGCATGACGGGAAATACGTTCCGTCAGCGGCATCGTCAGAGCACGGTTGAGCGCGTTCGCCACATCATCCCGGTCGTAAGGGTTCACGATGAGCGCTGAAGTGAGTTCGTTCGCGGCTCCCGCAAACTGAGAAAGCACCAGCACCCCCGGATCGGCCGGATCTTGTGCCGCCACATACTCCTTTGCCACCAGGTTCATCCCGTCGCGCAGCGGTGTTACGAGGCCGACGTCAGCATAGCGGAACACCTTCATCAGGATCTTACGGTCAAAGTGTTGGTTCAGATAAAACAGCGGCGTCCAGCCCAGCTGACCGTAGCGGCCGTTGATGCGCCCTGCTTCCGTCTCCAGTTGATGACGAATATCCTGATAGGCCTGCACTTCTCCACGCGACGTAGGTGCAATCTGCGTATAGCGGATTTTACCGTGGTGCTGCGGATATTTATCCAGCAGCGTTTCATACGCCAGGAAGCGCTCCGGCAGCCCTTTGGAGTAGTCGAGACGCTCCACCGAGAAGATATTCTTCACGTGTTTCAGCTCGTTTTTAAGCTGCGCCAGCTTCGGCGGCAACGGACCAGACGCCTGCTCAGCAATCTCATCCGGTTCTATCCCAATCGGATAGACTTCGGTATGGAACGTTTTACCCCAGGCCGTATGCGTTTTGCCCCCTTTCGTCATCAGGCGTGTTTTGCCCGATACCGAATCCAGGAACGCAATGCGGTCATTCTCAGTCTGGAAGCCCAGCAAATCGTAATCACACAGCGCTTCCAGCAGCTCTTCATGTGGCGGCAGCGCGGTAAAAATTTCCGGTGTCGGGAACGGAATATGGAGGAAGAAGCCGATGCGGTTGTTGACTCCGCGTTTTCGCAGCTCGCGGGCGAAGGGAAGCAGATGATAATCGTGGATCCATAAAATATCGTCTTCCTCGATTAAAGGCAGCAGTTTATCCGCCAGCAGCGCATTGACGCGGCTGTAGCCTTCAAACGATTCTCGCTGGAATTTGACCAGGTCCAGACGGTAGTGGAACGCGGGCCACAGCACGGCATTCGAGAACTGGGAGTAGTACTCGTCATAATCTTTCTCTTTCAGGGCGAATGACGCCCAGGTGATGTTGCCGCGCGTCACCTTTTTAAGTGGTTTTTCTTCCTCACTGATGTCACCACTCCAGCCAAACCACAGCCCGCCAGCAGCTTTTAAGGCACCTAATACCCCCACCGCCAGTCCACCTGCACTGGCTTTTTTATCGTCAGGCGGTGCGATACGGTTAGAGACGACGACTAAGCGACCCATAATGGTTTCCCCCTTTGTTTTGCGCTATTTGTTGTTGTTGCTGGTTAGCGATGTCAGATATCCACTGCCAGACGCTGGCCACATTTGCCAGACGCCATTCGGCTTCAGTGTCACCAGGCCCAACCTTCACGGAGATCCCTCCGGCCTGATTCACTACACGAAACCCGGCCTCATCGGTCAGGTCATCCCCAAGAAAAACGGGCGTCCGGCCCTGGAAAGGCGGCGTTGCCATAAACGCGGCGATCGCAGCCCCTTTATTGATCCCTTTCGGTTTAAGCTCCACGACGCATTTACCCGGCTGCAGCGCCAGCTCAGGATGCGCCTGCGCGACCCTGGCGGCGAGCGCAAGCACGGCCTCTTCATGCTGCGGTGCCTGGCGATAGTGCAAGGCAAAGGCCATCCCTTTGGCTTCCAGCTCCGTGCCCGGCAGTTCAGCCAGTGCAGCAGCGAGCTGCGCCTGCAGCTTTTCGATTAATGCATCGGGGAGTGAAACGATGTGCGTGTGATCATGGATGTCGCGGCGCTCCGCTCCGTGTACACCGGCCAGCGGAAAGTGGTAAGGACTGGCGAGCAAATCCAGCTCGGCCATTGAGCGCCCTGATATCAATGCCAGTGCTCCCTCATTCATTTGCGAGAGCTGATGCAAATCCTGTAATACCGCCTCCGGGATAACCACCTGGTCGGGGTGCGGTTTTATCCCGGCGAGCGTGCCGTCGAGATCGAAAAAGAAAGCATAGTGTCCGGGCAGTACAGGCGGTGCGGTTAACAAGTCAGCCACCCTGGTCCTCCTTACGGTTTACGAGAGGTAAACGCCTTTACCTCTTTCATAGCCATGTAAGTATAGACAGTGTGACGTCGCTCGCCATTTGACAACCGCCCCGCCAGCGGAACTGGCGGGGCGGTTCAGGCGTCAACTAAGGTTATAAGTTGAGCAATTAAAAGGCAGAAAGAACGTTACACGGTACGCTTCGCTTTTTGCTTGTAACGGTCGAAAATCACGGCTGCGAGCAGGATCAGGCCACGAACCACATACTGGGAGAACGGCGAAATATTCAGCAGGTTCATGGCGTTCTCTACCGTCCCCAAAATGAGGATACCGGCCACCACATATGAGATTTTTCCGATGCCGCCCTTCAGCGAAACCCCGCCCAACACGCAGGCTGAAATGACGATCAGCTCGTATCCAATGGAGGTCATAGGCTGGCCGCTGGTCATGCGCGATGCCAGAATAATCCCCGCTGCCGCCGAGACCAGACCGGAGAGCACAAAGATAATGATCTTGGTGCGCACCACCGGTACACCCGCCAGCCGCGCCGCTTCCTCATTACCGCCGATCGCCAGGGTATTTCGGCCAAACGTGGTGCGGTTAAGCAGGAAGCCGAACAGGATCAGACAGGCCACCGTCAGCCAGATTGGCGCAGGCAACCCCAGCCAGTTCGCATAGCCCAGGGTGAAGAAGCGCTCGTCTTCAATCCCCACCGCTTTACCGTCGGAGATGATATAGGCCAGACCGCGCACAATCTGCATGGTCGCAAGCGTGGTGATCAGGGCGTTAATCTTCAGGCGGGCAATCACAAACCCGTTAACCAGACCGCTGATAACGCCCAGCAGCAGACCCGCCAGCACGCCAATCCACAGGCTTTCGGTCATGTTGATCACCACCGCCGTGGTGACGCCAGCGCAGGCAATGACGGAGGCCACTGACAGGTCGAAATCGCCCGAGGCCAGACAGAACAGCATCCCGCAGGCCACCATGCCGGACATGGAAATGGCCAGCCCCAGTCCTTTCATATTAATGAAGGTGGCAAAGTTGGGCACAAAGATCGCGCAGGCGACAAAGAGTGCGGCAAAGACCACCAGCATGCCGTACTGATCCCAGATGCGGCCAAAACTGAAGGCCGATTTCGATTTCGGCGCTCCGGATGTAGTAACAGAGGACATCATTAACTCCTTACTCAGGCGACAGCCTGGCTAACTTTCGGCATGGCGAGACTCAACGCCTGTTGTTCATTCGCCTGTTCATGAAGCAATTCACCGGCGATTTCGCCCTCACGCATCACAACAATGCGGTCGGCCACGCCGAGTACCTCAGGCAGATCGCTGGAGGCGAACAACACCGCCACACCGCGTTTTGCCAGCTCATAGATCACGTTATAAATTTCGTGTTTCGCCCCCACATCGATGCCGCGCGTTGGCTCATCCAGCAAAATGACCTTCATATCCTCCGACAACCAGCGGCCTAAAATCGCCTTCTGCTGGTTACCGCCGGAGAGATTCATGATCAGCTGTTCCGGGCCCGGGGTTTTGATGTTCAGCGAACGGATATGGTGGTCGGCGTTGCTCTCCTCCCAGCCGTCGTTGATCAGGCAACCGGCGCGAATAAACTTCCGCCGCGCGGAAATATTGATGTTGTCACGTACCGAGTGCACCGGAATAATGCCCTCCGCTTTGCGGTCTTCCGGGCAGAGCATCATCCCGGCCTGGATGGCATGTGCGGGCTTTTGGATATCGACCCGCTGCCCGTCAATGGATACCTGCCCTTCGGTGATGCGCGTACCGCCAAACAGGCCTTTCATTAACTCGCTACGCCCTGCGCCCACCAGACCAAACAGCCCGACAATCTCCCCGCTGCGCACCGAGAGCGAGATCGGCGTTCGCACACCCGGCGCTTTAACGTTTTCCAGCTTCAGGCGCTCAGGGCCGTATTTGCGTGGCTGCCAGTGATAGATATCTCCCAGCTCGCGGCCAACCATCGCCTGAACGAGCTGGTCATGATTGACCTGCTCCATATCGGTAAAGGTGCGCACGTAGCGGCCATCTTTAAAGACGGTGATGGCATCGCTTAAGGCAAAAATCTCTTCCATACGGTGCGAAACATACAAAATAATGCGGCCTTCTTTACGCAGCTCGCGGATCACCCGGAACAGGTTTTCGATTTCACGCGCGGAAAGCGAGCTTGTCGGTTCGTCGAAGGCAATGATCCTGGCGTTACGCGCCAGCGCCTTGGCAATTTCAACCATCTGCCACTGGCCGATGGAGAGATACTTCAGAGGTGTCTGGGGATCGACATCCAGACCCAGATGTTTCAGCTGCAGCCCCGCTTCGTAATTAAGTAGCGACCGGTTTACCACGCCGCTTTTGTGCGGGAGCTGGCCTAAATAGATGTTTTCCGCCACCGTCATCTCAGGGATCAAATGCAGTTCCTGATAGATGATGGCCACCCCGGCGTTGAGCGCAGCGGTGGTATCAGCAAACGCCACCTCTTGGCCGCGAATGGCCAGCGTGCCGGTGGTTGGCGTGTAGTTGCCGCTGAGGATTTTCAACAGCGTGGATTTTCCGGCGCCGTTTTCGCCCATCAGGGCGTGAACCTGACCGGCATAGCAGTCGAAGCTGATATCGGTCAGCGCGTTAACACCGGGGAAGGTTTTCCCGATACCGCGAAAAGAGAGATACGGATCAGACTGTCGCATAACGTCTCCGTGATTCCTGTAGTGTGTACGTCTGGCCCCTCGCGGTTCGCGAGGGGCACAATCACCGCGTATTACTTACCGCCCAGTCCTTTTTTCGCTAGCTCCTCTTTGAAGTTGTCGCGGGTGATCAGCACCACGTCGGTCACTTCAGTAAACTTCGGCGGTTCCACCCCTTTGGTGACCCAGTTGTAGAGCATTTCGCTGGATTTATAGCCGTGTACGTCCGGGCTTGGCAGCAGTGAGCCGTAGAAGCCCGTCGCCTGCGCTTTAGAGAGCTCACTCACCGCGTCAACGCCGTTGATGCCGATACCGATCACATCAGGCGCTTTGAAGCCCTGACCTTCCGTTGCGCGTACACCGCCCAGGACGGTGTTATCGTTCATGCCGACCACCAGCCAGTGCTTCACCTCTGGATGTTGAACTAGCATGGAGTTGGCGGCGTCGAAGGCCCCCGGAATGTCGTTGGATTTTGTCGGCACTTTATAGATCTGTTTTTCCGGGAAGCCGGCCGCTTTCAGCGCGTCCATTGACCCGGTGGTACGACGGCGGGCGGTATCCAGCTCGTCGGCGGTGATGGCCATCACGGCGGTATCTTTCACATCCCAGCCGCGTTTCTGCATCTCTTTATAGAGTTCCTGGCCCTGACGTTCGCCAATTTTGGTGGCCGCCATCATCACCAGCGGCACGCTGTCCATCGGTTTGCCCTTGGCGTTGACGAACTGATCGTCAACCGCAATGACCTTCATGTCGTAACCGCGCGCTTTGGCTGCAATCGCAGAGCCCAGTTTGGGATCCGGCGTACAGATAACGAACCCTTTCGCCCCGCTGGCCGCCAGGCTGTCGATAGCGTTCAGCGTTTTTTCACCGTCAGGCACGGCGATTTTAATGACTTCAAATCCTAAATCTTTCCCGGCCTTATCGGCGAATTTCCATTCGGTCTGGAACCAGGGTTCTTCCGGCTGTTTTACCAAAAAACCGAGTTTTAAATTCTCAGCGATAGCGGATTGTGACATAACGGCAGCCAGACCGATGGCCGCCAGCGCTTTAGTAAATTTGTGCATGGTAAACTCCAGCATTAGCGTTCTTTTCTGTAGGGAATATTTGCGTACTTCTTATTTAATCGGAATTAAAACAAGGCATTAGCGCTTACCTCGTCATAAGCGTTAGTGCTGGTGATAGTTTTAGCGGGAAATTAATCATCCATAAGAGAGCGCCATCACACCGCAGAATTACAGTAATTGCGTACATAAATTCAGCGAAAAATGACATAAAAACGGCAGTATTTGTCGGACAAATGAAACCGAGATAAGCAGAATTATCCATAAGATCAGCTAAGAAATCCCTGATACCCAAACCCCCGCGCTCCGGGCGCGATCGCGGTACGGCGTTACCATCATCAGGAACTGTGTAGCACTGGCGTTGCCGCAAAATATATTTTATGGCGTTATTCTGCGAAAATTGATTTAGCGCAATTTAGTCGGCGCATCATATATTTGAAATAGTTAATCCTGAATTAAATCTTTCTCAGAGTATTATTCCGACTCACTATTCCCAGTGGGTAAAAATCGATATTAAAATAGGTAAAAACCAGTAATTTCAAGGCATTAGATAAATCTTATTTTATAACAACATGTTGTTATTTTTGTACTATATTAAATTTTGTAATGTATGGTAAAACGCACCAATTAAGAGTTTTCTTAAACACCGGGCAGGGGTATGCTTATTTATATCGAACACAGGAAGTGATTATTCGGTCGACTTTTGTCACTGCAGAAATGCTTTTCTGCCACTTACTCGTCTTAACCTGCCCGTTCAGGTTTTGTTACGGACATCACACTAACAGTCTATAAGGATATTGGTATGACTACCCAAACGATGATGCAAAAACTCAATGCGCAGATGAACCTGGAGTTCTATGCGTCGAATCTGCACCTCCATTTGAGCGAGTGGTGTTCTGAGAACCGTCTCAACGGTACCGCCACTTTTTTTCGTACCCAGGCACAAAGTAACGTCACCCATATGATGCGCGTCTTTAACTTTTTGAAAGGCGCAGGGGCAAATCCTATCGTCAAAGCCCCGGATGCAATTAATGGGCACTACTCCTCGCTGGAGGAGTTATTCAGGAAAACGCTTGAAGAGTATGAGCAACGCTGCGCCACGCTGAATAAACTGGCGGATGAAGCCAGGGCTCAGCATGACAGCGCAACACTGCAGTTCCTGCGCGATATGGACAAAGAGCAGCAGCAGGAC
Organism: Enterobacter sp. A8; assembly: GCF_004296595.1. Classification (NCBI taxonomy): domain Bacteria; kingdom Pseudomonadati; phylum Pseudomonadota; class Gammaproteobacteria; order Enterobacterales; family Enterobacteriaceae; genus Enterobacter; species Enterobacter sp. A8. Next base: position 1,036,327 of record NZ_SCMF01000001.1, read on the forward strand.
GGCATTTTGCTTAAAGCACTGGCGGATGAGCTCCGCAACGCGCAACAGTCCGGGTTATGCCCGGAACAGACCGACCGTCACCTGCTCGATCTGGTAACAGTACAGCACCACTAAGCTTTTCGCCTGCTCCCGTTCGGGAGTGGGCCTCTTTTTCACAGCCAACCTCCTGCTTTTTAAAAGATTTAACAAATCAGATCTCGCTCTCAATGATTATCCCTACAACATGTAATGATTTATTTAATTACATAATTAATGACGAGGGAGCATCATGATCACCATTGAGTTTATTGTCATCCTCCTGTGCCTGCTGACAGGCACGCGTTTTGGCGGGATGGGACTGGGGCTGATAAGCGGTATCGGTCTGTTTATTTTGACGTTTATCTTTGGTCTGCAGCCCGGTAAACCGCCGGTTGATGTGATGCTGACCATCCTCGCTGTGATCGGGTGTGCGGCCACCCTGCAGACGGCAGGCGGGCTGAATGTGATGATGCAATTTGCCGAGCGCCTGCTGCGCAAGCATCCTCAGCACATCACCCTCCTCGCCCCCTTTACCACCTGGATGCTGACCTTTCTCTGCGGTACCGGCCATGTGGTGTACACCATGTTCCCGATTATTGCCGATATCGCCCTGAAAAAAGGGATCCGCCCGGAACGTCCGATGGCCGTGGCGTCGGTGGCATCGCAAATGGCGATCACCGCCTCCCCGGTCTCCGTTGCCGTGGTGTCGCTGATTTCCATTCTGGCCGCCCAGCATGGCATTGGACACGCGTGGGGGATCCTTGAAATTCTCGCCGTGTCGGTTCCCGCCTCGCTGTTCGGTGTGACCATTGCCGCCCTGTGGAGTTTACGCCGCGGGAAAGATTTAGCCGATGACATGGAATTCCAGGAAAAGCTGAAAGATCCAAAACAGCGCGAGTTTATCTACGGCGGAACCGAGACGTTGATGAACCAACGTTTTCCGAAACAGGCCTACTGGTCAACGTGGATTTTCTTCGCCGGGATCGCGGTGGTGGTGCTGCTCGGGGCATTGCCTGAACTGCGTCCGGCGTTTGAGGTGAAAGGCAAAATGACGGCGCTGTCGATGAACCTTGTCATTCAGATGATGATGCTCATTGCGGGTGCGGTGATGCTGGTCACCTGCAAGGTCAATGCAGCGACCATTTCTAACGGCGCGGTCTTTAAAGCCGGAATGGTGGCGATTTTCTCGGTGTTCGGCGTCGCGTGGATGAGTGATACCTTTTTCCAGGCGCATCTCGACGAGCTAAAACTGGCGCTGGAAGGGGTCGTGAAAAGCCATCCGTGGACCTACGCCATCGTGCTTTTCCTGGTCTCTAAACTGGTGAACAGCCAGGCGGCAGCGTTGACGGCCGTGGCGCCGATGGGGTTAATGCTGGGTATCGATCCGAAAATGCTGATCGCTTTCTTCCCGGCGTCGTATGGCTATTTTGTTCTGCCTACCTACCCAAGCGATTTGGCCTGCATCGGGTTTGACCGTTCAGGGACAACCCGTATCGGCAAATTTATTATCAACCACAGCTTTATCCTGCCGGGGATAATTGGCGTGAGCTGTGCTTGCGCGGCGAGTTATCTGCTGGTACAGACCTTCTTTTAAACGCTTTCGGGCGACAGGCACTGTCGCCCTTCTCACGTTGCGCGCTATCAGTGAGATTCACTCTGCGGCGTGAATCTCAGCTCAATCAGCGCGATGGCTTTCTGAATCGCCCGAAGCGTAACCGGGTCAGCCGCAGCGGGATGGCTGGAAAAATCGATGTTTTTCAGCTGGGTAGACATTTTCTCGCGCACTTCCACCGGCGCGATAACATCTAAGACATCAAGGATCTGTTTGATGACCAGCTGGCATGCGACAACATCAGATACCAGTTCCTGATCGGCGCTCAGGTTTTGAGACATGGGGTTTCTCCTTATTCAAAGGCCGCCATAGTAACAAAACACGCCCCCTTTCATCTCCCTTCTGGTGGTTGCAGGCATAAAAAAACCTGCCGAAGCAGGTTTTTTTATCAGAACATCGCGCCAGGCGGCACGTCTTTGAAGGTGTTGCAGTAGTTAGCCCACATGCTTTTGAGGATTTTGCGCAGTTTCATTGTGATGCTCCATTAACTTGTTATACAACTTTATCGTCAATGTGCCTATAATATGACCACTATCACAAAAATCAATATTTTTGTGACTCACATCACAATTTTTTCTGTATTCAACTACGCGTGTTAGCCGACAATCTCGCGCACGAAAGCCTCGATCTCTTTGTCCTGACAGTTTTCAAAGAAGCACTGCTGGAAGCGCTGGCCGGAAACGGCGGTTTTTACCAGCTCAGGATCGATTGCCCGCAGCGTGTCCAGATAGTTCTCTTTGACCACAGCCGCTTTCACCTGATTCAGGATCCCCGCATTACGTACCTGAGGCTCTTTGCGCTCTGGCGGATAACCTTCTCCCTTGCGGCCGGTGAACGCTTTTTCGAAGATAAAGCGAACGTTCAACTCTGCGCCCCAGCCGAAGCCTTTGGCAAACGGCAGGGCAAGCGCGTTACCGTTGTTAATCTGGGCGAAGAGAAACGCATCTGCAGGGTCGATACAGTAACCGCAGATCACGCCCGGGTGGATGTTCAGCGACATCAACGCCCCCTGGCCCGTTCCACACCCAGTCACCACAAAATCAACGGCCTTCGCATTGAGTAAAATGCTCGCCATGATCCCCAGATGGATATAGGTCAGATGATGGTCGTTCTCATCGCTCATGCCAACGTTATACACCGGGAACCCTTTTTCGTCGGCGACCGTTTTTAACTCTTTCAGAATCACTGGATTTTTTGCGGCCTGGCTGTTTTCCATCATCAGTGCGATTTTCATTGTCTCTCTCCTGAATGCGTTGCGGGCGAGCCCATCATGGATACCTTTTCATCTTCACCCTACTATCACACAAACGCACTTTCAAATTAAATGAAAGATTGTTTTAAAAAACCAAAGAGGACTCACATTTTTGTTGATGACAGGTCTGAGCCCGGCCCGTTGCAAAGAGAAAGGGCAGATTGTCCGGCTATTCAGGGCATTGCGGCGGACAGCGAGCGGTACGATAACGTATTTCCCTCCACTCAGAGCGAACCATGAAAAGAGTCTTCGTTGTCGGCACGGTCCTGCTGCTCGCGGGATGTAGCATCAACCGCCAGGCACAGGTGAGCAGTCTGGATGCGCCAAATGGCATAGTCCGCCTTGACTATGGTCAGGCCGCCCTACAAAACGCCTGGTCTGATGAATATGTGAATAACGGCACCGCAACCAAAGCGTGCCAGGGCATGGGATATGCCACCGCCTCCTCCTATGGGCAGCCCATTAAAACCTGCACCCTGATTAGCGGCTCACTGTGTCTGAACGAGAGCGTCACCATTCAGTACAAATGCATGGGTTATGCTGTTAAACCTGCCACCAGTAATCCGTGGTATTAATCTGCGCTGCCAGTTTTGGCTGGCAGCCCGTTAAAATAAACAATTCTCATTTATAAATATAAATATCGCCAATGCGTTTTATTCCCATTCGTATTTTTAAATAAGCAAATATTTATTTTACGTTTTGCATATAATTAAATAACAAATTATAGTGTCGCTCATTGTGAACCAGAAATAATAAACCGGAGCGTCACCATGCTGAAAACTGAAATGATCGACAAGCTCAACGCACAAATGAATCTTGAGCTTTTTTCCTCCCTGCTCTACCAGCAGATGAGTGCCTGGTGCAGCTATCACAGCTTTGAAGGTGCCGCCGCGTTCCTGCGTCGTCACGCTCAGGAAGAGATGACCCACATGCAGCGTCTCTTTGATTATCTGACAGATACCGGCAGCCTGCCGCGCATTGATAACGTGGCATCACCGTTTGCGGAGTATGGCTCACTTGATGAACTCTTCCGCGCTACCTACGAGCACGAGCAGCTGATCACCCAGAAAATTAACGAACTGGTGCATGCGGCAATGACCAGCCAGGATTATCCAACCTTTAATTTCCTGCAGTGGTATGTGGCCGAACAACACGAAGAAGAGAAACTGTTTAAATCGGTTCTGGATAAATTATCGCTGGCCGGTAAAACCGGTGAAGGTCTTTACTTTATTGATAAAGAACTCTCTACGCTTGATACCCAGAATTAATATCGATACGGCGCTGACTTTCAGCGCCGTATTGTTTTACATGCAACCTGCGCAACTGGTACAGCGCCAGTCATGCGGATTTACGGCCTGGAAAAAGTACCGGTAGTTTGCCGCCTCAAGCGGGATCCCGGCGTCGAAGAATAAATCCGTCAGCCAGTCCACGTTTTCGATTATCCACTCATCCTCTTTTAACCCCTGTGCAAAGGTCTCATCCTCAGGATCGATAATCGAATAAATCGCCCATGTGCCCATATCCTTTTCACGTCGGGATTCCGGCAACGTCAGCGCCGTATTCTGCCAGCTAATGATCCAGTGGCCGTGACATAGCAAATTGCCTCCCCGGCTCCAGGCCGCTGTGAATGGATTTTCCCCCGCCATCAGACCCTCATTTTATTTTATGTTTTGCAATTTTTGTTTAAATTACGCCTGATTTTCACGCGATCCTATTGTCCTTATGAAGTAGCCTTACACCTCCGAAGGATCAGAGAGTTACCTGAAGAGCCTCGCCCGGCTAAAATCGTAAAGTTAAAGTTACACTTCTTGTAACGGTGATTTGACGAAATACGGCTTTTCCCTTACTCTGCGCCGCAGATTTTGTCGCGATCGTGAAGCGTTGTAGAGGAAAGCGTGAAAAACAGAACCCTGGGAAGTATTTTTATCGTCGCCGGAACGACGATTGGCGCAGGAATGCTGGCGATGCCGCTGGCCGCCGCGGGCGTCGGATTTGGCATGACATTACTGCTGCTGGGTACGCTCTGGGCATTAATGTGTTACACCGCGCTGTTGCTGCTTGAGGTTTATCAGCACGTCCCCGCCGATACCGGGCTGGGTTCGCTTGCGGCACGCTATCTGGGCCGTTACGGACAGTGGGTGACAGGCTTTAGCATGATGTTTCTGATGTACGCCCTGACCGCTGCATATATCAGCGGTGCCGGGGAATTGATCGCTTCCAGCGTCAACGACGGGTTCGGTGCTGACATTACGCCAGCGACGGGGGCCATCTTCTTTACGCTCATCGGCGGCGGCGTGGTCTGTGTGGGCACCTCGCTGGTCGATCTGTTTAACCGTTTTTTATTCAGCGCCAAAATTCTTTTTCTGATTGTGATGCTGGTTCTGCTGGCACCGCATGTTCATAAGGTTAACCTGCTGACGCTGCCGCTGGAAAAAGGCCTGGCGCTTTCCGCGATCCCGGTCATTTTTACCTCATTTGGCTTCCACGGCAGTGTGCCAAGCATTGTCAGCTACATGAACGGTGATATTCGCAAGCTTCGCCGCGTGTTTGTTATCGGTAGCGCCATCCCGCTGATTGCCTACATTTTCTGGCAGCTGGTGACGCTGGGCAGTATCGACTCTTCCACCTTTATTGGCTTGATGGCGGAACACGCCGGTCTGAATGGTTTCTTGCTGGCGCTGCGTGAAGTGGTAACTTCTCCACACGTTGAGCTGGCGGTGCATCTGTTTGCCGATCTGGCGCTGGCCACCTCCTTCCTGGGCGTGGCGCTCGGTCTGTTTGATTATCTGGCAGATCTGTTCCAGCGTCGCAATTCCGTCACCGGCCGCTTACAGACAGGGGCGATCACCTTCCTGCCTCCGCTGGCCTTTGCCCTCTTCTACCCGCGCGGGTTTGTCATGGCGCTGGGATATGCGGGGGTGGCTCTATCCATCCTTGCCCTGCTGCTCCCTTCTCTGCTGGCGTGGAAGAGCCGCCAACAGCATGCCCGGCAAGGGTACCGGGTGGCAGGTGGAAAGCCGCTGCTGTGCATTGTGTTTGCCTGCGGGGTCGTCATTATTCTGGTGCAATTTTTGATTGCGGCGGGAATGCTGCCGGAAGTGGGGTAAAAAAAAGGGGCTATCAACAGCCCCTTTTTTATCAGTGTAAGCAACAGCTCTTAAACTTCTTCCCGCTGCCGCACGGACACGGATCGTTACGCCCGACCTTTGTGCCGTTAACAATCGGTTTCTTCGCTTCCGGTTGCTGTGGGTTAGCAGACCAGTAGTCGTATAAACGCAGCGCCGCTGGCTGGATACGCTCAATGCTGGCGATGTACTCCTCTTCGCTCAGCGCGTCCAGCTTCTCGCTGTTCTCTTCTGCGCCGTGAAGCGCGATGACATCCAGATCCGCTTTCAGCTCTTCAGGCAGTGCAGACCAGTCGGTCAACGACACGCCGCGCATATAGCCATAACACCACTCTTCCACCACGGTGTAGCTCTGACCGTCCACGTCGTTATAACCAAACATCGGCTCAAACTGATCCGGGTATTCGCTCAGGCGCTCAGCAATGTCGTTCATATGCTTAAAGCAGAGATCGATAAAACGGTTCATTTCTCGATCGTTTTTCCAGCGCGGGATATATTTCTCGCCGCCCCATACCGCCACCAGCCAGGTGTCTGGCTCGACAACCACGGGGCCGGAAAGCACTGCCGTAAGCATGCCGTCCAGTTCGGACACGTCAATCACGGACGCATCGTCATGACCGTAAGACATTAACGTCTCTTCCAGCCACGCCATTTCGCTTTCATTTAATGGGCCTTCAGTCATTGCTGACACTCCTGATCAAAAAGGAAAGGATCCTAGCACATATCGTACGCCTTTCCCGGCGGAAGTTACGGGAATTATTGCTGCAAAAACGTGCAAATCGTGACCCTTGCACAACTTATGGGCTTTATTGTTAACGAGATGTGATCTCCGCTGTAATTTCAGTGCGTCCCGCAAGGCTGCGTACAACGGCGCTCTATACTCAACATGTCGCAACGCCGTCAACAGGTTAACCATTCTGGCAACGATTTTGCTTAATCTTCAGCACGCGACACTGCGCATGGAAACCTCGCCGTATTAAGCAGGATGCTGACCGTATCTTGTTCGTAACATCATTTTTCTCGCTCGTGTTTTTGATTGGCTGCGCCGTCGGGCGTTCGGGTTTACACCGTGGTGCAAAAACCTCATTGCTAAGGAACACAATAATGTCGCTGAAATTAATCAGAACTCCTCTTTCTCTTGTGTTGGCCGGTTGTCTGGTGACGGCATTTTCCGCCCGGGCAGATATTGTCATTGGCGTGGCCGGGCCATTTACAGGCCCCAATGCCACCTACGGCGATCAGTACTGGCATGGCGCAACACAGGCAGCAGAGGACATTAACGCCGCAGGCGGGATCAACGGTGAAAAAATTAAGCTGGTTCAGGGAGATGATGCCTGCGAGCCCAAGCAGGCCGTTGCCGTCGCCAACCGTTTAGTCGACCAGGATAAGGTCAACGCGGTGGTCGGTCATTTCTGCTCTTCGTCCACCATGCCCGCCTCTGAGGTGTACAGCGACGCGGGGATCATCGCCATCACGCCTGGCTCCACCAACCCGCAGATTACCGAGCGCGGCATGAGCGATATGTTCCGCATGTGCGGCCGCGATGACCAGCAGGGTCAGGTCGCCAGCGATTTCATTATCGACAAGCTGAAAGCCAAACGGGTGGTGATCATTCACGACAAAGACACCTACGGTCAGGGGCTGGCGGACGCCACCAAAGCCGCACTGGCAAAACGCGGCGTGCAGGACGTAATGTACGAAGGGTTATCCCGCGGTGAAAAAGACTTTAACGCCCTGGTCACCAAAATTGGGGCGCAAAAACCGGACGTCGTCTTCTTCGGGGGCTGTCACCCTGAAGCCGGCCCGCTGGTTCGCCAGATGCGTGAACAGGGCGTGCAGGCAAAATTCTTCTCCGGCGACTGTATTGTCAACGAAGAGATGGTGACCGCGGCGGGAGGACCGCAATATACCAACGGCATCTATATGACCTTCGGTAAAGATCCGCGCCTGATCCCGGACGGTAAAGCGGTTATTGAGAAATTCCGCGCCGGTAAATTCGAACCGGAAGGATACACCCTCTACTCCTATGCCTCCGTGCAGGCTATCGCTGCGGCATTCAAGGCGACGGGCGGCAAGGACTCAGCCAAAGCAAGCGAATGGCTGAAGGCTAATTCCGTCGATACGGTGATGGGCAAAAAAGCCTGGGACAGCAAAGGCGATCTGAAAGTCTCTGACTACGTGGTGTATCAGTGGGACGACAAAGGAAAGTATAAGGAAGTGCCGTAACAGGACGGAGTCACGCTCAACGTCGGCAGGGCCGCCTGCCGACGCAAACAACACATCAGGCTGCGCGGTTTATGCGGCCGTTATAAAGAGCGCGCTAAGATGAGTACATTCTTCCTGCAACAGTTAATTAATGGCTTAACGCTGGGCTCCGTCTACGGACTCATCGCCATCGGTTATACGATGGTGTACGGCATCATCGGCATGATTAACTTCGCCCACGGCGAAGTGTATATGATCTCTGCCTATCTCTGCGCGATTGGCCTGGCGCTGCTCTCCTTCTTCGGCCTGCAGTCGTTCCCTCTACTGATCCTCGGCACGCTGGTATTCACCATCGTGGTCACCGGAGTGTATGGCTGGACCATCGAGCGCATTGCCTATAAACCGCTACGCAACTCCACCCGTCTGGCACCGCTGATCTCCGCCATCGGCATGTCGCTTATCCTGCAAAATTACGCGCAACTGAGCCAGGGGCCGCGTCAGCAAGGGGTGCCAACCATGCTGGATGGCGTGATTCGTCTGCATCTGGGAGAGGGGTTCGTGCAGATTACCTATACCAAAGTATTCATTCTGGTCGCCTCCTTCGCCGGGATGCTATTGCTCACCTGGATTATCAGCCATACCCGGCTGGGACGCATGTGTCGTGCGGTACAACAGGATCGCAAAATGGCCTCCATTCTGGGGATAAATACCGACAGGATTATTTCTCTGGTATTTGTCATCGGCGCGGCAATGGCCGGTCTGGCGGGGGTGCTCATTACCATGAATTACGGCACCTTTGATTTCTACGTCGGGTTTGTGATTGGTATCAAAGCCTTTACCGCCGCGGTGCTCGGGGGGATCGGCTCGCTGCCCGGCGCGATGCTCGGCGGGCTGATTCTGGGGGTGGCCGAAGCTCAATTTTCCGGCATGGTGAACTCGGACTACAAAGATGTGTTCTCGTTTGGGCTGCTGGTCATGATCCTGATTTTCCGCCCTCAGGGACTGCTCGGCCGCCCTGTCGTGGCCAAAGTGTGAAGGAGAGAACGATGACATCACACGGTTTCTCCCTCAAGCGCTGCCTGCTGGACGCGATGTTTTCCGGGCTGATCGCATTGATTATTTTTGGCCCGATTGCGGGCTTGGTGCTGGACGGGTATAGCTTTAACTTTGCCGGACAGCGCCTGGCCTGGATGGTTGGCACAGTGATGGTTGGGCGTTTTCTGCTGAGCGCTTTTTTAAGTACTGCTGCCGGGGCCCGTTTTCAGGCGCGGTTCGAAGCCGACAGCGCGGGGGTATATGTTCGCCCGCCGGAATACAAAAGCCGTCTGCGCTGGGTTATTCCTCTGGCGATCGCCCTTGCGATCTGCTTCCCGTTTGTCGCCACCAAATACCTGCTGACGGTTGCTATCCTCGGGCTGATTTACGTCCTGCTCGGCCTCGGCCTGAATATCGTCGTGGGTCTGGCCGGACTGCTGGATCTGGGGTATGTCGCCTTCTACGCCATCGGCGCTTACGGGCTGGCGTTGGGGTATCAATATCTGGGACTCGGATTCTGGAGCATGCTGCCGCTGGCGGCAATTATGGCTGCGGCTGCCGGTGCCCTGCTCGGCTTCCCGGTGCTGCGCATGCACGGCGACTACCTGGCGATTGTGACGCTCGGGTTCGGGGAAATTATCCGTCTGGTGCTGAACAACTGGCTAACCTTCACCGGCGGGCCTAATGGCGTGTCAGCCCCACCGCCTACGTTTTTCGGACTGGAGTTTGGTCGACGCGCCAAAGAAGGTGGCGTGCCATTTCATGAGTTTTTCCATCTGACGTACAACCCGAATATGAAGTTTATCTTTATTTACGCGGTGCTGTTTCTGGTGGTGCTGCTAGTGCTTTATATCAAGCATCGTCTGACACGAATGCCAATTGGCCGGGCATGGGAAGCCCTGCGGGAAGATGAAATCGCCTGCCGCTCCATGGGCCTCAACCATGTGCTGGTTAAGCTTTCGGCCTTTACGCTGGGCGCGTCAACGGCCGGGATTGCGGGCGTGTTCTTTGCCACCTATCAGGGTTTTGTGAATCCAACCTCATTCACCTTTTTTGAATCTGCGCTGATCCTCGCCATCGTGGTATTGGGCGGCATGGGCTCTACGCTCGGAGTCGTGCTGGCAGCCTTTGTGCTCACCGTGACACCCGAGCTGTTGCGCAGCTTTGCTGAGTATCGCGTCCTGCTGTTTGGCATGCTGATGGTGGTGATGATGATCTGGCGTCCGCGCGGGTTGATCCGCATTAACCGAAGCGGGTTTGCCGTGCGTAAGGGCGTGGCGCCATGAACGGAACGATATTAAGCGTAGAGCACCTGATGATGCATTTTGGCGGGATCAAGGCGCTCAATGACGTCAATCTCGACGTGCAGCGCGGTTCAATTACCGCCCTTATCGGCCCAAACGGCGCTGGCAAAACCACCGTCTTTAACTGCCTGACCGGCTTCTATAAAGCGTCCGGCGGGAACATTCTGTTTAATGCACGCAACAGAACGACCAACGTCATTCAGGTACTCGGGCAAAAATTCCAGCCGGGCGACTGGATTCACCCTGCACAGTTGGGGCAGCGCCTTTTCTATAAGATGTTTGGCGGGACGCATCTGGTCAACCGCGCCGGGCTGGCGCGCACCTTCCAGAACATTCGTCTGTTCCGCGAGATGTCGGTCGTGGAAAACCTGCTGGTCGCACAGCATATGCGCGTTAACCGTCATTTGCTCGCCGGGATCCTCAATACCCCCGCTTACCGACGGGCAGAGAGCGACGCCCTGGACAGGGCCTTCTACTGGCTTGAGGTGGTGGATCTTGTGGAGTGTGCCAATCGCCTGGCGGGCGAGATGTCCTACGGCCAGCAGCGGCGTCTGGAAATCGCGCGCGCCATGTGCACCGGACCAGAGATGATCTGTCTGGATGAACCCGCCGCCGGGCTCAACCCGGTTGAAACGCACAAGCTGAGCAACATCATCCGTTTTCTGCGCGACCACCACGGCATTACGGTACTGTTGATTGAACACGATATGGGAATGGTGATGGAGATTTCGGACGACATCATTGTGCTCGACCATGGAGACGTCATCGCGAGGGGAAAACCCGAGCAGATCCAGCATGATGAAAAAGTGATCGCCGCGTATCTGGGCACCGAAGAAAGCGAGGTCAATCTATGAGCGAACCGATGCTGGCCTTTCGCGAGGTGGACGTGTTTTACGGCGCGATCCAGGCGCTGAAACAGGTAACCCTTGAAGTAAACAAAGGGGAGACCGTGGCGCTGATAGGCGCTAACGGCGCGGGTAAATCGACATTACTGATGTCTATCTTCGGCCAGCCGCGTATTCGCAGCGGTCAGATCGTGTTTTGCGGAGAGGACATTAGCCATAAATCGACCCACTATGTCGCCTCCGAAGGCATTGCCCAGGCGCCGGAAGGACGACGCATTTTTCCCGATATGACCGTGGAGGAGAACCTGCTGATGGGGACCATCCCCATTGGCAGCCAGTTTGCAACGGAAGATATGCACACCATGTTTGACCTCTTCCCTCGCCTCAAAGAGCGGCGTAAACAGCGCGCGATGACCATGTCCGGCGGGGAACAGCAGATGCTGGCTATCGCCCGGGCGCTGATGAGCCGCCCTAAACTCCTGCTTCTGGATGAACCCAGCCTCGGCCTGGCACCGATTGTGGTGAAACAGATCTTCCAGACGCTGCGCGAACTGGCCCGCAACGGGATGACCATTTTTCTGGTGGAGCAGAATGCGCACCACGCGCTGAAGCTTTCTGACCGCGGCTACGTGATGGTTAACGGGCAGATCCGCCTGAGCGGCAGCGGAGAAGAGTTACTGGGGAATCAGGAGGTGAGGAAGGCGTATTTGGGCGGGGTGTGATGTCAAAGGCTGGTCATTAACTTCTTGAACAGCAGAGCGCGCCAACATTATTTATTTGTTGAATTTTCCTTTATCCCAGCCTTCACCACGAGCAGTTAAATCGACCGATGGCACGACAGCTATTCCCTCAGCATCATAAAAAAATGCGGAGGTCGTAAAGTCGTATACGGTGCCGTGAACGGTGAAAGAGATGTTATTTCCGATTCCATCAACTTTTGCTCGTGGCGTGTTCGCTGTAAGCGTGGGGGCAATGTGCTGTTTTTCGAGTCCCTCCAGGGGATCGCCGTCAAACTTGCTCGCCAAGAAATAGCGGTATACGTCCCCTGTTGTCGTGTCCGGTTCTGCGTATTCAGTGATATATAGCCACGTCCGCGGAGTGAGCTGACGAACCTCGTAAAGCTTGTCTCGCACAGTTAAGCGCTGAATATGCTGTAAATAGCAGTACATCGCGATCATAACGGCCATAATCACAGTGGCGGTCCAATGCAGCACTCTAAAAGTGGTGCTGTTTAGCATAGTCTATTCCCTGTTTTATCCAGAACTGATCAATCGGGTCATCGCCGAACGGTGGGCCTTGCATGAAATTTCCCCATTCTTTTCTTGATGTGCCCGCTTTCCACTGCGCCGCACCAGCGGCCATATGTAAAATTTCTGCCGGAATGCAAGCAGCATAGCCCACTGCCCCGAAATGAAAGTTACCAAAATCAGCCCACAGCCGATTTTTTTGTTTGTAATCCCACGGCCCACCGTTTCTGACTCGCTGATAAAACCAGATATACGTTAGCGGAGCGGCCATGTCCTGCACTTCGCACCGTGCTCTCGCGAGTCTGATATGTTCCCGTAAAATCTCCAGCCCACGGGGTGGGTAAATTGGTATACATGCCATCCTTGATCTCTGTAGCCATTTAAAGCAGGCAACATAAAAGTAATTGAGATTGTGTATATTGCCCGAGATCAATTTAATATTTTTATTATTAATATCAATAAGTAACGTAATTTCATTTCATTCACCAATGGCACAATCTGTATTACGCGCTATCCAGTTTTAGCCGTTAATGGCCGTTTAATCATCAACAAGGAGTTTTAGAAATGGCTATTCCTGCTTACTTGTGGCTTAAGGATGACGGTGGTGCGGATATCAAAGGATCTGTTGATATTTTAGATCGTGAAGGGAGCATTGAAGTGCTTTCCTTTAGCCACGGCTTATTGGTTCCGACCGATAACGGGACGGGCAAAATAACCGGTACGCGCCTCCATGCGCCTCTCGTAATCGAAAAAGAGTTTGATAGCTCGAGTCCGTACCTCTACAAAGCGGTAGCAACAGGTCAGACGCTAAGAAGTGCAGAGATCAAATGGTATAAAATCAACGATGCAGGACAAGAAGTTGAATACTTCAATATGTTGCTTGAAAACGTCCGGGTAGTCAGTATTAACCCCGTTATGCATAACTGCAAAGAGCCAGCATTACAGATACACAATCACAACGAAGGTATACAGCTCCGCTATGAGCGTATCACCTGGAAGTACTGCGACGGGAATGTCCAATACTCGGACGCATGGAACGAGCGCGTTACAGTCTAATGCAGGGCGGTTAATCCGCCTTATTTTTTGCACCCACTCTTGCATTAATACCAGGAAAAGCAAATTTCAGACACAAAAAAACCACCTTTCGGTGGTTTCACGACACTGCTTATTGCTTTGATTATTCTTTGTTTCCCATGGTAGCCGGAGTGGGACTTGAACCCACACAGCGCGAACGCCGAGGGATTTTAAATCCCTTGTGTCTACCGATTCCACCATCCGGCCAGGGAAGAAAGTGGAGGCGCGTTCCGGAGTCGAACCGGACTAGACGGATTTGCAATCCGCTACATAACCGCTTTGCTAACGCGCCGTTAAACTTTTTTAAACTGACACCCGCTATTGCGCATGTCTTTAATCTGGAGCGGGAAACGAGACTCGAACTCGCGACCCCGACCTTGGCAAGGTCGTGCTCTACCAACTGAGCTATTCCCGCATGTCATCAAGTTAACTGCTAACCACTTGATTTCATTATCGTCCGGCTAACTGTGCCGCCGTTCGATGCGTTGCATTCTACTGATATGACGTGATGAGTCAACGTTATTTTTTGCATCCCCGGATCGTTTGCTGAAAATTACGGCGAAACGATCACTGTTCAAGCAAATCTCCGCGCGCCGCGTTCAAATATTGCAGCATTGACCACAGGGTCAGCGCCGCGGCAACCCACAGCAGGCCGATTCCCGCCCACTCTACCCAGGCGTTCGGACGCCACAGCATCCAGACCAGCGCCGCCATTTGCGCGGTGGTTTTCACTTTACCGATCCAGGATACCGCCACGCTGCTGCGTTTACCCAGTTCAGCCATCCATTCACGCAGTGCAGAGATGATGATCTCGCGTCCAATCATGGTGGCGGCTGGCAGTGTCACCCACCAGGTATGGTAATGTTCAGCCACCAGCACCATGGCAATAGCCACCATCACTTTATCGGCCACCGGATCGAGGAAAGCACCAAAACGGGTGCTTTGGTTCCAGCGGCGCGCCAGATAACCATCAAACCAGTCGGTGACCGCGGCAACCAGGAAAATCAGCGCACAGGCAAAAGGGGCCCAGACAAATGGCAGATAAAACGCGAGTACAAAGAACGGGATAAGCACGACGCGAAAGAGAGTGAGCAACGTAGGGATGTTATATTGCATAATGACGGTAACTATTTGTTGTCAGTAAAATTTAGCTCTATGTTGCTACAGAGCCCTCAATGTTTCAACGAGTAGTAGATCTTTTCTGCCAGCCCTTGCGAAATACCCGGCACTTTTGCAATTTCCTCCATGCTGGCGTTGAGTAATCCTTGCAATCCGCCCATATACTTCAGCAGCATCTGGCGACGTTTTGGCCCAACGCCTTCAATGGTCTCCAGCGTGCTGGTGTTTTTCACCTTCGCCCGTTTTTTTCGGTGACCGCTAATCGCGTGATCGTGCGACTCATCGCGAATATGCTGAATAACATGCAGCGCCGGGGAATCCGGCGGCAGGCTAAAGCCCTCACCTTCCGGCTCGAAGAACAGCGTCTCCAGCCCGGCTTTACGATCGGCCCCTTTTGCCACCCCCAACAGCAGGGGATGGTTTTTATCCCAGCTGACATCCAGGGATTCAAAGACCGCCTTCGCCTGGCCGAGCTGCCCTTTCCCGCCGTCAATCAGGATCACATCCGGGATCTTGCTCTCTTCAATGGCTTTACCATAGCGACGACGCAGCACCTGATTCATTGCCGCATAGTCATCCCCCGGGGTGATGCCGGTGATGTTGTAGCGACGATACTCAGCACGCAGCGGACCGTTCGCATCGAACACCACGCAGGAAGCAACGGTCTGCTCCCCCATGGTATGGCTGATGTCGAAACACTCCATGCGTTTCACTTCCGGCAATTTCAGAAGCGTCGCCAGAGCCGTTAAACGCTGGCTCACCGTCGACTGCTGGGAAAGTTTGGTGCTGAGCGCTGTCGCGGCATTGGTACGCGCCAGCTTCAGATAACGCGCACGGTCGCCGCGCGGTTTGGTCTGGGCATTCACCCGGCGTCCTGCCAGCTCGGATAAAGAATCGGCCAGCAGGGTTTTATCGGCAAGGTTAAAATCAAGCAGGATCTCCGACGGCAGCGTGCGCATCTGGCTCCCCTGCAGATAAAACTGGCCGACAAAAGTTTCAACCACTTCACCCAGCTCCGTACCGCCTGGCACTTTCGGGAAATAGCTGCGGCTGCCGAGCACTTTGCCCTGACGAATAAACAGCACATGCACACAGGCCAGACCGGCATCAAAGGCAACGCCGATCACGTCGAGATCGTCACCGGTGTTCGAAACAAACTGTTTCTCCGTCACCCGGCGCACCGCCTGAATCTGGTCACGTATGCGCGCGGCCTCTTCAAACTCCAGCGCGGCGCTGGCTTTCTCCATACGGGCAATCAGTTGGGTCAGGACCTGATCGTCTTTACCGGCTAAAAACAGGCGCACGTACTCAACCTGCTGCGCGTACTCTTCTTCACTCACCAGCCCGGCGACGCAGGGCCCCAGACAGCGGCCAATCTGGTACTGCAGGCACGGACGCGAGCGGTTACGGTAGACACTGTTTTCGCACTGACGAACAGGAAAGATTTTTTGCAGCAGCGCCAGCGTCTCACGCACGGCATAGCCGTTAGGAAACGGCCCAAAGTATTCACCCTTCGCATGTTTCGCACCACGGTGCATCGCGAGCCGGGGATGGGTATCGCCGCTCAGAAAAATAAACGGGTAGGATTTATCATCCCGGAGCAGAACGTTATAGCGCGGCTGATAGAGCTTAATATAGTTGTGCTCAAGCAGGAGTGCTTCTGTCTCCGTATGGGTGACGGTGACATCAATATTCTGGATGAGCGCGACCAGCGCTTCAGTCTTACGGGAGGCTAGGTTGCTGCGAAAATAGCTGGAGAGGCGTTTCTTGAGATCTTTCGCCTTCCCCACGTAGATAACCGTACCGCCAGCGTCATACATGCGATAAACGCCAGGCTGGCTGGTCACGGTTTTCAGAAATGCTTTTGAATCAAATACATCACTCACTGACTTAATAACGTCTCCGCATTACACAGACCATGACGGATGGCAAGATGAGTCAGTTCAACATCACCGTGGATGTTCAGTTTACTGAACATCCGGTAACGATAGCTGTTCACCGTTTTCGGGCTGAGATTCAGTTGCTCCGAGATCTCATTTACCTTCTGCCCTTTTGTGATCATCAGCATAATCTGCAATTCACGCTCAGACAAACTGGCAAACGGAGATTCGGTTTTCTCCGGCTCAATCTGGCTCAGCGCCATTTGTTGCGCAATGTCGGAAGCAATGTAACGCTGGCCGGCAAAGACGGAACGAATCGCGTTCACCACTTCCTGCGGCGCGGCGCCTTTACTGAGGTAACCTGCCGCCCCTGCCTGCATCACCTTCGCAGGAAGCGGGTTTTCGGTATGTACGGTCAGCATGATGACTTTTGTGTCAACAAAGGTACGCGCGATTTTGCGTGTTGCTTCAAGCCCACCGATACCGGGCATGTTCATATCCATCAGCACCACATCGGCTGAATTGGTGCGGCACCATTTAACGGCATCTTCGCCACAGCACGCCTCACCGGCAACTTTAATACCTTTTATATCTTCAAGAATGCGTCGTATCCCTGCGCGCACCAGTTCGTGGTCATCAACAAGAAGGACGTTGATCAAAGGGAATGTCTCCAGAATAGGGATAACGCTACTGAGTGATAATTGGCTTTATATTAACGTTTTTCCTCACAAGATTAAAACGTTAAAAAACCGGCTATTCGATTTCGCTCGCGTTTTTGGAAATTAGCCTGTACAGATGCTGGAAAGAAAGCCCGCGCGGTGAGCGCTTGTACGGCTTTTTTTAAGCATCTGTATTCAAAAAGTTACAAAAATCGCTGCCCCGTCACGGTCAAAAAAACAGTTCTCAAATTTTTGTAACAATAATTAACGGCAAGCGAACCGGCCATAAACAATTAATAATCTTCGACCCTGTACAGTTTACTGGCACGCGGTGTTTATGCAAATAAACACCCTGCGGAAAAGTATGAAAAACAACCGCTGCATTTTTTGGAACAGCTTGTGGTATACTCCGCCGCCTTGACTTGCATCATCGCGCGCGAGCGCTGTTTTATAACGAGGAAAATAAATGAGCACACCTGAATTTGCAACTGCGGAGAATAGCCAGGAACTGGCCCAGGAAGTCAACTGCCTGAAAGCCCTGCTGACGCTGATGTTACAGGCAATGGGTCAGGCTGACGCCGGACGTGTGATCATTAAAATGGAAAAGCAAATCGCGCAGATGGAAAACCAGGCTGAGTCAGCGGTATTTGCCAATACCGTTAAGCAAATTAAACAAGCCTACCGTCAGTAAAAAAAACGGCTGAATGTGTTGCATTCAGCCGTTATCTCGTCTGGCACGCAGAACGTTCTCTCTGCTCAGATTAACCCTGTCGCCGCCGCGTAACACGCAATCTGCGTCTTGTTTGGCGCGTTGAATTTCTTCTGCATATTCTTCTGATGGAAGTTAACGGTATTCTCCGAGATAGAGAGAATGATCGCTATTTCCGCTGATGTCTTCCCTTCCGCAGTCCATTTCAGAATTTCCCGCTCACGTTTGCTGAATTTCATTTCGGGTGGCATCACCATCTCATCTTCAAAACGCAGCAGGCTGGTTAACGCCATTTGCAGCAGCATCTGCAACCGCAGCTCTAATTCTTCGCTGGTGACCGCGCCCGCCTGAACGCTGGTACACGAAACGGACAGGAAACCGAGCGCGTGATTTGGCAGCATCAGGCACTGTGTTATTCCCTTACGCAAGCCATGGTCGCGTGCGCCATTCCATAATGCCTCAGCGTCCGCGAATAATTCATCCGTCCAGGGTAAATGGCCCTGAATGAAATTCTCCGGTTTGAGCACCGGATCAATGGCGAAATAATTCTCTGACTGATATTGCGCCATCCACTGTTGTGGATACGTGGCGTGCACAGATATCCTGGGGCGCGTAAATGGCACAGGATGGCGCACACAGAGTGCGTAATAATCAAATTCGAGCGCCTGAGTTTGTCGCTGTAGTTCCTGATATACCTCACTGGCACAGGTCAGTGCCTGAAACCGGAGGAAGCAATCCCGTCGCCAGGTGAAAAAGTCTGAATCCTTCATACTTACTAAATGAAGCCTCTGAAATGATATTCATTATTAAGGTGAATATAACCTAACACATAAAACTTATTTCTAACCACAAAATATCGGCAATAGCACAATTAACTTTAGTTTTGATAAGGTTTATCTGAACTGAGCGGAATAAAAAAACATGGCAGACGAAACCGCGAGAGAATAATTTGCTCCAGAAGAAAAATCTGGAGCAAATGCGTGCAAAAATGCTACTGCATAAGGAATTTTTCAAGGAATTGACGGGTTCGCGGCTGCTGCGGGTTGGCAAATAAACTTTTTGCCGGCCCCTGCTCCACAATCCGTCCTTGATCCATGAAAATAGCCCGGTCGGCGACGTCACGGGCAAAGCTCATTTCGTGAGTCACAATGACCATGGTGCGTTTCTCCTGTGCCAGCTGACGAATGGTGTTAAGCACCTCGCCCACCAGCTCAGGATCGAGCGCAGAAGTGGGTTCGTCAAAGAGGATCACATCCGGGCGCATTGCCAGCGCGCGGGCTATCGCCACACGCTGCTGTTGCCCGCCCGAAAGACGACGCGGGTAGCTGGTCTCTTTCCCTGCCAGCCCCACTTTGGCGAGCAGTTCCCGCGCGCGTGCCGTGGCTTCCTCTTTTGGTTCACCTTTCACAATCACCGGTCCTTCAATAATGTTCTCCAGCACCGTCCGGTGAGGGAACAGATTGAAGCTCTGGAAAACAAACCCCACGTGCTGGCGCAGCTGGCGGATCAGGCCTTTTTGCTGGCTGATGGATTTACCGGTATCAATGGTGATCTCCCCAACCCGAATGGTGCCTCCCTCCGGCTGTTCAAGCAGGTTAATGCTGCGCAGCAGCGTGGTTTTTCCTGAGCCGCTCGGGCCGATAATCGCCACCACTTCCCCCTGCTCCACCTCCAGATCGATCCCGTGGAGCACCGTTTGCCCGTGGAATTTCTTCACCAGGTTTTTAACGTCGATAGCACTCATTTTGGATCACGCTCCTGGCGGTTAAGCTGGTTTTCAAAATAGTTTTGCAGGGCAGACAGCACCGTTGCCATCACCCAGTAGATCAGCGAGGCAGCAAGATACATGGTAAACACTTCAAGCGTGCGCGAGGTGATAAGCTGCGCCTGACGGAACAGCTCCGGCACCTGAATCGTCGCCGCCAGCGAGGTGTCTTTCACCAGGCTGATAAAGCTGTTGCTGAGCGGCGGCAACGCCACCCGCGCCGCCTGCGGCAGAATGGCCCGGCGCAAGGTTTGCCACGGTGTCATACCGATACTGGCCGCGGCTTCCCACTGCCCTTTATCAATCGACGAAATTGCCGCACGCAGGGTTTCCGAGGTATACGCCGCCGTATTAAGCGACAGCCCAATCATCGCTGCCGGGATCGGGTCCAGTTCAATCCCGAACTGTGGTAAACCGTAGTAGATCATAAAGAGCTGCGCGATAAGCGGCGTGCCGCGAAACACAGAGATATAAAAACGAGCCAGCCAGCGCACCGGCCAGACGGGCGACATACGCATTAAGGCCAGCACAAACCCGAGTACCAGGCCGAAGAACATGCCACCAATACTGAGCTGTAAGGTGAACACCGCGCCTTTCAGCAGGAACGGCAGCGAATCGATAACCAGTTGAATACTTTCTTGCATTATTATTTTTCGACCTGATTTTTAGACATGAGGATGATAGGCAAACAGCGCGGGCGCGCCGCCGGTGTGCACAAATAAAATCGGCCCTTCATCCTTAAAGCGTTTCTGCGCAATGCCATCAATAAGCCCGGCCATCGCTTTGCCCGTATAGACCGGATCCAGCAGTATGCCTTCAAGGCGCGCCAGCAGTTTAACCGCTTCCATTCCCTCTTCGTTCGGTGTGCCGTAACCCGGCGCAAAATAGTCGTCCCAGAGCAGAATATCGGCCTTTGCCTTCAATTCCAGCTGCTCTGCCACCGCCTGCTGCAAGCTCACCACTTTGGGTTTCTGATCCGCAACGCTGCGCGATACCGTCACACCAATCAGCTCAATGTCCGGCAGCAGGTGCTCCAGCCCGACGGACAGCCCCGCGTGCGTGCCCGCACTGCCAGAGGCAACCACCACTGACGAGAGGCTCACCGCCCCTTCGCACTGCTGAGCAATCTCCAGCGCGCTTTCCACATACCCCAGCGCACCCAGCGCATTCGAGCCGCCCACCGGAATGACATACGGACGAAAGCCCTGTGCTTCAAGGCGTGTGGCCAGCTCATCGAGTTGTGCGGTCGGGTCGGTCAACGCATCGACCATTTCAACCTGCACGTTAAAGAGATCTAGCAGCAAACGGTTACCGTTGGTGAGGTAGTTCTCTGCCCGTGTACCGATTGGGTTTTCCAGCAACGCCACGCAGTGCAGCCCAAGTTTTGCCGCCACCGCCGCCGTCTGGCGAACGTGGTTGGACTGAATCGCCCCTGCGGTGACGAGCGTATCCGCCCCTTCACGCAGCGCGTCAGCCGCCAGAAACTCCAGTTTGCGCAGCTTATTGCCCCCCATCGCCATTGGCGTCACGTCATCACGCTTAATAAAAATATCGCGTCCTAAAAAGTCAGAAAATCGCGGCAGATACTCCAGCGGCGTCGGCGCGCCGATAAACTCCAGGCGGGGAAAGCGCGTTAAATTCTGTAGTGACATGGGTTCTCCGGTAACTCAGACAAAATGTAATATTTTTCATTATGCACGCAGACGCGTAAGAAATAAAAAAGGCGCTTTTAAAAGCGCCTTTTTTTAACGTCAAAGACTTATTTGGTGACGTCTGCCCCAAACCACTTCTCAGAAAGCGCTTTCAGGCTGCCGTCTTTTTGCATATCCGCAATGGCGGAGTCGATCGCCTTGACCAGGTCTTCGTTACCTTTACGGACAGCAACCCCGGATTCCTGACGAGAGAACGCATCACCGGCGACCGCCAGGGTGTTGTTGGTTTTCTTCACCAGATCCAGCGCCGCCAGACGGTCAACCAGGATGGCATCGATACGGCCAACGCGGAGATCCTGGTATTTTGTCGGGTCATCATCATAGGTGCGGATATCCACACCCTGAACGTTCTGGCGCAGCCACTCTTCGTAGTTGGTTCCCAGACCGACACCGACTTTTTTACCTTTCAGATCCGCGGCCGTTTTGATTGAGCCTTCGTTGCCTTTCTTCACCAGCGCCTGGATACCGGACACGGTGTACGGCGTGGAGAAGTCATACTTCTTCTTACGCTCGTCAGAAATGGTCACCTGGTTAATCACCACATCAATACGTTTGGAATCCAGCGACGCCAGCATACCGTCCCATTTGGTCGGTTTCAGGGACGCTTTCACCCCAAGGTGTTTCGCCAGTTCTTCTGCAAATTCCACTTCGAAACCGGTCAGTTTACCATCATCACCCTGGAAGCTGAACGGAGGATAGGTTCCTTCCAGCCCGACCAACAGCGTACCGCGCTCTTTCACTTTGTTAAGCAGGTTCTCTGCGGCGAAGGTGTTCACGCTCATTCCCGCGACCAGCGCAACGGCCATAACGCCCATCAGCGCCTGACGACCCAGAAGTGCTAATTTCATAAGTACCCCGATATAGTGGAATTTTTGTGTAGTGTAGAGAAATCGCCTGCAAGGTCAAAGGCGACTGCGCTACATCTTATTCTTTTTTAATATATATCAGAAGTTGTCCCGGCGTGGGCTTTCTGCTTTACCGCCGCCGGCATTTGGACCTTATATTGTGCGTACTTGCGCAGCGCAATACGGTAGTTATTGGTACTGGTCGCAGGCAGCCACGGCTCCAGGTTTTCATCCAGATAGCCGGTCTTGAGCAGATCGCGGGAAATGTTATTCACGGTGAGATGCTGTCCCAGGCGACGCAGGCGAACCACGTATTCGCGAACGGTCCCGTGACTCATCTCGGTCTGTTCAAACAGGAACTGTTTGAAACCGATAATATCGAAGAAGTCGCTTTGCTCTTTGCAGTGGAGATCGCCACAGAAACGGCAAAGCGCCACCCACTCTTTCTGCTCTTCGAGCCACGCGGCTTCGTCCATCAACGTGTCGAGACGAGAAATCGCAATTTTATTGACGATTTCGCCACGACGAACCAGCGTGATACGATCGAGTAACTTGTTACAGTGGGCGCAATGCGTCTGGCTGTGTTTAAAGTCTTTCAGGTAGCGGCTTAAAGGCCGTCTTTTAGATTGCTGCACCGTCATGATAACTCCTGGTTGTCAATACGTTGTGCGGCATTTTTCAGGTGAATCAATCACCTATAACTTACCCAGCTTGGTTCGTAAGCGTTTGATGGCCTGGCTGTGCAGCTGGCTTACCCGCGACTCCCCCACTTCCAGAACAGCGCCAATCTCTTTGAGATTAAGCTCTTCCTGATAATAGAGGGTTAACACCAGCTGTTCGCGCTCTGGCAAAGCTTCAATGGCTTCCATCACGCGCTGGCGTAAATTACCTTCCATTAAATGGTGTAGCGGGTTTTCTTGCTGATGCTCATCCGTCACCAGCTCGATGCTATCGCCATGCTCTTCGCGCCACTCGTCATAAGAGAAGAGTTGGCTATTATTGGTATCGAGCAACATCTGACGATACTCTTCAACAGGAATACCAAGCCGTTCCGCCACTTCCGTTTCCGTCGCGTTGCGTCCCAGTTCCTGTTCCAGCTGCCCCATCGCATGCGCCACTTCGCGCGCGTTGCGGCGAACACTGCGCGGCACCCAGTCCCGGCTGCGCAGCTCGTCCAGCATCGCACCACGAATACGCTGAACTGCGTAAGTGGTAAATGCCGTTCCTTGCAGAGCGTCGTATCGGTCAACTGCATTCAATAACCCGATACCGCCCGCCTGTAGCAGATCGTCCAGTTCCACGCTCGCCGGCAAACGCACCTGGAGGCGCAATGCTTCGTGACGCACCAGCGGGACATAACGCTGCCACAGCGAGTGTTTATCCATTACACCTTCAGCGGTATAGAGTGAATTCACGATAAACAGCCCTGCGTTAGTTGAGTTATCGGCATGATTATCCGATTCTGCAGGGGTTTTAATTGGATGAATAGTGGGTGAAATGAGGGGTTATTTAACCTGTTGTGGTCTGAACATCATTTCATACTGTATTTGGGAGCAACGGATCTTTTGATTGCTTATGCTCACTCTACTTTATTCACCGCTAAATCAAGGCAGCGTCATCGATATGACGCCTCTACGGCATCCCCTTTTGTCAATCGTATCGTAGCCAGGCCAAGGAATATCCATGAAAAAGAATGTTGTATTCATTCATCTTGAAAGCCTCAATCAGGCAATTTACAGCCACCGGCAGTGGTTTCCCTGCCTCAATAGCCTTGTTCCTCATTCATTACGACTGAATAATTTCATCTCATCGGCGACGTCTTCTTTCATGGCGGTAAGTGACTTGCTGCATGGCGATGATGATGTTCTCGAGCACAATGTGAATTTTGAAGTGGGATTGACGCCAAACCGTAAAGCACCCGCCATGTTTGACCAGCTTCGCCAGGCAGGATATCGCACCTCAGGATTAGGTTATCCCATCAACTGGGCTAACTTCGATGAGATCTGGAGTGAAAGCGATAAATTTAAATGGTTCTCTACAGCTAATGAAATGGTGCATAACGCGGAAAGTATCATTTCAGATCGCTCACAACCTTTCGCGCTCTATATCTGGAACCTCAGCAGCCATCTCTGCTATCAGGATAGCTATAAGTCCGCCGGTGAGAACAGTTTTGTTCGCTGGCAGCGCGGATACGAGAGTATGGATAGCACCGTAGGCGATATCCTGCGTTTGCTGATGAATTACAAACAGATGGAAAACACCGTTCTGGTAATTTTTGGCGATCACGGTGACGATTTCTGGAATCACGGTTTAAATGGTGGCTTTGCCCATGCCATCGAGCCTTATACATCGTTAGTTCATACGCCAGCCTTCATTTATAATAGCCACCATAAAGCCCGTGATATTAATCATCTTGTGAGCATGATTGATCTGCAGAAAACGGTGTTCGACATGCTGGATCTTCCTGTCATGCCGGAAAAAACGCCGACAACATGGTCCGCCCTCTCTGGTGAACGCAAGTACTGCTATAGCCGCAACCTTTTTGCCGCACAGTCGGGTGATACACCTCACACCCCGCTCCGTAAGGGCTATTCCATCACCTCTGAGCTTTTTCATCTGCTGTATGTTAATGGCGAGTATAAAATGTATGCCTGGCAAGCCGATAGCGCTAACCAGTTCAATCTGCTCGATTATATGAAAAACGTGAAGGGGAAAATGACGATCGACTATGAGCGACTAGGCATTGGTCGCTCTGCCGGAGCCCACCCGCATATTCAGAACTTTTTATCTCCCGGCTGCGAGGAGATTATCATGACGGCGTACGAAGAGATGTCGAAACTGCTACAGGATTATATTGCCAGGAAAGACAGCCTGCTCTGAATGTATAAAACCCATCATAATGATGGGTTTTTTCTAACGGCCCCGGGCAATTTCGATAATTTCTGTTGTCGATATTGACGGGGTACGAGGAAGATAAACCACGTCGCACCAGGGCTTTACCCAGTCAAATCGCCCTTCCCAGTCATTCCCCATGACCAGTAAGTCTGCATTTTTTTCCTGGATATAGCGGGCTTTATCCTCAAGAGACTCCTCAATGAAGACTTCATCAACGCAACGCATTGAACTGATTATTTTTATCCTGTCATCCTGAGAATAAAGCGGATAGCGCTGCTTTTTTTTATAACTCAGATTGTCAGAGGAGATCCCTACAATAAGATACTCCCCCAACTGCGCGGCACGCTCAAGAATATTAATATGTCCTATATGAAAAACATCGTACGTACCAAAGGTGATAACTCGCTTCATCTATTTTACCTTCTCAAGCGGTTTTACAGAGCGGAGAATCGATTGAAAACTGATGTCTTTCAATCTGCGCACGAATTAACCCAACAATTCTTTCAACCTCATCAAGCGCTAAGGTTGGAAAAACAGGCAGACACAGTACGCTCGCGGAAATACTTTCAGCGACCGGCATCATGCCCGGTTGCGCACTAGGCAATCCCCTGTACATTGGAAACTCAGAAATTAACGGATAGAAGTAGCGCCGGGTGAAAATACCGTGTAGCTTCAAATTTTCATAAAGTTCATCACGCGTGCACATCGACGATGGTTCAACAAAAACAGGCGCATAAGCATAGTTCCACTCAATTTCAGTGGGCTTTTCAAGAAGGGTGATCCCCTGAATATCTGCGATGTTCTCACGATAATAATCATAGATAATTTTCCGTTTCTCTAAAGCCTCATCAATATGCTGAAGCTGTAGCATTCCAAAGGCTGCCTGAACTTCATTCATTTTGCCGTTGATACCCGTAGCAACAACCGTGGTTTCATTTGCAAAACCAAAGTTTTTAAGATCATCAATGCGCTTTTTCATCTTCGCGTCTTGACAGATAATTGCCCCGCCTTCAATGGTATTGAATACTTTGGTCGCATGGAAACTCAGCACCGAGAGATCCCCATGATTGAGGATACTTTCTCCCTGCTCTTTGACGCCAAAAGCATGTGCCGCATCGTAAATCACGCGTAAGTCATACATATCTGCTATGCGTTGGATCTCCTGTACATTGCAAGGAATACCATAGCAATGGACTGGCAAAATCGCCGTCGTCTCTGGGGTGATCGCCGCTTCGATTTTTTTAGGATCCATATTGCAGGTTACGGGATCAATATCAACAAAGACCGGCGTCAGCGAATTCCACAAGATCGTATGCGCCGTTGCCACAAATGAATAAGGTGTCGTGATGACTTCACCTTTTATTCTTAATGCTTGAAGCGCCGTAAGCAGCGCCAGCGTACCGTTCGAGAACAACGATAAATGCTTCACCCCAAGATATTCCCCCAACGCCTTTTCCAGCTGCTGATGAAAAGGCCCCGAGTTAGTGAGCTGTTTGCTTTGCCAGATTTGTTCAAGATACGGAATGAACTCTTCTAAAGGCGGCAACAACGGACTAGTGACAAAAAGATTCTCACGCATGGTTAATTCTCTTCAGCGTTATGGTCGTCGCCGTCTACGACAAAACTTTTTGGCCTATGACCTGAGCAGTAATTTTCCCAGACGGTGCGGAGGGTTGCCTCGAAGGTACGGGCAGGCTCAGTAACCTGATTTCTTTTTTTCTCGAAACGCTCTCGCATGGTCAGTCGGATCGTGTTGAGTTCTTCCCGTTTCTCAGTCCATGCCAGAGCCTGTTCAAAATAAGCGTCTTCATCTGCGGCCAGGAACTGTTCTAGCTGGTATGCCTTGATAATTTCATTGCCCTGGCGGCCCGCCATCGTTTTATCGTTGAGGGTGATCATCGGCACGCCCATCCATACGGCGTTGTTGCTGGTCGTGCCGCCGTCATAAGGGAAGGTATCAAGCATCAGGTCGATTTCGTGATGCATGCGCATATATTCGTCGAAGTGTGTCTTCATGCGGAAATTCAGCTGGTCTGGCCTTGCCCCATGTGCCTCCAATTTGGTCCGTAAGGTCTGAATAACATCATCAGAAGGCATATAGCCAATCAACAGGCGCGTTTGTGGTGCAGTGGCGAGCAGTCGGCCCCACACTTCAATGACTTTGTCGCTAATCTTCTTTGGTCTGTTCAAGCTACCAAAGGTAAAGACTCCTGATGACAGTGCGGGCAGAGGGTTGATGTCCGGCGAATTTGCCGGCGGCTCGTACTGTACTGGCATCGACATAAAGATCAGCTTTTCTGAAAATTGATCGTCCAGTTCCCCCGGCGTGGCCATACCGGTCCCGCAGATATGGTAATCCATCTCCTTCAGTCCGGAGGTGCATGGATAGCCAATCCACCCGATTGACACGGGGGCGGGTTTCAGTGCGAAGGTTGGCAGCCGGTTATATCCGGTATGCCCAGACAGGTCGAGCAGAATATCAATGTCATCACCATTAATGATACGTGCAAGCTCCACTGAACTCTCGGAGAAGACGTTGCGCCACTTGGACGCCGTTTTCGCAAAGGTTTCGCTAACCTCGTCATAAATTGGCGAGGTGTTGTAGACGTAGAGTTCGTAGAGATCGCGGTTAATATTGACCCAATAGGGTTTCAGGAACCAGGTCACCGGATGGCGACACAGATCGCCCGAAACAAAACCAATGCGCAGACGGCGTTCAGGGTTTTTATCCGCAGACCATGTAAACGCCGTTTTTTGCCCTTTCGCCCATTTTTCAACCTGCCGACCGTACACCCGATGCTGTTCGTACAGTTCAGCCGGGGAGCATTCACCGCTATGGGAGAGCTCAAAATTGAGGCGGCTGTAAAGGTTCATATCTGAAGGGGACAGTTGGATGGCTTTGCGCAGCATCGCAATGGCTTCATTCATGCGCAGTTTTTCTGAAATGAGCGCCGAATAATTTGAGAGCACGCCGCTGTTCTCAGGCATGATCTTCAACGCTTTTTCAAAACAGACTTCTGCTTTATCTACTATTTGAAACTCTGCATACATATGTGCCAGGGAGTTCCAGGCAAGACCGTTATTCAGATTCGCACGCAATATGGCTCTGACCACCCTGCCCGTGAGCCAGCCTTTCTCAAGATTCCAGAGCGCAATTGAAAGCTCAAAATAGATATCCCAGTTAATCGAAGTAATGTTAAGGGTGCGGCAGATCGCCCGGACTGCGGCAGCATATTCCATCGTACGGCTGTAGACGCGGGACAGTTCCAACCACGCGTTAGGATTATTTTCTGATTTTTGCGTTAACTCGCGGGCCAGTTCACGGGCTTTAGCAAACTCTTCTCGCGCAATAAGGGCATGCATACGATCAATCAATTTTTGATCAACCGGCTGGGTATCTTTCTTATCTACCGTTTTGTTCACGGTATCTGAGAGCGCATCCTCAAAGCCACCAGCATGCGGCGGCGAAGAGAAAAGGATGAGCGGCAATAAGCTGTCGGCAAGTTCGTGCGGATATACCTGCGTAATTAATCGCTGGAAATGTGCCCGCCAGCAGGCCGGGCTTCCGGTCATGATCCCTTTACGGCGCAGCTCATCAATGCGTTTAACGTCAGCATGGAGAAAGTCACCTTTCTCCAAGATCGAGACTTCCTGCGCCGTCAGTTCAACGGGCTCTCCCCACAGGTTGAACCCCGCTTTGATCTGGTGGAAAGCGCGGCCAAAAATGGATTCAAGGTGGGTGGAACGTTTAGTGTTATACACTGAGGTGACGCGCTGGAAGTGAAGCCCAACGGTATCCTGCATAAACAAGGCCCCCAACGAAAGGAGCACTTTATTCTCATGCTCCAGGAGATCGTCCTCAGGAGAATGAGTATGGAAAACGATTTGATCGAAGCTGAGGCTAAGCGGCCAGGCATTACCTACCACATCCAGTACTGAGAGCGTGACCACATCATCCGTTGCCACAAAATGGCCCGACTCGGAACGTAGGCGGTTCTTAACGTGTCCCTCACCGTCAACCACGCGACGGAAACTGCCGGCCCAGTGAAGATCGCGCAAACGCGTCAAATCAGGAGAGGCTGAACGCGCCTGATTCTCGGTATCCCCGCTCAAAAGGCTAAAGCGCGAGCGGCGGTTAACCGAAAAATCAAGGTATTGCTGCTGTAAAAGGTGTTCCTGGCCCGGGCAGATGGCTTCTGAAAGCGCGGCAACATTTTCGCCATAATGCTGGGGACACTCTTTCCAGGGGAACAAATCTCCCAAATACTGCAGACCCGATTGTTCAACTGAATGGTGGAAGTCTACAAAATAGGTCGCATTTTCCATTCCATGCAGATAGCGCAGCGCAAAGATATCATCCTCCATCGCCTCAGCTTCTTTAATCAGCTCGGCTAAGGCTTCGCGGGCAGGATGGTTGCACATTCCAAGCGAGAGCCAGGTTAATGCGGCCCTAGCGCTTTCAATCTGCATCTCTTCATTGCTCGCATCACGCGTATGCAGGGCAATCGCATCCCTGACGAACTGAGCGAGGCCGGTGCCCGGCTGCGTCAGCCATTCTGCTGCGATAATTCCCTTTAAGCTGAGATGCTGGCGGCAAAAGGCAAACAATGCCTTTCTGGACTCCGCATCGAGAAGAGAGAAGACGTTATGGATGATGATGTAATCAAACGTCTGGTCGATTCCACCTAAAATCGTCGCCAGATCGGCGCAGAAAAGCTGGATATTGTCGATGCCCGCCAGCCTCATCTGGAACTGGCCCGCCTCGATTTTGTTCGGGGACAAATCAATACCAATAATCCTTGCCTGGGGATAGGAGAGCGCAAAAGGTAACAGGTGGGAGGCATCACCGCACCCCAGATCGAGCACGCGCGCCGAATGAGGATCTTCCCCCTCGGCACCGTAAAGCCAGGCGCTGGCCTGAATTCTATTTACGCAGAGATAGGGAGCCACCGAATCAGACTTAAGGAGCTCGGATGAGACGGAGGCGAGACTAAAACTTTGCGGTAAATCTAATGAGAACACAGCGCTATCCTTTAGGATCTTGAAGTTATTTTCCTCATCCTAGCAGCGCGCTGTAGTAACCATTGGTAGAGTAAACGCCATTTATTGAGTTAATTCTTTCTATCGGATAACGTTGAATTTACCGGACGTGCCCCTGTGACAGCAGCGTAAATTTTGCCAGGCACCGGCGTCACGTTTCACCATCAGTATCACCTTATCGCAGGTAAAACTCGACGGCATCGACATCAAGCACCAGGACATCTTCAAACCGGGCAACGTCGACCCTTTCCGGGAAATAATTATCGATAAACATCGCCGGGCCCGTGATGCGTGAAGATTTATGCTCACCTTCACGAAGATGAATAATTTCATCAAACAGCAAAGGCGAAATGGCCGCCTTGTTTAAGGTTTCAAGCGGCTCACAGGCATGGCGAGTGATGAGATAAATGCGTTTTCCGCTTGCCCGGCTCTGGTATAAAAAGGCAAGCACCACCGGGTTAGGCCAATCGTTAACGATCAGGGTATCGTCGAGATCAACATAAACGCGACCGTATTCAAGCGTCGGCACGGCCCGCGTCTTTATTGAACGTTCAATCTCTGCAACATGAGGGGTTGGAAGCGGAGTGACGTCTCGGCCCATATAGTCATGCAGCGCCATCAAGGGTAGGTTAACCCCCTTCGCCCGCTGAGCAACCATCGTTCCGGCGATGCGGCAAGAAATTTCCAGCAATTTCCACTGCCCTGTACGCGATTGTTTTATCTGGAAAAACCAAGGGCCGCGCAAGGCCAGCCGGGCGTTTATACTCTCTGCAATAGTCGCGATTTCTTTCTCCAGCGGTACAAACCGGGAACGCATTGCAATCCCGGCCCTGACGCGCTCGCGCGTTCGGGGCCCGGTCCAGATTATCCTGCCCTGACGATCGGTAAAGCAATCTACCGTCAGTTCATTACCGGGAAGATATTCAACGACAACGGGCTCTTCAACGGTACGAAGCAGGTGTTCAAGCTCGCCACGATCATGAGCCAGGCCGACGCTGTTACCTCCCTGCCCGCAGTCAGGCTTCACAATGACCGGCCAGCAGTCGGGTACGACTCCCTGAGGATAAACATGCGCAAGCCAATCGGCACCTGCGAAATGTGCGTAGGTTGCACTTTTTCTGCGTGCAATATGCGTGGTGGTTTTATCCCCGTTCACCAGATAGCACGCGGCCGGGAGCACCAGACTGGCGAGTTTTTCACAAACGGAATCATGTGTGGCAAAAATGACGTCAACCTGGTGCTGTTCGAGCAGTGCGGCAAAGTAGGTATCAAACTCCGGCGCAGAGATATAGGGAACGTCCCCAATGTAGTCGGCAAAATGGAGGCGGCCATGATCCTCGCAACTCGAGGCGCCAATGAGCCGATTAACATGCAGAGAATAGCGAAGCGATTGTGCAATTTCCCCCGCATTCTCCGATCCGCAGGGAAAGACCAGTACGTTGAGTTTTTTCATTGCTTGCATGCCTGCTTCCTCTCCTCTTCCACAACCGTTCTGACGCGCTCGCAAAGCTGGCGAATATCTCTTTCGCTATAACGCTGATCGCAAGGTAACGGCACTACGTTATTCACAAAGCGAGCCTCTACGCTGTCAGGTTCAACACGTTGCAGCACCTCGCGCCAGTACGTTGCCACAAAGACATTTTTATTGATAAGCGCCTGGTGTAATTGTCGTCCCGGCATTAAGAAGGGATAACAAAAGGGTCCCTCTACGCTAAGAGGGGCGAATCGCCACCCATTCAGATCGCTTAGCAGGGAGTGCATCAGGGCATAATTTCTTTCCCTCTGCACTTTAACCTGAAGGTAATCAACGCTATGAAGCATTCTCTCAGTTAGCGCGGACATTGAGCAGGGAACATGTTCATCTAACGTCTCTTCGGCCTGCATGAAGGCAGCGTATCCCGCGGAGGTGCCCTGCTCATGTTGTAAAAGCAGATGCAAGCACCGCAGGTATGACGTGTTATCGCTATTGTGCGGTGCGGGAAGATGGTAGCAGGTATCCAGTATCCCACCATCGGGGACACCAAAGAATTTGCGTGGAGAGTAGAGATTGCCCAGGGCGCGTTCTCGCCGTGAATAAAACGCCTGAGAATGATCGAACAGCGTGCGTTCAGGTGGAATGAACGCGGCCAGCCGCGCCTCCTGCTCGTCACATTGCCCGAAGTAATTCACGTACAGGAAGATGTCCTGCTGATTGAACGATCCGCAATCTTCAGGAAGAAAATGCTCATCCAGGGAATACCAGCGGATATCAGTATCCGATGCCGCCACTGCATCAACAACACTGTTGCAGATAAGCCGTGGCAGCCACAGAATCGCTGGTTTAATGATGCAAAGAAGATGGGACAAGGCATTTCTTGCTGAGCGATAGCGCAAGGCGTCGGGATAGTACATTTCATCGTTAGCGTATAATTCTAACGGAAGATAACCGCCAAAGGTTTGATTTTTCATTCTACAACTGGTGTTGAACAGGAATACGTCTCCAGCGCGCGTCTAACTTGCTCAGGCTCACAGTGCATTAACACATCGATAATAGACAAATTCGGCACAAAGGTGTCTATCCCTTGATAATACGGCATATTCCGCCCCTCCAGAAAACGTAGTGCTATCCCGCGCTGTGCGAAGTGGTTTGCATTGTATAAATGCCGCCCGCCAAGATTATTGACATACACGCTGGCACCCAGATCGTGGCACATGCCAATGACTTTATTCTCTGCACTCTCATGCCGGTCATAGGAAAGGGTAGAAGAGCGCAAAATCGTTAGGTTAAGCCCAAGATAATCAAAAATAGACTCAATCGCTAATTGGCAGCAAAACGTAATATCGCGATTGGGCTGTAATAAGACCTTTTCGACCAGGGGCATAACCGATGAGAAATAAGGCGCTTTGCAATAGCTCTGAGCGATCGTTTTTACGATTTTTGTCATTTGATCGCTAAACGTCAGTTCGCCGATCCGTTTAAAAGAGGAGGCACCAGGCACCTGCAGGGTAAATTGGTGTACTTGCCCATTACAGAGCAGGCTATTACGGTTGATGTACCCCTGCTTGATATAATTCGCGTCGTCGTAGAGCACAAAAATATCTGACTGCGATATAAGTTGAAAATAACCTATCCACGGAAAGATATAGGGCTGCATGATGGATACTTTCACGGAGGTACTCCTGCTAATAGCGCTACGTTCCCAAGATCCACACGGTGTGTTTCCTGGAAATGAGGTTATCGTAGCAAATCGGGATGATGTTGAATGGCGGAAGAAAATAAGGAATCGCTTTCTATTCGGAAGATAGAAGCGCATGAAAAAAACTACCGCCATAAAGGCGGTAGTCTGTATATCGGAGAGTAAACCGATTAACGCAGCAGAGACAGAACGGTCTGTGGAACCTGGTTTGCCTGAGACAGTACAGAAGTACCAGCCTGCTGTAGGATCTGCGCGCGAGACATGTTGGATACTTCAGTTGCATAGTCAGCATCCTGGATACGAGACTGTGCGGCGGTCAGGTTGGTGACCGTGTTGTTCAGGTTAGAAATGGTAGATTCGAAACGGTTCTGAATCGCACCCAGGTCTGAACGCTGAGTATCAACAGCTTTCAGTGCATCATCGATAGCTGACAGTACGTTGGTTGCCAGAACGTCGAAGCCTTTTGTGGTAACGCTACGGCTTTCGCCCGTTGCCAGACCAGTAGTAACACCGGTAGTACCTGTTGCGTTGTATTTGTTCCAGCCGCTGTTGCCAGTGATGCTGATAGAAATTTTCTCATCATCGTTAGCACCGACCTGGATTTTGATGGTGGTGTCAGAGTTAGAAGAAGCAAGGATTTTGATGCCGTTGAACTGGCTCTGGCTTGCAACACGGTTGATCTCGTCCAGACGCTGGTTAACTTCAGACTGGATGGAGTCGATATCGGAACCGGAGTTAGTACCGTTTTGAGCCTGTACGGACAGTTCACGGATACGCTGCAAGTTATTGTTGATTTCGTTCAGAGAACCTTCAGCAGTCTGAGCGATAGAGATACCGTCGTTTGCGTTACGCGCAGCCTGAGTCAGACCTTTGATGTTAGAGGTGAAGCGGTTAGAAATCGCCTGACCAGCAGCATCGTCTTTTGCGCTGTTGATACGCAGACCGGAGGACAAACGCTCGATCGCAGTGCCCAGAGAAGACTGAGATTTGTTCAGGTTGTTCTGAGTAGTCAGGGACAACAGGTTAGTATTGATAACTGCCATAATTTACTTTCCTTCAAAAATTGGGTTTAGGTTCGGTGCCTAACACTCACGGCGTCTCTCACCGTCAAAAAGGGTATCGACCCAACTTCAAGGGACTTTAGAATTAATCGATTAAAAACTTTCATGCCATTGATTTTATTATGTTTAAATTTACTCAAGTGTGACTAAGGTATTTGTCAGCTGGCCATTTCGGTTATTTTTCAACCAGACAATCAGCTTATTTACCGCTAACTGGTCGCCCTTTTCTATCGATTATTTTTTCACTGCGTGTGTAAACTTTTCCTCATTGATGCCGATACAGAGTCAAGTTAAATCAAAGACGCAAGGAATTCTGACATGGCTACTGTTGATTTGAGTAATTTGGGTGTGGGTTCTGGTTTGCCGCTGGCCACGCTCTATAACAACCTTGAAACGGCTGAAAATACTAAGCTTACGGCGATTACCAAGCAGAAAACGACCTATTCCGCTCAGTTAAGTGCTTACGGTAAGTTGCAAAGCGCCCTGACTAGCCTGCAAACGGCAACGACCGCGTTAGGTAAAGCTTCAACCTGGAATGCAACTTCCGTTACCAGTTCTAATACTGCGTTTTCTGCTACAACCTCTACCGATGCCACGATAGGATCGTATACGGTTAACGTGGACCAAATTGCTAAAGCTCAGGTATTGATGTCCGGTAATATCGACAGCAGCACTAAACAGCTGGGCGGGACGACCAGTAATGGCACGCGTACTTTAACCATCACGCAGCCAGGCACGAAAGAGCCGCTTAAAATTAAGCTGTCAGACTCGCAAACCTCCCTGACAAGTATCGCCAGTGAGATTAATAAAGCGGGCGGCAACGTCTCGGCTACCGTCATGAAAGCGGATGACGGTGAATATCGTCTGTTCCTGACCTCCAAATCAACGGGAACGGATGGGGATATGACGGTCACAGTTGATGGCGATGATACGCTCCAGCAGCTGATTGGTCATGACAATACCTCAAGCGCAATGAGCGTACAGACGTCATCACAAAATGCCCGCGTCTCCATTAATGGCATTATGATTGAGCGTTCTGTCAATAAAATTGACGATGCATTAACGGGCGTCACGCTTACGCTGAAAGCCAAAAGCTCAGCCGATGAATCGCTGGACGTTACGCGCTCAACAGACGCAACAACGAAAGCAGTTAACGACTGGGTAACGGCCTACAACGCGCTACAGTCGACCATTGCCAGCGTCACGAAATATGTGTCTGTTGATGCTGGCGCAGACAGTCAGTCAACCTCTAACGGTGCGCTGATAGGTGACGGTACCGTTCGCAGCGTGCAGGCACAGCTGCGCAGCCATCTGACGCAGGTACAGTCGGGTTCTTATGCCATTATGGCGCAGTTCGGGATCACTCAGGATCCTAAAGTGGGCTCAGATGGTTCAACCGGCAACCTGAAAGTTGACACTGACAAACTGAACGCCGCATTGACAAAAAATCCGGAAGCCGTTCAGGCCTATTTCATCGGTGATGGTAAAACAACCGGTCTGGCAACCACAATGGGTACCTCTCTCACCAACATGCTGAACACATCAGCCGGTAGCGAAGGGGTGATCCAGAGTGCGCAGGACGGTATCAATGCCACAATTAAAACCCTGGACAAACGCTATACCGCAATGGAAGCCAGTATCGAAGCCACTATGGCTCGCTACAAAGCGCAATTCACTGCGCTGGACAGCCTGGTAACCAAGATGAACAGTACTTCAACGTACCTGGCGTCGCAGTTTAGTAAGTCCAGCAGTTAAGGATTTAATATGTATAGCCAAAGTGGTGCACTTTCATATCAGAAAGTGGGCGTGGAAAGCGCGGTAATGAGTGCGAGCCCTCATCAACTGATTGTCATGCTTTTTGACGGGGCGTTAAGCGCCCTGGTCAGAGCGAGACTGTTCCTGGAGCAAGGGGACATGGTATCTAAAGGCGAGGCGCTGTCAAAAGCGATCGGCATTATTGATAGCGGTCTTAAAGCAGGACTGGATATGAATGCAGAAGGAGACCTTTCCAAAAATCTGGCATCGCTCTATGACTATATGGTGCGCCGCTTGTTACTGGCTAACATGCATAACGACGTGGAAACCATTATTGAAGTTGAGGGACTGCTGAATAATATCGCTGATGCGTGGAAACAAATTGGCGAAACGGCTTCTACCCATCAGGATATGCGTTGATGACAAATTTCATCCCATCACTGACTGACTGGCATGCGTTACATGCTCTCAGCGTTTCCATGCTAAACCTCGCCCATTCAGGCAAATGGGATGAATTGATTGAACAAGAAGTGAATTATGTGCAGCTTGTCGAACACATTGCACAAAATCCTATTAGTCCGAACAACACGCTACAGAGCGAGCAGGCCAAAGATTTACTGAAGCGCGTACTCGCCAACGAAGCGGAATTAAAAGGATTGCTGCAGGTACGGATGGAAGTGTTGCGCGACCTTATCAATACTACCGGTAAACAGCACTCGGTCACCACCGCGTACGGCAGCATGTCCGGCAAAGTGCTCTTCCCAGACAATCTCAACCAATAGCCCCCACTCAGTCTTTTTTTAATCCATACTCCAGAAGTCAGCCAAACGGCTTCTGGAGCACGGACGATGAAAAACCCCACCCTGTTACAATGCTTTCACTGGTATTACCCTGCAGGCGGTGAATTGTGGCGAGAGGTCACGGCATTAGCCCCCAATCTTAACGAAATCGGCATCAATATGATCTGGCTGCCGCCAGCCTATAAAGGCGCATCGGGCGGTTACTCGGTCGGGTATGACTCTTACGATCTGTTTGATCTCGGCGAGTTTGACCAGAAAGGCAGTGTTGCCACCAAATACGGTGATAAAGCCCAGCTTCTGGAAGCCATTGATGCGCTCAAAAGTAATAACATCGCGGTGCTGCTGGACGTGGTGGTTAACCACAAAATGGGCGCCGATGAGAAAGAGCACGTTCGCGTTCAGCGTGTGAACGAACAGGACCGCACGCAAATCGATGATGAGATCATCGAGTGCGAAGCCTGGACCCGCTACACCTTCCCTGCCCGCGCCGGACAGTATTCGCAGTTCGTCTGGGATTACAAATGCTTTAGCGGCATCGACCACATCGAAAACCCCGATGAGGATGGCATCTTCAAAATCGTCAATGACTACACCGGCGAAGGTTGGAACGATCAGGTCGATGACGAAATGGGTAATTTCGACTATCTGATGGGCGAAAATATCGATTTCCGTAACCATGCCGTGACGGAGGAGATCAAGTACTGGGCGCGCTGGGTCATGGAACAAACCGGCTGCGACGGATTCCGCCTGGATGCGGTCAAACATATCCCCGCCTGGTTCTATAAGGAGTGGATTGAACACGTTCAGGAAGTGGCGACGCAGCCGCTGTTTATCGTCGCGGAATACTGGTCGCACGAGGTGGATAAGCTGCAGGCGTATATTAATCAGGTCGAGGGTAAAACGATGCTGTTTGATGCCCCCCTGCAGATGAAATTCCACGAGGCCTCACGCCAGGGGCGGGACTACGACATGAGCCAGATTTTCACCGGCACGCTGGTGGAGGCCGATCCGTTCCATGCGGTGACGCTGGTTGCCAACCATGACACCCAGCCGTTGCAGGCGCTTGAAGCCCCGGTGGAAGCCTGGTTTAAACCGCTGGCGTATGCGCTGATCCTGCTGCGGGAAAATGGCGTGCCGAGCGTGTTTTATCCCGATCTCTTTGGCGCCAGCTATGACGATACCGGGGGAGACGGTGAAACTTACCACATTGATATGCCGGTGATTGAGCAACTGCACGAGCTGATCCTCGCCCGTCAGCGCTTTGCCCACGGCGTGCAGACGCTGTTTTTTGACCACCCTAACTGCATCGCATTCAGCCGCAGTGGGACGGAAGAGGATCCCGGTTGCGTGGTGGTGATGTCCAACGGTGATGATGGCGAGAAAGTGATCTGCCTTGGGGAAAACTACGGGAACAAAACCTGGCGTGATTTTCTCGGCAATCGTGAAGAAACGGTCACCACCGCAGCGGATGGCGAAGGGACATTTACCTGCAAAGGCGGAAGCGTGAGCGTGTGGGTAATTGAGGATGCATTGTAGTATTTGAAGAGTGCGGCCAGATGCCCTCACCCCGGCCCTCTCCCACAGGGAGAGGGTGCAAACACCAAAAACAGCTACGGCAGCTTACTTTCCAGCGGATTTTTGCTCAGGTAATCGGCACATTCAACCGTTGGGCGATCGACCTTCTGCAGCTCCATGCCATCATACTCCAGCACCGAGCCATCGCGCTCCAGCGGGTAGATATCCAGCTTGCTGGTTACGTTGTAATAGCTGTCTGAACGCAGCATGATTTTACCCGGCACGGCAATCACGCGCTGCCATTGACGGCAGTCCAGCGTATCGCCCTCCTCCGTCACCACCAGCGTGGCAATCGCCTCCGGGCTGACCATTTTGCTCTGCGGCCCTTTTGACTGCCAGTATCCCGCCAGATGTGCCGGAACAGGATGTTTGATCACATCCTTGTAGCTATCAACCTGTACGCACCCGGTGAGTGCCAGCAGCGCGCCAGCAATTGCTATTTTTTTCATCATCTTTCCTGCATTCGAAGAAAAAAATATTGTGGCATTAAAGCGCTAAGGCTGCCAGCGAAGATCGTCCAGGTCTTAGACCTGCATCCCCATGACTTCCTGATACGCAGACACCAGCTTATTACGCACCTGGATCCCCATCTGCAGAGAGACCGAGGCTTTTTGCAAATCGGTCATCACATCGTTCAGCGCCACGCCAGGTTCACCGAGGGTGAACTTCTCGGCCTGGGTACGCGCGGCGGTCTGGGTATCGCTGATACGGTCGAGCGCAGCATGCAGTTGCCCGGCAAAGCTGATGGTCGGCTGCTGTTCTGCCACATTCTGATTACGGGCCGTCATCGCGGTTGCCTGCAGCTGACTGATAACCCCTTCAATACCCTGTATAGCCATGACTCTCCCCTGGATGGTTTTTTACGCGGTCAAGACTAACAGCTTGTCAATAAGATAATGGCGGTAAATAGCGATAAAAAACCAGGTTATTTGGCCCATAGAAAATCACGAATCATCAAATAATGGCTGGGCCATCAATATGGAACTTTTGTCGTGTTTGCCGACCCGGGAGTCAGTTTTGTTTCTCTACACGAATAACGTAAACCACCAGGATTTAAGAGGTGCGCAATGAGTGCAGCAGCATCGACAGCGCCGCAGAATAAATCACTCGAGTGGATGAACCGCCTTCGCGCGAATCCTAAAATCCCGTTGATCGTGGCAGGCGCTGCCGCAATTGCGATCCTTGTAGCGATGGTGTTGTGGGCGAAAAGTCCTGATTACCGCACGCTTTACAGCAACCTTTCCGATCAGGATGGCGGCGCCATCGTCACCCAACTGACTCAAATGAACATCCCTTATCGCTTCGCCGATAACGGGGGTGCGCTTGAGGTACCGGCAGATAAAGTCCATGAACTCCGTCTGCGTCTGGCGCAGCAGGGCCTGCCGAAGGGCGGCGCGGTGGGTTTTGAACTGCTGGATCAGGAAAAGTTCGGTATCAGCCAGTTCAGCGAGCAGGTGAACTACCAGCGTGCGCTGGAAGGTGAGCTGGCCCGCACGATTGAAACATTAGGCCCGGTGAAGAGTGCCCGCGTGCACCTTGCCATGCCTAAACCGTCCCTGTTTGTCCGCGAACAGAAATCCCCGTCGGCTTCCGTCACCGTCAACCTTGAACCCGGCCGGGCGCTGGATGAAGGGCAAATCAGCGCGGTTACACATTTAGTTTCCAGCGCCGTCGCCGGTTTACCGCCGGGTAACGTCACGCTGGTTGACCAGAGTGGTCATCTGCTGACCCAAAGCAATACCGCCGGACGCGATCTGAATGACGCGCAGCTGAAATATGCCGCCGATGTGGAAGCGCGCCTCCAGCGCCGCATCGAAGCGATCCTCGGCCCGGTTGTGGGTAACAGCAACGTCCATGCCCAGGTTACCGCGCAGATCGACTTCTCTAATAAAGAACAGACCGAAGAGCAGTACCGCCCGAACGGCGATCCGGCTCAGGCAGTGATGCGCTCTCGCCAGGTTAACGAAAACGAACAGGTTGGCGGTGCATACCCAGGCGGCGTGCCGGGCGCACTCTCTAACCAGCCTGCCCCGGCTAACGCGGCCCCTATTTCTACGCCGCCGGCTAATCAGCAGAACGGTCAGCAAAATCAGCAGACCACAACCTCGACGGCCAGCAATGCCGGTCCACGTACCAGCAGCCGTAACGAAACCACCAACTACGAAGTGGATCGGACTATCCGCCACACAAAACTGAACGTGGGTGATATTCAGCGTCTGTCGGTGGCCGTCGTTGTGAACTACAAAACGCTGCCGAATGGCAAACCGCTGCCGCTGACGGCAGAGCAGATGAAGCAGATCGAAGACCTGACCCGTGAAGCGATGGGTTACTCCGAGAAGCGTGGCGATAGCCTCAACGTGGTGAATTCACCGTTTAACCCGGTAGATGAGACCGGCGGTGAGCTGCCGTTCTGGCAACAGCAGGCGTTTATCGATCAGCTGATGTCTGCAGGACGCTGGCTGCTGGTGCTGATTGTCGCCTGGCTGCTGTGGCGTAAGGGCGTTCGTCCTCAGTTGCAGCGTCGTGCAGAAGCCGAGAAAGCGGCTCGCGAACAGATGAACGCGCGTCAGGAAGTGGAAGAAGCGGTGGAAGTCCGCCTCAGCAAAGACGAACAGATGCAGCAGCGTCGTGCTAACCAGCGCATGGGTGCTGAGGTCATGAGCCAGCGCATTCGCGAAATGTCAGATAACGATCCGCGCGTCGTGGCGCTGGTCATCCGCCAGTGGATGGGTAACGAACATGAGTAATACGCTTACGGGCACCGATAAAAGCGTCATCCTGCTGATGACCATTGGCGAAGATCGAGCGGCAGAGGTGTTTAAACACCTCTCCCAGCGAGAAGTACAAATTCTGAGTGCGGCCATGGCCAACGTGCGTCAGATCTCCAACAAACAGCTGACCGAAGTGTTGTCGGAGTTTGAGCAGGAAGCCGAACAGTTTGCAGCGCTCAACGTCAACGCCAACGACTATCTGCGCTCCGTGCTGGTCAAGGCGCTGGGCGAAGAGCGTGCCGCCAGCCTGCTGGAGGACATTCTCGAAACGCGCGATACCGCCAGCGGGATCGAAACGCTCAACTTTATGGAGCCGCAGAGTGCCGCCGACCTTATTCGCGACGAGCACCCGCAGATTATCGCCACCATCCTGGTTCACCTCAAACGTGGTCAGGCGGCCGATATTCTGGCGCTGTTCGAAGAGCGCCTGCGTCACGATGTGATGCTGCGTATCGCCACCTTCGGCGGTGTCCAGCCAGCCGCGCTGGCGGAGCTGACCGAAGTGCTGAACAACCTGCTCGACGGCCAAAACCTCAAGCGCAGCAAAATGGGCGGCGTGAGAACGGCAGCGGAAATCATCAACCTGATGAAAACGCAGCAGGAAGAAGCCGTTATTACGGCGGTTCGCGAGTTCGACGGCGAGCTGGCGCAGAAAATTATCGACGAGATGTTCCTGTTCGAAAACCTGGTCGAAGTGGACGACCGCAGCATCCAGCGCCTGCTCCAGGAAGTGGACTCCGAGTCGCTGCTTATCGCCCTCAAAGGTGCCGAACAGCCGCTGCGCGAGAAGTTCCTGCGCAACATGTCCCAGCGTGCGGCAGATATCCTGCGCGACGACCTTGCCAACCGTGGCCCGGTGCGTCTGTCTCAGGTGGAAAACGAACAGAAAGCGATCCTGCTCATCGTTCGTCGTCTGGCAGAAACCGGCGAGATGGTAATTGGCAGCGGAGACGACACCTATGTCTAATGAGCTACCGTGGAAGCGCTGGACGCCTGACGATCTGGCCCCTGCCCTCTCTGAATTCACCCCGGCTGTCGTAGCGTCGCCCGAGGAGGGCGACACCGACGTCGAGGCGCCTGAACTGAGCGAAGAAGAACAGCGCACGCAGATGCTGGCGCAGTTACAAATGCAGGCGCATGAGCAAGGTTTTAATGCGGGTCTGAACGAAGGCCGACAGAAAGGCCATGACCAGGGTTATCAGGAAGGTCTGGCGAAAGGGTTAGAACAGGGTATTGAGCAGGCGCGCCAGCAGCAGGCGCCTCTCCATGCCCGTATGCAGCAGCTGGTCAGCGAGTTCCAGCACACCCTGGATGCGCTGGACAGCGTGATTGCTTCCCGGTTGATGCAGATGGCGCTGGAAGCGGCCCGTCAGGTAATTGGCCAGACCCCGGCGGTCGATAATTCAGCGCTGATCAAACAAATTCAGGGCCTGCTGCAGCAAGAGCCGTTGTTCAGCGGGAAACCGCAGCTGCGCGTTCATCCGGACGATCTCCAGCGCGTGGAAGAGAGTCTCGGTGCCACGCTGAGCCTGCACGGTTGGCGTCTGCGCGGTGACCCGTCGCTACATCACGGCGGATGCAAAGTCTCCGCCGATGAAGGCGATCTGGATGCCAGCGTCGCCACCCGCTGGCAGGAACTGTGCCGCCTGGCGGCTCCGGGAGTCGTCTGATGACCGCACGCCTCACTCGCTGGCTCAACACGCTCGATAACTTTGAAACGAAGATGGCGCAACTGCCATCTGTTCGTCGTTATGGACGCCTGACCCGCGCCACCGGTCTGGTGCTGGAAGCCACCGGCCTGCAGCTGCCTTTGGGGGCCACCTGCGTGATCGAGCGTCAGGATGGGCAGGAAACGCGAGAAGTGGAAAGCGAAGTGGTGGGCTTTAACGGCCAGCGTCTTTTCCTGATGCCGCTTGAAGAGGTGGAAGGCATTCTGCCCGGCGCGCGCGTCTATGCGAAAAACATCATCGGCGATGGTCTGCAAAGCGGTAAGCAGCTCCCGCTCGGCCCTGCCCTGCTGGGCCGCGTGCTGGACGGCAGCGGTAAACCGCTCGACGGCCTGCCCGCCCCGGATACCACCGAAACCGGCGCGCTGATCACCCAACCGTTTAACCCCCTGCAGCGTACCCCGATCGAACATGTTCTTGATACCGGTGTGCGCCCGATCAACGCCCTGCTGACCGTCGGTCGCGGCCAGCGTATGGGTCTGTTCGCCGGTTCAGGGG
The DNA here is from genome assembly GCF_004296595.1 of Enterobacter sp. A8. Lineage (NCBI taxonomy): Bacteria > Pseudomonadati > Pseudomonadota > Gammaproteobacteria > Enterobacterales > Enterobacteriaceae > Enterobacter > Enterobacter sp. A8. Next base: position 1,080,031 of record NZ_SCMF01000001.1, read on the forward strand.
TGGGTAAATCGGTCCTGCTCGGCATGATGGCCCGTTACACCCAGGCCGATGTGATCGTCGTGGGGCTGATCGGTGAACGTGGCCGCGAAGTTAAAGACTTCATTGAAAACATTCTGGGTGCGGAAGGCCGCGCCCGTTCGGTGGTCATCGCCGCCCCGGCGGATGTCTCCCCGTTGCTGCGTATGCAGGGTGCCGCGTATGCCACCCGCATCGCCGAAGATTTCCGTGACCGCGGCCAGCACGTGCTGCTAATCATGGACTCCCTGACCCGTTACGCGATGGCGCAGCGTGAAATCGCGCTGGCCATCGGTGAGCCACCGGCCACCAAAGGCTATCCGCCGTCGGTCTTTGCCAAACTCCCGGCGCTGGTTGAACGCGCAGGGAACGGCATTAGCGGCGGTGGCTCCATTACCGCGTTTTATACGGTGCTGACCGAAGGCGACGACCAGCAGGACCCGATTGCCGACTCTGCGCGTGCGATCCTCGACGGTCATATTGTGTTATCGCGTCGCCTGGCCGAAGCCGGACACTATCCGGCCATTGATATTGAAGCATCCATCAGCCGCGCAATGACGGCGCTGATTACCGAGAAGCACTACGCCCGCGTGCGTAACTTCAAACAACTGCTCTCCAGCTTCCAGCGCAACCGCGATCTGGTGAGCGTGGGGGCGTATGCCAAAGGTAGCGATCCCATGCTCGACAAAGCGATTAGCCTGTGGCCGCAGCTGGAGGCATTTTTGCAACAAGGCATATTTGAACGTGCCGACTGGGAAGATTCGATTCAGGCTCTGGAGCTGATTTTCCCGCAGGTGTAACACAGGTGGAGGGCGACGATCATGGCGCAAAACAGCGCGTTATCAACGCTGAAAGATCTGGCTGAAAAAGAAGTTGATGATGCCGCATTGCAGCTTGGCGCAATGCGACGCGGGTGCCAGCAGGCTGAAGAGCAGTTGAAGATGTTAATCGACTATCAGCATGAGTATCGCACCAACCTCAATACCGATATGACACAGGGCATTGGAAGCCAGCGCTGGATTAACTATCAGCAGTTTATTCAGACGCTGGAGAAGGCGATAGAACAGCATCGCCAGCAGCTTCAGCAATGGACCCAAAAAGTCGACACCGCGCTGAATTTCTGGCGCGAGAAGAAGCAGCGACTGCAGGCCTGGCAGACCTTACAGGACCGGCAGATTGCCGCGGCGACGCTGGCGGAAAACCGCCAGGATCAGAAAAAAATGGATGAGTTTGCCCAGCGCGCATCAATGAGGAAACCGGAATGATCACACTGCAACAACTGCTGATGACCGACAGCGACCTGTCAGGCGGCATGCAAACGGGGAAAGGCACCGACGGTGCGCAAGACTTTCTTTCTCTGCTGGCGGGCGCGTTAACGGACGCCAGCGGTCAGGGCAAAGATGCGCCGCTGACGCTGGCCGACCTGAAGGCGGCTGGCAGCAAGCTGTCAAAGGTCGCGAAGGACGCCGGGGGAGAGTCCACCCTGCAGGCGAAAATTGCCGATCTGCTCGCGCGTCAATCCACGCAGGCTGGCGATGAAACGGCGCAGACGACGCCGCTGCAAACGCTGGTCTCCGGGCTGATGCCTGCCGCTAAGGGCGATGCCCTGAAGACGTTGACCACGGCGAATAGCGCCGATAACAGCAAAACCGAACTGAGCGAAGAAGAGCTGGCGGGCTTAAGCGCGCTGATGGCCATGCTGCCGCACCAGCAGACCTCCACGCCGGTCACGGCGAAAGGCGCGGGCAGTGAGGGACTCAAAGCAACGTCAGCCCTGACCGCCACGACGCTTACGCAAAACGGCACGTCTGCACACGCGTTGAGCAGCGCCCTGACGGGCAAGGATAACGCGCAGCCATCTTTCGCCGGGCAGGCGCAAAGCGTTGATCCGTCCCTGCCGGCCAACGCACCGGCGACGCCAGCGCTCGCCGTCGCGGCCGAGAAACAGGATCTTGCCAGCGCGTCTTCGTCTTCAACACCAACCGCCACCCTGGCGCCGATTGTCTCCAGCCACGCCACTGCGCAGCCTGCCGCAACCGTTGCCACCGCACCGGTGTTGAGTCAGCCGCTCGGCACCCACGAATGGCAACAGAACCTGAGCCAGCACATCACGCTGTTTGCGAAGCAAGGACAGCAAACCGCAGAGTTGCGCCTGAACCCGGAAGATCTGGGCCAGGTGCACATTTCGCTGAAGCTGGATAATGACCAGGCGCAGCTGCAGATGGTCTCTGCGCACGGCCACGTGCGTGCCGCACTGGAAGCCGCCCTGCCGGTACTGCGTACGTCACTGGCGGAAAACGGTATTCAGCTTACGCAGAGTAGCGTCAGCAGCGAGAGCTTTGCCGGGCAGCAGCAGTCTTCGTCCCAGCAGCAACAGCAGGCGTCGCGTTCCGGCCAACATGGCGGATTTACTGAAGAGAGCGATGAGTTGCTGCCGACCCCGTCAGCCCTGCAATCCGCTGCGAGCGGCAACCGCGCCGTAGACATCTTCGCCTAAACGCCAGAGGTAGCGTGATTATCCCCGTCTTTTCCACGCTTTGACGTCAGCCGGACACGGGATAATCACCATATTAAGCTGTACCGAAACAGGAAGCTCGTATCAGATGACTGACTCCGCGATCACCAAAAAAAGTAAGCGTTCCATCTGGATCCCGCTGCTGGTGTTAATCACGCTCGCCGCCTGCGCTACCGCGGGCTATAGTTACTGGCGCATGCAGCAGAAACCTTCTACTGCTGCGGCCAAAGCCGAACTGCCACCTCCGCCGGCACCGGTGTTCTTCCCGCTGGATACCTTCACCGTCAACCTCGGTGATGCGGATCGTGTGCTGTATGTCGGCATCACGCTGCGCCTGAAAGATGAAGCCACCCGTTCCCGACTGAACGATTACCTTCCGGAAGTGCGCAGCCGTCTGCTGCTGCTGTTCTCTCGTCAGGACGCTTCAACGCTTGCCACCGATGAAGGCAAGCAAAAGCTGGTCGACGCTATTAAGCAAACGCTGGCGACCCCGCTGGTGAACGGCCAACCTAAGCAGGAAGTCACTGACGTTCTGTATACAGCCTTTATTCTGCGGTAACGACATGGGCGACAGTATTCTTTCTCAGGCAGAAATCGATGCGCTGCTCAACGGCGACAGCGATAAGAGTGATGATCCGCAACCGGGCATTGGCGGCGATAGCGATATTCGTCCCTATGACCCGAATACCCAGCGTCGCGTGGTACGTGAACGTCTGCAGGCGCTGGAGATCATTAACGAACGTTTTGCACGTCAGTTCCGTATGGGGCTGTTTAACCTGCTGCGTCGTAGCCCGGATATCACGGTCGGTGCGATCCGCATTCAGCCGTATCATGAGTTTGCCCGCAACCTGCCGGTGCCAACCAACCTTAACCTGATCCATTTGAAACCGCTGCGCGGCACAGGTCTGGTGGTGTTTTCCCCAAGCCTGGTGTTTATTGCGGTGGATAACCTGTTCGGCGGCGACGGGCGCTTCCCGACCAAAGTAGAAGGTCGTGAATTCACCCACACCGAACAGCGCGTCATTAACCGCATGCTGAAGCTGGCGCTGGAGTCATACAGCGACGCGTGGAAGGCCATTAACCCGCTGGAAGTGGAGTATGTGCGTTCTGAGATGCAGGTGAAATTTACCAATATCACCACCTCTCCGAACGACATCGTCGTCAACACGCCATTCCACGTGGAGATCGGTAACCTGACCGGCGAGTTCAACATCTGCCTGCCGTTCAGCATGATCGAACCGCTGCGCGAGCTGCTGGTCAACCCGCCGCTGGAGAATTCACGTCATGAAGATCAGAACTGGCGTGAAAACCTGGTGCGCCAGGTCCAGCACTCACAGCTTGAGCTGGTGGCGAGCTTTGCCGATATTCCGCTGCGGTTATCCCAGATCCTGAAATTACAACCCGGTGACGTTTTGCCGATAGAAAAACCCGACCGCATTATTGCCCATGTGGATGGTGTCCCCGTGCTGACAAGTCAGTACGGCACAATTAACGGCCAGTATGCGTTACGCGTTGAGCACTTGATCAACCCGATTTTGAATTCGCTGAATGAGGAACAGCCCAAATGAGTGACATGAACAATCCGTCCGATGAAAACAGCGGAGCACTGGACGATCTGTGGGCTGACGCGTTAAACGAGCAAAAAGCGACCCCGGCCAAAAGTGCAGCGGATGCCGTCTTCCAGCAGTTAGGCGGCGGTGATGTCAGCGGTACGCTGCAGGACATCGACCTGATTATGGATATCCCGGTTAAGCTCACCGTTGAGCTGGGCCGCACCCGCATGACCATTAAAGAGCTGCTGCGTCTGACGCAGGGTTCCGTCGTGGCCCTCGACGGTCTGGCCGGTGAGCCGCTGGATATCCTGATCAACGGGTATCTGATTGCTCAGGGTGAAGTGGTGGTCGTGGCCGATAAATACGGCGTGCGTATCACCGACATCATTACCCCGTCTGAGCGCATGCGTCGTCTGAGCCGTTAAGAATGAAAACCCAGGCAACAGTATCACAACCTTCCGCCGTTCCCGGCTCACCGCTGCTCCAGGTGAGCGGCGCGTTGCTCGGTATTATTGCCTTTATTCTTATCGCCGCCTGGCTGGCGAAGCGTTTTGGCCTGGCGGGTAAAACCGCCGGGACGCGCGGTCTGAAGGTCAGCGCCAGTACAACACTGGGGCCACGCGAGCGCGTGGTCATCGTAGACGTTGAGGACGCACGGCTGGTGCTGGGCGTCACCGCGTCAAACGTCAACGTTTTACATAAACTGCCGCCCGCCCCTGCTATCAGTGATGAGCGTGCAGAAGCCCCTGCGGATTTCCAGTCCGTCATGAAGAGTTTGCTTAAGCGTTCCGGGAGATCCTGATGCGCCGTTTGTTATCCCTGACGCTCGCGGGCGTTGGCCTGTTTGCTCCTGCGGTTTATGCGCAACTGCCCGGTCTGGTTTCAACCCCTCTGGCGGGCGGCGGACAAAGCTGGTCGCTCCCGGTTCAGACGCTGGTGTTCATCACCTCGCTGACCTTTATTCCGGCGATCCTGCTGATGATGACCAGCTTTACCCGCATCATCATTGTCTTTGGCCTGCTGCGAAACGCGCTGGGTACCCCTTCCGCGCCGCCAAACCAGGTGCTGCTGGGCCTGGCCCTGTTTTTGACCTTTTTTATTATGTCGCCGGTGATCGATAAGATTTATACCGACGCCTACCAGCCGTTCAGTGAAGATAAAATCTCCATGCAGGAGGCGCTGGAGAAAGGCGCGCAGCCGCTGCGTGAATTCATGCTGCGCCAGACGCGCGAAGCGGATCTGGCCCTCTTTGCCCGCCTTTCCAACACCGGGGAGCTGCAGGGCCCGGAAGCCGTGCCGATGCGCATACTGCTGCCTGCGTACGTCACCAGCGAGCTGAAAACCGCCTTCCAGATTGGCTTTACCATCTTTATTCCGTTCCTGATTATCGACCTGGTGATCGCCAGCGTACTGATGGCGCTCGGTATGATGATGGTACCGCCAGCCACCATTGCCCTGCCCTTTAAGATCATGCTCTTTGTGCTGGTCGACGGCTGGCAGCTGCTGGTCAGTTCGCTGGCGCAGAGTTTCTACAGTTGAGGAGCGCGCAATGACGCCAGAATCGGTCATGATGATGGGCACGGAAGCGATGAAAATCGCAATCGCCGTTGCCGCGCCGCTGCTGCTTGTCGCCCTGGTGACCGGTCTGATCATCAGTATTCTGCAGGCCGCCACGCAGATTAACGAAATGACGCTCTCGTTCATTCCGAAAATCATCGCCGTGTTCGTGGCAATCATTGTTGCCGGGCCGTGGATGCTCAATCTGCTGCTGGACTACATGCGTAACCTGTTTACCAATCTGCCGTACATCATCGGCTGACGCGACGATGCTCCATTTTACCAGCGACCAGTGGATTCAGTGGCTTGGGGTCTATTTCTGGCCCATGCTGCGCATCCTGGCGCTGATCACCACCGCCCCCATCCTGAGCGAGAAAGCGATCCCGAAGCGGGTCAAAGTGGGGCTGGGCATCATCATCACCATCATCGTTGCCCCTTCCCTGCCTCCGGTGAATATTCCGATCTTCTCGGCCAATGCGGTATGGGTGGCGTTGCAGCAAATTCTGATTGGCGTCGCGGTTGGTTTTACCATGCAGCTGGCCTTTGCGGCCGTGCGCACCGCCGGGGAACTGATCGGCCTGCAGATGGGGCTATCGTTCGCCACGTTTGTCGACCCCGGCAGCCACCTCAACATGCCGGTGCTGGCGCGCATTATCGATATGCTGGCGATGCTGCTTTTCCTGTCGTTTAACGGCCATCTGTGGCTCATCTCCATGCTGGTGGACACCTTCCACACGTTGCCGATTGGGGAAAACCCGGTTAACAGCAATGCGTTCCTGGCACTCACCCGCGCCGCCGGGCTGGTGTTCCTCAACGGATTGATGCTGGCGCTGCCGATCATCACCCTGCTCCTGACCGTGAACCTGGCGTTGGGTTTACTCAACCGCATGGCCCCGCAGCTGTCGGTGTTCGTCATTGGTTTTCCGCTGACGCTGACGGTGGGAATTTTATTAATGTCATTGCTAATGCCACTTATCGCCCCCTTCTGTGAGCATTTATTCGGCGAGATATTCAACCTCTTAGCGGATATTGTCAGCGAGCTGCCTCGTAAATAATAGTCCCCACGGTTGTTATTGTCTTTCTGAGGATATTCCTAAAATAAAACACGAAAAACATCTTCCAGGATATATCTGACGCGGTTTAATTGTTTCTAACCACCTCACAATACTTAATATTTACTTTACTTTAAGATGATTCCTGGCAAATTATACGTAACTTTACGGGATAGTGAGTCCGCCTGAAAGTCTTTGTCATGCTCACAGGTTTATTAATTTTTTCCATCCCGTATGGCTGTTTATGAGCTCTCAGGCAGATGGTGAATTATCGTTACGCATTGAGTGAGGGTATGCCATGTCAACGATCATTATGGATTTATGCAGCTACACCCGGCTAGGGTTAACCGGGTATCTGGCAAGCAGAGGGGTAAGAAAGAGAGACATCAACGACGCACACACCGTTGAGGAGCTCGCAGCCGCTTGTGATGAACTCAAACCAGGCGTGGTGTTTATTAATGAGGACTGTTTCATTCACGATCCAGCCAACAGTCAGCACATTAAGCAAATCATTAATCAGCATCCTAAAACCCTGTTTATTGTTTTTATGGCGATCGCAAATATCCATTTCGATGAGTATTTGTTGGTCCGTAAAAATTTATTGATCAGTTCTAAATCGATAAAACCAGAGTCGCTGGATGACATTCTGGGGGATTATTTGAATAAGGAAGTTAAGAATGTAGGAGCGGTTAACTTACCCACCCTATCATTAAGCAGAACTGAATCAAGCATGCTGCGAATGTGGATGGCCGGGCAAGGAACGATTCAAATTTCAGACCAGATGAATATTAAAGCGAAAACCGTTTCGTCACATAAAGGAAATATTAAAAGGAAGATTAAAACCCATAATAAGCAAGTGATCTACCACGTTGTCCGCCTGACCGATAATGTGACGAACGGGATTTTCGTCAACATGCGTTAGTTGCATAAGACCTTGAGTACCCTACACGATCTCTGGCCTGGCCAGAGATTTTTGCTTTTACGGGCGCTGTCGGGCACCCGATGCCGTGTTACTCCGCTTTTTCCACAAAGATGCCATCCGGATGCCCCAGTTCGTTAAAGAACCAGATGCCGAGCGGGTAGTCTTCCAGTGATACCAGATACATTGTACCTTCACTAAACTCTTCAATTGCCAGTACCACCCCCGGGCGGCGCGGTCCACCGTCCGTTTTGACAGTAACCCGATCGTTAACCTTCATACGTTCCTCCTGTGGTTTTGAGCCAGTGTAGAACAAAACGCAAAAACACACATCGCCACGGCGCGCGAATGGCGTTTTTGTGTTCAGTCTATAATCAATGTTGGACACGGTTGAATGAGGACCCCGAAATGAAGACCGATAAAGAGTACAGCGACACCATCAAACGCGAGGTCGAAGTGGATGTCGATGCCCTGTTGGCCGCCATCAATGAGATCAGTGAGTCAGAAGTTCGTCGTACGGATGACAACTCTGACCGGGTCATCGTCAACGGAAGGGATTATCACACCTACCGTGAACTGGCCGAGGCCTTCGAGCTTGATATCCATGACTTTAGCGTGTCTGAAGCGAATCGTTAGGGCGAAAAAAATCCCGGTCATGGGGATGGCCGGGATCAAACTTGCTTATGCAAGAAGCACTTGAAAATTCGTTACACCAGGAAATCTGATGTAGCTGAAACACTATCCTCAACGATTTTGCCTGACAAGCATATATTCTCGTGGCGAATATTATATTTTCTAAACGTGAATTTTTGTTATGAGCAGCAAGGTACGTCGAATGCGGGTTTGGCGGGATCGGTTCCGCGCGTTTCCCTTCCGACAGTCCTATTTTTTTAGGAATATTCTTAGATGAAGCGCTATTCGCAATCGGGAGCTGCACGGCCTTCCCTGCAGGACACCCTGCTGGTTTTTTCCGACCTGGATGGTTCGTTGCTGGATATTCATACCTACGCCTGGCAGCCGGCAATGCCCTGGCTGGATAAGCTGCAGGATTTTCAGGTACCGCTCATTCTGTGCAGCAGCAAAACCGCAGCGGAGATGCAGGATATTCAGCAGGATCTGGGCCTCGAGGGGTTACCTTTTATTGCCGAAAACGGCGCGGTCATCCAGCCCGATGTCCGTTGGGAAAAGGCGCAGCGCCATACTATGGGAATGCTTCACCGCGACATTCGCCCGTTCATTGAGCAAATCCGCCTGCAGGCAGGGTATAAATTCACCACCTTTGACGATGTCGATGACCGGGTGATCGGCGAATGGACGGGGCTGAGCCGATATCGTTCTACGCTTGCGCGTAAACATGAAGCCTCTGTCACGCTCATCTGGCGCGACACCGATGAGAAAATGGTGCAGTTTGAAGAGGAGCTGGCGCAGCGCGGTCTGAAATGCCTGCAGGGTGCCCGCTTCTGGCACATTCTGGACGCCCGCTGCGGAAAGGACGTGGCGGTGAACTGGCTCATTGCGCAATATCGCGAACAGGAAGGCATCATGCCCACGACGCTCGGGCTGGGCGACGGTCCGAATGATGCGCCCCTGCTCGACAGCGTCGACTTCGCGGTGGTGATCAAGGGCATTAACCGCCAGGGCATCACACTGCGCGACGATAACCCTGCCCGGGTGTATCACACGCAGCAAGCAGGACCGGCGGGCTGGCATGAAGGGCTGGATCACTTCTTGTCCTGATCGTCCCAGACCACCTGGTTGCGGCCGCGCTGTTTTGCCAGATACAGCCGGGCATCCGCTATCGACTGCAGTTGTTCGAAGTCGTAATTCCCCTTCTCCTGCGCGCAGCTGACCCCCATCGACGCGCTGATCCTCAACGTCGTGCTCTTTTTCACCAGGAGCTCTTTGCTGTCGATGCGTGAGCGAATGCGTTCCGCCACCGCTCTTGCCTCCTCCAGCCCGATACCCGGCAGGACCACGCAAAACTCTTCCCCGCCCACGCGCCCGGCAACGTCGTTCTTACGCAGGGCGCTGGCAATCAGCCCCGCCGCATGGGACAGCACCTTATCTCCGGCCTGATGGCCGAAACGGTCGTTGATGCTTTTAAAATAATCGAGATCGATCTGCACCACCGAGAACGGCAGCGACTGCGCCTGACATTGCCCGGCCAGCGCTTTTGCCCGCTCGAACAACGCCCCACGGTTATGGAGGCGGGTGAGAGGATCGTGCCAGGCCTGCCACTGCAACGAGTGCTGGAGCGTGTACATATTGCTGACCATCCGGCGGATCACCAGCCAGGAGATCAGCAGCATGGCGGTGAAGAGCGCCCACAGGAGCGCCAGCACGATACTGATGCTGCCGAAGTCGCCTTTTACCCCTTCATGCAGGGTATGCACCCGCAGGATAACCCCGTCAAAATGGTCGAGCCGCTCCCAGCTGACAAAACGGCTGCCGAGCCGGATCCCGCCGCCGGTATTGTTCTCAATAGCATGCGCAATCTGTGCCGTTTCACGCTCATCAAAATGGTTAGCCTCGCTTGTGGACGCTTCAGAAGAGGCAATCATATTGAGCCGGGTATCATACAGCTGATATTCGCCCTCGGCGTGGTCATCCGTCGCGTCGGCCAGCAGACGTTTCATGGTATTGAGAGAAAAATCCATCGCCACCACGCCGTACCAGTAATGGTCAAAATAGATGGGTACGCTGGCGGTGATCATGCGCTCGTTGCCCGTCCAGGTTGACGGCGAGGTGATAAACCACAACACCGCGCGCGCACGGTTGTTACGTTCCGTTTGCTGCGTAAACCAGGGCTGGGTCACCAGATGGTAATAGCGCGGGATAATATCGGCAGTCTGTGTCGCTGTCTCCGTGGAGAGGTAAAACCCGGCGCGGGAGACATAGACCACACGTTCTTCGCTGCGCATGACCGGTGAGGCCAGCCTGAGCAAATACCCCACTTCAAGCGCAGCAGACACTTCATTATCGAGAAGTTCATCGTCGCGATTAAGCAGCGTGGTCTTTTCAACAAAGGCATCCGATACGCCGTTGATGGGCAGCGTACGTTTTGTATCCACGGCAAGTTGCCAGAAAGGACGAGACCGGTCTGCATTGAAGCGTGTCACCGCTGCACGCAGGACATCAAACGCCAGCGGCGTCTGGAGCGCATCGCGCATGCTCTGGCGAAAAAAAAGCAGTTTGTCCACGCTGAACTGAAGCTGTCTGTCCAGCGACGTGGCCACCGTTTCCAGATGGTTGCGCTGGCTTGAGATATAGGCATCTTCCAGCACCACCACTTCACGCCAGGTGAGGAGGGTCGAAAAAACCAGTACCACAAGAAAACAGAGATTAACAATCGCACCTGGATTGCTACGCTTATGCAGCCATTGCAGAAAAGTTCGTCTTACAACAAAAGTATCACGCTGCACAAATACTCCCTGATCGCTTCCTTACACCCGATACTTGATATAAAAACGCCCGGCAAGGCCGGGCGTTAAGTGATTAAGCCTTGTCACGCTTTTGCCGCCCGTCACCCGGCTGAAGCTCATCTTCACGAAACGCTTCCCGCTTGATGCTGTAACCGTCATGCCACCGACACTCCACCATTCCGCTGGAATAGCCGGTGACAATCATACGTGGGCCGCCCTTCTTAGGCTTAACTTCATCACTGACCAAAAAGACCATACCTGCCTCCTGTATCAGGGTGAAACTGTTTCAATTTAGACGAGGAATGGCCTTTTTGCATCCTGGCGCGGGTAACAATTAGTGCGCCGTACCGCGCAGCTTTTCAACCAGCTTCACTGCGGCGACCACGATACTGCCCACAATAAAGCCCAGCACCAGATTAAGCAGCGTAGGCAGAATGGCCGCCACCACGGCGCCCTGCTGTGCAGCAAAATGTTCTATCGCATGGTGCAGCGGCGCAATACCATGTACCACAATCCCACCGCCGACAAGGAACATCGCCAGCGTCCCCACCACGGAAAGACTCTTCATCAACCACGGGGCGAGCACCAGCAGGCTTTTACCAATCCCTTTAGCTACCGCGCTCGATTTCGCTTCCAGCCAGAAGCCAATATCATCGAGTTTAACGATAAGCCCTACCAGGCCGTAAACCCCCACCGTCACCAGAATGGCGATCCCGGAGAGGATCAGCACCTGATTCAGCAGCGGCGATTCAGACACAATACCCAGGGTAATAGCCACAATCTCCGCCGACAGAATAAAGTCGGTACGAACGGCGCCCTTGATTTTATCGCGTTCGAAGGTTTTTGGATCCTGCGCCGCCAGCGCTTCCAGACGCTGCTGGCGCATTTCTGGCGTGTCGTGCTTCTTCCTCGCGGCGAAGGAGTGCAGCACCTTCTCTACCCCTTCAAAGCATAAAAATGCGCCGCCAATCATCAGCAGCGGCGTAATCGCCCAGGGGATAAAGGCGCTGATCAGCAGCGCCAGCGGCACCAGGATAACCTTGTTGAGGAATGAGCCTTTTGCCACGCCCCATACTACCGGCAACTCGCGGTTAGCCCGCACCCCGCTTACCTGTTGCGCATTTAACGATAAATCATCCCCCAGAACCCCTGCTGTTTTCTTCGCCGCCAGTTTTCCCATAACGGAAATATCGTCCAGCAAGGTGGCAATATCGTCCAGCAATGTTAATAAGCTACTTCCCGCCAAAATGACTATCCTTCTTTTTTTGCTAATTAAGTGAATAGTATGGAACAAAACCGCACACCCGGAAACAGGCACATTGCGTCAACAAAAATTTCACAGCAACTACACAATTAAAGGGCTCGCCAGCCCGGTAGTTTTGGCGTTTACTATGAGCGAACTTTTTATTTCGTCGTGAGGGACTATGCGTTTTCGGCACTTACTACCGCTCATCGGGGCGCTCTTATCGCTGTATATCATCTGGGGGTCAACCTACTTCGTCATTCGCATTGGGGTGGAAAGCTGGCCTCCGCTGATGATGGCGGGTATCCGTTTTCTCTCGGCTGGCGTCCTGCTGATGGCCTTCCTGCTGCTGCGCGGACATAAACTCCCTCCGCTGCGCCCGATGCTGAATGCGGCGCTGATTGGCCTGCTGCTGCTGGCCGTGGGCAACGGCTTTGTCACCGTCGCTGAACATCAGAACGTGCCCTCCGGTATCGCGGCGGTGGTGGTCGCCACTGTCCCGCTGTTCACGCTCTGCTTTAGCCGTCTTTTCGGCATTCGCACCCGCAAGCTGGAATGGCTGGGGATTGGAATTGGGCTCGCCGGGATCATTCTGCTCAACAGCGGCGGCAACCTGAGCGGTAACCCGTGGGGGGCCGTGATTATCCTTATCGGATCCATGAGCTGGGCGTTTGGCTCCGTCTACGGTTCGCGTATTGAGCTGCCGTCCGGCATGATGGCGGGCGCCATTGAGATGCTTGCCGCAGGCATTGTGCTGCTGATTGCCTCCACGCTAACGGGCGAAACGCTGACAACCATGCCGGATCTGTCTGGCTTCCTCGCCGTGGGTTATCTGGCGCTGTTTGGCTCCATCATTGCCATTAATGCGTACATGTTCCTCATCCGCAACGTCTCTCCGGCGGTCGCCACCAGCTACGCCTACGTTAACCCGGTGGTGGCCGTGCTGCTGGGAACGGGACTCGGCGGTGAAACGCTGTCGCCGGTTGAATGGCTGGCGCTGGGCGTGATTGTCTTTGCCGTGGTGCTGGTCACGCTGGGGAAATACCTGCTGCCCGCTAAGCCTGAGGTGGTGCCGTGTCAGGTGGAGAAACCGTAAACGGATGAATACCCTGAGTGTCGATCTGCGCGGTCTGACCGCCGCCGCAGATCCACTCTTCCAGCCGTTCGGTCAACTCCCGATCGTTCAGCTTCAGTCTGCCGCGTAGCGCACACTCCCACACCACCAGCACCCGCCATCCCTGTTCGACAAGCGTTCCGATATCCCGCCGATCGCGCTGGACGTTTTTGCCAATCTTCTCCAGCCAGAAATCGGTGCGCGTCGCCGGGACTTTAAACAGATAGCAGTCGTGACGGTGCCAGAAGCAGCCGTGGGTAAAGATAATGCACTCATAGGCATCAATGACGAAATCAGGACGCCCGGCAAGTGCGGCATCCTGCACCCGAAAGTCAAAGCCTGCCTCAGTCAGTAGCCCGGCGAGGCGTTTCTCAATCGCCGTATCACGCGTGCCGATGGCACGCATGTTTTTACTGCGCGTCGCCTTATTGTGCACATCCGTCATTGACGGCCTCACTCTGGCACAGGGCAACCGCCTGTTTAATGCGTGAGGACAGCAGTTTCGCCACCGCCGCAAAGGCGGGCACCACCACCGAGTTGCCAAACTGTCGGTAGGCCTGCGTATCAGAGACCGGAATGCGGAAGTTGTACCCCTGCGGCGTCTCAAACCCCATCAGCCGCGCGCACTCGCGTGGGGTTAAGCGACGTGGACGATGACGCTGGTTCTCAGGGTTATCAAAGTCTTTCTCGCCCAGCGCTTTGTCCCAGCCACGATCGATCAGGATCTCCGCACCGTCTTTGTAATAGCGCGCGGACAAGGTGCGGGTGACACAGTGCGGATCGTTCGGGTTGACCAGGCCAAAACCAAAACCGTTGCCTTTTGCCTGATGCTTTTTGGCATAGCGATAGAGGTACTTCCACAGCACCGGGGTGAGGATAAATTTCGCGTCGACGGCGGGCTCCAGAAGATCGGCGACGGACGGACGGCGCGCCGGATAGAGCGACGGGATATCCCGCAGGGTAAAATCACCTTTCAGGTTGAGATCGCGGCGGAACCCGACCAGCACAATACGTTCCCGGTGCTGGGGCAGGAAGTATTTCCCGTCAATGATTTTCGGATCATCGGCACCCATATCCTGGGAGTCCGCCACGTCGTAGCCCAGCTCATCCAGCGTCTGCATAATAATGCGGAAGGTTTTACCGCCGTCATGACTCTTTAAATTCTTGACGTTTTCCAGCACAAAAATGGCCGGACGGCGGGCATCGATAATACGGGCAACATCAAAAAACAGGGTTCCCTGCGTATCGCAGGCAAAACCGTGGGCACGTCCGAGGGCATTTTTCTTCGATACCCCGGCAAGCGAGAATGGCTGACACGGGAAGCCCGCCAGCAGTACGTCATGCGCCGGAATGTTCTGGCGGATATGCTCGGCCGCCTCTTCATCGCTCACGCCGCTTTTATGGCTCAGCGTGACATCGCGGATATCCGCGTTGAACTGATGCGCGTCCGGGTCACAATACCAGTTGGCTTTATAGGTGCGGACCGCGTGTTTGTTCCACTCACTGGTGAAGACGCACTGTCCGCCGATGGCTTCAAATCCGTGTCGAATGCCCCCGATACCGGCAAACAGATCGATAAAGCGGAAGGCATAGTGGGGATGGGCGGCGGAAGGACGCGGAAGCAACGTTTGCAGATAACGAAACTCGCCGTCGCTCAGGCGATGCCCTGCCCGCTCGCTGGTGATAAGTCTCTTAATGATTGCCGGGCTCCAGTGGCCCTCGCCGTGTGCCATGAGCTGGCTGGCGAGGGTTTTGGCATCATAGATATCCAGCAGCTGGCGCAGCAGCGCCTGCACCGTTGCCGTTGATTTCTCAGCCTGCTCAGGTGCGGGCTCACTCACTGATCGATTTTCCTGCATTCTTTTAACCGGACAATAAAGACTGGAAACAGATTACCACAGTTCAACGGTGCAAACTGCGGCGGAAGCGGCTCAGTACCTGGCTATCCAGCCCCAGGCAGTCACCCTGTAATTCGGCACTCAGTTTTGCCATAAACTGGATGAGAAAATCGGCGTTCTGGCGTGCCAGCTCGCGCCCCATTTCTGTTTGCATTGTATCAGGCAGGCGCAGCAGCTTGGTCTGAAAATGGTCGAGAGCAAACGCCCGGTCATCAAGGGTTCGCGCGTCAGCAAAGGGATCGTGTGCGTCAAAAAGCGGCACGCCCAGCGCCCCAGAAACGGCAAACACGCGCGCCAGGCCAATTGCCCCTAACGCTTCCAGCCGGTCAGCATCCTGCACAATTTTCGCTTCCAGACTCTGCGGCGCGATCCCGGCGCTGAAGCTGTGCGCCTCAATAGCATGCGCCACGGCGTCATAATGCGCGGGGGGAAAGTCCGGGAAGTCGCGATGCAGGATCTCACGCGTTTTACGCGCTGCCAGCTGGGATGACTGGCCGCGTTCAGGATGGTTTTTCGGCAGGCTGACAATATCATGGAAATAGCATGCGGTCAGGATCACCAGCGGCTCGACCGCCTGGTTAGCCAGGATTTTTTGCGCCGTCATCCAGACGCGACGAAAATGGGAAATATCATGCGCGGTGTCGTCGGTGGTATGGTTTTCCCCGAGCCAGCGCTCAAAACGTTGCTGCCACTGCGTAAGTTCCATCATCACGTCCTGTTGTTAAAATGGTTACAATAGCAACTTTCCCGGACGCTATCACGAGTTGTCCTGACGGGGACGGGTGTACCACGCAATTCCACCCAGGATCAGGCCGACCGTGCCTAGCACCAGAAACCCCAGCAATGCCCCAAGCCATTTGCCGCTAGTCGACCCCAAATCCCCTTCCACTGCCGCATTCGGCAGCGACGGTATTTTACTGATCACCCAGATATACCGGGCCATTGCCCAGACAAAGTAACCGCAAAAAGCATAAAACACCCACAGGGCCAGTTTGCCTCCCAGGCTGCGTTCGATTTTTCGTTCCATCTTTCACTCCACGGTCACCGCCGTACCGTTTGCACATGCTTACTTTAGTTTTGTGACAACTATCACATTTTGGCATTAAACCCTGTGCTGTGTGAAGGTTTCTGACGCTCAGTTTGCCTTAAGTTGATCCTGGGCAAGGTTACAGAAGAGGACGACTGGTGAGTGTTTAATTCGGAGAAATATAATTTAGGTTAATAATAGAATTAATAAAATAATCACGAAAAATACTTAACAATAATTAACCAATATATATTTCAAATTATAATTCACGAGAAAAATAAAGCGACACTTAGAAATATTTAGCAATATCTTTACCCATTTAATTACATTTATTATTGAACTTAAACCCCCTCTCCTGGAATAGTATCGACGCTGTAGTTGCGGAGCGTGATTACATATATTCATATAAATTATCTCTAAAGGGAATATATAATGAAAAGAAAAGTATTGGCCATTCTTGTACCCGCGTTATTAATGGCTGGCGCAGCAAATGCCGCTGAGATTTATAACAAAGGCGGTAATAAACTGGATTTGTACGGAAAAGTTGATGCTCGTCATACTTTCTCTGACAATGCAAAAGAAGATGGCGATGATACCATTATTGAAGTGGGTTTCCGCGGTGAAACACAAATTAATAGTGAACTGATGGGTTATGGCCAGGCACTGTTAAAAACTCAGGCAAGTGATACTGAAGGCGCACAAAATAGTTATGCAAAACTTGCCTTTGCTGGTCTGAAATTTGCAGATTACGGTTCATTTGATTATGGCCGTAATTATGGTGTGATTTATGACGTCGAAGCATGGACTGATATGCTGCCAGTGTTCGGTGGTGACTCCTATACCTGGACTGACAACTTCATGACAGGTCGTGCAAACAGTGTAGCGACTTACCGCAACAGTGATTTCTTTGGTCAGATTGAAGGGCTCAACTTTGCGCTGCAATATCAGGCAGCCAATGAAGGCACCAATAATAATGAAGATCAGGAAGGCACTCGCAATGGCCATGAAAATCCACGTTTCCAGAATGGTGATGGCTTCGGTATTTCAACCTCCTATGATTTCTCCGGCGATTTAAGTGGTCTCAGCTTCGGTGCAGCTTACGCATCTTCTGACCGTACGAATGTTCAGGTTGCTGAAGGCAAAGCTTTTGAAAGCATCGGTATGGCCGGAGGTGAAAGAGCCGAAGCCTGGACCGTTGGCACAAAATATGATGCCAATAATGTCTATCTGGCGATGATGTATGCAGAAACCCGCAATATGACTCCAATTGGTAATTATGGTATAGCCAACCAGACTCAAAACTTTGAAGCTGTTGCGCAATACCAGTTTGATTTCGGTCTGCGTCCTTCCCTCGCCTGGGTCTACTCAAAAGGTAAAGACCTGGATGGTAAAGGATTCAACCACGACCTGGTGAATTATATTTCCGTTGCAAGTACCTACTATTTCAATAAAAACTTCTCCACTTACATCGATTACAAAATCAACCTGCTTGATGAAGATGAATCATTGTATGAGGCGTATGGTATTTCTACCGATGACGTTGTAGGTATTGGTTTAACTTATCAGTTCTAATATTTAAAAAGTGCAAAGGCCGCAATCGCGGCCTTTTTTTATTCCTGCGCGCTCTATTACGGCGCTTCCTGCAACGCCACCCGAATGAACCCGTTGTTCTGCGCAAGCAACTCATGCGCTTTCCATGCATCCAGCCCGGTCAGCACCATCAGCACCGCCGTTTTGCAGTTATGGTTACAGCTCTCCAGCGCGGCTTTTGCTACCGCTCGGGTGCATCCCCCCGCTTCCATCACTATCGCGATTTGCCGTTCAGCCCACTGGATGCTGCTCGCCTCCAGATCCACGCGCAGGTTGCTGTAAACCCGCCCGGTGCGGACGGCCAGCCCGGTGGTCACCATAGAGAGGATCATTTTCTGCGCGATGGCCGCTTTGGTGTTCAGATACCCGGCAACCACATCCGGGCCCAGCTCTGGCGCAATCACCATACTTGCCAGCTGCGCCGCTTCGCTTTGCGCATTATCGGTAATCACCGCCACCGGTGAACCGAGCGACCACGCATGCCGCATGGCGCCCCAGACCCACGGCGTTTTTCCGCTTACGGTGACCGCCAGCATCATATCGTGCTCGCCAAAGTTAATCGCCTGCAGGTCGGCAACGCCGCGCTCGTAGCTTGTCGCACCGTCGTCCGCCGTGATGGCAATCACCGGGGTTTTACCCGGGGCATACTCATCCGCCGCCTGTTTTGCCACACAGCCGGACGGCCCCGCGCCAACCATGACCAGACGCCCCCCGTGGCTCAGGGTCGCGGCAGCGTTATCCACCACACGGGCAATAATGGGTAAAAAAGGGGTGATTGCAGCGGAGATAAGTGCATCATCCTGGTGAATGACTTTCAGCATGTCCAGCGTGGACAATCTATCGATATTCATCGTGCTGGCGTGCCGTCTTTCCTTGACCGAACCGGTAAGCATAATGCTCATAAACAGCCTCCTTATTATGAGTACCCACACACTATAAAGTGTTTTATATGGATGACATGCGAGGAGGGTCACGAAAAGCGGAGCAAATGCATGCTTTTACACAGCTTTAAGAAAAGCGCGTCATCGGCGATAATTACCCCTTTCTTCTTCATCGCGGAGTGTTGATGAGCGATTTGCAGCCCTTTCCCCAGATGCGCAAGCGCCCCATGAAACTGAACACGCTGGTCACGTTGATGGTGTGCGCGATCATCGCCTCTGTGCTGCTGCTGGTCTTTGCGCTTTATTCAGTGCAGATCACCCGGGCAACCCGCGATGATGTCAAAGATACGGCGCTGGGTATTGCCCGAACGCTGGCGAACAGCCCGGAGATCCAGCGCGGCCTGATGCAACCGCCGCAGGCCGATATCATCCAGCCCATCGCCCAGGGCGTTACAAAACGCAACGACCTGCTGCTGACCGTGGTCACCGACATGCGCGGTATTCGCTATTCGCACCCGAACGAAGCGCTGATTGGCCTGCATTTCATCGGCGACGATCTGAACCCGGCGCTGGAAGGGAAAGAGAACGTCTCCGTCAACCGGGGTGCGCTCGCGGAAGCCCTTCGCGTATTTACGCCCGTGTATGACAGCCAGCATGAGCAGATCGGCGTGGTGGTGGTCGGCATCTCGCTAAAAAAAGTGGAAGACCAGATCGCCCGCGGGCGACTTAACGCCGTCTGGACCATTTTGTTCAGTATCTTTATGAGCTCCATGGCGATCTGGGGACTGGTTCGCGTTCTGAAACGCATCCTGTTCGGGCTGGAGCCGTATGAAATCTCCGCGCTGTTTGAACAACGTCAGGCGATGCTGCAGTCGCTCCGCGAAGGAGTGTTAGCGGTCGATATTCATGGCCGCGTGACGATGATAAACCACACCGCCAGAGAGATATTGCTCCTGCCCTCCGGCAAGCAGACCGAAAACGCCAGCGCGCCCCTGCTGGCCAGCCTGCGTGAGGTGTCAAAGACGGGCATCGCGCGTCAGGATCAGGAGATCAGCTGCAACGGCCGGCTGCTGCTGTGCAACATGGTGCCGGTGAAAAGTCAGGAGCGAGTGATAGGCGCCATCACCACCTTCCGCGACAAAACCGAAATCAGCCAGCTGATGCAGCGCATCGACGGCATGGTGAATTACGTCGACGCCCTGCGCGCCCACACGCACGAGTTTATGAACAAACTGCACGTGATCCTGGGCCTGCTGCATATCAAGCGCTACGACAAACTGGAAGAGTACATCCTGCAGACAGCGCACAATTATCAGACGGACATTGGCACCATCCAGAGCAAGGTGAAATCCCCGGTGATTGCCGGGTTCCTGCTGGGTAAAATCAACCGGGCGAAAGAAGCGGGGATCACCCTCACCCTGGCGGATGAGTGCCAGATACCGGATACCGCCAACGAAGAGCAGGTCGCGGTGCTGGTCACCGTGCTCGGTAATTTGATTGAAAACGCACTGGACGCGATGGAGGGCCAGCCGGAAGGCGAAATCACCCTGCTGCTGCACTATCAGAATGGCTGGCTCAGCTGTGAAGTCAGCGATGACGGCCCGGGAATTGATCCCGCCCAGCTGGAGACTATTTTTACTAAAGGCTTCTCAACAAAAGGTGAAAACCGGGGCGTTGGGCTGTTCCTTGCCCGCCAGCAAATTCAGAACCTGGGCGGTGATATCACCGTCGAATCTGAACCTGGCGTATTTACCCAATTTTTTGTTCACATCCCCTGGGATAGCGAGAGGAATATCGCGTGATAAATGTATTAATTGTCGATGATGACGCCATGGTAGCCGACCTCAACCGTCTGTATGTTAACCGTGTTGAAGGCTTTAGCTGCTGCGGCGTCGCCTCCACGCTGAACCAGGCCGAGGCCATTATTAACAACCCTGCCCAGCCGGTTGATCTGGTGCTGCTGGATGTCTACATGCAGCAGGATAACGGGCTGGATCTGCTGCCAGTGATCCGCGCCTCCGGTCGCCCAATCGATGTCATTATGATCTCTTCGGCTGCGGACGCCGCGACAATCCAGACCTCTATCCATTACGGCGTGGTGGATTATCTGATTAAACCGTTCCAGTTCCCGCGCTTTGAAGAGGCGCTGAACGGCTGGAAGGCAAAGCACAGCCTGATGGGCTCGCACCAGTATTATGAGCAGGCGGACGTCGACAGGCTGATCCACGGCGGCGCGCCGGAGCTGGCAGACAGCAAAAAGCTGCCAAAAGGGTTAACGCCGCAAACGCTGCGCACTATCTGCCAGTGGATTGACGCTCACCCGGAGACCGAGTTTTCCACCGATGACCTGGCCAGCGCGGTGAATATCTCGCGCGTCTCCTGCCGAAAATATCTGATCTGGCTGGCGCAAATCAATATCCTGTTCACCAGCATTCACTACGGCGCTACCGGGCGCCCGGTATATCGTTACCGTCTCCAGCCCGAGCAGACAGGCCTGCTCAAACAGTACTGTCAGTAATGCGGTAACTATTATCCAGTAAAGTAAAGCGGAAGTGGTGCGCTGACGAGAGCACCACTTCTTTTGTTTTGGTCACAAAGATCGCTTCAATATCAGGTCGCGCGCGCAGCACCGCACAGCCCTTCTCCACACCCATGCCGTACATCAGCGTGGTCCAGATATCCCCGTCGATAGAATCGTTTGAAATGATGGTCACGCTGTCCAGTTCATTATCCAGCGGATACCCGGTACGCGGGTCAAGGATATGGTGGTAGCGCCTGCCGTTTTGTTCAAAGTAGCGTTCATAGGTTCCCGACGTCACCACGGAGCGATTCTCTACCGTCATCGCGCCGATCAGCTCATCACCCGCAAACGGTTTTTTAAGCCCCACGCTCCAGCCCCCCTCCGGCGAGCCCAGCGTCTGGATATTGCC
Organism: Enterobacter sp. A8; assembly: GCF_004296595.1. Lineage (NCBI taxonomy): Bacteria > Pseudomonadati > Pseudomonadota > Gammaproteobacteria > Enterobacterales > Enterobacteriaceae > Enterobacter > Enterobacter sp. A8. Next base: position 1,101,747 of record NZ_SCMF01000001.1, read on the forward strand.
CCCAAGGTTGATCAGCCCAAGTTCAGCGCCCTCTTTGCGCAGATAATCCCGCACCCTGTCGGCGATATAGCCTTTGGCGATGGCGCCCAGGTCGATCTCCATCCCTTTTTGGGTCAAAAAGACGCTACTGCTGGCCTCGTCCAGCACCACATCCTCAGGGCGGGTAATCGCCAGCAAGGCGGCGATGTCTTCGGCGGGCGGCACGCTGTCGCCGCGAAAGCCAATTTTCCAGCGTTTCACCAGCGGGCCGATGGCCAGGTTAAACGCGCTGTCTTTAAGCACGCTTGCCGCTTTCGCGCAGCGGATCAACTCAAACACCGGACGGCTGACGGCAACCGGATGCTGACCGGCCGCATGGTTGATATCCATCACCTGTGAATGCGCACGGTTAACGGTAAGCAGATCTTCGTACTGTTTGATTAAGCGAAATACGCGGGACGCGAGGGCTTCGTCATGGGAAAAGAGTTTGAGGAGAATGGGCGATCCCATCAGGACGGCGGAATAATTGTAAACGCGATGGTCATCAGGCATAGCATGAGTCCTCAGATGTAGCCCCGGCAAGCACCGCGCCGCCGGGGAAAATGCCGGATAACGCTGCGCGTATCCGGCATACAACACAGGGGTCTTACTGCTTTTTCGAACGCATAGCCGCCTGATGTCCTGCAAGCGTACCAAAAATAATGATATCTGCCACCGCGTTACCGCCGATACGGTTACCACCGTGGATCCCGCCGACCACTTCACCGGCCGCAAACGCCCCTGGCAGCACGTTGTGGTTGCTGTCCAGCACGCAGGTTTCGGTGTTGATGGTCACGCCGCCCATGGTGTGGTGCACGCCCGGCGCAATCTGAATGGCGTAGAACGGCCCTTCGTTGATGGGCGCACGCAGCGCGGTGGTACGGCCAAAATCATCGTCATGCTGTTTTTCAACAAAGCCGTTGTAGCGCTCAAGGGTCGCCAGGAAAGCGTGGTAATCCATACCCAGCGCCTCGGCCAGGGCTTTTGGCGAGCTGGCGCTGGTCACAAAGCCTTTGGCGATGTACTCATCCGCCGCTTTGTTTTTGGCACGAACGTGCTCGTCAAAGACGATATACGCGTATTTCTCCGGCAGTGCGATGATTGACGCCGAGACTTTATCGCGAGTTTCCATCTCATTGAAGAAACGGTTCCCCTGCTGGTTCACCAGAATCGCTCCGCCGCCGCGAATGGATTCGGAAATCAGGTACGAGGTTTTCTGCTCAACGGTTGGGTGGATCTGAATTTCACCCATATCTACCGTACCGGCACCGATGCGTTCCAGCAGCGCGATACCGCCGCCGGTTGCCCCTTTGTGGTTGGTGGTGACAAAACCTTCCAGGTCAGGGCGGTATTTCACCACCATCTGGCTGTTGGCGCTGAAGCCACCGGTGGCGACAATGACGCTTTTAGTGGTCACGGTAAGGGTTTCGTTCTCTTCTGTGGTCAGACGCACGCCGGTGACTTCGCCGTTTTCGAACAGGATCTCGCAGACAGACGTATCAAGCATTACGTCGATGTTGCGTTTGTTGACGTTACGCACCAGGCCGCTGATCAGATAGCCGCCTACCGCAGAGCCGTCTTTTGGACGGTGCGTACGGTCAATGCTCATCCCGCCGGTGGTGGTGATGTCATTCAGCATAATACCGCGGGTTGCCAGCCATTCAATCGCCTGAGGCGCATTCTCCACGAAGCGGCGCAGCAGTTCCGGGTTGTTCTTGTTACCGCCCCCTTTCAGGCTCTCCTGGTAGAACAGCTCTTTGCTGTCCTGGATCCCTTTCACCCGCTGGAAGCGCGTCTCTGCGGCATTCATCCCGGCAGAAGCTTTGATGGTGTTCCCGCCGATGGTTGGCATCTTCTCAACAATCAGCACGCTCGCGCCTTCATCGTGGGCCTGAATGGCTGCGGCCAGACCGGCGCCGCCGCTACCCACTACCACCACATCCACGCTGCGGGTCGCGTTCGGGTCAGCGCCCTCTTCTGCCGCCAGCGCTTTGCTGGATTTCAGCATCGCTTTAGAGACCGCTTTTTTCACCGCTTCACTCTGGCTGGTTGCACCCGTGATGGCATCCACGTGCGGGGTGTTGGCGTCCAGAATGCGGGTGCGGATCTCTTCAAAGCTGGTGACAAACTCAACGTCTTCGCTAGGGCCAGACGCCAGCGCAATATCGGCGATGCGATCGGTTTCCAGACTGACGTTGATTACCAGTTCGTTAACATCGTCCTGCACCTTCTCAGTGAACATGCCTGGCTTGAATTTTGATTCGCCCATGCTCATATCGCGGATCATCGCTTCCACCAGCGAGAAGCGCCACAGCGGTTCAGGAATGCTCAGATCTTCGCGTTTGGTGCTGTCCATAAACAGCTCCAGACTTTCACCGGCCGCGATCCGGTCAGTCCAGTCCGGGTAAGCGATGGTGGCGCGGCCCACGGCAATCAGGTCGTAACCGCTATCCAGCGCCTCGTTAACGTCTGCAGCATTCACCACGCCGCCGACACCCATCACCGGAACCTGAGCCAGGGTTTCAGAACGCATGGCGCAATATTTTTTGATGAGCGGGGTTGGGTCCTGCGTGTCGACAATGGAAGGACGCAGGGTCGCCCCCACGGAGAAGTGCAGATAATCCACACCGCGCGCCGCCAGTTTTTCCAGCAGGTACATGGTGTCTTCAAAGCGGATGCCCGGGACTTCCAGCTCTTCAGGGGAGAAACGGTAGCCAATAATGAACGCGTCGTCCGCGTACTGGCGCACCATTTTGTGCGTGATATCCAGCACCGCCAGCGGGAATTTAGCGCGGTTATCGCGGCTGCCGCCCCACTCGTCGTCGCGCTGGTTAGAGTTCGGGGAGTAGAACTGCTGAATCAGGTAGGTATTTGCGCCGTGAATTTCAACCCCGTCGAAACCGGCCTGGATAGCGCGGCGTACGGCTTCACCAAACTTGCCGATCATGCCTTCCACTTCTTCACCGGTCAGAGCAACCGGCGTGGCGGCCCCGTCACGCGGCGCGGCAACGGCGCTTGGGCCAACCGGCGTGCGGCCACCGATCAGTTTTGGATCGACCATACGGCCGCCGTGGTAGATCTGCAGCAGGGCTTTCGAGCCTTTGGATTTAATGGCGTCCGCGATTTTCGCCAGCCCGGCGATTTTCTCGTCGTTATCGATACCAATCGCGCCGGGGAACGCAAGGCCAAGATCATCGATAAAGCAGCATTCAACAATAATGGTACCAATGCTGCCGGAACGGGCCCGATAGTACTCCACCAGCTCGCTGGTGACCGTGCCGTCGTAATAGCCGGTACAGGTGGTCATGGGTGCCATTAACAAACGGTTTTTCAGTTCGGTGCCATTCGGTAATGTGAAGGGGCTCAGAATACGTTCGTCAGTGCTCATAATTGAAACTCCAAACTTTAAAAATTAAGAATTCGTTATCGGATGGATTTTTTATTTCGTCGTTATTTGCCGATGTCATGATATTAATATAATGATTTTTTTAGTTTCTAAAGTTATTACGTTAGTTAAAAAACTATTTAATCCCTGCGATAACACAAATAACACATTGGTGTTAGCGATTGTAATTTAGCCATTCACAATAATTTAAAATTCGTTAAATAATCAATGGTAAGACCATTTCTCCAAAAACCAACAAAGCCCATAAAAATCAATCATATAAAAATTATCAAAACTCGATATTGTTACAGAAATGATAAATTGAACTCATAATATACGTAATACCCACATACGCCAGAGTGGTTATTAATAAAAGCATAAAAATAACTCTGCAATTCTCTTTTTTTGATCGCGATCAATAGTCACGGCATCCAAAAGCGCAATATAAAAACATCATCAATTTTTAATTTAGCGCAAACCAAAATGCGTTAAATCGCTATTACTGAAAATACAAATCAGCACCTTTAATAACTAAAAAAAGCAAAGAAACTTAAGAAAGCAATTTTGTTTTTCAGTGCGACCGAATTTTTGACAACTTAAGACGTGAAACTATGAATACAAAAACTGCTGTAACGCCCCCTGTGGCGAACCAGGCATCAAATGGGAAAGCAAAACGACTGCTGATGATGGCATTGCCCGTCATCGTCGCCGTCCTGCTGCTGTTTGTTCCGGTACCAGAAGGACTGCCGCCTTATGCGTGGCACTACTTCGCGATCTTTGTCGGCGTGATCGTCGGCTTAATCTTCGAACCGCTGCCGGGCGCGGTGATCGGTCTGACTGGCGTGGTGGCGATTGCGCTGTGCAGCCAGTGGGTGCTGTTCAGCCCTGAACAGCTGGCCGACCCGAAATTCAAGCTGGCGGGTGCCTCCTTTAAGTGGGCGGTCAGCGGGTTTGGTAACTCGACTGTGTGGCTGATCTTCGGCGCCTTCATGTTCGCCGCGGGCTATGATAAAACCCGCTTCGGCCGCCGTCTGGCGCTGATTCTGGTGAAATATCTCGGCCGTCGCAGCCTGACGCTCGGTTATGCCATCACCTTCGCGGACCTGCTGCTGGCACCGTTTACGCCGTCCAACACCGCACGTAGCGGCGGGACCATCTACCCGATCATCGCTAACCTGCCGCCGCTGTATGGCTCAAAACCAAACGACCCAAGCGCGCGTAAAATAGGTTCGTACCTGATGTGGGTGGCGATCACCGCGGCCTGTATCACCAGCTCGATGTTCCTCTCCGCCCTTGCGCCGAACCTGCTGGCACTGGCGCTGGTGAAAAGCACGGTAGGGATTGATATCTCCTGGGGTACCTGGTTCCTCGCCTTCCTGCCGCTGGGCATTCTGCTGATTCTGACTATGCCGCTGCTGGCCTACTGGTTCTACCCGCCAGAAGTCAAAGTGAATAATGAAGTACCGCTGTGGGCAACCCGTGAGCTGGAAAAACTGGGCAAATTGTCCCGCAATGAAATTCTGCTGCTGGTGTTCGTGTGCTGTGCGCTGCTGATGTGGATCTTCGCCGCCGCGTGGATTGAACCAGCCATGGCTGCCCTGCTGATTGTAGGTCTGATGCTGTGGACCGGCGTGCTGGAGTGGAACGATATCACCGGCAATAAAGCCGCGTGGAATACCTTCGTCTGGTTCGCCACCCTGGTCGCGCTGGCAGATGGCCTCTCCTCGACCGGCTTTATCAGCTGGCTGGGTAAAGAGGGCGGTCTGTTAATGAGCGGTATCTCGCCGGGCGTTGCCACCATCGTACTGCTGCTGGCGTTCTACCTGCTGCACTACCTGTTTGCCAGCACCACCGCGCACACCACCGCGCTGCTGCCGGCGATGCTGACCATCGCCTCCACCATTCCGGGCATGAATATGGAAGTCTTCGTCCTGCTGATGGTGACCTCGCTGGGTGTGATGGGGATCATCACCCCGTACGGTACCGGCCCAAGCCCGATTTACTACGGTAGTGGCTACCTGCCAACCAAAGACTACTGGCGCCTGGGCACTATCTTCGGTGCCATCTTCCTGGCGGCCCTGCTGCTGATTGGTTATCCGTGGATGTCCATGATGTTCTGATTCCTGACCGCCGGACTTCTCCTCCGGCGGTTTTATTTTTCTGGAGCAAGCTATGTCAAACAAACCGTTTTTTTATCAAAACCCCTTCCCACTCGCGCACGACGACACCGAATATTATCTGCTGACCAAAGAGCACGTCTCCGTTGCCGAGTTCGACGGTCAGCAAGTCCTGAAAGTCGAGCCAGAGGCGCTGACGCTGCTGGCACAGCAGGCGTTCCACGATGCTGCGTTTATGCTGCGTCCTTCCCATCAGAAGCAGGTCGCCGCCATTCTTAACGATCCGGAAGCGAGCCAGAACGATAAGTACGTTGCCCTGCAGTTCCTGCGTAACTCTGAAATCGCCGCTAAAGGCGTGCTGCCAACCTGCCAGGATACCGGCACGGCGATTATCATGGGTAAAAAAGGCCAGCGTGTCTGGACCGGCGGTGGCGATGAAGCCGCGCTGAGTCAGGGGGTGTACAACACCTACATCGAAGACAACCTGCGCTACTCCCAGAACGCGGCGCTGGATATGTATAAAGAGGTGAACACCGGCACCAACCTGCCTGCGCAGATCGATCTCTACAGCGTCGACGGCGACGAGTACAAATTCCTCTGCATGGCGAAAGGCGGTGGTTCAGCCAACAAAACCTACCTCTACCAGGAAACCAAAGCGCTGATCACCCCGGCGAAGCTGAAAAACTATCTGGTGGAGAAAATGCGCACCCTGGGTACCGCGGCCTGTCCGCCTTACCATATTGCCTTCGTGATTGGCGGAACCTCCGCGGAAGCGACGCTGAAAACGGTGAAGCTGGCCTCTACCCGCTACTACGACGCCCTGCCTACCGAGGGGAACGAGCACGGCCAGGCGTTCCGCGATGTTCAGCTCGAACAGGAACTGCTCCAGGAAGCGCAGAACCTGGGTCTGGGTGCGCAGTTTGGTGGTAAATACTTCGCTCACGATATCCGCGTGATCCGCCTGCCGCGCCACGGTGCCTCCTGCCCAATCGGCATGGGTGTCTCCTGCTCCGCAGACCGTAACATCAAAGCTAAAATCAACCGCGACGGGATCTGGATTGAAAAGCTGGAACACAACCCGGGTCAGTACATTCCTGAATCGCTGCGCCAGCAGGGCGAAGGCGACGTGGTCAGCATCAACCTCAACAAGCCGATGAACGAGATCCTGGCGCAGCTTTCCGCGCACCCGGTCTCTACCCGCCTGTCGCTGAACGGTACCATCATCGTGGCGCGTGATATCGCCCACGCGAAGCTGAAAGAGCTGCTCGACAACGGCGAGGAACTGCCGCAGTACGTTAAAGACCATCCGATATACTACGCGGGCCCGGCCAAAACGCCGGAAGGTTATGCCTCCGGCTCACTCGGCCCAACCACTGCGGGCCGCATGGACTCGTATGTGGATTTACTGCAGTCCCACGGCGCGAGCATGATCATGCTGGCCAAAGGCAACCGCAGCCAGCAGGTGACGGATGCCTGCCACAAACACGGCGGCTTCTATCTGGGCAGCATCGGCGGCCCGGCGGCGGTACTGGCGCAAAACAGCATCAAGAGCCTGGAGTGCGTGGCGTATCCGGAACTGGGAATGGAAGCCATCTGGAAAATTGAAGTGGAGAACTTCCCGGCGTTTATCCTGGTGGATGACAAAGGTAACGACTTCTTCCAGCAGATCCAGAACAAACAGTGCCAGGGATGTTCACAGCGCTGAGCGTTTCCATAGTGCCGGCAGCCGCGACAACGTTTGATTGATCCTCTCACGCTTGTCGCTGCCCGGCTTCCAGATAGTGACCATCGTCTGACTTATCCCCTGGCTGCCCACTTCGGTGGGCAGCCTTTTTACGTTTTTCCACTGCGTCGCATGAAGATGGGTCGGCAAAAAGCCCCAGCCACAGCCCTGTTCCAGCAGGCCGCGCAGCATCTCAATTTCATTAGTGAAAAGGGTATGCCCGGCAATTTGCAGACGACGGGCAACCGGTTCATCTGACGCGGCATGCATAACCACCTGCGGAACCAGAGAGAGATCGAGCAGCGAAACCGGCGTGGCAACCTTCGCAAAAAGCGCGTCTGCGGCGTAAAAATCCATGTCGATGGCTCCCAGAGCCCGCCACTCCATCTCATTACCCACGCTGCGGTTGCGCGCCTGGCAGATACCTAAATCCGCCTCTCCGCTCGCCAGCAGGGCTTCGGCCTCGTCACGCGACGCGCTGGTCAGGCTCAGGCGTATTTTTTGTGCCGCCATCTCTGCAATCAGCGCCTGCAGAAAAGCCCGGGGAGTGAACGGATCGTAAACAAGAGCAATGTCCTGCGTCGCGCTGTCCGGCACCGCTCTGGCAAAGGCCTCAAAGGCTTTCACCTGACGCATCAGCAGGTGCGCCTGTCGCTGAAGCTGTTCCCCTTCAGGCGTTAGCCGCACGCTGCGTCCCTCGCGCAGGAACAGGGCATAACCCAGCCCGTCCTCAAGAAAATCGATCAGATCGCGCAGGGTCGTACGGTCTTTACCGAGCTTAATGGCCGCCTTCATCAGGCTGCCGTGCTCTGCCACCGCAGTAAACGCCTCCAGCTGGGCAAATGAATAGACCATCGTCTCCTCTCCCTTCATTCCGTTTTTCGGGGGAATTTCCCCCATAACCCGTTTTTTATTATAGGGCGCGGCTTCTTAAACTGAAGTCCTTCCTGAACCAAACGAGATAAACATGAAAAACAAAACGTTAAACCGCAGCCTGCTCGCCGCACTGGTGGTCAGCAGCCTCTTATCCCCTGCCGTTATGGCTGCCTGTCACGGCACCGACCTCAACCAGTGCCCCGCACCGTTTGACGCAACCCTTCCCGACACGCACAGCATGCTCACCTGGAGTCAGGCGGATCGCGTGGTGGGCTTTCGTAACGACTATCGCAACTACGCGGGCGATGTTTTCCGCCACGGAAAGGCCACACCGCTGCTGGCAGCAGAGAAACCGCTTACCGACGCCCGCTATCAGGTTAATGGCAAGACCTATACCCTCCAGGATTACGTGAAGCGCCAGAACGTCAGCGGCATGCTGGTGCTGAAGGACGGCAAAATAGCGTGGAAATATCTGGGTGAAGGCAATACCGATTCCACGCTCTGGACATCACGTTCGGTGGGGAAATCCGTGGTCTCTGCGCTGGTCGGGGTCGCCCTTAAAGAGGGCAAAATCCACTCCCTTGACGATCTTATCACCCGCTACGAACCCGATTTAAAAGGCACGGCGTGGGATGGGGTGACGCTGAGACAGCTGATCACTCACACCTCTGGCGTGGCGTGGAACGAAGACTACACCAACCCACAGTCTGATTTCGCGCAGCTCACCGAATGCGAAGCGAAGCCGGGCACCTACGACTGCGTGCGTAAGCTGGTGAAGGGGTTACATCGGGAACACCCGGCCGGAGAGAACTGGTCCTATTCATCGGGTGGCGCGTGGCTGCTGGGTGACGTGCTGGAGCGCGCCACCGGTATGACGCTGGCGGCGTACCTGGAGAAAAGCATCTGGCAGCCGTACGGGATGGCGAACGACGGCGTATGGCATGCCTACCGTAAAGGCCAGCACGATGTCGGCGCGCACGGCTTTAACGCCACGCTGGAAGACTGGGGCCGCTTCGGCGAATTTATCCTGCATAACGGTACGCTCCCTTCGGGCAAACAGATCCTGCCTGACGGCTGGGTAAAAGAGTCGTCAGACTGGACCCAGGCGAAAGGCTCCGTCTCAGACGCGCATCCGAAAGGGTTGTACGGCTATCAGTGGTGGAATAACGAGGTGCCCGCCACGGCCACAGACGTTAAGCCCGCGCCAGAGGATTCCCTGAAAGATTCACTCTGGGCGCTGGGGATTTTTGGCCAGATGATTATGGTGAATCAAAAGGAAAACCTGGTGATCGTCCAGTGGTCCACCTGGCCGCAGGCGGAGCCGTCTTTCAGCGCCCAGCCGCTGGAAGCGTCGCTGATGTTTAGCGCAATTGCACAGGCGCTGCGCTGAATAGAGCGCTCTGCCAGTTTTGCCCGGCGGCGCTACGCTTGCACGGGCCTACAAAATTCACAGGTCGGGTAAGCGAAGCGCCACCCGACAAGAGCAGCGGCTACTCTGCCCTTCTGCGCGATATCACAAAATAGCGATATCAGCCACTTAGCGAATTATGGTGAATAAAAAATCAATGAATTGTTAAGTTATTGTTAGGCATGTAAATCCCGGTCAACGTCCTGTCATTGATGTGCAGCACGCATCAGTCCATGCGTGATTTGCGCTTATTAATTTCCGTTTAATGCGCCAGTTTTCAGAAACAGACGGATAACACGTCAATAAAAAACTGGAGACGACCATGATTTCCTCAACCCCACCTGCAACCGTTCGCGCAAGAGCGGGCGCGATACTTCGCGTCACCTCGGGCAATTTCCTTGAGCAATTCGACTTCTTCCTGTTCGGGTTCTATGCCACCTACATCGCGCATACCTTCTTCCCGGCGAGCAGTGAGTTTGCCTCGCTGATGATGACCTTCGCCGTCTTTGGCGCAGGCTTCTTAATGCGCCCCATTGGCGCGATTGTCCTCGGGGCTTACATCGACAAGGTGGGTCGCCGTAAAGGGTTAATCACCACCCTGTCGATAATGGCGGCCGGTACCTTCCTGATTGTGCTGATCCCCTCTTATGAGAGCATGGGCCTGTGGGCGCCACTGCTGGTGCTGGCTGGACGCTTGCTGCAGGGCTTTTCCGCCGGGGCGGAGCTTGGCGGCGTGTCGGTCTACCTGGCTGAAATTGCCACGCCGGGTCGCAAAGGCTTCTTTACCAGCTGGCAGTCCGGCAGTCAGCAGGTGGCGATTATGGTGGCCGCCGCAATGGGCTTTGCGCTGAACGCGATGCTGGAAGAGAGCGCCATTCGTGAATGGGGCTGGCGGATCCCGTTCCTGTTCGGCTGTCTGATTGTGCCGTTTATCTTCTTCCTGCGCCGCAAGCTGGAAGAGACCGAAGAGTTTCGCACCCGCCGTCACACGCTGGCGATGCGTCAGGTCTTTACCACCCTGCTGGCGAACTGGCCGGTTGTGGTCGCGGGCATGCTGATGGTCGCCATGACCACCACCGCGTTCTACCTGATCACCGTCTATGCGCCTACCTTCGGCAAAAAAGTGTTAATGCTCAGCGCCTCCGACAGCCTGCTGGTGACGCTGCTGGTGGCCATCTCCAACTTTATCTGGCTGCCGGTGGGCGGAGCCCTGTCGGACCGCTTCGGCCGTAAACCGGTGCTGGTTGCCATGACGCTGCTGGCGCTGATCACCAGCTATCCGGCCCTGACGCTGCTGGCGCAGGCACCGAGCTTCTCCATGATGCTGAGCGTATTGCTGTGGCTCTCCTTCCTCTATGGCCTCTATAACGGCGCGATGATCCCGGCGCTGACGGAGATCATGCCGGTTGAAGTGCGTGTTGCCGGTTTCTCACTGGCGTATAGCCTTGCTACCGCGATCTTCGGCGGGTTTACACCGGTCATTTCAACGGCCCTGATTGAGTACACCGGCGATAAAGCCTCCCCGGGGTACTGGATGAGCTTCGCGGCGATATGCGCGTTGCTGGCAACGCTTTATCTCTACCGTCGCAGCGCGATGCGTCTGCAAGTACAGAGAGGATAATATGCGCATATTTGTACGTTCAGGCCTGACCGGGCTGGTAATACTGGCGACCAGCGCAGGTGCGCTGGCCCAGGAGGTGACGGTCATGATTTCAGGCGGTTTTAAGGCCGCGCTGGAAAAACTCGCCCCCCAGTATGAAGCCCGGACGGGCGACCATATCGTGCTGATCCCGGGGCCGTCGATGGGACAGACGCCGCAGGCGATCCCCAACCGACTGGCGCGCGGTGAAAAAGCAGACGTGGTGATTATGGTGGGTGATGCACTGGCGCACCTGGCGAATGACCGGATGGTCAAAGAAGGCTCGCGCGTTGAACTGGCGGATTCGCCCATCGGCGTGGTGGTGAAAGCCGGCTCGCCGGTACCGGATATCGCGACCGATAGCGCGCTCAAACAGACTCTGCTTAAGGCCACCACCATCGCCTATTCCGACAGCGCCAGCGGCCGGTATGTGCAAACAGAGCTCTTCAAAAAGCTGGGGATTGAAGCACAGGTAGAGGGCAAAGCGCATAAGGTGGAGCGCATACCGGTCGCCTCCGAGGTGGCAAAAGGGAAATACGCCGTGGGTTTCCAGCAGGTCAGCGAGCTGTTACCCGTGCCCGGCGTAACCTTTGTTGGCAAACTGCCGGATAACCTGCAGTACATCACCCGTTTTGCCGGCGCGGTCACCGCTCACGCGGAGCATCCTTCCGAAGGTAAAGCGCTGCTGGATTACCTCGCATCAGCAAACGCGCAGGAGACCATCACCGCCACCGGGATGATCCCCGTCACTCCGCCGCGCGATAACGCGCAGTAATGAGTGTTTCCAGCTCAGCGGCAATCCACGACTGAATACGCCCGCTGCGCCGGATCAGCCCGACAGTGCGTTTGACCTCGGGCTCGGTCAGCGGAATGTGCGTCAGGAAGGAGTGCTCAGAGTGCGGCATTGACATGGCGGGGACGGCAGCAATACCAATCCCCGCCTCCACCATTCCCAGCATCGTGGTGACGTGGCGCGTCTCGCAGATCCCCGGGCGCTCCGGCTTAATATGGCCGAGCATCTGATCGAGCAGATTCCGGTTCCCCGATGTAATGTCCAGGCTGATGTAATCCTGCTGATAAAACGTCTGCCAGGTCAGACTCTTGCGTCCCGCCAGCGGATGATCGCGACGACACGCGGCGACGTATACATCCTCCACCAGCGGAATAAAGGTGAGATCTGGCTGCAGGCTCCTCGCAAAACAGATGCCAAAATCCGCCTGCCCGCTGGCCACCGCGTCAATGACGTTGCCCGCGCTGCTGTCGATAAGCTTGATGCGCACACGCGGATAGCGGCGATGAAACTGGCGGATCACCTCCGGCATAAAATGGCAGGCCGCCGAAGGCACGGTGGCAACGGTAATTAGCCCGGTGCGCTCCTCGCTCACCTTGTCGATATCCGCCAGCATCGTTTCCACATTTTCCAGAAGCTGCCCGCAGCGGTCGGCAAAGGTCTGCCCGAAGAGCGTCAGCGTCACGCGCCGGGTGGTTCTGTCGAACAGTTTCGCGCCGACGGCGGTCTCCAGCTTTTCAATGCGGCGGCTTAAGGCGGACTGGGAGAGGCAGATAGATTCCGCGGCAATACGGAAGTTACCGTACTCCACCAGCGCTCGGAAGGCATAAAGATCGTTGAGGTCGAAATTGACGGGCATAGATTCTGGCAATCCTTAGCGCTTTCTGGAAACTCGAATATTCATAATAGCGACTTATGAATCAGCGGCAACCTCCACCGCTGATGCGTATCCAGAAAGCGCGATGCGCCTTAGTGGGAGTCGATATATGACTCGGTCACCGAATCCACCAGCGCCATCTCTTCACGGCTCAGCAGCATCTCAATATTCACCAGAATAATCATTCGACTGTCGAGCACGCCCAGCCCAAGCAGGTAGCGGCCAGAGAGCACCGAGGCCACGTCCGGGGTCGGCTTGATGTTATCCACATCTATCGACAGCACGTCCGCCACGCCGTCAACCACGATACCCACCACGCGATCGTTCAGATTGAGCACGATGACCACCGTTTTGTCGTCCTGTGACGGATCGGGCAGATCAAAGCGCACGCGCAGATCGACAATCGGCACAATCACGCCGCGCAGGTTGGTTACGCCGGTAATAAAGTTCGGCGCGTTCGGAATGCGCGTGAGGCGATCGCAGCCACGGATCTCCTGCACTTTAAGGATATCAATGCCGTACTCTTCGTCGCCCAGGCGGAATACGAGGTACTCCTGGGCGATGGCGTCGGTTGCGGCGGGTTTACTGGCGGTTGCTACAGTCATGCATTTACCCCCTCCCTCTGGGGTTGTGGAGCGTTGAGCGTTGAAAGCTCAACCACATCAAGGATCAGCGCCACGCTGCCATCCCCTAGGATGGTCGCTGCGGAGACGCCAGGCACTTTGCGATAGTTATGTTCGAGGTTCTTCACCACCACCTGCTGCTGGCCGATAAGCTGATCGACCCACAGCGCATAGCGGCAGCCCGCGCTTTGCACAATAACCACAATGCCGTCATCGGCAGGCGCTTCGCCCGCCACCGAGAGGCGCTGGCGCAGCAGCACCAGCGGCAGATATTCGCCGCGCACCTGCAGCAGACGCTCTTCGCCGACAAAGCGGCACAGCATGTCGTCGGTCGGCCGCAGCGACTCCATCACCGCGCCCAGCGGCAGGACGTAAATCTCGTCCCCCACCTTCACCAGCATGCCGTCGAGGATCGCCAGCGTCAGCGGCAGAATAATGCGTATGGTGGTCCCGGCCCCCGGCGTCGAGAGCACGTCCACGTGGCCGCCCATCGCCAGGATGTTGCGTCGCACCACGTCCATGCCGACGCCACGCCCGGAGACATCCGTCACGCTTTCGGCAGTAGAGAAACCGGCGGCGAAGATCAGCATCCACACGTCGTCATCACTCATGGTGTCGCTGATGGTCATCTCCTGCGAGCGGGCTTTGGCGAGAATTTTCTCCCGGTTCAGCCCCGCCCCGTCGTCGCTGACCTCAATCACAATATTGCCACCGTGGTGTTCGGCTGAAAGCGTCAGGTTCCCGGTCACCGGTTTACCTTTTGCGGCGCGCACCTCTTTCTCTTCAATGCCATGGTCGAGGCTGTTACGCACCAGGTGGGTAAGAGGGTCGATAATGCGCTCAATCAGGCTCTTATCCAGCTCGGCGGAACCGCCTTTCAGGGTCAGTTCGACCTCTTTATTCAGGCGAGCGCCAAGGTCGTGCACCAGCCGCGGGAAGCGGCTAAAGACGTAGTCCATCGGCATCATACGGATAGACATCACCGACTCCTGCAGCTCGCGGGTGTTGCGCTCCATCTGCGCCACGCAGCCGGAAAGCAGATCGTAGCTGGCCGGATCGAGGGTTTTCGACAGCTGGGAGAGCATTGCCTGGGTGATAATCAGCTCCCCGACCTGGTTGATGATCTGGTCGACTTTACTCACCGCCACGCGAATGCTGCCCGACTCCTGACTGGCTGCGCGCGGTGCAGGAGGCGCTTTTTTGATAACGGTTTGAGGTAGCGCAGCAGGCGTTGGTACCGGCGGAGTGGCTTCTGCAGAACGTATCTCAATCTGCTTGCTGTCGAGCACAAAACAGAGCACGGCGGTGATATTCTCCGCCGAGGCAGTGGTCTGTAGCGTGACCGTCATGCTGTCTGACGTCGCCTCAACGTCTGTCACCTCGCCCATGTTGGTCAGCTCGTCGCGCAGCGTCGTCTGTTCGCGCGCCCCGACGTCACGCAGGGTCACCACCAGTGTGGTTTCCGTTTCCTGCATCGTACTGGCCGACGCTGGCGCGGGTTCGGCTGGCATCACAGGCTGCTGGCCGTCAAGGGCAATCTCCCTCAGGGCTTCACAGATATAGCGATAACGTGCTTCATCAGGCTCCTGCGAAGACTGATAGGCTTCCAGCTGCGCTTGCATAATGTCCTTACATTCCAGAAAAAGGTTGATGATTGAGCGACTGAGCGTTCTCTCCCCTGCCCGCGCCTGGTCAAGGAGGTTCTCCAGCAGGTGGGTCGTCTCCTGTAATGCGGTAAAGCCAAAGGTGGCCGCGCCCCCTTTCAGCGAGTGCGCCGCACGAAAGATGGCATTCAGCTGCTCCGGGTCCGGCGCCTCGATGTCAAGCTGCAGCAAAAGCTGCTCCATCTCAGTCAGCAGCTCTTCCGCCTCGGTAAAGAAAATCTGCGAAAAATCATTCATGTCCATCGGTATAGCCCTGCACATTTTGCAGATTGATATCGCTCAGCACGCTATCTGCACGCTGGGCCTGCGTATCTTCCAGACGGATCTCCTGCTCTTTCGAGCGGCTGAGCACCAGGATGCTGATGCGGCGGTTCACCGCACTGTCCGGGGATGTGTTCTCCAGCGGCATTCGGCTGGCGGTGCCAATCACGCGTAAGAAGCGTTCATCGTTAAGGCCGCCCCGGACCAACACCCGGCGGGCGGCATTTGCGCGCCCGGCGGATAGCTCCCAGTTGCTGTATCCGCCGTCGCCACCGGCATACGGCAGCGAATCGGTGTGCCCCGTCAGGCTCAACGCGTTTGGCAACTCCTGCAGCAGCGGCACCAGCGCCTGCAGAATGCCGTTCATGTAGGATTCCGGCAGTTCGCTGCCGACGCGGAACATCGGGCGGTCCTGCGAGTCGGTGATCTGGATCAGCAGACCGTCGTTGGTGAGGTTGAGCAGAATGTTGGATTTAAAGTTATTCAGCCGCGGATCGGTTTCGATCATCTTCTGCAGCTTCTCTTTCGCCTGCTTCAGGCTTTCGAAGCGCTTGTGCTTATCGATACTGGCAATTTGTCCTTTAAACACCTCACCCTGCCGCTTGAGAATGTCATCCCCTCCGCCGGGAATGACGCTGTCGCTCAGGCTGGTTTTATCGCCGTTGGCCATCGAGGGCTTCAGCGGCATACGGAAGTAATCGGCAATGAGCTCCCTTTCCATGTCCGTGGACTGCGACAGCAGCCACATCACCAGAAAGAACGCCATCATCGCGGTCATAAAATCGGCATAGGCAATCTTCCATGTCCCACCGTGGTGGGCATGTTTCTTTTTCTTACGCTTACGTGAAATGATGACAGGCGTGACGTTCTTCATGCGGCGCCGTCCGAGGTTTTGGTTTTCAGCGTGGCGTTAGATTTGACTTCACGCACGTGCTCTTCCAGCTCTTCAAACGATGGACGTTCGCTGGTAAAGATGGTTTTACGACCAAACTCAACCGCAATCTGCGGGGCATAACCATTCAGGCTGGAGAGCAGCGTCACCTTAATGCACTGCAAAATTTTGACCTGGTCAGAACTCTTCTGGCGCAGCAATGTCGCCAGCGGCAAGACAAAACCATAAGCGATAAGGATCCCGAGGAAGGTGCCCACCAGTGCATGGCCAATCAGCATACCCAGCTCCGCCGCCGGACGATCCGCCGACCCCAGCGCGTTAACCACCCCCATCACCGCCGCTACAATACCGAACGCCGGAAACGCATCGCCTACCGTGTTCAGGCTGTGGGCGGGCACTTCCAGCTCTTCTTCACAGGTTTCTATCTCCTCGTCCATCAGGGCTTCGATTTCATGGGAATTCATGCTGCCGCCAATCATCAGACGGAAGTAGTCGAGGATAAAATTGGCGAGCATCGGGTCGCTCATCAGGCGGGGATAGGCGCTAAAAATATCGCTGTTCTGCGGGTCTTCAATGTCCTTTTCCAGCGACATCAGCCCGTGAACGCGGCTCTGGGAGAGCAGCAGAAACATCAGCGCCATCAAATCCATATACACCGCTTTGTTGTAGCGCTTACCGACAAAGATTTTAACCAGCGCCTTCCCCGTCGACTTCAGGGATTTAATATTGTTGCCGACAATAAACGCCCCAACCCCGGCACCGCCGATAATCAACAGCTCCAGCGGCTGAAACAGCGCCATCAGGTTACCGCCGGACAAAAGAAAACCACCAAAAACGGTCAATATGACAACAAGATAGCCAACAATAACTAACACACTCTCTCCTTTTACTTTTTTGACCGATGCCGGTCCTCCCGGCATCAGGTAAACGCCATCTTGCGCACAGCCGTCCGGAGTTACGCCGTCATGATTTCCGGCGCGGCAAACGTGCCCAGAAGCCCGGTATTGCTCACCTGGGATTTTTTAAGCGCGCGCGACGGCGGGCTGCACAAGCTGCAGGTAAATGGGTTTTTAATAAATTCGGTGGTGACGATAAAACCACCGCCATACACGCTGCAGGCTTTACGCGAAATAATGCCGCAGTCGATAAAACGTAATAGTGTCCAGGCTCGGGTCAGACCCAGCACCGGCTTCTCATCAGAACAGGTACTGCACTGTTCCAGATAAAGACGATAGGTCTTCATCAGCATTTCAATGGAGCGGCCCTGCTCGGTCTTTTTCAAATAGAGGTAAATGTTGTAGAACATGGAAGAGTGAATATTCTGCTCCCACGACATAAACCAGTCTTCGGAAAAGGGCAGCATCCCTTTTGGCGGCGGACAGCCGCGCAACTCTTTATATAAACGAAGCAGGCGACGGCGGCTGAGTGATGTTTCCGATTCCAGCACCTGCATTCTCGCCCCGAGAGAAATTAACCCCATGGCGATATTTACTTCGTCAATTTCCTGCAGCAGACTCTTTTCACCACACATGATTATGCCTCCTCCGCGGTAATGGCATCTTCTTCGCTTAAGGCATTAAGAAGATTGGTCGACAAAATAATGCCGGTGTGAATTTGCTGCAGCGCTTCAATACGCGAATCCTTGGTCAGATTTTCAATCACAACTTCATCGTCAACCCGCAGACGACAGATAAGCTGATTAGTGGTGGCCAGCTTCATTAATTGTGGCAGCGAAAGTTCTTTCAGGTTATCAATTGTGCCTTCAGACAATCCAAGGCGAAAACCCGCCGCAAATTTATCCTGACGGATCAGCTGCTGCGCCAGCAGAAGATAGGACAGGTTAATATCGTGAATATTTTGCAGATACTCGTCAAAATTGGACACAGGCGAAAACTCCCAATGTTATTCAGCCAAAAGCTGGCATGTCAGTTAAGATAGATAACGTTTCCGAACTGATGCAGAGAGTCTTTTGGTATTGATATTCACCAAGGTAAGTCATTCTTCCTCAGTAAATGAGTCAATGCCAAAGGAGGCTGCATCTCAAAACTGGCAAAATCATAAACACTAAGTATTTTCCGAACAAGCGACAGAAATTTCCTCAAATCCACAAATTGATGTTAACTCGTTGATTTTATAAGTTAATAAAGCATTATTAAACATTATTAAACCTTGATTTTAATGATTAACCCTGTTCCTTACTCCGAATTAACAGCCGCAATGTTAATAGCCTGTAATTATTTCGATGATGATTCCATCCGACTTCTTAACCGCTTAACAGCCAGGCTGTGTAACTGACTTACGCGCGTTTCCGTAATACCCAGGATTAGCCCGATCTCTTTCATATTCAAATCCTGCAGATAATAGAGCTGCAACAGCACCTGCTCTCTTTCGGGTATGACCTGAATATGTTCTGTGATCCGTTCCATCAAATTCTGCCTGACCGCATCGTTCAATGGATTAAGCTGTTCATTTTCCTCATCACTGGTTTCCCAGCTGTCGGCATAATTCTCCTGCAACTCGTCAACCGAGTACATCTGGCTGGCGTTATTATCTGCCAGCATCTGCTGAAATTCCTGCAACGAGACGCCCATGCGTTCGGCGATTTCAGCTTCCGTAGCTTCACCCCCTTTTTCCTGCTCGATTTGTTGAATAAGCGCGACAATTTCCCGAGTATGAGTTCGAACCCGACGCGGAACCCAGTCACTTTCTCTCAGCTCATCTAATAATGCCCATTTCACCCGCTGGGTGATCCACGCCGTAAGCGTTACCCCTTTTTTCGGGTCAAAACTCTCGACTGCACTTAAAAAACCTATCGAGCCCGCCTGAATTAAATCATCCAGCTCGACGCTGGCAGGAAGTCGCTTATGTAAACGCAATGCTTCCTGCCGCACCAGATAGTGATATTTAGACCAGACTACCGATTTATTTTCCAGCCCTTCGGCCGTGTAAATACCATCCACGATTGCATTCCACCTGCTATTCTCTTTAAGAATTATCCGGTGAAATAGCGCATTCAAATAGTGCGATAAGCCTTTATAAAAATGCGCATTCTGATACTTCGTTTGTATTAACAGGCTATTTTATAAAATAGCGTGATTAACGGCGGTATTTAATAAGATTAAAAGGTTTCCCACTGGGCCAGGTCGGGCTCTTTTTGACGCTGCGGTTTATTCGCTTCTACAGGCACCTTCGCCATCGCGCTCTCATGGTTCAACCTGAATTGCGCTACCAGTTTCTCCAGCGCATCGGACTGCGCTTCAAGTTCGCCCGCCGCCATTGCCGCCTCTTCCACCATCGCCGCATTCTGCTGGGTCACCAGATCCATTTCGTTGACTGCCTGGGAAATCTGGTTGATACCCGCGCTCTGCTCGTCAGACGCCGAGGTGATTTCGCCCATGATCTGCGTTACCTGTGCAACAGAGGTCACAATCTCCTGCATCACCGTGCTGGCCTGCCCCACCTGACGTGAACCGATATCGATATTGTTCACGCTGGTATTGATCAGCTGGTTGATCTCTTTGGCCGCATCGGCGCTGCGTTTTGCCAGGTTACGCACCTCTTCTGCCACTACCGCAAAACCACGCCCCTGCTCACCTGCTCGTGCCGCTTCCACCGCCGCGTTCAGGGCCAGAATGTTGGTCTGGTTGGCAATGCTGTCGATCACGCCGTTGATATCGGCAATCTGGCGCGAGCTGGTGGTGATCTGCGCCATGATCTGCTCCAGGCTCTGCATCACTTCCCCGCCGTTATGGGCATTGTGGCTGGCGCTTTCCGCCAGCTCACGCGCCGCGTGGGCGTTGTCGGCGTTCTGACGTACGGTGGTTTTGATCTGTTCCATGCTGGCCGCCGTCTCCTGCAGCGCCGCCGCCTGCTCTTCCGTACGGGAAGAGAGATCGTTATTGCCGTGGGCAATCTCCTGGGCGTTGGTGTGAATACGCTGCACGCTGTCACGGATGCCGAGGATCGTACTGGTCAGGGAAGTACGCATGGTCTCCAGCTCGGTCAACATGTGGCCAATTTCATTCTGGCTGCCAGCGTCAATGGGCTGACTCAGATCGCCCGCCGCCACGCGACGCAGCATTTCAACCGTGGTCTCCATACGACGCACCAGGGTATGACGCAACCAGTAACGTACGGCAAGCAGCAACCCGACGGCCAGAATGAGTACGACAATCCCCACGCCCAGCATAATCCGGTAGCCGCGCTCGGAAGCATGAATATAGCTTTCGCTTATGCGGGCGCTGGCATCGGTATACTGATCGACCTTATTACGCAGCGCGGTGCGCAGCTCCATATCATTTTCCAGCGACCCGGTATATCCAGCCGGATTTCGCAGGTAACCCAGCTTAACGTTGGCGACTTTATACACCTCGTTAAACGCCGCGTTCACTTCAGCCGCCAGACGGCTCTCTTCTTCGGTATTAAACGGTGAGGCCATAAACGCATCCATATTACGACGCGCAATTTTCACCACATTCACCGTGTGTTTAGCGACATTCTCAGAGACCGGGTTACCCAACGCCGCCTGCAGCATCAGGCCGTTGGTATTGGCCATTACCGCGCTGATGTTATAGGCCGCATCACGCATCTGATCGTTATTTTCAGAGGCGACAACAATACGTTTAAAATTCTTGTTATTAGAGACAGCGTCATAAACAGAATAGGCGGTTACGCCGAACAGCATCACCGCAAACAGGCCAATAATCAGGCTGATTGCGCTATAAATTTTGAGTTTCGTTAACATAGATTTTCACCGGCCGCAGACGGCCGGTGCCTGTGGGAGTCAATTAAACGGTCAACTGGAGGACATATTAAAGAGGTTCATCGACTGCATTTTTTTGTAGACGAACATCGACGCATTAAAGGCCAGCTCTGACATCTGTGATTCAGACACCAGCGTCACCAGCTTGCTGGTATCAGAACCGATGGCGTTCTGCACTTTCACAATGGTGTCGTTGATCAGCACGTTCCCGGATAGATCCAGGGCATCAATCTGTTGCAGGTTAGTACCAATTTCGGCCTGGGCTTTGCCCAGACGGTTGATACCGTCATCCACAGCCAGGCTTGCAGCGCTGAGAGCGGCTTCGAGGTTCGTGTCGTAATCAGCTCCGTCAGGGTCAGCGGTCAGCGCGGCAACGGCGTCATTCAGTACCATGAAAATGTCACCGAAGACGTCCTTACCCAGATGACTGATCTGCATTTCAGTTCCGTCAGCCACGGTTTGCCTGCGGGCTTCGTCTCCACCACGGTAATTACCCACTTCATCAAACGCGGGGGTATCGGTCTTAAAACCAGAGAAAATATAGTTTCCGCTGGCGTCGCGGTTATTCGCTAAGTCGAGAAGATTGGCACGGATGCCTTTGATCTCCTCTCCCAACGCCTTACGATCCTCCGCTGAGTAGGTATCGCTTTTCGCCGCGACAATTTTTTCTTTCAGCGTCGTGGTTAATAAATTCCCCACCCCATTCAGAATATTGTCCTGATGCTCCAGCGCACCGCGCGCCAGGGAACGCACGTTGTTGTACATCTCCAGCCTGGCCAGCACGTCCTGCTGCTTCACCGCATCTGTTGCAGCCGCCGGATCGTCCGACGCTTTCAGCAGCGTTTTGCCTGCCGACATGCGTAAATAAACATCATTGCTTTGACTCATGCGTTTCGTCATGGCCTCTGCGCTAGTTTTATACATATAAAGCGTACTTAATCGCATCATCGGTTCCTTATCGGATAGACAGTAAGGCATCAAACATATCGGTAGCGGTTTTCAGCAGCTGCGCGTTGGCGTTGTAATACTGTTTAAACATATCCAGATTGATGTACTCCTCATCCATATTGACGCCAGAGAGCGCCTGCTTAGTGTCGTACTTGGTCTGAAAATCAGTTTCGGCACTGGCAAGCTCAGATTTCACGCCACGCGCATGGTCACCGATAGTCCCCACCAGACTGGCGTAGGCTTCAGTTAACGTGTTTTCGCCAATCAGCTTTTCATCCTGGATTTTTCGCAGCGCATCGAGGTTCTTGCTATCACCCGGTTCACCCGCGTTATCACCCGCAGCCGCAAACTCCTGCGCGCTGGCGATCTTGCGGGTTATCCCTTCCGCAGCACCCGCCATCGGGTTAAGGGTGAAACTGTCGCCGGCATCGAAACCGGTCGCCGGAACGTCAATTTCCACACCGTCAAATTTGAGCTTCGTCGGATCGGTCGTATCTACAGGTACCGTGCGTCCATCTTCACCCGTTACGGTCCAACCCCCAGCACCATCGCTGGTCAGGGTATAGTTTTCTGATTTGACATTTTTATAGTCGGCGACGGTAATTGCTCCCAGCTTACCGGTCCCGGTGTTTTTCGCGTTGGCATAGGCTTTAATTTCTGCCAGTGAGAAGAGATCCCCACCCGGTTTTCTGTCTGGGGTATAACCCTGCGCATGCTGCTCGTTCATGCGGTTCGCCATCGTAAAGGCGATCTGATCGAGCTCCTGGCGCGCAACGGTCAGGTCTTCGTTACGGAATTTAAACAACCCGCCCAGACGACCTTTGGTGATGCTGCTTTCATCGAGCGGCGAGGCTTTACCGTTCGCATCCACATAGGAGACGATGGTTTTATTGGGATCGCTGTCCGAGGGCGAGGTTTGTAGCTTATAGGCTCTGTCCCCGGACACCAGCGGACGTCCGTCAGACAGGAGTACGTCAACCCGACCCGAGGTTTTGTCTTCGGTCACTGTGATCCCAATGTGCTCGCTCATCTTTTC
This sequence comes from Enterobacter sp. A8, assembly GCF_004296595.1. NCBI lineage: Bacteria > Pseudomonadati > Pseudomonadota > Gammaproteobacteria > Enterobacterales > Enterobacteriaceae > Enterobacter > Enterobacter sp. A8. Next base: position 1,124,766 of record NZ_SCMF01000001.1, read on the forward strand.
CAGCAGCGCATCGCGCTGGTCGAGCAGGTCGGCAGGCGGAGCACCATTTCCCTGGGCGCGTTCAAGCTGTTTATTCAGCTCTGCCAGTTGCTGGGTGTAACTGTTAATATCTTTGGTGCTCTGCTCAATCTGTGTATTGGTGCTCTTTTCCAGTGCGGTCAGGCGTCTGGCGCTGGCGTTAAAACGATTCGCCAGCGTACCAAGGGAGTTGTACACCGCCGCTCGCCCCGCCCCATCAGACGGATTACCGCTCAGCGTCGCCATGGCCTTAAACATATCGTTCATTGAGACTGAAACATTATCGGACTCGTCGGCCAGCATATTGTCGATGTCAGCCAACTGTTCATTTCGCCCGGCGAGAGCGGCATAGTGAGAAAGCGAGCCACGCATTTGATTGTTGGCAAACGCGTCATAGGCGCGCTCGACACCACTGGCGCGCGCCCCGTAACCGAAAAAGCCCTGCCCGGTAGACATACCGCCCAGTTCACCAATGATCAGACTGCGACGGCTGTAAGTGCCGGACATGCCGTTTGTCAGATTATCACCCGTCACGCGCAATGCAGCCTGTGCAACGCTCAGGCCACCTTTCGCGAGGTTAAATAAGTTGTTCATAATATTCGATATTCCCTGATTGCAGGCCCGGCATACGCAACCGGGCCAGAAAGTTCATGGCTCTGTCTATTTCATCGGTGATTCAAAAATTCACTAAAAAATTTTGTCGATATCGTTTTTGTAGGCGTTCACGCCCTGCTGAATATCGCCTTTCACTTTCTGAATAATGGTGATGAGCTTTTTGGCGTAAGCCGGGTCAGTCGCATAACCGCCTGCCTGCAGCGCTTTTGCCCCCTGCTCCGGTGAACCGGACTGCACCACGCCGCGATAGCGCGGATTGTTGGTCAGCAGCTTTGCGTAATCCGCGAGCGCGTGTTCATAGGAGTCGTAGACGCGGAAGGCGGCTTTCACCTTCTGCTTCACGCCGTTGATGTATTCGGTAGTGGTGATTTCGGTGGTTTTGCCGCGCCAGTCGCCGGTGGCCTTGATGCCAAAGAGGTTGTGGCTCGGGCGGCCGTCTGCGGCCGGGATTTCGCGTTTCCCCCAGCCGGACTCCAGCGCCGCCTGGGCGAGGATCAGATGCGGATGCAGCCCGCTCTGCTGCGCGGCAGCCTGGGCCGGACGCAGCAGACGGGCAATAAACGGATGCGCCCCTTCCGCCGGTTTGGCGAACGACACGGGCGCAGGCAGACGCAGTGGACCGGTGGCGGGAGCCGAAGACAGGCCCGGGCGCAGGAAATCACGTCCTGGCGCGCTCACTACGGGTTCATCACTCTCCCCGCCCAGCTGGCGGACGATAAGATCGGCAAAGCCGAGCTGACCACTCCCGGCAATGTTTTGTGCGACCTGCTGATCGTGCATCGCGGTGTACATCTCTGAAGACTGGCTGCTCAGCAGATCGCTCTTAAAGGTGGCATCGCGCATGCTCTTCATCATCATCTGCACGAAAATCCCCTCCATTTGCTTTGCCGCCGCCTTCAGCGCGCCGGGCGTTTGCCGCCCGGCCTCCCGTTTTAAGGTATCCAGCGAACGAACATCAAAGGCGGGCTGGTCGAATTTATCGAAGGCGTTCATCAGTTCACCTCCAGCTTCGCCCGCAGACAGCCGGCGTTTTTCATCGCCTGCAGGACCGACATCAGCTCGTTTGGCGTGGCGCCCAAGCTGTTGAGGGCGCGGATCACCGCGTTCAGATCGGTGCTGCTGCGCACGTGCTGCAGCGAGCCGCCGCTGTCGCGCACCGAGATATCGGTTTGCGGCACCACCACCGTTTCGCCGCCGCCAAACGGCGTATCCGGCTGGCTGATGATGTTGTTCTGCATCACCTCCACCGTCAGCGAGCCGTGCGCCACCGCGCAGGCGTCGAGCGAGACGTGGCGGTTCATCACCACCGAGCCGGTACGCGAGTTCACAATCACCTTCGCGTCCTGCACGTTCACCCGTAGCGGAATGTCCTGAATGTCGGCCATAAAACGCACGCGGGACGGGCCGTCCGGCGGCGCGAACAGGCGCACGGTGCGGGCATCTTCCGGCAATGCCGCCCCGCCGCTGTAACGCTGGTTAATGGCGTCGCTGATCTGCTGCGCGAGCGAGAAATCGGTCTCGTTCAGCTGCAGGCGCACGATGCTCTGGGCGGCGAAATCGTTCGGCACTTCCCGCTCCACGGTCGCCCCGCCGCTGATGCGCCCGCCGTTAAGCTGGTTCACCTGCACGCGGCTGCCGCCCGCCTGCGCCCCTGCGCCGGAGATCAAAATGTTGCCCTGGGCGATGGCGTAGATCTGGTTATCGGCCCCTTTCAGCGGGGTCATCAGCAGCGTGCCGCCGCGCAGGCTTTTGGCGTTACCCACCGAGGAGACCACGATGTCCAGCTTGTCGCCGGGACGGGCAAACGGCGGCAGCTCGGCGGTGACCATCACCGCCGCGATGTTTTTCAGCTGCATATTGGTGCCAGGCGGGACGGTGATCCCCAGCTGCGAGAGCATGTTGTTCAGGCTCTGGCCGGTGAACGGGGCCTGCATGGTCTGGTCGCCGGTCCCGTCAAGACCGACAATCAGGCCGTAGCCCATCAGGGAGTTTGAACGCACACCCTGTACCGTCGCCAGATCGCGGATTCGTTCCGCGTGGACCACTTTGGGTACCGCCAGCGTCATGCCATAGAGCAGGATGCTGAGAAAAAACAGGATAGATTCTTTTTTCATGGTCATATCAGAAAGGAGAGAGGTTCAGGAACAGGCGTTGCAGCCAGCCCATGTTCTGCGCTTCGTTGATGTAGCCGTTGCCGACGTACTCGATGCGCGCGTCCGCCACCTGAGTGGACGGCACCGTGTTGCTGCCGCTAATGGTGCGCGGGTTCACCACGCCGGAGAAGCGGATAAATTCGGTGCCCTGGTTGATGGCGATCTGCTTCTCGCCCACCACGCCGAGGTTGCCGTTGGGCAGCAGCTCTTTTACGGTGACGGTGATGGTGCCGGTGAAGGTGTTGCGTGCCGCCGCACCGCCCTTCCCCGCGAAATCATTTTTGCCTTCGGCTTCGAAATCCGCTTTGCCGTCCCCCAGCCAGCCGTTGAGTTTGGTCGGTACCGCAATCAGCCCCATCCCGGCCGATCCATTACGGTTGGCACTGGCGGAAGAACTTTTGCTGGCGCTGACGTTCTCCTGCAGCAGGATGGTCAGCGTATCGCCCACGTTACGCGGGCGGCGGTCTTCGAATATGGGCTGATAGCCGTAGTTCATGGCCTGCCCGGCTTGAAACAGTGAGCCGCCGGTGGCCGCCGGTGCCATCGGTAATGGTGTTGCCGTGGTAGGACCCTCAACGAGGGGCTTTTGCATGATGTGCGCGCAGCCGCTGAGCAGCAGCGTGCTTGCCAGCAGCGCAGCCGCCGGAATGTGCATAGACAATATTTTCATTTCAGTGTCGATAAAATGTCTGGCCGCTCGCGCGGCCAGAGAGAGGATTAAAGCTGGGAAAGACGCTGCAGCATCTGGTCAGAAGCAGAGACCGCTTTACTGTTGATTTCGTAGGCGCGCTGCACCTGAATCATGGTCACCAGCTCTTCCGCCACGTTGACATTAGAAATTTCCACGTAGCTCTGCTTCAGCGTGCCCGCGCTCTCCATGCCGGGGTTCAGCTCGTTCGGCGCACCGGACGACTGCGTCTCTTTGTAGAGATTGCCGCCGATGCTTTCGAGCCCCGCGTTGTTGACGAAGGTAGTCAGCGTCAGCTGGCCGATCTGCTGCTCTTCCGCCTGACCGGGCACCTTCACGCTAACGATACCGTCGCTGCCGATGTTCAGGTTGGTGGCATCCTGCGGGATGACGATCCCCGGCTGAATCGGATAGCCTTCGGCATTCACCAGCTGCCCGTCCGGGCTTTTGGAGAAGTGGCCGTCGCGGGTGTAGGCGGTGCTGCCGTCCGGCATCTGTACCTGGAAGAACCCTTCCCCTTCGATAGCCACGTCGTACTCGTCGCCGGTCTGGTTCATGCCGCCCTGGGTATGCACGCGTTGAGTGGAAACCGGACGCACACCGGTACCCAGCTGCAGGCCGCTTGGCAGGGTATTCTGCTCGGTTGACTGCGCACCAGGCTGGCGCATGTTCTGATAGAGCAGATCCTGAAACACGGCGCGCTGACGCTTAAAGCCGTTAGTGTTGACGTTCGCCAGGTTGTTGGAGATAACGTCCATATTGAGCTGCTGTGCTTCCAGCCCGGTTTTTGCGATCCATAAAGAACGAATCATTGTGACTCCTTGCGCGGGCTTAGCTCACGCTTAATAGCTGGTTGGCTTTCTGGGCGTTCTCGTCGGCGGTACGGATCACCTTCATGTTCATGTCGAAGCCGCGGGAGTTGGCGATCATCTGCGTCATGGCCTGCACCGGGCTGACGTTGCTGCCCTCGATGGCCTCTGGCGTCAGACGCAGGGTTTCGTCCTGCGCCAGCCTCTCGCCGTCCACGGTGCGGAACAGGCCGTCGTCGCCGTGAACCAGGCTGTTCATGTCGGCGTTGACCAGCTTCAGACGGCCAACCGGCACTAGCGCCGTCGGGTCATCGCCCATGCCGAGTGCCGAGATGGTGCCATCGCTACCGATGGTGACGTGGGACTGCGGCGGCACTTCCAGCGGTCCGCCGTCGCCCATCAGCGGACGGCCGTTGACGCTGAGCGCCCCATCCTGATCCACTTCAATAGCGCCGTTGCGGGTATAGCCTTCACTGCCGTCGTCCAGCGCCACTGCCAGCCAGCCGTTCTGCGGCAAAGCCACGTCCAGGCTGCGCCCGGTGTGGGTGATCGGCCCCATGGTGGTGTCGTGAAACGGCGTAGACTCCGCCACCAGCGCGCGGGTGCGCAGGGTTTCCCCTTCAATGGGTACCGAACGGAAGGCCGCCAGCTGGGCACGAAAGCCCGCAGTGGAGCTGTTCGCCAGATTGTTTGAGGTGACCGCCTGGCGGTTGAGCGCCGCGTTCGCGGCACTCATGGCGGTATAGATAGCGCGATCCATTACTCAGCCTTAACGCAGGTTAACCAGTGTCTGCAGAACTTCAGACTGGGTTTTGATGGTTTGTGAGTTGGACTGGTAGTTGCGCTGGTAGACGATCATGTTGACCATCTCGTCGCCCAGGTTGACGTTGGAGGATTCCAGCAAACCGCCCGTCATGTTCCCGAAGCTGCCGGAACCCGAGGTGCCAAGGTACGGCTGGCCAGACTGCACCGTTTCCGCCCACAGGTTATTCCCCTGCTGTTCCAGACCACCCGCGTTGGCGAAATCTGCCAGTACGACCTGCGCCACGGTTTGACGTTTGCCGTTGCTGTAGATGGCGATCACTTCGCCAGTGTCACTGACCTGATAGCTGTTAAATTTACCCGGTGCCTGGCCGTCAATTTCATCCAGCATCACCTGGGTATCGCTGGCGTTTTGGGTGAGCTTTGACAGGTCCAACTTCAACGTCAACGCATCGGAGCCGTTGTAGCCCTTGCCCTTGATATCCATTACCCCAGGGCCGATCAAATTACCGGATGAGTCAAAATTAAGCTCAAGTTTCGCCAAACCATCAGGTGAGGTGGAGTCTTCGGCATGCGCTTCCCATTTCCCTTCCGCGGTATGCACAAAATAGACTTTGATGGTATGTTTGTTCCCGAGACTGTCTGTCGCGGTAACATCACTCACATAGTTATAAGTCTCTTTGTCATCCTTGTTAAAGGGGACCTTGGTTATGACTTCGGCATCCGACTTCAGATTGCCCGTCAATGAACCGGCTTTCGACGCCACCGGTGGCATATCATCTTTTGGAATTTGGATCGGCCCCACCTGTGCACCGGGGTTGATCACCCCATCCGTGGCCTGGTAGCCAGTTAAAAAAAGACCATTTGTTTTGTTAGTGATGAAGCCGCTCTCATTTTCCTCGAACTGACCGTTGCGCCCGTAGAACACACTGCCCGCTTCATCAACCATGCGGAAAAAGCCTCGTCCATTGATCATCATATCCAGCGCCGAACTGCCTGCCGCTGGCCCGCCCTGAGCAAAGTTTTGACTCACACCGGCGACCTGTACCCCCATCCCGGTTGAACCGGCAAAGATATCGGCAAACGAAACAGAACCCGCTTTAAACCCCACGGTCTGGGAGTTGGCGATGTTGTTACCCACCACGTCCAGTGCTTTTGCAGCGGCACTCAGGCCGCTAAGACCTTGTGAAAAACCCATTATTAATTTCCAGAAAGTAAGTGATAACTATTTTTGAATAACGAAGACTTTATCCATGCGAATCGGGTCGTGATTCAGCAGATGCAGAATCGGGCCGGTCGGATCCATGGTGACCCCTTGCACCTGCTCTTGTACCAGACCAAATACCTCCGGCTTATCGCCATCAGGATTACTGGCAGCAAAGGAGATGTCGTATTCGCGATCGTGCGGTGGACCCGGCTCCGGCTTGAAGTTTTCCAGGTCATCGAGGTTGTAGGTATTCATCCCCTGCTTAACGTTTTTCAGCTCGGCGGTGTAGGCATTCCCTTCGCTGTCTTCCAGGGTGACGGTGACCGTTTCTGCATCGGCCGTCAGCGCGAAGTGGAAGTCGTCCGAATTGCCCGGGATCTCCACGCCTTCCTGCATGATGCCGATCCCCGGTTCGCCAAAGGAAACCTTTGCCTCCCCTTCTATCAGCACGCTGCGACCCACCCAGGAGGAGGCGCTCATGCTGCCGAGCTGAACCATCCACGCCTGTACATTCGCGACAGAGGTGTTGAGCTTCTCCACGCCTGCCGCCATGTTGAACTGCGCCAGCTGCGAGGTGAGCTGGTTGTTATCCATCGGATTGGTGGGATCCTGGTTTTTCATCTGCGCGACCAGCAGGGTCATAAACTGGTTCGACAGATCCGCCGCGCTGTTGCCGGTACCGGTGCCACCTGCGCCGCTGTTGTTGTTAATCGAAGAGACCGCCATAGGTGTCCTTACTGACCAAGCGTTAATGTTTTCAGCATCAGGCTTTTGGCGGAGTTCATCACTTCCACGTTGGCCTGGTAGCTGCGGGAGGCTGAAATGGTATTCACCATCTCGTTCATGACGTTGACGTTGGGCATGCGCACGTAGCCCTGTTCATCCGCCAGCGGATTACCCGGCTCATAGACCAGGCGGTCCGGCGCGCTGCTCTCCACCACGTCGCTAACCTGCACGCCACCAATCTCCTGGCCGGCAGACGCGTCAACGGAAAACACCACCTGACGCGCGCGGTACGGCTGCCCGTCCGGGCCCGCCACGCTGTCGGCGTTGGCCATATTGCTGGCGCTGACGTTAAGGCGACGGGACTGGGCGGCCATCGCCGAGCCCGAAATATCAAATACGCTAAAGAGCGACATCGTTGATTACCCCTGACTGAGCACAGTCATCATTTTTTTAATATCCGCGCCAAGGAACGTCAGTCCCGACTGATATTTCACGGCGTTATCCGCAAAATTGACGCGCTCTCGATCCATATCCACGGTATTGCCATCGGCACTCGGTTGATCCGGTACGCGATACAGCAACTGACTGTCGTCAAACGGCCTCGCTTTACCTTCAATATGCTTATTTGACGTTAATGACAATGACACGGGTGATTTCGCCATGGCGTTATTTTCCATGGCGGTTTTTAGCTGCTGAGTAAAATCAATATCTCGCGCCTTGTAGCCCGGCGTATCAGCATTCGCAATATTTGAAGCCAATATATCCTGGCGGCGCGACAGCAAACCTAACGCCTGCTGTTGAAAGCGAAAGGCGTCATCAAGTTTATTCATGACAACAGGACTCCTGTCTCGCGTTATTTAAACTGCGATAGTGTAGTCAGCACGGGTGAAATATCACACCGCGAAGACCCGACAGAAATAAGCCTATTTAGAGAAATAGAAATAATGAGAGAAACGTTAAAACATCGAAGAATTTAAATAGCGTCAAAAGTGTCATTATTTAAGGGAATAAAACACAGGTTCCTGCGTATATAATTTCGCCACGTTTTATATATTAAGGCAATAAGATGACGCTCCGATTATTCAGCACGGCGATGGCCGTCTTGCTCTGTTCTGCCTCTGCAGCAGCCAGCGTGCCATCCGACCAGACGGCGAAGCAACGTCTGATGCTCAAACTGGACGCCCTGATCAAACAGCCCGAGAACGGCAGCGAGATCGTGCGTACCGCGACCCTGCTCGCCACCCCGGCACAGCTGGCCGCCGTGTGCGAGAACCCCACGCTGAGCCTGGTGGGACGCGACAGCCGTCTCACCGGCAAACGCACCGTGCTCGCGCAGTGTGGCCCGCGCCGCCATTTCCTGCCGGTACGCATTAGCGCCGAAGGTACCTGGTGGGTGGCAAGCCAGAGCCTGCCCGGTGGGGCGATTGTCCAGCGCAGCGATATCGAACCGGTCACCGGCAGTCTCGACCACCAGCCTGGCGGTTTAATCTTTAACGCCGACGAGATAATCGGCCAGCGTCTGACCCGCGCCGTCGATGCCGGTAAACCGCTGTTAGAAAACCAGCTGCGCCAGCAGTGGCGACTGCGGGCCGGGCAGACGGTGGACCTGGTCACCACCGGCGCAGGCTTTCGTATTCGCAGCCAGGGCAAGGCGTTGAACAACGCGGCGGTGGATGACGTACTGAAGGTGAAAACGGTGAGCGGGCGCACCGTAAGCGGAAAAGTGGGGGCTGACGGTCAGGTGATGATTATTTCCCAACAATAAATTTTAGGTTTTCTGTGAATCACCGATGAAAGCAGTATTGAGTAGATAAATTGATTTGCGAGGACACCCATGAGCATTAACAGCAGCCAGACCACCGCGCCGATTGCAAAAATCGCCCCAACGCAGGAACTGCGCGCCCGTACGCAGTCTCAGGAACATGACGCTGCGGCAAAACACCCGGAAAAGAGCGACAAAACCAACGTCACCCTGAGTGAATTGACCAAAAAGATCCAGACCGACGACAGCCGCGACGTGGATTACGCGCGTGTCGCCGAACTGCGCGACGCGCTGGCAGCAGGTACCCTGCGCATTGAGCCTGAGAAAATTGCTCAGGCCATGGTGCAGGACATGTTTCAGTTTTAACCGTTTACAGGCCCCTTATGGACAAGCTTTACCCGATACTCGCGCAGATGAAAACGTCTCTGGATGAACTGGAGGCGATCATGATTGAAGAGGTGAATCAGCTCAACCGCACGCAGATCAACCCGGTGTCGCTGCAGGTGCTGGCGGATAACAAAAACCAGCTGCTGACCACGCTTCAGTATTACGACGATATGCGCCGCCAGCAGGAGCAGAGCTGTGGCACGGAAGCCCCCTACCCGGGGCTCGGTAAGTTGTTTGCCAGCTGGCAGCAGGTGCATGAGAAGGTGCGCAGCACCAAGGCGCTGAATCAAAAAGTGGAATCGCTGCTGCAAAGTCATATGAAGAAAAATCAGCATATCCGCAAGGCTATCGACCATGTGGGCCATGCAAACGCGCTCTATGGCCCGGCAGGAGAATCCAGCCAGCTGCCTTCTGGCCGCAAGTACAACATCAGTATCTGATCGTTCCTGTCTGCGTTGTCCTCTTTTGCCCGCCTCAGGTGGGCTTTTTTTTGCACGGGCCTGCGGGTTTCATCGTTGAGTAGGCCGGGTAAGCGCAGCGCCACCCGGCAATCAGGGAGGGAACTAAACAGCCGTGTAGGCTTTATTCATCGTGCGGGATTTATGCATGGCGGAGAGTTCGGTGCTGATGGTGGTCAGACGGCCCTGAATAGCCTGCGTTAACAGGGCGTCGTGCTCCAGCAGCGTCGCCAGTTGAGAGCTGACGGACGCTTTGTTGTGCTGTGCCAGCTGGGTTAAATCGATATCACACAGCGTTCTCATCCCCATGGTGTACGTCACAGACTCGTCAAGAAACAGATCCCATTCGCCAGCCTCAGCCTGCTGGCGCAGCTTAGCATTGCTGATAAGCAGTTCTTCAATCAGCGCGATGATGTCCTTATCCATGTTTCACCTGCTTTTGCTGTGGCGCAATGGCCTGCCAGGTTTCAGCCATGCCTGTCATCAGGGCGATAAGGTGCGGCAGCTTTTCGCCGGATTTGTTGAGATTCGCCTCCAGTAGCGTGCGGGAGATATAGTCGTACAAACTCTCCAGCTCTTCGGCGATTTTCCCGCCCTTCTCGTGATCCAGCCCGGCGCGCAGGCCGTTATCGATAATATTGATGGCGCGGGAAATCATCTCACCGCGACGGGCGATATTGCCCGACTGGAAGTAGATTTCCGCGCGCTTCATGGCGTTGATCGCCCCGTCGTAGAGCAGAACGATCAGCTGGTGCGGCGTGGCGCCGGTGATCTGGCTGTCGAGTGAGACAGCGGTGTAGGCACTGTTGCCCGTTTTGGTGTACATCGTCAAATCCTGCCGGGCAGCGGCCTGCCCGGATTGCTAATAATTAAATTAACCCCGCCAGCGACTGCTGCAACCGGGTGCTCATGCTGTTCATATCGCTCATGGCTTTATCGAGGCGTTGATACTCTTTTTCGCTGCGCAGCATGGCTTCATCGATACGTCTCTGCACCGCCGTGATCTGTTTACCAACGCGCTTTTCCTGATCGCGAAGGGACTCCAGCGTGGTTTCAATAACGCCGTCTTTTTTCTGAATCGCGTCCTTATCGCCCAGATAGGTGTTAAAGATGCCCTCCATGCGATCTTTGATCCCCTCGCTTCCCCCTTTGCCAAGGAACAGCGCCTCGACCTCCTTCGGGTTATCCTTCAGGGCGGCATCGAGCTTTTTGCTGTCGATGGTCAGGGTGCCGAGCGTCCCGGTGCGATCCTCACCGGTTTTGCCATCGAAGGTGACGGTGATCCCGAGACGGCCAAGGGAGGTGATCACATCCCCGGCATCACGGTACTCACCGCCTACGGTGGCCTTCAGCTGGCTGGTGAGACGACGCAGGGAGCCGTCGCTGAACAGCGCGCCGTTGTCGGCGTCAGGCAGCGGGATTTCGCCCTCCGCGAGCTTGTCGCGATCGGGCGCCGTGTATTTGGTGGCACTGGCGACGGTGCTGAGGTAACTGTTGTAGTTCTTCACGAACTCCTCAATCAGTGATTTCACCTTCGAGGTGTCTTCGGTGATGGTGAGGGATTCGGTTTTGAAGGGGTGTGGATCTAATGGTTCGGCATCAGGGTCTTTCTCCGACACTTCGCGCAGTTCAAGGGTTACGCCGGTAATCAAATCTTTTATGGTATTCGAGCTGCGCTCAACCATATCGCCGTTGAGCCAGACAATGGCATTTTGAGGTTTAGTGACGTCATTAGCCCCCTCAAGCGCCTTTTCGACTTCGGTATCCCCCGTGACCTTTATCGTCATCTCACCGTCTGTACCGGTTTTTTTTGAGGTCAGGACGAGTTTGTGCTCCCCCTCTTTAACGGTGACCACTTCAGCCGCAACGTCGCCCTTCTGCGCATTGATTTTTTTAGCAATATCATCGAGGGACGTTTCGTCTGGCTTGAGTTCCACCACCAGCGGTTTGTCACTGCCTTTCATCTCGATGGTGACCGTCGCGGCGCTCTTACCAATATCCTTATCTCGTGAATCTCGCGTCACCCCAAGCTGATGCGCTTTCGCCAGCTGCTCCACGGCCATGGAGTAGCTGTTGGGGATTGCCCCTTTACCCGCCGTGGCCTTAAAGGTTTTGTTATCGCTGACGCTGACGCCGTTAAAGCCCTCATCTTCCAGCTTGCCAAGATTATCCTTCAGGGTGCTCAGCGCGCTGGAAATAGAGCCCCATGCGGAGATTTGTCCGTTATAGGTTTTCTGTTTTTGCAGATAGGGGTTCAGCTTGACTGAACTGGCCTCACGCTCCTTTGCCAGCAGTTCTTCAAACGGCAGGCCCGAGCCCATGCCTAAAAAATTGGTTGTTACCATAATAAAGTCTCCTGTTGTAAAGGGATGTCCTGTTACTTTTCTATCGGGAAATAAAGAAGGAAGTTTAATTTTTCATATATGCGTGAACAACGCGCAGGCGTGCGGATAACAGAGATGCGCGTTTATTGGTTAATTGCTTTTGACCATCCCGATAATTAATGTCAACTCTGTCGCCATTTCCGGTAATGACAAAAAAATCGAAAAAATAATTCAGTCATTTTAATTTCCCCCGATGAATTCAGTATGCGAAGCAATTAACGCATATCTCATATTTCGTTATTACTTAGAAGGATATAACAATGGCACAGGTCATTAATACCAACGCGCTGAGCCTGATGGCTCAGAATAACCTGAACAAATCCCAGACTCAGCTGGGTACCGCAATTCAGCGCCTCTCTTCAGGTATGCGTATTAACAGCGCCAAAGACGATGCGGCAGGTCTGGCAATTTCTAACCGCTTCACCTCTTCTATCCGCGGTATGACCCAGGCGGCGCGTAACGCCAACGACGGTATTTCCCTGGCGCAGACCACCGAAGGCGCGCTGGAAGAAGTGACGGAAAACATGCAGCGTATTCGCGAGCTGACCGTACAGGCGAAAAACGGCACCAACTCCGCCAGCGACCTGGACTCTATCAAGAAAGAGATCACCACCCGCCTGGAAGAGATTGGCCGCGTAGCGGAAACCACCAACTTCAACGGTGTGAAAGTGTTTGACGGCTCGAAAGAGAAAATTACCATTCAGATCGGAGATAAAGACGAAGACACCATCGATATCAAGCTGAGCAAGCTGGATATGGAAACCTTGGGTCTGGATAAATTTATGGATGATTTCGCGGATATCGGGATTACGCTGAATGGTGCAGGCACTGCAGGTAGCCAGTATAAAGAAGCGGCTACTCCGGTAGCCGTAAACGCTGACACTGGAATCACTCCTCCAGGCGGCGGAGATGAATGGCAGGTTCACGCGGACGATATTACCAAACTGAACGCTACAATCAATGGTATCACCGGTGAGACTACTGCGAATGCTGAAATTCTCACTCTTGATGGCGAAGCATTCGTACATGATAAAGACACAGGACAAGTATACAAACTCGATCTCACTGCTGTTACCTGGGCAGCTGGCGCAACAGACCGTCAGAAATTGGCTACCGCGCCAGAAGCAGCGCTGACTGCGCTGGATGCTGCAGATTCTGATATGCTGGTAAACGGCCCATCTACATTGTCAAATGCAAAGCAGATGACAGCCGCAGATACCTTCAAGGATAAAGCCGGCACAGATATTAACCTTGACGAAAACAAGCTGGATGATCTTTCAAAAGCCCTGTTTAATAATGAGGACGCAGCCACCTCCGGGATGAAGATTTTCTCCGTTGATGGCGGTGCAGCAAATACTTACTATGCAATCAACAAAGCCGGCGACGTTAAAACATTCACTCTGGAAAACGATGGTTCCGTTACTGCAGCGTCAATTAAAGAAGCTCGTCCGGCAGACGCTGAATTCATTCAGAAAGAGGCAGGCCAGGCTGTAGCCGATGGCCTGCTGGCCAAGCTGGATGAAGCCCTGACCACCGTCGCGGACTTCCGCGCCGACCTGGGTGCCGTTCAGAACCGCTTCAGTTCCATCATTGCGAACCTGAACACCAATATCATCAACACCACCGAAGCGCGCTCCCGTATTCAGGACGCTGACTTCTCCGTAGAAGTGTCCGCCATGAGCCGCGCGAACATCCTCCAGCAGGCAGGTGTTTCCGTACTGGCCCAGGCCAACCAGGTTCCGCAGAACGTGCTGTCCCTGCTGCGTTAATCTGCGTTACCACCTCACTATTATTACGCGCGTGACTCACGCGCGGTTTGCCCTCCCTGGTGGAGGGCTTTTTTGTTTTTGTGCTCTGTGCGCATTGCCCGGCGGCGCTGCGCTTGCACGGGCCTACAAGGATCAAGGCAAACGTAGGTCGGGTCAGCCGCCACCGCCACCCGGCAAGGGTTTAAGACGGGAGATAAGGCTCCTTCACATAATCCGCCAGCAGGTACACCATATCGTGCAGTCATCCCATCAACGCTATATTCACCTCCTGCGGCAGGATGTTTCCCAATATTGCCTGTGGCAGCGCCTGCGCATAGTGAACCGGCGTAAACGTGTCCTGCCAGCTGTCCGGCATGCACAACGGCGTGGCGTCATGGGCAATGAGTTGCTGGAGAAATCGTTGCGAGAGAAAGAAGAAAGTGCGGACAGAATCGTCATATGAAAGCCTCCGGAGAGATGAGAAATGAATAACAAAGAGCAAACCAGCAGGTCGCTTCGGTACCACCTTGTATTTTCAGGTTCTCACGCCCGGCTGCGGGTATTGCCGCAACGCGGGCACTTTAGTTGGGATAGAAACTAATAACAGGATAAATCGCGTATTACAGAGAGTTACTTATGGGATTGCGAGGCGGCTTCCAGATTTGTGCCGGGTGTCGGCTACGCCTTACCCGGCCTACAAAATCTCCGAAAGTAGGCTGGGTAAGCGCAGCGCCACCCGGCTAGCTGCCTGTGCGCTGAAGCAGGGCATTCGCCACCGTATAAACCTCTTCAATCAGCACGCTATTATTCTGCGTCACCGACGGTGCCCCGCTTTGCGCCTGCATCATCGCGTCGTCAATCAGCGCCCGGAGTTCTTTCGAGGAACGCGCACAGCGGCTGGCCAGATTGCGCGACTCGACGGCAAAAATACCCTCTTCGTTATGCAGCGAATAGCTGTAAGCACGGCTGGCCAGTTGCACCAGCGTGCCGCTACTGTCGGCAATCTGCAGCGCGGCGTCATGCAGGGCGTTCATCGCCTGAACCACGCCCGAGGTGCTTTCACTCAGCATGGCGAGGAGATTACCGTTCGCTTCAGGTACCCGCAGCAGACGCTCGTTCTCCTCAGCAATCGTGCTGGCTGCCTGCGCAATTACCCTCACCTGTTCGCCAATCTCCTGCATCAGCGGCGGCAAGTGCGCACACTGCTCGGTTTTCACCTGCGACGGGAGTTCTTCGTTAAGGCGGGAAAGGTGCAGGTTCAGGCTGCGCAGAAGAGTTAACGTGGAGACCAGCAGCAAGGCCGCCAGCGGCCACGGTTTATGCAGGAGTATGCCCGGGCGTTCGCCCAGCCTACGGGTGGGAACATCAGTGGCCAGCAGCCACGGTGTCTCAGCAATGGGCGTCACCACCAGCGTATGTTCGCCGCTGGCGCTGCGAAAACGGGTATGCCGTAACCCTTCGCCCGGCTGGGCCAGCAGCCCACGCAGCGGAACCGCCATCGGCAGGCTGGCATCGTTAAGAGATTGCACCGTCGGCGCGCCGGCGGCATCACCGATGATGCGCCCGGTGTCATCCACCATCCAGGCGCGACCGCCAAGACGCTCGCCGATCTCTTTGACCAGTGAATTGAAGAATTGACGGCTGGTACCCGTCTCTTCCGTAAGATCGGTCTCGCCAGGGGCTCCTTTGTCCAGCGCAAAGCTTTTCAGGGTGACCCACTTTCGGTCATTGAACGCTGCTGCGCTTCAACCCTGTCGAGTTGCTCACGTAACTGGGTGGCCAGGGCATCAACCTGCGTGCGCAGACGCTGTCCCTCGGTACGAATAAACCAGGGCATAACCCCAGCCTGCACCAGAATCACCAGGGTAATAAAAATAACGACTAAAATAACGATAAAAACCATGACAACAGCCCTGTTCTTTTAATGGCAGCACAACGCTACCTCTACAGGGCTATTTTATTATGCAGGCGTCAGTAAATATGCTCTTCAAACCGTTGATAACCGCACACTTGTGTTACCCCTCCACAAAAACAATTTTGCGCACGTTATCCCAGCGTTTCACCAGCCAGCCGTCGAGACTGCAAAACGTGCCGCCCCAGGTCAACGGGAACAGGCAGAGCACGATATACAGCGTTTCAGGCAGATAAAAGAGCCAGCTCAGCCATGCAATCAGATTAAGCCCGCGTGGAATGGTATAGATGCCAATGGTGGCCAGCGCTACGGTACTAATAATTATCAGTACCAGCGCGCTAAAACGGCTGAATAGCCCCAGCGTCAACAGCAGGCCCATACTGCATTCCAGGAAAGCAACAACAATCGCCATCACGGCCGGAAACGGGATCCCCGCATCGTGCATCGTATCGACCATCAGCAGCTGGTTTTCCGTCACAAATAATTTATTAAACCCGGCGGTAAAGAAAAATACCCCCACCACCAGACGGCAAATAAATACGGGAAACATCGCTGGCAGCTCGGACGTTTGCATAAAACTTTTCAGAGAGAACATCATCCATCCTTGTAAAGAAAATTCATACTGTGTAATAAATTCAATAATCTGTCTTTGCGCAGTATAAATTCGCAGACCTCATTAGCAACCGCTCCCGTTCCCTTTCCGACACAATTAATAATTATATACAGATTAAAAATTGTTAATTCGAAATAATAACAGCGTCTCATTATCAGTGCGACAGATGGCCCATTTGCGCCATCAATGTCGCAAGTATCTGGTTTTAATAAAATTAAAGTAAAACCACCTAAAGCATTACTTTTAATGAGGTTAATACCCCCCTATTTAATAACCTTAAAAGCATTAAGGCTGTTATTACGTAGTGGTTGCAAAAATATGACGTAAGACATAAAAAGCATGTCGCTCTGGCCTTCGGCTAGCAATAAGGGGCATTCATTACTATTAATTACAGTAACCAGAAGCGATACCCAATACACCAGAAGAATCAAATAACTATGCTAAACCATATCGCGATTGGAACGTCCGTCACGCTGGATTTGCAGACCCGCATGCTTACCCGTACGGATACGCAACAGACCGTTACCCTTCCTCAAAGCGCGTGCCTGTGTCTCGCAGCACTTGCAGAGGCGCAGGGTGAGGTACTTTCCCAGGAACAGCTGATGGAGATCGGCTGGCGTAGCGCCGGGGTAGAAGTCACGGATAACAGCGTGCGGGTGATGATCACCAAACTGCGCCGCGCGTTTACTCAACTGAACCTGCAGGAAGCGATCACGCTCATCGCCGTGACGCGCAGCGGCTACCGCCTGCTGGTGCGGGAGGCAAACAGCGAACTGCCACAAGCGGAACCCCTGCCCCTGCAGGATGAACCGGTACAGGCAGACACAGCTGAAGCACAGCCGGTGGTCACCCACGCGCCTGCCCGTGGGGGCAACACGTTTAAACAAAAGCTCTGCGTCACGCTTAGCGGCGTGCTCGTCGGGCTGGTGATTGCGCTCCTCCTGCGCGGCGTTGTCGACTTTAGCCCGCAGCCGGTTCACTTTGTGCGCTGGAATGGCCCTGGCGTGCCGCCGGGCTCAATGGTGATGGTTCAGGAGGATAAACAGTCGCAGCAAGCGCTGATTGAATCCACGCTGCAAACCTATACCCGTCATGTGCTGGACCGCCGCCCCAACGAAAAACCGGCCGCCGTGCTGTACGTCACCACCGGCTCTGAAAAAATGAGCCAGTTCCAGGGGCTTATTGCCTGCCAACAACCCTTTAAGGATTCAGGGAATGACTGCGAATCGTTCTATTTTCGCCTTTATTAAATCCCCGCTCGCGCTGCTGTTTCTGGGCGGGATGGTCGTCGGGCTGGGCGGTATGGCGCTGTACGGATTTCAGACCTCGCCGTACGCATCGCAGTGTATCGCCCCCACCTCCTACTACGTGATTGAGGACGACAACAACGCGACGCTGGCACGCGGTATCTACCGCTCCTACCGCGACGGTCTGTTTAGCGGGCATACCACCTATATCGGCACTATCAGCCACTTCAGGGACGGCAAGCGCGACGGACTGCCCAAAGCGGTGAACCGTGAAGTGCGTTACGATGTTGAACTGTCGGGCAAACGGATCCATCTGACTGTCACCAGCCAACACCGCAAACTTGGCGGCCAGGCCCCGGATCAAGACGTGACGGATTATATTTTCCCGCAGATTAAACCGGGTGAAGTCGCCACCAGCACCGCCTACCTGCTGGATGACAAAGTGCTCGCCTCCGGTACAGAAACCGTCGCCCGCATCGCCTGCATGAACTAAGGGTTATACCAGCGCCTGAATCAGCCCGGCAAGGATATCAAACCCGGTAGCCATCAGGCACTCAAAGAATGGGGCCAGCGTTTCGGCAATCAGAAACAGCGCCAGCATGCCGAAGGTGAGCGTCAGCGGGAAGCCAATCACAAAGATAGAGAGCTGCGGCGTCAGGCGGTTTAACAGTCCGAGGATAAAGTTGATGCACAGCAGCAGCGCAATGACGGGCAGCCCCAGCATCAGCCCCTGGCTGAAGATCATCCCCGCATGGGTGACCAGGTACATAAACCCGCCCGCGTGCAGCGGCGTGGCGTCTATCGGCAGCGTCTGGAAGGTTTCCGCCAGCAGCGCCAGCAACCAGAGATGACCGTTAAAAGCGAGAAACAGCAGCGTCACCAGCAGGTTGAGAAAGCGTGAGATCACCGGGCTGTTCCCGGCACCCGGGTCAAAGAAGGTGGCGAACGACAGCCCCATCTGCATACCGATGATCTCCCCGGCCATGCGCACGGCGGCAAACAGCAATTGCAGCGTCAGCCCCATCGCCGCACCGATAATCACCTGTTTTGCCAGCACCCAGACCCCTTCCCAGGCGTAAAGGCCCACCTGCGCATCGGGCAGCGTGCCGCCAATCAAAATGGCGATCAACAGCGCCAGACCGGCACGCAGCCGGGCACTGACCGCCTTCTCACCAAACACCGGGGCAACGTGCAGCAGCGCGGCAATGCGCACCATAATGAAAAAACAGTGGCTGACCAGCCCGTAGAGCTGGTCGAGAGGAAGTCCGAAGGCCATCAGCCGATCACGAACGGGATGCTGGCGAACACCGCGCGGGTGTATTCAATAAAGATTTTCATCATCCACGGGCCAAGCGCCACCGCGACGCCGACAATCATCAGGATTTTCGGGATGAAGGTCATGGTCATTTCGTTGACCTGGGTGGCGGCCTGCAAAATACTGATGATAAGACCGGTGACCAGCGCGGCCACCAGCAGCGGGGCTGATACCATCAGTCCCACCTTGATCGCCTGCATGCCAATCACCATTACGCTTTCCGGGGTCATGGGTCTCTCCTAACTGTTAAAGCTCTGCGCCAGCGATCCCACCAGCAGCTGCCAGCCGTCGACCAGCACAAACAGCATCAGCTTGAACGGCAGGGCAATGGTGGTCGGCGGAACCATCATCATCCCCAGCGCCATCAGGATACTGGCGACCACCAGATCGATAATCAGAAACGGAATAAAGATGGTGAAGCCAATCTGGAAGGCGGTTTTCAGCTCGCTGGTGATAAATGCCGGCACCAGAATGCTGAGCGGCACCTCTTCCGGCGAGGCGATATCGGGGGTTTTGGCGATACGGGCAAACATCGCCAGATCGCTTTCACGGGTCTGGTCGAGCATAAACGCGCGCAGCGGTTTCACCCCTTCCGTCAGGGCCACCTCCATGGTGATTTTGTTTTCCTGCAGCGGTTGCCAGGCTTTTTCGTAGATCTGGCTGAACACCGGCGACATAACGAAAAAGGTCAAAAACAGCGACAGCCCCACCAGCACCTGGTTTGGCGGCGCGGTAGGCGTGCCCAGCGCGTTACGCATTAACCCCAGCACAATGATGATGCGGGTAAACCCGGTCATCATCAGCAGTATGGCGGGGATAAAGGTAAAGCCGCTCAGCAGCAGCAGGGTTTGTACCGGCAGCGTCCAGCCCCCTTCCCCGGAAGGCTGGCCGAGGGTGATGTCACCGTTGGCCGCCAGCGCACCGGCGGCGGGTAACATCAGGCCGAGCGCCAGCAGCAGACGAGGTTTCACTGCTCACCTCCTGGACGGTATTTCTGACGCAGCTTTTCCAGCATCAGCGGGAACGTCGCGGGCGCGGAGGCCTGTGGGGCGTTTTCCGGGCGCGCCTGCGTGGCGAGGCAGGTAATCTGCGAGGCGGTGACGCCCAGCACCAGACGCTGTTCACCCACGTCAACCAGCACCAGGCGCTCACGCGGCCCCAGCGACTGGGTCGCCACCAGGGTCATGTTGCCCTGGGCGTCGTTAAGCCGACGCGCCAGTCCGCTACGGCGGGCAGCCCAGGCCATCACCACCATCAGCAGGATAATCAACGCCAGCGCGCCGGTAACCGTCATCAGCATCGAGCCAGTGGCCGGAAGGGAATCAGTGGCGTTCATTAGCGGCTCAGACGGTGCATGCGCTCGGACGGGGTAATAATGTCCGTAATGCGGATGCCAAATTTATCGGAGACCACCACCACTTCACCCTGCGCAATCAGGTAACCGTTGATCAGAATATCCAGCGGTTCACCCGCCAGACCATCCAGCGAGACCACCGAGCCCTGGCTTAAACGCAGCAGCTCTTTAATGGTCATTTTGGTGCGTCCCAGCTCCACGGTCATTTTTACCGGGATATCCAGGATCAGGTTCATCTCGTCAGAGAATTGCGGTGCAGCCATGGTGTCGGTAATTCCCGCCGCGTGCTGTTCGGTCATGGCCTCACCCCAAAGATTATCGATGGACTGATCGTCAGTACCCGATGAGGTGTTCATATCGCTCATGGGGAAATTACTCCTTGTTTAATGAAAGTAATGAAGGCTGAATCATCTGCTCGACCTTCAGGGCATATTGATTGTTCACGGCGCCGTAGCGGGCCGTGAAGACCGGCACACCGCCGACGCTGGCTTCGATAAACTCCTGCTTATCCAGCGCGATAATGTCGCCTTTTTTCATCTGCATCACGCGGGAGAGCCGGGTGCCGATATCCGCGAAACGCGCCGTAAGCTCCAGCTCCGTTTCCCGCATCTGGCTGGCCAGCAGGCCGCGCCAGTGGGAGTCCTCGTGCCGGGAGTTGTCCATCGGCGGGTTACTCAGCAGCTCGCGCAGCGGCTCGATGGTGCTGAAGGGAATACAGATATTGAACTCCCCGCGATGCGAGCCGATCTCCACCGAAAACGGCGTAGTGACCACCACGTCATTCGGCGATGAGGTGATATTGGTGAACTTCACCTGGATTTCGGAACGGATATACTCCGTTTTGATTTTATAGATAGAGCTCCAGGCAAATTCGTAGGCCTCGCGCGCCATCGACAGCATGCGGTGGATCACGCGCTGCTCGGTTGGCGTAAACTCGCGCCCGTCGGCCTTGGTCGGGAAACGACCGTCGCCGCCAAACAGGTTATCCACGGCCATAAACACCAGCCCCGGCGAGAACGCCATCAGCGAGGTGCCGCGCAGCGGGTTAAGGTGCAGCAGGTTCAGGTTTGTCGGCACCGGCAGGTTGCGGGCAAACTCGTGATACGGCTGGATCTTAATGTTCCCCGCCGTAATATCCGGGCTACGGCGCAGCAGGTTAAACAACCCCATACGGAACTGACGGGCAAAACGCTCGTTAATAATTTCCAGCGAATGCAGACGCTCGCGAATAACCCGGCGCTGGGTGTGCGGATCGTAAGGTTTAATCCCTGCATCGGGGCCGTTTTTATGATGTTCACTGTTGCTTTCCGCATCGGCGTTTAGCAAACGGTCGATCTCATCCTGAGATAAAAAGCTGTCAGCCATAATAATTACCGCAGAATAAATTCATTAATAAGGACGTCGGTGACGCGAATGGACTGGTCAAAAGCCAGCGGTTTATCCAGCTCACTCTTAATATTGGTCATCAGACGGCGTTTACCCTCATCGGTGGCTAAATCTTCATAAGTCTGATGGGTTAACAACATAAATAAGCGGCTGCGATATTCCGGCAAATATTTTTCCAGCACCGCCAGCGATTTTTGTTCTGCCACGCGAATGGACAAGCCCAGGTACAATACCCGATCCGATTCGTTCGCCGTGGGCTTCAGGCTCACGGTAAAGGTATTCATTGAGGCGTACAGCGGCTCTACCTGTGCGGGTGCCGGTGCTGTTTCCACTTCCCCTTGTGCAACCTCTGCTGCCGGTTTCGCAAATTTCATTTCCCAGAACAGGTAGCCGGAAACACCGCACGCAGCAACGGCAGTCAAAAACATGAACGTCATCAGAAGCGAGCGAGAGCCTCCGCCGCTGGCGACCTTTTTATTTTTATTACTCATTGAACGTACACCTGAAAATAAGAGAGGGCAGCGTATTGCCCTCGGGTCAATATGGCGGACATTGTAGTCCATATCATCACCCTGATAATCAGGTGATAAAATTTCATTCCTGAAGCTAATTCAACACTTCAGGCAAAGGTATTTATTCCGTATATATTTCCGGGGGTGGTGGTTAATAAAGTCGGCACGATCTCCTCTTCAACCGACTGCTCTTCCCCTTCCTGGGCACCGTGCTCGTCACCCGATGCGTTTTGGCCCTGCTCACCGGCGGCAAACTGCTGTCCTTCCGCGCTCACGTTGGCCTGGCCAAGCTGAATACCCGACTCCGCCATCGCGGCACGCAGCTGCGGCATGGCCTGCTCCATGGCGTGACGAATGTGGGCATGCTCGCTGACGATATGGATCTGCGCCTGATCCTGCTGTACGCGCAGGGAAATTTGCAGCGACCCCAGTTCTTCCGGGTGCAGGCGGATCTCCGCGCTGTGCAGCCCGTTACGGCTAAAGATGGCGATATGCTGGCTGACCGACTGCTTCCACTCCGGCGTTTCTGGCGGATGGTTAACGGTGACCACCTGCTGCGGGGCGTGCGCGACGCTGGTGCGTACGGCGGCAGGCAGCGCCACGGCGTTCGCCGATGTGGCCGCAGGCATCTCTGGCGTGACCACCATCTCACTGGTGACCGGTGCAGGCTGGGCCGTCAGCGGCGTGGCATTGGCCGCAGGGGTTTTATCGGCAGCGGTCATGAGCGGAGAAACGGTTTTGCCCTCAGGCTCAGGAGCCTTCCCATTTGCTACCCCCTTCGCAGGGTTGACCGTTTCTGTCCCCGTGACGCTGCGGGTCACCAGCTGTTGCAGCTGCCACTGCGGACTCTCTTCTCTCTCACCCTCAGTGAGCGAAACCCCGTTCAGGGCCTCTGCCAGCCCCGGCGGCGCGGCGAGCAGCATACCGTCGGCATCCGTTACCGGCGCGTCGTCGGCAAGCTGTTGCGGTAGTAAATCTGCGGGTAACCCCGCCAGCGCGGCTTCCGGCATGGCTGCCAGCGCCTGCGGGTCGAGTCCCGGGAAAAGCTGCACCAGTTCAGCCAGCTTGTCATCCAGCGCCAGGCTGAAGCCGTCGTCAGCCAGTAAACCGCCCTTCGGTTTGCCCTGCGCTCCCCCACCCAGTAACAGGGTCGCCATATCAATGTTCATAGCCTTTCTCTCTTTTGTCCGGCACGCTGAGCAAATTCATCCATCAGCTTTTGTTCATGTCGGCTCTGAACTAACGCCTGCGCCGTCGCCCGGCGTTCAATCAGCGTTTCAAACGCGTTCAGGCGCTGCTTGTTTTGTACCCAGTTCTTTTTCACCTCGTCTACCGCCTTTTCGCAGGCGTTCACGTGGCCTGCCTGCTGCTTTACCACCTGCTTCAGCGACAAAATAAACGACTGGTGATTCACCAGATCCGCCACCGACATACCGCCGCCCATCATCCCCTGACGCAGGGACTGCTGGTACTCCTGCTCATAGTGCTGAAGCTGTTCGTGCTGAGTCATCGCCTGCTGGAGCTGCTGCTGCGCACCGCCCAGCGCGCGTGTGGTCTGCGTTAGCGTCTCCTGCGCCTTGTCGCGCAGCAGAACCATGGGGTTATGTGCTTTCATCGCGCCTCCGGCTTAGTCTTTAATATCCGGGAAAAGCCCGGACAGGGCGCGAATGGCGTCGTCATAGCCGCTGCGCTCGTGGATCGCCTGGTGGAGGAACGCCTCCAGCGAGGGATATTTGTCGATAGCTTGATCCAGCATCGCATCGCTCCCTTTGACGTACGCCCCCACGCTCACCAGGTCGCGGTTGCGCTGATACGCGGATAGCAACTGTTTAAAGCGTTGCACCTTGCGGTACTGGGCATGGGGGATAAGCTCGGTCATGGCACGGCTGATCGAGGCTTCAATATCAATCGCCGGATAGTGCCCCGCCTCGGCAAGACGACGCGACAGCACGATGTGGCCGTCGAGGATTGCGCGCGCGGAGTCGGCAATCGGATCCTGCTGGTCATCCCCCTCCGTCAGCACCGTATAAAACGCGGTGATTGAGCCGCCCCCTTTCACGCCGTTACCGGTCCGTTCGACCAGCGCGGGCAGACGGGCAAAGACCGACGGCGGATAGCCTTTGGTCGCGGGCGGTTCACCAATCGCCAGAGCCACTTCACGCTGCGCCATGGCGTAGCGGGTCAGGGAGTCCATGATCAGCAGCACGTTAAGGCCGCGCTCGCGGAAATCTTCCGCAATGCGCGTGGCGTAAACGGCGCCCTGCATACGCAAAATCGGCGAAACGTCAGCCGGGGCGGCAACCACTACCGCACGCGCCAGCCCCTGCTCGCCAAGGATATTCTCGATAAAATCTTTTACCTCGCGGCCACGCTCGCCAATCAGCCCCACCACGATGACGTCCGCAGTGGTAAAGCGGGCCATCATACCGAGCAGCACGCTTTTGCCGACGCCGGAACCGGCGAACAGGCCCATACGCTGACCACGGCCCACCGTCAGCAGACCATTGATGGCGCGCACGCCAACGTCAAGCACGTTTTTGATCGGATCGCGGTGCAGGGGATTGAGCGTTGGGGTAAACAGCCCCGCCGCCGGTTTCCCCGGCGCGGGGCGGCCATCCAGCGGTCGACCCTGCGCATCCAGCACGCGGCCCAGCAGATGCGGCCCCACGGGCAGTTGTTTACCGGCGTGGCTGTCGCTTTGCAGGGCATAAATGCGCGCCCCGGGCAGAATGCCGTCGACATGCTCCAGCGGCATCAGAAACAGCGTCTGGCCGTTAAAGCCCACCACTTCGCTCTCAACCGGGATAATGCCCTGCTCCGTCTGACGCTCAACGATGCACAGCGCACCAATAGGCAGCTTGAGCCCAACGGCCTCCATTACCAGCCCGGTGGCGCGCGTCAGTTTGCCGTACTGGCGAAAATCGGGCACCTGGGTGAGTTTTTCCTCCACCCGGTCAAGGGCGCAGAGCCACTTTTTTAGCTGCTGGCTCATTGCGAGAGCTCCTCGCGCGCCAGCTGACACAGCGCCTGCCAGCGGGTTTCTATACTGGCGTCCACTTCCACATCCGGTGAGACCACCCGGCATCCCCCGGCGGCCAGGCTGGCGTCGCGGTGCAGCTCCCAGCCCATCGCGGCAAGCGTTTCACCCAGCGCCTCATGCACCGAAGCAAACGCCTCCGGGCTGACATAGAGTTGAATGGTGCCGTGCAGCAGCGCGTCCTGCTGCATCAGGCTGCGGATCTGCGTGACCAGAGCATGGTTATCCGCCACACGAGACGTACCGTAGAGTTGCTGCACCGCCGTCAGCGACAGCTGCACCAGACGCGCCGGGATCAGCCCTTCGAGGTTTTCCAGCGCCAGCTTAAAGTTGCTGACCCAGGTTTCCGCCTCGCGCAGCAGCGCCTGCTGCTCCACGCGTGCCTGCTCCACGCCCTGAGCAAACCCAACGTCGCGGCCCTCTTTCAGCCCGGCCTCATAGCCCTGTTTGCGGCCCTCTTCCTGGCCCTGCTGCTGCCCCTGGGCATACCCCTGCTGCTCCGCCTGCTTGCGCAGACGCGCCAGTTCGGCTTTCAGCTGCGCCTCAGACTGGGTGTTATCCATCGTCGGCAGCGGGGTATCCTGCGGCTCTCCCAGCAGGTTTTCAGGCTGCCAGGCGCGCCACCCGGTGGCGTTATGTTCATCAAACGTAGGCATCGTCGCTGCCTCCAATCAGGATCTCGCCAGCCTCGGCCAGACGACGCACCACGTTGAGGATGGTCTTCTGTTCGGCTTCCACCTGGGACAGACGCACCGGGCCACGGGAGGCCAGATCGTCGGTCATCAGCTCGGCCTGGCGGCGCGACATATTGCGGAAGAACTTCATGCGCAGCGGCTCGTCGGCCCCTTTCAGTGCGATGATCAGCGTTTCGCTCTCGATCTCCTGCAGCAGGCGCTGGATGCTGCGGTCTTCCACCTCCACCAGGTTTTCGAACAGGAACATCTCGTCGATAATTTTTTGCGCCAGCTCGCCGTCGAACTCACGTACCGCCTCAATGGCAGCCTCTTCCTGGTGAGATTTCATCAGGTTAAGGATCTCCGCCGCCGGACGGACACCGCCCATCTTGCTGCGCTTGAGGTTCTGACCGTGCAGCAGGTTGTTGAGGACTTCCGTCAACTCCTGCAGCGCGGCCGGCTGTACGCCGCCGAAGGTGGCGATACGCAGCATGATGTCGTTACGTTCGCGCTCGTCGAATTTACCCAGCACGTCTGCCGCCTGGTTACGTTTAAGGTGGACCAGAATGGTGGCGATGATCTGCGGGTGCTCTTCGCGGATAAGGTCGAACACCGCCTGCGGATCCATAAAGTTGAGCGTTTCGATACCATTGGTGCCCTGATGGGTATCCAGCAGATCTTCCAGCAGTGAAGAAGCACGCTCTTCGCCCAGCGCCTTGACCAGCACGCTGCGCAGATAATCGTTGGTGTTGAGGCTGAGCGCCGCATATTCGCTGGAGTCTTTTTTAAACTCCTCCAGCACCATGGCCATCTGGTCGTGAGTAAAGCCCGCCATGTTGACCATTGAGGCACTGATCTGCTTCACCTCGTGGGCGTTGAGGTGTTTGAACACCTCCGCAGCCAGGACATCTCCCAGCGTCAGCATGACGATGGCGCTTTTTTCTGAGGCATTCATTATTTCGGCTCCTTACTCATCCACTGGCGGATCACCAGGGCAATAACGCGCGGCTCCTGCTCTGCCAGCTCACGCAGCTGTTGACCATTGAGTTCCGTATCCACACGCTGCTGGGCACGGTCGCGGTTGTTTTTCTCCGCTGCACGTTTTTTCGCGGCAATCTCTTCTTCCCGCGCCTCTTTTTCCATCTCCAGACGGCGCAGGGTGGTCTCCTGGTGACGGATCCAGGCAGGCTGTACCAGCTTGCGCCACATGACCCAGGCGATAATGGCGATGACCAGATAGCGGGCGATAGCCATCAACAGCGCGTAGAAACGATCCTGTTCCCAGAACGGCGGCACCGGCTCTTCCACCACGCCGTTAAAGGCGGAGTTGAGGATATTGACGCTGTCACCGCGCGCCGCGTTATAGCCAATCGCCTCTTTCACCAGCGCGTTAATGCGGGTCAGTTCGGCCTCGCTAATCGGTCCCGGCTTGCCCTCTTCCCCCTGCGGCAGATGATTAATCACCACCGCCACGGATAAACGTTGAATGCGTCCGGCATTCGATTTGGTATGGATCAGAGTGCGATCGACCTCAAAGTTGGTGGTCTCGTCACTGCGGTTGTTGTACGGCTGTGCAGGCTCACGGTTCGCGCTGTTACCGGTGGTTTTCTCTTTTTTGTCATCCGCCGGGGTATTGAGGGGCTGGGTCAGTGGTGCGGTGGCCGGTGCCGGTGGCGTATTGCTCAACGCCCCCGGCACGCCACTCGCGCCACGGCTATTCCCCTGCTCAGAGAGGCTGGCCTGACGGCTGCGGATGGCCATTTTTTCAGGGTCGCTGTTCGGCTGATACTGCTCCTGAGTTTGTTCCTGCTCGGTGAAATCGATCTGCGCGGTCACCTGGGCGCGGATGTTTTCATCCCCCACCAGCGGGGCCAGAATGCGCTGAATGCGCTGCTGATAGTCGGTTTCAATTTCACTGGTGTATTTCAGGTGCGCCGTCTGCAAACCACGCAGGCCGCTCTGGGTCAGCAGGTTGCCGCGCTGATCGACAATGGTCACGCTCCCGGCTGCCAGGCCAGTCACTGCGCTGGAAATAAGATGGGTGATCGCCACTACCTGGCTGTCGTCAAGCGTACGGCCCTGCAACAGGTTAACGGTGACGGATGCGGTCGGTTTTTTCTGTTCGCGGACAAACATCGACGGTTTTGGCGTGGCCAGATGCACGCGCGCGCTCTGGATCGGCCCGAGATTTTCAATGGTACGCGCCAGCTCGCCTTCCAGGGCACGCTGATAGTTCACCTGCTCGGTGAACTGGCTGACGCCAAACTTCTCCTGATCGAGCAGTTCAAAACCCACGCCGCCGCCCTTCGGCAGCCCCTGCTGGGCCAGCTTCATGCGCACCTCATGCACCTGTGAAGCCGGCACCATGATCACGCCCCCTGGCGTGTCGATGCGGTAAGGGACATTGAGCTGCGACAGCTGCGCCACGATGGCGCCGCCTTCTTCATCACTGATATTACTGAACAGCACCCGGTAATCCGGCTCCTTTGCCCAGAACATTAACGCGATGATGACGGAAAGCGCCGCAGCGCCGCAAATCACCAGCAAAAGCTTCGGGCTGCCGCGAAGTGAGGACAGCATCGATTTGATTCGCTCTGCCGGATTGTTGGTTAACTCATTTAGTGTGGCACTCATGCCGTATTCCTGTATGAAATAGCACGCATCAACGATGCGCGTCAGCTCACGAAATTCGCGAGAGTGATGTCGACGATTTCAAAAATATAAGAATTTTTCAGGCGGGCATTATCGTCTGAAAGGCATTTTTTTTAAGGATAAATAAGCTCAAAGTTCTGTCGGCTTATTGGATTTTCTGAGGTTTTTAATCACGTGCTAAGCTGTCGACGTTTAAAAGATATGCAACAAACCGCCGTTTTTATCTTAATTACCAGGAATAAAAAGAATGTCAGCGACATTAATGCGTGGCGTACTCGATCAAATTCAGAGCCAGGCGCAGCAGGTCAGCGGCCCGTCTCACCGGCTGCAGACCTCTCGCGGCGACGCCCCCTCCTTTTCTGACGTTTTATTTAACAGCATTAACGAAATAAATAAAACCCAGGTTGAAGCGAAGAGCAAAACACAGCAGTGGATGTCCGGCAGTGGCGATATTGCCCTGAATGACGTGATGCTGGCGATGCAGAAATCGTCTATTTCATTCAGCTTTGGCATGCAGGCACGAAATAAGATGATTAGTGCGTATCAGGAAATAATGAATACACCGGTTTAAGGTCTGCCCCAATTCTATGAGTGAAATTATCAGCACTTCTGCACGCTTATCCCTGAATACGCTTTCTCTGACTGACAGCGAATTGCAGCGTGTCGGGAAATTAATCTATAAGCGCGCCGGAATTGTCGTTAACGCGCAAAAGCGAGAGATGATTTTTAATCGTCTTTCCCGTCGCGTGCGCACGCTGGGGCTTGCCACGTTCAGCGATTATATCGCCCTGCTTGAGTCACACTCAGAGCATCCGGAATGGCAGAACTTTATCAACGCGCTGACAACTAACCTGACCTCCTTTTTCCGCGAGGCGTATCACTTCCCGATCCTCGCGGAACATGCGCGCCAGCGCGCATCGGGCTACCGCGTCTGGTGTACCGCGGCGTCCACGGGGGAAGAGCCCTGCTCTATCGCCATGACGCTGAATGAACAGCTGGGCGCGTCAGTGGCCGGACCGCGGATCTGGGCGTCGGATATCGACACCGAGGTGCTGGCAAAAGCGGAAGCGGGCATCTACCGCCTGAACGATCTGGACGCGCTGACGCTGGCGCAAAAGCGTCACTATTTTCTGCGCGGGGCGGGTGACAACAGCGAATGGGTGAAAGCCCGCCAGGAGTTGCTGTCCGCCATTCACTACCAGCAGCTGAATTTACTCGATGAAAAGTGGTCCGTTCCCGGGCCGTTCGACGCCATTTTCTGCCGCAACGTGATGATTTATTTCGATGCGCCGACGCAACAGCGCCTGTTGCAGCGCTTTGCGCGTCTGCTCAAGCCGGGCGGCCTGCTGTTTGTCGGCCATTCGGAACATTTTAACCATGCACATATTCCGCTGCGCCTGCGTGGGCAGTCGGTATATGAACTGACGGAGGCCACACGGTGAAGTCGATTCGTGTGCTGGCGGTCGATGATTCCGCCCTGATGCGTAACATGCTCAGCGCGGTCGTCAATCAGCAGCCTGATATGGAAATGGTCGGCACGGCGCCGGATGCGTTTATTGCGCGCGAGCTGATTAAACAGCTCAACCCGGACGTGCTGACGCTGGATATCGACATGCCGCGCATGGACGGGCTGGAGTTTCTCTCCCGCCTGATGCGCCTGCGCCCGATGCCCGTCGTGATGATCTCCTCCCTGACCACCCGCGGCTCGAAAGCCACCCTCACCGCGCTGGAGCACGGTGCGGTCGATTTTCTGCCCAAGCCCGAGCATCGCGGCGCAGAGAATATCGACAGTTGGAGCCAGCTGGTGGTGGAGAAGATCCGCGTCGCCGCCCGCGCGAAGCTGGCGCAGCATACCCCCGACGCCAGACCGGTGCTCGCCGGGATCCCCGTGCGCCAGCAGAGCCTCATCGCTATCGGATCCTCTACCGGCGGCACGGAGGCATTGCGTCGGGTGCTGATGCCGCTGCCGGTCAGTACGCCAGGGATTGTAATAGCCCAGCACATGCCCGCCGGTTTCACCCACTCTTTCGCCCAGCGACTCGACTCACTGTGTCAGATTGCGGTGCGTGAAGCGCAGGATGGCGAACCCGTGCGGCCAGGTACCGCCCTGATCGCACCGGGCGATTGTCATATGGAGGTTATCTGTCAGGACAACGGCTACCGGGTCCGGCTCAGCGATGCCCCACCGGTGAATCGTCATCGTCCGTCAGTGGATGTGCTGTTTGACTCCGTGGCGCGTCAGGCCAGCAAGCATGCCAGCGCTGCCCTGCTGACCGGCATGGGCGCGGACGGCGCGCGTGGCCTGCTGCATCTGCGCCAGACCGGGGCGTTTACCCTCGCGCAGAGCGAAGCCACCTGCGTGGTGTTCGGCATGCCGCGCGAGGCGATTGCGCTGGGTGCGGCGAAGAAGGTCGTCGACCTCGACGATATCAGCCAGTGCTTACTGGACAGTTTCCATAAACATAATTCATCCAAAACCGACTCACGTTCAGGAGATACCCCCCATGTCGGATAAAAATTTGCGTTTTCTGGTGGTGGACGACTTCGCCACCATGCGACGCATCGTACGTAACCTGCTGCAGGATCTGGGCTACAAACACATTGACGAGGCCGAAGACGGTCAGGATGCGCTCAACAAGCTGCGTGCCGGAGGTTTTGATTTCGTCGTCAGCGACTGGAACATGCCAAACATCGACGGTCTGGAGCTGCTGAAAACCATTCGCAGCGATGCCACCATGGCAAAGCTACCGGTGCTTATGGTGACCGCTGAGGCGAAGAAAGAGAACATCATCGCTGCCGCGCAGGCGGGGGCCAATGGTTACATCGTTAAGCCGTTTACCGCCGCCACGCTGGAAGAAAAGCTTGGCAAAATCTTTGAAAAACTCGGGTAACGCTTATGAACTCCCCGTTAAATATGCAGGCGGATAACGCCAAAGAGATTTTCGTTCGCATCGGACAACTGACCCGTCTGCTGCGCGACAGCATGGCCAACCTCGGTCTTGAACAGGCGATTATGGAAGTCGCCGACGCTTTTCCGAACACCCGCGACCGCCTGAACTATGTGGTCGGCAAGACCTCGCAGGCCGCCGATCGCGCGCTGACCAGCGTGGAAGTGGCGCGCCCTCTGCAGGAAGGGCTGAGCGATAACGCCACTGCGCTGAGCGCGCGCTGGGACGCCTGGTTTGAACATCCGCAGCCGCTGGAGGATGCCCGCGAGCTGGTCAAAGCCACCCGCGCCTTCCTGCACGACGTGCCGGAGAAAACCCAGCAGACCAACCGCCAGCTGACCGAAATCATGATGGCGCAGGACTTCCAGGATCTCACCGGACAGGTGCTGCAAAGCCTGATGCATGTGATTGAGACCGTTGAGAAAGAGCTTATCAGCGTGCTGGTGGAAAACATGAGCGAGCGCGACGCCAGCGCCGCCACCGGTGACGCGCATCTGAAGAACGGTCCGCAGATCGATACCCGCGCCGAAGGCATTGTGGCCTCTCAGGAGCAGGTGGACGATCTGCTGGAGTCACTCGGCTTCTAATCCCGCCGGGCGAACGTCATGTCAGAACAAAACGACAGCGAAAAAACAGAAGACCCCACCCCCCACCGAAAGCAAAAAGCGCGCGAAGAGGGACAGGTTCCCCGATCACGCGAGCTGACGAGCGTCCTGATGCTGCTGGCAGGCTGGGGGTTACTGCTGGTGGCGGGCGGCTGGCTGGCAAAACAGCTGCAGCATCTGCTGCATAACGGCTTAACGTTTGACCGGCTCTTAGTCAGCGATCCGCAGCAGATGCTGCATCACGCCGGATCGCTGCTAGGAATGGCGTTTCTGGCGCTGCTGCCGTTCGTCGGTGGCCTGTTTCTGACCGCCGTCGCCACGCCGTCGCTGATTGGCGGCCTGAATATGAGCGCCAAGGCCCTCAAATTTAACGTCAAAAAGCTCAATCCGATCAGCGGCATCAAACGCCTGTTTTCCGGGCAGATGGTGTCGGAGATGGTGAAAAGCATTCTGAAGGTAACGCTTGCGGGCATCGGCGGCGGGCTGTTTTTGTGGTTCAACAAAGGGAAGTTTATCAGCCTGATGTATGAACCGCTGCGCATGGCGCTGGGTGATATCAGCGCCCTGCTGATGGGCTGCATGCTGGTCATTATTTTATCGCTGATCCCGATGGTGGCGTTCGACGTGGTTTACCAGCTCTGGAGCAACTTCAAAAAGCTGCGCATGAGCCTGAAAGAAATCAAAGACGAATTCAAAAATCAGGAAGGCGACCCGCTGATTAAAAGTAAGGTTCGCCAGTTGCAGCGTCAGATGGCGCAACAGCGAATGATGAGCGACGTCCCTACCGCTGACGTGGTGGTTAATAACCCGACCCACTATTCGGTCGCCCTGAAGTACCAGGAAGGCGCCATGGGCGCGCCGATGGTGGTTGCCAGCGGCAGCGGGCTTATCGCCCTGCGCATCCGCGAACTGGCCGAAGAGAACCGGGTCCCCATGCTTGAGGCGCCGCCGCTGGCGCGCGCCCTGTATCGCCACTGTGACCCCGGCACACCGGTTCCCGCCGAGCTGTACAGCGCGGTGGCAGAAGTGCTGGCCTGGGTTTATGGCCTTAAGCGCTGGCGTAAAGGCTATGGCTTACGTCCGCTGACACCTAAAGATCTTCCCGTTCCGGCGGGGATGGATTTTGCACAAGAGAGTAGAGAGTGATGGCCAATATCGCCACCAAATTACGATTACCCAACATGAAGGAAACCCAGTGGCAGGTACTGGCCGGGCCGGTACTGATCATGACCATCCTCGCGATGATGATCCTGCCGCTGCCGACCTTTGTGCTGGATCTGCTGTTTACCTTCAACATCGTGCTGTCGATCATGATCCTGCTGGTCGCCATGTTTACCCAGAACACGCTGGAGTTCTCGGCGTTCCCGACGGTGCTGCTGTTCTCCACCCTGCTGCGTCTGGCGCTTAACGTCGC
The DNA here is from genome assembly GCF_004296595.1 of Enterobacter sp. A8. Taxonomy (NCBI): domain Bacteria; kingdom Pseudomonadati; phylum Pseudomonadota; class Gammaproteobacteria; order Enterobacterales; family Enterobacteriaceae; genus Enterobacter; species Enterobacter sp. A8. The sequence goes on from NZ_SCMF01000001.1 coordinate 1,158,152, forward strand.
CTCAACGCGCGTGATCCTGATGAACGGCCATACCGGTTCGGAAGCGGCGGGTCAGGTGGTGGAGGCCTTCGGCCACTTCCTGGTGGGCGGTAATTTCGCCATTGGTATCATCGTGTTCATCATTCTGATCATCATTAACTTTATGGTGATCACCAAGGGTGCCGGACGTATTGCTGAAGTGGGCGCGCGCTTTTCTCTCGACGGGATGCCGGGCAAGCAGATGGCGATTGACGCCGATCTCAATGCCGGACTGATCGGCGAAGAGGAGGCAAAACGCCGCCGTAAAGAGGTGACGCAGGAGGCCGACTTCTACGGTTCGATGGACGGTGCAAGTAAGTTTGTGCGTGGCGATGCCATCGCCGGGCTGCTGATTATGGCGATCAACATAATTGGTGGCCTGGTGATCGGTGTGATGCAGCACGACATGTCCGTGGGCGTAGCCGGTGAGACTTATACCCTGCTGACCATCGGTGATGGTCTGGTGGCACAGATCCCGGGTCTGGTGATCTCCACCGCGGCTGGCGTGGTGGTGACCCGCGTTGCCAACGACCAGGATGTGGGCGAGCAGATGGTGGGCCAGCTGTTTACCTCTCCGCGCGTGATTGTGCTGGCGGCAGGCGTGATTGGCCTGCTGGGCCTGATCCCCGGCATGCCTAACTTCGTCTTCCTGCTGTTTACCGCCACGCTGCTGGGTGTCGCCTGGTGGCTGCGAGGCCGCGAAGGTGAAGCGAAAAAAACCGGCGGCGTACAGGCGGATGCCGATGCGGCAGATGCGGAGGTGGCGCAGGTGAACGAGGCCTCCTGGTCTGATGTTCAGATGGAAGATACTCTGGGTCTGGAAGTGGGCTATCGCCTGATCCCGATGGTGGATCACGAACAGCAGGGTCAGTTGCTGACCCGCGTGCGCGGCATTCGCAAGAAGTTTGCCCAGCAGATGGGCTTCCTGCCGCCTGCCGTGCATATTCGTGACAACCTGGATCTGGCGCCAACGCACTATCGCATCCTGCTTAAAGGGGTCACCATTGGTTCCGGGGAAGTGCAGCCGGATCGCTGGATGGCGATCAATCCGGGCTGTGCCGAGGGGGAAGTGCCCGGCACGCCGTGCACCGAGCCCACCTTTGGCCTGCCTGCGCTGTGGATTGACGAAGTCCACCGCGAACTGGCGCAGACGCTGGGCTACACGGTGGTGGATCCGAGTTCAGTGGTGGCAACGCACCTTAACCATCTGATTACCACCCATACCGAGGAGCTGTTTGGTCGTCAGGAGGCGCAGCAGCTGCTCGATCAGATCACCAAACATTCACCGAAACTGGTGGAAGATTTGATCCCGGCGGTCATCAGCCTGACCACACTGCATAAGGTGCTGCAGAATCTGCTGGCCGAGCGCGTGCCGATCCGTGATATGCGCACCATCATCGATACGCTGGCGGAGTTTGCCACCGCCCAGAGCGACGCTGATGAGCTGACCACCCGCGTACGGGCGCGCCTTTCCCGGGCGATAACCCAGCAGTGGTTCCCGGGCGAGGAGGACATTCAGCTGATTGGGCTGGATCTCTCCCTGGAGCAGTTGTTGATCCAGGCGACCCAGAGCGGCAGCGCAATTGAGCCGGGGATAGCTGAAAACCTGATGAAGCAGACCGAAAAGGCGCTGCAGCATCAGGAAGGTTTAGGCGCACCGCCGGTGCTGCTGGTGAACCCGGCCCTGCGTCTGATGCTGTCGCGCTACCTGCGCCGCATCTTCCCGCAACTGGCGGTGCTCTCCAGCCAGGAGATCAATACCCAGCGCAACGTGCGGATGACGTATCTGATTGGGGGCAAAGGATGATGAGAGCAGTGCTTGCGCTGCTTCTGGTTTCGCCGCTGGCTGTCGCGGCGGACGGTTCCTGGAGCGGAGAGAGCTTTGGCGGCACGCTGACACGGGGGCAAATGGTACTAAAAAGCAAACCGGTGCAAAGCCCCTCACCCCTGCCCGCTGGCGCAGTGGCCTCACGCGTGTACTGGAAGATTCAGACAGACGGCCTGACGCCCGTAGGGTTTCGCATTCACCTGTGCAGCACCACGCGCTGCCTGACGCTGCCCGGCTTTGCCGGGGAGCTGCCCCTGCCTGCCGGGATGCCAGCCGCCGGGCCGTTTCGTTTTGAGTATTATTCCGTGGCGGGGGCGCGTTTCGACGCGCCGCTGCATGTGCTGAGTAATCAGGTCACGGTGAGTTATCGCAACCAGGGTTAAGCGTATCCCATACGTTGCCATCGGTGATTTGCCTGACTCATTTTTATAAATTTTCTTCATTTTCGTCCGAACATAGGGTGGTTATTTTTCATATTATTTCTGAAATGGAGAATAAGATGTCGCTCGGTAGCATATTCCAGTCATAGCAATTGGAAATGCGAAATTTGGCAATAAGATTAAAGACATTTGCGCTATCGATGACTTTATTCTTCAGGATTTTTTATTTTCTATCCGTCCCCTGAAATGCTTACAAATATGGCCGTTTATTAACGTTATAAACGATTGCCTGTAATAAACAGGCTGCGATAATAGATGCTCAATTCATCTTTGCGGGAGAATAACCGTGCGCTATTTCGCAGTTGTGGTTTCGTCAATTTTAATGTGTGGTTCATCGCTGGCCGCGTCCGTGAATTCGGCAACCCTTCCTGAGCTGGCTGAGGCATTAAATACACGATTCGAGGTGATGAAAGATGTGGCGGGTTATAAGGCGGCGAACCATCTTCCCGTTGAGGATCTTCCGAGAGAAAAAAATGTGCTTCTGAAGGCCCAGAGTGCTGCCCGCGACGTCATGCTGGATCCGCAGAGTATTGATGCGTTTATCCAGATACAGATGGCCGTCAGTAAAAACATCCAGTACCGCTATCTCGATCGATGGCGTTTGCAGCCTGAAAAAGCGTGGCAGCCCCGCCCGCTGGCAGAAGTAAGAGCACAAATTCTTCAACTGGATAACACCATCCTGAACCTGATTAGCCGGCAAATCATGACCGGTGGCGGATTTGGTGAAGAGCAGGACCGCACACTGTCCGGGTTGCTGAACACTAAGCAGATCTCAGCGCTGGAGAAGGCGCAGCTGATCGACGCGCTCGGGGAAATCAAACGTCGATAAACGCCCTGTGCCACCCGTTGTGCCATGTTTTCCACTGGGGATCGTCTCAATGGGATTTTTGTCACTGAAAGGAAACGGGATAAGTGTTTGAATAATGGCAGAGGGCTGGCCTCTCCTGCCATTCCCACATCTCTACGTTTTATAGTTGCCTTCATGCCGGGTTCTTTGGCATGTTAACGGAACCTGACCTTTCAATTTTGTACACGTGACGAGTTTGCGAGCACAGCGATGATTAAGTGGCCCTGGAAATCAAATGACGCTGGTCAACATGTGGCGCTGCCGTGGGATGACGCGCTGGCGATCCCCGTGCTGGCCAACCTCCAGCCGGATGAACAGTCAAAGCTAATTCAACTGGCGGATCGCTTTTTGCAGCAAAAGCGGCTGGTTCCGCTGCAGGGGTTTGAGCTGGATGCACTTAAAAGCGCGCGTATCGCCCTGCTTTTCTGCCTGCCGGTGCTCGAACTGGGTATCGAGTGGCTGGATGGCTTCCACGAAGTGCTGATCTACCCCGCGCCGTTTATCGTTGATGACGAGTGGGAAGATGATATTGGCCTGGTGCATAACCAGCGCGTAGTGCAGTCCGGGCAAAGCTGGCAGCAAGGCCCGATCATCCTCAACTGGCTGGATATTCAGGACTCGTTCGACGCGTCCGGGTTTAACCTGATTGTTCACGAAGTGGCGCATAAGCTTGATACCCGCAACGGCGATCGCGCCAGCGGTGTTCCGCTGATCCCGCTGCGTGAAGTCGCCGGTTGGGAGCACGACCTGCATGCGGCGATGGAAAATATCCAGGATGAGATTGACCTTGTCGGGGAAAGCGCGGCCAGCATTGATGCCTATGCGGCAACCGATCCGGCCGAGTGTTTTGCGGTGCTGTCAGAGTATTTCTTTAGCGCCCCGGAGCTGTTCGCCCCGCGTTTCCCGGCCCTGTGGCAACGTTTTTGTCATTTTTATCAGCAGGATCCCCTGCAGCGTCTGCGCCAGAGTGAGGGTTCCGGCAGCACCGCTTCCCGTCACGTCCATTAGGCCCCTGTTTCTGGGGTACGCTCAACCGACCGTACCCCTAAGCTCAAGGCTAAAAACAGCAGCGCCATTGCCCAGGCGGCCACGATTAAAAATGTTTCACCGAATGTGCGCGTCACCAGCGGCACCAGCAATGCGCTGACGCCGTAGCCCAGCGTATGGCTGGTGGCGATCACCCCCGCCCCTTTGCCTGTCGTTAATCTGTCGTTCAGCAGCAGCTGATAGCCGGGCGTTGCCATCGCCGCCCCCAGCGAGGTAATGACGATCCCCACATAGAACAGCGCCACATCCGCGAGACACATCACCCCAAGCCCGACCACCATCAGCACCGCTGCCAGGCAAAGTAACGTCATCGGGCGAAAGTGCTGCGGACGCACCACCAGAAACTGGGCAGCGAGCGTTGCCAGCGCGGCCAGGCTCAGCAGCAGCGCAACGTGATGACTGATTTGCGCCGCATTGCCGTCCAGCAACGGACTGAGATGGGGTGACAGACCAAGCTGCATCAGGCTCACCAGTGCGGCAAGCAACAGCGCCAGCATAAGATAAGGCAGCATTGATGCCTGCAGCCGCGTCGCCTGTTGCGCCACTGGCGGTAAAGGCGGATCGGCCACTTCACGCAGCACCATCAGCAGGGCGATAAACGGAGCCATAGCCATCAGCCACAGCGGTGCCACCGGGTTAACGCTGAGCATCAGCGCTGCCAGCGGCGGCCCCAGCAGACGCCCGCAGCTGAGGCCCGAGCTTATCGTCGCCAGCGCGGCCATTCTTTTCTCCAGACCCGCACGTTGAATGGCCCATGTCTGGGCCGCCGGCACCAGACCAGAGACCGTCAGGCCGTACAGGGTGCGCGAGAGGATAAGCCCTGCCAGCCCCCAGGCGGCATTAAGCATCCCGTTCGCCATTGCCCAGACCACCAGCGCCATGACGAAGAAACTTGCCAGATAGCCACTCAGCGAGGCCAGCATCACGCTTTTGCAGCCGTGCCGCTCGCTCTGGCGTCCCCACCAGGGCGAAGCCGGTAAAAAGAGCATCGAACCGAACATCAACAGACCCGCCCAAACGGAGAGCGATAGCCCGGTCATCGTGACCAGCTGCGGCAGCATGACCAGCAAACCGTTTTGCCCGATCCCCAGTAAACCGGCACACAACGCCAGGGGCCAGTTCGCTTTCGGGGTGAGATTGTCGGTCAGAGTGTCGGAAAGTGAGCGCATAGAATTGTGAACATAGTGTCAATAAATGTGTGGAAATCATGAAGTTTATGAAAACAAATATTGCAAAAATAGTTGCGACTGTAAACAGAATGAATATCATAACGAGAATTATTATCAGTCATGGAATGAGGTACATCTATGCGTACTCTGCCCCGCTCTGCCGGTACAGACGTTGCGGCCCAGTGTTTTTTAAACGCCCTGTTGCGCGAAACGAAGGACTGGCGCTATCTCCCCGCTACCGCTGCGGATGAGCTATCGCAGATCCATATCCCGCTCTCGCAAACCCAGGCCATCCGGGTTTCAGTACACTATTTCTCCCCAACCCAGCATCATCAGTATCGCTTCCCGGCAACGCTCATCCAGACCGACAGCGACCGTAGTGACGCCGTCACTTTCCCTCAACTGGTTGATTTAATTCTTGAAAAAACCGATATAAAAGGCTCACTGGATGCCGATACGCTGACGCGTTTTAAGCAGCGCGCCCTTGAAAGCCATGCCCATACCTGGCAGGCGATCGACTTGCGTCACCGCTGGGCAAACCTGCGCGACACGCCGCTGACGTTCGCCGAGGCGGAACAAGCGCTGCTGGTCGGCCACGCATTCCATCCGGCCCCGAAGTCACACGAGCCGTTTAACGAAACCGAAGCCCGCCGCTATTTGCCCGATTTCGCCTCCCGCTTTCCACTGCGCTGGTTTGCCGTTGAGAGTGAACTGATCGCTGGCGAGAGTCTGAACGTCTCCCTGCGCGAACGTCTGCTGCGCTTCGCAGCCCAGAGCGCCCCTGAACTGCTCGGTCATTTCACCGACACCCGCTGGCTGCTGCCGATGCACCCGTGGCAGGCGGAGTATCTGCTCGGTCAGGACTGGTGCCAGCGACTGGTGGCGAAGGGAGCCTTGCAGGATCTGGGCGAAGCGGGCGCGCAGTGGCTGCCCACCAGCTCCTCCCGCTCGCTGTACTGCGAAACCAACAGCGACATGATTAAGTTTTCCCTGAGCGTGCGCCTGACCAACTCGGTACGCACGCTGTCGCTGAAAGAGGTTAAGCGCGGGATGCGTCTGGCGCGTCTGGCGAAAACGGCGCGCTGGCAGGAGCTCCAGGCGCGCTACCCCACCATGCGCGTGATGCAGGAAGACGGCTGGGCGGGTCTGCGTGACGAAAGCGGCGTCATTCAGGAAGAGAGCCTGATGGCACTGCGCGTGAACCTGCTGTTTGATACGCCGGATACGCAAACCAACGTGCTGGTGAGCCTGACGCAGGCCGCGCCGGACGGCGGTGACAGCCTGCTGGCGGCTGCGGTCCGCCGTCTGAGCCAGCGTCTGGATCTCCCCCTTGCCCAGGCCGCGCGCTGCTGGCTGGACGCCTATTGCGACCGCGTTCTCCTTCCGCTGTTCAGCGCCGAAGCCGATTACGGTCTGGTCCTGCTGGCACATCAGCAAAACATTCTTGTGGAGATGCAGCAGGACTTCCCGGTCGGGCTTATCTACCGTGACTGCCAGGGCAGCGCCTGGACCGAAGGGGCCGATGCGTGGCTGAAAGAGGCAGGTGAAAGCGAGGTGGAAAACCGCTTCGGCGAGAGCCAGCTGCTGCGCTACTTCCCCTATTACCTGCTGCTGAACTCCACACTCGCCGTCACCGCCGCCCTCGCTGCCGCAGGTTTCGACAGCGAAGAGAGCCTGATGTCACGGGTGCGTGACGCGCTGGCCAGCCTGCGCCAGACCGCGAAGCAGACCCGCTGCCTCGACTACGTGCTCGACAGCCCGACCTGGAACTGCAAAGGCAACTTTTTCTGCTACCTGCACGATCGCAACGAAAACACGATTGCCGATCCGGCAGTGATCTATTTCGACTTTAGCAACCCGTTTTACAAGGAGAAGGCGTGATGGCTAACGCGAATATCGTCCATTCCGGCTACGGCTTTCGTTGCACCGCAACGGACACATCCCTGCCGCTGACCTTAGGCCTCGACGGCAGCGCGGTGCTGGAGCGCCTGCGCGATATCCCGGACGGCTGGCTGGTCGAGGCGCTGGATCAGCTGTTTGTCGCCGCACCGGCACTGACCGGCATCACGCTGCCGTGGGCAGCCTGGCAGGATGAACCGCAGGCGCAGGCGTTATTCGCGCTTGCCAGCGGCGATTATCTGGCCCGTGAGACCTTCTGGCAGCTGCCGCTGTGGCTGCAGGGGGAGCGTCCGCAGGCCAGCGGTGGCATGCAGTTCGATGAGAGCCGTCAGCTTTACTTCCCGCTGCGCCCTCACCGTCCGCAAGGGGAAGTCTATCGCCGTTACGATGCGCAAATTAAACGCACCCTGAGCTTCCGCGTGGCCGACGTGGCGCTGGACGGTGAGCGTTTTACCCAGTGGATGAACAACCCGCGCGTCAACGCGTTCTGGGAGATGGCCGGTCCTCAGGAAGAGCAGGAAAACTACCTGCGCCGTCAGCTCGACTCGACGTACTGCTACCCGGTTATCGGCTGCTTTGACGATCAGCCGTTCGGCTATTTTGAACTCTACTGGGCCGCAGAAGACCGTATCGGACGCCACTATCGCTGGCAGCCGTTTGACCGTGGGCTGCATATGCTGGTCGGCGAAGAGAACTGGCGCGGCGCGCAGTATATCCGTAGCTGGCTGCGCGGTCTGAGCCACTATCTGTGGCTGGATGAACCGCGCACGACGCGCATTGTCGCTGAGCCACGTTTCGACAATCAGCGCCTGTTCCGCCATCTGGCGTCTGCCGGTTTCGACACCGTTAAAGAGTTCGACTTCCCGCATAAACGTTCGCGCCTCATCATGAGCGAGCGTCACCGCTTCTTCAGCGAGGTGGGACTGTGAACGCACTCTGGCAAAAAGTGAACCGCGAGATGGTGGCGAAGATCCTCGCCGAGCTGGAATACGAACGTACCCTGAGCGCCGAACTGCTGGCCGCTGACCGCTGGCAAATCACCATGGGCAGCGAAACATGGCAGTTTCGCGCCACGCGCGGCATCTGGGGCTGGTTACATATCGATCCCGCCAGTCTGACCACCGCCAGCGGAGCCGCCGTGGAAGCGGAAAGCGCGTTTCTGCAGCTGGCGACGGTGCTGGAGATGAGCGACGCACAAACGGCAGAGCATCTGGAAGATCTTTACGCCACGCTGCGGGGCGACATGCAGCTGCTGCAGGCGCGAGAGACGCTGGATGCCTACGCGCTTATTCATCTCGACCCGGACGAACTCCAGTGTCTGATGAGCGGCCATCCCAAGTTCATTTTTAACAAAGGACGCCGCGGCTGGGGGCTGGAGGCGCTGCGCCAGTACGCGCCGGAATACCGTGGCCGTTTTCGCCTGCACTGGGTTGCCGTGCAGCGCGAGCATCTGGTCTGGAGCAGCGATGTCGATTGCGATATCAACTCCCTGCTGGCCAGCACCATGGACAGTGCCGAGCGCGCGCGCTTTGACGCCCGCTGGCAGGCGCTGAAGCTTGACGACAGCTGGCTGCCGGTGCCGCTGCACCCGTGGCAGTGGCAGCAAAAAATTGCCGTCCATTTCCTGGCCCAGCTCGCGCGCGGTGAGATGGTAGAGCTGGGGGAATTTGGCGATGAGTATCTGGCCCAACAGTCCCTGCGCACGCTGACCAACGCCAGCCGCCGCACGCCGTATGACATCAAGCTGCCGCTGACCATCTACAACACCTCCTGCTATCGCGGCATTCCGGGCAAGTACATTGCCGCCGGGCCGCTGGCCTCGCGCTGGTTACAGCAGCAGTTTGCCAGCGACGCCACTCTCACCCGCTCTGGCGCGCAGGTGCTTGGCGAACCCGCCGCCGGATATCTGGCGCATACCGGTTACGCCGCACTACCGAAAGCGCCCTATCGCTATCAGGAGATGCTGGGCGTGATCTGGCGCGAAAACCCGTCCTGCTATCTGCAGGACGGCGAGCAGGCGGTGCTGATGGCGGCGCTGATGGAGACCGACAACGCCGGACGCCCGCTGATTGACGCGTGGATTGCCCATTCCGGATTAACTGCCGAAGCCTGGCTGGAAAAACTGTTCGATGCCACGGTGGTCCCCTTCTATCACCTGCTCTGCCGCTACGGCGTGGCACTCATCGCCCACGGACAGAACGTAACGCTGGTGATGAAAGACTACGTACCGCAGCGCATTCTGCTGAAGGATTTCCAGGGCGATATGCGGCTGGTCGATGAATATTTCCCACAGGCGGAAAGCCTGCCGCAACAGGTGAAAGCCGTCACGGCGCGCCTGAGCGCGGAGTACATCATCCATGACCTGCAAACCGGCAACTTCGTGACGGTGCTGCGTTTTATCTCGCGTCTCACGCAGCAAAGCGGCGTCAGCGAAACCCGCTTCTATCAGATCCTGGCGCAGGTTTTGCGCCGTTATATGGCCGCGCATCCGGATCTTGCCGGGCGCTTCGCGAAGTTCGACCTGTTTAAGCCGCAGATCATTCGCGTGATCCTCAACCCGGTCAAACTCACCTTCTCCGAACACGACGGTGGCAGCCGCATGCTGCCGAACTACGTCTGCGATCTCGATAACCCCCTTTTTCTGGTCTCCCAGGAGTCAGCGCAATGAAAACGTATGATTTCATCGGCATTGGTATTGGCCCGTTTAACCTCAGCATCGCTGCCCTTGCAGAGGGGCTGGACGGATTCAGTTCACTGTTTCTTGAACGTAAGCCGCATTTCTCCTGGCACCCGGGGATGATGGTGCCGGACTGCCACATGCAAACCAGCTTCCTGAAGGATCTGGTCAGCGCCGTGGAGCCGACCAACCGCCATAGCTTTCTGAACTACCTGGTACAGCGTAAAAAGTTCTACCGTTTTCTGACCACCGAGCAGCGCACCGTCTCCCGCGAGGAGTTTGCTGATTACCTGAGCTGGGCGGCGGATAACCTCACCAACCTCGCCTTCAGCCAGCAGGTGCAGCAGGTGAGTTTTGATGAGAAAAAGGGCCTGTTTGAGGTAGTAACCCAGCGCGATCGCTTCCTGGCGCGCCACGTCTGCGTGGGGATTGGTAAACAGATCAACCTCCCCGACTGTGTGACCGCGCAGGATGACAGCTGCTTCCACGCCAGCGAGATGATGCTGCGCACGCCAGATTTGGCGGGCAAACGGGTGACCGTCGTTGGCGGCGGCCAGAGCGGTGCCGATCTGTTTTTGAATATCTTCCGCGGGGAGTGGGGTCAGCCGCTGAGCCTGAACTGGGTGTCGCGCCGCAACAACTACAACGCCCTGGATGAGGCCGCATTTGCCAACGAGTATTTCACACCGGAGTACGTGGACAGCTTTTCCACACTTGGTGAAGAGGCCCGTCGTCAGATGCTGCACGAGCAGAAGATGACCTCTGACGGTATCACCACCGAGTCCCTGCTGGCGATTTACCGCGCCATGTATCACCGCTTTGAAGTGCTGCGTGAAAAACCCTGGGCGCACCTGATGCCGTCCCGCTCGGTAACCGCACTCACGCGGCTGCAAAACGGGCAACGCCTGACGCTACAGCATCACCTCGACGGTGGCCGTGAACAGCTGGAGAGCGACGTGGTGATCTTTGCCACGGGCTACCGCGCCGCGCAGCCTGCGTTTCTGGCGCCACTCTCCCATCGTCTGCACCTGGATGCCGACGAAGCTTTTCACATCAACAACGATTTCACCCTTGAATGGGACGGCCCGCAGGGCAACCGCCTGTTTGCCGTGAATGCCGGGATGCACCGTCTCGGTATTGCCGAACCCCAGCTCAGCCTGATGGCCTGGCGCGCCGCGCGAATTCTCAATCGCGCGCACGATGACGAGCCGTTTGAGCTGGCTACTACCCCCGGCGTGATCCACTGGCGTAGCACCACCAGCACGGATAACAGCCAGGTTTTTAAATCATTAGCACAGACCACCGAGTACTGACACACACAATCAGGATCAACATAACAATGAAACGTTCTCATCTTTGGGTTTTAAATCCGTGCTTGCTTGCCATGCTTTCGACCTCTGCGTGGGCAGAAGAACAAAAGGAAGAAAATATCGTTGTCTCCGCCAGCCGCGCACACCGCAGCATGGCGGAGATGGCGCAGACCACCTGGGTTATCGAGCGTGCGGAAATTGAGCAGCAGGTTCAGGGCGGGAAAGAGATTAAAGACGTGCTGGCGCAGCTGATCCCGGGCATGGACGTCAGCAGCCAGGGGCGCACCAACTACGGCATGAACCTGCGCGGTCGTTCAATGATGGTGATGGTGGACGGCGTGCGTCTGAACTCCTCCCGCAGCGACAGCCGTCAGCTTGACTCTATCGATCCGTTCAACATCGACCGAATTGAAGTGATTTCTGGCGCTACCTCACTGTACGGCGGCGGCAGTACCGGCGGCCTGGTGAACATCGTCACCAAAAAAGGTCAGCCGGAGACGGAAGTCGAATTCCAGACCGGTGCAAAAAGCGGATTTAAGAGCCACAACGACCACGATGAGAACGTGTCGGCGGCGGTCAGCGGCGGCAATGATAATGCGTCTGGGCGCCTGTCCGTGTCTTATCAGCGTTACGGCGGCTGGTATGACGGCAACGGCGACGAGGTGATTATCGATAATACCCAGACCGGCTTACAGTATTCTGACCGTATTGATGTGATGGGCACTGGTACCATCAATATTGACGATCATCAGCAGTTGCAGTTAACCACCCAGTACTACAAGAGCGAATCTGATGGCAAACACGGCCTGTACCTCGGGAAGAACTTCTCGGCGGTTACGGGTGATGCCACCGCGTATAACAAAAACAACCTGGATTCTGACCGTATTCCCGGTACCGAGCGCCATCTGATTAACCTGCAGTACTCTAATACCGATTTCTGGGGTCAGGACCTGGTCGCGCAGATCTACTATCGTGACGAGAGCCTGACCTACTACCCGTTCCCGACCCTGAGCAAAGGTACGGTGACCAGCATCGGTGCCTCCCAGCAGAAAACCGATTTTTACGGCGGCAAGCTGACGCTGAACAGCAAGCCGGTGGATGATTTGACGCTCACCTGGGGTGTGGACGCCGACCATGAAACCTTCGACGCCAACCAGCAGTTCTTCGACCTGAGTAAAGCGGCAGCGAGCGGCGGCATGAAGCTGGACAATGCGTACAACGTGGGGCGTTATCCGGGTTACAGCATTACCAACCTCGCCCCGTTCCTGCAGGCGAGCTACGACATTGACGCCATCACCCTGAGCGGCGGCGTGCGCTACCAGTACACTGAAAATAAGGTGGATGATTTTGTTGGCTACGCCCAGCAGCAGGCCATCGCCACCGGGAAAGCCACCTCAGCAGACGCGGTGCCGGGCGGGAAAACCGATTACAACAACTTCCTGTTTAACGCCGGGATCCTTAGTCGCCTGACCGAACAGCAGCAGCTGTGGTTTAACTTCTCTCAGGGCTTTGAAATTCCGGACCTGGCGAAGTATTACGGCTCCGGCACCTATCAGCTTGTCGACGGGCACTATCGCCTGCTGAACAGCGTGAACGTTAACGACTCGACGCTGGACGGCATTAAGGTTAACGCTTACGAGCTGGGCTGGCGCTACACCGGTGATAACCTGCGCACGCAGGTTGCGGCGTACTACTCGCTCTCGGATAAAACCATCACCATCAACAAAACCGATATGACCATCAACCTTGAAGACGACAAGCGTCGTATCTACGGGGTGGAAGGTCAGGTGGACTATTTCTTCACCGACAGCGACTGGAGCACCGGCGCGAACTTTAACGCCATTAAGTCTGAAACCCGTGAAAACGGTAAATGGGAGAAGCTGACGGTAGACAGCGCCAGCCCGTCGAAAGCCAGCGCCTGGGTCAACTGGGCGCCGGGCGACTGGACCCTGCGCGTGCAGAGTACCCAGACCTTTGACGTCTCTGATGCCGACGGTAAGAAGATCGATGGCTATAACACGGTAGATTTCCTGGGCAGCTACGCCCTGCCGGTGGGTAAAGTGAGCTTCAGCGTGGAAAACGTGCTGGACAAAGACTACACCACCGCCTGGGGACAGCGCGCACCGGGGCTGTATAGCCCAACGTATGGCGCTCCGGGTCTGTATACCTATAAAGGCCGTGGCCGCACATTTGGTCTGAACTACTCCGTGCTGTTCTAAACAACTGCGCCGCCTGCCCGCGGGCGGCGCATTCTGCTGTGTAATTTCAGCGCAAATTTGCTATAAAATCAGCGATTTGCTGAAATTGTCGGCAAACAATCAAAAAGGGTGTTTTCACCCTTTGACAAGCCGAACCGAGGTCGCTACTATGCGCCTCGTTCACACGATTCCTCTGTAGTTCAGTCGGTAGAACGGCGGACTGTTAATCCGTATGTCACTGGTTCGAGTCCAGTCAGAGGAGCCAAATTTGAAAAGCCTGCTTTTGAAGCAGGCTTTTTGCTTTTGTGCGTTCTGGAAAACTGCCGGGTGGCGGCTTCGCCTTACCCAGCCTACGGGACTGTAGGCCCGGTAAGCGCAGCGCCACCGGGCAATAATCCCCTGCTTTCATCATTTTTCCTCTGTCTTGACTTTCGACTGGCGGAAAGTCCCTAACGCTCAGGGCAGCCTGGCAATCACCTTAATTTCAAACTGGAATCCGTACAGCCACGTTACGCCGATCCCGGTCAACGTTGGGTAAGGCGCTTCCCCCCAATATTCTGGCAGGATACTCCAGATAGCGTCGAGGTTTGACTCGGGATCGACGACAAAAAGGGTAACGTCAACCACGTCATCGAACGTGCAGCCCGCAGCCGCGAGGACAGCATTAAGATTATTGAATGCCAGCCTGACCTGCGCTTTTAGATCGGGCTCAGGCGAGCCATCCTCACGGCTACCAACCTGCCCCGAAACGAACAGGAAACCGTTAGATTTGATGGCCGGTGAATAGCGATTGCGCTCATAGAGCGCCTGGCGTCCTGAGGGAAAAACTGCTTCGCGTGCTGTCATATTTACACCTTTGCAATGGGGCGAAATCTGCCCAATGAACTTAAAGACACTTTACAGGTGCAGGAGCGGGCGGATAAACAAGCGACTTAGTCCATCATTGTTTGTAATATCCAAACAATCGGTGAAAAGAGAGGATAAGGAATGGATCGTTTCGATGCGATGCGCGCCTTTGCTCGCGTGGTAGAGGCAGGTAGCTTCACAAAGGCTGCCCAAACGCTTCATATGAGCAAAACCACGGTGACGCAGCTTATTCAGCAGCTGGAAGCGCGCCTGCGCGTCAGATTGCTCCATCGCACCACCCGCAAACTCAGCGTCACTCCCGATGGCGCGGTCTACTACGAACGCGTCATCCGCCTGCTGGCGGACATGGAAGATGCTGAAAACAGTCTGTCCAGTGCGGCAATTACGCCCAGGGGACGGCTACGGGTGGATGTGCCCAGTCCGCTGGCCCGCCTCATCCTGGTGCCGGCGCTACCGGCTTTCCACGCACGCTACCCTGACATTCAGTTCAACATGGGTGTGAGCGACCGGGTGGTGGACCTGATTGGCGACAACGTGGATTGCGTGCTGCGCGGCGGCGAGATCACCGATCAGTCCCTGATTGCACGCCATGTCGGAGATTTGCAAATCGGCGTCTACGCCGCCCCCAATTATCTGGAACGCCTTGGCCCCCCTTCGCACCCGCGAGAGCTGGAAAACACCGACCATCGCATCGTAGGGTTCTTGTCCTCACGCACCGGTAAGATTGATCCTCTGGTACTGCGCAGTGAGAGTGAACGTATTGAAATCACGGGCAGCTATGTACTGGCCGTGGATGATGGCAATGCTTACCTCGAAGCCGGGTTAGCGGGATTAGGCGTGATCGCACTGCCAGTCTATATGGCGGCAGCGCATCAGGCTCGTGGTGCCCTGATTCCGCTTTTTGAACACTGGCGTATTGCTCCAATGCCCCTGTACCTGGCGTTTCCGCCGAACCGCCATGTCAACGCCAGACTGCGCGTTTTTATTGACTGGATCGTTGAATTGGTGCAGCAGCATGTCACCAACGCCAACCGAAAGGGAATTCTGATTTAGCTTGTTTATTCGCTAGTTACTGGCTAAGGCGATCCCAGCCAGAGGAACTAAATCTGATAATCAATCGCCACTTCTTCCGGCTCCATCACCTGGCGTTTGATTTCGTCAACGGACAGCCCGGCGTTGCAGAGTTCGATAAAGCGCCACACGTAGTTGCGCTGGAGCTGTCCGCGCTTGAGGCCGAGCCATACGGTATTGGCATCGAACAGATGACGTGTATCCAGACGCACGAGGTTCCCGGTATCGCCCTCGCCGCCGGACTGTTCCGCGACCAGGCCAATGCCCAGCCCCAGCTCGACGTAGGTTTTGATCACATCGGAATCCTGCGCGCTCAGCACCACATCCGGCGTTAACCCTTTGCGGTTGAATGCTTCATCGATGCGCGAACGTCCTGTTATACCCTGGCGATACGTAATCAGCGGCCATTTCGCGATCGCTTCCAGCGTTAGCGGTGAAACCTGATTCAACGGATGATCGAGCGGGAGCAACAGGCTGTGGTACCAGCGGAACCAGGGAAAGGCCACCAGCAGCGGGTCGTTGCTCAGGCGTTCGCTGGCGATACCAATATCCGCCCCACCGTTTTGCAGGAGCATTTCAATTTCCTGCGGCGTGCCCTGAATAAGCTCCAGGCGAACGTCAGGGAAAATTTCACGAAACGCTTTTATCACTGGCGGCAGGCTGTACCGAGCCTGAGTATGGGTAGTGGCGATGGTGAGCACGCCGGAGGCATCATTGGTAAAGAGATCCGCCAGGCGACGGACATTGCTGGCCTCGTTGAGGATCCGCTCAGCGATGGTCAGCAACGCTTTACCTGGCTCCGTCATGCCAAGCAGGCGCTTGCCGCGACGGATAAAAATCTCAATGCCAAGCTCCTCTTCCAGCTCGCGAATATGGCGGCTGACACCCGACTGGGAGGTGTAAAGCATATTGGCGACTTCGGTCAGGTTATAGCCCCGCCTGGCCGCCTCACGGATAATTTTAAGTTGCTGGAAATTCACGATTCACTCCGGCGCATCTGACATAGCTCTATTGTTAGAGTCAGCTGAGCTGCAGAACAAATAATAAAAACCAGCATCTTATGCTTTTCTGGAATATTAACTCACGAGCTGCAGTTCACGATTCTCCAGCGATGGCTTACTGACCAGCGACATTAAAATTTCTTTCACCGCCTGTGCCTGTGGCGACAGCGAGCCGCGGGCGGACATGTTCAGCGACAGCGGTAAACTCATTGATGGCGTGGTGATGCGCGCCATCCAGCCGTTTGCTGCGCTGCACAGCGAGCGGGCGGCGGATTCTGGCAGCACCGTGACGCCCATCCCACTGGCAATCGCCGCAGTCAGCGTGGAGATGGAGTCAATTTCACCGATGATTTTCGCCGTCAGGCGGCGCAGGGAGAACGCTTCGTCCACGCGTACGCGCACGGCGCTGTAATCACGCGGCAGGAAAAGATTCATCTCTGCAACCGCAGTGAGATCAACGCTCTGCCCCGGACGATCGCGGGTGCCCACGAGATACAGATCTTCTTTCAGCAGCGGCTGGCTGGTGATCCCCGCAACCGGGGAGCGATCGTAAAGCACCGCCATATCAAGCTGGCCATTGAGCAGCTTGTCATTCAGGACAGAGCCGCTGTTCTCGTGCAGATAGACCAGCACTTCCGGCAGTTCAGCGCGCACCGCCTGCAGCAGTGGCATGGTGATTGAAGACGCTGCGGTCCCCGGTGCCAGCCCGATGGAAACGTGTCCGCTCAGCGTCTGACCAACATTATTTACTGCCAGCTGCGCCTGTTCGCACTGACGAAGAATGGTGCGCGCGTGGGTATACAGGATCTTGCCTGCTTCCGTTGGGGTCACGCCGCGTTTGGTGCGGATCAACAGCTGCTGATCCATTTCGCCTTCCAGAGTAGCCACCTGCTGGCTCAGCGCAGGCTGCGCGATATGCAGCACTTCCGCCGCTTGAGTCAGGCTGCCGATATCGACGATTTTTACGAAGTATTTCAGTCGTCTTAAGTTCATTTTGCCCCCTGTTCGAAATGCTGTGCCGGTACTGGCTGTTGTTGTTGAACAGGTTTTGCAATATGAATGCCAGTTTTACCAGCAGGTCAGATTTGTTCGCTAAGCGCCTGAAAATAAGGAAACCTAATCATAGACGCCGGATTTATTACTGAAACAGCGGTTTATGATCTGCCCCATAAGAGGTATATCCGCACCACAACGGTGCATTACGTTGGCAAAATCGCCACTTTGCTGAAATTGTCAGCAAACAGACGCAAAGCGTGGTTTCACCCTTTGACAAGGCGTACGCAGGCCGTTACTATGCGCCCCGTTCACACGATTCCTCTGTAGTTCAGTCGGTAGAACGGCGGACTGTTAATCCGTATGTCACTGGTTCGAGTCCAGTCAGAGGAGCCAAATTTGAAAAGCCTGCTTTTAAAGCAGGCTTTTTGCTTTTGTGCGTTCTGGAAAACTGCCGGGTGGCGGCTTCGCCTTACCCGGCCTACGGGACTGTAGGCCCGGTAAGCGCAGCGCCACCGGGCAAAGCAAGCTTAACCGGCATCCCTGATCGACGTTCCAGCTCAGCGCCCGCCCCCTCGTTTATTAGCTGTGCCCGCAACGCGGGGGTAATCGGCAGCGGCACTTTATTGGTTGATTCAAATTCTGCGCGGTTGCGCGACAGCGGTTCGTGCACTTCCACCCAGCGGCTGCCGTCTGGCTCCGTCGTCACTTTTACAGGCTGATCGATAAGCTGCACGCGCGTGCCTGGCGACACATTGTCGAACAGGTATTTGATATCGTTATTACGCAGGCGAATGCACCCCTGACTGACGCGCAGGCCGATGCCAAAATTCGAGTTGGTACCGTGAATGGCATAAAGCCTGCCAATATAGAGCGCATACAACCCCATCGGGTTATCCGGCCCGGCGGGCACGAATGCGGGCAACGTTTTCCCCTCTTTCGCGTATTCACGCCGGGTGTTTGGCGTGGGCGACCAGGTTGGCCCTTCCTGCTTGCGCTCGACGGCTGTCACCCAGTTGCGGGGCGTTTCGCGCCCGGCCTGGCCAATACCGATGGGAAACACCTCAACGGTATTGCTGCCTGGCGGGTAATAATAAAGGCGCATTTCTGCCACGTTCACCACGATGCCTTTGCGAACCGTATCGGGAAGAATGAGCTGCTGAGGTACCACCAGTCGGGTACCGGATTGCGGTAAAAACGGATCAACACCGGGGTTTGCCTCCAGCATGTTGCTCAGCCCCTGCCCGTGCTGCGCGGCAAACGCTTCAAGCGGCAAGGTGTTGTGGTCCGGTACGGTAATAACCTGCGTGCTGCCCACCAGCCGACTCCCGGCGGGCGGCAAAGGATAACTCACCGCCTGGACACTCTGGCTTATGAGCAAGGCAGCCAGACAGCCCAGCACATTTCTACGACGCATATTCCCTTCCTTAGTCGCTTCACTATTTGCTAAGCATAGCGTAGCCGCTTTGCATTACCCATCAGGAAATAAAATCAGTTTCCTCGTGCCGCCCGTCGCGGTAGTCTCATAGATCGCGTCGCTATGACGATGGCTTTGTGAGTAACCTTTTCTTATACCAATAAATAAAAAATCAGTGCAGACAGGACAACTATGGACTCCACCCTCATCTCCACACGTCCCGGCGAGGGGACCCCTTGCCTTAACCGTGCCCGCCGCGCCGCCTTTGGCAGCTTCGCGGGGGCCGTCGTGGACTGGTATGATTTTTTGCTCTACGGCATCACCGCCGCTCTGGTCTTTAACCGCGAATTCTTTCCGCAAATTAGCCCCGCCATGGGCACGCTCGCCGCGTTTGCCACCTTTGGCGTCGGCTTCCTGTTCCGTCCGCTGGGCGGGGTGATCTTCGGCCACTTCGGCGACCGCCTTGGCCGCAAACGCATGCTGATGCTCACCGTCTGGATGATGGGGATCGCCACTGCGCTCATCGGTATTTTGCCGTCGTTTGCCACGATTGGCTGGTGGGCTCCGGTACTGCTGGTCACCCTGCGCGCCATTCAGGGCTTTGCCGTGGGCGGCGAATGGGGCGGCGCGGCGCTGTTATCGGTCGAAAGCGCACCGAAAAATAAGAAAGCGTTCTACAGCAGCGGCGTGCAGGTTGGGTACGGCGTGGGTCTGTTGCTCTCTACCGGGCTGGTATCGCTTATCAGCCACTTCACGACCGATGAGCAGTTTCTGAGCTGGGGCTGGCGCATTCCCTTCATCTTCAGCATCGTGCTGGTTATCGCCGCGCTGTGGATCCGTAACGGAATGGAAGAGTCCGCCGAGTTTGAACAGCAGCGGGAAAAACCCGTTGCCAGAAAACGGCTGCCGGTGATGGAGGCGCTCATTCGTCATCCTGGCGCTTTTCTGAAAATTATCGCCCTGCGCCTGTGCGAGCTGCTGACGATGTATATCGTCACCGCGTTTGCCCTCAACTATTCCACGCAGAACCTCGGCCTCCCCCGTGAGCTGTTCCTGAATATCGGTCTGCTGGTGGGCGGGATCAGCTGTCTGACAATCCCCTGCTTCGCCTGGCTTGCGGATCGGTTTGGCCGCCGCCGCGTCTATATTACCGGTGCGCTGATTGGCTCCTTGAGCGCCTGGCCGTTCTTTATGGCGCTGGAGGCACAGTCGGTCTTCTGGATAGTCTTCTTTGCCATTATGCTCGCCAACATTGCCCATGACATGGTGGTCTGCGTGCAGCAACCGATGTTTACCGAACTGTTCGGCGCAAGCTACCGCTACAGCGGGGCGGGCGTAGGATACCAGGTGGCGAGCGTCGTGGGCGGCGGATTTACGCCGTTTATTGCCGCCGCGCTGGTGACGTTCTCCGGCGGAAACTGGCACAGCGTGGCAGGCTACCTGCTGGTAGGCTGCCTGCTGTCGGCCGCCACGGCGCTGGTGATGAAAGAGACACACCATTCCTGATCTCCCTTTTGTTTCACAGGCGTGTGACATACTATCGGGTATAGCAGCACACCTGTGGAACAAGGAGACAGACATGAATAATAAGGGCTCCAGCCTGACCCCGGCTCAGGCACTGGAAAAACTCGACGCGCTGTACGAACAGTCCGTCAATGCGCTGCGCAGCGCCATCAGTGAGTACATCGAAACAGGGAAACTTCCCGACGAAAAGGCCAGAACCCAGGGCCTTTTTGTTTATCCATCGCTCTCTGTCACCTGGGACGGCAGCGCCAGTACCACGCCAAAGACCCGTGCCTACGCGCGTTTTACCCACTCCGGCTGCTATAGCACCACCGTGACCCGCCCTGCATTGTTCCGTCCTTATCTTGAGGAGCAACTCACTCTGCTCTATCAGGATTACGGCGCGCACATTGCCGTTGAGCCATCACAGCATGAAATCCCCTATCCGTACGTGATTGACGGTTCGGCGTTAACGCTCGATCGCTCCATGAGCGCAGGGCTGACGCGCCATTTCCCGACGACCGAGCTGTCGCAAATTGGCGATGAGACCGCCGACGGCATTTATCACCCGGCAGAGTTTTCCCCCTTGTCGCATTTTGACGCCCGCCGGGTGGATTTCTCCCTGGCGCGCCTGCGTCACTACACCGGGACGCCAGCCGAGCATTTCCAGCCGTTCGTACTGTTTACCAACTACACCCGCTATGTCGACGAATTTGTCCGCTGGGGCTGTAGCCAGATCCTTGACCCGGAGAGCCCTTATATCGCCCTCTCCTGCGCCGGCGGGATCTGGATCACCGCTGAAACCGAAGCGCCTGAGCAGGCTATCTCCGATCTGGCGTGGAAGAAGCACCAGATGCCAGCCTGGCACCTGATCACCGCCGACGGCCAGGGCATTACGCTTATCAATATCGGTGTGGGGCCGTCAAACGCCAAGACCATCTGCGACCATCTGGCGGTGCTGCGCCCGGACGTCTGGCTGATGATTGGTCATTGCGGTGGGCTGCGTGAAAGCCAGCTGATTGGCGACTACGTGCTGGCCCACGCCTACCTGCGTGATGACCATGTGCTTGACGCCGTGCTCCCGCCGGACATCCCGATCCCAAGCATTGCCGAAGTGCAGCGCGCGCTTTACGACGCCACCAAAGAGGTGAGCGGCATGCCGGGTGAAGAGGTCAAACAGCGTCTGCGTACTGGCACGGTAGTCACGACAGATGACCGTAACTGGGAGCTGCGTTACTCCGCCTCTGCCCTGCGCTTCAATCTGAGCCGCGCGGTGGCGATTGATATGGAAAGCGCCACCATTGCCGCTCAGGGTTATCGCTTCCGTGTGCCTTACGGTACGCTGCTGTGCGTTTCCGATAAACCGCTGCACGGTGAAATCAAGCTACCGGGACAGGCAAACCGGTTCTACGAAGGGGCTATCTCCGAACACCTGCAAATTGGCATTCGCGCCATTGATTTGCTGCGGGCAGAAGGTGACCGGCTGCACTCACGCAAGCTGCGTACCTTTAACGAACCGCCTTTCCGCTGATAACAATAAGGAAAAATAATGCACACCCCATCACCGTTATCGGCCCTGCGTCAGTGGCTACAGGAAAATAAGCTCGACGGGATGATCGTCCCACGCGCGGATGCCTGGCAGAGCGAATACTGCGCGCCGTATGATGAAAAACTGGCCTGGCTGACCGGCTTTGATGGCTCGGCGGGGCTGGCTCTGGTGCTAAAAGACAAAGCCCTGCTTTTTGTCGATGGCCGCTATCAGGTTCAGGCCCGCGTGCAGGTCAATATGGATGAAGTAGAGATCCATCATCTGCACAACGAGCCGCTGGCACAATGGCTGACGGCCAACATTGAAGCTGGCACCCGTATTGGTTTTGAAGCGCTGCTGATGACCAATGCCGATTATGAGACGCTGTCTGCGACACCGTGCGAAATGGTGCCGCTTAACCAGTCACCGTTTGATACGTTATGGGCCGATCGCCCTGCCGCTCCGGCGGGGCTTATCCGCGAGATGCCCGTTGAAATCAGCGGTGAAAGCAGCGCCGATAAACGTCAGCGCGTTGCCGCCGTGCTGGCCGCGAACAATGCCGATTACCTGGCCGTGACCCTGCCGGATAACATCGCCTGGCTGCTTAACGTGCGCGGTTCAGATATTCCCACCAGCCCGGTTCCGCTCTCTTTTGCCCTGCTCAGTCGGGACGGTAGCGTTGAGTGGTTCGTTAACGACAATAAGCTAAGCAACCTGCCTGATAGCGTGCGAAACGCTTTCACCATTGCGCCGCAGGATGCCTTTATTGAACGCTGCCAGCGCCTTTCTCACGGTAAACGGGTGATGGTAGATGCCGATTCAGCGCCGGTGGCTCTGCGTTTTGCCATTGAGCCACACGGTGACATTCTCTGGCGCACCGACCCCATCACGCTGATGAAGGCCAATAAAAATCCGGTAGAACTGGCGGGTTACCGGGAGTGCCATCATCAGGACGGTGCCGCGTGGGTCAATTTCCTTGCCTGGCTGAGCCGTGAAGTGCCCGCACGTGCGGCAGCAGGCCAGCCGCTGACCGAGCTGGAGGCCCAGGCACAGCAACTCGTGTTTCGCGAGTTGCAGCCAGGCTTTATTGAGCAAAGTTTTGCGACCATTTCGGCCTCGTCCAGCAATGCGGCGATGTGCCACTACCACTCAAGCGAAGCCAGCAACAAACCCATCGGCCATGACCACTTTTATCTGAATGATTCTGGTGGTCAGTACCATAACGGTACCACTGACGCCACGCGTACCCTGGCGTGGGGCAAGGTCAGCCCGCAGCAGCGATTACACTACACCGCCGTGCTGAAAGGTTTTCTGTCGCTGATTACCCTGCAGTTCCCGTCCGGCACCCAGGGGCATCAGTTGGATGCCTTCGCGCGTCGGCCGCTGTGGGAGATGGGGCTGGATTTCGATCACGGAACGGGCCATGGCGTGGGTCATCAGTTGCTTATCCATGAGAACCCGCATCGCATCGCTAAAAAGGTCAACCCATGGCCGCTGGTGGCGGGCAATATTATGACTATCGAGCCGGGATACTATCTGGCGGATAGCCATGGGATCCGCATTGAAAATCAGGTAGAGATTGTGGAAAGCTCTCCAGGATTCTGCAAATTTGCCTCGTTGACGCTGATCCCAATCGATCTCAGCCAGGTCGAACTCAATCTGTTAAACGAGCAGGAAAAGCAGTGGCTGGATGAGTATCACCAGCAGGTGCGCGAAGCGCTGTCCCCGCTGGTGGAGAGCGACGCGCGTCCGTGGCTGGTGGAGGCGACGGCACCGATTCGTGTTAACCGGTAGTGCGGTTTATTGCCCGGTGGCGCTGCGCTTACCGGGCCTACAGTCCCGTAGGCCGGGTAAGGCGAAGCCGCCACCCGGCAGGTTTCCAGAACGCACAAAAGCAAAAAGCCTGCTTTAAAAGCAGGCTTTTCAAATTTGGCTCCTCTGACTGGACTCGAACCAGTGACATACGGATTAACAGTCCGCCGTTCTACCGACTGAACTACAGAGGAATCGTGTGAACGGGGCGCATATTATCGATGCTACCCGATGTTGTCAAAGGCAGAATGCAGATTTCCGATCGTTTGCCGATTTATTCAACATTTCGCACATTTGTCAGGCATTGTGCCGCGGATATTTCCAGAGCCAGCGCCCACTTACCATACGCCAGTAGAACAATGCCCCACGCACGGCCCAGTCAAGGAACATCCCCAGCCAGACCCCGACGACCCCCATACCGAGCATGACCCCCAGCGTATACCCCGCTACCACGCGGCAACCCCACATGCCGAGCATAGAGACCCACATCGCAAAGCGGGCATCGCGTGCCCCTTTTAACCCGGCAGGCAGTACCCAGGACGCCGCCCAGATCGGCATAAAGGCCGCGTTGAGCCAAATCAGGATCTTAACGACCTCTTTAACATCATCTTCGTGGGTATAGAACGAGGCCATCAGCCCGGCAAAGGGCGCACTCCCCCACGCAATTATCGTCAGACCGATGGTCGACAGCCAGAAGACATGGCGCAGCTGCCGCTCCGCCTGCCCTATCTGCCCTTTGCCGAGCCGTTTACCGGTGATAATGGTGGAGGCCGACCCTAAGGCGTTACCCGGCAGGTTAATCAGCGAGGCGATGGAGAAGGCAATAAAGTTACCGGCAATCACATCTGTCCCCATACCGGCAACAAACATCTGGGTAAGCAGTTTACCGCCGTTGAACAGTACCGACTCGATACTGGCAGGAATACCAATCCCCATCACTTCCCAGATAATGGCGAAGTTAAAGGGTCGGAAGTAGCTTTTTAACGTGAGGCGCAGCGATGGCGTGATCCCCGCCATCAACACCCCGATGATGGCTGCCGCACCAATGTAGCGGGAGATAGTCAGCCCCAGGCCTGCGCCAACAAACCCCATCCCCTCCCAGGAGAAAACACCGTAGATCAGGACGCTACTGATCATGATATTCAGGATGTTCATTCCGCCGTTGATCAGCAGCGGAATTTTTGTGTTGCCCGCCCCGCGCAGCGCGCCGCTACCGATCAGCGCGATAGCCGCAGCAGGATAGCTTAAGACCGTCATTTCCAGATAGGTCAGCGCCAGATCCTTAACTTCATTCGTCGCTTCACCCGCGACAAAGTCGATAATCTCTTTGCCGAAATAGTGGATCACCGCCGCCAGGGTGATCGAAAAAAGGGTCATGATCATCAGCGACTGCCGGGCGGCTTCGCGGGCACGCTTCGGATCCAGCTTGCCCAGGCTAAAGGCCACCACCACCGTGGTACCAAGATCGATTGCGGCAAAGAAAGACATCACCACCATATTAAAACTGTCCGCCAGCCCGACCCCGGCCATCGCCTCTTTACCCAGCCAGCTCACCAGGAAGGTGCTCAACACCCCCATCAGCAGAACGCAGGTATTCTCCAGAAAAATAGGTACGGCAAGCGGGGTGATTTCACGCCAGAACAGAACACGATAACTTTTACGTTTTGCATACCATGGCGTGCGCATAATCGCCTGGCGGAGAGTGGCAGTAACGTTCAAAATGGACCTTAGCGAGAAAAGTTGAAACTCCATTTCAAATGATGGGGGAGAAAAGCTCATCCTGCAAAGTATTTTCCATAAAAAGATGTCTGGATTTGCAACAAACTGATGACAGAATCGGCAATCGATCGCTAATCACTAAGATCAGGTTTGACAAAAGTTTTTTCGCCGCTAAGATAAGCCTCCACAACGATTCCTCTGTAGTTCAGTCGGTAGAACGGCGGACTGTTAATCCGTATGTCACTGGTTCGAGTCCAGTCAGAGGAGCCACATTCTGAAAAGCCCGCTTTTAAAGCGGGCTTTTTGCTTTTCTGGTGAGGAAAAATGGACTCTTTGTTTGTCTACGGTACGTTACGCCCGGGCCATTCAAATGCACATATTCTCGAAAGCATCGGCGGTGAATGGCAGGCCGGTTTTGTCACCGGGACATTTTATGCGCGTGGCTGGGGCGCTGCGGCAGATTTTCCGGGTATCGTGCTGCACGCCGATGGCCCGCGCGTTGAGGGTTATCTGTTTATCTCCAGTAACCTTGAGGCACACTGGCCGATGCTGGACGAATTTGAAGACGGCTACGATCGGGTCGAGGTCATGGTGACCACCGCCGAAGGTGATCAGGTTAAGGCCTGGATCTACCAGCTTCAGCCGCGCTCTGCGTAATAAAAAAGGCTCTCTGTTACCAGAGAGCCTTTTTTGCAATCAGCAGCGATTATTCGCTTTTGGCTTCAGCGTTTTTGATTTCGCCCATCACTTTCAGCTTTTTGGAGATGTCACGACGCTCTTTAGACAGCTCAGCGTTTTTGATGATGTAGTCATCAACACGGTCTTCATAGTCGCTCTTCATGCTGGCGATGATGCCCTGAATAGCTTCAACGCTCATACCTGGCTTGATGTAGTCGCTCAGGTTATCCAGCAGCAGAACACGTTTCTGGTTGTCACGGATCTTCTTCTCAACGTCCTGGATTTCACGCTGCAGTTTGTTTTTGCGGCGGAACAGGCGGACGAATTCCAGAACATCCTGGAACGAAGGCTTGGTAGTTTCCATTTTTACACCCCTGATAATGTGAGATTCGGATTCGTTAAAGCAACCGTTGTACCAATAACCTTACTGACAGCGGCTGCGAATGACAATGAGTATATCGTTTAAAACTATCATAACCCCAATTGATGCTGAATCGAAGCAGCAGCCGTCACATATGGCGATAGCTGCTCTTTATTTGCGCAGTGCGCGGCAAATGAGATGCGACAGCAACTCAAGCTGACGCGCCAGCTCCATGCTCAGCCAGACGTAACCATGGATTGGGGTTTCCGCTACGTTATCGCCCTGTCGCTCGTTGATCAGCTGTTTCAGTTCGGCAACGATCTCATTCAGACGCTCGCTGTTTGCGAGGATGGGCTGCGGGTTACCTTCATAAAGGGCATGAGCGATGGTCAGCAGGGTTTGCTGCGTCATCTGCTGCGTCTCCTTCAGCGTCTGCGCGTTCAGCATTAACAGATGGCTGGGGCGCGAGGCCCAGTGCGCGTTGATTTGCAATTCAAGCATGCAGACCAGATTACGGCTCACGGTCTGGATAGCTTCGAAAATCGATTTCTGAATATGGGTCTCTTTACTGGCAGGGGTAATCAGACCGCGCATTTTGACCACGTCATTAAGGATCTGCTGAAGGTGCTTCTCCAGCCGGGGACGTTCGACAAGATTAGGTGAAAAACCGGCCTGGTAGACGCGGTTAAAAGCGGTGACGTAATTTGCCATCTGAATGCGCCAGTGCAGGAAAGCGCGCTGCGGCCAGATACCGGTGAAAAGCATCGCCAGCAGTGAACCAAGGATAACATCCCCGCTTCGCCACAGTGCCGTGGTCATATCACCCGCTGGCGCGCCGACCACCACCGCGAGGGTGATACCAATCAGCAGTGCCTGATAGGGCTTTTTACCCAGCGCCAGCCAGCCGCAGAGGAACATGGCGACACCGCACCAGGCCAGCATCACCGGAAATGAAATAAGCTCCAGCTTCAGGGCAATCAACCCAAGAGCAGAGCCTAAAACCGTACCGCCAATGCGCTCGAAGGCACGCGGGACAACATTCCCCCAGAACGAGATAGGCCCCATGACAACCACCAGCGTGATCAGCGGCCACGTTCCTTCAGGAACATCCAGCAAACGGACCAGCACAAACGTCAGAACGAATGCCAGCGCGATACGGCACCCATGAACCACGCGGTAGTGTTTATACAGCCGAATTTCGAAAGACGTTAATGATTTGTCGGGACGCACACCCGCTCTCCAGCTACACGGCAAATCACAATTGTACTGTGTTTTCAGCCGGGCGGATCACACCCGGCTGAAAAACCCTGTATTTAACAGGACTACCCTGCTTTATGCTCTACGGCGATAAACATTTCGATGTCCCAGTACCCGTCGGCGTTGCCATCATTGAGATAGCGCTCGAAGCACGGTTTCAGAGCCATCTGGAATGTGTTGTCCTGCAAAAGGGAGTTAAAGAACTGGTACCACGGCGTGGCGAAGTCATAGTTTTCAACACGTGCTTTCGCGACGGCGTAATCTCCGGCCGCAATTTCCGTCATCATCACCCCTTCGCTGTTTTCCGGGATAACGAAATCATCCGGTACCGTAACGGCCGTATCGCAGCGCAATTTTTCTGCCGGGACTTCGTCCGGGTTATCGTAATAAACCGCAACCCACTCCAGCGGCTGAATGTGTCGGCCATCGACCCACATGACCAGCTGTTCAAAGCCCTGTTTTACCGTGTGTTCCCATGGCCCGACCAGGTGAAAACCGGCAATCTTACGTTTCTTTTCCTGCCTGATGCTGTAGTCCATACTGCCTCCGTTTATCACTGTATATTTATACACTATAAAGCAGAATTTCTATAATCGGCAATCGAGGAGAGTTTATTATGTGAGCAGACTCGCAACCCTGCCAGTCTGCCCAGAAAGGTTAGATTTTGTGGTGCAGGTAATCACTCAGACGGGAGAAAAGGCCACCTTTATCAACACGCTCCAGCGTCACCAGCGGCCAGTGAGCGACCACTTTATCGCGGTCGTATAACTGGATCTCGCCTACCCGCTGATGGGCGGCTATTGGCGCTTCCAGCTCTTTTGTATCCAGCACGTATTTTGCCTTGATGTTCGGTACTTCTGCTTTCGGTAATGCCAGCCAGAAATCCTGGTCGGTGCCCAGGTCCACCTGTTCCTTATCGCCGTACCAGATCCGCTCAGTGCCCACTTTTTTGCCGTTGTGCAGGATCTGCACGGTATCGAAATTCTGTTGTCCCCAATGCAGCAGTTTACGGGCCTGATCCTCACGCCCTTTCGGACTGTCTGCCCCCATCACCACGGCGATCAAGCGACGCTGACCGTCCACGGCGGAAGCAATCAGGTTAAATCCGGCCCCTGACGTGTGCCCCGTTTTCAGTCCGTCTACGTTCATGGTCTTATCCCAGAGCAGACCGTTACGGTTTTGCTGCGTGATCCCATTCCAGGTCAGGCTCTTTTCGCTGTACATGTGGTAAAACTCAGGCTCGCCGTGGATGATGGCTCTGGACAGCACGGCCAGATCATACGCAGAGCTATGCTGGCCTGGGGCATCCAGACCATGAACGGTTTCGAAGTGCGTATCGCGCAGATTCAGCTTTTGCACATAGTCGTTCATCATCTTCACGAACTGCGGCTGGCCACCGGCCACGTGATCCGCCAGCGCCACACAGGCGTCGTTACCAGAATCAACAATCAGACCGCGGCTGAGGTCGCGCACAGAAACGCGGTCCCCCTCTTTCAGGAACATCAGTGACGAACCGTCAAAGACAGGGTTACCTTTTGCCCACGCGTCGCGCCCGACGGTGACAATGTCATCCGGGGAAATGCGGTGGCTATCAATAGCGCGGTCAACAACGTAGCCGGTCATCAGCTTGGTGAGACTCGCCGGGTTGCGTTGTTGATGTTCGTTGCCCGCCGTTAAGATTTGACCCGTAGTGTAATCCATCAGTACCCAGGAGCCGGCCTGAATGGCCGGAGGCTGCGGCGAAAAATCCAGCGGATCGGCCGCAAAAGCAGATGAGACACTCGAAGCGAGTAGAGAAACAGCAATAAACAGACGGCGTTTCAACGGTATATCCTCAGGTCATTAAAAATCGATGACCTTTTTACGGGAGTTCTGGTGTCGTTACCTGGCTTAATTGCAAAAAAATGTGACAGAAAGCATGTTTTTCCCGGAACCACGCTCGCAAATTTGCAGCATGGCGGCGCTTTTTATTCGGTCTGTCCCTCACGATCGTTTACCATAGTGACGTCACTTTTTAACAGGATGGTATTACTGGTGTCTGACTCTGCCGCACGCCCGACTTTTTTATTCCACGACTACGAAACCTTTGGCACCCACCCGGCGCTGGACCGACCGGCGCAGTTTGCCGCCATCCGTACTGACGACGAATTCAATATTATTGGTGAGCCAGAGGTCTTTTACTGCAAACCTGCCGATGACTACCTGCCGCAGCCCGGCGCGGTCATGGTCACGGGGATAACGCCCCAGGAAGCGCGGGAAAAAGGCGTTAACGAGGCAGAGTTCGCCCGCCGTATCCACGATCTGTTCACCGTTCCCCATACCTGCGTGGTCGGGTATAACAATATCCGTTTCGATGATGAAGTGACGCGCAACATTTTCTACCGCAACTTCTACGATCCCTACGCCTGGAGCTGGCAGAACCGCAATTCGCGCTGGGATTTGCTGGATATCATGCGTGCCTGTTATGCCCTGCGTCCGGAGGGGATTAACTGGCCAGAGAACGAAGACGGATTGGCAAGCTTCCGGCTGGAGCACCTGACGCGCGCCAACGGCATTGAGCACAGTAATGCCCACGACGCGATGGCCGACGTCTACGCCACCATTGCCATGGCGAAGCTCGTTAAAACCGCACAACCACGCCTGTTTGAGTATCTGTTGAGTCATCGCAGTAAGCAGAAACTGATGACCCTGATTGATGTGCCGCAGATGAAACCGCTGGTGCATATCTCCGGCATGTTTGGTGCCTGGCGCGGCAACACCAGCTGGGTGGCACCGCTGGCCTGGCATCCGGATAACCGTAACGCGGTCATCATGGTGGATTTAGCCGGGGATATCTCCCCGCTGCTGGAGCTCGACAGCAATACCTTGCGTGAGCGCCTCTATACCCCTAAAGATGCGCTGGGAGACCTGCCCGCGGTGCCGGTCAAACTGGTGCATATCAATAAATGTCCCGTACTGGCGCAGGCCAATACGCTGCGCCCGGAAGATGCCGACAGGCTCGGGATCAACCGCCAGCACTGCCTGGATAACCTTAAAATACTGCGCGAAAATCCGCAGGTGCGCGAGAAAGTCGTCGCCATATTTGCCGAAGCCGAGCCATTCGTGCCGTCCGAAAACGTGGATGCGCAGCTGTATAACGGCTTCTTCAGCGATGCCGACCGTGCTGCGATGAACATCGTCCTACAAACTGAACCGCGTAACCTGCCCGCGCTGGACATCACCTTTGCGGATAAACGCATTGAGAAGTTGATGTTTAACTACCGCGCGCGTAACTATCCCGGCACGCTGGATGAAGCTGAGCAGGAACGCTGGCTGCTGCATCGCCGTAATGTGTTTACGCCTGAATATCTGCACAGCTATGCGCAGGAGCTGGAGATGCTTTACGGCCAATACGAAGGGAATGAAGAGAAGCAGGCGCTGCTGAAAGCACTGTTCAGGTACGTACAAGAGATAGTCTGAAATTCAGCGATAAAAAAACCGGAGGCGATGGTCTCCGGTTTTTTTGCCCGATGGCGCTGCGCTTACGCGGGCCTACGGGTTTTGTCGGTCGGGTAAGCGTAGCCGCCACCCGACACGTTATCACGCAACGTCTTCGTACTGAGGAACCGGGTTACGGAAGCTCTTCGTCACGCAGGCCAGGTAAACCAGACCAATACCACCCCAGATCAGACCCAGAATCATAGAGCTCTCTTCCAGGTTAATCCACAATGCACCGACCGTCAGCGCACCGCACATTGGCAGAACCAGGTAATTGAAGTGGTCTTTCAGCGTTTTGTTGCGCTTCTCACGGATCCAGAACTGCGAGATCACGGAGAGGTTAACAAAGGTAAAGGCCACCAGCGCACCAAAGTTAATCAGTGCCGTTGCCGTCACCAGGTCAAATTTAATGGCCATCAGGGCGATTGCGCCAACCAACAGCACGTTCCACGCCGGAGTACGCCATTTCGGATGAACGTAGCCGAAGAAACGGGTTGGGAACACACCGTCACGACCCATTACATACATCAGGCGAGAAACCCCTGCATGCGCAGCCATACCAGAAGCCAGAACGGTAACGCTGGAGAAGATCAGTACGCCCCACTGGAAGGTTTTCCCTGCTACATACAGCATGATTTCAGGCTGTGAAGCATCCGGCTCTTTGAAACGAGAGATATCCGGGAAGTAGAGCTGCAGGAAGTAGGAGGCACCAATGAAGATCATGCCACCAATCAACGCAGTCAGGAAAATGGCTCGTGGGATCACGCGTTCTGCATCTTTGGTCTCTTCAGACAGAGAAGAGATACCGTCGAAGCCCAGGAACGAGAAGCACAGAATAGTCGCACCGGTGATCATCGGCACCACATGTGCCCCTTCAGACCAGAACGGACGAGAGCTGACCAGCGTGCCCGCGCCTTCACCGTGAGAAACACCGTAAATGATCAAACCCACAATAACCGCAACAATACCCATTTGCAGAATAACAATCAGGGTGTTGAAGTTCGCCACGGTCTTAATGCTGCGCAGGTTAGAGATGGTCATAAAGGCCACTAACGCAACAACAAAGAGCCACGACGGTACGGAAGGTACCAGCGCTTCGAAGTAAATTTTTGCCAGCAGAATGTTGATCATCGGCATGAACAGGTAGTCCAGCAGCGATGACCAGCCCACCATAAAGCCAACCGCCGGGCTAATGGATTTCTGGGCATAGGTGTAGGCAGAGCCTGCAGACGGGAAACGGCGAACCAGTTTACCGTAGCTCAGCGCTGTAAAGAGAATAGCGACCAGTGCAAAGGCATACGCCGTTGCCACATGACCGTCAGTAAGGCCTGATACGATACCGAATGTATCGAACAGCGTCATTGGTTGCATATAGGCAAGGCCCATCATAACAACCGGAATCAACGTAAGTGTTTTACGTAATTCCACGCGAGAGGTGTTTGGAGTTGCGTTATGCGACATAGTTATTCTCCTTTACGGTGATAACCGCCACGTAAGCGAAAAATTGCCCCATTTCTTTCTTCCTCAGCGACAACAACTGTCGGATTTTAGTAAATATCTATCCGGTACGAAGCCCGGCCTCTTGGTTTTTAGTTTCGTTTCATACATGCAAAAAAAAATAACCGACGCCTTTTATATCGTCGATTATTCCTTTGGTTGCTGCGGCGCATTTTGCCCCACATCAGATACAAAACGCAATACTTTACAAAGGCATTGTAAATATTCCTGCGCTAACTGGCTGATTTGTGGACGCTGCTCTGCGTATAGACAGCGGCGATAGCACTATTTGCTAAAATTTCGTCCCGCCACCAGGCGCTGGCTAACCCCGCCGTTTGTTCATTCCAGCCAACCCAGACCGATTCATTACTGCTTTGAGCCAGCACCTGTTTTTCAATCAGCGCGCCGCTATCAAGAAATCGCTGCGCCAGATAGCGAGGTAAATAGCCGCAACCCAGCCCACTGATTTGCAATTCCAGCTTGGTTTTAAAATCAAAAACGGTAATGGCCTCCTGCTCATCAAGCAGCTGCGACGATACGGCACATTCCGGCCGCGAGCTGTCGCCCACCACAATGGCACGGTAACCTTTAATAACGCGCCGGTTAATGGGCTCAGGCTCCCGGGCCAGCGGATGATGCGGAGCAACCGCAAAAACTTGCTCAAGTATCCCGAGGCGGGCAAACCCAAAATCGCTCAGTTGAGGAGGTTCATGTAATGCGCCGACGATGATATCCGCCCTCCCCTGAACCAAGGCCTCCCAGGAGCCGCCCAGTACACCATTAATGAAAATCAGCCGGGTCACGCTGTGGCGCTGATAAAACGCTTCAATCAGCGGCGTCAGAAGGGAAAACGGAAAAGTATCGTCAACGCCAATCACCAGTTCATTTTCCCAGCCCTGATGAAGTTTGATGGCCTGTTTTTCCAGTTCGCGGACGGTGTGCAGCACTTCACGCCCTTTTACCAGCAGCATTTGTCCGGTGCGGGTAAAGCGGGCCCGGTGGCCAGAGCGATCGAGGATCTGGATATTCAGATCGCTTTCCAGTTTATGAACCGTGTAGCTCAGCGCTGAAGGGGTTTTGTAGAGCTTCGCTGAGGCAGCCGCAAAGCTGCCTTCTTTTTCCAGTGCATCCAGAATAATGAGAACATCCAGCAGCGGTTTCATGTTCGCCCCCTTCCGGTGTGCGAGGGATTCCGCCGGAGGACTTATGCCATGGGCATCACCAGCGGATCGGGATACTGATACTCAAAACCCAACTCATGACAAATGCGGTTGCCATCAACAATTTTGCCTTTGCTTTCGTCCTTTGTCTCACCAAAAACGGGTGGCGCCAGACCCAACTGACGCGCCATCAGCGGGTAAAATGTGCTTCGCGCAGGATGAGAGGGTGCACATATATTATAGATGTGCCCGCCCTTTGGAGCCTGTAAGAGGAGCTCAATTGCCCCGACAACATCGTCTAAATGCACAAGATTCACAACGTGTTGCCCATCGGGGGCAGACTTGCCGGCAAAAAAGCGTCCCGGGTGTCGCCCAGGGCCAACCAGCCCCGCCAGACGCAGGATATCTACCTGCGTTCCCGGCAGGTTGTGCAGCCAGTCTTCCAGCTCTTTCAACACTTTTCCGCTCGCGGTAACAGGACGGCGCTCGGTAGTCTCCTTCACCACACCTTCAACATCACCGTAGACCGAGGTTGAGCTGGTGAAAATAATACGCGGCACATCGTGTGCCAGCGCGCTGTCGACAATCTCCTGCATCGCCTGCAGATAGAACGATTCGCCCGGGCCGCTGCGACGCGCGGGAAGCGTAATGACCAGCGCATCCACATTCATCAGCGTGTCCAGATCGTCAGTATCACATACCAGTTCTGGTTCAAGACGCAGCTCGACGCCATCAATACCGCACATGCGCGCCGCCTCCACGCCATCCGCCGTGGTTTTGCTCCCGGTCACATGCCAGCCTTTCGCTGCTAATGACATCGCCAGCGGCATTCCCAGCCATCCTAAACCGACAATCGCGACCTTTTTCATGTGAATTCTCCTGACTCTCACTCGTCTCTCATAAGGCTACGCCAGCGCAGCAGAACACACAATTCATAGCATCAATATGAAATGAATTAATGATCAAAAAAAGCCCTTGCAATGTGTCATACAACTGGTTTAGGTTAAAAGACATCAAATGAATAAGCATTCATCGAGAATTTATATGACACGCGTTCAATTTAAACACCACCATCATCACCATCATCCTGACTAGTCTTTCAGGCGATGTGTGCTGGAAGACGTTTGGATCTTCCAGTGGTGCATGAACGCATGAAAAAGCCCCCGGAAGATCTTCTTCCGGGGTTTTTTTTTGGACCAAATTCAGACAGATTAAAACAGGTTAACGAGGAACACAGAATGTTAGATAACTCACGTTTACGCATAGCTATTCAAAAATCAGGCCGTTTGAGTGATGATTCACGCGAACTGCTGGCCCGCTGCGGGATTAAAATCAACCTGCACACCCAGCGCCTGATTGCCCTGGCTGAAAACATGCCCATCGACATTCTGCGCGTGCGTGATGACGATATCCCAGGCCTGGTGATGGACGGTGTCGTTGACCTTGGCATCATCGGTGAAAACGTGCTGGAAGAAGAGCTCCTGACCCGTCGCGCTCAGGGTGAAGATCCGCGTTACTTCACCCTGCGTCGCCTGGACTTCGGCGGCTGCCGCCTGTCGCTGGCAACACCGGTTGATGAAGCCTGGGATGGCCCGGCCGCGCTGAACGGCAAACGCATCGCTACCTCTTACCCTCACCTGTTAAAACGCTATCTGGATCAGAAAGGCGTGCAGTTTAAATCCTGTCTGCTGAATGGTTCTGTTGAAGTCGCACCGCGTGCGGGCCTGGCGGATGCCATTTGCGACCTCGTCTCCACCGGTGCCACCCTGGAAGCGAACGGCCTGCGCGAAGTGGAAGTGATCTACCGCTCCAAAGCGTGCCTGATCCAGCGTGACGGCGAAATGGCTGACGCCAAGCAGCAACTGATCGACAAACTGCTGACCCGTATTCAGGGTGTGATTCAGGCCCGTGAATCCAAGTACATCATGATGCATGCACCAACCGAACGTCTTGACGAAGTGATCGCCCTGCTGCCAGGTGCTGAGCGTCCTACCATTCTGCCACTGGCGGGCGATCAGCAGCGTGTGGCGATGCACATGGTCAGTAGCGAAACGCTGTTCTGGGAAACCATGGAAAAACTGAAGGCACTGGGCGCAAGCTCCATTCTGGTGCTGCCAATTGAGAAGATGATGGAGTAATTGCCATGAGCTTTAACACGATCATCACCTGGAATGAGTGTACTGACGAACAGCAGCGCGAGCTGTTAATGCGCCCGGCCATCAGCGCCTCCGAAAGCATCACCCGCACCGTGACGGAGATCCTGAATAACGTCAAAACCCGTGGCGATAAAGCGCTGCGGGAATACAGTGCAAAGTTTGATAAAACGGAAGTTGATGCATTAAAGGTTACCGAACAGGAAATCATTGATGCCAGTAATCGTCTGGGTGATGACATCAAACAGGCGATGGCCGTCGCAGTGAAAAACATCGAGACCTTCCACGTCGCGCAGAAATTGCAGACCGTTGATGTGGAAACGCTGCCGGGCGTGCGTTGCCAGCAGGTGACCCGTCCGGTCGCCTCGGTGGGCCTCTACATCCCTGGCGGCTCCGCCCCGCTGTTCTCAACCGTATTAATGTTGGCCACCCCGGCGCGTATTGCCGGTTGCCAGAAAGTGGTGCTCTGCTCCCCACCACCGATTGCCGATGAAATTCTCTATGCTGCAAAACTCTGTGGCGTGCAGGAAGTGTTTAAAGTCGGCGGCGCGCAGGCGATTTCTGCCCTCGCGTTTGGCACAGAATCTATCCCGAAGGTCGACAAAATTTTTGGCCCGGGCAACGCCTTTGTCACCGAAGCCAAGCGCCAGGTCAGCCAGCGCCTTGATGGCGCGGCCATTGATATGCCAGCGGGTCCGTCTGAAGTGCTGGTGATTGCCGACAGCGGCGCCACGCCGGATTTTGTGGCGTCTGACCTGTTATCCCAGGCGGAACACGGCCCGGATTCTCAGGTGATTTTACTGACGCCAGATGCCGATATGGCCAAACGCGTGGGTGAAGCCGTAGAGCGTCAGCTTGCCGATTTACCCCGCGCCGACACGGCACGCCAGGCGTTATCCGCCAGCCGCCTGATTGTGGCACGCGATCTTGACCAGTGCATCGCTATCTCCAACCAGTACGGCCCGGAGCACCTGATTATTCAGACCCGCAACGCGCGCGACCTGGTCGACAGCATCACCAGCGCAGGTTCGGTTTTCCTCGGCGACTGGTCCCCGGAGTCCGCGGGCGATTACGCCTCCGGCACCAACCACGTTCTGCCGACGTATGGTTACACCTCGACCTGTTCCAGCCTGGGTCTGGCCGATTTCCAGAAACGCATGACCGTGCAGGAACTCTCCCGTGAAGGGTTTGCCTCGCTGGCGTCCACCATTGAGACGCTGGCCGCCGCCGAGCGCCTTATCGCCCACAAAAACGCCGTTACGCTGCGCGTTGCAGCCCTGAAGGAGCAAGCATGAACATTGAAGAATTAGCGCGGGAAAATGTCCGTCGACTGACGCCTTATCAGTCTGCTCGTCGCCTGGGCGGCAACGGTGATGTCTGGCTGAACGCCAACGAATTCCCGACAGCGGTACAGTTTGAGCTGTCACAGCAGACGCTGAACCGTTATCCGGAGTGTCAGCCAAAAGCAGTGATTGAAAACTATGCGCAATATGCGGGCGTGAAGCCGGAGCAGGTGCTGGTCAGCCGCGGGGCGGATGAAGGCATTGAGCTGTTGATCCGCGCGTTCTGCGAGCCGGGTAAAGATGCGGTGATGTATTGCCAGCCTACCTACGGCATGTACAGCGTCAGCGCGGAAACCTTTGGCGTGGCGTGCCGTAACGTGCTCGCCCTGGAGAACTGGCAGCTGGACCTGCAGGGAATTGCCGACAATCTGGACGGCGTGAAGGTGGTCTTTGTCTGTAGCCCCAACAACCCAACCGGGCAGATTATCAACCCTCAGGATATCCGTACCCTGCTGGAAATGACCCGCGGCAAAGCACTGGTGGTCGCCGACGAAGCCTATATTGAGTTCTGCCCTCAGGCGACGCTGGCCGGCTGGCTGGAAGAGTACCCACACCTGGTAGTGCTGCGTACGCTGTCGAAAGCCTTTGCGCTTGCAGGTCTGCGCTGCGGGTTTACGCTGGCCAATAAAGCGGTGATCGACCTGCTGCTGAAAGTGATCGCCCCGTATCCGCTTTCTACTCCCGTGGCTGACATTGCCGCTCAGGCCCTGACCCCGCAAGGGATCAATGCGATGCGTGAGCGTGTGGCGCAAATCCTGGAAGAGCGACAGTACCTGGTGACCGCCCTGAAAGCGATCCCTTGCGTAGAGCAGGTGTTCGACTCTGAAACCAACTACCTCCTGGTTCGCTTTACCGCCTCCAGTGCCGTATTTAAATCTTTATGGGATCAGGGCATTATCTTACGTGATCAAAATAAACAACCTTCTCTGAGCGGCTGCCTGCGTATTACCGTAGGTACCCATGCAGAGAGCCAGCGCGTGATTGACGCACTGAAAGCGGAGAAAGTATGAGCCAGAAGATCCTCTTTATCGACCGAGACGGCACCCTGATTTCGGAGCCACCAACCGATTTTCAGGTCGATCGTTTCGACAAACTGGCTTTTGAACCAGACGTGATCCCGGTGCTGCTGAAACTGCAGAAAGCCGGATATAAGCTGGTGATGATCACCAACCAGGACGGTCTGGGTACCGACAGCTTCCCGCAGGCCGACTTTGACGGCCCGCATAATCTGATGATGCAGGTTCTCACCTCTCAGGGGGTAGTATTTGATGAGGTGCTGATTTGCCCACACCTGCCTGCCGATGCGTGCGACTGCCGCAAGCCGAAGGTGAAACTGGTAGAGCGCTATCTGCTGGAAGATGTCCTGGATAAAGCCAACAGTTATGTCATTGGCGATCGCGCCACCGACATTACGCTTGCCGAAAATATGGGCATCGCCGGGCTGCGCTACAACCGCGACGAACTCAACTGGGTGAAGATTGGCGAGCAGCTCACCAAACGTGACCGCTACTCGCACGTAGAACGCAACACCAAAGAGACACAGATTGACGTGAAGGTGTGGCTGGATCGCGAAGGCGGCAGCAAGATCCACACCGGGGTGGGTTTCTTCGACCACATGCTGGATCAGATTGCCACCCACGGCGGCTTCCGCATGGAGATTACGGTAAAAGGCGATCTCTACATTGACGATCACCACACCGTTGAAGACACCGGTCTGGCACTGGGCGAAGCGCTGAAACTGGCCCTGGGCGACAAACGTGGCATTAACCGTTTTGGGTTTGTTCTGCCAATGGATGAGTGCCTGGCGCGCTGTGCGATGGATATCTCCGGTCGTCCTCACCTGGAATATAAAGCCGATTTCACCTACCAGCGCGTGGGCGATCTCAGCACCGAAATGGTGGAGCACTTCTTCCGTTCATTGTCCTACACCATGGGCCTGACGCTACACCTGAAGACCAAAGGCAAGAACGACCACCACCGAGTGGAGAGCCTGTTCAAGGCCTTTGGCCGTACCCTGCGCCAGGCAATTCGTGTGGAAGGTGACGCCCTGCCCTCATCAAAAGGAGTGCTGTAATGAATGTGGTGATTCTGGATACCGGATGCGCCAACCTGAACTCCGTGAAATCGGCCATTGCCCGCCACGGCTACGAGCCGGTGGTGAGCCGTGACCCGGACGTCGTGCTGCGCGCAGACAAACTCTTCCTGCCTGGTGTAGGCACCGCGCAGGCGGCGATGGATCAGATCCACGAGCGTGAACTGGTCGATCTCATCAAAGCCTGTACCCAGCCTGTGCTTGGGATTTGCCTGGGTATGCAGCTGCTCGGCCGTCGAAGTGAAGAGAGCAACGGCGTCGAACTGCTGGGTATTATTGAAGAAGACGTGCCAAAAATGACCGATCACGGTTTACCACTGCCACATATGGGCTGGAACCGCGTTTATGCGAAAGCGGGTGACAGACTGTTTCGCGGCATTGAGGATGGCGCTTACTTCTACTTCGTGCACAGCTACGCCATGCCGGTGAATCCCTACACCATCGCCCAGTGCAATTATGGCGAGGCGTTTACGGCGGCAGTGCAGAAAGATAACTTCTTCGGCGTGCAGTTTCACCCGGAACGTTCGGGTGCCGCAGGCGCTCATCTGCTGAAAAACTTCCTGGAGATGTGATGATTATTCCCGCTTTAGACTTAATTGACGGCACGGTTGTTCGTCTTCATCAGGGTGATTACGGCCAGCAGCGCGACTACGGTAACGATCCGCTGCCCCGCCTGCAGGATTATGCCGCTCAGGGTGCGCAGGTGTTGCACCTGGTGGATTTAACGGGCGCGAAAGATCCGGCAAAACGCCAGATCCCACTGTTAAAAAAACTGGTGGCGGGCGTGGATGTCCCCGTACAGGTTGGTGGCGGTGTGCGCACGGAAGATGACGTTGCGGCGCTGCTGGACGCCGGCGTGGCGCGCGTGGTGGTCGGCTCGACGGCGGTCAAAGACCCCGACACGGTGAAAGGCTGGTTCCGCCGCTTCGGTGCCGACGCGCTGGTGCTGGCCCTGGATGTTCGTATCGACGAACAGGGCAATAAGCTGGTAGCGGTCAGCGGCTGGCAGGAGAATTCTGGCGTCTCCCTGGAGGAGCTGGTGGATATTTATCTGCCCGTTGGCCTGAAGCACGTGCTGTGCACCGATATCTCCCGCGACGGCACGCTGGCAGGCTCTAATGTTTCTTTATATCAAGAAGTTTGCGCCCGCTATCCGCAGGTGGCGTTTCAGTCCTCTGGTGGCATAGGTGATATTAACGACATCGCCGCGCTGCGCGGAACCGGCGTGAAGGGTGTGATTGTGGGCCGGGCCCTGCTTGAAGGAAAATTTACTGTGACGGAGGCGATTCAATGCTGGCAAAACGGATAATCCCTTGCCTGGACGTACGTGACGGCCAGGTCGTAAAAGGCGTGCAGTTCCGCAACCACGAGATCATCGGCGACATCGTCCCACTGGCAAAACGCTATGCCGATGAAGGTGCAGACGAGCTGGTATTTTATGATATCACCGCCTCCAGCGATGGCCGCGTGGTGGACAAAAGCTGGGTCGCGCGCGTCGCAGAAGTCATTGATATTCCGTTCTGCGTGGCGGGCGGGATTAAGTCTGCAGAAGATGCGGCGAAAATCCTCTCCTTTGGTGCCGACAAAATTTCGATCAACTCCCCGGCGCTGGCCGACCCGGAGTTGATTACCCGTCTGGCCGATCGCTTTGGCGTGCAGTGTATTGTTGTCGGGATCGACACCTGGTATGACGCGGCCACCGGCAAGTATCACGTCAACCAGTATACCGGCGACGAAAGCCGTACCCGCGTGACCCAATGGGAGACGCTGGACTGGGTTCAGGAAGTGCAGAAACGTGGCGCAGGCGAAATCGTGCTGAACATGATGAACCAGGACGGCGTGCGTAACGGGTATGACCTCGAGCAGCTGAAAAAAGTGCGTGAGGTTTGTCACGTACCGCTGATCGCCTCCGGCGGTGCGGGCACTATGGAACACTTCCTGGAAGCCTTCCGCGATGCGAACGTTGACGGCGCGCTGGCGGCTTCCGTGTTCCACAAACAGATTATCAATATTGGTGAGTTAAAAACGTACCTGGCCGACCAGGGCGTGGAGATCAGGGTATGTTAACAGAGCAACAACAGGCGCAGCTGGATTGGGAAAAAACTGACGGATTATTGCCCGTGGTTGTCCAGCATGCCGTTTCCGGTGAAGTGCTGATGCTGGGATACATGAACCAGGAGGCGCTGGCGAAAACGGTCGACAGCGGTAAAGTGACCTTTTTCTCGCGCACGAAACAGCGCCTGTGGACCAAAGGGGAAACCTCCGGCCATTTCCTGAATGTGGTTAGCATTACGCCGGATTGCGACAACGATACTCTGCTGGTTCTGGCTAACCCCATCGGTCCGACCTGCCATAAAGGCACCAGCAGCTGCTTTGGAGAGGCTAGCCATCAGTGGTTGTTCCTGTATCAACTGGAGCAGTTACTGGCTGAGCGTAAAACGGCAGATCCTTCTAGCTCGTATACGGCGAAGCTGTATGCAAGCGGCACCAAGCGTATTGCGCAGAAAGTGGGTGAAGAAGGCGTTGAGACCGCGCTGGCCGCGACGGTGCATGACCGCGAAGAGCTGACCAACGAAGCGTCTGATTTGATGTATCACCTGCTGGTGCTGCTGCAGGATCAGGAGCTGGATTTGACGGCGGTGATTGAGAATCTTCGTAAGCGGCATAAATAAAAAAAACCGGGGAATTTCCCCGGTTTTTTTTATCTGCAAGTCAGGCTTTTGGTTTGTAGTTACGCAACGCGTTGCGGCCGAGAACCACACCTGAACCGATAATCCCACCGAGCAAGACTGCCAGAATTAACGTGATGGCCTTTTTCGGGCTGTCACGTCGGATAGGAAGATCCGGCTTCATGACGTAACGATAGACATGAATAGTGTCCGGCTTAACGTTTAGCTTCTCAATATCCAGTAAGTTTTGTTTGGTCTGATAATACGCACCAGGGAAGACCAGTGGACGAGACGCTTCGTTATCAATCATCGATTTCAGCGCTTCGCTTCCCAGCAGGAACATGGTTTCCTGAGTCACGTCCTGAGTTTGCTGGATCTGCGGGGTGGTAATTTTCGCCGCTTCCGCATTCTTAAGCGCCTCAGTGATCTGTTGGATACGCAGATCTTTTTGCTCCTGAGCAACTTTCTCCTGGTTTTCAAGAGAGTCATTTAGCGTGGTAATCTGCTGCTTAATGTTATCTTTAAGATCGAGCGCAAGTTCCTTCGCAGTTTGCTCGTCTACTTGCTGAATGTATTGCGCCAGCTGCTTCTGCGCAGCTTCAGCAGATTCACCTTGATACGTGACGCTCAACGGCAACGCTTGCCCTTTAACGGTAGAATCGATGGTCAGTTTTTCTGGCATTTCCTGATTTTCAAGCGCCTGAGCTAAAGCAGAAAATGAGGAATTGAAACGACCAATGGCACGGTTTTGGATATCCTGCATTGAAGGAGCAGCATTACCATAAAGGATATTCAGTGCATTCGCGTATGTGGCAATCTGCGCCGCATCCGGCTGGGAAATGATGGCGGACGAGGTCCATTTTTCTTTTGCAACGGTGATGTAAATACCCGCAATGATGATAAAAACAGCAACAAAAGCGCCAATTACCCACTTTCCACGCCACAGCTGTAGCACTAAATCAAGTAAATCAATTTGCTCCGGACCATTACTGCTATTAACCGGAGTATTGTTGTTCTGCGTCATACAATCCCTAACAGATGAAAAAGGGCAAAAAAAGTGATGTCTACATAGTGTATCTGTTGCCAGCGATTTTTCTATCAGAATCCGATGAGTTATATCGGAAAGATGGGTTATATAACTCGCGGCCAACGCGCTATCATATAGCAATTCTGATGTCTCAGGCATCGACAAGAACGAAGAGTTAACGAGGAAGATATGAAATTTTTGGTTACGGGCGCGGCAGGTTTTATCGGATCGCATGTCAGCAAACGCTTGCTGGATGCCGGACACCAGGTCGTCGGTATTGATAATCTGAACGACTACTACGACGTCAATCTCAAGCTGGCACGTCTGGATTTACTGAAATCCGGGAATTTCACCTTCCACAAGATGGAGTTAGCCGATCGTGAAGCCATGGCAGCGCTGTTTGCCTCTGAGAAGTTTGATCGCGTGATACATCTGGCCGCACAAGCAGGTGTGCGTTACTCGCTGGAAAATCCGCACGCGTATGCGGATGCTAACCTGGTCGGTCACCTTAACGTGCTGGAAGGCTGTCGCCATAACAACGTTCAGCATCTGCTGTATGCGTCATCAAGTTCAGTTTATGGCCTCAACCGTAAGATGCCCTTCTCTACTGACGACTCGGTAGACCACCCGGTGTCACTGTACGCGGCGACCAAAAAAGCCAATGAGCTGATGTCGCATACTTATTCCCATCTGTATAACCTGCCGACCACTGGTCTGCGTTTCTTTACCGTGTATGGCCC
Organism: Enterobacter sp. A8; assembly: GCF_004296595.1. NCBI lineage: Bacteria > Pseudomonadati > Pseudomonadota > Gammaproteobacteria > Enterobacterales > Enterobacteriaceae > Enterobacter > Enterobacter sp. A8. Next base: position 1,201,950 of record NZ_SCMF01000001.1, read on the forward strand.
GTGGGGACGTCCGGACATGGCGCTGTTTAAGTTTACAAAGGCGATGATCGAAGGCAAAAGCATCGATGTCTACAACTACGGCAAGATGAAGCGCGACTTTACCTATATTGATGACATCGCCGAAGCTATTCTGCGCCTACAGGATGTCATCCCTCAGGCTGATGAAAACTGGACTGTCGAAACCGGTTCGCCGGCGACCAGTTCCGCGCCTTATCGCGTTTATAACATTGGTAACAGCTCTCCGGTTGAGCTTATGGATTACATTACGGCGCTGGAAGAAGCACTCGGCAAAGAAGCAGAGAAAAACATGATGCCGATTCAACCAGGTGACGTGCTGGAAACCAGCGCGGATACGAAAGCGTTGTATGACGTTATTGGCTTTAAACCGCAGACCTCAGTCAAAGACGGGGTGAAAAACTTCGTGGACTGGTATCGCGCTTTCTACAACGTCTAAAACAAAAAACCCGGCACACTGGCCGGGTTTTTTACGTGCTTAACGCAAATATCAGTCGCTACCAAACAGATCTCGGGTATACACTTTATCCGCCACGTCTGCCAGTTCTGCTGCCATGCGGTTAGAGATGATCACGTCCGCTTCCTGCTTGAATGCATCCAGATCGCGAATCACGCGTGAATGGAAGAACTCATCTTCCTGCATTGCAGGTTCATAAATAATGACCTGAACACCCTTCGCTTTAATACGCTTCATGATCCCCTGAATGGACGAGGCGCGGAAGTTATCGGAACCGCTCTTCATGATCAGACGATACACACCCACCACTTTCGGCTGACGCGCCAGGATGGAATCAGAAATGAAATCCTTACGCGTGCGGTTGGCATCCACAATCGCTGAAATCAGGTTGTTTGGCACAGCCTGATAGTTGGCCAGCAGCTGCTTGGTATCTTTTGGCAGGCAGTAACCACCGTAGCCAAATGACGGGTTGTTATAGTGGTTACCAATGCGCGGATCGAGACAAACACCTTCGATAATCTGGCGGGTATTTAACCCCAGGCTCTCTGCGTAGCTGTCCAGTTCGTTGAAGTAAGCGACACGCATTGCCAGGTAGGTATTGGCGAAAAGCTTAATCGCCTCCGCTTCAGTGGAGTCGGTAAACAGTACCGGAATATCTTTCTTGATGGCGCCTTCCTGCAGTAGGGCAGCAAAGCGCTCAGCACGTTCAGAACGCTCACCAATCACGATACGGGAAGGATGCAGGTTATCGTATAACGCCCTGCCCTCGCGCAGGAACTCTGGCGAGAAGAAGACGTTATCGATGCCCAACTCTTCTTTGATGGATTTAGTGAAACCTACCGGAATGGTTGACTTAATCACCATCACCGCGTTCGGGTTGATTGCGATAACGTCTTTAATGACCGCTTCTACAGTGGATGTGTTGAAGTAATTCGTTTTCGGATCGTAGTCAGTGGGAGTAGCAATGATGACATAATCCGCATCGCGGTAGGCATCTTCTTTATCCGTAGTAGCGCGGAAATTCAGTTCTTTATGAGTAAGATAATCCTGGATTTCTTTGTCAACAATTGGCGATTTCTTCTGGTTGAGCATATCCACTTTGGACTGCACGATATCCAGCGCAACCACTTCATGGTTCTGGGCAATCAGAATACCGTTCGAGAGTCCAACATAGCCTGTTCCGGAGATTGTTATTTTCATTTACTTGACTTCTTCAGTATGAGTTTCTGGTGACATTCAAAGGCCCACCACAATGATTAACTGGTGGATTTTTAGCGCTAATGCCAATTCCCTGTCAAGATTCACACCCTGCCGGGCAAGGGCTTTTTCTCCGTTTCAGGAACCATCCAAACGCCATGTTAGTCGCCTTTACACCAGCATCAACGCTGCATTTGACGACTATTCGAGCTAAAAAAAAGAAAATTAATAGTTGAGCTCAAATCAGACTAATCCCTTAATGAGATTTAGTAGATATTGACCATAACCCGTCTTTTTTAATGGCTCGGCAAGCAACTGAAGCTGCTCCGCATTGATGAAGCCCCGACGGAAAGCAATCTCTTCAGGACAGGATACTTTCAGCCCCTGCCGTTCTTCGATAGTGGCAATAAAGTTGCTCGCCTCGATCATACTCTGATGTGTTCCGGTATCAAGCCAGGCATAACCACGTCTCATCATCGCTACCGACAATTGTCCCTTCTGCATGTAAAGACGATTGATGTCTGTTATTTCAAGCTCACCACGTGCCGACGGGCGTAAGGTTTTGGCCATCTCAATAACATCATTATCATAAAAATAGAGGCCGGTTATCGCGTAATTACTCTTCGGCTTTTCAGGCTTTTCTTCAATGCCAATTGCTACACCTTCTTTATCAAATTCAACGACACCATAACGCTCCGGGTCACTGACATGATAGGCAAAAACGGTCGCACCTTTTTCCTGACTGGCTGCATCCTCGAGTAATCTGGGTAAATCATGGCCATAGAAAATGTTGTCACCTAACACCAGAGCACAATTGTCATCACCGATAAATTCTTCACCCAGAATAAAGGCCTGCGCCAGTCCATCAGGACTCGGCTGTACTTTATACTGCAGGCGCAACCCCCATTGGCTGCCATCCCCCAGCAATTGTTCGAAACGAGGCGTATCTTGTGGCGTGCTGATAATCAAAATGTCCTTGATACCTGACAGCATTAACGTAGAAAGAGGGTAATAGATCATCGGTTTATCGTAAATTGGCAGGAGCTGTTTACTTACCGCCATCGTTACGGGATAAAGACGCGTACCAGAACCGCCAGCTAAAATGATACCTTTACGCTTCGTCATTTCTTGCGCTCTCCATAATTCTGCTCAATCCAGCTTTTGTAAGCACCGCTTTGAACATTAGAAACCCATTCCTGGTTGTTCAAATACCATTCGACTGTTTTTCGAATGCCACTCTCAAACGTCTCCTGAGGTTTCCAACCTAGTTCAGCTGTAATTTTACGGGCATCAATGGCATAACGACGATCGTGTCCAGGACGATCGGTTACGTAGGTGATCTGGTCCCGATAAGAGCTTGTTTTTGGTACAATTTCATCCAGCAGATCGCATATTGTATGAACTACCTCAATATTTTTCTTCTCGTTGTAGCCGCCAATATTATATGTTTCGCCAGTTTTACCCGTAGTCAGAACGGCATACAACGCACGTGCATGATCTTCAACATATAGCCAATCGCGGATCTGGTCACCTTTGCCATAAATAGGTAATGCCTTATTTTCGAGAGCATTAAGGATGACGAGTGGAATTAATTTCTCCGGGAAATGAAAAGGACCATAGTTATTGGAGCAGTTAGTGACAATCCCCGGCAGTCCGTAGGTGCGGATCCATGCACGAACTAAATGATCGCTTGATGCTTTTGATGCGGAATAGGGACTGCTTGGCGCATACGCTGTTTTTTCGGTAAAGAGCGGTAACGAAGAGGAGCTGTGATGCTCATCAGGATGGGGTAAATCGCCATAAACTTCATCTGTTGAAATATGGTGAAAACGAAATGTCGATTTAGCCCGCTCATCCAGTGCAGACCAGTAAGCGCGACTCGTTTCTAACAGGACGTAAGTGCCAACAATATTTGTTTCAATAAATGCAGCTGGCCCAGTGATGGAGCGATCAACATGGCTTTCTGCCGCCAGGTGCATTACTGCATCGGGTTGATGAGCGGCAAAAATCTTTTCCATTGCAATTTTGTCGCATATATCAGCATGTTCAAAAACATAGCGGTCACTATCGCTTACTTCACGCAAGGATTCCAGATTACCGGCATAGGTCAATTTATCAACGTTAACAACGCTATCTTGAGTATTATTAATGATATGTCGGATAACCGCGGAACCGATAAAACCGGCACCACCGGTGACGAGAATTTTCACGCAATCTATTCCGTTCAAAAGTGAGTGGACTTGGCGAGATAAAAAAGCCCGGTATCGCTACCGGGCTTGATGGAATGGCAGAACTAATTAGATTAATCCAGCCATTCGGTGTGGAACACACCTTCTTTATCCGTACGTTTATACGTATGCGCACCGAAGTAGTCACGCTGCGCCTGGATCAGATTGGCAGGCAGTACGGCAGCGCGATAGCTGTCGTAGTACGCCACTGCAGCGGAGAAGGTCGGCACAGGAATACCGTTCTGTACAGCGTATGCAACCACATCACGCAGCGCCTGCTGGTATTCGTCAGCAATCTTCTTAAAGTAAGGTGCCAGAAGCAGGTTCGCGATACCTGCATTTTCAGCATAGGCATCGGTGATTTTCTGCAGGAACTGGGCGCGGATGATGCAACCTGCACGGAAGATCTTCGCGATTTCACCGTAGTTCAGATCCCAGTTGTTTTCGTCAGAAGCCGCGCGTAACTGTGAGAAACCCTGCGCGTAAGAGACGATTTTGCCCAGGTACAGAGCACGACGAACCTTCTCAACGAATTCCGCTTTGTCAGCAGCTGGTTTAGCCTGCGGACCAGACAGCACTTTGGAAGCCGCAACGCGCTGATCTTTCAGAGAAGAGATGTAACGAGCGAATACGGATTCAGTGATCAGAGACAGCGGTTCGCCCAGGTCCAGAGAGCTCTGGCTGGTCCATTTGCCGGTACCTTTGTTCGCCGCTTCGTCAAGAATCACATCGACCAGGTATTTACCCTCTTCATCTTTCTTCGTGAAGATATCTTTGGTGATGTCGATCAGATAGCTGTTCAGCTCGCCTTTGTTCCACTCAGTGAAGGTCTCTGCGAGTTCTTCGTTGGAAAGGTTCAGGCCCCCCTTCAGCAGAGAGTAGGCTTCAGCAATCAGCTGCATATCGCCGTATTCGATGCCGTTGTGAACCATCTTAACATAGTGGCCTGCACCGTCCGGACCGATATAGGTCACACACGGCTCACCATCTTCCGCAACTGCAGCGATTTTGGTCAGGATTGGCGCAACAAGCTCGTACGCTTCTTTCTGGCCGCCAGGCATGATAGATGGGCCTTTCAGCGCGCCCTCTTCACCACCGGAAACACCGGTACCGATGAAGTTGAAACCTTCAGCAGAGAGTTCACGGTTACGACGAATGGTGTCCTGGAAGAAGGTGTTACCACCATCAATGATGATGTCGCCTTTGTCCAGATAAGGTTTCAGGGAATCGATGGCTGCATCGGTACCTGCGCCCGCTTTCACCATTAACAGGATACGACGAGGCGTTTCCAGAGATTCAACAAACTCTTTAACCGTATAGAAAGGAACCAGTTTCTTACCCGGATTCTCAGCGATGACTTCTTCGGTCTTATCACGGGAGCGGTTGAAAACGGAGACGGTATAACCACGGCTTTCGATGTTGAGCGCCAGGTTGCGCCCCATCACTGCCATACCGACAACGCCGATCTGTTGCTTGGACATTACATACTCCTGTCAGGTGTGGATACCCCGCCGTAAAGGAGCCGGCGGGTAAAGTGAAGAACATGTTAACTCAGGTTAGAGTCCAGAAGGTAGCAATAGATGTCTTATTTAGAATGGTCTTAAACCATATAAAACCCGCGTATTGGTGCATTAATATGCACCATCACGATGAAGAACGACCTTCACAGTTTTGAACAGAATCGCGATATCATTCCAGAGCGACCAGTTTTTTACATACCAGGAGTCAAAGTAGACGCGCGTATCGTAATCAACATCATTACGGCCACTCACCTGCCATAAACCTGTCATGCCAGGTTTCGCCATCAGATAGTAATCGACATTATCATCATATCGAGGCAGTTCTTCAGAAATAATAGGACGCGGCCCAACCAGACTCATTTGCCCTTTAAGGACGTTGAATAACTGAGGCAGTTCATCAAGGCTAGTTTTCCGAATAAACCGACCTACCGAAGTGATCCTGGGGTCATTTTTTAACTTGAAATCACGATCCCACTCTTCACGGGCCGCCGGATCCGAATCAAGAAGCTTTTGCAAAACCTCCTGTGAATTCAGGACCATAGAGCGGAATTTATAACATGGGAAAAGCTTACCATGTCGCCCGACGCGCATATGTCCATAGATTGCCGGGCCACCATCACGTGTCACTTTATACCAGAGATAAATAAGCAAAGGTGACGCAACCAGGATGATCAGTGACGAACAAACAATATCGAATGTGCGTTTCAGGAAACGAGAAGTCCTCTTCGCCAGATTATTATGGATTCGAAGAAGCATAACTTCGTGGCTGAAGATAAATGACATATCGGTGTTATATAGCGGTAAACCTCGTAAGGAAGGTATCACCGTAACGGAACGACAGTCTTTCTTTGACAGTTCTCGCAACCAGTTTAGGGTCTTATCGCTGTTTTCCATTTCAAATGCGACGATGAAATGAATATCCCCTGTTTTCTTCATCTGCCAAAGAATTTCGGGGTCACGCAAAACAGGCAGTCCCTGGAGCATCGATTCCGAAGACTCTTCATCATAGAAGGCCACGACATCGAAACCGAGCATTTCTTCGCTCTGCAACGCGAAGTAAGCCTCAACAGCATTGCTTCCGCTTCCCATGATGATGGTTTTTTTCTTCCAGATACCAAGACGATTAAGAAGATGCTTCGTCATGGCTCTAAAGAATGGAAGCAGGATTAACGCAAAGGTCCAGCAAAAAACCCATACATATCGTGAGAACTGCCATTTAGAAAAGGCAACAAGCGCCAGGTCAAAGACAGCAAAAATAACAATAGTACGGATAATTTCCTTTAATTCAAACCAAAATGGTTTTCGATAGGAATAATGCCGCAACCGAACCCAGAACCATCCCACACAAATTATACTTAATATAATGTGGGAAATGATACGCATCTCAAGTTGGTTATCAGGAATAAAACGATAGAGATCGTTAAAAATCCAATACACACAACCAATTGAGAGTGCGAGTGAAACGTTAAAAAATATAAAATCCGAAGCCGCCAGAAAAAATTTGCATAGCAACGGGTTATATTTATTCAAAAAATTATCCGTATCCATGACCACACCTGACTTTATCGCGGATTTATATTAAATACAGGCATCGGCTCCTGATTTTTTTGGCATTCGAGATATTTGTTTGCCACATCAATAGCTTCGCGGATAGTGACATCCATATCAAGATAGCGATAGGTACCCAGACGGCCAACAAAAGTTGTATTACGGAGTGCCATGGCCTTGTCAAGATATCGGTTTAATAACTCTTTCTCTTTTACCATACGAATCGGGTAATAAGGCACATCGTTTTCGGTACAAAAACGGCTAAACTCACGATAGCAGGTAGTATTTTCGTGTGATTCCCAGGGTGAAAAATGCTTATGCTCGGTGATACGAGTATAAGGTACGTCTTCTTCACAATAGTTGATCACTGCTGTACCCTGATAGTCGCCTTCTGCGGAGAATTTTTCAAAGTCCAATGTGCGATAGCCAAGCCGCCCTTCGCTGAAGTTAAAGTATCCATCCAGGGCTCCTGACCAGAACACATGTTCATACGCAGTGCTTTCTGCCGCAGAAAACTCAGTATCCGTTCTGACCTCAATCAGCTCATGGTCGAGAATTTTTGCGACCATCTCGGTATAGCCTTCTTTAGGCATGCCCTGATACTGATGATTAAAGTAATTGTCGTTGTAATTGAAGCGCAGCGGCAAACGCTTCAAAATACTGGCAGGCAATTCCGTTGGTTCAACGCCCCATTGCTTGCGCGTGTATCCCTTGAAGAACGCCTCGTAGAGCTCACGGCCAATCATGCTAATTGCTTGTTCTTCAAAGTTTTGCGGATCGACAATTGATTTATCCGCTTTTGATTCAATAAACGCCCGAGCTTCGTCAGGACGTAGTGTTTTATTGAAAAACTGGTTAATGGTGTGCAGGTTAACAGGCAGCAGATAGACATTGCCCTTGTAAACAGCCTTTACGCGGTTTGTGTAAGGCATGAATTCAGAATAAGCATTTACGAAGTCCCAGACTTCTTTATCATCTGTGTGGAAGATATGCGGACCATAGACGTGCAGCATGACATTAGTCTGCGGATCACGTTCAGAATGGCAGTTTCCTGCAATATGCGAGCGCTTATCAAAAACAACGGATGATATTCCTTGCTCAGCTAACAGCCTGGCGATAACGGCCCCAGAGATACCTGCACCAACAATAGCGACTGTCATTTTGTTCCCCAAAAATGTCGTTTTAATAATCCAATCCCCTTCAGAAGGAGGTTCTCACCATCAATATTGACCACCGGCATATATTTAATCCTCAGTCGATTGCGCTGATGATGAAGCCACACATTGAAAAGTCTTTCTGCCATAAACCCAAAGACGCGTTTTTGGTACGCATCATAATTCTGATAAGCAATTTTTTGTTCAAGCGCGAACAATAGTGGGAAGAGCCAGGCAAAATATTCATCTATCAATGCTTTTTTACAGACGAACATATTGTACAGGCTGATCTTAGTGCCCCCCATAACATCATCAAAATCTGAGAGATAATCAGGTTGTTGTCGCGCTATTTCATCTCGCAGTTGAGTGTAATCCGATTCATGATGAGCATGTATATAATGGCTTTTAATGCTCGTAATATAATAATTACGTGGTTTAGCAACCAGAATATCAGCATTTTGCAGAAGGTTCATCATCTCTTCAGGAGAGGCGATACGCTTCCCCTTAACCATCAGGTTACTAGTTGATGATGCAAAATATCGACGGTAGTGCGCGAGACCGACAATGTCTTCCTGAGAGTTCTTCCATATCCAATAGGCTGCGGTGAGTTCGCAGAATGATGAATTTAGATGGGCGATGTTGTCGCCAGCACAGTCTTGCTCGTAACTCGAAGATATTTCATCACTTAACATGCCAACTTTAAGAGGTACATATTCTCGAGTGGTTGGAAATTCATAAGGTTTATGAGAAACCACAAATACTTTCATTTATTACCTTTAACATAATCATTATCAGGCACGACAATGCAATTGCCGTTTTATTTACTAATACGGTTGTATAGTATCTTGAAACAGAAAAAACCGACCTTATTCATTTTCAATAGTGCAAAGCAAATCTTATCTGATAGGTTAGCATCGCATTGTAATATTAAAGAAAGGGGATATTGATTGAATTTTGTATAAATAATTTTTTGATTCTCCCTTAACATATGCGAAGAACTATTTGTTTTGGAGGTTTTGTATAGCGTAATCAAAGCACTTCTTGATAAATGAGCAACGCAAGAATATAGGTGCGGTCGATATTCTTTGATTTTCTTGACCCTTTCTTCAAGAAGCGAAAGTGCAGTAACTAATTCCATGTTCCTTAGAACATTATAATTCGTCAACGAATTTTTTCTTACGCGGTAATAGTAAAGCACTTCATTGATTTTTAAAACATTTTGAGCCCTAGCGTTAAGCAAAGGTACCGTTACCGAATCCTCATAAATAATCCCCTCAGGAAAAAGATTATTATTAAAAAATTCTCGCCGAACAACTCTCACCCAAGGATAATTATGGATTGTAGAGAGCACTTTTTTTGGTACAAGTTCCAATGAAGAAAAATCGAAGCCGGCATTTAAAATTTCAGGTTCTATACCATCCTGGAATTTCTCATAGCGGTAAATAATTGTATCAACGTCATTAAACTTCTTAATGGATTCTTCTAAGTATTTAAAAAAAGCGGGTGAGAGCAAATCATCTGGGTCTAGACATGAAATAAACTTACCAGAAGCATGACTAATACCATAATTTCTTGCAGTGGATACTCCACCATTTTCTTTATGTAAAACTATCACTCTTGGATCAGCTAATGCAAACTGCTTAAGTATCTCAGCTGACGTATCAGTCGAACCATCATCAATGAAAATTATTTCACAAGGTAATGTACATAATTTGAAAGGTGAAAAAAAATCTTTAAGATAAGCAGATACATTATAGACGGGTATGATAAAAGAAACATTAAACATTGGTTCTAGAAACCCTATTTTTTGAATGTGCAACCAAGGCAAATACTAAAGGCAGCAGTAAAAGAATAATTTTCCATTCAAACAAAAGGTATACCCTGCCCATCAATATGAACTGAATAGCGATGTTGAAAACTTTCATTGCTATAAACAGCAAGATATAGTCTTTATTCCTTAAAGTATATGCTGTAAACCAAAAGGCCAATGATAGGAAAAACGCCAATATCGCACATACTAGTAGTGCCAAAACTGGACCAAAGAACAGCAATACATTTGCAGGGAATGCCATAGTCAGAGCAATTCCTGCCTCTTGATAAACATTGAATAATTGTTGAGGCATAACCAGCCCCATGAGGTATGACATTCCCGTATTTTCAGGTTGAACTCCGATGCCAAAAAAATTACCAAAAATATTCGACACATCAACTTCAGCTGAGTTCGCAGTATTTGTTAGAGACCACCAAAGCTGACTTTGCGCTGCAATACGCGTTTTCAGGGATTCAAATGCGAGCGAACTATCTCCAGAAAGAGAGAAATAGCTAGTCCAAACTAAAGTAACAAAAGCAATACCTAAGACTGAAAATAACAATATACTTCTTAATGAAAATAATTTTTTGCTAATTTTTTTGTTCGATGCAATGAGAAAACATACACTGAAGAAAAGAAGCATTTGGAAAATTCCCGTGAATTTTTCGCCAACAAGAACTTGCGAAATGACGCCAAAAAGGAATATTCCAAGGGTAAATTTACTTTTAGTTTTGGCATATATACAGCCAAGAATAAATACTGATTGTTCCACAAACAATCGCACATTATTGCCCCAAGATGGAGCAACATTATTCCAGTAGTAAAACCTGTCCTGGCCGTAGTCGCTTGGCCTGCCAAATTTAATAAAGAAAAATATCACGACTAGGGTAGCAAAAAGAACTAAGACTGGATATATCCTTTCTATAATAGCATTCACTACAAATGAGGTATTTAAATTAACAACTATACGCTCGTTCATGAAAATAAAAAAATTGGATGCAATCAAAAAGGTTATTACTGCCAAACTAACATTTATAGCCGTTGCACCATTTACCGTAGATATTTCTCCGAGTTCAGGTAAAAATACACCGGTTTCAAGAATCAAGCCACTAATCGCTGTTGTTAAAATAGACCATAAAAAGAAGCTGCCAATTATAAAGAAATCTTCTTTTTTAATTAACAGGTAAAAAAGTACAATTATATAACCTAGTACGACAATCAGATTAAGTATATACGAACCATGAAAGATATAGCTTGTTAAGAAAACAGATATCCAGCACCACAACATTAGCATTTAGTGGTCCTTTAATGCGCGAATTATTTGTGAGCTGACTTTTTCAACAAATTCAGCACCTGGATAATTCGTGTAATTTATCGTTAGTGGAAAACAAAGAGAGTCATAAGCACCGACAAATCGAATGTTGTATTCATTATAATTTGCAGACTGATTGTCATCAATATGTTTAACAGCATTTACGATATCACCGTAGCCTTTACACTGATGCACAAGAGGATGCCTCATATAAAATACATCACCGAAAACGGCAACTGGTTTATTCATCAGTACAGCCTCATAACCCACCGTACTGGTTAATGTGAATACACCTAATGATTTATTTATTAATTCTTTAGAATTCAGTTTCGGATTAGCAAGTTTAACGTTAGGAAGTTTTAGGATTTTTTTATAGAAATCAATACCTTCATATCCAGTCGCGGAAATATGATCTTTTACAACCAAAAATGCCCCATGTGGTAAACTGAAAGCTAAATTGCGGATGAGGTTATATTCATCGTAAAATTTTGCAAGAATAGATGTAGATGATTCGGGATGGTAATGCAATGGATATAGATAAAAGGGTTGCGATGTAAGATCTTCATCGAAGAAATCTTTTATCCTTTTCACGCAAAACCAACGTTTTACCTCTCTATAATTCATGTGAAAACTTTTCAGCAATGGGTTTCCTACTTGGAACAAGACATTTTTACCGACAATGGTTTGCCTTATAGTTTCAGTAATAAAAGTAAAATCCCGTTTCTTTAAAATTTTGCTCACAAAATTAACAGAAGAAAGCCCGTTATTATTCATATAATCAGGTTGGATATGCTGAATATTAGCAATATATTCACTAATTTCTTCATGCTTCTCCTGGCTGAGTTCAGGCATTGTATCTATCGTTTTTAATATTGTTTTAGATAAGCGATCGTCCAAAGATGAAAATAAGGATCGCCCTGGCAAACGACTCGCTGTTAAGCCTAAATATTTCACACCGTATTTTTCTGCAACTTGATTTGCAGTATATGCCAATCCATTTGAAACATTTTCATAAAAAACGAAGTCAAACCTTTGTTTACTGAAAATGCTTTCAAAAAAGCAATATAAATTCTTAGAAACGCGCCCCCAAAAATTACTCTCGGAAGAATAAACTGAATGATAATAATTATCACGATCATAATCAGAATGTATATTCCACTTATCATACTGACTTAGCAATGAAATATCTTTATCTGTTCTAGTATATTCTTCGAAGCAAATAATTTCACATTTCACTTCATGAAGTTTATATTTCCTAATGGAAAAATAGCTATCGGTAATTATAGTAATGTCGACATTTTTATTTATTAATTCAATCGCCAACCTTTTAAATACTGGGGAGAAAATTGCATTATTAATTAAGATGACGCCCTTCACCATTGAACTCCTTCACAAATAGAATATACTTAATTATTAAGATAAATAGATTAGAACCAATTAAGGCTATTAATATCGCAAGCATACCGCTATCAGGCAGTATTTTAACACCGGAGAATGAAATAATTATAAATAATAGCAATGCAATCGCATTTATACAGATAATTGAAGTGTCTTTCTTCTTGGAGTATAAAACATAGTGATAAGGCATTGACACATTTAAAATTGATGTTGCAATAACTATTAAAATATACCACAGGAAATAATTAGCATATTCAACTTTACCTGTTAATGTAATCATTAAATAACAGGCTGGAATAGATAGTATGTAAAGCCCAAAATTATACAAGAAAATTTTCTTTTTGAATCTTACAAAAGCTTTTTTTGCTTCGACTACATTATTAGCTTGAATCGCTTTAACAAGTGAAGGGTAGTATCTTGTCACGACCAATACATCAATAATCGCTTGAACGGCAGCCGCTACTCCAAAAAAGAAGACATATACACCTAAGTTTGGTGACGTAATAAAGTGAACTGCAATGACTTTATCTAAATAGTTAATTACTCGAAGACATAGAGTACCGAGAAAAAAAAGGAATGAAGTTTTTACCCCTCTTTTTAACCATTGAACATCTAACTTGAAATCAGAAATTGAAACAGATTCGAATTTTACAATAGAGATTACTCCTACAGCTACGGATATTGCTGAAAAGACTAACCATATATAGAATATTTGTTCTAATTTGATGAAATGAAAATAAAGTAGTGGCACACATAAATAACACCATATGCCTGACCGAATAAACAATATAAAATTAGCAATCGTAATTCTTTCTTTGATAATTAATACGCGATAACACTCTTGTGAAAGATGTTCTGTGATCGTTAAGACAAACAACAATCCACCGACTCCAGTGATTGCGGATAAAGTTAATAACCCCGGCCAGATTGCAGCAAGCAATAAGTAACTAAAAGCAAAAAAAATTAACTGATTAAACAGTATTTCACCTATATTTTTAATTACTTTAGGATCTAATATTTCTCGAGTTGAAAAAATATAGAAATCCAAACCAACAAAATAAAGTGAAACAACTATTATACTGACATATAATCCATAATCACCGACATCTTTAACTGTTAAGAACCTAGCGATAGCCATCATTAACAAAAACTTGCCGCCAAGCGCAGCTATTCTTAATGACAAATCAAATAAATACGTTGGAACTTTTATTTTTAACAAAATTACACCATCCTAAGAACTCTTAGCCCTCCTTGGCTAATATTTTAACTAAAATGTTCTTTTTTAAGTGGAGTGCCTTTATTTAGATCCCGGGTAGCAAATTTATCAATTACATCATGATAATTTTTAGGCGCAAGCCCATATCCGGGACGAATGCTTTTGACGTTTTCAGCCGTTAGCTTTTCACCTTTTTTGACATCCTTAACTATATAGAGTGAACGACGGAACTTAACATTTCCTTTTTCACTTTCTTTACGTTCATAATTTACATAGCCTAAAGCTTTCCACGCTATTTTTGCATCCCTACACAAGGCAATTAACTCGGCAGGTTCAAGCGAGAAACTGTCATCTGGCCCCCCACCATTCCGATCCAGTGTAACGTGTTTTTCAATAACGTTAGCACCAAGGACAACTGATGCAACTGCAGTCGTATTATCGATTGTGTGATCGGACAGCCCAGTAATGACCCCAAAACGCTCAGCCATATCTGGAATAGTCGCCAGATTATAATCTTCTGCTGGTGCCGGGTAACCACTCACGCAATGCAGAACGACAAGTTCCTTACAACCACCGTCACGTGCTGCAGTAATAGCCTCCTGAATCTCCTGCTCGTCAGCCATGCCCGTTGAAATAATCATCGGCTTGCCTGTTTTTGCAACATATTTTATTAATGGCAGATCGATAGCTTCAAATGAAGCGATTTTATAGGCAGGGGCTCCGAGTTCCTCCAGAAGATCTACAGCTGTATAATCGAAAGGACTACTGAAAATAGTGATTCCGAGTTCTTTAGCTTTGTCAAACAGAGGCTTATGCCATTCCCAGGGCATTTGTGCCCCTTTGTATAAATTATAAAGCGTTTGCCCATCCCATAGGCCGCCATGAATCTGAAAATCTTCAGTATCACAATCAATGGTGATGGTGTCTGCACGGTATGTTTGTAATTTTATGGCATCTGCACCTGCAGCTTTCGCTTCTTCCATAATCTTGAATGCACGGTTGATGTCGCCATTATGGTTCGCCGAAAGCTCAGCAATAATATAAGGAGGATGATCTTTACCAATTTTACGACCATCAATAGTAATAAATTTGTTCATTATTTTTTCTCGCTGATATATTCGCTGGGTGAAAATTTATAAAATCCGATACGCTCAAATAACTGATGCGATGTATGGTTTTCAGGTAAAACCGTTGCCAGTATGCTTATACCTTTATGCAACATTAAGGCGCGTTTGATAGCTGCACTCGCAATGCCTTTACCGTGACATGCTGATGTCAGAAAAATCGATATTTCATAGTTTGCAAAGGCATGCTCAACAGGGTCTAATCGAATGACACCACATGCCCCTGCATTTTCAATAACGTAAAAAAATGCATTGTCGGCATTTAACTTTCGTTTCATCCATTCGACGTGATTCTCGTATGCAGGAATTTCAGGATTTCGAGCATATTTGCGCGTTTGCGGCTCACATTGAAGTTGATATACAAAATCGATATCGTCAAATGTAGCCTGACGCAGAGTCACATTAGTGCCATCTTTGGCTGACATTATTACTATTTCCTGGATATCTCTGTTAAGCCCCTGTCCATCACATATGTTCATAGCAAGGAGGCGCTGCTCGTGATAATGCGCGATCAAATGATTCAGAGCCTCGCTCAACTCTGCAGCATTAAAATTATCCGCATATAGCACAATCGCACCAGCGTTAGACAGATTGTTTGCGATGGTTTTTTGATTATCCGCAATGACTACGTTTACCGCAGGTAATCCCATAGTACATCGTTCCCAAGTCGTTCCCCCCATAGCGCCGATTGCGAAATCGTGTTCCAGCATCAGTTCTGCCATATTTGACACATTAACGAGAACGTCGACGTCGTATTTCGATTTATTCGCAAGAGAGATAATTTCAGAACGGTGTGGACAAGCAGAGCCCAATACAACAGTGATTTTTTCTATGTTTTTAAAGTTTGACTGCTCAAGGAATACCAGCATTTTTCCAGCAACATTATGTGCATCCACCCCACCCATTGTTAATAATAGTTTTTTCGGTGCAGTAATGTTGGCTTTACGAACAATTGATTGTTTTCTTAATTGCGAAAATGCAGGGTTTAGCAACGCATATTTTGCGCCAGCGAGAACTTTACCTTCTCTTTTATTGAATTGGGCATATTCTCTGGCGCTGCGCATATAGGTTTGATCAATCAGTAAATCACAACAATGCGGCCGGTTGCAGAGATCATCGATCACCACTAAATGTGAATCAGGAAAACGTGCTTTCACAATCGCTTCCCATTCGTAATCAAGAGAATAGTGATCGACAATGATGATGTCTGGATCAGAACAGTTTTCTACTATTAAATCGATAAATTTCTCAGCATCATCGTATTGACTTCCATTAAGCCATGATTTTTCATCGCTGATGTAAGTACTCGATTTATCGGCAGCTGCGATAACTTCGACAGAAAAACCTTCCTGTTTTATTTTATCCAGAATATTACCAGGGTGGTCTTTTGATATAAATGAACAACGAGCTCCTGCTTTTTCTAAGACTTTCGCAAGATTTAGACAACGGATAATATGACCAGAACCGATCGATAGCGATGAATCAGCCCGCAGAAACACGTTCATTTTTAAACTCCATGGCTTTAAACAACCACTCAGCTACGCGCCAGTCTTCTGGAGTATCAATATCCTGGACACGTTCACGCGGAAGTTCAATCGAGTAGGAATCTGCGCTAAAAATCGGCTTTTCGTTCAACCAAGCTGAGGATGTCCCCCAATAAAATTGCCCGGCATCGTGCCACGACTCTTCAAGATCCTGTGACCGGACATGGAACATCTCAGGTGAAAACATACTTATACGCTGTTCATCACTGACTTTAAGTGCTCGTTGAATGGGATAAGGAAACCTTGAAACTGTGAAAGCATAATCGCCTTGCTGGCTTTGGAGAGTTCCTAATCCCTGAATAATATCTTCAGCGCGGATAAAAGGAGCTGTAGCATAAATACAGCAAACATAATCAACCGCGCAGTCGTGACTAATGAGCCAATCAGTCGCGTGGCGAATCACAGGAATAGTACCTGCATAATCATTTGAGAGTTCTTCCGGGCGCATAAATGGCACTTCTGCACCATATTGACGCGCAACTTCAGCTATCTCCGCATCATCTGTTGAGACAATGATTCGGTCAAAGACGCCGCTCTTTTGAGCGGCTTCAATGGACCAGGCAATCATTGGTTTCCCACAAAATTCTTTAATGTTTTTTCGTGGAATACGCTTACTGCCACCACGCGCAGGAATGATTGCCACATTCATTTAAAAAAACTCCCTAATGCACTGAATAACGTAGTCTTGCTCTTCATCTGTCAGCGTTGAGTACATAGGGATACTCAGCGCGCGAGAGTAATAGTCTTCAGCGACGGGATAATCACCAGATTTATGACCTAACTGCTCATAATAAGGCTGAGTATGAACGGGGATATAGTGGACGTTAACCCCAATGCCTTTATCACGCAGATAATCAAACAGTGGTTTACGTTGCGCCGGATCGTTCACCGTCAGTGGGTAAAGATGCAAAGCACTGTATCCACTCTCTGATTGCTGCGGTATTGAAACAGGAACACCGTCAAAAGCCGCGTGATAACGTTTTGCCAGTTCATGACGTCGAGCCACAAAACCGTCAATACGTTTTAACTGACTCACACCCAGTGCAGCCTGTAGTTCGGTCATGCGATAGTTTAATCCGAGATCTACCTGCTGATAGTACCAACCACCTTCCGATAGTTTGGTCATTTTCTCGTTGTCGCGGGTAATCCCGTGGCTGCGGAAAAGTTGCATACTCTCGGCCAGCGCATCGTTGTTTGTCAGCGCCATACCACCTTCAGCAGTTGTGATGATCTTAACCGGGTGGAAGCTCAAAATGGTAATGTCGGCAAAACGCGAGTTGCCAATTTTAGCTCCCTGATAATTACCACCGATCGCATGCGACGCATCTTCGATAATGGCGAACCCATACTCTTTAGACAGTTTATGGATCGCTTCCATATCACATGATTGACCCGCAAACGCTACTGGCACCACGATTTTAGGCAATTTGCCTTCTGCTTTAGCCGCAATGAGTTTAGCTTCCAGAGCGGAAACACTCATGTTGTAAGTGTGCGGATCAATATCAACAAAGCTTACATTGGCATCACAATAAAGCGCACAGTTTGCCGAAGCCACAAAGGTATTAGGCGAAGTCCAAAGCCAGTCGCCTTTTTTCAACCCCAGTGCTAAGCATGCAATATGAAGTGCAGACGTTGCGCTATTAACCGCTACAGCATGTTTAACGCCAACATAATCAGCAATGGCCTGCTCGAACTGTGGAACACATGGCCCCTGAGTCAAGAAATCAGACTTCAGTACGTCCACCACTGCACTGATATCTTCTTCTGAGATATCCTGCCGTCCGTAGGGGATAAATTTCATTAGATATTGCCTACTTTTTCACGGTTATCATCAATCCATTGACGCAGTTCTTCAATGCTCATCCACTCGGTATTGCTGTCGCTTTCGTAAACGAACCCTTCTGGTACACGTTTACCATCTTTAATACGTTCAGGAGAATCGCACCAGTTATGGATTGCAGGAAGGATTTTGAAATGTTCCGGATATTCATAGGTGTAATGCGCATCTTCTGCACTGATCATTTGTTCATGCAGTTTTTCACCCGGACGAATACCGATCACTTTCTGAGTTGCATCAGGAGCAACAGCCGTTGCAACATCAGTCACTTTCATTGATGGGATTTTCTTAACATAGATCTCGCCACCTTCCATGTCATTGAAGGCGTGCCAAACCAGTTCCACACCCTGTTCCAGGGTAATCATGAAACGGGTCATGCGGTCATCAGTGATTGGCAGTTCGCCCTTGTCTTTGATAGACAGGAAGAATGGAATTACGGAACCACGGGATCCCATAACGTTCCCGTAACGCACAACGGCGAAGCGAGTCTTGGTAGCACCGGAGTAGGAATTACCTGCCACAAACAATTTATCGGATGCCAGTTTAGTTGCACCATACAGGTTTGCTGGGCTACTTGCTTTGTCAGTAGACAGTGCAACGACACGCTCGATACCTTTATCAATACATGCATCAATAACATTCATCGCACCGTTGATGTTGGTTTTTACACACTCAAACGGGTTGTATTCTGCGGTAGGAACGATTTTTGTTGCTGCTGCATGCACCACGAAATCAACCCCATCTAACGCGCGGTACAAACGATCTTTATCACGCACATCACCGATGAAAAAGCGGATGCGACTTTCATCTTTGAAATGCTTTGCCATTTCCCACTGTTTCATTTCATCACGCGAATAAATGATAATTTTTTTAGGATTATATTTTTCAAGCGTCATGCGAACGAACTTATTGCCAAATGAACCTGTGCCGCCAGTTACCAGAATCGTTTTATTATCAAACATGTTTTTCACCAGAAAATATCAACTTATTGAATGCTACAATTGAAGAGATTGTAACCCAGCCCTGCATGGGTTTTACCCACGCTACCGCCCCTGGCTTAACAGCTACCAGTGCACTGAACGAGGGTGAAATGTTCCATTTGTTGAAGTCCGACACCGAACTCTACTGGCGCTGGACAACTGCAAAAACTGCCGTTAATTGTCGTCCTAAACGACCTCAGAAACAAGCACAAATCGTTACAAATCTGACCAGATTTAAATCAGATAAATCCATGTTATCATTAGAATTAATAACAAAAAACGGCAGCTACCATTTTGGTTATGTTTCAACATACCCAAATGATGACTGCCGCTTGTGCAAATCAAGTAAGATAAAATCAGTCGTTAGCTAACAACTTCTCAATCCGGCTTCTGAACTTCGCCCCTTCCTTCAGGTTGCGCAGCCCATAGTTCACAAACGCCTGCATGTAGCCCAACTTCTTACCGCAGTCGTAGCTCTCACCGGTCATCAGCATCGCGTCAACAGATTGCTTCTTCGCCAACTCGGCAATCGCATCGGTCAACTGGATACGATCCCAGGCGCCTGGCTCGGTTTTTTCCAGCTCGGCCCAGATATCCGCGTTCAGGACATAACGACCAACCGCCATCAGGTCGGAATCCAGCGTCTGCGGCTGATCCGGTTTTTCGATAAACTCAACGATGCGGCTCACCTGCCCTTCTGTCTCCAGCGCTTCTTTAGTCTGGATAACAGAGTACTCGGACAGATCGCCTTTCATGCGTTTCGCCAGCACCTGGCTGCGGCCTGTTTCGTTGAAACGCGCCACCATCGCCGCCAGGTTGTAGCGCAGCGGATCCGCAGAAGCGGTATCAATGATGATATCCGGCAGGACCACGATAAACGGATTGTCGCCTACGACAGGGCGAGCACACAGGATGGAGTGGCCCAGGCCCAGCGGCTGCGCCTGACGCACGTTCATGATGGTCACGCCAGGAGGACAAATAGACTGCACTTCCGCCAGCAGTTGACGTTTAACACGCTGCTCCAGCAGCGCTTCGAGTTCGTAAGAGGTGTCGAAGTGGTTTTCAACCGCATTCTTGGACGAGTGCGTAACCAGAACGATTTCTTTGATCCCTGCAGCAACAATCTCGTCGACGATGTATTGAATCATCGGCTTGTCGACGATCGGTAGCATCTCTTTAGGAATGGCTTTTGTGGCTGGCAGCATATGCATGCCCAGTCCGGCTACCGGAATGACTGCTTTCAAATTAATCATTATTTCTTCCACCTTAAAATGGTTGACGAATTATAGCTCTTAAACCTGTTTTCGCCAGTATGATTTGCCGTAATCCTGTAATGATATTACGCCTTAGCACCACAAATTACAGTAGTTGTAATCTGAATAGAATGCGATTCCGTGCCAGGAATAGTCGCAAAAAGCCCACTGACGATTATCTGTGCGGCAGCGCAAAATTCAGCCGTTCCGTATTCACCACATGCTGATCCACCCGGTCAATATCCACCGAGCTCTGCCCTTTCTCATTCACTGCTTTGATGTTTGCCAGTGACAGCAACGTCTCGTCTTTCGCCATAAACTTACCCCGCACATCCTTACGCAGGTCGAAGTTCAGCTTCAGCGCGGGTCCGATTGCTGCTTCCTGCATCACGTTGATATTGCGCAAGAAAAGGTGCTGAGGTTTGTTATGCAGTTCAAGCGTCGCGCGCTGCATGTCGACGTTGGTGATGGCCACAAACGAGGTCGCATTACCGGATGAAATTTGTATGCCGCGCAGCTTATAGGCAAGCTGGCTATTATCCAGACGAATATCGTTAAGCTTGAAGTTCTGCGGAATCGACAGGTAGTCACCTTTAATCACGCCGTAACCGATTAACATGCCGGCACTATTGACCATATCGACATTATCAATAACGAAATTATCACAGCCATAAATTGCTACCGTGGCATTGTCTATTCCCGCCTTTTTACTGAAATCAGGCGTAATATTTTTGGCCTTAATATTGCGGATAATAAAGTGTTTACCGTTCTCAACGTGCACCAGCTGGCGGCAGTTGCTGCCGGTGATATTGGCAACCACAAAGTTCTTCACGGTCTGTTTTTCCGGGTAGTCGTTGTCGTAGGTACTGCCCGCAAGGCCAATACCAATCCCCCAGTTAATCTTCCCGTTGGTGCAGTTGATGTTGTCGATCACATGGTCGGAGATCAGAATATTGCGGTCATTGATGGCCACATTCCATTCGATCGCATCGCCCTGCAGGTGGCTGAATTTGCTGTTGGTGATGCGGGCGCCATCCACCTGGCTATGAAACCCCTGACGCAGGATGGCGTAATTGGCCTGGCTCACGCGGATGTTATCAATGACCAGATTACGCATCACGCTGGGCTTTTTGCCGCCGATGTAGATTTGCGTTAACGGGCCAAATCCGCTCATCGCCAGCCCTTTGATCACGCAGTCAGAGCCACGAACGTCAAGGGTAATATTTTCGGTACGGCCTTCGCCCTCACCGATGACTTTGCTGCCCTCCTGCAGGACAAAGCGCCCCCGGCCATTGCCGGTTAACGCCCCACGAATCAGCAGCGTTTTGCCGTCAGGAATGAAAATGCCCGTGTTGATGTTTTTGCAGGTGAGCCCTGCAGGCACTACGACGGTGTCGCCTTCGTTAAACGCCTGCTTAAAGGCGGCGATCCAGTCGTTGTTATTGTACTGATTTACAGAGACCGTCTCGCCGGTTGCCGCCCGCGCAACGCGGGGCGACAGTAGCGGCATTGCCGCCAGGACGGACAGAGAAGAGACAAAGCTGCGTCGGGTAATCTTTTTCAGCATACAACCTCGGCGTTACAACGTTTGCAGCAGGCTCGCTAACTGGCGATTGATCACCTGCTGGTTAAAATCTGCCTCGACTTTTTGTCGGGCATTGTGCAGCACGGGCTCCAGCGCCTGCTGGTCGATATCGCTAAACGCGGCCAGCCGATCGGCCAGGGCCATGGCGTTATTTTCGGGGACCAGCCAGCCGGAATGATCTGACTTGATCAGCTCAGGGATCCCGCTGTGCAGCGTCGATACCACCGGAATCCCCACCGCCATCGCCTCCATCAGCGCCACCGGTATGCCTTCCATGTCGCCATCGGCGCCCGTAACGGACGGCAGCAGAAACACGTCGGCTTCATCGAGCATGGCCTTCACCTCGTGGCTCGGCTTAAAGCCTGGCATCTCCACGTGCGTTTCCAGCTCATACTGTTCAATAAGCGTACGCAGACGACGCTCCCACGGGCCGATACCGAGAATGCGATAACGGAAATCCACCCCGCGCGCCTTGAGCTGGCGGCAGGCTTCAATCGCCACATGCAGCCCTTTTTTCTCGGTCAGTCGGGCAACGGAGATAATCTGCAGCGGTTTACCCGGCACCTTGACCGGACGTCGGGTAAAACGCGCCAAATCCACCCCCATCCGCGAGACGGTGATTTTCTCGCCCGGGCAACCCATCTTTTTGAGGCGTCCGGCCCACAGGTCGCTGATGGGCAGCATCATGTCGCCGCGCTGGAACAGCTGCTGATACTCCGGCGTGTAGTGGTTCAGCACTTCACGGCTGGAGATATCAATGCCGTGGAAGATCGTGGCGATCTTCCCGTCAATCACCCCCAGCTCGCGCAGTTTGGCTGCGGTCACCCCTGCCGGGCCAAAGTGGGCGATAAAGACATCAGCGCGGTACGGCTGCGCCGTTTGCCCACAGATGGCCGACAGGATCAGATTGCGCGACTCCGCGCCATAGCGGGAGATGTTCAGCGCTCGCCAGGTCGACGCGCGATGGAGCCCGCGTAAGGTCTGGCTGGCACGGTAGCGCAGCTTGTTCACTTTTCCGGATGGCTCATCCTGCAGCCAGCGGGTTTTCGCCTCCAGCCCATACTGGGTATACGCCGCATGGGTGTTTTGCGTATCGCCCTTTTGCAGGGCGATAATTTCCACGTCATATCCCATATCGATAAACGCGGTGATTTGATTGAGTACAAAGGTTTCAGACGACAGTGGAAATTTCAGTAAGAAGAAACCAACCTTCATTTCCCCTCCCGCACGCGGTCAAGCACAGACTTCACCATCCCCATTCCCTTTTCGCGCTCGGCTTTCACCGCCACGGTCAGGCGCTCATTCACGGCGGGCAGTTGCCCAAGGGTGTCGCCCACCATTGCGCCGAGCGAGCCATCCAGCAGATGACGGATATCCACGGCCATTTCCGGCATCCCCAGCTGCTGCATAATTCCGGCAGATTTGTGCTCATAGTTGATGGCAATGGCCGGCGTGCCAAAGTTCATCGAGATGATGGCAGAGTGCAGACGGGTACCCACGGTCAGGTCACAGGCAGAGAGCAGTTTGCCCATCTCCAGATCGTTCAGTTCGTCCATCACCACGTGATACCGGGACGGATCGTTCACCAGATGGCGCAGGTTCAGCGCCACCATGCGATCATCCTTGTTGTAGCTATCGATACCGGTACAGGTGGAGAGCGCCAGCACCTGATAACCGCTGTCCAGCACGCGGTTAACGACCTCGGCAAAGGCCTTCTCGTAGGCGGCCTGAGTCGTACCTAAACGCTTATCAAAAGGTGCCAGTTCGCGCAGGGTAATGGCGACGGTTTTCTGTTTCGCCGCCACGTCCAGCCAGTGCTGCACCGCGTAGCTCGGCTGGAAGCTGTCGTCCTGGTGATCCACCAGCCACGCGGTATCCACCCCGTGCTCGACTTTCGAGGTGTCGATCTCGCTGCGCTTCATCATGTCGAGGCTGACTGACTCACGTAAAATCAGGGCATCGCAGTGGCCAAACACATAGTTTGCCAGCTGGTTGAACTGAGGTTCCTGGAATGGCCCGACGCTGTGACCAATCATAAACAGCGGCTTCTTCGCCATAAAGGTACAGAGCGCATGCTCAAACTGCGGCACGCCGTAGAGATCGACGAAGAACGAACCGCCCACCTGAATAATGGCGTCATAGCCGGAAAGCAGACGCACGAAATCGGTAAAGCCCTGCGCAATGGCGATGTTGCGCAGCTTGCCGGTGTCGGTTACGCGAGAAAGCAGCACCTGATGCTGGTAGCGGCGACGCAACACTTTCTTCACGCGTCCCATCACGCCCGCAGCGTTATTGTGCTGTTTCATCTGGCTGTAGAGCGGGTCGCCCATCACCGGGCGGTTCAGTAACCAGGATGAGCTGACCGGGTAACGGCTCATCACGTCCACTTCTGTCTCAGGCTTAAGGGTGTTAATTGCATCCAGTAAACCGCGCAGGATGGCGCTGTCGCCACGGTTGCCGCAGGTATGGTTGCCAAGAATTAATAATTTCATAATGGCCTCTTAAATAACTAGCCTGCGCGAAGCAGCGTTTTCATTTTTTCGTTACGGCAAAACTGGCGCTTCATCTCCACCACCAGCGCATTGCGTGACAGCACAATCATCACCCCAAACGCCAGTGCGCCCGCAGCAACCTGCACTGCCAGCAGCGCGGCCAGTGGCAGATGCCCCTTCAGGAGCACGCCCAGACCGTAGCTCACCACCAGGGTCGGCAAGGAGAGATAAAACGGCAGCCACAGGCTCAGGATGTACTGACGGTAGCTGGAGCCCAGCACTGGCTTGATCATGATGAAGTAGCTCAGCACGGTGTTGATGATTTGCACCAGCAGAAAGCCCAGCGTGACGCCAATGGCGCCCGCCATGTGTCCGCCGACGATAATTGCCGGAATAAACAGGAAGGTTTTAAATACGTTGAATTTAAAGCTGATATCCACGCGCGCTTTCGCCATCAGCAGGGAGCCAATCGGGTTACCCACGGAGCGCAGCAGCCCCACCACGCAGAGCAACTGCAGGATCGGGATGATGCTGTTCCACTTCTCGCCAAATACCAGCGGCACAAAGTTGCTCGACACCACCATCAGACCCAGCAGTACCGGGAAGTTAATAATGCCGACCACGGAGAGCAGCTTGTAGAAGTTGACGCGCAGCTTTTCAGTGTCGTCCTGAATTTTGGCGAACGCCGGGAACAACACGCGGGTGATAATCGGGTTGAGCTTCATCGGCGGGACGACCGCAACGTTGTAGGCCAGGTTATAACCCCCCGCGACGCTCGCCCCCAGAATGCGCGCCAGCACCAGCGTGGAAAGGTTGGTATTGACGTAGTTGATGATGCTGTCGGCCGTCAGCCAGGCGCCAAAACGCAGGTTCGAGGAGACGGACGCCAGGGAAAAATGCAGCCCCGGGCGGTAGATCTTGCGGCCAAAGTAGCCGAACAGCAGCGTACGCACGGTAGAGTTCACCAGATACCCCAGAATGGCGGTCATGGCCAGCGGCCAGAAATGGGCGCTCACCACCGTGAAGGTAAAGCCCGCCAGCACGGCGCTGGTTTCAATCATGCCGATCTTGTTGAACTCCAGCTCTTTTTGCATCAGCGCGCGGAACTGCTGCCCGTGCGGGATCACCACAAAGGCAAACGACAGCGTGCGCATCAGCGGGGCCAGATCCGGGTTGTGCAGCACGCTGGCGATCACATCGCTCAGCAGGAACACCAGCACAAAAACAAATATCCCCAGCCCCACGTTCAGCCAGTAGAGCGTGGTCAGCTCCAGCTGGCTAATCTCTTTGCGCTGGATAATCGAGTTGGCGATACCGAAGTCAGACAGCGTGTCGGCCAGCGCGATAATCACCAGCGAGACGGTCAGCAGACCGAACTGATGATTATCGATAATGCGCGCCAGCACGGTCATCTGCACCAGCCCCAGGCCAATGATGACGATAGTCGCCATCGCTGACCACTTGGCGCCGCTGATGGTTTTTTCACGTAAGCTCATCTTAGTACGCCGCTTTGTTCACGAAACCTTTGAAGATGGTCAGAAAAACAATTTTGATATCGAACCAGAGGCTCCACTCACGGATGTACTCAAGGTCGAACTCAATGCGTTTTTCCATTTTTTCCAGCGTGTCGGTTTCACCGCGCCAGCCGTTGATTTGCGCCCAGCCGGTAATGCCTGGTTTCACTTTATGGCGCAGCATGTAGCCTTCAATCAGCGAGCGGTACTGCTCGTTATGGGCAACCGCGTGCGGACGTGGCCCGACAATCGACATACCGCCAGTAAAGACGTTGATAAACTGCGGCAGCTCGTCCAGCGAGGTGCGGCGCAGGAAATTCCCCACGCGGGTCACGCGCGGATCGTTCTGCGTAGCCTGCGTCACCACTTTGTCGTTCTCCATCACCTTCATGGAGCGGAATTTCCACACCATGATCGGCTTACCGTCCATGCCGTAGCGCGTCTGACGGAAGATGACCGGGCCGGGAGAGCTCAGCTTCACCGCCAGGGCAATGCAGCACAGCACCGGGGAGATCAGCAGAAGGATCAGTGAAGAGAGCACAATGTCTTCCAGGCGTTTGAGAACACGGTTGATACCTGACAGCGGCGTGTCGTACAGCGGCACTACCGGTACACCGTTCACCTCTTCGATACGGGAATGGAGAATGTTGAAGGTAAAGACGTCCGGAATGAGGATCACGGAACAGGTGGTGTCCGCCAGGTCGCGCATCAGTTTCTTAATGCGGGACTCCTCTTTCATCTGCATGGCAATGTAGACGTTGTGAATTTTGCCCGCTTTCGCATCGTCAATAAGCTGGTCGTAGTTGCCCGCCCAGTCCGACGGCACGCCACCCGGTTTCGCGTCGTGGTAGATCCCAACCACTTCAAAACCTAACCACGGCTCCTTGCGGAAGCTATCAAGCAGCACCTGGCCCACAGGCAGATCGCCGGCAACGGCGACATAGCGGCGGTTGTAACCACGGTTACGCAACCAGCCCGCGCCAAAGCGGATCAGGGAGCGGCAAACCACCATGCCGACGCTGGTTAACAGATACCAGCAAAGATACGTCACCAGACGATTATCAAAATCATGGCTGAACGCCACCAGGCCCGCGCTGAAGATCAGGCTTAAGGTCCAGTTCTGCAGCAACAGCATCAGTTCGGTGGTCATCTTGACGCCACGCCACGAACGATAGAAATCCGTCATCCCGCCGATCATCTGAAACACGACCAGCGCAATCAGTGCCATCAGCAGGTGCATGTATAAGAACGATTGCCCGCTGATCCAACACACCGCCCACAATCCGCCGACCATGATGGTGATATCAGAAAAACGCTGCACCATAGAGATTAACGATGCATTCGTTCTCGCTCGTTCGCGCTTTTTTAGATTCGTCATCGTTGTTCCTTTAGTTCAAAACCTTACCCCTCACCCTAACCCTCTCCCCACAGGGGAGAGGGAACTTGAACACCCTCTCCCCTGTGGGGAGAGGGCTGGGGTGAGGGGCAATGATTACTGATTCAACAGCGCCAGAATGTCCTTCGTTCGGGCTTCCATCAGCGCGGTGTCGGCGCGGGATTCCACGTTCAGGCGCACCACCGGCTCGGTATTGGACGAGCGCAGGTTAAAGCGCCACTGCGGGAACGCCATGCTGATACCGTCGGTACGGTCAATTTCCAGCGCGTGAATAGCAAAGTGCTGTTCCACACGGGCAATGGCCTCAGCCGGCTGCGCCAGTTTGCTGTTGATCTCTCCACTTGCCGGGAAGGCCGCCATACGGTCGCGCACCAGCTCGCCCAGGGTCTGACCTTTCAGGCACAGCAGCTCGGTCACCAGCAGCCACGGGATCATCCCGCTGTCGCAGTAGGCAAAATCGCGGAAGTAGTGATGGGCGCTCATCTCGCCGCCGTAGATGGCGTCTTCTTCGCGCATACGCTCTTTAATAAACGCGTGACCGGTTTTGGACATCACCGGCGTACCGCCTGCCGCTGACACCACGTCAACGGTGTTCCAGGAGAGACGCGGGTCATGAATGATCTTCGCCCCCGGATTTTTCTCGAGGAACGCTTCCGCCAGCAGGCCGACAATGTAATAGCCCTCGATGAACTGCCCTTTCTCGTCGAACAGGAAGCAGCGGTCGAAATCGCCGTCAAAGGCGATGCCCATATCCGCACCGTGTTCAATCACCGCATTGCGGGTGTCGTCGCGGCACTCTGGCAGCAGCGGGTTCGGGATACCGTTCGGGAAGTTGCCGTCCGGGGTGTTGTGTACCTTGACGAAGGTCACCGGCACGTTCAGCGCCTTAAAGCGGGCTTCCAGGGCATCCACCACCGGGCCCGCCGCGCCGTTGCCGGAGTTAATGACCAGCTTCAGCGGCTTAAGGTTCGCCACGTTGATGTAACCCAGCAGGTGATCGATGTACTCTTTACGCAGATCGATCTGCTTGTAGCTGCCGCGTGCAGACTTGTTCACCGGCGGGAAGTCATTGGCTTCCGCCAGACGCTGCACGTCGCGCAGGCCGGTATCACCGCTGATAGGGCGCGCACCCTTGCGCACCAGCTTCATACCGTTGTAATCCATCGGATTATGGCTAGCCGTGACTTCAATCCCGCCGTCCACGCCCAGGTGGAAGGTGGCAAAATAGATCTCTTCGGTACCGGAAAGGCCGATATCCAGCACGTCCACGCCCGCGTCCTGCAGCCCTTTCGCCAGCGCCAGCTTCAGGGATTCGCTGGTCAGACGCACGTCGCCACCCAGTACGATAGTTTTCGGTTTCAGGTATTCGCCGTACGCACGGCCGATGCGCCACGCAATGTCTTCATTCAGCTCTTCACCCAGCTTGCCGCGAATATCGTAGGCTTTAAAACAGGTTAACTTTTCCATCATGACCCCTTTTTCAGGCAACAGTTGGCCCGCCCAATTAACAGGCAAAATATTTTTTATTCATTCGTAGGCCCGGTAAGCACAGCGCCACCGGGCATGATGCGAAGCGGTTACACCCGACCGTAGCGGTCCTGGAAACGGACAATATCGTCCTCTTCCAGATACGCGCCGGAGCGCACTTCAATTAAATCGAGAGGTATCTTCCCTGGGTTTTCCAGACAGTGTGTCGCCCCCAGCGGAATATAAATTGACTCGTTTTCACCGAGCAGTTTCACTTCGCCGTCGATGGTCACTTTGGCGGTACCCGCCACCACCACCCAGTGCTCGGCACGATGGTGATGCATCTGTACCGACAGGCCTTCGCCCGGCTTCACGGTAATGCGCTTCACCTGGTAACGTTCGCCCGCATCGATGGAGTCGTATTTGCCCCACGGGCGGTACACTTCGCGGTGAATATGGTGCTCGTGGCGACCGTCGGCTTTGATCTTCTCCACCACCTTTTTAACGTCCTGCACGGCGTTACGGTCGGCAATCAGCACGGCGTCTTTGGTCTGGACGACCACCAGATCCTTCACCCCCACCGTGGTCACGAGGCCGGATTCGGCGTAGACGTAGCTGTTCTCGGTTTTGTGGCTAATCACATCACCGTGATGGACGTTACCCTCCGGGGTATGCGCGCTGATCTCCCACAGGGAGGACCAGGAGCCAACATCGCTCCAGCCTGCATCCATCGGCACCACCACCGCATCCGCCGTGCGCTCCATTACCGCATAGTCAATGGACTCTTCCGGGCAGGCGAGGAAAGCGGCTTCGTCGACGCGAATAAAGTCGAGATCCGGATCCACCACGTTCATGGCTTTTTCGCAGGCGCTCAGGATATCCGGACGATACTTTTGCAGTTCTTCCAGATAGCGACCGGCGCGGAACAGGAACATACCGCTGTTCCAGTAGTATTCACCGCTGGCAACGTAGGCCTGCGCGGTTTCCAGATTCGGTTTCTCAACGAACTGCGCCACGTCAAACGCCACGCTGTCGCCTTCGCCCGGCGTCACGCTGCCGCGGCGGATATAGCCATAGCCGGTTTCTGGCAGATCCGGCACGATGCCGAAGGTCACCAGCTTGCCGCTTTCTGCGTAAGGAATGGCCGCCCGCACCGCGTCGCGGAACGCCTCTTCCTGCTGAATGACGTGGTCTGCCGCCAGGACCAGCATCAGCGGATCGCAATCCGGGCTGCTGCGTTTTGCCGCCAGCGCCGCCAGGGCAATGGCTGGGGCGGTATTTCGTCCGGCAGGCTCCAGAATGATATTTTCTGTGAGTTTGTTCAGCTGGCGCAGCTGCTCGGCAACAATAAAGCGGTGCTGTTCGTTACAAATCACCACCGGGCTTTCACACTCCACACCCTGCAGACGGTTAACCGTTGTTTGCAGCATGGTGAGATCCCCTTTCAGGCAGAGGAACTGTTTTGGATAGAGCACGCGGGACAGCGGCCACAACCGGCTACCAGAGCCACCTGCCATCACAACCGGATACAACGTGGTTTGACTCATGATTTATCCCCGTATATCTGCAATAAATTGGCTCAGCACGTTCTCTTTCTCGAGCGTGCGTTCGGCATATTCACGTGCCACCGTGTTCACTTTTGGCATGGCGAGTGCCTGTTCAATTCCGGTCACCAGCGCCGGAACCGATTCCGGCTCCACGCAAACGGCGATCCCCGGGTAGCTGTCACACAGCTGGCCTAATTCGGTTTCGGCTTCTGCCGTGATCACAGCGTTCCCGCCCACGGCCAGAATGTTGGTCAGCTTGGACGGCAGCACCGCATCCGCCGCGCCGCGCTTTTGCACCACCAGATGGCAGTCACCCATCTTCAGCAGCGCAGGCAGCGCCTCGTAAGACTGAAGCGGGAAGAATTTCACGTTAGTCAGGCCGCGAACGCTTGCCATCTTCTCCAGACGCGCTTTTCCGCCGCCCTGACCGACAATCACAAACATCCACGGATGTTCGCTAAGCTGTTGAGCCGCCTCGATAACGTTCTCCAGCCCCTGCTTTTCGCCGATATTGCCTGAATAAAGAATGATTTTTTGGTCATCAGGCAAACCGAGCTCTGCGCGAAGCGCCTGCGCGTCGTGTTCTGTTACGTCACGGAAACGGGCCACTTCGGACCAGTTCGGGAAAAAGATCACCTTTTCCGGCGCGACGCCCTTCTCCTGCGCTTTGTTCATCATCGATCGCGAGATGGTGGAGACATAATCCACGTTATGCAGACCGCTGCGCTCAAAAGCGCTGGCGAGTTTCGCCACTTTGCCACCCTTGCCTTTACCTGCCATCCCCAGGCCCAGCATGGCGTCGACTTCATAATCCTGAATGTGCAGCAACGTGCGCGCACCGGAGAGCTTGCCCAGCAGCCGCATGCCCGGCGTGCAGAACAGCGTCGGTACCACGCCGATGATGCGATCCGGCTTCCAGCGACGCTGCGCCATCAGCGGGAAGAAACTGCTCAGGGCAAAGCTGCCCAGATGAATTAAACGTTTCAGCGTCGAGGGCTGCTTCGGCACGTACAGCGGGCAACGCCAGACGGTCGCAGCGCCCTCTTCGCGGCGATAGCGCCAGCTGGAGTAGCGCTCGCCCACTTTCCATTCCGGGTAGTACGGCGGCGCGGTAATGACCCGCACGTCATGTCCCTGGCTCGCCATCCACTCGACCATCTCGCCGGTGTATTTCCCGATACCGGTCAATTCCGGCGAGTAGTTGATTCCATATACGAGGATCTTCATAGTCCCGGCACCTCAGACTGACGATCGGCCAGGAAATAGGCACGACTGTTGTCATGCACATTGTCGCTGGCCAGCAGCGCCTCTGGCGTCTGCCAGCGGTAGTCGTCGTGCTGAGAATCAGGCAGACGCAGGTCTGCCTCACTCACCTTCAGGCGGAACCCCAGCACGATGTAGTGCGTGGTGAAGCCGGTACCTGAAAAGTTATCGTCATAGAAGTGCTGCCAGACCCCGTAAAACTGGCCTGCTGCCATCGGCAGTTGCAGGCCCAGTTCCGCCAGAGTGAGACGCTCAAACGCGTTGGCCAGCGTCTCATCCTTCTGCACGCGCCCGCCGGGCACGAACCAGAAGCCCTGAGCAGGACGATTGGTTCGTTTCCCCAGCAAGAACTCGCCGCGTTCGTTCTCCACGATCAAATCAATTGAGATGAGCGGAGTGGAGCGCACTACCGTGGCAAAATCTTCCTGACTTAAAAACATTGTTACCCCCGGAAGCGGTGCTGGTTTTCCAGGAACCACTGGTAGGTACTTGCCAGCCCTTGTTCCAGCGACACCTCGTGATACCAGCCCAGCTGATGCAGACGGGTGACGTCCAGCAGTTTGCGCGGCGTGCCGTCCGGTTTGGTGGCGTCAAACACCACGCGGCCCTTATAGCCCACCACCTGAGCGATGGTCTGCGCCAGCTCGCGAATGGTGCAATCCACGCCAGTGCCAACGTTGATGTGCGACAGCATCGGCTCAGTGTTCTCCTGCCACACCTCGCGATCCAGCTCCATCACGTGAATGCTGGCCGCGGCCATGTCATCCACGTGCAGGAATTCGCGCATCGGCGTGCCGCTGCCCCACACCACCACATCCGGTGCGTTCTCGGCGGTCGCCTCGTGGAAACGACGCAGCAGCGCCGGGATCACGTGCGAGTTGCTCGGGTGGAAGTTATCGTGCGGCCCATACAGGTTGGTCGGCATCACCGAGCGATAGTCACGGTTGTACTGACGGTTGTAGGACTCGCACAGCTTGATCCCGGCAATTTTGGCAATGGCGTACGGCTCGTTGGTTGCTTCCAGCGTCCCCTGCAGCAGTTCGCTCTCGGCGATCGGCTGTTTCGCCATTTTCGGGTAGATACAGGATGAGCCGAGGAACAACAGCTTGTTCACGTTGTGCAGATGCGCCGCGTGAATGATGTTGCTCTCAATCATCATGTTCTCGTAGATGAAATCTGCCGGGTAAGTGTTGTTAGCGACAATGCCGCCCACTTTTGCCGCCGCCAGATACACCTGATCGATACGTTCGTTGGCAAAGAAGTCCTGTACCGCACGGCTATCGAGCAGATTCAGCTCGTCGCGGGTACGGACAACCACTTCCACGTCACCGCGCTGCTCCAGCTGGCGAACAATCGCGGAACCCACCATTCCGCGATGACCGGCGACAAAAATACGTTGTTTTGTCATTCTCAGGACTCCAGCGCGATGGCAACCTCGTAGCCATGAGATTTGAGCAGGGAGTGTTTTTTCGCTGCTTCAAGATCTTTGGCTACCATCTCAGAGACCATCTCCTGCAGAGTGGTTTCTGGTTTCCAGCCCAGTTTCTCGTGCGCTTTGGTTGGGTCGCCCAGCAGGGTTTCCACTTCCGCAGGACGGAAGTAACGCGGGTCAACCTGCACAATCACATCACCTGGTTTCACGCCCGGTGCGTCATGGCCGGTCACAGAGACAACGATCCCCTTCTCTTCCACGCCAGTGCCTTCGAAGCGCAGTTTGATACCCAGCTGTGCGGCAGCCATTTCCACGAATTGACGGACGGAGTACTGCACACCGGTCGCAATCACGAAGTCTTCTGGCTGCTCCTGCTGCAGCATCATCCACTGCATCTTCACGTAGTCTTTGGCATGGCCCCAGTCACGCAGGGAGTCCATGTTGCCGAGGTGCAGGCAGGATTCCAGACCCTGAGCGATGTTGGCGATAGCGCGGGTAATTTTACGGGTCACGAAGGTTTCGCCACGACGTGGGGATTCGTGGTTAAACAGAATGCCGTTACAGGCGTACATGCCGTAAGATTCACGGTAGTTTACGGTGATCCAGTAGGCATACAGTTTGGCTACCGCGTAAGGAGAACGTGGGTAGAACGGGGTGGTCTCTTTCTGCGGGATTTCCTGCACCAGACCGTACAGTTCAGAGGTGGATGCCTGGTAGAAACGGGTTTTCTTCTCAAGGCCGAGGAAACGAATCGCTTCCAGCAGACGCAGCGTACCCATGGCGTCAACGTCAGCGGTGTATTCCGGGGATTCGAAAGAAACCGCTACGTGGCTCATCGCGCCCAGGTTGTAAACTTCATCCGGCTGTACTTCCTGCAGGATGCGGGTCAGGTTGGAGGTATCGGTCAGGTCGCCGTAGTGCAGATGGAATTTCGGGTTCGCCGCATGCGGATCCTGGTAAATATGATCCACACGTTCCGTGTTGAAAGAAGAAGCACGACGCTTAATACCGTGAACTTCATAACCTTTTTCCAGCAGTAACTCTGCCAGGTAAGAACCATCCTGCCCGGTAACGCCGGTGATGAGAGCGACTTTAGACATGTTTATATTCCTCTACTTATGAATTTAATCAGTTTCAACGCGTTCGCGTATCACCACTGCGGGGTTGCCACGGCAAATTTTATTTGCCGGTAGCGATTTAAAAACGCTGCTGCGGGCACCGACTACCGTGCCATCGCCAACAGAAACACCAGGTGCAACAAATACATCTGTTGCCAGCCAGCATTTTTCGCCAATCACAATTGGCGAAGCGGTAATATCAAAATGCTGACTCATAAAATCGTGGCTGCCGGTACACAAATAACACTTCTGTGACACCACTGCGTTTGCACCAATCGTGATATCGCCAAGGGTATATAACACGGCGTCATCCCCTACCCAGGCGTAATCGCCAAGCGTTAATTTCCAGGGGTAAGTAATTTTTACCGATGGACGAATAACTACGTTTTTTCCGATTTTTGCGCCAAACAGACGCAATAAAAAGGCACGCCAGCGATACAGTATTTGCGGTGACCAGGCAAATAAGGTGGCCTGAACGGCCCACCATAACTGCACTTTAATTCCGTTCCCGCCCCGGAAACCTTTCGGCACGGTGAACCCGTTAAGATCCTGCATTACATTTCCTTATATTCAGGCTTTGTTATATAAGGTTTTCGTTTTACCCGTGGTGCGCAGGCGGAATAAATAAGACAATTCCGCCCAGAATGCGGGCACGCGTAATATCTTACGCTGTACGTTTTTTGCATCCTGGCACAATTCCAGATTATTCGAGGTGGATACACCGCCCATTGAAAATTCAGACACCAGCCCTTTAATTCGACGGAACGGGTAGCCTGATTTATACAGACTGGCGGCCAGGGCATAATCTGATGACACTTTATACTGCAGATCGTAAGGCTGTTTTTTCAGACCTTTTACCGGGAAGAAAATGGCCTGATGGCTTGCCGGTAAACTGTGATAGATATACCAGCCGGGTTTCGCGCTGCGGCAAATTTTATGCCCGTCGCCAAAATCGAGCAGCGCATCGCCAATATACATCGCGTCGTCTTTCTGGCGCGCCAGCTGACGGGCAAATTGCGCCACATCGTCATGGAACACATCGCCCGAGTTAAGGAAGATGGCATAACGGCCTTGCGCCATGTTAATGCCTTTGTTCATCGCATCGTAGATGCCTTTATCTTTCTCGCTTACGAAGCGTAAGTTGAACTCACCGTTGAGTTTTTCCAGAAACTCCGCCGTGCCATCGTTCGAGCCGCCATCGACCACGATCCACTCAAAGCTGAGACTCGGATCGCGCGCCAGGTTGCGCAGCGAGCGCCAGGTTTTTACCACCCCTTCGTAATTACGAAAGGCAACAGTAATGACGCTAAGAAACATAAATCACCTCATTTCGTCATACGTTCGTAATATTAAGCGCCTTGCGCAGAATAAACGGACAGACAATCAAGAAAGCATATTCCGGGCTAAATATTGACCCCGTAAAAAACAGCGACACTGGCGTAAACAGATAAAGCTGCACGCGAAAGTTCTGGTTATCCCCAAACGCGTTAATCATCATTTTGAAAACTTTAAACAGATACCAGAGCGTCAACAGTACGGCGAACCACGAAAAATAAATAATTAACAGATACAGGCCATTGTCTATGGTTTTACCGACATCCGCACCGTTAAAGATTCCGAATGATGCAACATATTCGTAAAGTGAGCCGAATCTTACTACACCGTCGATATGGGTTAAGGAATAACCCACCATCACCAGCGGCCCGATAATGCGATAATAGGACGATGAGCCTTCCGTTCCCAAATCTCCCAGTCGCTCTGAGATATACGGGAATGCAAATATCACGCCTACTAAAAATACCGTCAGGGAGATGATCGCCAGCGGCAGCTTTTTCTTAATCGCATCTTTGTTCAGGTACTGGAATGCCCACTCCAGGAGGTAAAACAGGATAAATGTCATGACCCCTGAGAACGAACCAGACAGAACGATTCCTGCAAGAATCATAGCATCGGTCTTAGGGGTTTTGATACCAAACTGTTTGATGCTGAGCCAAATTGAGATTAACGCCAGAGCGAAAAACGCCGGTTCAAAATAGAGGGCTGTCGTACGCTTACCGCCAAACTTAATGAAGTTCAGTACATAGCTGTTACTGTAAATGAGATATTTCGAAATTATCTCCATCAGGCTGCTACCACCGGTGAGAATAATTTGCGCCATTTCCAGTGCAGCAAGCATAACAATTAACGCAACGGCAATATAAAAGAGCCTGAGGATTTTCCGATAATTGTGCGGAGAAATAGTTTTAAAACGAATACTCCACACCATGCCAATAATAATGACAATATAAACAAACAGCATGGTAGAGGTGACGTACTTGCTGGGATCCAGCGACTGGCCAAAGATGTAGTTAAACAGCGTCAGGCCAAAGCCCATCCCTAAGGCAATCATCAGCTTCTTGAGGTTGATTTTATCGACGTACAACAGAAGCAGAGCAGGCAAGAAAGTCACAATGGTTATCGGGAAGCTTTCGCCAAGCTGGGCAATTTTGACGTTGACCAGCAGATAGATCAGCGGCAGCAGCAGATAACTACAGACTCTGATAGAACGAGACATATTCCTCCAGCATCTGTTGTCCACTGTAGGCCTTGCGGCTGCGGTTGCGGAACGATTCCAGGTCAGTGCCAAAAACGGCCTGCGCAATCTGCGGCTTCGGCAGTTGCACCAGCGGCAGCACCTCCTGTTCCGCGAACGTTTTCCCGCCCGATTTTTCCAGCACTTCACGCGCCGCATCGCTGTGGGTGGCGATCACCGGCACGCCAATCGAGAGCGCTTCGCAGAGGATCAGCGGGTAGTTAT
The DNA here is from genome assembly GCF_004296595.1 of Enterobacter sp. A8. Classification (NCBI taxonomy): domain Bacteria; kingdom Pseudomonadati; phylum Pseudomonadota; class Gammaproteobacteria; order Enterobacterales; family Enterobacteriaceae; genus Enterobacter; species Enterobacter sp. A8. The sequence goes on from NZ_SCMF01000001.1 coordinate 1,239,154, forward strand.
CGACGCGCGAGCTGAACACCAGCGCATCCATCCCGTTGAGGGCGCTCATCAGCTTGCGCTTATCCGTTTCAAACCCGTGATTCACCACGTTAGCGCCGTCGAACGGCGAGAATTTGCCGAAGGTATGCAGTTCGATTTTGTCACCCAGCGCCATCATATCGCGCACCAGCTGCTGGTTGGTTTTGCCGTCGTAACGCAGGTCATGAGCGACGATTGCAATTTTCGGTTTGCCTGCGGTTTCCGCAACCGGGGTCAACTCGGCCAGAATCGCTTCCGTCGCCACGTCGATCCCGTTGTTGATGATCTGACACCGCCCTGCCCCATACAGACTGTTAAAAGCATCGGCCACATGCTGGCTGGGGGAGATAAACGTGCAGCCGAGCGACAGCATATCGCGGAACTGCTGACGTTTTCCGTCCACCAGCTGGTGAGCGCGATCCACTTTCACCGGCGGGTAATTGGTTAATGTCGGGCACTTCTGGCAGGCGTTTTTCCAGCCTTCACAGCCGTCGGTGAACGCACAGCGTCCGGTCACGCTCCAGTGGTCGTGCAGCGTCCAGATGAAGCGGGTATCCGGCTTGTGAGCCTGTACCTTCTGGCAAAACGTCACCACCTCTTGCAGGTTCAGCCAGTAGCTGTGCAGCACGTGAAAATGGAGCACAACCGGGCCGGAAGTGCGCGTGACCGTACGATAGAGGTTGTTCAGGTTGCCAAACAGATCGCGGTTAAACAGACGAAACAGCGCAATGTTGGCGACAGACGTCAGACGTGGCGTCTGCTTGTGCACCTGCGGATAGCTATCGTGGCTGACGCTTTTCTTACCGCCTTTGCCATAGCCGTAGATAAAACGAGACTGAAGCCCTTTTTGCAGCGCACGCTGGTGCAGATCCAGCGCCACGCCAGCCGCCCCGCCCTCGGCGAGACGGACGTTAAATTGCAGAATGTTCATTTGATCACCTTCACGCGGGCTTTTTCGCCCACTACCAGCGCGTTATCCGGAATGCTGTCCAGCACCACGCTGCCTGCACCAATCGTGACGTTGTTACCAATGGTAATGTCGCCAATGATCACCACGTTCGCCCCCAGCTCGACGTTGTTGCCGATGACCGGGCAGGCCAGGCTCTCCGGCCCCCGGTTGCCGATGGTGACCGCATGACGAATAGTGAAATCATCCCCGGCGACCACGAACTTATTGATGACCACCGCATAGCCGTGGTGAATGGTAAAGCGGCGGCCGATGGTGGCCGCAGCCTGAATTTCATAGCCAAAAATGCATTCGGTGATAATCCGGTACAGCACCAGAACCGGTGCCGCCCAGAGGTTGTTCAGAACATTTTTCTTACGCCACACCGAGCAGAAATGCGCGATGCGGTACGCCAGAACCATGCAGCACGGGCGCAGGCTCCAGCTGTTAGCGCGGCAATCTTCCAGAAACATTATTTCCCCCGCAGTCCATCAGCCAGTCGCTTGCCGTTGCGCACGGAAAACAGCGTCAGCAAGGTACGCCAGGTCATCCGCTTATTGCGGATCTGATAGAGGGTAAAGAGCTGGTACTTCCGGCTGGCACGGTCAAACTTATCCTTGTGCTTGCGGTAGAAATGGAAGTAACCCGAGAATTTTTTTGGTGAGGAGGTGATTTGCATCTCCCCGTGGTTGATGTGCAGGATCTGCGTGGCCTCTTCCACCTTCCACGGCTCGCCATACTCCACCACCATTCGCAGGAAGATGTCGTAATCCTGCGCGGCCTTCAGTTCGGTATCGAACAGGCACTCTTTAAAGCGCCACGCCCAGGTGAACACCTGATTGCCGATAATGTTGCGCTTGTAGAACAGGCGGCGAGAGTATGGTGATTTCGGGTACAGCGGCAGGCTGGCAGGCTGCGAGTAAACCTCGCCCTGACAGACATAGTCGTTGGCATACAGGAAAGCGTGGGTGACCAGTTGTTCCTTGTGCGACAGGAAAATGGACAGACGGTTTGGTGTCCACTCGTCATCGTCGTCGATGCCGGTCAGATACTGCCCTTTGGCCTGCATAATTGCCTGATTACGCACCGCACACGCCCCGGAGTTGATCGCGTTATGGGTATAGCTGACACGCGGGTCATTGAGGTCAGTGACAAACTTTTGCAGCTGCTCATACGAAGAGGAACAGTCATCAACAATGATCAGCTCCCAGTTATCGTAATCCTGGCGCAGCACCGATTTGATTGCACGGATCGCCAGCTGCTGACGATTCCATGTCGGCATATAAATAGAAACTAAAGGGCGTTGTGTGGTCATAGTCTTCCCCTGATCCCTCACCCCGCCTCTCTCCCAAAGGGAGAGGGAGAATAGCTGCACCGGGCAGTTCCCTCTCCCCTCGGGAGAGGGTTAGGGTGAGGGGGATTGTTATTTGCTGTCAGACTTATATTCGTACTCGTAATACCCGTAATCCTGGTACCCGGTCGCACGGCGGAAGATGGAGTTCAGGATCACCCCTTTCACCTCAATGCCATTCTGCTCGAAGCGGCTCAGGCTGGTTTCCACTTCCTTCAGGGTGTTCACCGCATAGCGCGCCACCATCAGCGTGGTTCCCGCCAGGCGACCGACCACGGCCGCATCGGTCACGGCCAGAATTGGTGGTGTATCGATCAGCACCAGGTCATAGTTTTTGCTCGCCCACTCCACCAGCTCGGCAAAGCGGTCGCTCATCAACAGTTCGGATGGGTTTGGCGGCACCTGACCACGTGGGATGAGGTCAAATTTCGGGATGCTGGTCGGTTTTGCGCTCTGGCTAATCTCACCCTTGCCAAGCAGGATTTCCGACAGGCCGTTAACGTTATTGGTCCCGAGCAGCTCGTGGGTATAGCCCTTACGCATATCGCAGTCGATCAGCAGCACCCGTTTATTGGTCTGGCTGACCACCGCCGCCAGGTTGGCACAGACAAAGGTCTTACCTATCGACGGGCTGACACCGGTTAACATCAGTACGTTGTTTTTGGCCTGCATCATGGCGAAGTGGAGACTGGTACGCAGGCTGCGCACCGCTTCAATTGCCAGGTCCGTCGGGTTACCCACTGCCAGCAGCTGGCTCTGCTTGTAACGCTTGACGCCTTTGACGCTTTTGACCCGGTCATGCGATTTCTGCCATTCGGAGAGCGGGATACTGGCGTAAACGTTGATACCATTCTCTTCCAGCACCTGCGGGCTTTCGATACCGCGGTTGAACAGCGAACGCAGCAGCACACCAACAATGGAGAGCATCAGGCCGAGGATAATGCTGCCGAGGATAATCAGCGCTTTCTTCGGCTTCAGTACGCCAGGCTGGGTAATGGCCGGGTCAACAATACGCACGTCGCCGACGGTACTGGCTTCGGTAATCTTCAGCTCCTGCTGTTTGTTCAGCAGCTGCATATAGACCTGCTGGCCGGATTCCACGTCGCGGGTCAGACGCACAATTTCCTGCTGCGTTTTTGGCATCGCGGTGACGCGGTCATTAAGCTTCGCTTTCTCCTCTTCGAGGGTGCGACGTTTTTCCAGCAGCGTGCGATAGGCCGGGTGACGTTTGGTGTAGAGCTTAGAAATTTCCGCCTCTTTGAAGGTCAACTCGTTGAGCTGCGCATCAATGTTGACCATCGAATCGAGCACCGATTTCGCTTCCAGCGGCAGATCGACGGAGTCTTTATCCTGACGAAACGCGTTCAGTTTGTTCTCTGCGTCATCCAGACGTGCGCGTACTTCCGGGAGCTGTTTGGCGAGGAAGGCCAGGCTTTTCGCCGCTTCAGCCGACTTGCGTTCGACGTTCTGCTCAAGGTAGTTGCGGGTAATGCTGTTGAGAATTTCGCGGATTTGATCTTTATCTTCACCGGTAAAGGTCATGCTCAGGACACCCGTGTCCTTGCCATTTTCGGTGACCGTCAGGTTGTTTTGCAGATTGTTGATCATCCCCAGGGTGGAGAATTTGGTGACGGTAAACTCGCTGCCTTCCTGCGCCTGAATAGCGCTCACCTTCATGCTGACGCCATCTTTTGTCAGCATCTGCCCCACTTCACCGCGCGCGCTGAAGCCTGCGTCGCTGGTCAGCTGATACTGCTTCGGCCCTAGCACGGTCAGGGTAAAGGTTTGATCCGCGCTCCCTTTCGGCAGCACAAAGTCGGTAACTTTTACCGTGTCGTTGCTGTGCCCGGTCAGGCGATCCCAGCCGGCACCAAATATCGGGAAGGTATTTTTGGTGACGGAGATATCAAGCCCCAGATCGTGAACCGTTTTGCCCAGCACCAGACGCGACTGGATCAGCTGAATTTCGGCCTCGGAGGCAGGCGGTTTGTTCGCCAGGGCAGAGCCAATATCCTGCACCAGCGAGTTGCCGGTGTTCTGCTCAATCTGCACCAACGCATCGGCGCTGTAGATGGGTGTCGCAAACAGCGTATAGACGATCGCCGCGGCGGCAAACACGGCGGTGATCCCAAGTACCCACCACTTCGCCTCTATGACGGTGCCGACCAGGCGACCAATATCGATTTCATCACTGCCCGAAATCGGGGCGGCAGAAGGTTTTGTTTTTTCTGTCATTGTTATCCCTGCTGAGCTTTCAGTGCCTGCGCCCACTGACGGGCAGACTGGTCAAGTAAGGTATACACCGCCTCAAAGGCCTCACGGCTTTTGCGATAGGGATCGGGGATTTCGCGTTCGTTTTCCCAGTGACCAAACAGCATCACTTTGCCGCGCATCTCCGGTGCGATTTCGCATAGCGAGTGAATATGGCGTTTTTCCATCGTCAGGATCAGGTCATACTCCCGGCACATGCGGCCGGTGACCTGGCGGGCGCAGTGCCCGTCAAGAGAAAGGTTGTGATCGCGGGCCACGCTCGCGGCGCTTTCATCGGCACCTTTACCGACCAGCGCGCCCAGCCCTGCAGATTCGACGGTGAGCTCGGGCTGGTAGTGTTTCAGCAACCGCTCAGCCGTTGGGGAACGGCAAATGTTCCCCACGCATACCACCAGAATTTTATTAAACATCGCGGATTACCAGGTATGAATGTCGCGCGCCGTATCCGTCATGTAGCGAACGCCACTGATGGTTGGCAGCAACTGGTTGATCAGACGGTTCCAGCGGGCAACCGGTGCGGTGGTGACATACACCACGTCATAAGGCTGGAGGCGGAACTCCGTTGCCATTACCAGAGAAGTCGCATCGGACATATCCAGCTGGTAAATATTGGCAATCTTGCCTTTCGCACTGCCCTCGCCTTTCAGCGGACGGATCACGAAGATACCGGTGGCATTAGAGGTGGTGAGATCGATACCCTCTGCATTACCCAGGGCTTCGGTCAGGGTCATGCCGCTGAAGTCCATTTTGAGGGTGCTCTGTTTCTTCACTTCACCCATCACGAAGACTTTCAGATCGTCATTACGCGGTACATACAGAATGTCGCCCGGATAGAGCAGACGGTTCTGCGTCAAGTCGCCGTTTTGCATCAGCGCCTGCAGAGAAATGCGTTGTTCTTTACCGTTGTGGGTCAGAACGACGTTGCGCCAGTCGGCACCGTCGGTTAAGCCGCCCGCGGCGTTAATGGCGTCCAGCACGGTCAGCGGCACGTTGGTGATGGCCTGCTGGCCAGATTTGTTCACCTGTCCGGAGATATAGGCTTTTTGCGAACGGAATGCGGCGATATTAACGTCCACCTGCGGATCGGCGATGTACTGCGCTAAGCGGCCGGTAATATCACTACGGATTTCGGCAAGGGTTTTCCCGGCAACGTGTACTTTGCCGATATAGGGATAGAACATGGTGCCATCAGACTGCACCCAGTTACCGGTGTCGCTTGAGCTGCGGTATTGGCCCGCTGGCGTGGTCAATTCCGGATGGTCCCACACGGTAACGTTAATCACGTCACCCGGACCTACGCGGTACTGGTAGGAGGCAATTTCCTGGTCCAGAGACATATTCGGCTGCGCAACATTTGGACGTGGACGTAATTGTTCGACCAGACGTGGTGTCAGTGGATAAACATTCACCATTTTGTCGAGATCAAAATCAGCATCCTGTTGTTTGATCACATCCTTACCCATTGTTGACATATTGCTGCCGGGAAAGACTGTACAACCACTCATCAAGATCACAGACACCAATAATGGCATCAATTTCATTTTGGATTTCATCATTGATTATTTATCACTTTGGCAGAGTAATTATCCTGTGCAATTAAATAAGCCGGGTCGATTTGGCTTTCAGCATGCAGTTGTTCAAATAGAAATATAACTGGCATCAGTCCTAAAAAAAGCTTATTCATCCATTGGCTATTGACAGAATAATCGAGGCTGATTCACACGCTTTCAGGCACGCTACCGCCCTTGGCTTTCAGTTACCAATCCACTGACTAAACAATGCGTTATGGATAGACACCCTCTTTGATAAGGCCTTCTGGAAATATATCAACCGCTTGCGATACACGGCAGATAATGAATAACCATCACTGAAGACCGGAACAATAATAGCAACAAGGAGATTTAACATTTGATGCTGGGAGAATTGTTGCAGCTAACCTAATAGCAGGCAAGGAGACAACTGTCCTAATAACGGTTTTTAAGATTAATATTAAGAGCAAAGTTTTGACGTTTTAGGATTTTCTTTATATTGACAAAATTAAAATAAAAACCATTTATTGCGATATATCCTAAAATGCGTTCGCCGTAATTAAATCTACGTATTTAGCTTATTTACAGATTCCGCATTGTTCTTCCTTTTTGCCGGATCGTATTAAGAGAAATCTCAGCCCGGCATTGCAATTTCCACTGGCTTTATCCATGATCGAAGTGTGACATTGCTCATATAACAGAAGGTATTGCGATTACTATGGAATGGATTGCCGATCCATCAATCTGGGCCGGGCTGGTTACGCTGGTCGTCATCGAATTAGTGCTCGGTATTGATAACCTGGTCTTTATCGCCATCCTCGCCGAAAAACTCCCCCCGGCGCAGCGCGACCGTGCGCGCGTAACGGGCCTGCTGCTGGCGATGGTGATGCGACTGCTGCTGCTGGCCTCAATCTCCTGGCTGGTGACCCTGACAAAGCCCCTTTTCTCCGTTCACGGCCTGAGCTTTAGCGCGCGTGATTTGATCATGCTCTTCGGCGGGTTGTTCCTGCTGTTTAAAGCCACGGTAGAACTGAACGAGCGGCTCGAAGGCAAAGACAGCGAAAACCCCACCCAGCGGCGTGGGGCTAAATTCTGGCCGGTGGTGGCGCAAATTGTGGTGCTCGATGCGGTCTTCTCCCTGGACTCCGTCATTACCGCCGTCGGGATGGTCGACCATCTGGCGGTGATGATGGCTGCGGTGATCATTGCCATTACGCTGATGGTGATGGCGAGTAAAGCGCTGACCCGGTTTGTTAACAGCCACCCGACCATTGTGATTCTCTGCCTGAGTTTCCTGTTAATGATTGGCTTTAGCCTGGTGGCAGACGGCTTTGGGTTCCACATTCCGAAAGGCTATCTCTACGCCGCCATTGGTTTCTCCGTCATGATTGAGGCGCTTAACCAGCTGGCGATTTTCAACCGCCGCCGTTTCCTCTCGGCAAATCAGACATTACGTCAACGCACCGCCGACACGGTGATGCGCCTGCTCAGCGGGAAGAAAGAAGATGCGGAGCTGGATGCCGAATCCTCCGCGATGCTGGCCGATCACAGTGACGGGCAGATCTTCAACCCGCAGGAACGACTGATGATTGAGCGGGTGCTCAATCTTAACCAGCGCACGGTCAGCAGCATCATGACGTCGCGCCATGACATCGAACATATCGACCTCACCGCCCCGGAAGAGCAGATCCGCGCCCTGCTGGACAGAAACCAGCATACCCGGGTGGTCGTGACGGGGGGTGACGAGGAAGAGGAGCTGCTGGGCGTGGTGCACGTCATTGACCTGCTGCAACAGCAGTTGCACGGTGAGGCACTCAATTTGCGCGCCCTGGTGCGCCAGCCGCTGGTGTTCCCGGAGGGGTTGCAGTTGCTCTCTGCCCTTGAGCAATTCCGTAACGCGCGTACGCACTTTGCCTTTGTGGTGGATGAGTTTGGTTCGGTTGAGGGGCTGGTCACGCTCAGCGACGTGATGGAAACCATCGCCGGTAATTTGCCAAACGAAGTGGATGAAATCGATGCGCGCCACGACATTCAGAAAAACGCGGACGGTTCATGGACGGCCAACGGCCATATGCCGCTTGAAGACCTGGTCCAGTATGTTCCCCTGCCGCTGGATGAAAAGCGCGAGTATCACACCATTGCAGGTCTGCTGATGGAGTATCTGCAGCGCATTCCCCAGCCGGGTGAAGAAGTTCAGGTAGGCGACTATATGCTCAAGACGCTGCAGATTGAAAACCATCGCGTGCAGAAGGTGCAGCTGATACCGCTGCGCGACGAAGACGAGATGGATTTTGAGGTGTAAAAAAGCCGGGTGGCGCTTCGCTTACCCGGCCTACTGTGCCCGGCTTTTGTAGGCCGGGTAAGCGAAGCGCCACCCGGCACAACAGGCATCACAGCTTATCGAGCAGCTTCTTCACGTCCTTCCCGTTTTGGGTATCTTTATTGCGATCCGCCCAGTCGTTCAACCGACGTTTGGCTTCATCCTGCAGATGCTTGCGCAGGATCTGATCCACCTGCAGGCTGTAGTTCAGCGACTGCCATTGGCCATATACGCTCAGCGGTACCGGCGTCTCTTTCAGGAAGTCGATCAGCTTACCTTCACCCTGCCAGCCGGACAGCACCTGAACGTTGAAGTGGGTATCTGCCGTCTCTTTTACCAGATCGAGCTTGCCCTCGCCGGTTAATGACAACAGTGAGGAGGTCCCCTGCATGCCGTTCAGGGAGAGCTGCCCATTGTCGAGCGTCAGGTCACTGCTAAAGCTGTCGAGACGCGTGGCGCTGTCGTAATTTTCCTGCGCTTTAACTTCGCTGCTACGCTCCACCGCCTGCTGTACCAGCTGCTGGAAGTTGAGCCCTTCCATGCGGGCATCTTTCAGTTCAAGGTGAGCCTGCCCCTGCCAGTCGCGGCGGAAAGCATCAGCATCGATCTTCGTGCCCGAGAAATCCCCCGCCAGCGTCAGTTGACCCGTCATGGAGATGGGGTAGTCAAAGGCTTTCAGGATGGTGCCAATCTCAACGTTGTCGAGACGCGGCTGAAATTCCGCAGTCGAGGCCTCTTTACGCACATCCAGCGTGCCCGGCAGGGAAAGGTGCCCGGCGCCCATTTTGCCGCTCAGTTCGGAGATCACCAGCAAACCGTTCTGGTTGAACATCTGGCTGCTCACGTCGGTGAAATCGATACCGCGCCAGCGCAGGCTGTTGGCCTTCAGCAGAATGTCCGCCGTGAAGCCCCGCAGACCGTTATAGTCCGGCTGATCGAGATTAGACGAGATAACCGGACGCGTCTGTTTCCCCTGGTTTTGCCCGAGCTGCGCGGGATCGTTGTCCGTAGCGCTCGCCGGAGGCGGAGGAAGCAGGTTTTCCAGGTTGAGCTTGTCAAACTGCAGATTGAGCACCCATTTCGGCTTCGCCTCCAGAATGACGCTCGCCTGCCCTTTCAGGCTGCTGTCGTTCGCCTGCAGGTTGAGATTATTCATCTCCAGCTGTTTTAACTCTTCACGCCAGACGGCCTGCATCGTTCCCTGACCGGCAATCCCCTGGGCAGGGAGATCGGCTCCTGTCAGTTGCCAGTTCAGCTGCTGAATGTCGGCGGTAAGCTGGTGCGGATAATCCGACGCATTGACGCTGGCATTCAGAGACAAAGTGAGATCGCGCTGATCGCGGTTGACCCGTCCGCTAAACTCCAGCGAAGCAAGATGGTGCTCATCCTGCTCCATCTTGAGGTTGATATTCCGTACGGTGACCTGCTCATCGTCTTCATGCTGGAAAACCAGCACGCTATCGGCCACCTTCAGTTTGCCAATATCGAATGACCAACCCGTATCCGACGGTTCATCAGGTAAGGTATTTTCCCGCGGCGCAACCGGCGCATCCGCGTTACGCACGGCTTCAGTTTGTTGCGTCAGCTGAATCACCGCGCCTTTTAACATCACCTGGTTGACCTGCAACTGGTGCGAAAAGAGCGGAACTAACGCCACATCAAGGCGCATGTTATCGGCAGACACCAGGGGCTGCGCAGCCCCCGGCGCGGTTAACGACATGCGGCCAGAGAGAATGCTGAGCTGGGGCCAGACGTGCCAGCGCAGCGGCCCATCCAGCTTCAGTTGATAACCACTGCGGGCTTCGACCTGCCGCACCATATAGGCGCGGAAATCATTCGGGTTAACCAGCAGAACCAACGCTGAAAGGCCAGCAACCAGCACCACCAGCAAAATCATCAGCGTTGTCAGAACTCTTCTCATGGCATCCTCAATGGACTAACGATCAGTCTTTATCAATACGGCTGGCAACCGCACCCTGCTGGTCGCGGTATTTTGCGTCCTGACGGCGGTTGTAAGGACGATCGGCCGGACCCGTCAGCGGTTCAAAGCTCAGCGCACCAATCATCATGCCCGGGCGCAGCGCCAGCGGCAGTTTACCGGCGTTGAAAAACTCCAGCACGATTCGGCCCGACCAGCCTGGATCGATACGGTGCGCGGTCACGTGTACCATCAACCCCAGACGCGCCAGAGAGGAACGGCCATCGAGCCAGCCCACCAGATCCGCGGGCAGCGTCACCGATTCAAAGGTCACCGCCAGCGCCAGCTCGCCCGGATGCAGATAAAAGGCCTCGCCTTCGTCGATAACGATTTCGTCACTCATCACGCGATCAAGCGCGGCGCTGACTTCATCCTTCGGCCCGCTAAGGTCGATGAACGGTGCGGTATGGCCGCTGAAGGTGCGGAATTTATTCCCCAGTCGCACATCAACGGTGACACCATTGATACGCTCCACGGGTGGACGTGGGGTAATAGACAGGCGGCCTTCATCCAGCCAGGCTTCTATATCGCGATCACAAAGACGCATGGCACTCTCTCCTTTCGTGCATCGTGCCCTGAGGATAACGACTCAGGGCAAAGCAGGTTATCTCTGAACGGTACACAATTCGCGCGGCTTATTCAAAAAACTGGCTGATTTTCGCTTTTAAGATATCAATGGCAATGCGGTTTTTGCCTCCGCGCGGCACGATAATATCGGCGTATTGTTTGGATGGTTCAATAAATTGCAGGAACATTGGGCGAACGGTTTTCTGGTACTGCGCCATGACGGAGTCCATTGAACGGCCACGTTCGTTCACGTCACGCTTGATGCGGCGCATCAGGCAGATGTCCAGCGGGGTATCAACAAAGATGGAGAAGTTCATTGACTCGCGCAGACGCGCGTCGGTCAGAAGCAGGATGCCTTCAAGGATAATCACCTTCTTTGGCTCAATGCGAATCGTTTCCTGCGTGCGGGTATGTTCCACGTAACTATAAACAGGCAGTTCAATCGCCTGGCCGCTCTTGAGCGCTTCTAAATGCTGGAACAGCAAGCTGTGATCCATGGCATTAGGATGGTCATAGTTCGTTTTTACGCGCTCTTCCATCGACAGATGGGATTGGTCTTTGTAATAGCTGTCTTCGGGAATGACGCCGATGTGCTCATCACCAACTTGTTCACGCAGTTCGCGGTATAGCGTACTGGCAATAAGACTTTTACCTGAAGCCGATGCGCCGGCAATGCCTATAATGACGCACTGATGAGACTTATCAGTCATAAATTTAGCGACCTGATTAACCTGGATGTTAAGGAAGGACGACGCCGGAGCGTCAAACGCGGCAATTATAGGGATTTCACGGGCGTGATACCAGTCGAAAGCGCAGGTTATGCGAGACAGGCTGAAAAGTGACGTCATGTTCCCTGAGTGAAATTTTTACGCGCGTTTTTTCAGCGTTTAACAGGATTTTTTTAAACACTAACTATTTAATAAATCTATGATGTCAAATTATGAGCAGTCGCCATATGAATTGTAAATTGTTTGTACTAGCATAAACCAAATTAGCACATTCACTCGTCCGGACCTTCACTCCCGACGGCATGGCGTCTCTGGATAAAGCGGTAATGAATAAACAACACCAGCGGGTTTTGGTTACCACCCCACATCCTCTTATGCGACTTGTCTGTCTGGGCCTGGTCACCTTTATCTTTACCCTTTTTTCGCTGGAGTTGACCCGCTTCGGCGCGCTGCTGGCTCCGCTCTGGTTTCCCACCGCCATTATGATGGTGGCGTTTTATCGCCACGCCGGAAAAATGTGGCCCGGTATTGCTCTGGCCTGTTCGTTTGGCAATATTCTGGCCTCGTGGATGCTCTTTTCCTGGTCGTCGATTAATCCGACCTATACCGCCATTAACGTGGTGGAAGCGGTAGTTGGTGCGTTATTACTGCGCAAACTGCTCCCCTGGTACAACCCGCTGCAGAATCTGAATGACTGGATCCGCCTGGCCATCGGCAGCGCGCTGATCCCCCCGCTGGTGGGCGGTGTGCTGGTGCATTTACTGATACCCAGCCCGGAGCCGCTGCGTAATTTCCTCGTGTGGGTCTTGTCTGAAGCGGTTGGCGCACTGGCCCTGGTGCCATTAGGGTTACTGTTTAAGCCGCACTATCTCCTGCGCCATCGAGACCCGAAGCTGCTGCTGGAAACGCTGGTAACCATGGCCGTGACGCTGGTCCTCAGCTGGGCGGCCATCGTCTGGCTGCCGTGGCCTTTTACCTGCGTCATTGTTCTGCTGATGTGGAGCGCTGTACGCCTGCCGCGCATGGAAGCCTTTATGGTGTTTCTGGTCACCGTGATGGTGGTTTCGCTGATGATTGCCCATAACCCGGAGGCACTGACCACGCAGCACACTGGCGCGATGCTGAACGCCCCCTGGCTGCCGTTCCTGATGCTGCTTCTGCCAGCCAACGTCATGACCATGGTGATGTATGCCTTTCGCGCAGAGCGAAAACACATCACTGAAAGTGAAGAGCGTTTTCGTAATGCGATGGAGTATTCCGCCATTGGCATGGCGCTGGTCAGCATTGACGGCCAATGGCTGCAGGCCAATAAAGCGCTGTGTAACTTTCTCGGCTACAGCCAGACGGAGCTGCAGTCGCTCACCTTCCAGCAGCTAACCTGGCCGGAAGATCTGCACACCGATCTCGAACAGCTTGAACAACTGGTCAACGGGGATATCAACACCTACACCCTTGAGAAGCGCTACTACACCCGCAGCGGCGAGGTGGTCTGGGCGCTGCTTGCGGTCTCGGTTGTACGTCATGCCGACGGTTCACCGCTCTATTTCATTGCCCAGATTGAAGATATTAACGATCTTAAGCAGACCGAATGGGTCAATAAACGGCTGATGGAGCGCATTACCCTTGCCAATGAAGCGGGCGGCATTGGCATCTGGGAGTGGGATCTGGAGCCGGACATCATCAGCTGGGATAAGCGGATGTTTGAGCTGTATGAAATCCCGCCGCACATCAAACCTACATGGCAGCTCTGGCACGATACGATGCTGCCTGAAGATCGCGCCCATGCGGAAAAAGTGCTTCGGGAATCACTCATTTCACGGCTGCCGTTTAAGCTTGAATTCCGTATTCGCGTGAAAGAGGGGGTACGCCATATTCGCTCCCTGGCGAACCGGGTCCTGAACAAACAGGGGGAAGTCGAACGCTTGCTCGGTATCAATATGGACATGACCGAAGTGAAGCAGCTCAATGAGGCCCTGTTCCAGGAAAAAGAGCGTTTGCACATTACCCTCGACTCCATCGGCGAAGCAGTGCTGTGTACCGATGTCGACATGAATGTCACCTTTATGAACCCGGTCGCCGAGAAAATGAGCGGCTGGCTGCAAACCGAGGCCATCGGCCAGCCGGTGCTGAAGGTTCTGCATATCACCTTCGGCGAAAAAGGGCCGCTGATGGAGAATATTCACAGCGGCGATATGTCCCGTTCAGATATCGAGCAGGATGTGGTGCTGAACTGCCGTACCGGCGGCGTTTTTGATATCCATTACAGCATCACCCCGCTCAGCACGCTGGACGGGCAGAATATCGGCTCGGTGCTGGTTATTCAGGACGTCACCGAATCGCGCAAAATGCTGCGTCAGCTCAGTTATAGCGCTTCTCACGATGCCCTCACCCATCTGGCAAACCGGGTCAGTTTCGAAAATCACCTCAAGCGGCTGCTGCAAACCGTGCAGGAGACGCGCCAGCGACATGCGCTGGTGTTTATCGATCTCGATCGCTTCAAAGCCGTCAACGATACCGCAGGCCACGCGGCGGGCGACGCCCTGTTGCGGGAGCTTGCGTCCTTGATGCTGACCATGCTGCGCTCCAGCGACGTGCTGGCGCGTCTGGGCGGGGATGAATTCGGGCTGCTGCTGCCGGACTGCAATATTGAAAGTGCCCGCTATATTGCGGGTCGGCTGGTCCATACCATCAACGACTATCACTTTATGTGGGAGGGCCGCCTGCACCGGATCGGCGCCAGCGCGGGGATCACGCTGATTGATGAAAATAATCATCAGGCCTCGGAAGTCATGTCCCAGGCCGACATTGCCTGCTACGCCTCGAAAAACAACGGTCGCGGCGTGGTGACAGTGTACGAGCCGCAGCAGGAGCGGGCACACAGCGCGCGCAGCATGATGTCGCTTGATGAACAGTGGCATATGATCAAAGACAACCATCTGATGATGATCGCCCGCAGCGTGGCCTCCCCGCGCATCCCGGAAAGCTGCAACTTCTGGCTGATTTCGCTGCGCCTGTGGACCAGCCAGGGAGAAGTGCAGGAAGAGCACGCCTTCCGTTCCGGCCTGGCGGAGCCTGAGCTTTTACATGCGCTGGACCGCCGTATATTTAGCGAATTCTTCCGCGCGTATGCCGCTCCGGTTGCCAAAAAAGGCCTCGGGGTCGCCCTTCCCCTGTCCGCCGCGGGTTTAGCCAGCACCACGCTGATCGACGAATTACTCGACCTGCTGGATAAAGGGCCTTTACCGGGCCGTCTGCTGCATCTGGTCATCGCGATCGACGTTGTGGCAAACCCGGATCCAAATGTCCAGACGGGGCTACAAAAGCTCCGCCACGTTGGCTGCCGCGTGGTGCTCAGCCAGGCGGGACGCAACATGGAGCTTTTTAGCCACCTTGGTGCCAACGTGGCTGATTATCTGATGCTGGACGCCGAAGTGGTGACCAATGTGCACGGCAACCTGATGGATGAGATGATGGTTACCATTATTCAGGGCCATGCCCAGCGTCTGGGGATGCGTACCATCGCCGGTCCGTGTAACCAACCCATCATGATGGATACGCTCTCCGGCATCGGCGTTGATTTTATTTTCGGTGACACCATCGGTGAGCCGCAGCCGCTGGATCTACTGCTGAACACCAGCTATTTCGCCATCAACTGATGGCGTCCAGCCGTCGGTATACCAGATGTGCAAAAGGGCGTAAGAGCGCCACGGCTGCCAGCGCTGGGCGTAGCGGCAAATTTGCGCAGGCGTCATGCCAGCAAAGCGTTGCTTAATCAGGTAGTCATCCGGCAGGAACACATCTTTCGCCTGCCAGCCGCGCAGGGCAAGGTAATTTGCTGTCCAGCGCCCTATCCCCGGCCGCTGCTGTAAGGCTTTCATCCCGGCCTCAATATCCGCAGGCGGGAACAGCGGAAACGTGCCGTCGACCACGGAGCGGGCCAGATGAATCAACGACTCCGCCCGTTTGACCGGCATGCCGAGGGCCTTCAGCGCCAGCGGATCCACCGCAGCCAGCACCTCAGGTGTGGGAAAGCACAGATAGCCCGGCGCATCTTTTACAGGTTCGCCGCACAGGGCTACCACCCGTGAGGCCAGCTTCGCCGCCATCGCCACGCTGACCAGTTGCCCCAGGATCGCCCGCACGCCCTGCTCGTAGGCATCCATCGCCCCCGGTAAGCGCAACCCTGGTCGCGCAGCGCCAAGGTCGCCCAGCGCCTGCTGAATTTGCTGCGGATCGCAGGCAAGATCGAACAGACCTGCGATGCGTTCAAGACAGGTCTGCGCAACCGGGATTAACCCCGGGCTAAGCGTGACGTTGAGCGTATGGGTGTTCAGATCCGGGGTGACGCGAAAGATCCCCTGGTGCCGCTGGCAGGTGAAACTGCGCTCGTAGTAGCGTTCGGTAACCGTCTCGATCCCCTCCACCGCACGCGCGCCAAGAAAGCCAAACATCCATTGCCAGTCATAAGGGGGTTGCCAGGTCAGGGTATACATTGTCACTCCTTTTTTGTTCACCTCAGCATAAACCGAAAGGCCTTGTTTCGCCTTGCTTTCATATTCCTGTTGTCGCCGGTCGGGCATTCCGCTAAAGTCTCGCCCCTTCTCACTGGCATGGGGATTAATCGTGTTTATTGGATTCGACTACGGTACGGCGAACTGTTCGGTTGCGATTATGCAAAACGGACAACCATTGCTCCTGAAAATGGAAAACCAGAGTACGCTGCTGCCGTCAATGCTCTGCGCACCAACCCGCGAAGCGGTCAGCGAATGGCTGTTCCGCCACCATCAGGTTCCGGCCACGGCGGCGGAATCACAAGCGTTGCTGCGCCGGGCCGTCAGTTTTAACCGCGAAGAAGATATCGACGTCACACCGTCGAGCGTCCAGTTCGGCCTCTCGTCGCTCGGACACTACATTGACGACCCGGAAGAGGTCTACTTCGTTAAATCGCCAAAATCGTTTCTCGGCGCCAGCGGGCTGAAGCCGCAGCAGGTGGCGATGTTTGAAGATCTGGTCTGCGCCATGATGCTGCACATTCGCAATCAGGCGCAAACCCAGGTACCGGAGGCGATCGATCAGGCGGTCATTGGCCGTCCGATCAACTTCCAGGGGCTGGGTGGCGACGAGGCTAACCAGCAGGCGCAGGGGATCCTTGAGCGTGCCGCGCACCGCGCGGGCTTTCGCGACGTGGTATTCCAGTATGAGCCGGTGGCGGCGGGGCTGGATTTTGAAGCCACGCTGACAGAAGAGAAGCGCGTGCTGGTCGTCGACATCGGCGGGGGCACCACCGACTGCTCACTGCTGCTGATGGGGCCGCAGTGGCATAACCGTCGTGACCGCGAAAACAGCCTGCTGGGGCACAGCGGCTGCCGCGTGGGCGGTAACGATCTGGATATCGCGCTCGCCTTTAAGAGCCTGATGCCACTGCTGGGCATGGGTGGGCAAACGGAAAAAGGGATCGCCCTGCCGATCCTGCCCTGGTGGAACGCTATCGCCATCAACGACGTCCCCGCGCAGAGCGATTTTTACAGCAGCGCGAATGGCCGCTTCCTGAACGATATGGTGCGCGATGCCCGGGAGGCCGACAAGGTCGCCCTGCTCTACAAAGTCTGGCGTCAGCGTCTGAGTTATCGCGTGGTGCGTACTGCCGAAGAGAGCAAAATCGCCCTCTCCGATCGTCCGGAGCACGCGGTTTCCTTGCCGTTTATCAGTGAAGATCTGGCAACCGCCATTTCTCAGGAAGGACTGGAAACCGCGCTCGCCCAGCCGCTGCAGCGCATTCTGGAACAGGTGCAACTGGCGCTGGAGAACGGCAAAGAGAAGCCGGACGTGATTTACCTGACCGGCGGTAGCGCCCGTTCGCCGCTGATCAAGAAAGCGCTGGCAGAACAGCTGCCGGGCATTCCAGTTGCCGGCGGCGATGACTTTGGCTCCGTCACGGCGGGGCTGGCGCGCTGGGCGCAGGTGATGTTTAGTTAAATACACAAACTGAGGCCCCTCGATCATCTCGTGGGGCCTCAGTATCGGTATCTATAGTGAGCGACAACGCTCCACTTGCATTGGGTCTGAATTTAGTCTTTTTCTCCTCCATGCAGACCCTATTGCTGCGGAGCCATACTGCTGCATATAGCGATGAAATTCAGCCAGTGCCATAGGTGGCATGAAATAATACCCCTGCAGGAAATCAACCTTATGGGCGATAAGCCATTCGCGTTGACAGGCATACTCCACGCCCTCTGCAACAGTACGTAACCCCAGAATGCCAGCCAGATTAATGATCGATTCCAGCATCGGCAGCGTCTGATCTTCTGCATGGATCCCTTTGATAAAGATCTTATCAATCTTAATCACGTCCAGCTCGAGTTCATTCAGACAACACAGATTGGCGTATCCCGTTCCAAAATCATCCAGAGCAAAGAGGACACCCCGGTTACGTAACGAACGGATTAACTCTTTTATTGCAGGCGTGACTACCAGTGTCTGGTTTTCAGTAATCTTAATCATCAATTTTATTGGCAGTGATTCCGTTAATTCCAAAAAATTGAGGCATTCCCAATAAAAAACAGGGTTACTCAAATTTGAGGGGCTCACGTTAAACGCCACAAAAAAAGACTGTCCATGCCAGGTAATATCGTGATTTAAATGACTCGCGACCTTATTCATCAGATAACTTGTCAGATCGTTTATTTGACCACTAATTTCCGCCAGCGGGATGAACTCACGTTGAGAAATGGCATAGTTGTGGCCTGAAGGCCACCGCGCCAGCACCTCAACGCCACACAGCTCTCCTTTAATTCCGACGATGGGTTGAAAATAAGGCACAATCTCATCATTTTTCAAAGCCAGAGTTAATCTATTAGCTTCGTTGCTATCAAATATACCCTCTGTCATTGTTTGGCTTTTCTTGTTGTCATGTACCCCCCATCGTTCTGCCAAAAAACCATTTCTGGAAAGATAAATTATAGTCTCATTAAAGTTATCAAAACTCAGGCGATGAGTTATTTTATCTCGATAACGATAGAGCGATTTTGGCGTTAAAGAATTTGCCTTGCAAAATTCTTCCAGCCCCATTTTAGTGAAAGAGGCGTAAATCATCTCTTGTTCAAAATCACTTAAATGAAATCTATCAACGCAGCCCAATGTTGACGGAGCGCCCCCCTGCACATTTGACATCAATTTAGTTTTTAGAACAGAAATAAGGCTATTACAGCTTACTTTAGCGTTAACAGACTCACTATTTTCACAGCCTCGATTGATACATTTACTGTCACTCATCGTGAGAACAATACTGTTAACATAGATAAACTGGCTGCTATTTCTTTGCAGCCATTTTTGTATTATACAAAATGGCACTCTGTTATCAATGATTAACAAACAGCTGTTGTACTGTGGCATTAAAATGTCTGAATCAGAAACAAACGTTCCAGAATCAACGAGTACCAGATTAGGCAGAAATGACCTTATTCCTGAGAAAAGATAAATGTCGTAACTGAGCAGAAAGACCTTTTTCGTGTTCATAATTATCACCGTAAAAGTTTAATTGAAAATCGCTTCCTTCTATCGTACAGAGAGAAAGATTATATTTGCTTTGGTTTTCGCAAAACATCCAATGCCCGGTAGACAATATCCGCCTTAATAAAACAAGAACAAGAAATGGTTAATCTTAATGGTCCCTCCCTCCGTCAAGATCATATTTTTTCCACAATGATAAGAATATTTCCGCAGCAGATACAGAAATTTTCCTTATCCTAATACAGTACAAATTAATGCACTTACATTCAGAACCAGACAAAATAAAATAAGAACAAAAAGAAAAATTGCAGAATTAATGTCTGTGAAACTCACAAGATGAAGAGAATCACGCCAAAGAGAAGTCCTCATTGTCACGTTACTTTGCTCGACAGACCATCAGCGTGCGCCGTAGATCCCTGACCCCATAAACGTTATCGGTGATATGTATGATCTTGTAATAAAAGAGTTGTTGCTTAGACATGAGCAGGTTGGTTATTTCATCAGGCAAGTCATCGTTATCATTTTTTACCACCGCAATGCGTTGCGTACGCAAATAACCATCACTGTCTTCTCTAAGGAAGCTCAACGTAGTGGAGCGATTAATAGCATAATGTTTACCGTTAACATCCAGCACCCCAACTTGTGAGAAAGCACCTTCCTCTGCAGACGAAATCCTCAAAACTAACAAAACCTCACCTTCAATGCTCACCCCCTCTTTTTGAGTATGGAGAAAAACATGGCTTTTAGCCGTACACACAAAAGCCGATGGAATACGAGGGCGATTAAGCAAAAAAAGAAATATCACCATGACCGCAGCGAACATACTAATAAAGATAATTTTCGCACTCATGCACCGTTCCTTTTTGCTCCATTTTACACACGCTAAAGAAATACTCTTTCAGTTTATTACCTGCCGATAAGTTATTGTCATCATAAAATATGATGACTTTATCTCTTCCTTCACAAATGGAACTGTGTTTTTGCCAATTTGGTGAATTCAAAAATCGGGATAACTTCACTGATGAATTATCATCTGTGGTGTAAAAATCACACGAGCCGGATTTCAATATATGTACTACCCCATCGTTATTGCGAAACATTAATATGAGAAAAAAAACCATAACTGCACAGACAATAAAAGTGAAAACACACCATAGGATAAGCTGCGGCCACCGTCTATACTGAAAAGCCTTATCAACAATATCTAACTGGGTGGTCGTTATTCTTTTACTCTTGATATCATCATTCACGCTGCTGACCCGGGCCTGAAAAAGGAACCCTTCGCGCGGGATCGTGACGATTATATTGTTCAAGCCTAACGATGAAAAAGCTTTGCGCAATATGCTCACGCTTTTATTAAGGCTATGCCCTGAGGGTATCATGCCATGTTTTCCCCAGACCTCTTCGATGATCAGTTCCCGGTTTACTTGCTTATAGTTATTATCAATGAAAAGTTCCAGTAACCTTGAGGTTGGTGCAGAGAGGATAATCCTTTCACCTTGCACACTTAATACCCTCTGCTCTGAATCGTATAAAACCTGACCGTTAATTATTTTTTTCATCCAGATAAACTCTTATTTTTATCTTTGACGAGATTCACATACGATACAGAATATATTCACACCAGATAGTTAGCAATACAAGAATAGTTTGTTCCAATTTTATGAGGCATGTGTAAAACATCCACTACCAACAGGGATATACTTTTGCAAAGCCACTATAAATTTTTTATTTTGTGCTTTCAGTTCGGGGCTTCGGTACGTTTCTCCCGGTAGAATATAGCGAATGGTCGCTTCATCATCGGTCGAATTGCACCCCTTTTGAACAATGATTTTAAAAAAGGTATTTCCTGTATTTTCAAGAACCCCTTTCTGCTCATCCAGCATATAATGCAAATTCATTTTTCGTGGCCGAACAACCAGAATGGTTTCCAGTGCGATAGCTGGTATCGCTTCGCTCTTTTTACCCCTGTTGCGCTCCGGGAAAAGGGTGATGGGCATTTCAGTAAACTGCACACGGTAGTAGCGCTCCTTGTCATCCTGCGGACCACGATAGAAAATCTTGAAAAACTCTCCTGCATCCGGTGCAAGCGAGAAATTAAGCGGTGCAAACAGTAATTCGCCCTCTTCGATAGCCTGGCGACGCTCCCCGCCAGGCCCGGGCTTATCAATTTTCACCGCCGAAATGCTGTAAATATTCTGCTTGTGGCTGTCATTAAAAACACGTTTGCTGATAAAGGATTTATCCGCCGCCATGTCAAAAATGGTTGAATCAAGATACAAGGCGCGTGCGGGCAGGCTAAATAACGCCAGGAGAGCCAAACCAGTAACGATCATAGCCACACGCCATCCGGTCATTTTGTCACCCCTACCCAGTTCGCCATGACTTTTATCTCCCCACTGGCGCTGACCACGCCTTCCCAGTCAGAACCTGATACCGTTAAAGCAGAGCGAGAATCGTCCATCGGAAAGAGCAGTGATAAACGGGTATTGAAGTAACTCCCGTCATCAGTGTTGTTGGCGTCCCAGGGCGTTTGTTGCCACAGAGCATCATTCAGGCTTATGGCCGCTTCACCACAGCTATTTCTTGCCTGAGTCACACTACCTGACTGGTTGTTATACTCAAGATAGGCCGGTATCGGCACGCTTACTCCACCTTGTGCGGACGTAAACAGGCAGTACGGCGTGTCATTTAACGTTGTGCTATCGCCAATAACTTGCGCGGTAATGCTGTCAGCCTGGCGAGGGCCTGAAACAGTAACGGTATAATCCATTCTTATTGGCGTATCCTCGCCAATAGTGCCGCTACCGCTAGCAGACGTTGTATTATTAGATGAAATAATACTTATCCCATACTCCTTAGGTACGATATTAAGCTGTAACGAAGGCGTGAACTGGTAATAACCTGACTCAGGTGTTAGAGCATTAGTAAACGCAAAGGTAAACGGCTGGCTATTCGTAATACTGACGCCCGCATTGACCAGATTTTTGAGAAATGTCTGCGACAAAAAGAGGTACACATATTCACCGCTGGTGGTGAACACGTTGTAATACGCCGTCGAGGCACTGAAGTTATACCATGTGGAGCCATTACCGGAATACCGCACGGTGGCCGCTGCAGGGGTAAATCCAAGCGCTGTTGAATCCACATACGCCCTGAACGTCAATGATGCCGTCAGGTTAGCTGTCTGCTGAAGATTATAGCTGACCATTTTGCAGATAACACCGCTCACGTTACTGACGACGCCCAACTCACAGGCACCTGAATCATTGGTAATACTCGGCGTGCCGTCGCTTGCAATCCACAGCTCCTGGAAGGCGCTGGTCGATTCCAGTGCCAGATGGCCGCGTTTGGTTAACGTGTAGTTTACGTAGTTCCAGCGTCCTGAGGACTGATCTTTGCAGCGCTCGCCTGCCGCGTAATCATAATTGACCGAGGTATAACAGCGATTGAAAACATATGTTTCGCTACTTCCGGTGGCCATATTGCGGAAATATTCGTAGGCAGAGTCACTCAGGGAGGCAAACCCATATGCCCCGCCGACCACACCGGCGACAGACCCGACCTGAGCATGGTAGAAACCGTTGCTGTCCGTTCCCTGACCCGTAATATACCCTGTCGTTGGGCACTGCGTTCCACTGTAGCAACGAATACCGCTAAACGGTCCATCGATTGGGGAATTATCAATCCACATATCCTGATAGTTATTCGCCGGTGCCGTCCAACCTACGTAGCCTAAATAGCCTAGACTTACCTGGGAAGTTCCATATTTCACCCAGGTATTCGACCCGCTGAAACGTGGATCAAGCGAGGAAGGAGTAATAAAGTACTCACCATCAATGGCATTTTCGATAAACATAAAATTATTACTGACAGATCCGGAGGATGTCGCCGTCAACGCTTTCGCTGTAAAGGGTGTTAAGGCACCGACAATGAGTAAAGGAATAATAATATTTGCACTTTTTTTCATAGAATTACCTCTGCGCCATTGTCGATTGCAGTGCACATTTAACATCACCCACCCACGCGGCCCCCCTGGCTTTATCCAGATCCAAATCGGCTTCACAGATACTTCCATTAGCTGATACCAGGGTAATGATGGGATACTTTTTATCGATATCGATCGCAAACTCACCTTTCCCGTCAGTCCGAGTTTTGCCTATGTGATTATGGATATCTGTGTTCACCGCCAGTTGCCCATCGGGATAGCGGACGCGACCAAATACGGTCACCATACTTTTCACTTCCGGTGCAACAACGCTCACATTCCCTGGATACAAGTTCATCGCGTGTTTGCGTCCGGAAACAATATCGAAGCTGTCTTCGGAGTTCCGGTCGTTCATAATTTCCAGTTTGTATTGCGCATACGGAGGGAGCGCAATAAAGGTCGATTTACCGCTCAGCAGGTAATTGCGGTTATTGACTTTTGCTGCCAGTTTTCCATCGCCTGCCAGACCCGTTTTAACAATGATCCCCGAGCGTTGTCGCTCATTACTCAGACCAACATCACCGCCAGCCCAGGCTATTGCCCCGAGAGAAGAGAAGTTCATGTTAGTCGAGTTATCTGCTGAACGAGTGACAGAGACCGTCCCGGCGTTATATTGGGTGCTGTAACTGACATTGCCATTGACGGAATAATCGTTGCCGTAATTCTGCTCTCCGCTCAGGCGCGTCGAGGCAGAAACGCCTGCTGAGGTGATTGGGCCATCTTTAAACTGTTTACGAGCGCTGATATTGCCCTGCGTCGCACCGTAACGATCGCGCGATGCGCCCACACTTAACCAGGAAGCCAGTGGTAACGAGAAGTCCAGGCTGACATAACGCTCCTGACGACCGTCATCATTCGTGTTGTTATAGAAGTAGCGCTGTACACCCGCCCGCAGACCGACAGTGGCATACCGTCCGGCATAAAGTGTTGTGCTGTAATCTATGTTGCGATACTTATTGCCTGAATAGCGGTTTTCCGTCTGGCTTAGCGTTAGCGATCCTCCGTGTGGAATAACGCTTCCCAGGTTGATCGTGCCGCCAATGGAGTAGTTATCACGTTCTTGCACCGGCAAACGGTCACCAATTTTGCTGTCTTCCCGAGAGGCCCACACTGAGCCAAATCCACCGGGTGCGCTGACATTCACATTGCTGACATTTCGCCAGGTTCCATCATTTGCCAGCATCGTTTGCGCACCCACACTCACGTATTCGTTCACATTTAACGTGATATCAGTTTCGTTAACCGCATTGGAATCAAAACCGTAAAGCGTTGACTTCATATTCAGGCCGGAAAGCACCGCCAGCGTCAGAGAAGCCGCGCCCCCTCCAATCCAGCTCTGTTCACTGCCTAAGTCACGGTAATGATTGCGCTTATAACTGACGCGATCGTAATCAAGCGAGCCGCCAAAAACCTGCCATGAGATCTCATGCAGCCCCGCCGCCTGCTGGCGTGAGAAGATTTTATTTACGCGACTCATGCGGGTATTGACCGTGCGCCCATTGACGACAATATCCACCGTAACGTCGTACACCCCGTAAGGGAAACGGCTGGTGTCAATTTCGTAGCTGCCCATGTTAAAGTTCTGAACGCTCAGCAGGCGTCCGTCACGAAATACATGCACCTCCCCTGCTGCCGGTAAAAAGACCGTAATCGGGGTCAGCGAAAGGGAGGTATTTTCGACAACGGTGCTGCCTTTATTTCCGTAGCTTGCACCGTAGATTTTTCCGCCGTTTAAGGCGTTAAGACTGGCAATAGACTGGACATTCCACGTATCAAGCATTCCTAATGCCAGGCGATAACCTTCGTAATCGCGCTCGTACATCGCCCGATAAACGTTGCTGGAACCATTACTTTCACCAATACCATATACCGAACCATTAATATTAAAATGGTGCTCACGAAGTGACGTTGTATTATCCAGCGTTAAATAGCTGCGGGAACTGTTGCCGTTTTGATAATCATTGTAATAGGTACCAAAACTGTAATTGAGCACGTTAGTTAACCGGTCAACGCTTGACGGACCTAACAAGGAGCTGCGCGCCACAACAGCCTCGGTCAACGCGTCCCTGCTGACGATCATCTCCAGGTGGAACGATGAAATGTTCAGTTGAAGACGTGCTTCAGGCGTAAGGGCAATAGCGGTGTTGTCCTTAAATTTCACATTGCCTATTTTTTCTACCATCTCGCGCGTTTTATCCGCCAGCACAGCATTGTTTGGCAAGTCAGAAACCATTATCGATTTGACTGTAATATTCCCGTCAACCAATGAGATCACCGCATCAGCAATTTTTTGCTGGCTTTTTTCGTCCGTCTCTTGATACCGAATAAACACCGGAACTGTCATCCCTTGCTCCAGAGAGCGCGCAAAAGTACCAGGAATGACATAATGACCAATTTTAACGGGGGCGGAATGAACTGCCCCTGGTGTTAACGCTAAAGAGAGAAATACACTCCCTCCAATAAAATATTTAAATGACATATGCATCCTTACACTTCAGCATTTTATTATTGGCACCGGTAATGGCGTCGTGCATTACTTCACTGTAATAAATTGCTTGCCATGCCAAATGCCAATACGAGTGCGGCTGTTTGATACATCGCTTTTTTGAAGCCTTATTTTGGTTCCAGGCATAACGTAATAGCGTTCCCGGCATCCCCGCCCCTGGTCCTGAGCGGGATCCTTACACACGCCATAGGCAATCACGCGGAAAGAGACATTACCTGTGTTGATGATCAAATCGTCCTGACGACTGTAGTTGAAGCGCTCATTACGCGGAGCTACAACTAAAATAGTCCCAATTTCCGCTGAAGCCGTTGCCGTCGCGGCTTTGCCCGCTTTCGTTGCTGCGCTTTCGCTCACAGGTTCATCAATCCATTGCAGGCGATAATAGCGTTCTTTATCATCCTCTGGCCCTTTATAGAAAAAGCGGAAAACATCTTTCGCGTCGCCTGGAAGAATAAGGCTGGCGGGTGTAGATAGTAATTCGCCTGGATTAATGCTTATTTCGGTGCCATCAGGCAACGGTGATGAGAGTCGTTTCACCGTAACGCTGACATAGCGTGCGGAATTCGTCGTGTTGATAATCTCTTTCGATAATGAACTCTGCTCGGAAGTCATTATCGACGTGATATCACCCACATTAATTGCCCAACTGGAAAAAGACGTAGCGATCCCCGCCAATATGGCAAAGGGTAAATATTTATTCATCAGTACATTCCTAAGAAATTCGGGAGAAAAATCTCCCGAATTTTTTCATTCATTACGCAGGCGTGGTCTAGGTCGCGTTGAACTGTACTTTCACATCGCCTGTCCAGTAGCCATCAGGCAAAGCAGAATAGTCAGTGACAGCTGTTGAACCATCAGACGTCGCAGAGGCGATAGAGAACTTAAAGCTGGACTGATCGCTCACGCGTTCAGCACCGTTATAAGCACCGTCAGCCATCAGACTTTCCAGACCAGAAGTTGATGAGGCATTAACCAGAACGGTTTCAGCGGAACTGGAAAGTGCATTACCGTTCCAGGCAACACCGACATCCAGAGTAGATGCATCGCCGCTTGCATTGGTTAGGGTATTGCTAATGACCTGTGCAGTCAGTTCAAAGTCGGTTGCACTTTCCTGTCCCTGGATCGTAATGTCAAAAGCACCATCCTGAGTATTAAAAGCATTCAGACCTTCCGCATACTGGAATGTCAGCGAGTTCAGCGGAGTAACAACCAGCATGCTAGTTGTATCTTTTGTTGCTGTAGCATCCCATGACGCAGTGGCAGATGCAGTAACATCAGCCATTGCATTTGCTGCTGCGAAAACAGAAACCAGAGAGGCCACCAGTAATAATTTTTTCATTTTCTTCTCCTAAGAACAAACGCGCAACCTGGCACTTTTCATAATAAGTAACCGGGAAGCTCCATTTAATTGCGAGCGAGAATTGCCGCGCCGAAAAATTATGTTCCGAGATATTGTTAACAGCAACAGCATGAAATTATCAAATCCTCAACATCATTAGGAATTTTCTTGTCTGGAAGATAAGTAAACACCTACAGATTAGAACTTAAAACCATAAAAATTCATAACTAAGTTTTTAAATCTAAAAAATAATCAAATTAAAAAATTTTCATCCATTCTTGCTTTTTGATGCAAATCAAAATTAAAAAAAGATTCAAAGGATTAAAAAACATTTCAAATCAATAAACTATGAAAACCCTCAGAAAAGAAAAAACTTGTTAAAAAAATGCTACAAAAACAACCCATTTTAGTAAAAAATGAAATATTCCTAACGCAAATAAATAAATCAAGGAAA
Organism: Enterobacter sp. A8; assembly: GCF_004296595.1. NCBI lineage: Bacteria > Pseudomonadati > Pseudomonadota > Gammaproteobacteria > Enterobacterales > Enterobacteriaceae > Enterobacter > Enterobacter sp. A8. Next base: position 1,266,658 of record NZ_SCMF01000001.1, read on the forward strand.
ATTCTTATACGCAACCTAAAAGTAATAACGCACGAGAAATTCATTATTTTCTTGGTTATTTATAAAAATAAGAATATTCCGCGAATAATATAAAAATCCTGGTATTCGAATGATACGGTTTATTTCGCGCATTTATCACAACGTGTTGCTGTTCTTCGCCGCTTTCACTCAAAGCGATGAGATAGCATCTTATGCCCGTGCACACGGTGTCACATTGCCCTCTCCGCTATTCAGACAATTCCCGACAGTCTTCCATATTTCCTCCATTTTTCTGCCGACTGACCTGACTAAACTAGTATCATTCCCCGAAGTGTTTCAGGATGAGAACGTATAACGATGAAAGGCAGTAACAAATCCCGCTGGGCAATCGCCGCTGGCATCATTGTGGTGGTCCTTGCCGCCGCCTGGTACTGGCACACTCAATCCGCCGAGCCTTCTACTCCGGCAGGCGCCAGCAGTCAGTCAAAACGCCCTGCGGGCGGGGGTCGTCACGGTATGCGAGGCGGCGCGCTGGCACCGGTTCAGGCGGCCACCGCGGTGAATAAAGCCGTTCCTCGCTATCTCACAGGCCTCGGGACCATTACCGCCGCCAACACCGTCACAGTACGCAGCCGCGTCGACGGTCAGCTCATGGCGATCCACTTCCAGGAAGGTCAGCAGGTGAAAGCTGGCGATTTACTGGCCGAGATCGACCCAAGCCAGTTCAAAGTCGCCCTTGCCCAGGCTCAGGGGCAGCTTGCCAAAGACAAAGCCACGCTCGCTAACGCCCGGCGCGATCTGGCGCGCTATCAGCAGCTGGTGAAAACCAATCTGGTCTCTCGTCAGGAGCTGGACACGCAGCAATCGCTGGTCAGCGAAACCCAGGGCACCATCAAAGCTGACGAGGCCGCGGTGGCCAGCGCGCAGCTGCAGCTTGACTGGAGCCGCATCACCGCGCCAATTGACGGACGCGTTGGCCTCAAGCAGGTCGATATCGGCAACCAGATCTCAAGCGGAGATACCACGGGCATCGTGGTCATAACCCAAACCCACCCGATTGATTTAGTCTTCACCCTGCCGGAAAGCGAAATTGCGACGGTGGTGCAGGCACAGAAAGCCGGAAAGGGGCTGGTGGTGGAAGCCTGGGACCGTACCAACAAGCAGAAGTTGAGCAAAGGTTCTTTGCTTAGCCTGGATAACCAGATCGACACCACCACCGGCACCATCAAGCTGAAAGCGCGCTTTAACAACCAGGACGACGCCCTCTTCCCGAATCAGTTTGTAAACGCACGCATGCTGGTGGCGACCGAAGAAAACGCGGTGGTGATCCCCACCGCCGCGCTGCAGATGGGCAACGAAGGTAACTTCGTCTGGGTGCTGAACAGCGACAATAAAGTCAGCAAGCACCTGGTGAAAACCGGAATTCAGGACAGCCAGACGGTTGTGATCAGCGCCGGACTCTCTGCGGGCGACCGCGTGGTGACGGACGGTATCGATCGTCTGACCGAAGGCGCCAAAGTCGAAGTGGTTGAACCCGCGAAACAGGGAGCGAACTCCTGATGCAGGTCATGCCGCCAGGCGCAACAGGTGGGCCATCACGCCTGTTTATTCTGCGCCCTGTTGCCACCACGCTGCTGATGGTGGCGATCCTGCTCGCCGGGATTATTGGCTATCGCTTCCTGCCCGTCTCGGCGCTGCCGGAAGTGGATTACCCCACCATTCAGGTCGTTACCCTCTATCCTGGCGCCAGCCCGGATGTGGTGACCTCCGCCATTACCGCTCCGCTGGAACGCCAGTTTGGTCAGATGTCGGGCCTGAAACAGATGTCATCGCAAAGCTCCGGTGGGGCATCGGTGGTAACGCTGCAGTTCCAGCTCTCGCTGTCACTGGACGTGGCCGAGCAGGAGGTGCAGGCTGCGATCAACGCCGCCACCAACCTGCTGCCGTCAGACCTGCCTAACCCGCCGGTCTACAGCAAAGTAAACCCGGCGGATCCGCCGATCATGACCCTTGCTGTCACCTCTTCCGCCATGCCAATGACGCAGGTGGAAGACATGGTCGAAACCCGCGTGGCACAGAAAATTTCCCAGGTCTCCGGCGTCGGGCTGGTAACGCTGGCGGGCGGACAACGCCCGGCGGTGCGCGTGAAGCTTAACGCGCAGGCCATCGCTGCGCTGGGGCTGACCAGCGAAACCATCCGCACCGCCATCAGCAACGCCAACGTCAACTCGGCGAAAGGCTCGCTGGACGGCCCCACCCGCGCCGTGACGCTCTCGGCTAACGATCAGATGCAGTCTGCCGATGAGTACCGTCAGCTGATTATTGCCTACCAGAACGGTGCGCCGGTACGTCTGGGTGACGTCGCCACCGTTGAGCAAGGCGCAGAAAACAGCTGGCTGGGTGCGTGGGCCAACAAACAGCAGGCGATTGTGATGAACGTGCAGCGCCAGCCGGGCGCTAACATCATTGAAACCGCCGACAGCATTCGCACCATGCTCCCGCAGCTTATTGAAAGCCTGCCCAAATCGGTCACTGTAAAGGTGCTTTCCGACCGTACCACCAACATTCGCGCGTCGGTTACCGATACCCAGTTTGAGCTGATGCTGGCGATTGCGCTGGTGGTGATGATCATCTATCTGTTCCTGCGCAACGTACCGGCAACCATCATTCCCGCCGTTGCCGTGCCGCTCTCGCTGGTGGGAACATTTGCCGTGATGGTGTTCCTCGATTTTTCGATCAACAACCTGACGCTGATGGCGCTCACCATCGCCACCGGCTTCGTGGTGGATGATGCTATCGTTGTGATCGAGAACATCTCGCGCTATATCGAGAAAGGCGAAAAACCGCTGGCCGCAGCGCTGAAAGGTGCGGGTGAGATCGGATTTACCATTATCTCGCTGACCTTCTCGCTGATTGCGGTGCTGATCCCGCTGCTGTTTATGGGCGATATCGTCGGGCGGCTGTTCCGCGAGTTTGCCGTCACGCTGGCGGTCGCCATTCTGATCTCTGCCGTGGTGTCGCTGACCCTGACGCCAATGATGTGCGCCCGTATGCTGAGCCATGAATCCCTGCGCAAGCAAAACCGCTTCTCTCGTGCCTCTGAGCGGATGTTCGAACGGATCATTGCCGCTTACGGCCGGGTGCTGGCAAAAGTGCTTAACCACCCGTGGGCGACGCTCGGCGTGGCGCTCGGCACGCTGGCGCTCAGCGTCATGCTGTGGATCGTTATCCCGAAAGGCTTTTTCCCCATCCAGGACAACGGCATTATTCAGGGCACGCTTCAGGCGCCCCAGTCGGTCTCCTTCGCCAGTATGGCGCAGCGTCAGCAGCAGGTCTCTGACATCATCATGAAAGATCCGGCGGTGGAAAGCCTGACCGCGTATGTGGGCGTCGATGGCACCAACCCGTCGCTGAACAGTGCGCGTCTGCAGATCAACCTCAAGCCGCTGGATGACCGCGACGATCGGGTCAACGCCGTTATTGAGCGGCTGCAAACTGCCGTGGCGCGCGTGCCGGGGATTGAACTTTACCTGCAGCCAATTCAGGATTTGACCATCGATACCCAGGTCAGCCGCACGCAGTACCAGTTCACGCTTCAGGCCACCAGCCTTGATGCGCTGAGCACGTGGGTACCGCAACTGGTAAACAAACTCAAGGCGCTGCCGCAGCTTTCTGACGTCAGCAGCGACTGGCAGGACAAAGGGCTGGCGGCATATGTGAACGTCAATCGCGATACTGCCAGCCGGCTGGGCATCACCATGTCCGACGTGGACAACGCGCTTTATAACGCCTTTGGTCAGCGCCTCATCTCCACCATTTATACCCAGGCGAATCAGTATCGCGTGGTGCTGGAACACAACACCGATAACACGCCCGGCCTGGCCGCGCTGGACTCGGTGCGCCTGACCAGCAAAGACGGTGGTATTGTGCCGTTAAGCGCCATAGCCAGCGTGGAGGAGCGTTATACGCCGTTGTCGATTAACCATCTCGATCAGTTCCCGTCCACCACCATCTCGTTCAACGTACCGGACAACTATTCGCTGGGCGAAGCGGTCGAGGCCATTCTGGGCGCGGAGAAAGAACTCAACTTCCCGTCTGATATTCAGACCCAGTTCCAGGGCAGCACCCTGGCGTTCCAGGCTGCGCTGGGCAATACCATCTGGCTGATCGTGGCTGCCGTGGTGGCGATGTACATCGTCCTTGGGGTGCTGTACGAAAGCTTTATCCACCCAATCACCATCCTCTCTACCCTGCCGACTGCCGGGGTGGGTGCGCTACTGGCCCTGATGCTGGCGGGCAGCGAACTGGACGTCATCGCCATTATCGGCATCATTCTGCTTATCGGGATCGTGAAGAAAAACGCCATCATGATGATCGACTTCGCCCTTGCCGCCGAGCGCGAGCAGGGCATGTCGCCGCGAGATGCCATCTTCCAGGCCTGTCTGTTGCGTTTTCGTCCGATCCTGATGACCACGCTCGCCGCCCTGCTGGGCGCGCTGCCGCTGATGCTCAGCACCGGCGTCGGTGCCGAGCTGCGCCGTCCGCTGGGTATCGGCATGGTCGGTGGTCTGCTGGTGAGCCAGGTGCTGACGCTGTTCACCACGCCGGTGATTTACCTGCTGTTTGACCAACTGGCCCTGTGGACCAAAAGCCGCTTCCCGAAACGTGAAGAGGAGGCGTAAGTGAAGTTTTTCGCCCTCTTCATTTACCGCCCGGTGGCGACGATTTTAATCTCGCTCGCCATTACGCTGTGCGGCGTGCTGGGCTTCCGCCTGCTGCCGGTGGCCCCCCTGCCGCAGGTGGATTTTCCGGTGATCATGGTCAGCGCATCGCTGCCGGGCGCGTCGCCGGAGACCATGGCCTCGTCGGTTGCCACGCCACTGGAACGCTCGCTCGGGCGAATTGCGGGGGTCAACGAGATGACCTCCAGCAGCTCGCTCGGCAGCACGCGCATCATTCTGGAGTTCAGCTTCGACCGGGATATTAACGGTGCGGCGCGCGACGTGCAGGCGGCGATCAACGCCGCGCAAAGCCTGCTGCCGAGCGGAATGCCAAGCCGCCCGACCTACCGTAAAGCCAACCCGTCCGACGCGCCGATCATGATCCTGACGCTGACCTCGGACACCTATTCCCAGGGGCAGCTCTACGACTTTGCGTCGACCCAGCTGGCGCAGACGATCTCACAAATAAACGGCGTGGGTGACGTGAGCGTTGGCGGTAGCTCCCTGCCCGCCGTGCGCGTCGGCCTGAACCCGCAGGCGCTGTTTAACCAGGGCGTGTCGCTGGATGATGTGCGCTCCGCCATCAGCAGCGCCAACGTGCGCAGGCCGCAGGGGGCGATAGAGAGCAACAGCCACCGCTGGCAGATCCAGACCAACGACGAGCTCAAAACCGCCGCCGAATATCAGCCGCTCATCATCCACTACAATAACGGCGCGGCGGTACGTTTAAGCGACGTAGCCAGCGTCACCGACTCGGTGCAGGACGTGCGCAACGCCGGGATGACCAACGCCAAACCGGCCATCTTGCTGATGATCCGCAAGCTGCCGGAAGCCAATATTATTGAAACGGTAAACAGCATTCGCGCGCGTCTGCCGGAGTTACAGAAGACCATTCCGGCCGCTATTGATCTGCAGATTGCCCAGGATCGTTCGCCGACCATTCGCGCCTCGCTTGAAGAGGTGGAACAGACGCTGGTGATCTCCGTCGGGCTGGTGATTCTGGTGGTGTTCCTGTTTCTGCGCTCGGGCCGCGCAACGCTTATTCCTGCCGTTGCGGTACCGGTGTCGCTGATTGGTACCTTCGCCGCCATGTACCTGTGCGGCTTTAGCCTGAACAACCTGTCGCTGATGGCGCTGACCATCGCCACCGGCTTTGTGGTGGATGACGCCATCGTGGTGCTGGAGAATATTTCCCGCCATCTGGAAGCCGGGGTAAAACCGCTGCAGGCCGCCCTGCAGGGCACGCGCGAAGTGGGCTTTACGGTGCTCTCCATGAGCCTGTCGCTGGTGGCGGTATTCCTGCCGCTGCTGCTTATGGGCGGGCTGCCGGGGCGACTGCTGCGCGAATTTGCCGTCACCCTTTCGGTGGCTATCGGCATCTCGCTGATTATCTCGCTAACGCTCACGCCAATGATGTGCGGTTGGATGCTTAAGCGCAGCAAACCGCACTCGCAGCCGCGTCGTAAAGGGTTTGGCCGTTTCCTGTTGGCAATGCAGGAAGGGTACGGAAAATCGCTGAAGTGGGTGCTCAACCATACGCGGCTGGTTGGTCTGGTGCTTGTCGGCACCATCGCGCTCAACGTCTGGCTGTATATCTCCATCCCGAAAACCTTCTTCCCGGAGCAGGACACCGGCGTGCTGATGGGCGGCATCCAGGCTGACCAGAGTATTTCCTTCCAGGCGATGCGCGGCAAGCTGCAGGATTTTATGAAGATCATCCGCGAAGACAAGGCGGTGGATAACGTCACCGGCTTTACCGGCGGGTCACGCGTTAACAGCGGGATGATGTTTATCACCCTTAAGCCGCGCGGCGAGCGCAATGAAACGGCGCAGCAGGTAATAGACCGGCTGCGAATGAAGCTCGCCAAAGAGCCAGGCGCCAACCTGTTTTTGATGGCCGTTCAGGATATCCGCGTGGGCGGACGTCAGGCGAACGCCAGTTACCAGTACACCCTGCTCTCTGACGATCTGGCCGCGCTGCGCGAGTGGGAGCCCAAAATCCGTAAAGCGCTGGCCGCCCTGCCGCAGCTGGCGGACGTGAACTCCGATCAGCAGGACAACGGGGCAGAAATGGCGTTGACCTACGATCGTGAAACCATGTCGCGGCTGGGCATTAACGTTGAAGCCGCCAACAGTCTGCTGAACAACGCTTTTGGCCAGCGCGAGATTTCCACCATCTATCAGCCAATGAACCAGTACAAGGTGGTGATGGAAGTGGACCCGCGCTATACCCAGGACATCAGCGCGCTGGATAAAATGTTTGTCATTAACAACGACGGTAAAGCGATCCCGCTCTCTTACTTCGCCAGCTGGCGGCCCGCTAACGCGCCGCTCTCTGTGAACCATCAGGGGTTGTCGGCAGCGTCCACAATCTCCTTTAACCTGCCCACCGGCTCGTCGCTTTCCGAGGCCAGCGAGGCCATCGACCGTGCCATGACCCAGCTCGGCGTGCCCTCGACCGTGCGCGGCAGTTTTGCCGGGACCGCGCAGGTCTTCCAGGAGACGATGAATTCGCAGGTGATTTTGATTCTGGCGGCCATTGCCACGGTCTATATCGTGCTTGGCGTGCTGTATGAGAGCTATGTTCATCCGCTGACCATTCTCTCGACGCTACCATCGGCAGGCGTGGGGGCGTTGCTGGCGCTGGAGCTGTTTGGCGCGCCCTTTAGCCTCATCGCCTTAATCGGGATCATGCTGTTAATTGGTATTGTGAAGAAAAACGCCATCATGATGGTGGACTTTGCGCTGGAGGCTCAGCGTAACGGCAACCTGACGCCAGAAGAGGCTATTTTCCAGGCCTGCCTGCTGCGTTTTCGTCCGATCATGATGACCACTCTGGCGGCGCTGTTTGGCGCGCTGCCGCTGGTGATCTCCGGTGGCGATGGTTCAGAGCTGCGCCAGCCGCTGGGGATCACTATTGTCGGTGGGCTGGTGATGAGTCAGCTCCTGACGCTCTACACCACGCCGGTGGTCTATCTGTTCTTTGACCGCCTGCGGCTGCGTTTTTCACGTAAAAACAGAACCACGGTGACCGGGTAAATGACTGATCTTCCCAGTAACGTTCGCTGGCAATTATGGATAGTGGCCTTCGGCTTTTTTATGCAGTCGCTGGATACTACCATCGTCAACACCGCCCTCCCCTCAATGGCAAAAAGCCTCGGGGAGAGCCCGCTGCACATGCATATGGTGATTGTCTCCTACGTGCTGACCGTTGCCTTGATGCTCCCTGCCAGCGGCTGGCTGGCGGACAAAGTGGGGGTGCGCAATATCTTCTTCACCGCTATCGTGCTGTTTACCGCGGGTTCGCTGTGTTGCGCGATGGCGAATACGCTGGATCAGCTGGTAATGGCACGCGTTCTGCAGGGCGTTGGCGGAGCCATGATGGTGCCAGTCGGGCGACTGACGGTGATGAAAATCGTCCCGCGCGAGCAGTATATGGCGGCAATGACCTTTGTGACCTTACCAGGCCAGGTGGGTCCGCTGCTTGGTCCGGCGCTGGGCGGGATACTCGTGGAATATGCCTCCTGGCACTGGATTTTCCTCATCAACCTGCCGGTGGGCATTATTGGTGCTATCGCCACCCTGGCGTTGATGCCCAACTATACCTTGCAGACGCGGCGCTTTGATGTAGTCGGTTTTCTGTTGCTCGCCACCGGTATGGCGACGCTGACCCTCGCTCTCGACGGGCAAAAAGGGCTGGGAATCTCCTCACTGACGCTCGCCATTCTGATCGTTATCGGGATGAGCGCCATTTTGTGGTATCTGTGGCATGCCAGAGGAAACGACCGGGCGCTGTTCAGCCTGACGCTGTTTAAAAACCCTACCTACCGGCTTGGCCTGTTCGGAAGTTTTGCGGGGCGCGTGGGCAGCGGCATGCTGCCGTTTATGACACCCGTGTTCCTGCAAATCGGTATGGGCTTTTCACCGTTTCACGCGGGGCTGATGATGATCCCGATGGTGCTGGGCAGCATGGGAATGAAGCGCATTGTGGTGCAGGTGGTTAACCGCTTTGGCTATCGCCACGTGCTGGTCACCGCCACGCTGGGGCTGGCACTGGTCAGCCTGCTGTTTATGGCCGTAGCGCTGATGGGCTGGTACTACGCCCTGCCGCTGGTGCTGTTCTGCCAGGGCATTATTAACTCCATGCGCTTCTCGTCGATGAACACCCTGACGCTGAAGGATCTGCCGGACGAACTGGCAAGCAGCGGCAACAGTCTGCTGTCGATGATCATGCAGCTCTCCATGAGCGTGGGGGTCACCATTGCCGGTTTACTGCTCGGCATGTACGGTCAGCACCATCTCAGCATCGACACGCCGGTGGCGCATCAGGTCTTTTTATACACGTATCTCAGCATGGCGGTTATCATCGCCCTGCCCGCTTTCATCTTCGCCCGCGTGCCGGATGATACCCGTAAGAACGTCGTTATCCGGCGCAGTAAAAGGAGTGGATCATGAAATTCTGGCGTCCGGGCATTACCGGTAAGCTCTTTCTGGCAATTTTTGCCACCTGTATTGTCCTGCTGATCACCATGCACTGGGCCGTGCGGCTCAGCTTTGAGCGCGGTTTTATCGATTACATTAAGCATGGTAATGAGCAGCGCCTGCAGGGTTTGAGCGATGCACTGAGCGAGCAGTATGCCCAGCACGGGAACTGGCGTTTTTTACGTAACAATGACCGTTTTATCTTCCAGATCCTGCGCTCGCTGGAGCACGATAGCGGCGATGACCGCCCCGGCCCGGGCATGCCGCCCCACGGCTGGCGCACCCAGTTCTGGGTGATCGACCAGGATATGCGCACGCTGGTTGGCCCACGTGCGCCCATCCCCCCGGACGGCACCCGGCGGGCAATCAAAGTGAATAACGCCACCGTCGGCTGGGTTATCGCCTCGCCAGTGGAGCGCCTGACGCGCAACACCGATATCAACTTCGATCGTCAGCAGCGCCGGGCCAGTTGGCTGATCGTCATCCTCTCCACGCTGCTGGCTGCGCTTGCCACCTTCCCGCTGGCGCGGGGCCTGCTCGCCCCGGTGAAAAGGCTGGTGGAAGGCACGCATAAACTGGCCGCCGGGGATTTTTCCACCCGCGTAGACACGCGCAGCCAGGATGAGCTGGGCAAGCTGGCGCAGGATTTTAACCAGCTCGCCAGTACGCTGGAGAAAAACCAGCAGATGCGGCGCGATTTTATGGCCGATATTTCGCACGAGCTGCGCACCCCGCTGGCAGTGCTGCGCGGCGAACTGGAGGCCATTCAGGACGGCGTGCGCAAGTTCACGCCCGAATCCGTGGCCTCGCTGCAGGCGGAAGTGGGTACGCTGACCAAACTGGTAGACGATCTGCACCAGCTCTCCATGTCAGACGAAGGGGCGCTGGCCTATCAGAAAGCACCGGTGGACGTAATCAACATTCTGGAGGTTATCAGCGGGGCTTTCCGCGAGCGTTTTGCCAGCCGCAACCTGACCATTGACCTCTCCCTGCCGGACAGCGCGGTGGTGTTTGGCGATAAAGATCGTCTGATGCAGCTTTTCAACAACCTGCTGGAAAACAGCCTGCGCTACACCGACAGCGGTGGCGGACTGCACATCTCCGGCAGACAAGAAAACGGCCGCTTCGCCCTCACCTTTGCCGACTCCGCTCCTGGCGTGCAGGATGCGCAGCTGGAAAAACTGTTTGAACGTTTTTATCGCACCGAAGGCTCCCGCAACCGTGCCAGCGGCGGCTCCGGGCTGGGACTGGCGATTTGCGTTAATATCGTCGAGGCGCACAATGGCACCCTGCGTGCCGCCCATTCGCCTTTTGGCGGGGTTAGCATTACAGTAGAGTTACCGCTGGAACGGGATTTATCGAGAGAAGCATGACCGAATTACCGATTGACGAAAACACGCCACGCATTTTGATTGTGGAAGACGAGCCTAAGCTTGGGCAGTTACTGATCGACTATTTACGTGCGGCCAGCTACGCCCCGTCGCTTATCAGCCATGGCGATCAGGTGTTACCGTACGTGCGCCAGACGCCGCCGGATCTGATCCTGCTGGATCTGATGCTCCCCGGAACGGATGGCCTGACCCTGTGCCGGGAAATTCGTCGCTTCTCCGACGTGCCGATCGTCATGGTGACGGCAAAAATCGAAGAGATCGACCGCCTGCTGGGACTCGAAATTGGCGCGGACGATTACATCTGCAAACCCTACAGCCCGCGTGAAGTGGTCGCCCGCGTGAAAACCATTCTCCGCCGCTGTAAACCGCAGCGCGAGCTTCAGGTGCTGGACGCCGAAAGCCCGCTGATTGTTGATGAGAGCCGCTTCCAGGCCAGCTGGCGCAGCAAGCTTCTCGATCTCACGCCTGCAGAGTTCCGCCTGCTGAAAACCCTTTCCCACGAGCCGGGGAAAGTGTTCTCTCGCGAGCAGCTGCTCAACCACCTGTATGACGATTACCGCGTGGTGACGGACCGCACCATCGACAGCCACATCAAAAACCTGCGCCGTAAGCTGGAGGCGCTCGACGCCGAACAGTCATTTATTCGCGCGGTGTATGGCGTGGGATACCGCTGGGAAGCGGATGCGTGCAGGATTGCATAGCTAAACGCCCCCTCCCCCTCTCCCCAAAGGGGTGAGGGGCAAAGCTTTACCTCCCTGCCCCGCAGCGCTACAATGCCCGCCCTTAAAGTGGGGGATCTCCCCTTACCGCTGCACCTGGTGCACGCGGATCTGACCTGTCATCAGAACGAGAATAAACATGTTTAAACCGGAACTCCTTTCCCCGGCGGGAACGCTGCAAAATATGCGTTACGCTTTCGCCTATGGTGCCGACGCCGTCTACGCGGGCCAGCCGCGCTACTCGCTACGCGTGCGCAACAACGAATTCAACCACGAGAATCTGCAGCTCGGCATCAACGAAGCGCATGCCCTGGGCAAAAAATTCTACGTGGTGGTCAACATCGCGCCGCACAACGCCAAGCTGAAGACGTTCATCCGTGACCTGAAGCCGGTGGTGGATATGGGGCCGGACGCGCTGATCATGTCGGATCCGGGTCTAATCATGCTGGTTCGGGAGAACTTCCCGGAGATGGATATTCACCTCTCCGTGCAGGCTAACGCCGTGAACTGGGCGACGGTCAAATTCTGGAAACAGATGGGGCTGACCCGCGTCATTCTGTCGCGTGAACTTTCCCTCGACGAGATTGAAGAGATCCGCACCCAGGTGCCGGATATGGAAATCGAAATTTTCGTTCACGGTGCGCTGTGCATGGCCTACTCCGGGCGTTGCCTGCTCTCCGGTTACATCAACAAGCGCGACCCGAACCAGGGCACCTGCACCAACGCCTGCCGCTGGGAATATAATGTCCAGGAAGGCAAAGAGGACGATATCGGTAATATCGTCCACAAGCATGAGCCAATCCCGGTTACGAACGTTGAGCCTACGCTGGGCATCGGCGCGCCAACCGACAGCGTGTTTATGATTGAAGAGGCCAAACGTCCGGGCGAGTACATGACCGCCTTTGAAGACGAGCATGGCACGTACATCATGAACTCAAAAGATCTGCGCGCCGTCGCCCACGTTGAACGTCTGACCCAGATGGGCGTGCACTCCCTGAAAATTGAAGGCCGCACCAAATCCTATTACTACTGCGCGCGTACCGCACAGGTGTACCGCAAAGCGATTGACGACGCGGCAGCCGGTAAACCGTTCGACACCAGCCTGCTGGAAACTCTGGAAGGTCTGGCGCACCGCGGCTATACCGAAGGTTTCCTGCGTCGTCATACCCATGACGACTACCAGAATTACGAGCACGGCTATTCTGTGTCCGAGCGTCAGCAGTTTGTCGGCGACTTTACCGGCGAGCGCAAAGGTACGCTGGCCGCCGTGGCGGTGAAAAACAAGTTCACCAAAGGCGACAGCCTAGAGCTGATGACCCCGCAGGGCAACATGAACTTCACGCTGGAACACCTGGAGAACGGCAAAGGCGAAGCGATTGAGGTCGCGCCGGGCAATGGCCATACCGTCTGGCTGCCGGTACCGGAAGAGGTGGAGCTGGAGTTTGCCCTGCTGATGCGTAATTTCAACGGTGAAAGCACCCGAAATCCGCATAGTAAATAGTCAACCAGGGAAATTTTTTCGCGCCGGGAAAATTCTTAGAATCGGATCACATACCGCTTCGTTCAATACGGGTATTATCCCCAGCGCTGAAAAACATAACCCATAAATGCTAGCTGTACCAGGAACCACCTCCTTAGCCCGCGTAATCTCCCTTACGTGGGCTTATTTTTTTAATGCTCTGTTTTTCGCCATTCTGCTGCACTTGTATTGAACATCTCCTGAGGAAATAAAATTACACTTTTGATGCCTGTAGGCGATCGCATCACCTTGTTTCTGCAACAATCCATTTGAATCAAAAGATGTCAGGCCTTACCATCAATAACCACTCAAACAGCAAGGGATTCTATATGTACACCTATAAGATGGTTCAGATACCACCAAACATTTCTATCAAGGCAAAGGATAATAAAGATGGCATTGCAGCAGCGTATTTAGAGCAAGAAGTGAATTCCTGGGCTGCCGAAGGGTGGGAATTCCAGCGCGTTGATACAATCGGTATAGAAGAGCGGCCAGGGTGCTTTGGCGGAAATAAATCAACATTGACCCACTATTATGTCATTACTTTCAGAAAAGAAGTGACAGATGCTTAAATGGCTTAGCATACATTTCATACTCTTATACCGTAACCATGCCCCAATGAGTATCCGTAATCGCTGCCGCCATACTCCTTCTTGCTCAAAGTACACGCTGATTAGCCTGAAGCGGTTCGGTTTTCTGAAAGGGTGGAGATTGGGATTACAACGCATTTATCGCTGTCGTCGTCCTCATGGAGGTTTCGATTACCCTCCTCATAAATGAGTCTAAATTGGAAAGGCCTCCAGATAAAATTGGCGGCCTTATTTTTCCCTTTCATCCTGTTCTTACCCGCTTTTTTCGTCACTGCTATACACTCTTACTAACGCTAAAAAAGGGAGCAGCGAGGATGGCAACCTATCCAGACAGTTTATTGATTCTCAATGGTAAAAGTGCAGGCAACGATCTGCTGCGTCAGGCAATCACTGATTTGCGGGAAGATGGGGCGCGGATCCATGTACGGGTCACGTGGGAAAAAGGCGACGCGGCACGGTATATCCATGAAGGCCTGACGTTGGGTGTCGAAACCATTATCTCCGGCGGCGGCGACGGCACCATCAATGAGATCGCCTCTGCGCTTGTCGACCTGCCCACCGAAGGCCGTCCGGTGATGGGCATTTTACCGCTCGGTACCGCCAATGATTTTGCCACCAGCGCTGGCATTCCGGAGGAGTTGAGTAAAGCCCTGCAACTGGCGATCCTTGGCAAAGCTACCGCCGTGGACATTGCGCAGGTGAATGACAAAACCTGCTTTATCAACATGGCGACGGGCGGGTTCGGCACGCGGATCACCAGCGAAACGCCGGAAAAACTCAAAGCGGCGCTGGGCGGTGTCTCTTATCTGATCCACGGCCTGATGCGCATGGACACCCTCAAGCCTGACCGCTGTGAAATTCGCGGCGAGGATTTCCAGTGGCAGGGAGACGCGCTGGTGATTGGCATTGGCAACGGACGTCAGGCAGGCGGCGGGCAGCAGCTTTGCCCGGAGGCGCTGATTAATGACGGTCAGCTTCAGCTGCGTATTTTCACCGGCGACGGCCTGCTGCCCGCGCTATTTACCACGCTGACGCAGCCCGAAGAGAGCCCAAACATTATTGCCGGAAAATCCGCGTGGTTCGAAGTGAATGCCCCGCACGGGATGACGTTTAATCTGGATGGGGAACCGTTGAGCGGGGAGCATTTCCGAATAGAGGTATTGCCCGGCGCGCTGCAGTGCCGGTTGCCGCCGGATTGTGTGCTTCTGCGCTAATCCCCTCACCCCAGCCCTCTCCCAAAGGGAGAGGGAGAGTGAGGCGTCAGGCGATCGTCACTTTGCTGTCCAGATAGACATCCTGAACTGCATTGATCAGCTTCACGCCGTCAGCCATCGATTTCTTAAACGCTTTACGGCCAAGTATCAGCCCCATACCGCCTGCGCGTTTGTTGATAACCGCCGTGCGTACCGCGTCAGACAGGTCAGTATCTCCACCCGCCGCACCGCCGGAGTTAATCAGCCCGGCGCGTCCCATGTAGCAGTTCGCCAGCTGGTAGCGCACCAGGTCGATCGGGTTATCGCTGGTCAGCTTGCTGTAGACACGGTCATCGGTATAACCGAAGTTCACCGCTTTATAGCCGCCGTTATTCTCGGCCATTTTCTGCTTCACGATGTCAGCGCCAATGGTTGCGGCCAGGTGGTTCGCCTGACCGGTCAGGTCAGCTGAGACGTGGTAATCCACCCCGTCTTTTTTAAACGCGGAGTTACGCAGATACGCCCACAGCACGGTCACCATCCCGAGTTCATGGGCGCGTTCAAAGGCGGCGGAAATCTCTTCAATCTGACGACGGGACTGCTCAGAACCGAAGTAGATCGTCGCCCCAACCGCTACTGCGCCCATATTGAACGCCTGCTCTACGCTGGCGTAGAGGGTCTGGTCATATTCGGTTGGGTAGCTGAGCGTCTCGTTGTGGTTCAGTTTGACGAGGAAAGGAATGCGGTGGGCATAACGCCGTGAAACAGACGCCAGCACGCCATAGGTAGAGGCCACACAGTTACAGCCTGCTTCAATCGCCAGCTCAACAATGTTCTTCGGATCAAAGTAGAGCGGATTGGCTGCAAAGGAGGCGCCTGCCGAGTGCTCAACGCCCTGGTCAACCGGCAGAATCGAGAGATACCCGGTACCGCCCAGCCGCCCGGTATTATAGAGCGTCTGCATATTTCGCAGCACGGCCGGTGGACGGTTGTTATCCACCATCACGCGGTCAACGTAGTCGTGGCCGGGCAGATAAAGCTGGTCGGCTGGAATGGTCATACAACGATGCTGTAAAAGGCTGTCGGCGTCTTTGCCAAGCAACTGCGCAATATCAGTCATAGCGATGCTCCCGTAATTCCGACGTCATGTCGGTGAGTGTTTATCCAGACCCACATTTTTATGGGCAGACTAAGCCTGGTACCGACTTAACAGATTTTCCAGCATTTGCATTTTTTTTCAGCACAATCTGCTGGCTCGATTCGTGTACAACAAAACTGTTACATTGATCAAACAATCACCACAAAGGTATTTCAAAGGTATTATTTAATGGTATGTTAAAGGCGTACTCTCACTGACATGCAGGATTAAACAATGAAAACGAAAGTCCAACTGTCATTCATGATGTTTGTTGAATGGTTTATCTGGGGAGCGTGGTTTGTGCCGCTGTGGCTATGGCTGAGCAAAAGCGGCTTTACCGCCGGGGAGATTGGCTGGTCCTACGCCTGTACGGCCATTGCGGCGATCCTGTCGCCTATTCTCGTCGGCTCGCTGACCGACCGTTTCTTTGCCGCCCAGAAAGTGCTGGCGGTGCTGATGTTTGCCGGTGCCGTTCTGATGTACTTCGCCGCACAGCAAACCCAGTTCAGCACCTTCTTCCCGCTGCTGCTGGCCTACTCTCTTACCTATATGCCCACCATTGCGCTGACCAACAGTATTGCCTTCGCCAACGTCGATGACGTGGAAGCCGATTTCCCGCGTATTCGCGTGATGGGCACTATCGGCTGGATCGCCTCCGGTCTGGCATGCGGGTTCCTGCCGCAGATGCTGGGCTATAGCGATATCTCTGATACCAATATTCCGCTGCTGATGACCGCAGCCAGCTCTGCCCTGCTGGGCGTGTTTGCCCTGTTCCTGCCGAATACGCCGCCGAAAAGTACCGGCAAGCTGGATTTCAAAGTGATGCTCGGTCTGGACGCGCTGATCCTGCTGCGCGACAAAAACTTCCTGGTATTCTTCTTCTGCTCTTTCCTGTTCGCGATGCCGCTGGCCTTCTATTACATCTTCGCCAACGGCTATCTCACCGAAGTGGGGATGAAAAACGCCACCGGCTGGATGACGCTCGGCCAGTTCTCTGAAATCTTCTTTATGCTGGCACTGCCGTTCTTCACAAAACGCTTTGGTATTAAGAAGGTCTTACTGCTGGGCCTGCTCACGGCCGCCATCCGCTACGGTTTCTTTGTTTACGGTGGCGCGGAACAATACTTCACCTATGCGTTGCTGTTCCTCGGCATTCTGCTGCACGGGGTGAGCTACGACTTCTACTATGTAACCGCGTATATCTACGTGGATAAAAAAGCGCCGGCGCATATGCGTACGGCTGCGCAAGGCCTGATTACGCTGTGCTGTCAGGGCTTTGGTAGCCTGCTGGGTTACCGCCTGGGCGGCGTGATGATGGAAAAAATGTTCGCTTACAAAGAGCCGGTGAATGGGCTGACCTTCAACTGGGCCGGAATGTGGACATTCGGTGCGATCATGATTGCCGTGATCGCCGTGCTGTTTATGCTGTTTTTCCGCGAATCGGACAAAGAGATCACCGCAATTGAGGTGGTTGATGGCGATGCTGCGCTGACACAAGGGGAAGTTAAATGAAACAAGAACGTATTCTCGGTGCTCTTTACGGGCAGGCGTTAGGGGATGCGATGGGTATGCCCTCCGAGCTGTGGCCAAGAAAGCGCGTCAAAGCGCACTTCGGCTGGATCGATCGCTTCTTACCCGGCCCGGCAGAGAATAACGCGGCCTGCTATTTTAAGCGCGCGGAGTTTACCGATGATACTTCGATGGCGCTGTGCCTGGCCGATGCGATTATCGAATGCGACGGGGAGATTGACGCGGATGTCATCGGCAAACACATCCTGAACTGGGCGCTGGATTTCGATGCCTTTAATAAAAACGTGCTGGGTCCCACCTCAAAAATCGCGCTTAACGCCATCCGCGACGGCAAACCCGTCAGCGAACTGGACAACAACGGTGTGACCAACGGGGCGGCTATGCGGGCTTCCCCGCTGGGCTGCCTGCTACCGGCGACGCGGCTGGAACATTTTGTCGGGCAGGTCGCGCTGGCCTCCAGCCCGACGCATAAATCGGACCTCGCCATCGCCGGGGCCGTGGTTATTGCCTGGGCGGTTTCGCGCGCCATCGACGGCGAGCGCTGGCAGAACATCGTCGATGCCCTGCCCGGCATTGCCCGCTACGCACAGGAGGCGAATACCACCACCTTCAGCGCCTCGCTGGCGGCTCGTATTGAACTGGCGCTTAAGACCGTGCGGGAAGCACACGGCATCGACTCCGCCAGCGAGCAGATTTATCAGCTTATTGGTGCGGGCACCAGCACCATCGAGTCCGTTCCGGCGGCAATTGCGATGGTGGAGCTGGCCGGCACGGACCCAAACCGCTGCGCGATTTTGTGCGCCAACCTCGGCGGAGATACAGACACCATCGGGGCGATGGCAACGGCCATCTGCGGGGCACTGCACGGCGTGCAGGCGATTGACCCGGCGCTGAAGGATGAACTCGATACCGAAAACCGGCTCGATTTTGACTACTATTGCGAAAAACTGCTGCACTACCGGGAGCAAAGGGAGGGCGTATGAGTACGTTAGCCCAGCGTCTTGAAACATTACAGGCCACACGCCCGGTCACGGTGCTGGGCGCGGCGGTCATCGACGTGATCGCCGACGCGTACGCCCTGCCCTGGCGCGGATGCGATATCGAGCTGAAACAACAAGGGGTGAATATCGGCGGCTGTGCGCTGAATATTGCCATCGCCCTGAAGCGGCTCGGCATTGCGGCGCAAAACGCCCTGCCCGTCGGCCACGGCGTATGGGCGGAGATCATCCGTAACGCCATGGCAAGACAGGATCTGCACAGCGCCGTGGAGGCCGAAGCGGGCGATAACGGCTGGTGTCTGGCGCTGGTAGAGCCTGACGGCGAACGCACCTTTATGTCGTTTAGCGGCGTGGAGAACCAGTGGCAGCCGCACTGGCTGGATGGGCTGAACGTCCCACCGGGTAGCCTGGTGTATCTGTCCGGCTATCAGCTGGCATCGCCATCGGGCGAACTGCTCACACGCTGGCTGGAGTCGCTGGAAAACGTCACCGCGTTTATCGATTTTGGCCCCCGCATTGCTGATATTCCCGACGCGCTGATGGCGCGGATCATGGCCCTGAAACCTATCGTGTCGCTCAATCGTCAGGAGGCGCAGATTGCCGCAGAGCGCGCTGGCATGGACGTTGATACCTTAGGCGTGCAGTGGCAGCACCGTTATGGCGCCGCGCTAATTATTCGTCACGACAAAGATGGCGCAGCCTGGTATGAAGGCGACGCATCGGGTTATGTTCCTGCGTTTCCCGCCACCGTCGTCGATACCATTGGCGCAGGCGACAGCCATGCGGGCGGTACGCTTGCCGGTCTGGCGGCAGGATGGCGTCTGGCGGATGCCGTGACGCTGGGAAATGCCGTGGCGGCCTGGGTGGTCAGCCACCGCGGCGGGGATTGCGCGCCGACGCGCGAGGCATTACTCCTCGCACACAAAGACGTATAGGTCGCTGCGACAGTAGCTGATGCTGTACTCAATCGGCCGGTGCTGCTGGTCAAGCGCAACCTGCTTGATCACCAGTACCGGTATTTTGTCATCCATACTGATATGCGCCTGAAACTCGCTGTCCGGCATCCGGGCGCTGACCCGGGAGCGGGTGCGTTGCGGAAAGATATTCTGGCTACGGAAGTAGTCGTACAGCGAGATGCCAATTGCGTCCGGGTCATGAATTAACTCAACCGGAACCCAGGACTCCTCAATCGACACCGCGTCATCGTCAACGTAACGAATGCGCTTAAGCAAGAATACCTCGCTGTTCGGGGGTACCGACAGCTGGCTGGCCACCTCTTCCGGACACTTCACCACCCGTTTATTCACCCACAGCGTGTTAGGTTTTTTACCGCGCAGCACCACCTGCTGGGAAAACCCGCGCGCTTCCTTGAGCGAATATTCAAAGATGTTGTTGATCTGTGTCCCGTAACCCCGGGCGCGCGTTACCACGCCCTCTTCTTCCAGCGCCTGCATCGCTTTGCGCACGGTAATGCGCGACACCCCGGTTAACTGACTCAGATCGCGCTCGCCGGGCAGAATATTCCCGTGCTCCAGCACTCCGCTGCGTACCGCGTTTTTTACCGTTTCGGCAAATTTCAGATACAGCGGCATGTTGTCGGGCGCGGCGATCCGTTCATTCAGTTGAGCGATTAACCGGGTATGCGCTTGTTCCATCTCTGTTTTCTCAGGCGTGGTGTTTCCTGCCAGTATACTGGCTTACCACCATGCATGAAAATGATGAACCGGCCCAATACCGTGACCCACTTCCAGAGTATCGGCTTTTGCCAGCGCGGCCGAGAGCCATGTTTTGGCCTCGCGTACCGTATCGTCCCAGCTGTTGTGCCGTGGACGCAGCGCCGCCAGCGCGGCAGAGAGCGTGCACCCCGTACCGTGGGTATTTTTGGTATGCACGCGCGGGGCCGTGAAACGCAGTTCACCGTCGCGGGTAAAGAGCCAGTCCGGGCTTTCATCGTCATCGAGATGGCCGCCTTTCATTAGCACCGCGCCGCACCCCATCGCCAGCAGGGCGTTCCCCTGCTCTTTCATCTCACGTTCGTTCTGCGCGTGTGGCGCGTCTAACAGTGCGGCCGCTTCCGGCAGATTTGGCGTAATCAGCGCCACCTGCGGCAGCAGTTTCTTGCGCAATGTCTCAACAGCAGAGGCAGAGAGCAGCGGGTCACCGCTTTTAGCCAGCATCACCGTATCCAGCACCACATTTTGCACCTGATAACGTTGCAGCCGCTCAGCCACCGCTTCGACGATATCCGTTTCTGCCAGCATCCCAATTTTGGTGGTGTCGATGCGCACATCGCTGAATACCGAGTCCAGCTGTGCACCGACAAAATCAGGCTCGATACGGTAGACCGACTGCACGCCACGGGTGTTTTGCGCCACCAGCGCGGTGATCACCGAGCAGCCGTAAGCGCCAAGAGCCGAGAACGTTTTCAGGTCGGCCTGGATACCGGCACCGCCGCTTGGATCGGTACCGGCAATCGTCAGAGCATTAATTCGTTTCATGCCTGTGCCTCCAGGTTGTGCAGCGCATCAAGGAACGCGCTGGCAAAGCTGCCCGGCCCGTGAGACTGCGCAACGGCGATCGTTCCGGCACGCTTCATCCATCCGCAGGCAGCGGCAACATTATCCAGCCGCTCCCCCGGCAGGGAACAACTCGCCGCCACCACCGCCGAGAGCGCACACCCGGTGCCCACCACGCGGGTCATTAACGGATCGCCGCCCGCAACCGTTCGGGTGCGCTGGCCGTCGGTGACGTAATCCACCTCCCCCGTCACTGCCACAATGGCATTGGTCTGGCGAGCCAGCACCTGCGCGGCGGGTAGCGCGGCGGCGGCGGTGTCGGTGGTATCTACACCGCGTCCCCCTGCGCTCATCCCCGCAAGGGCGAGAATTTCCGACGCATTGCCGCGAATGGCTGCTGGTTTCAGGGCAAGGATTTGATGACAAAAGCGGGTACGGAACGCCAGAGCGCCCACCGCAACCGGGTCAAGCGTCCAGGGCTTGCCTGCCGCCACCGCGCTCTCAATAGCACGACGCATCGACTGGGCGCGGGGCGTGGTGAGAGTACCGACGTTAATCAGCAGCGCATCGGCCATCCCGGCAAACTGCTCGGCCTCTTCGGCTTCAATCACCATTGCCGGAGAAGCGCCAAGCGCCAGCAGAACGTTGGCCGTAAAGGTTTGCACGACATCATTGGTCATACAGTGCGTAAGCGGGGAACGGGTCCGGAAGTGATGTAAAACGTGTAAATCGAGCAGGTCAGGCTGCATAGGTTCGCTCCTGCCTTGCGTGAAGAAGCGATGACCAGAGGAGGCATCTGACTTCCCTACGCTGGCATTATCCAGATCAGGTAATACGGGTATTTCTCAGCCTTCACAAAGAAGGGCACCCCGAGTCAAAATACTTTTAAAACAAATAGTTAGATACAAATATTTGCTTGAATTTAGTGTAACCGTAGCGAAGGCCACGGTGCAAGGGGTTTCTACAAGGCCAGTCGCATGCAGCATGTGGCCGCAGCTTATCGTAGGGAGATCATTCCTGTATTTTTTAGCTATACGTTTCGCGATAATTAAATCATTGTTACCTAAACACGATAAATTCGTTCTTTTTAAACCGTTACAACATGATATTTTTTCATGTGGAAAATATTTTGCAGAGGCAATCATAAAAGTTTCATTCAAAACAAATAACGAAATCAATAGAAAGGAAAACCAAAAGACGCTTTAAATAAATTAATTAAACAGGCGTAATAATGTAATTTTTTGACGAAAAAAGATAAGCAAGATTAATGTATTCTTAGTTTTACCCAAGAACGCCCGTCAATCCCCATAAAAATTAACTCCTTGTTTTATAATGAGTAGATCAATCCGCTCTCAAACTCCCCTTTTTAGCCATGCGTGCCAGTATTGATGAAGATCAATAAATAAAACGTGAATATCCGGGATAGTTGCTGCGCGTTACAAAAAAAAGTGATTTAGAAAAAATCACCGTAACCTCCTTTTTTAAATTAAATATAACAAGACGTTATATCCTCCCGCCAGGATAGCGAAATAATTTTATTGATGAGAGTTTGGAAATGAAATGTATTAAAACCGCCATATCTGTTTTTATTTTAACTTCTGTTCCTGGCACAGCAGTTCTTGCCTCTACCTCGCCGGTTACATCCAGTTGGGGGGACGCATATATTTCCGCAAAGAATGAGCAATTTACTGCCACACCTGTTATTACCCTGCCGACGCAACAAACACCGGTTGCACCACAGCCAGTATTATTAGCCCCTCACCTGGACGGGCAGCATATTGAGCCTGGTCAGGCGCCCACGCCTGTTCTGCCGCCGCAGAAAACTCCCGTGAAACAAATTGCGGTTGACCCAATACAAAGCTCTGTTGATGGTTCTGCAACGGCGTTGAAAACCGCGCAGGCAACACATTTAGACGGTCAACATAACCAGGTCATTAATGGTCGTGATGGCCGTCCGGGCAAAGACGGCGTGACGACGATTATCACCCGTAATATCACTGATACAGCCGCCGTTAAACAGATCAATACGCTGACTACGCAAACAGCCGGGCAAGCACAGGAGCTCAACGCGGCCCGACAAATGCTTATTCAGCAGCAAAAAAGTTCTAACGCACAGTTTAAAAGCCTTAAAGACGACGTGGACGATAATAAAAAAGAGTCCCGTAGTGGAATCGCCGGTGCCGTTGCTATCGCTTCAATGCCGCAAGTCGAGCGGGATCAAACGTTTATGGTGAGTGCGGGTGCCGGGACTTTTCATGACGAAAGCGCCGTTGCGGTAGGCGCGTCCTTCCATGCGGGTGAACATGCCATTGTGAAAGCGGGTGTCACCACCACAACGAATAACGATTATGCTGTAGGGGCGGGTATAGGGCTTGGCTGGTAATTAAAAACAACCACATAGAGTAAAACCATTAATCGCAAGTTGCGTTTAAATTCCTGAAATAATTTAGACATCTGCTCTTGCAATGACATGCTTTGTTTATATCAAAGCAAGAGCGCAATTAAATGATCTACTGGGGTGTAAAATTAAAATCATTTACTGGTCATTAGCGGTGATAGTTATTTTTATAATAATTATTATCATCACAGCATATATTAAAATTGAGATGTTAGCGCAATGAAAAAAACGATATTTACTGTAGTCATACTCGGCATAGCGTATTTTCTCGGCGGATGTGCAACAAAGGCGTCAAGGATGCAGGAGTGTCTTAATGAAGGCATTTCTAAAGACACCTGTTATCTCGCAGAATCACAACGCCAGGCAGCGATCAGCAACGCGTCGATGAATGCGGCTTTTGCGAATGCGGCTTATGCGGTGCAACATGCACAAATGACGCATAAGCACAGAAAAGAGCTTGCTCATTCAGGATGTACGCAGGTTGAGGAAGCTAACGGCGAATGCACTGCAAATTCAGATAAAAGTCAATCGCGTGATTTAAAACAGCTCTCCCGCGAGGCCGAAGCGGTAATGAACGGTACCATCGATGACGGTGCGGCATTCCTGCTGGGGCAAGGATGGAAACCAAACAACGGTAAATGGCATAAACAGGGATATACCTTAACGCTGGTGGTTGAAAAGGGAATTGTTGTGAACAGCCAGCTGTCAAAATAATGATCTAAACCGGCAACAATAAAGGGGTGGCAGCCCCTTTATTGCAAACTCACCATGCGAATGAACGGGAAGTCGTCACTCCAGCTGCCAGGCTCCGGCTTCGAATAATAACGCTGAGCCACCCCAGGCAAATACGTTTATTTCCCTTCGCCCTGCCTCAGGATAAATTCGGCTGCTTAAACACGCGTCGCCTTCATTGACAAAAACTTCCACGGATGAACTGTCGAAGAACAGACGCAGATTAAGCGTATTATCCAGGTTCAGCGCGACGCTTCGTGTCCCGCACAGGCCATACTGCGGATAGTTTCGCTCAAGAACCAGACGCTGCATTTGAGCATCCACGTAGACGCGCAGCCCCTCTCCCAGACTCATGCCGTACTGCTCGGCACTGCTATTGGCACAATCCCACTGCAGAATAACCTCCATCGCGTCGCAGCGCTCCACCAGAGCCATCTGCTGATGAGTCAGCGTACTGACCGGCCAGGGGAACCACGCTCGCCGGAGACCTTCGACCTCTCTGGCCGGTCGCATTTGCAGACGGTTATCCGCACTAAGCGTCAGTTCGCGCGGTAAAGAGAGCATGCCTGCCCAGCCGTCCTCCTGTTCCGGCTGGGAGGATTCCCACATGTCCAGCCAGCCGATAACGATGCGGCGACCATCAGGCGTGAGGAAACTTTGTGGCGCATAGAAATCATGCCCGCGATCCATCTCCACAAACTCACCTTCCCGCACAAAAGGCTGCCCGGGCTGCCATTCGCCCAACAGATAACCGCTCTGGAAAAGATTACGGTTTTTGAATCCTTCAGCGGCCATCCCCTGAGGCGAAAACATCAGCACGCGTTTGCCATTGAGCGTGAAAAAGTCCGGGCATTCCCACATGTAGCCCATCTCTTTTTCAGCCACCGCCAGCACGCCCATATCCTGCCACTGGCGCAGATCGGCAGAACGATAAACGCGCACCTGGCCCGTCTCACCGTCCCGCGCACCGACAACCATGTACCAGTTATCCCCTTCACGCCACACCTTCGGGTCGCGGAAGTGATGCAGACCTGGCGGGGTATCAACGATCATTCCCTGCCGGACAAAATGAATGCCGTCACGGCTGGTCGCCAGACATTGCACCTGGTAGAGATTCGCCTCGTCATCAGGATCGCCATGGAATTTATGTCCGGTGTAAATCAGCGCCAGCGTATCGCCATCCACCACCGCCGATCCGGAAAAACAGCCATCCTTGTCTTCAGGCCCTTCTGGCGCCAGCGCAACGGGGAGATGTTCCCAGTGAACTAAATCCTTGCTACGCGCATGGCCCCAGTGCATAGGCCCCCACTGGGTGGAGTACGGATGATGCTGGTAAAAAGCGTGATACCAACCGTCAAACCAGACCAGGCCATTTGGGTCGTTCATCCAGCCAGCGCGCGCAGCGAGGTGGTAACGCGGATACCAGCGCAGATTGAGCCCTTCGCGTCTGGACTGAAGTTCCTGCTCTGCTTTAGTAATTGAATACGTCATTTCTCTACTCTTTCGATCAGATGGTGGAAGGTTGCGGCATGAGCGGGTCAGAAGAGGATTTACCCGAGCGCAACAGGAAGATGGAGATAAACGTGGTGCTGAAAACTAACAGCCCCATAATGAGATAGGACTGGGCGAAGCCGTATTTCTCATAGCTGTAACCCGCCAGCGGCGAGAGGACCGAGGCGATCACCGAGCTGGTACAGGCAAAGCCCACCAGATAGAGGGTGGAAGAGAGCCGTTTATCGAAATGTAAGCTGTTGTATTTAAAAATTGAGACCAGCAAAACGGGCAGTTCGACCGCGTGTAATAGCTTGGTAATGGAGATCAGTACCGGTCCCTCAACCAGCCCCGAAGCCACCATACGCATCGCCATCACCATTCCCGCAAAAATCAGGCCATTCTTTGCGCCAAGGCGATTCACCAGCCATGGGGCGCAGAACATGCCCGCCGCCTCAAGGAAAACCTGGAAGGAGTTGAGATAGCCATACATGGCGTTTCCTTCCTGTAACGTCGGGAACTGGGAGGAGAAATAGACCGGGAACTGCTGGTCGTAAACGCCATAAATACAGGTGCCGATAACAAAAAATACCAGCGCCCAGAACCGCGGCAGCGTCAGCAGACGCAATGCATCTTCCAGCGTGACTTTACCGCCTGACACCGCTTCCTGCATGGCGTGCGGGGCGGAAGAGACCCTGAGACGCGCCAGCAAAACAAAAAACAGCAGTCCTGCAGAGCTTGCGACAGCGAAGTTCAGCTTCGGATTAATGTTAAACAGAAGTCCCGCGAAAAAGGTTGCCACCGCCCAGCCAAGCGATCCCCACATCCTCGCCTTGCCGAACTCAAACTGGCTCTGGCGGGCGACACGCTCGGTATAGGACTCCAGTACCCCTATCCCACCGTTAAACGTCAGGCCGATATAGATCCCGCCGAAAATACTGCCGAGTAAAACGTTAATCTGCAGCAGATAACCAAACAGCAAAAAGGCCGGACCAGAAAGAATGAGCAGGCTGGTCAGAAACCAGAGCAGGTTCTTGCGCAGACCAAGTTTGTCCTGAATGAATCCATAGCAGATTTGAGCGAAAAGCGCGGAGACAGAAAGCACGGCATAGATAATGCCGGTGTCGCCCGCTTTTAAGCCCACCTCCTGGTGGAGCCAGATGGAAAGCAAAGAGCCGGAAGAAGACCAGGTGACAAAAAAGAAAAACAGTAATGCGCTCAATAAGGGATAGCTGTGAGAGTGATGCGTTTTCATCATGACATTCTCATGTTGGAGTAATGACAAAATGGTAACGTTAACATTGAGCGTTACTCATGCGGTTTGGAGCAGATTCATGATGTTAATCACGAAAGTTAACGTTAACATTACAGAAGTGAGATCGCGATCAATTATTCATCAATGAAGCCTGTCTGGCTCCACTCACATACCCCCTTTCCTTTTACATCAGTAACTTAGTTGTATACTCTTTAACACGTGACATTAACGGAGTAAGAAAATGGCTTCCCTGAAGGACGTCGCAAAGCTGGCTAACGTATCGCTGATGACCGTCTCACGCGCGCTTAACAACCCGGAGCGCCTTAAACCGGAAACGTTGGCACGCGTACAGCAGGCTATTGAGCAGACCAGCTACGTACCCGATCTTTCCGCCAAGAAAGTACGCGGCGCGCATGCCTCGCCAAAAACCATAGGCGTGCTGGCACTCGATACGGTGACGACACCTTTCTCGGTGGAGATTACGCTGTCCATTGAAGAGACGGCCCGGATGCACGGCTGGAACAGTTTCGTCATGAATATGTTTACCGATGACAACCCGGAGGCAATCGTCGATCTGCTGCTCTCTCACCGCCCGGACGGCATTATTTACACCACCATGGGATTACGTCAGGTTCCTCTCCCGGCCAAGCTCCTTACCCTTCCCTGCGTGCTGGCCAACTGCGAAAGTATCGATGAAGAGGTCGCCAGCTATATTCCTGATGATGAACAGGGGCAGTACGCCGCCGTACAGGCGTTACTCGCCGCAGGCTATCGACAGCCCCTGTGCCTGCATTTACCCGCAGATCATCTGGCCACAACCCGACGCCGTCACGGGCTGGAACGTGCATGCCGTGAAGCGGGGCTCGACCCGGACCGTCTGGATCATAGTTATATGGCGTTTGGGGACGAGCACTATCGCGACATTCCGTCAGTTCTGCAGGCGCGCATTCAGAATGGCCTTCCCCAGTTCGACTCGGTTATCTGCGGCAACGATCGTATCGCATTGATGGTTTACCAGACCCTGCTGGCGCAAGGAATTCGCATCCCTGAAGATATCGCGGTGATCGGCTATGACAATATGGTAGGCATTGGAGAACTCTTTCTTCCGCCTCTTTCAACGGTTCAACTGCCGCATTATGAAATTGGTCGCCTCAGTGCTCTGCATATTATTCACGGTGAAACCCATCGGGAAACCACGCGCGTTGAAAGTCCATTTTTAATGCGGAATTCCATTACGCATCTATCATGACCACCGCTTTTTAGCCCTGTCGCAGTAATAAGCAGGCTAAGGAGGCGTCAACCTCCCTTTCAGGGAAAAATGGCACGATTTGTCACACTCTTTTTTATGATTTTACCCTCTGGGCAGTTAGCACGTAACCGGCTGTTTTTATTTGCCATAACGCATAATTTTCTTTCTCAAAACGGGGATATTCCGTCCCCTGTGCCCCATGTCACAAAACAGTAAACAAATTAACCATTGAGCCCCGTGGCAAAAGGCTCTATATTGGCGGCGTTTTTTTCAGGCCCCCATCTGTTTTTTAACTTTTTATTCAATCGTGGCTCATAACGAAGCGGCGGTTGTAGGAGTGATATGATGACGGATAAAGTCCGTATTGACACCGTAGATGCCCACAAAAGCAACGAAACCTATCTGGCCCGTCAGGCCGAGTTTGAATCTAACGTCAGGAGTTATCCGCGCAAACTGCCTTTGGCCATCACTAAAGCAGAAGGCGTGTGGATCACCGATGCAGATAATAAAGAATACCTTGACTGTTTAGCAGGCGCAGGCACCCTCGCGCTTGGCCATAACCACCCTGATGTGCTGAAAAGCATCCAAAATGTCATTACCAGCGGCTTGCCGTTACATACTCTGGATCTGACTACGCCTCTGAAAGACGCGTTTTCCGAATACCTGCTCTCTCTGCTGCCTGGTCAGGGCAAAGAGTACTGCCTGCAGTTCACCGGTCCATCCGGTGCTGACGCCGTGGAAGCGGCGCTGAAGCTGGCGAAAAAAGTCACCGGCCGTAGCGGTATCATCAGCTTCTCGGGTGGTTACCACGGTATGACTCACGGTGCACTGTCCGTGACCGGTAACCTGTCTCCGAAAGAAGCGGTAGACGGTATGATGCCAGAAGTGCAGTTCATGCCTTACCCACACCAGTACCGTTGCCCACTGGGTATCGGCGGTGAAGCGGGCGTGAAAGCGCTGACCTACTACTTCGAAAACCTGATCAACGACGTTGAAAGCGGCGTGCGTAAACCTGCTGCGGTAATCCTGGAAGCCGTTCAGGGTGAAGGCGGCGTGAACCCGGCTCCTGTTGAGTGGCTGCAGCGCATCCGTAAAGTGACTCAGGAACACGGCATTCTGCTGATCCTGGACGAAGTTCAGGCAGGCTTTGCCCGTACCGGTAAATTCTTCGCGTTCGAACACGCGGGCATTGAGCCAGACATCATCGTGATGTCTAAAGCCGTTGGTGGCGGTCTGCCACTGGCTGTGCTGGGTATCAAAAAGCAGTTCGATGCATGGGCACCAGGTCACCACACCGGCACCTTCCGCGGCAACCAGCTGGCGATGGCAACCGGTCTGACGACGCTGAAGATCCTGAAAGACCAAAACATCGCTGGCAAAGTGGCTGCACAGGGCGAATGGCTGAAAGGCCAGCTGAACGAGATGGCGAAACGCTATCCGGTTATCGGCCACGTTCGCGGTCTGGGCATGATGATCGGTATTGAGATCGTTAAACCACACGAAGCCGCTGACCACATGGGTTGCTTCCCGGGTGATGGCGAGCTGTCTGCACTGATTCAGAAGAAGTGCTTCGAAGCCGGTCTGATTCTGGAGCGCGGTGGTCGTAACGGTATCGTTCTGCGTCTGCTGCCTTCTCTGCTGATCAGCGATGATGAGCTGAAAGTCTTCCTGGATAAATTCGAGCAGGCACTGCTTGCTGCGGGCGTTCGCCCGGCGTAACCGGAGTTGTTGATTACGATGTCTGATTCAAACCCAATTTTGTTCTCCTCTGCGCAGAGCATTGAAGCTTACCAGCAGGCGATTGAACAAAGCACTCAGGCTGTGATGCAGTGGCTGAAACAGCCTGAGATGTATCAGGGCAAAACGGTCGCGGAACTGCGCGACCGCATTAAGCTGGATTTCAACCCGAAAGGGCTGGGCAACGAAGCGGCGATTGAACGCGCCGTGGAGTTCTTCCTGAAAGACAGTTTGTCCGTTCATCACCCGCAGTGTGTGGCGCACCTGCACTGCCCAAGCCTGGTCGTTAGCCAGGCGGCGGAAGTGCTGATTAACGCCACTAACCAGAGCATGGACTCCTGGGATCAAAGCCCGTCCGCAACCATTATTGAGATCAAACTGATCGAATGGCTGCGTACCCGCGTGGGTTATCAGGCTGGCGACGCGGGTGTCTTCACCAGCGGTGGCACCCAGAGCAACCTGATGGGTCTGATGCTGGCACGTGATGCGTTCTTCGCACGTCAGGGCCACTCTGTCCAGCAGGATGGTCTGACGGGCGATCTGCGTAAGATCCGCGTACTGTGCTCCGAAAACGCGCACTTCTCCGTGCAGAAAAACATGGCGCTGATGGGGCTGGGTTATCAGTCCGTCGTGCAGGTGAAAACTGACGAATTCTCTCGCATGGATCTGACCGATCTGGCGGCGAAAATCGAGCAGTGCAACGCCAACGGCGAACAGATTCTGGCGATTGTCGCGACAGCAGGGACCACCGATGCCGGTGCTATTGACCCGCTGCGTGCCATTGCTGAACTGGCGGCGAAGCAGAACATCTGGGTACACGTTGATGCGGCCTGGGGCGGCGCACTGCTGATGTCTGAGCAGTATCGCCACTACCTGGACGGCATTGAACTGGTGGATTCCGTTACTCTGGACTTCCACAAACAGTTCTTCCAGACCATCAGCTGCGGTGCATTCCTGCTGAAGGAAGCGCGCCACTATGAGCTGATGCGCTATCAGGCGGCTTACCTGAACTCTGAGTTCGACGAAGAAGCCGGCGTGCCGAACCTGGTTTCCAAATCGCTGCAGACCACACGCCGTTTCGACGCGCTGAAGCTGTGGATGAGCCTGGAAGCGCTGGGTCAGGAGCAATACGCAGCGATCATCGATCACGGCGTGACGCTGGCACAGCAGGTTGCAGCTTATGTGAAAGAGCAGCCCGCACTGGAACTGGTTATGCAGCCACAGCTGGCAAGCGTGCTGTTCCGCTTCCGTGGCGAGGTGCAGGCAGATGATGCAGGTATCGCCCTGCTGAACCAGAAAATTGGTGATGCGCTGCTGGAGTCCGGCCGTGCAAACGTCGGCGTGACCGAGCATAACGGCGTGACCTGTCTGAAGCTGACGCTGCTGAACCCAACCGTGACGCTGGAGGATATCAAAACCCTGCTGTCTCTGGTTGAGCGTACTGCGCAGGAAGTTCTGGCGAAGTAATACCACAGCCCCTCTTCCACCGGGAGAGGGGCTATTTTTATAACCCTGCCCACCACATCCTGACTTTTAATCCCCAGTAGCTTGTCCAGCCCGTTGTTGTACTGACGACATTGCCTTTAGAGACCAGCACCAGCGTCGGCGTTACGCTAACCTGCCATTGCTGTGACAGCGCACCGTTTTCGTCATTAATCACCGGCATTTTCAGCTGTTTCTTTTCGACCCAGCGCGCAAGCTTAGCGTCATCACCAGAGCGCATGGCAATACTCACCACGTTCCCGCCCTCTTCTGCCAGCCTATTGACCGCAGGCGTGGTATAGCGACAGATGCTGCACCAGGTCGCCCAGACGTAAATCAGCAGCGGCCGATCCTGACTGAGTGCAGCAATGTCATGTACTGAGCCATCAATGCCCTGCATTGGGGTAGCGCTAAACGTGG
The DNA here is from genome assembly GCF_004296595.1 of Enterobacter sp. A8. NCBI lineage: Bacteria > Pseudomonadati > Pseudomonadota > Gammaproteobacteria > Enterobacterales > Enterobacteriaceae > Enterobacter > Enterobacter sp. A8. Next base: position 1,298,198 of record NZ_SCMF01000001.1, read on the forward strand.
CGGGTAATGTCGGCTTGCGGTACTGATCCACACCCCACATCACGGCCAGCGCCAGCAGTACGAGTATGATCCCTTCCCGCGCCCAGCGGCGCAGTTGGCTGAATTTGCTGTTTTCCATTGTGACCTCGTGATTTAACGAAGGTCATCTTAGCGAGCTGCGCGCCGTTTCGCTGTAAAGAAGTGTCGCCCTACCTGGTGCGCAAGGTATCAACCATCAGGGTAAAGCAGGACTCAATGAGCGGAGGCAGCGCCTGCGGGGCACGCATCAGCGCCACCGTGCGCGCCAGGGCCGGTTGCTGAAGGTGAACCACCTTAAGCTGCGGGTCCTGCAGGTGGGTGGTATAAAGCTGAGGCAATATACCCACGGCAAGCTTCGAGCGCACCAGCCCGTATAATGTCTCGATATAGTCCACCTGATAACGGGTCTGCAGGGACAGACGGTGGCTTTCGGCAAGCGCATTGACCAGCCGCTGAATATTGCCTTTTGAGAAAACGGCAATATCCCGGCCCACCAGCTGTTTCCAGGGAACATGTGCCGACGCGGCGAGCGGATCGTCGCAATGCAGCACGGCCACAAACGGATCCTCCTGCAACGGGAACACGTCCAGCTGTTCGGGTACCGAGTTGTCCAGCGCCCCGATGCCAAAATCAATCTGCCCTTTCAGCAGTTGCGCCACCAGCGCATCGTTGGTCTGGTCGTGAAACTCCACCCGCAGGCGCGGAAAAGCCTGCGCCAGCGTCTGCGGCAGCAGCGGAAACAGCAGTGAACTGACAGAAGGCACCAGACCGATCCGCACCGTACCGTCGCCGCCGGCCTGCACAATCTGCTGCATATCATCAAACGCCAGCTGCGCCACGCTGAGCACCCGCTGGGCGTGTGGCAGAATGGCGTGACCCAGCTCGGTCAGCGTGACCGCCGACGCGGTACGGTTGACCAGTTTACCGCCGAGCACGGTTTCGATTTGCCGCAGGGCGCTGCTGAGCGCCGGCTGGCTGATGGCCAGTTTACTGGCGGTATCCGTAAAATGACGCAGTTGCGCCAGAGTGACAAAATACTGTAGCTGCCGAAGAGAGAGCGCAGGCAAGCGCTGCCAGGGTTCCGTCATCATTATCCATTACACGCGTCACAGAATAACCCGGGGTTATCGGACGATAAATTTTATCAGCTGGGCAAACGTTTGCCGGGTGCATAGAGTAACGTCAATATTTCAATGCTGGAACTGTTAATTGCATGACTGCCGAAACCCGACGCCGCGCCGTGAAGGCTGCACGAGGCGAAACGCCGTTTGACCTGTTGCTTACGCATACCCGAGTTGTTGATATGGCAACCGGTGAGATCCGCGACGCGGATGTGGGTATCGTCGGCTCGCTTATCGCCAGCGTCCATCCGCGCGGCAGCCGCAACGATGCGCTTGAGACGCATGACCTGAACAACCAGTTTCTCTCTCCGGGGCTAATGGACACGCATGTTCACCTTGAAAGCTCGCACCTGCTGCCTGCCCGCTACGCAGAGATCGTACTGGCGCAGGGCACCACTGCGGTGTTCTGGGATCCGCACGAGCTGGCAAACGTGCTGGGGATTGAAGGCGTCCGCTTTGCCATTGAGGCGAGCCGCAACCTGCCACTGCAGGTAATGGTCGCGGCGCCATCGAGCGTTCCTTCCACACCGGGGCTGGAGATGTCCGGCGCAGACTTTGCGGGCGAAGAGATGAATACCCTGCTTGGCTGGCCCGAAGTGCGCGGCGTGGCGGAAGTGATGGACATGCACGGGGTGCTGAATGGCAGTCAGCGTATGCTGGAGATCCTGCAGGCCGGGCTGGAAAGTGGGAAGCTGATTGAAGGTCACGCGCGTGGTCTGAGCGGCGCGGATTTACAGGCGTACCTGGCGGCGGGCGTCACCTCCGATCATGAACTCACCTCTGCCGACGATGCGCTGGAAAAATTACGCGCCGGGCTGACGCTGGAGATCCGCGGCTCGCATCCTTATCTGCTGCCTGATATCGTCAGCGCGCTGAAAACGCTGCCGCATCTGTCGTCACAAATCACGGTCTGCACTGACGATGTCCCACCGGACATCCTGATGGAAAAAGGCGGCATCATCGCCCTGCTCAACCTGCTGATTGAACATGGCCTTCCGGCGACGGACGCGCTGCGGTTTGCCACCCTGAATGCTTCCCTGCGCCTGCAGCGTAACGATCTCGGGCTGATTGCCGCGGGTCGTCGTGCGGATCTGGTGGTGTTCGATTCACTGGATAAACTGACGGCTCGCCGGGTGTACGTCGCCGGAAAATGCATTGCCCGTGACGGAGCGATGATCGAGCCGATTGTTGATACGCCCCTGACGCTGCCCCGGGATACCGTGCGACTGTCGTCGCTGACCGCCAGTGATTTTTACATGCGCATCGACAACGCAAACCACGGTGTGGCGCGCCTGCGTCATATCAGCGGCGCACGTTTTACCCGCTGGGGAGAAACCGACGCCCGGGTACGTGACGGACGCGTTGAGATACCGGCTGGTTTTAGCCTGATTTGGGTTCAGCACCGCCACGCGCGCCATGCGGCAAAACCGCAAATCGCCCTGCTGGAAGGCTGGGGAGAGCTGCGGGGGGCCATTGCCACCAGCTACTCCCACGATTCACACAACCTGGTGGTACTGGGACGCAATCCTGATGACATGGCACTGGCCGCCAACACGCTGATCCAAAGCGGTGGCGGGATGGCGCTGGTGCAGAACGGGGATGTGATCGCCCATGTGGCGATGCCCATTGCGGGGATGTTGTCAGAACTCGCCCCTGCGGAACTGGCGCGCCAGTTCCGTGAGCTGCGCGAACGCAGCAGCCAGATTGCCGACTGGGAGCCGCCATACAGAGTATTTAAAGCCATTGAAGGGACATGCCTTGCCTGCAACGCCGGGCCGCATTTAACCGATCTTGGACTGACCGATGGCAGCACGCGCCAGATTGTCGATCCGCTGATTTCTTACCGGGAAACCCCGGACACCACACAATAATACCGAAGGAGAGCCGGATAATGGCCGACAATACCGTTAATTCGCCAGCACCAGGGAACTGGCTTGAACGTCGTTTTGCACTGCATACGCGCGGCAGTACCGTGCGCACAGAGTGTCTGGCCGGTCTCACCGGTTTTCTCGCCGCCGCCTATTTGCTGGTGGTCATCCCGGGGCTGTTGGCCGTGGGCGGGATGGATAAAGGCGCGGCGACCACCGGCACCATTTTGGTGTTTGTGGCCGGTACGCTGCTGATGGCGTTTTACGCCAACCTGCCGTTTATTGTCGGGCCCGGCATTGGTGGCTCGGTGCTGGTTGGGGTAACGCTGGCGGGCAGTGAAGGCATCGGCTGGCAAATTGGTCTGGGCATTGCCTGCTGGTCGGGAATTTTGTTCTTCCTGCTCACCCGTTTTGGCCTGCGAGAGGTTGTGACCCGCTCCGTACCGCAGTCCATCAAACTGGGACTGACGGCCTCTATCGGTCTTTTTGTCGCCGTACTGGGCTTTCGCAATGCCGGGCTGGTGCTGGCTAACGCAAAAACGAACGCGCTGATGCTGGGTGATTTTCTCTCCCCAGGCGCGCTGGTGGCGCTCAGCGGTCTGTTCCTCGCCATTGCCCTGCAGGCGCGTCGCATTCCGGGCGCCATTTTGTGGGCCATTTTGTTTGCCACCCTCGTGGGCATTCCGATGGGGGTGACTCACCTTCCTGCCAGCTTTATTGACATGCCTCACTCACTGACGCCGGTGCTGGGCCATATCGACATGCTGGGCGCGCTGAATATTGCCTTCCTGCCGTTCCTGTTTGTCTTTTTCGCATCGGAGTTTTTCTCCACCATGGGCACCACGCTGGCGGTGGGAGGTGAAGCCGGGTTGCTGGATGAAGAGGGCAATATGGCAAACATCAATCGCCCGTTTATGGTGGACTCGATAGCCGCCGCGATTGGCCCGTGGGTGGGTATTCCTGCCGCCACGGCGCTGATTGAATCCTCCGCGGCCGCAGAAGCAGGGGGTAAAACCGGCATGACGGCGCTGGCCGCTGCGGTCATGTTCTTGCTGATGCTGCTGTTTACGCCCGTTGCGCTCATGATCCCAAAAGAAGCCACCGCCCCTGCCCTGATCCTGATCGGCCTGAATATGTTCAGCGGCCTGCGTAAGGTGGATCTGGCAAACTTCACCGATGGGCTGCCGGTGCTGATGATGGTAATGATTACGCTGATTGCCAACAGCTTCGGGACAGGGATTGCGGGAGGGCTGCTGTTTTACATCGTCATCAAAGCGATTGCAGGAAAATGGCGAGAAATCCCCGTTGGTCTTTGGATCCTCGCCATTCCGCTGGTGTATTACTTTGCCACGCTGGTGAAGCACTAATCCTTGCGCGGTTGCCGTGTCGGGCGTTGGCCATACTCGTAATGGCCATAGCCTGCACGGTAATACAGCGCTGCTGATTTCACCACATCGTTCAGCACGGTGCCGTTGATATGCGCCCCCGTTTGCTGCAAACGCTTAATGCTGTTCTCCATCTCTTTCAGGCTGGTTTTACCATAGCGGGCCACCAGCAGCGAGGTGGCGGCCACCGGGGCAGCCACTGAGGCGTCGGTTACGGCCAGCACCGGCGGGGTATCGAGGATCACAAGGTCATAATGCTCGTCTGCCCAGGTCATTAACGCCCTGAAGCGTTCGCTCATCAGCAGTTCAGAGGGGCGTAACGGAACCGGCCCGCAGGTCAGCACATCAATGTTGCCTTTCTCATAGCGCTGAATCGCCGCCTGGAAATGACATTTCCCGTCAAGCACGTCGGAAAGCCCGGTATGGTTTTTCAGATCGAAGATGTTGTGTACATAGCCTTCGCGCATATCCGCATCAATGAATAACACCCTGAGCCCGGCCTGCGCCTCAATCGCGGCCAGCGAGGTGCTGACAAGGGTTTTACCGCAGTCCTGCGTTGGGCCTGAAATCATGACGATCCGGTTAGCGGCATCCTGCAAGGTGAAATGCAGGCTGGTGCGAAGCCCCCGCACGGCCTCGACAAAAACATCCGCAGGCCGATCAACTGGCAGGAAAGGGACATCGACAATCTTGTGTCTCCAGCGTGAGCCAAAAACACGTTTTTTACGCAGATTGGTTTTTTTCCACAGCCACAGGGAACGGGGCAAGGTGGCCATCACCTGTACGCCAAGCCCTTCCAGTTGCTCGGAGGTGTTGATGCCGCGTCTGAGCGCCATGCGGACCAGGACCAGCCCCATTGAGCATATCAGCCCCAACAGGATGCCTAAGACGATGACCACCAGCTTTCGCGGTTTGATGGGATCGGGTTGCGTCACCGCGCTGTCGATAATTCGCACGTTACCAATGGCGCTGGAGCGCGAAATGTTCAGCTCCTGCTGACGGGTGAGGAGCTGCAAATAGATGGTGCGGCCTGACTCCACATCCCGGCTAAGGCGCAAAATATCCTGCTGAGTCGATGGCATGGCGGCGACACGCTGATTAAGGCGGACCTTCTCCTGCTCAAGCGTCTGACGCTTTTCACGCAAGGCGCGGTAGTTCGGGTGATCTTTCTTGAACAGCTGAGAAATCTCCGCCTCACGAAACGTCAGCTCGTTGAGCTGGTTTTCGATATTCACAATCTGCTCGAGAACCGATTTCGCTTCCAGGGAGAGATCCACCGAGTCACGCTGTTTGCGATACTGATTCAGCCGCTCTTCAGCCAGATCCAGTTCGCTTCTGATTTTAGGCAACTGCTTCTGCAAAAATGCAAGGCTACGGGCATCCTGGGCTTCCTGGCGCGCAATGTTTTGCTGCAGATAGTTGTTGGCAATCCGGTCAAGCACATGCGCAATGCGCTCAGGATCGTTGCCGGTCAGCGTGAGCGTCAGCACCCCACTCTGCTTTGCCGATTCAACGACGCTAAATTGGGTGCTGAGCGTATTGATCGCCTCCAGGCGGGTGCTGTTTTGCACCGTGAATTGCGTGCCCGTTGGCGCATTCATTTTCACCACCAACAGTGAAACGCCGGCTTTTTCCAGCGGTTTCCCTTCCCTGCCCTCGGCATAAAAGTTATCCCCCTCCAGCCGGTATGCCCCTTTTTCCAGCACAATGAGCACAAGGGTGCGAGGTTTGCCTTCGACAGGGGGAAGTTGCAGCCAGCCAAGGGCAACCGTCGCCGGTTTACGGCCCTGCAATCGTGCCCACAGACGCCCCACAACCGGGAACGTACGCTGCGTCACGTGCTGTGTTAGGCCTAATTCATCGACGGTTGCGCCCAGAATCATCCGCGATTTAAGCAGGAGAATTTCAGGTTCGACATCGGGAGACATCTCACTCCCAAACTGCCTTAAATTTTTGAGCAGGCTGTTATCCTGCTTTCCTTCTACCTGGATTAAGGCATCTGCGCGATAAACGGGCGTGGCCAGAAAGGCATACAGCCCCGCCAGCAGGGTGAACAGGAAAGTTATCGATAAAATGACTGCACGGTGATCGATCACCTCGCCGAGCAGGCTAATGAGATCGATTTCATGGTTCTCCGGTGCTGCCGCACCGTAACTGTCTGTTGTGTAAGACGACATTAACGCTTCATTCCTTGTTGACTCAAACGATGAGCCCATTCCTGACTGGCTTTGCCCAGCAGACCGAAAACATAATCGAACGCTTCACGACTTTTACAATAGGGATCTGGGATGTCCTGCGGCCCCAGCCATTGCCCAAAAAGCAGCGATTTGCCGCGAATTTCCGGGGCCATGTCAGAGATAAAGCGAAGATGGGCAGGTTCCATCACCAGAATCAGATCCGATTCCCGCATGATCTGCGGGGTCAGTTTGCGCGCGCGATGTCCCTCAAGTGAGATCCCATGTCGCCTGGCCACGTCCTGAGCGCTGACATCCGCCGGGCTGCCCTCCAGCCCATAGATACCTGCCGAGGTTATCCGTTTTCCCGGTAGCAGCTGACGCAACAGCCGCTCGCCAATCGGCGAGCGACAAATATTGCCGGTGCAGACCACTAAGATGGAATCAAACATTATTGCGGCCACGATCTGATGTAACGGACCGTTTCGGTCAGGTCATGAACGCCACTGATGGTCGGCACGAGCTGCGTAATGACGCGATTCCAGCGTGACAGCGGTGCCGTGGTGACGTAGACAATGTCGTACGGCTCAAGCTGGAATTCAGTGCCCAACACCATCGCGGAGGCATCCTGCGCGTTAAGCTGATAAATGTTGGCAATTTTTCCCGCGTCGTTGCCTTTGGCAATGGAGCGAATGACAAAAATGCCCGTCGCATCGGCCATATCCTGATTCAGGCCGCCCGCATTGCTTAGCGCTTCAGCAAGAGTCATTCCGCTCCTGTCCATCTTGAGCGTGCTCTGCTTGATCACCTCCCCCATCACGAAGACTTTCAGGGCGTCATTACGAGGCACAAAAAGGATATCGCCCGGATAGAGCAGCTTATTTTGCGTCAGGTCGCCGTGCTGCATCAGCGCATACAGAGAGAGGCGCGAATCTTTCCCCTCGTGAGTGAGAACCACATTGCGCCAGTCCGCATCGGCAGAAAGCCCGCCTGCCGCGTTGACGGCATCCATGACCGTCAGGGGAATATTGGTGATTGCCTGCTGACCAGATTTGACGACTTCGCCCGTGACATAGGCTTTTTGCGAGCGGAAGGCAGCCACGCTGACGTCAACCTGCGGGCTTTCGATCACGCTATCCAGCCGTTTGGCGATCTCTTCCCTGACTTCAGAGACCGTTTTTCCCGCCACCGGGAGTTTGCCGACATAGGGATAAAAGAGCGTACCGTCGGCGTTGACCCAGTTGCCGGTGTCACTGGCACTGCGATACTGTCCGGCCGGTGTTGTCAGTTCAGGGTGATCCCAGACGGTTACGGTCAAAATATCACCGGTTCCAATGCGGTACTCCCAGTTTCTGACCTGCTCATCGAGCTTAGGATTAGACTGAGATTTGGTGACGGCAGGGCGCAATTTCTCAATCAATGAAGGGGTAACAGGATAGAGATCCACGCGCTTATCTAAATTATTATTTTCATCACCCGACGTAATGACGTTTTTTCCCGCTGAGCTTAATGTTTGCCCGGGAGAAAATACGCAGCCCGTCAACTGACTTATCGCTAAGAATATTACAGATAATGTGGTTGTGTTTTTCATTAGAATTAATATTTCATTCATGAGCGCAAAAAACGCATAACAGGCCATTCCGGAAGAATCGCCTACTTTTTCAACATGCTGTTTTTCAAGCAATTACGTAAAATCACACATCACTGAATGATGTGTAGAATGAACTGAAGGACCGGAACCACGTAGAATTGAGAATTAAACCGCTCCGCTTTTAGAAGTTTAAATCGTCTTCAAATGAAATGCATGCATTTCAGGTCACAAATTTAGAGTAAACTTATATTTTCAGAATTAATTAAAAAAAATATTTCCGTTCTGAATAAGTCCTAGGAAATAATATTCATAAACAAAATAGTATTAACCGTTTGATCTACACAAAACCGTCCACTTTTGTTACATTTTTTTTCTAACAGGCTCTGCTGGGATACTTAAAATAGGCTGTCTGCCATATCGTCAACACAGCAGGCTGAGCGTATCAGTAACGGTATAACTGGAGAAAAAATGGCTAAGCGTACATGGCTGCTTCTGGGTGTAGTAATGTCTCTTGCGAGCGCGGCTTCGGCAGCCCCGCAAACGGCGTCAGCATCTGGCGGCATCAAAGCTTATGAAGAACAAGAGTTCATTGCTGATTTCACGAAGTTCAAAATTGGCGACACGGCTCCGGCGCTGTATCAAACCCCTGAATACACCATCAAACAGTATCAACTGCGTAACCTCCCGGCGCCGGATGCGGGTACGCACTGGACCTATATGGGCGAGAACTATGTCCTGATCGGCGATGCCGACGGTAAGATCTATAAAGCATACAACGGAGATATCTTCTATCATCGCTGATACCGTCCATATTCGGCCGTGGCAGGAGAGCGATCGTCCTTTCCTGCGCACCCTTTACCTGCATGCCCGCCGCGAGGCGTGGCCGTGGCTGAACGGTGCAGAATGGCAACTCGAAGATTTTGACGAGGCAACCCGAGACGAAGTGATTTGGGTTGCTGTACAGAACGGCCATCGTGTGGGCTTTGCGTCAGTCTGGACGAATGATAACTTTCTGCACAATCTGTTCGTTGATCCGCAGTATCAGAGCCTGGGCGTAGGCCGTTTGCTGCTGGAACAGGTACAAAAAACGTTTACCAGTACGGGGGCGTTAAAGTGCCTGGTGAGAAACGAACGGGCTATCGCGTTTTATCAGCGTCATGGCTGGCACATCGAGGCAACGGGGGATTCTCCGGAGGGAGAGTACTATCTGATGCATTACCGATTGCGTTAATGTCGGGTGGCGGCTTCGCCTTACCCGACCTACATGATGGTGCCATTTGTAGGCCGGGTAAGCGAAGCGCCACCCGGCACTCAAGCGCAGAAGAATTACACCGCGCGGAAGGCGATTTCGCCAGGAATGACTTCACCCTGCCAGTAAAGCTGCGCCGCAACGCGCCCCGCCAGCTGACGGTACAACTCCGCAAACTCACTGTCCGGGCGGTTGATGACCGTCGGTTTCCCGCTATCCAGATCTTCACGCAGCGTGATGTGCAGCGGCATCTGTCCCAGCAACTGGGTGTGATACTGCGCCGCCAGTTTTTCTGCACCGCCGGTGCCGAAGATAGGCTCGTGATGACCACAGTTGCTGCAGATGTGCATGCTCATGTTCTCGACGATACCGAGCACAGGCACCTCGACTTTCTCAAACATCACGATGCCTTTTTTGGCGTCGATCAGCGCGATATCCTGCGGCGTAGTGACGACAACTGCCCCGGTGACGGGGATGTTCTGCGCCAGCGTCAGCTGGATATCACCGGTACCCGGCGGCATATCCAGCACCAGATAATCCAGATCCGGCCACAAGGTCTCTTGCAGCATCTGCATCAGCGCTTTGCTGGCCATTGGACCACGCCAGACCATCGCATTGTCATCAGTCACCAGATAACCGATGGAATTCGTTGCCAGACCGTGCGCCATGATTGGCGCCATGTGGGTTCCATCTGGCGAGGTTGGACGCTGGTTTTCTGCGCCCAGCATGTTGGGAATTGACGGCCCGTAGATATCCGCATCCAGAATACCGACCTTCGCCCCTTCGGCCGCCAGCGCGAGCGCCAGGTTGACGGCGGTAGACGATTTCCCCACCCCGCCCTTGCCGGAGCTGACGGCGATGATGTTTTTCACACCGTTAACGCCGGGCTGGTTTTTCACCCGCTTGAGGGTGGCGATACTGTGGCTCAGCTTCCAGTCAATCGCTTTTGCACCGGTAATGCGCAGCAGCTCCGAGCTGGTTTGCTCTTTCAGCGCGTCGAAGGCGCTGGTCCAGACGAACGGCATCTGCAGCTCGATGTGCAGCGTATCGTCCAGCCATGCGACATGGTGCAACGCTTTCAGCGTAGTGAGATTGTGCTTCAGGGTTGGATGCTGAAAGTTAGCCAGCGTCCCGGCGACCATTGCTCGTAAGGCTTCCGGTGATTTGGCCTGGGATTGCGAACTCATCCCGACTCCTTTGTTCTTGTGAATAAGACCTTAGATGAACAAGTTTACCTGAAAGGCCGTGGTTTGTGCTTACTTAATAATGCCCCTTTTGGTAATATCAAAAACCCTTTTCACAGTTAAAAGAAGTAATGCCTACTATGACTCAAGTCGCGAAAAAAATTCTGGTAACGTGCGCACTGCCGTACGCCAACGGCTCAATCCACCTCGGCCACATGCTGGAGCATATCCAGGCTGATGTCTGGGTCCGTTACCAGCGAATGCGCGGCCACGAGGTTAACTTCATCTGCGCGGACGATGCCCACGGCACGCCGATCATGCTGAAAGCCCAGCAGCTGGGTGTTTCCCCGGAGCAGATGATTGCCGAAATGAGTCAGGAGCATCAGACCGATTTTGCTGGCTTTGACATCAGCTATGACAACTACCACTCCACGCACAGCGAGGAGAACCGCGAGCTGTCAACGCTTATCTACACCCGTCTGAAAGAGAACGGTTTTATTAAAAACCGCACTATCTCTCAGCTGTACGATCCGGAAAAAGGCATGTTCCTGCCGGACCGTTTCGTCAAAGGCACCTGCCCGAAATGTAAATCACCGGATCAGTACGGCGATAACTGCGAAGTGTGCGGCGCTACCTATAGCCCGACAGAGCTGATCGACCCGAAATCGGTGGTCTCCGGCGCCACGCCTGTGATGCGTGACTCCGAGCACTTCTTCTTCGACCTGCCATCCTTTAGCGAAATGCTGCAGGCGTGGACCCGCAGCGGCGCGCTGCAGGAGCAGGTAGCGAACAAAATGCAGGAGTGGTTCGAATCCGGCCTGCAGCAGTGGGATATCTCCCGCGATGCGCCCTACTTTGGTTTCGAAATTCCAAATGCACCGGGCAAATATTTCTACGTCTGGCTGGACGCGCCAATCGGCTACATGGGCTCCTTCAAGAACCTGTGCGACAAGCGTGGCGACACCGTCAGCTTCGACGAATACTGGAAGAAAGATTCCACCGCCGAGCTGTATCACTTCATCGGCAAAGACATCGTTTACTTCCACAGCCTGTTCTGGCCGGCAATGCTGGAAGGCAGCAACTTCCGCAAGCCAACCAACCTGTTTGTTCACGGCTACGTGACGGTGAACGGCGCGAAGATGTCCAAATCGCGTGGGACGTTCATCAAAGCCAGCACCTGGCTGAACCACTTTGATGCAGACAGCCTGCGTTATTATTACGCGGCGAAGCTCTCTTCCCGCATCGACGATATCGACCTGAACCTGGAAGATTTCGTGCAGCGCGTGAACGCGGACATCGTGAACAAGGTGGTGAACCTGGCGTCCCGAAACGCGGGCTTTATCGCCAAGCGTTTTGACGGCGTGCTTTCTGCCGAGCTGGCCGATCCTGAGCTGTATAAAACCTTCACCGATGCCGCCGCTGCGGTTGGCGAAGCCTGGGAAAGCCGTGAATTCGGTAAAGCAATTCGTGAAATCATGGCGCTGGCCGATGTTGCCAACCGCTATGTGGACGAGCAGGCCCCGTGGGTTGTCGCGAAACAGGAAGGCCGTGACGCTGACCTGCAGGCGATCTGCACCATGGGTCTGAACATGTTCCGCGTGCTGATGACCTGGCTGAAGCCTGTACTGCCGCAGCTGGCAGCGCGTGCAGAAGCGTTCCTGAACACCGAACTGAGCTGGGATGCAATCCAGCAACCGCTGCTTGGCCACAAGGTGAATACCTTCAAGGCGCTCTACAATCGCATCGAAATGAAACAGGTTGAAGCCCTGGTGGAAGCCTCGAAAGAAGAGGTGAAAGCAGCTGCCGCACCGGTGACCGGCCCGCTGGCAGACGATCCGATTCAGGAGACCATCACCTTTGACGATTTCGCTAAAGTTGACCTGCGCGTGGCGCTGATTGAAAACGCGGAATTCGTGGAAGGCTCTGACAAGCTGCTGCGCCTGACGCTGGATCTGGGCGGTGAGAAGCGTAACGTCTTCTCCGGCATCCGTTCTGCCTATCCTGATCCGCAGTTACTGATTGGCCGTCAGACCGTCATGGTCGCGAACCTGGCACCGCGTAAAATGCGCTTCGGCATCTCTGAGGGGATGGTGATGGCCGCAGGCCCTGGCGGGAAAGATATCTTCCTGTTAAGCCCTGACGAAGGCGCGAAGCCGGGTCAGCAGGTGAAATAACAAAAAAAGCCGGAGATTATCTCCGGCTTTTTTTGTTCTCCCTCTCCCACAGGGAGAGGGCCGGGATGAGGGCATCAGGCCGCACCCATTCCGCAATCACGCCTTCGTATTATGCACCCGGTGGGTCAGCCCGCGCAGGAAGTTACGCAGAAACTGGTCGCCGCACTCGCGGTAATTTTTGTGGCCCGGCGCACGCATCATGGCGGTCACTTCTGGCACGGATACACGGTATTTTTGCTCCGTCATGATCGCCACAATATCATCCGTTTTCAGCGAGAACGCGATACGCAGCTTTTTCAGCACCGTGTTGTTGTCCACCCGACGCTCCAGCGCCAGTTCAGGTGCAGAATCATCTTTGCCACGCTTATCGTAGATCAGGCCGTTCAGGAAGCCTGACAGGATAATGTCAGGGCAGCGAACAAACCCCTCTTCGTCCTCTTTGGTCATCCAGGTGTCAAAACCAGCAGAGGTGGATTCCATGGCAGACAGCGCAAGAATGCGCACCATGTCGTTGTTGTTTGCTTTCAGGGTGTAGCGCAGGCTACGAAGAATATCATTACTAAGCATGAGTGCCTTTAACTGTCGATGATGCAATGGCGCGCAGTGTACCAGTTTTACAGCCCAATCGCCTCTTTCAAACTTTTCAGGTAGCGACGACTGACGGGTACCGTTTGACCGGCCCGCAGTATCAGCTCTGCCTGACCGTTATCTTCCAGACGAATCTCTTTCAGGTGCGCCATGTTAACCAGATACTGCCGATGGCAGCGGACAAGCGGCGTGCGGCTTTCCAGCGTGCGCAGCGTCAGCTCGGTGAAGCCTTCATTGCCCTCGGCGCTGGTGACAAACACCCCACTCAGGCGGCTGCTGACAAATGCCACATCATCCATTTGCAGCAGGTAAATCCGGCTATGCCCGGTACACGGGATAAACTTCAGCGGCTGCTGGTTTTCCGGCAGCAGCGTGACGTCCTGTACCGTGCGTTCCTGGCGTAAACGCGTCAGGGTCTTTTCGAGCCGCTTCTCTTCAATCGGCTTCAGCAGGTAATCGAACGCGTGTTCTTCAAAGGCCTTCACGGCATATTCGTCAAACGCCGTCAGAAACACGATATACGGGCGATGCTCCGGGTCAAGCATGCCGACCATCTCCAGCCCACTGATACGGGGCATCTGGATGTCGAGGAATAGCACATCCGGGCGCAATTTATGCACAGCACCAATGGCTTCAATGGCATTGGCGCACTCTCCCACAATCTCAATGTCACTCTGCTCCTGCAACAGCACGCGCAGGTTTTCCCGTGCCAACGGTTCATCATCGACTATCAGCACTCTTAACATGCGGTCTCCTCCAGCGGCAATCGTAACGTAATACGGGTAAATCGGTCCGGCTCACAGGCCACGGTAATGCCACATCCATCCCCAAAGTGAGCGCGCAGGCGTTTATCCACCAGGCTCATCCCCAGCCCGCCGGAAGCGGACGGGACGTAAAGCCCGGCATTGTCTTCAATATTCAGCACCAGATGATGATTAAAACGGCTGGCAGAAATAGTGATCTCCCCGGTGCCCAGAAGCTGCGATGTCCCGTGTTTAATGGCATTTTCCACAATAGGCTGCAGCGTAAAGGCCGGGAGATGCTGATACGCCAGCTCATCCGGCACGGATAACGACACCTGCAGACGAGACTGGAAGCGTGCCTGCTCAATCTGCAGATAGGCGTTAACATGTTCAATCTCATCGGCCAGGGTCACAATCTCAGACGGCCGTTTCAGGTTCTTGCGGAAAAACGTCGACAGAAATTGCACCAGTTGCGCGGCCTGATCGCTGTCGCGACGGATCACCGCTTTCAGGGTGTTGAGGGCATTAAACAGGAAATGCGGGTTCACCTGAGCGTGCAGGAGCTTAATCTCCGACTGCGTTAACAGGGCTTTTTGCCGCTCATATTGCCCCGCCAGGATCTGCGCGGAAAGCAGCTGCGCAATCCCCTCCCCCAACGTCCGGTTGATCGAGCTGAACAAGCGGTTCTTCGCTTCGTAGAGCTTAATGGTTCCCATCACCCGCTGGTTTTCCCCCCGCAGCGGAATGACCAGCGTAGAGCCGAGCTTACACTGCGGATGCAGCGAACAGCGGTAAGGCACTTCGTTACCGTCGGCATAGACTACCTCACCGGTCTCTATCGCACGAAGCGTATACGCGGACGAAATCGGTCTGCCAGGAAGGTGGTGATCGTCGCCGGTACCGGTAAAGGCCAGCAGCTTTTCACGATCGGTAATCGCAACGGCACCGATATCCAGCTCCTGATAGAGTACCTGCGCCACCTTCATGCTGTTTTCTTCGTTAAAGCCCTGACGCAGGATCCCCTCGGTTGAAGCGGCGACTTTCAGTGCCGTGGCAGAGAACGCCGAGGTGTATTTCTCAAACATGGCGCGCTTGTCGAGCAGAATGCGCATAAACAGCGCCGCGCCCACGGTGTTGGTGACCATCATCGGGGCGGCAATACTGTTCACCAGATGCAGTGCGTCCTCAAAAGGTCGGGCGATAAGCAGAATGATCGCCATTTGCGCCATTTCGGCCACAAAGGTGATCGCGCCAGCGGTAAGCGGGCTGAAGACTTTATCCGGGCGGCCACGTTTGATCATGTAGCTGTGCACCAGGCCACCAAGCAGCCCTTCCACGATGGTCGAGATCATGCAGCTCAGCGCCGTCATCCCGCCCATGGAATAGCGGTGCAGCCCACCGGTTAAACCGACAAGGCCACCCACAACCGGGCCGCCGAGCAGCCCGCCCATCACCGCGCCGATGGCGCGCGTATTGGCAATCGAGTCTTCAATATGGAGGCCAAAATAGGTCCCCATGATGCAGAAAATGGAGAAGGTCACATAACAGAGGAGCTTGTGCGGCAGGCGGACGGTAACTTGCATCAGCGGGATAAACAGACGCGTCTTACTCATCAACCAGGCGATGACAAGAAACACGCACATCTGCTGAAGCAACAGCAGCACCAGATTAAACTCGTACATACTCAGGAACCGCACCTTCTGAAAACGCGTAACATACACTGAAGGCGCCGAAGTTTCTTTGAAGCAGTCCAAAAAAGCGGTAAATCGTGTCCGTCATCACATCTTTTGCCGAACATAACGGCTGCTTCGCATTATTTGTACAAAAAAAAGGCAATTCTTCCTGGTTCGACAAACTGGGTCTACAGTTAAGCTGGGGACGCGTTAGCCAGGGGGCGAATATGGCGCTTTACACGATCGGTGAAGTGGCACTCCTTTGTGATATCAATCCCGTCACGCTACGGGCTTGGCAGCGACGGTATGGTTTACTCAAACCGCAGCGCACGGACGGTGGTCACCGCCTTTTCAATGATGCCGACATCGATCGGATCCGCGAGATCAAAAGCTGGATAGATAACGGTGTGCAGGTGAGCAAGGTAAAGTCGCTGCTCTGCCATGACGATCCCGATACCCAACACCGCTGGCGCGAACAGCAGGAAACCCTGCTCCGGCTTCTGCAGGCGGGCAACGTTCAACGTCTGCGCGCGTGGATCAAAGAGCAAGGCCGCGATTATCCGGCGCAAACCTTAATCAACCATCTTTTCATCCCGCTTCGTCGACGGCTGCAATGCCAGCACTCTACCCTGCAGGCGCTGCTGAGTATGCTCGACGGGGTGCTGATCAATTATATCGCCGTCTGTCTTGCCTCGGCGCGAAACAAGGGCGGAAAAGACGCGCTGGTTGTTGGCTGGAACGTGCACGATACCACGCGGCTGTGGCTCGAAGCCTGGATCGCCACCCAGCAGGGCTGGCGCGTGGAGGTGCTGGCGCATTCGCTGGCTCAGCTACGGCCCGAATTCTTCGACGGCCAGACTCTGCTGGTCTGGTGCGGGGAAGTGCCCACCGCCTCGCAGCAACAGCGGCTGACGGAATGGCGGGAGCACGGTTATCCGGTTTACGCCCTGGGCCCCGACGAAACGTAACGGCATTTAATGGTTCATTAACAGCTGCGCTTCACCGTATAATTGTTCCGTTAACAACAGGAGCAGATGATGAAGGCAACCAAACTGGCCGTAATTACCCTTTTTGTACTGATGGCCGTAAGCGGCATCGGCGGCGTGATGCTGGCCGGGTACTCATTTATTGTTCGTGGCGGTGTCGGCTGAGAAGCCGGGCCAGTCGTTCAAACAGGCGATCGATAACGATGGCCGCCAGCGCGACCAGTACCGCACCCTGAACGATATAGGCCGTATTAAACCCGCTTAAGCCGATAATGATCGGCGTTCCCAGCGTATTGGCCCCCACCGTAGACGCGATGGTCGCCGTGCCGATGTTAATAATCACCGACGTACGGATCCCCGCGATAATCACCGGTGCCGCAAGCGGCAGCTCAACCTTGCACAGCCGCTGACCGCTGCTCATGCCCATCCCTTCGGCCACGCTCAGTACCGATGCCGGTACCGACGCAATGCCCGCCAGCGTCCCCTGAAGAACAGGCAACACGCCGTAAAGGATCAGCGCAATGATAGCCGGTTGCTGACCAAACCCGATCACCGGCACCGCAATCGCCAGTACCGCCACCGGCGGAAATGTCTGTCCGATAGCCGCAATCGTCTCTACCAGCGGGCGAAACTCTCTCCCCCAGGGCCGGGTGACCACAATCCCCGCCCCCACGCCCAGCACCACGGCAATCGCGCTGGAGAGCGCCACCAGCCACAGGTGCGCCAGGGCAAGATTGATAAAACTCTCCTGCTGATAGACGGGGCGCGGCAGGCCGGGAAAAAGCGAGCTGAACAGCGCCCCACTGTGCGGCATCAGAAACAGCAGGGCAACAAAAAGCCCCGTCAGCCAGAGGAGCGGATCACGCATGACCTTCATGCGTCACCTCCCCGGCCAGCAGATCGCGAAAATGCAGGGTACCGCACGGTGCCCCAGCGGCATCCGTAACCGGCAGTACCTCGCACTGGCGCGCCACAAATGCAGAGAGCGCGTCCCGCAGGCTCATCTGTTCCTGTAACGGTTCACCACCCATCGCCACATCCTGTCGACGCATATAATCGCTGACGGTTCGCAGGGAGAGCAGTCTGACGCCCAGTTCGCTGCGTCCAAAAAACTCGCGCACAAAATCGTTCTGCGGATGGGTCAGCAGTTCAAGCGGCGTGCCCTGCTGGATCACTTCCCCGTGGTCCATCAACACCAGATGATCGGCCAGCCGCAGCGCCTCATCAATATCGTGGGTCACGAGGACGATCGTCCGGCCAAGGATGCGGTGAATGCGGGTCATCTCCGTCTGCAGTGCCCCGCGCGTAACGGGATCGAGCGCGCCAAAAGGCTCATCCATCAGCAATACCTGCGGGTTCGCCGCCAGCGCGCGCGCCACTCCCACACGCTGCTGTTGTCCACCTGAAAGCTGATGCGGATAGCGACCACGCAGCCCAGGCTCTAACCCCAGCAGCGACATAAGCTCGTCCACCCTCTCGTCACTCTTTGCCCGCGACCATTTTTCCAGCTGCAGCACGGTGGCAATATTCTGCGCGACCGTCCAGTGGGGAAACAGGCCAATGGACTGGATGGCGTAGCCCATGCGACGACGCAGCTCCAGCACCGGCAGACTGCGGATCTCTTCCCCGGCAAAACGTATTACACCGCTGTCGTGCTCCACCAGGCGGTTGATCATCTTCAGCGTGGTGGATTTCCCCGACCCCGAGGTGCCAATCAGTACCGAAAACGCCCCCTCGGCAAAATTCAGGTTCAGGTGACTTGCTGCCGGACGACCGGCAAATGTTTTACTGACATCGTGTAATTCAATCATTGGCTCTTCTCCCGAGCAACGCGAGCCATAAGGCAAACAGCGCATCGATGACGACCGCCAGTGCAATCGTGGGCACCACGCCCAGTAACACCAGATCCAGCGCGCTGCTCAGCAGCCCCTGGAACACCAGCGCGCCAAAACCGCCTGCGCCAATCAGCGCGGCGATAACCGCCATCCCGACGGTCTGGACCGCCACCACCCGCAGGCTGCGCAGCAGCAGGGGCAAGGCGAGCGGCAGCTGGATCTGCCAGAAGCACTGTCGCCGGCTCATCCCCATCGCGTGGGCGCTCTCCAGTACATCCGGCGCGACCTGGCTTAAGCCCGCCACCACGCCGCGGACCAGCGGCAGCAGCGCGTACAGCACCAGGGCAATAAGCGCGGGGGTTAATCCGGTTCCGGCGATACCGACCGAGGCTAACGCCGGAAATGACTTCACCAGCCCCGCCAGCGGCGCAATCAGCAGGCCAAACAGGGCCACGGAAGGGATG
Source organism: Enterobacter sp. A8 (assembly GCF_004296595.1). NCBI lineage: Bacteria > Pseudomonadati > Pseudomonadota > Gammaproteobacteria > Enterobacterales > Enterobacteriaceae > Enterobacter > Enterobacter sp. A8. The sequence continues at coordinate 1,317,251 of NZ_SCMF01000001.1, forward strand.
GTCTGGATCACGTTGAGCACGGCAAAAACCCCGCCCTGGCGGGAGGGATGACGATAACACCACATGCCCAGCGGTACCCCCAGCAGTAACGCCGGGAACAGCGTGCCGAAGAGGATCGTCAGGTGTTGCGCCAGCGCATCATCAAACACCTCCTGACGGTTGGCGTACTCTTTTAACAGCGAGAGATTATTCAGCTCACCGCTGAACAGCAGCAGCAACGGAATACACCAGATCTGGGCATTGAGCACCAAGCGCCAGGCAGATGACGGGATCAGGCGACGGATCGCATCGCTGCAGGCCAGCAGACACAGCGCCAGCCACAGCCACAGGCCACTGCCCACGGTGGTTCGCGCCAGTGGACTTTCCGCCGAGGTCATGTGCGTGGCGGCAAGCCCGGCACTCCAGAACAAGGTGATGAAGAGGCCTTCACTGAGGAGTAGCGTCAGCCACTGTGCAACCCGCCCACGGCTGAGCGAGAGCACAACCAGTGCACCCAGCGCCACAACCAGCAGCAGCGGCGTAAACGGCCAGACCTGCCAGAGCGCGCGCCCTTCCCCCGACATCAGGCGGTTTGGCGCCACATTGACAAACGGTAGCGCGACCGCCGCAATGGCCACACAGGCCAACAGCAGCAGTACGCGGTTATGACATTTTATTGGCACAGCCCTGTCCTGTTACTTCACAAGCCCTTGTTGTTTCAGGAAATCGGCGGCCACTTTTTTGGCATCCAGTCCCTCTACGGCAATGCTCGCATTGAGCTGTTGCAGCGTTTTTGCATCCAGTTTTTCAAAGACCGGTTTGAGCCAGTCGGCGATATCCGGGTAGGCTTTCAGCACCGCCTCACGCACCACAGGCGTGGGGGCATAAATAGGCTGAACGCCTTTTGGATCGGTTAAGGTTTGCAGACCAAGCGCCGCGACCGGGCCGTCCGTACCGTAGGCCATCGCCGCATTGACGCCAGAGGTCTGCTGCGCCGCCGCCTTGATGGTCACCGCGGTGTCACCGCCCGCGAGCGAGAGCAGCTGTGCCTGGTCAAGCTTGAAGTCGTAGGCTTTTTCGAAAGCAGGCAGCGCGTCCGGACGCTCGATAAACTCCGCCGAGGCCGCAAGCTTGAAGTCGCCCTTCTCTTTCAGATAGCGGCTGAGATCCGCAAGTGACGTCAGTTTGCCTTTCTCCGCCACGTCTTTACGCACCGCGATGGTCCAGGTGTTGTTGGCCGGAGCCGGGGTCAGCCAGACCAGCTTGTTCTGTTCTGCATCGAGTTTTTTGACTTTTTCATACCCGGCTTTGGCGTTTTTCCATGCCGGATCGTTTTCATCTTTGAAGAAAAATGCCCCGTTGCCGGTGTATTCCGGATAAATATCCAGCTCGCCGGAGGTGATGGCCCCGCGTACCACGGGCGTGGTACCCAGCTGAACTTTATTCACGGTTTTCACGCCGTGGCTTTCCAGCACCTGCAAAATAATATTCCCGAGCAGCGCGCCTTCAGTGTCGATCTTTGAGCCCACTTTTACCGGTTCTGCCGCCTGTAGCGGCAGGCTTAGCGCCGCGAATAACGCCGCAGAAACTACCATCCCCGTTTTAATCGTCATTCCACTATCCTCATTTTTTTGCTGCCTTTTTCAGAGGCTTGAGAGAAAAGCGTAGCTTAAAACGGCGGATTTACCCGGCAAAATGCCTTTTTAGCATAAGGTAAGACGCATCCCCCGGTGAACGGGGGATGCAAAGGAGGGAAAGGTTACAGCAGCTCGAACTCGCCTTTATTGACGCGGGCGGAATCCACACCAATGTAGACATTGAACTTGCCCGGTTCCGCATCGTATTTCATCTGCTGGTTCCAGAACTTCAGGGCATCCACGTCAATCGGGAAGCTGATGGTTTTGGTTTCACCAGGTTTCAGGTTGACCTTCTCAAAGCCGCGCAGCTGTTTCACCGGACGGCTCATGGAGGCGGTCACATCCTGAACATACATCTGGATCACCGTCGCACCTTCACGTTTACCGGTGTTCGTCACGTCAACGCTGGCAGTCACCTTACCGTCACGCTTCAGGCTCGGGGCCGACATTTTCACGTCAGAGACCTTAAAGGTGGTGTAGCTCAAACCGTAACCAAACGGATACAGCGGACCGTTCGCTTCATCGAAGTAACGGGAGGTGTACTTGTTTGGCTTATCGGCGTTATACGGACGGCCGGTATTCAGGTGGCTGTAGTACACCGGGATCTGCCCGACAGAGCGCGGGAAGGACATCGGCAGTTTGCCCGACGGGTTGTAATCACCAAACAGCACGTCGGCGATGGCGTTGCCCCCTTCCGTACCGGCGAACCAGGTTTCCAGAATAGCATCAGCCTGCTGATCTTCTTTCACCAGCGCCAGTGGACGACCGTTCATCAGCACCAGCACCAGCGGCTTGCCGGTGGCTTTCAGGGCGGCGATCAGATCGCGCTGGCTTTGCGGGATCGTGATGTCCGTTCGGCTGGAGGCTTCGTGTGCCATCCCCTGTGCTTCACCCACCACGGCAACCACCACGTCAGACTGTTTCGCGGCGTTTACCGCTTCGTCAATCATCTCTTTCGGCGAGCGCGGATCCACCTTCACCGCCTCTTCATACTGATTGAGGAAGGTCACGATATCTTTATCATCAGTGACGTTCGCCCCTTTGGCGTACACCACCTTAGCGTTTTCACCGACCGCATTTTTAATACCGGTGAGCACGGTCACGGACTGATCGGCCACGCCCGCAGCGGACCAGCTCCCCATCACGTCGCGCTTGCTGTCGGCCAGCGGGCCGACCACCGCAATGGTGCCGGATTTTTTCAGCGGCAGCGTGTCGAGGCGGTTTTTCAGCAGCACCAGGCTTTCACGGGCCACTTCTCGGGCCTCTTTACGGTGCAGACGGCTTTCGGCATTGGTGTCCGCCGGGTCTGACTCTTTCGGACCCAGGTGGCTGTATGGATCGTTAAACAGCCCCATGTCATATTTCACGTTCAGCACGTGACGCGTGGCATCGTCCAGCTCCGCCATCGTCACCTTGCCGCTCTTCACCAGCCCCGGCAGGTATTTGCTGTAATATTCGTCGCTCATGCTCATGTTGATGCCGGATTTGAGCGCCACGCGCACCGCATCTTCCGGGTCGGAGGCCGTACCGTGTTTGATGAGCTCTTTAATGGCGCCATGGTCAGAGACGGTGATGCCCTTGAAGCCCCACTGGTCGCGCAGCACGTCTTTCAGCAGCCAGGCGTCAGAGGTGGCAGGCGTGCCGTTGAGCGAGTTCAGGGCGACCATCACCGCGCCGCTACCGGCATCCAGGCCTGCTTTGTACGGCGGCATGTAATCGTTAAACAGGCGCTGCGGGCTCATGTCGACGGTGTTGTACTCTTTACCGCCTTCCACGGCACCATAGGCGGCGAAGTGCTTGACGCTGGTCATGACCGAATAACGATCCGCCGGGCTTTTACCCTGCATCGCTTCCACCATGGTTTTCCCCATTGTGGCGGTCAAATAAGTATCTTCACCAAAGCCCTCTGACGCGCGGCCCCAGCGCGGATCGCGGGAGACGTCAACCATCGGGGCCCAGGTCATGTTCAGGCCGTCGTCTGCGGCTTCATATGCCGAGACGCGCCCAACGGTTTTCACCGCGTCGAGGTTAAAGGAGGAGGCCAGACCGAGGCTGATAGGAAAAACGGTACGCTGTCCGTGTACCACGTCATAGGCGAAGAACAGCGGAATTTTCAGGCGGCTAAGTTCCATCACCTGATCCTGCATTTTGCGGATATCCTGACGGGTCACGGTGTTAAAAATCGCCCCTACCTGGCTCTCTTTAATCATTTCGCGGATCGCCTCTTTCGGGTTATCCGGGCCGACGCTGATAAGACGCAGCTGGCCGATCTTCTCATCGACCGTCATTTTCTTGAGCAATTCCGTGACAAACGCGTCCCGTGCTTCAGGCGTAAGCGGGTGATTACCAAACAGTTCATCTGCCAGCGCAGGTTGCAGTGCCAGGCTGACGGCGACACCTACAGAACATAGCCATTTCATGTCGTTTTACTCTCTCATCAATTTCCGCCGGAAGATCTCGGCCAGGGCGTGCGAAAAGCGCAGTGTGCCACAAACCCTCAGAACGTTGCAGGGTTATTCTCTGATTTTTCTCGCAAATACGCGCCCTCTAAACAGCTAATCGCGCTATGCTTTACAGCGAGAAATTTGCCCCACCACAAGGAGTGGAAGATGTCTTCTGTTCGAACTGCCGATAACACGACTTTTATTAACGAACTGTCGCGCCTGGTTGGTCACTCTCACCTGCTTACCGACCCGGCCAAAACTGCCCGCTACCGTAAGGGCTTTCGTTCCGGACAGGGCGATGCGCTGGCGGTGGTTTTTCCCGGCACGCTGCTGGAGCTGTGGCGCGTCCTGAGCGCCTGCGTCGCCGCGGACAAGATTATTTTAATGCAGGCGGCTAACACCGGCCTGACCGAAGGCTCGACGCCGAACGGCAACGATTACGATCGCGACATCGTGATTATCAGCACCCTGCGCCTCGACAAACTTCACCTGCTCGATAAAGGCGAGCAGGTACTGGCCTTCCCTGGCACCACCCTCTACTCGCTGGAAAAAGCGCTTAAGCCGCTTGGGCGAGAACCGCATTCGGTGATTGGTTCATCCTGCATCGGCGCCTCCGTCATTGGTGGGATTTGTAATAATTCCGGCGGTTCGCTGGTGCAGCGCGGCCCGGCTTATACCGAAATGTCGCTCTATGCCCGTATTGATGAAAACGGCAAGCTGACGCTGGTGAACCATCTGGGAATCGATCTGGGCGTCACGCCGGAGCAGATCCTGAGTAAGCTCGACGACGATCGCGTGAAAGATGAAGACGTACAGCACGATGGGCGTCATGCCCACGATCACGATTACATCACCCGCGTACGGGATATCAACGCGGATACGCCAGCGCGTTACAACGCCGACCCGGATCGCCTGTTTGAATCCTCCGGCTGCGCGGGCAAACTGGCCGTTTTCGCGGTCCGGCTCGACACCTTCCCGGCCGAGAAAAAACAGCAGGTGTTTTACATCGGCACCAATCAGCCTGACGTGCTGACCGAAATCCGTCGTCATATTCTTGGCGAATTCACGCATCTGCCGGTGGCGGGCGAGTATATGCATCGGGATATTTACGACATCGCCGAACGCTACGGCAAAGATACGTTCCTGATGATCGACAAGCTCGGCACCGACAAAATGCCGTTCTTCTTCACCATGAAGGGCCGCACTGATGCAATGCTGGAGAAAGTGCCGCTGTTTAAACCCCACTTCACCGACCGCTTTATGCAGAAGCTGGGTAACGTTTTCCCGGCCCACCTGCCGGAGCGAATGAAAACCTGGCGCGACAAGTATGAACATCACCTGCTGCTGAAAATGGCCGGGGACGGGATCGCCGAAGCACAAAACTGGCTGAGCGAATTCTTCAAAACCGCCGAGGGAGATTTCTTCGCCTGTACACCTGAGGAGGGGAGCAAAGCGTTCCTGCACCGTTTTGCCGCTGCGGGGGCCGCCATCCGTTATCAGGCCGTACACTCAGAAGAAGTAGAGGATATTCTGGCGCTGGATATTGCGCTGCGACGCAACGATACCGAGTGGTTTGAACACCTGCCGCCGGAAATCGACAGCAAGCTGGTGCATAAGCTCTACTACGGCCACTTTATGTGCTACGTCTTCCACCAGGATTACATCGTTAAAAAAGGGGTCGACGCGCACGCGTTGAAAGAGGAAATGCTCGCCCTTCTGCGCGAACGTGGCGCACAATATCCTGCGGAACACAACGTTGGGCATCTTTACAAAGCCCCTGAGACACTTAAGCAGTTTTATCGCGAGAATGACCCTACAAACAGTATGAATCCCGGCATTGGTAAAACAACGCGGAATAAATACTGGAAAGAGAGCGATAACGCAGAGCAGGCCATTACGCAAGCATCTGATTAATTCATACAGCCATATTTAAGAGATTGTTAAGCACAGCTCAATCGTACTAGAGTACCTGCACTCGCCGGAGAAACGTTTCTCCGGCATTCTTTGACGAGGAGCAGGCACATCATGTCGGCTGTTGATATTTTATCCGTAACCGAAGTGGAAGTGCGCGATGCCCTTCCCGACGATGTGCATGCCATTTCGGCTATTTATGCATGGCATGTACTTCACGGACGTGCGTCGTTTGAGGAAATCCCCCCCACCGTTGATGAAATGCGTAAGCGGTTGAAAAACGTGACCGATAACGGTTTGCCCTGGCTGGTGGCGCTGTATCGCGGCATTGTGGTGGGCTATTGCTACGCCACGCCATACCGTCCACGACACGCGTATCGCTTCACGCTGGAAGAGTCAATCTACGTGGATGCCAGCACCACCGGACGCGGTTTTGGCAGTGCACTAATGGACGCGCTGATTGAACGCTGCGAACAAGGTCCCTGGCGTCAGATGATTGCCGTTGTGGGGGATGGCCATAATAACGCCGGGTCATTGCGGCTGCATAAAAAGCACGGTTTTGAAGTGGTCGGTCAGCTGCGCAGCGTGGGCTACAAAAAAGGCGACTGGCGGGATACGGTGATTATGCAGCGCCCGCTCAACGACGGAGACTGGACCCTGCCGGAATAGGACCAGTGCGGTCTGGTGCCCTCACCCCCGCCCTCTCCCACCGGGAGAGGAAGAAAACATAAAAAACGGTAACACAGTTACCGTTTTGCTTTTACCTAATCGTTCTGCGCCGTCGCCATCTGCTCGGCTTTCTGTTTTTTATACGTCAATGCCGCAGCCGGAACAGGCTGCACTTTCCCGGTTTCAATCCAGGTGCGCAGTCGGCTGGCATCGGCGAAGTGAGTATATTTGCCGAAGGCATCCATCACCACCAGCGCCACCGGTTTACCGTTGAACACGGTACGCATCACCAGACAGTGCCCCGCCGCGTTAGTAAAGCCGGTTTTCGTTAACTGAATATTCCAGTTCTCGCGGTACACCAGGTGGTTCGTATTGCGAAACGGCAGCGTATAGGCCGGGTTCGCAAAGGTCGCCATCTCTTCACGGGTGGTACTGAGCTGCCCAATCAGCGGGTACTGTTTGCTGGCAATCAGCAGTTTGGTCAGATCGCGCGCCGTAGAGACGTTGTGAATCGACAGACCTGTCGGCTCAACAAAACGGGTGTTATTCATTCCCAGCGCTTTGGCTTTGGCATTCATCGCTCGAATGAAGGCGTCGTAGCCGCCCGGATAATGGTGGGCGAGGCTCGCCGCGGCGCGGTTTTCAGACGACATCAGCGCCAACAAGAGCATGTTTTTACGGCTGATCTCACTGTTCAGGCGTACGCGGGAGTAAACCCCTTTCATCTCCGGCGTGTGGCTGATATCCACTTTCAGTTTTTCATCCAGCGGCAGATGTGCATCCAGCACTACCATCGCGGTCATTAATTTGGTTATCGAGGCGATCGGGCGCACCAGATCCGGGTGACTGGCGTAGATCACCTTATTGGTGTTGAGATCAACAATCATCGCGCTGCCGGAAGCGATTTGCGGTTGAGCAGCGGTGGTCACCGCGGGCGTTTTGGCGACAGCTGGCACGCCAGCGGACGCCCCCAGCAACAGTGCCAGGCTAAGTAAAGAAACTCGGAATTTCAGCATGGTGAGACTTCTGATAATTATTCACGCACGTTATGACGTACACCGCCTGCGTCGACGGAGAAACACAGGCTGGCTTCGGCATCATAGCGGTCACCGTGCATTGTCGCCAGCGGATAATCGTGAACAGATGCTGCATTGCTGGCATTTACGCCAGCAATGCAATTAACTCAGAAGAGACGGTAACCATAACCCCAAAGAATCACCGTCAGCGCCAGTAACGCTTCCAGTACCAGCACGCCGATGGCGAGCGTAGAGCTGGAAAAGCTCAGGCCTTCTTCTTTATTGATATTCAGGAAGGTAGGTACGCCCAGATACAGCAGATAGCCGGTGTAAAAGAGCGCAATGGTCCCGATCAGCGCGCACAGCCAGACCAGGGGATAGAGCGCAACAATACCGCTTAAGAACAGCGGGGTTGCGACATATCCGGCAAAGACCATACAGTGTGCCAGGGAAGGACGCTGCGGATAGTTACGTGCCATCCAGTGAATGACGCGTCCCATAACCGCCACCCCTGCCAGCATCAGGCCATAAAAGAGAATGGCAAGATAAAGCCCGGTAAACCAGGAAAGCTGTACTACGGTGCCATCACCAAAGTTCCAGCCGATTTGTGTTGTACCAATAAACGCGCATATCACCGGCACCGCCGCCATCAGCAGCACGTGGTGCGTGTAATGATGTGAGACCGTTTCGTTCTCACTTTTGATGACATGCATTTCACGATCGGGATGGGAAAAAAGTCCCCAGACATGGTTCATAGCGCCCCCTTGTTGTCGGCCCGTCATCGATACCTTAAGTATAATGCAGGGTTTAGATTATTTTATGTACAGCGGGAAATTTCCGTTGATTGCCCCGCGGTTGTCACAAGGGGTATATGATTAACCGAGGCACGCTGAGGGAGATGATATTTACGTAATGGATATCAACGGAGTTATTGAACAATACGGATACGCTGCGCTGGTTGTCGGAAGCGTGGCAGAAGGTGAAACCATCACCCTGTTAGGCGGCGTCGCCGCGCATCAGGGATTACTTAAATTCCCGCTGGTTGTCGCCGCGGTTGCGCTGGGCGGGATGATTGGCGATCAGCTGCTCTACTTTCTGGGGCTGCGTTTTGGGCCGACGCTGCTTAAGCGTTTCGCTAAGCACAAGAAGAAAATTAACCGCGCGCAGCGGCTGATCCAGCGCCACCCTTACCTGTTTGTGATTGGCACCCGCTTTATGTACGGCTTTCGGATTATCGGGCCGATATTGATTGGCGCCAGCCGCCTGCCGCCGAAAATTTTCCTGCCGCTGAACGTGATTGGCGCGTGCGCCTGGGCGCTGATCTTTACCACGCTCGGTTACGTGGGTGGAGAAGTGATTGGCCCGTGGCTGCATAACCTTGACCAGCATCTGAAGCACTGGGCGTGGCTGATTCTGGTGGTTGTAGCGGTGATTGGAGTCAGGCTGTGGATGCGGCACAGAGAGAAGAAGCAGGATGAGGAGTGAGTGCGGTCTGTTGCCCTCACCCTAACCCTCTCCCACTGGGAGAGGGAACTTAAAGCACCCTCTCCCACGGGGTGAGGGGAAGCTAACCTTCCGGCTTAAACTGCGGATTCGCCAGCATAAACCCGCCATCGACGATAAACGACTGCCCGGTGGTGTAGCTGGCGTCGCTGTCGCATAACCACGCCACCAGACTGGCGATCTCTTTGGTATATCCCGGTCTTGCGAGCGGGATCGCTGGCATCGATCCTTCCTTCACTTCACTCTCGTCCATATCATTCATCGGTGTGGCAATCGCCCCCGGCGCAACGGCATTCACCAGAATGTTGTGCTGCACCAGTTCCAGCGCCATCGATTTGGTTAAACCTCCCAGCGCATGTTTTGCGGCGGTATAGGCGCTGGCTTCCGGCAGAGGCGTATGTTCGTGCACCGAGGTGATATTGACGATTCGCCCTCCTTCCCCCTGCTCCACCATTTTACGTGCGGCAATCTGCGAACAGAGAAACGCACCGTCCACGTCGACGGTGAAAATGTTTCGCCACTCGTCAAACGGCATATCCAGGAAGGGCGCTTTGGTCATCGCACCCGCATTGTTAACCAGCACGTCCAGGCGACCAAAACGGGCAATTAACGTTTCTATCGCCTGCGCGCCCTGTGGAAGGGTGCTTAGATCAAGGTGGATAGCTTCAGCCCGCCGTCCCTGCGCCTCCACTTCGCGGCAGGTATCCCGCGCCCCTTGTTCATCAGAGTGCCAGGTGACGCCAATATCAAACCCACGTTCAGCCAGCATCAGGGCCGTGGTTTTACCAATCCCGGAATCCGATGCGGTAACAATCGCTACTTTGGTCATACTCACCTCCTGAAGAACGGCAAAGAGGTAAGTATAGATAATGACCCTGATTAGCCATGATGATAACCACCACCCAGCGCGGAGGTGAGCTGTAGCGTGGCGTCGATATACTCACCCTGCAGCATCAATCCGGCGAGATGTTCCTTCAGCGCTGGAATTCTGGCTTCACTGACGCGCGAACCGGCAATAATTCCGGCGCTAAAACGTGCCTGCGCCAGCGCCACCACGCGCGCCGCATCTTTTTCTACCTGCTGCTGATGCTGATTTTTCGCCGTCAGCATTTCCACTTCGCTGGCCGTGCGCGCCACCTGGTTCACAGCATCCACCACCGCCTTGTTGTAGTTCGCCACCGACAGATTGTTCTGTGCCTGGGCAATATCCAGCTGCGCGTTCAGCCTGCCGCTGTCAAAAATGGGCAGAGTCAGCCCGGCGGTCACACCCATTTGCTGAGCTGAAGAACGGAACAGATCGCTCAGGTGCAGGGCATCCTGTTGTAAAAACGCCATCAGATTCACATCAGGATAAAACGCCGCTCTGGCGGCTTCGACCTCGCTCATTGACGCTTCGATATACCAGTGCGCCGCCTGCAGATCCGGCCGTCGGGCCAGCAGTTCATACCCCAGCGTCGACGGTAACGACGCTTCAACCGTCGGTAAGGCATGCCGTGTGAGCGCCAGCGCGGGGGTATTAGTCAACGCGTTCAGACGCGCCTCGATGGCTTTCATTTTGCCGTGAACCTCTGCGATCTGCTCTTCGGTTTTGCTGGCACTGATGTCGGTTTCGACACCTTCCACAGAGGAGGTGATCCCGTGCTGATACAGCTCGCGATCGGCACCGATGATATTGTCCTGTTGGGATTTGATCTGCGTGAGGACCTCCTCCACGGCGGCCTGAGTTTGCCAGTCCCAGTAGAGCCGCGCCACGCTGCTGGCAAGCAGTTGACGGGTCTGCTCAAGCTCCGCTTTTTGCGCATTCACCTTGCCTATCCGGGCCTCCAACCGGGCGCGATTTTTGCCCCACAAATCCAGATCCCAGCCCGCGGTCAAGCCAAAGGTACCGTTGGTATACCAGGGGCCGGTGGTGCCCGCAGCCGGGTCGGTTATGGCAAAGGGCCCCATCAGCCCTTCAGCGGACATTTTCTGACGTTCAGCATCGGCCGAAAAATCAATTTGCGGGCCGTCGGCCGCCAGGGCTGCTTTGGCCTGGGCTTCGGCAAGGGTAATACGCTGACGGGCAATCTGCATATCGGGCGCATCGCTTAATGCTATGGCAATTAGCTTATCAAGCTGCGGATCGTTATACGCTTTCCACCATGCATTTTTCGGCCAGTCCTGATGAGGCAGCACCGTATTAACCGACGCCGTGAGTGACTGGGTATTAAGGGGAGTTACCGTGGCATGTTGTGGCGCACAGCCGGCCAGAATAACGGCAAAGGGAGCACTCAGAGATAAAATAAGAAAACGTTTCATTACGCCATTCACGCCAAAAAATAAAGGCGCAAAGTACGCCTGATGTCTCTCTTTTTTTTAGTAATGCGTGGCAATGCGCAAATTGTCATACATTTTTGTAATTAGAAAATTATACATGCCGAGAATAAGTCAAACTAACAAATTCATCTTAATTATAAATCACCTGCTACACTTACTGTTGACATACATACGCAGGAGAAGGGAATGAAAATATTATTGTGGGTCATTTTAATTATATTTCTGATAGGACTGCTGGTAGTAACGGGTGTGTTCAAGATGATTTTCTGATTCATTTGCCCGGCACCGCGCCGGGCAAAGGTCAACCAGCCCATGCGTCTGGTCCAGCGCTTCACAGGGATAATTGCGGTCACACGCTTATTATTTTGCCTGGATCACCCGCGCAATATCCGCAGAAGTCTGTAATGTCCGAATCTCCTGAAATAACCCCAGCGCTTCATCGTACTCTTTGCGTAAATAGCTGAGCCACTGTTTGATGCGCGCCACGTGATATAGCCCGGTGTCGCCCTGCTTTTCCAGACGGCTATATTTTTGCAGCAGCGTCACAACATCAGCCCACGGCATACGCGGCTCGTTATATTTAATCACCCGGCTGAGGTTAGGCACATTCAATGCCCCGCGGCCGATCATCACCGCCTCGCAGCCGGTGGCCTTGAGACAGGCCTGCGCGCTCTGGTAATCCCAGATTTCACCGTTGGCGATCACCGGAATGCTGAGGCGTTTGCGGATCTCACCAATTGCCTGCCAGTTAATGCGCTCGGCTTTGTAGCCATCTTCTTTGGTGCGGCCATGCACCACCAGTTCAGTAGCCCCGGCCTGCTGCACCGCATCGGCAATTTCAAACTGCCGCGCGTCGCTGTCCCAGCCCAGGCGCACTTTCACCGTCACCGGCAAATGGGCAGGCACGGCTTCACGCATCGCTTTCGCGCCACGGTAAATCAGCTCAGGATCTTTCAGCAGCGTCGCCCCGCCGCCGCTGCCGTTCACCAGCTTCGACGGGCAGCCACAGTTGAGATCGACCCCGTAAGAGCCCAGCTCGACGGCACGGGCGGCGTTCTCGGCCAGCCATTCAGGATACTGGCCCAGCAGCTGAATACGCACCAGCGTGCCGGAGGTAGTCCGGCTCTGACGGTGCAGCTCCGGGCAGAGTCTGTAGAACGATTTTACCGGCAACAACATATCGACCACGCGCAAAAACTCCGTCACGCAGAGATCGTAATCGTTTACCTCGGTCAGAAGTTCGCGCACGAGGGAGTCGAGCACGCCTTCCATTGGGGCCAGTAAAACACGCATAGCAGTACCTGTGAAAAAAGACGCGCTATAGTAATCGCTCTGTATGTATGTTGAAAGCACGACGTTCTATTCTGGAATGACGGGTATGCTTAAAATTCATGATGTGATCCATGGCACACTTTCGGGTTTAATTGTATGATGAATGCGTTTCAGCAAGGATTTTAACCATGAGAAAATCATTGAACATTATCTGGCAATATCTGCGCGCATTCGTCCTGATTTACGCCTGCCTGTACGCCGGGATTTTCATCGCTTCCCTGCTTCCTATCACCATTCCCGGCAGCATTATCGGCATGCTGATCCTCTTTGTTCTGCTGGCGTTGCAAATTCTGCCCGCTAAGTGGGTCAACCCCGGCTGCTTCGTTCTTATTCGCTATATGGCGCTGCTGTTCGTGCCGATTGGCGTCGGGGTCATGCAGTACTTCGAACTGCTTAAAGCCCAGTTCGGCCCGATTGTCGTCTCCTGCGCAGTCAGTACGCTGGTGGTTTTCCTTGTGGTGAGCTGGAGTTCGCATCTGGTACATGGCGAACGTAAAGTGGTTGTACAGAAAGGAACAAAACAATGATGGCCAATATCTGGTGGTCGCTGCCATTAACCCTGGCGGTGTTCTTCGCGGCGCGCAAACTTGCCGCCCGGTTCAAGATGCCGCTGCTTAACCCGTTGCTGGTGGCGATGGTGGTGATTATCCCGTTCCTGCTGCTTACCGGTATTCCTTACGAACGCTACTTTGCCGGCAGCAAAATTTTAAACGACCTGCTACAACCCGCCGTGGTCGCGCTCGCATTTCCTTTATATGAACAGCTGCACCAGATCCGCGCCCGCTGGAAATCCATTATTACCATCTGTTTTGTGGGGAGCCTGGTGGCGATGATCACCGGTACTTCAGTCGCACTGCTGATGGGGGCCTCTGCGCAAATTGCCGCCTCTATTCTGCCGAAATCGGTGACCACGCCTATCGCCATGGCCGTGGGCGGCAGCCTCGGCGGCATTCCTGCCATCAGCGCCATGTGCGTGATCTTTGTTGGCATACTGGGCGCCGTGTTTGGCCATACCCTACTCAATGTCATGCGCATTCATACCAAAGCCGCACGCGGTCTGGCGATGGGCACCGCGTCGCACGCGCTGGGCACCGCCCGCTGTGCGGAGCTGGATTATCAGGAGGGGGCGTTCAGCTCGCTGGCACTGGTGATCTGCGGAATCATGACCTCGCTGATGGCGCCGTTCATTTTCCCCGTGATTCTGGCGGTGATGGGCTAAAATTTGCGATGCGTCGCGCAAATTTCATTTTGTTTTCATAAGTTGCATACATAATGAGATATGGATCACATATAAAGCCCCAGCGGCTCCGTACACTACCGATCCATTAACCTTTATGAGGCAAACGCCATGCATCCACGTTTTCAAGCGGCTTTCGCCCGGCTTGCAGAGAATTTGCAATCAGCTCTGGCCCCGATTCTGGCGGATGAGCATTTCCCCGCCCTGCTCACCGCTGAGCAGATCACCACGCTGAAACAGGCCACGGATCTTGACGAAGACGCGCTGGCTTTCGCAGTGCTGCCGCTGGCTGCCGCCTGTGCACGTGCCGATCTTTCCCATTTTAACGTTGGCGCCATTGCGCGCGGCGTCAGCGGAACCTGGTACTTCGGCGGAAACATGGAATTCCTGGGCGCAACCATGCAGCAGACTGTTCATGCGGAACAGAGCGCCATCAGCCACGCCTGGCTGCGCGGCGAAAAGGCCCTGAGCGCCATTACCGTGAACTACACCCCGTGCGGGCACTGCCGTCAGTTTATGAATGAACTGAACAGCGGGCTGCAGCTGCGCATTAATCTGCCGGGTCGCGCGCCGCATACGCTGGGCGACTACCTGCCTGACGCCTTTGGTCCGAAAGATCTTGAAATCAAAACCCTGCTGATGGACGAGCAGGATCACGGTTACACGCTGACCGGTGATGACCTGACTCAGGCGGCCATTCGCGCTGCCAACAAGAGCCATACGCCGTACAGCAAATCCCCGAGCGGCGTGGCACTGCAATGCCGCGATGGGCGTATTTTTAGCGGCAGCTATGCCGAAAACGCCGCGTTTAACCCAACGCTGCCACCGCTGCAGGGCGCACTGAACCTGCTGAGTCTGAACGGCTATGACTACCCGGATATTCAGCGCGCCATTCTGGCAGAAATTGCCGATGCACCGCTGATTCAATGGGATGCCACCGCCGCCACCCTGAAAGCGCTGGGCTGCACGTCAATCGAGCGTGTATTGCTGGCGTGATCCTTCTGGCGGGCAGACATGCCCGCCCGTTTTGCTGAAAAAGCCTTCAGTTGATGCGCTGTTTCTTGCGCTAACCAGGCGGGTACAGTAGCCTGAGTTAAATTCACCTTCGGTACGAGCCATCTGCATGTTAAAGCGCGTTTTTTACAGCCTGTCTGTCCTGGTCGGCATACTGCTGTTGATCGTGCTGGGTCTCGACCGCTGGATGAGCTGGAAAACGGCCCCCTACATTTTTGATGACCTGCAGGACCTGCCCTATCGCCAGGTGGGTGTGGTGCTCGGCACCGCGAAGTATTACCGCACCGGTGTCATCAATCAGTATTACCGCTACCGCATTCAGGGCGCGCTCAACGCCTACAACAGCGGCAAGGTCAATTACCTGCTGTTAAGCGGCGATAACGCGCTGCAAAGCTACAACGAACCGGTCACCATGCGCAAAGACCTGATTGCCGCAGGCGTTGATCCGGCAGATATCGTGCTCGACTACGCCGGGTTCCGCACGCTCGACTCCATCGTGCGCACGCGCAAAGTGTTCGACACCAACGACTTCATCATCATCACCCAGCGCTTCCACTGCGAACGTGCGCTGTTTATCGCGCTGCACATGGGCATTCAGGCGCAGTGTTATGCGGTGCCCTCGCCAAAAGATATGCTGAGCGTGCGCGTGCGTGAGTTTGGCGCTCGCTTTGGCGCGCTGGCCGATCTCTATATCTTCAAACGTGAACCGCGCTTTTTAGGCCCCCTGGTGCCGATTCCGGCCATGCATGAAGTACCGGAAGATGCGCAGGGTTACCCTGCGGTGACGCCGGAGCAGCTGCTGGACATGCAGAAGAAAAAATAAACCCGCCATACGGCGGGTTTAACTTTTCAGGAAGGTTATTTCTTACGCGCGTATTTCAGTGAATCCAGCGCAACCGCGAAGATGATAATGGCACCCTTGATGATGTACTGCCAGTACGGGTTCACGCCGATGTAGGTCAGACCATAGTTGATGACCGTAAAGATGATCACACCGGTGACCACGCCAAGCACGGTACCCACACCGCCGCTGAAGGAGACCCCGCCCACCACGCAGGCGGCAATCGCATCCAGTTCGTACATAAAGCCGAGGTTGTTGGTGGCAGAGCCGATACGGCCCGCTTCCAGCATCCCGCCGAAGGCATAGAACACACCGGACAGGGCATAAATCATCAGCAGGTTCAGGGCCACGTTCACGCCGGACACTTTCGCTGCTTCCGGGTTACCCCCGATAGCGAAGATGTTCTTACCAAAGCGGGTTTTGTTCCACAGGATCCAGACGAACGCCACCGCAATCAACGCGTAGAAAGTGATGTACGACAGGCGGAAGCTGCCCAGCGCAATAAATCCTTGCGTGAAGGTCGAGAAACCGCTGTCGAAGCCCGAGATGGGGGACGCACCGACGAAGTCGTAGTACAGGGAGTTGATACCGTAAACGATGATCATCGTACCCAGGGTGGTGATAAATGGCGTCACGTTCAGGTAAGCGATGATGATACCGTTAATCAGACCAATCACCGCACCGATGGCGCAGACAATCAGGATCACCACGAAAATGGGCATGGTCGCCATTTCCGGGAACACCTTGTTGGCGTTTTCCATCGACTGCAACAGGGTTGCCGCGATCACCGCCGCCAGGCCGACCTGGCGCCCTGCGGAAAGGTCAGTCCCCTGGGTGACGATGAGCCCCGCCACGCCCAGCGCGATGATAATACGCACGGAAGACTGAGTCAGAATGTTACTCAGGTTCAGCAGACTTAAGAACGTAGGGTCCTGGAAAATGATAATGGCCAGCAATACTAAAAGAACAACGTAAATACCGCCTTCTTTCAGATAAGTGAGAAAACTTTTTTTATTTAACGCACTCATGAGGAGCCCCTGATCTTAAAGGTGCAAAGACGCTAAACGCAAAATTTCGTTTTGCGTTGTCGTTTTCGTGTCAACAATACCGGCAACGAGACCATTGCTCATAACCAGAATACGGTCTGTGATCCCTAACAATTCCGGCATTTCGGAAGAGATAATAATGATCCCTTTATCCTTTTTCGCCAGTTCAGCGATCAGCTGATAAATTTCAAACTTCGCGCCGACGTCAATACCGCGGGTTGGTTCATCCAGCATCAGAATTTCTGGCTGCGTTAATAACCAACGACCGATAATGACTTTTTGCTGGTTGCCGCCCGACAACGAACCAATTTGCGTACGATGCCCCGGCGTTTTTACGCGCATAGAGTCAATAACCCACTGGGTATCACTCTTCATGCGGGAGTTATCCAGCAGACCCACTTTGTTTTTATAGTTACGGATATTAGAAATTAACGAGTTAAAGTTAATATCCAGATAGGCATAAATACCGGTCGAACGACGCTCTTCCGTCACCAGCGCAAAACCATTATTAATGGCTTCGTTGGCGTTGTGGTTGTTAATTTTCTTACCGTGCAGCGTGATGGTGCCTTCGGCTTTCTCGCGAATACCAAACAGGGTTTCGACGATATCGGTACGTTTTGCCCCGACCAGGCCTGCAATGCCCAGAATTTCGCCCTTGTGCAGGTCGAAGGAGACGTCGCGAATAGAGGGCTGACGCAGCGAGGTCAGATTACGCACCTCAAGGATCACCTCACCCGGCTTGTTCTCTTTGTCCGGGAAACGCTGGTTCAGGGAACGGCCCACCATCATGGCGATGATCTTGTCCATGTCCAGCCCTTCGAGAGGCTGAGTGGCAATCCACTGGCCGTCGCGCAGGATGGTTATCTCATCACACAACTGGAAGATTTCTTCCATTTTATGGGAGATATAAACAATGCCGCAGCCGCGATCTTTTAGCTTACGAATAATGGTAAAAAGGTGGTTAACCTCTTTTTCCGTTAATGACGATGTCGGTTCATCCATGATGACAATTTTGGCATCATAAGAGAACGCTTTGGCAATTTCGATCATCTGCATTTGTGAGACGGATAATGTTCCCACGCGGGCACGCGGATCAATATCAATATCCAGCTCATCGAAAATGGCTTTGGTGTCACGGTACATTTTGTCCTGATCGACAAAAACACCTTTGGTTGGATAACGTCCCAACCACATATTATCCATTACCGAGCGTTGCAGTACCAGGTTCAATTCCTGGTGAACCATAGAGATACCGTTTTCCAGTGCTTCTTTCGCTGAATGGAAATCGATCTCTTTCCCCTGAAAAAGAATGCTGCCAGAATCTTTTTGATAGATCCCAAAAAGACATTTTAATAATGTTGATTTACCGGCACCGTTTTCACCCATTAAGGCATGAATTGAATGAGGCCGAACTTTTAAATTAACATTATCGAGTGCCTTAACACCGGGAAACGACTTGTTGATGCCGTTCATTTCCAACAAGAATTCACCGGACGACGGAGTAGTTGTGCTGACCATAATTATACCTTGTTGGCCTCGCATATCGCGTTATAAAAGGGCGCAACATGTTGCGCCCTGTGGAGACATAACTAACTATCTTATTTACCGATAAACTCAGCCAGGTTGGACTGGTCTACGCCCACGTAAGGTACGCGAACGATTTTATTGTCGATTTTCCAGTTGGTGCCATCTGCCGCACCTTTACCGTCGGCCAGGTTTTTCGCCAGATCGAAGGTGGCTTTCGCCTGGTTGTTGGCATCGTTCAATACGGTACCGGCCATCGCACCTGATTTCACCAGTGCCAGCGCTTCTGGCAGCGCATCCACGCCGAACACAGGGATAGAGGATTTGTTGTGTGCTTTCAGGGCTTCTACCGCACCCATTGCCATCGCGTCGTTGTTAGCGATGACCACTTCAATTTTGTTCGCGTTAGGACCAGACAGCCACGCGTCCATTTTATCTTTCGCCTGAGCTGTATCCCACATCGCGGTATCTAAAGCCAGCTGCTGGGTTTTCAGACCTTTGTCGTTCAACTCTTTGACAACGTAAGTGGTACGCGCTTCAGCATCCGGGTGGCCTGGCTCGCCTTTCAGCAGCACAAACTGGATCTGGCCGTCTTTGTTCAGATCCCAGTTCGGGTTGGCCGCCCAGTGTTTCGCGATCAGATCGCCCTGAATAATACCGGACTCTTTGGAGTCAGTACCGACGTAATACGCTTTGTCATAGCTGTCCAACGCTTTACGGGAAGGTTCTTTGTTGAAGAAGACGATTGGCACGTTCTGGCCGCGCGCTTTCTCGATAACTGTGCCTGCAGCAGCCGGGTCAACCAGGTTGATTGCCAGCGCCTTCACGCCTTTTGCCAGCAGGACGTCAATCTGATCGTTCTGTTTGGACTGGTCGTTCTGGGAGTCATTCATCAGCAGCTGAACATCTGGCGCTGCTTTAGCATCTTTCTCGATCGCTTTACGCACAACAGACATGAAGTTGTCGTCGTATTTATAGATAGTCACACCAATACGGGTATCCGCAGCGTGCGCTGCTGCACCAAAAAGCATGCTTGCCATTACAGCAGACAGAGTCAACACCTTCTTATTCATGGTATCTCCGGTTTTTTTTATGCAGGGTAGTTCTTGTGAATAACGATCGGCGGGCAGGTGTTAATAAAACGTTACTGACAGCCGAAGTTCACTTATAAAATTTCTATCTTCCGTGTTCGGTAACGCTCCAGAAATGCGTTTTATTCGTTGTTTGCGGCACGTTGGCTATAGTGAAAGTGAATAATCACTGTTACATAGCGTTTCAGCCCCTAAAACGCTGACATCATAGTCAGCGCCTTGTTAAGATACTGTGAATTTACTCACAGATTGAAAACGGTTACATCAGCTGGCTTTATCAGTTAGTGATCGGAACCACAATTTGCCGGGCAGAGACCGAATGGCGGCGCACTAATGTCGGCATGAAACAGTGTGTTGCTCCCGTATCAAGCAGCCCTGCCGCGCCCTGTAACGCCAGCTCAGTCGCCAGTTTGGCCATCGAGACAATGGGATAGCGTACCGTTGTCAGCTGCGGGTCGGTGTAACGGGCAATGGGAATATCGTCAAAACCGATCAACGACAAATGCTGTGGCACCGCAATGCCGTTATCTTTTAACGCCGTCAGTGCTCCGGCAGCCATGCTGTCGTTGTAGGCAAACACCGCGGAGAGCTGTAGGTTACGGCCCAGCAGCTCGACCATCGCCGCCTCCCCTCCCTGCATGTCCGGGGTACCGGTGCCTACCCAGCTTTCAGCAGGCGCAATGCCGTGCTCTTTCAGAGCATTTTGCCAGCCTTCGCGACGCAGTTCGTCGTCCTCAATCGCGTGGCTGGAGGCCAGATAACCGATTCGCTGGTGCCCGTTATTAATCAGCATGCGCGTGGCCATCATGGCGCCACTCACGTTATCCAGCCCCACGCAACGGTGGGCATAGCCGGGCACAATCCGGTTGATGAGCACCATGCCGGGGATTTGCTCCATAAATCCGGCAAGTTCCTCATCACTCAGGGCTTTTGAATGCACAATCAGCGCGTTACAACGCTGGCGGATCAGCACTTCGATGGCATAGCGCTCTTTTTCTGCTTCATGATAGCTGTTGCCGATCAGCACATACTTTTGGTGCTGCTGGGCAACAACATCCACCGCTTTCACCAGCGCGCCAAAAAACGCATCCGACACGTCCATCACCACCACGCCAATGGTGTCACTGACCTGCGTAGCCAGCGCCTGCGCGTTAGCATTGGGGCGGTAACCCAGTTGGGTCACGGCTTTCATTACGGTTTCACGGGTTTCAGGGCTGACCAGCGCGCTGTTGTTCAGCACGCGAGAGACGGTGGCCACAGAAACGCCCGCCTGACGGGCGACGTCACGAATGGTGATCATATTCACCATCCTTAAAAGGATTGCAGCAACTCACAGACACCCCCTGTGTTTAGCAAGGTGGCTATTTTGGCAGCGAGAGAAAGGGGACTACGTGAAGAAGCTCACACAGATGAAAACGGTTACATCCATTTTGTTAATGATTGTGATCCAGATCGTTATCTGGATGTATTATTCAATGAAACACCTGACGCTTTTGCGGTTAACTGACGCCACGCCCACTCCAGCGGCCCCTGGCGGAAATACCGCAGCCAGAGAACCGAAAACGCCAGGTTTATCGTCCAGACCGGAAGAACAAACGCCACCAGCGTAAGACGGTCGAATTTCATAAACAGGCCGAATCGATAGAACAGCGTGGTGCAGATGAGGGTCTGCAGAATGTAATTGCTTAACGCCATGCGGCCAACGCAGGCAACGGCACTGACAATCCAGAGGCGGGAGAGCTGCGGCCAGAAGCCATAGATGAGCGCGGCGTAGCCGATGGTCTGGAACGGGGCACCGAGCTCGCGCGGAACCTGCAGCAGGAAAGCGCACCAGCGGTAATCCCAGTGTAGATGCCACTGCGCAATCACCGCCGGGAGATTGATCGCCACGCCCAGCAGCACCAGCAAGACTCCGGTGCGACGATAGTGGCGCAGGCTAAATTCCCCTTTCAGCCAGCCGGTGCGCATCAGGGATGCGCCCATCAGCATCATCCCCGCCAGCTGCCAGCCGTATTGCGCCCCCAGTGCCAGCAGGTTATCGCCCAGCATATCCGCGCGATTGCTTATCGCTTCCGCGCCGCCTTTTAGCTTCCAGAACTGCTCATACTGCAGGTTGGCGGCGTCCGGTATCCACGAGCGGCTTGTTGCGTCGCCGGCGATCATGCCCAGCAACAGCAGCACGCCAAGCCCCATGACATAGAGCATCACGCCGGTGTTAAACAGGCTTTTGACGCTATGCGCATCACGGATGAGTCGCCAGCAAATCAGCCCGACTAATCCATAGGCGAGAAGAATATCACCGTCCCAGAAGAACAGGCCGTGAATAAAGCCAAGGAGCACCAGCAGGGTCAGACGTGACTGGATCCAGCGGGTGCCGCGTTTGAGCAGCAGTTGCAGACCGGCGCCAAACAGCAGCGCAAAGAGGGTGAGGAATTTCACCTGAGCAAAGAGATCGAGGATTGCCCACGTCCAGGCATCGCGACGGGTGATCTCGCCATACCAGGCGGGGTTGAGATAAGCGGCCTTCGGCAGACCGAAGGCGCAGATATTAAGCAGCAGGATACCGAGAATGGCGACGCCGCGAACAAAATCGAGCGTGACGTTTCGCTCCATGGTCCCTGCCCTGTCTGATTAGTTGTGGTGACGCACGGCGCGCAGGAACTCCTGGCGGGTGTTCTGGCTGGATTTAAACAGACCGCCCAGCGACGTGGTGGTGGTCGCACTGGTGGCATCACGTACACCGCGCGCCTTCACGCAGTAGTGAACCGCGTCAATAGAGACCGCGACGTTATTGGTGCCCAGCAGCGTTTGCAGCGCGGTCAGGATCTGCTGCGTCAGACGCTCCTGCACCTGTGGGCGTTGGGCAAAGAACTGCACGATACGGTTGATTTTGGACAGACCAATCACCGTATCTTTTGGAATGTAAGCCACGGTCGCTTTACCGTCGATGGTCACGAAGTGGTGCTCGCAGGTGCTGGTCAGCGTGATATCGCGCACCGTCACCATCTCATCCACCTTCATTTTGTTTTCAATGACGGTGATTTTCGGGAAGTTGGCGTAGTCCAGGCCGGAGAAAATTTCGTCGACATACATTTTTGCGATGCGATGCGGCGTTTCCATCAGACTGTCGTCGCTCAGATCGAGATTCAGCAGTTGCATGATCTCGGTCATGTGCCCGGCAATCAGACGCTTACGGGTTTCATTATCCACTTCCTGAACGGGTGGACGCAGTGGCGTTTCAAGACCGCGCGCAACCAGAGCTTCGTGGACAAGGGCCGCTTCTTTACTGAGTGATGACATTCTTTTCTCCTGCAGGTGTGGCGTCTTTTGCCCTCGTTGTGGCAAAAGTGTGCGCTCATTGTGCGTGAGGCCGCGCACATAATCCAGTATTCACGACGATAATTATTGCAATTGCTGCTGCCTTTCGGCCTGACGGTTCCACACCAGCGCGCCCGCAATGAACAGCGCAATGCCCGCCAGCCCCAGCGCAGGCTCAAGCTTGTGGGTAAGCCAGGTGGATAACGCCGAGGTCATCGGCCCCACCAGCTGTCCAATGGCATAACCGGTAGTCAGTAGCCCCGCCATATAGCGGGTATGTTCGGGTGCCAGCTCGCGCCCGTAGAGTAAAGAGAGCTGAACGGCACACAGGAATCCGCCGCCGACCAGCAGGCCGCCCGTCAGCAAGCCGCCAATTCCCGGCAGTAGCCACGCCGCCAGCACACCCGCCCCCTGTAACCACAGCACGATAGCCAGCCTGCGGTTCGAGGTAGAGGTGTGACGCAAAACGATACTGAGCACGATGCCCACAACAGCGGCAGCGCCAAATATCGGCCAGACAAACTGTGCAAACAGGCTGCCGGGAAAACGCACGGCCGCCATTTGTGATAAAAATGTTGCAGGCAGGATGTAGCCAAATCCGGCCAGGCTGTAGCTCCAGACCAGGCACTTCAAATCTTTCGTCAGAATAAGGGGTTCAGGCGCGCTGCCCGGCCGGTGCAGTTGCCCGGCACGCGGTAAATAGCGGGCAACCAGTGTGATAAGCACCAGCGCCAGCACGCCGTAAATCTGCCATGCGGCCCCGGCCGACAACGCTTTTGCGTGAATATAGACCGCAAGCAGTCCGCTCAGGGCGATACCTGCGCCCGGCCCGGCAAACACGGCCGCGCTCAAACCCGGTTTACCCAGTTGCCCCAGCCGCTCGTTGGTCCAGGCGGCAATCAGCACCATCGACCAGCCGCTCATGCAGCCAATCACAAAGCGCAGCAGACCATGTACCAGCGCGTTATCCGCTGCGGCGGAAAGCAGCGTCAGCGCCACAGCGCCAGTAATACCCAGCCAAAGGCGGGTTTCAACGAAGCGATGGGCGCGCATCGCATCCCATGCGCCCACCAGATAGCCCAGATAGTTCATCGCCGCCACCAGACCTGCGCTGGTGAGCGTGAGTTGCCCGGCGGCAATCATCAGCGGCACCTGAGGGGTAAACGCGAAGCGCCCAATTCCCATCGCTACCACCAGAACCACAAATCCACTGAGCGCAATTCGCAGCGCCATGACCGCTCCAGTTGTTAATAAAAAGTAAATTTATGATGCAGGATCTCGCTGTCTTGCGAAAGTGAAAGTTGCTCACAGGTAAATGAAAACTCTGTATTATGGGCTGAATGAATAGCAATTCGCATTAAGGAGCCTTGCATGGAACTGCTCGAAGAGCATCGTTGTTTTGAAGGTCGACAGCAGCGCTGGCGCCACGACTCCACTGTCCTGAACTGTGCCATGACGTTCAGCATTTTCCTGCCGCCCACTGAAGAGGGTGCTAAGCCCCCGGTTCTGTTCTGGCTCTCGGGATTAACCTGTAACGATGAAAATTTCACCACCAAAGCGGGCGCGCAGCGTGTGGCGGCTGAGCTGGGTATCGCCCTGGTGATGCCAGACACCAGCCCGCGTGGCGATGAGGTGGCGGACAATGCCGGATATGATCTGGGCAAAGGGGCCGGGTTCTATCTGAACGCCACAGAGCAGCCGTGGGCGAGCCATTACCGCATGTACGACTACATTGCCGACGAGCTGCCAGCCCTGATCCAGCGTGAGTTTGCAGTAAGCAACCGGTGTGCCATCAGCGGGCATTCCATGGGTGGGCACGGCGCGTTGATCATGGCGCTAAAAAATCCTGGCAGATACACCAGCGTTTCCGCGTTTGCGCCAATAGTGAACCCCACCCAGGTACCGTGGGGGCAGAAAGCCTTTACGAACTATCTGGGCGATGACGCACAACGCTGGCAGGAGTGGGACAGCTGTGCCCTGATGCTGGCGAGCCAGCCTGGAAATGCGATCCCGACGCTTGTCGATCAAGGTGATGCGGATCAGTTCCTGGCCGGACAGCTACAGCCCGCCGTGCTGGCTGAAGCCGCACGTCAGAAAGACTGGCCGCTGACGCTGCGTATTCAGCCCGGATATGACCACAGCTACTATTTCATTGCATCCTTTATTGAGGATCACCTCCGCTTCCATGCGGAGCATTTGTTCGGGTAAGTGCGGTCTTTTTTGCCCGGTAAGCGAAGCGCCACCGGGCATGAAAACCACATCAGAACTTATAATCCACACCCACAAAGTAGCGGCGGCCATCTTCCGTGTAGCTGTAATCGTCGCGGCTCAGATCTTTATCCAGCATGTTCTGCACGCCCGCGCGCAGCTTCACGCTTTTCGTTGCCTGCCATGCCGCGCCGGTATTCCAGATGACATAGCCGCCCGGCGTTGCGTCTGCGCTGGTTAACGCACGTTTCTCGCCGGTGTAGTGGCCCTGGACGTAGAACGACCAGTCCTGCGTCGCCTTCCAGTCCACGGTACCGTTGGCGGTATGGAACGGCAGTTCGGACAGCGGTTTGTTGCCGCCGTTGCTAATATCACGCCCGTCGTTGTAGGTATAGTTCAGCGTCAGCTTCCAGTCCTCAGCCACCGGGATCTTCAGCTCGGTTTCCACGCCACGAATACGCGCCTTGTTGACGTTGTAATAGCGGAAGATCGGTTCACCGTCAGCATTCAGCCCCACGTAGTTCGGGTAGCTCTTAGCCTGGTCAACGTTCGCCGTACGGCTGATGCTGATACGGTCATCAACATTGTTCTGGAAGGTGGTAATGCTGGCCTGCACGCCCTCTAACCATCCCTCTTCCCCGCTGTAGTACAGCCCGAGTTCAAAGCTTTCGCTGGTTTCCGGTTTCAGGTTCGGGTTACCGACAATCTCGCAGGCACCGCGACACGATCCGGTGATCCAGTCCGGACTCAGTTGCAGCAGGGATGGCGCTTTAAACGCGGTTGCCCAGCCCCCTTTCACCGTGACGGTATCGGTCGCGTTATAGACCAGATACGCTCGCGGACTCCAGTGATCGCCGTAGGTGTCGTGGTCGTCCATACGAATGCCGGTAGTCAGCGCCAGCGGTTCAAATATCCGCCATTCATCTTCAAGGAAGAGAGCATACTGGCTGGTAGAGGTCGCGCTGCCGGAGCCGCCGGTCAGGTTTACCGGATCTTTCAGTTTGTCGTGACGCCATTCGCCGCCGAAGGTCAGCAGCTGATTGATTTCACCCAGCGGCAGCACGTATTTACCATCAACGGCGTTGCTCTCGGAAGTGATGGTATGGCTGTTACCCGGGTTTTTGTTGTCCACCTTCTCGCCGTAAACTTTCAGTTCGCTGTTGCCTGTCCCCCATCGGCCGTTGTGGCTCAGAGAGTAGTTCTGGCGCTCAAGGCGATTTTTATCGAGGGAATCGGAATCACGATCCTGGCGGTCGAAACCATAGCCTGCGGTAAAGTCATGATTTTCCGTCGGCGTCCAGGCGAATTCCACGTTGGCATCGCGGCTGGTGAAGCCCTCAATGCGCGGCGTTTCACCGCTCGTTGTGGTAGACGATTCTTGCTGCTTGTCTTTTTCACGCTTAGACACACTGCCGTAGGCCTTCAGCCCCAGCACGCCGTCCACCAGCGGGCCGCTGGTGTAGAACTGGCCGTTGTTGGTGTCCCCGCGATCGCGGTGTTCCTGAATGGTGGAGTCGGCACTCAGGGTGCCCGTCCACTTCTGACCGATTTTTTTGGTGATGATGTTCACCACGCCGCCCAGCGCATCTGAGCCGTAGAGCGAGGACATTGGCCCGCGCACCACTTCGATCCGCTCGATCGCATCGACCGGAACCCAGTTCAGATCGAAATCGTTATGGCGGAAGACGGCGTTGCGGGAGTTAACACGCTTACCGTCGATCAGGATCAGCGTATAGCTGCTGTCCAGACCGCGAATACTTACCCCTTTACGGTTGTCCCCTTCATTAGTGAGCTGCACGCCCGGTACGTCCTGCAACACATCTTTCAGGTTCTGAACGGGTTTACGCTGCAGGTCTTCCTGGGTGATGACGCTGATGCTCGCCGGTGCGTCCTTCAGGTTTTGCTCAGTCGCTGACGCCGTGACAACCAGTGTGTCGCTGGATTCCGCAGCGATGACAGGCAGTGCCAGGGACATTGCGGACGCACAAAGTCCTCCCCTGACGAAGGGATTCAACCTAAACATTCCATATCTCCATGAGGTAAATACAACTAAATCAAAAGATTATTGCCCACAATGCCTTTTGCTCCGCCCGCATCTCCGGCGGGTCGGTGGTCTGCTTATTTTGACGTAACGATAAAGCAAACGATTATTATTATCAATTAAATTGTTAAAAATTATATCCGTTCTGCATAATGTGGAGATAAAAAAGCCCGCTCAAATGAGCGGGCTAAAAGAGAGGAAGTGCGGTTTATTTGTTAAATCGTTCAGGGAATTCCATTTCACTGTAGCGAACGAAGTGCGTTCCTTTCATCAGCTTGTAGCCAAACCAGATCACCAGGAACAGCGGAATACCAATGTAGGTGGCCGTTACGGCGCCCCAGTCAATGGTGTCCGCCAGGAACGCTTCATAGTTCTGGCCCAGGGTGATAATCAGACACAGAATGAAGGCGAAAATCGGCCCCAGCGGGAAGAACCCGGAACGGTACGGCAGGTTGTTCAGATCGTGTCCCTGCATAACATAGCCGCGACGGAAGCGGTAGTGGCTGATGGCAATCCCCAGCCAGGCAATAAAGCCCGTCATACCAGAGGTGTTGAGCAGCCACAGGTAGACCGTCTGGTTACCGAACATGGAGGTCAGGAAGCACAGACCAGCAATGACCGTTGTGGCATACAGCGCGTTACGCGGCACACCGCCACGAGACAGTTTTGCAAAAATACGCGGCGCTTTACCGTCACAGGCCAGGGTATAGAGCATACGGGTTGAGGCGTACATACCGGAGTTACCCGCAGACAGCACCGCTGTCAGGATAACGGCATTCATTACCGCCGCCGCAGAGAGCAGACCGGCATGCTGGAAGACCAGCGTGAACGGGCTGACGCTGATGTCTTTGACATCGTTTCGCAGCAGGCTTGGGTCAGTGTACGGGATAATCAGGCTGATAATCAGGATCGCGAACACATAGAACAGCAGAATACGCCAGAATACCTGACGCACCGCGCGCGGAATGTTCTTCTCCGGGTTTTCAGACTCACCGGCGGCAATACCAATCAGCTCGGTGCCCTGGAAGGAGAAGCCAACAATCATCGCCACGCCAATCATCGCCGAGAAACCACCGGCAAACGGCGCATCGCCAATCGTCCAGTTGCTCCACCCGGCCGGTTCCGCCCCTTTGAAAATACCAACGATCATCGCCACACCGACGACGATAAAGATGATGACGGTTGCCACTTTGATCAAAGAGAACCAGTATTCCGCTTCGCCAAAGCCGCGAACGGAGATGTAGTTCAGCAGGAAGATGACCGCGAGGAACAGCGCACTCCAGATCCAGCCTGGCGTGTCCGGGAACCACCAGGTCATAACCAGCTGTGCGGCGACAAGGTCAACGGCGATGGTGACCGCCCAGTTGTACCAGTAGTTCCAGCCCAGCGCGAAGCCGAAGCCTTCTTCAACGTATTTCTGACCGTAGGTCGAAAACGAACCGGATACCGGCATGTACGCGGCCAGTTCGCCCAGGCTGGTCATCAGGAAGTAGACCATAAGGCCAATCAGGATATAAGAGAAAAGTGCCCCACCCGGGCCAGCTGCCGAAATGGTTGCCCCGGAGGCAACGAAAAGACCTGTACCGATTGAGCCGCCGATGGCGATCATCGTCAGGTGACGCGCCTTGAGTTCGCGGCGTAGCGCGGGCGCTTCTGTGGTTTTAGTTTCTGAAACCATGTGAAAATGCTGTCCATCTAATAAATGAGGCGCGATTGTAGCAGACGATCCGCGTTCCTTCCGGCAGAAATACTGAGTTATAAGAGAGCTTCATGACTCGGCCAGGATTATAAGTAAAGCATAATTTTTCCCTCTCCCCATTGGGGTGAGGGGCGCTTTTACATGGCGCAATAGCGCAGAAAACGCTGCAGCGAGCTGGAAAGATGTTTCTGACGATGGTGAATACACCACAACGTGCGCACCAGTTTGGGCAGCGGAAGCGGAACTTCAACCAGCGTTCCGGCCTCAAGCTGTTCAATAATGACCCGTCGTGAAAGGCAGCTGATCCCAAGGCCATGTCGCACCGCATGCTTGATTGCCTCTGAGTTGCCCAGCTCCATCCCCAGCTGGAAATGCGGCAAATGGGAGAGCAGCAGATAATCAACAATTTCCCGCGTGCCGGAGCCCTGCTCACGCAGGATCCACTGCGCCTGCGCCAGACGTTCCAGGGTTACTTCACCCTGCAATAACGACGAGGCGGGTGAGGCGAAGACCACCAGCTCATCTTCCAGCCAGGGTTCCGCAATGATATCGACGTTATGGCATGGCCCTTCGATAAGACCGATATCCACGCGAAAATCGATTACCGCATTAATCACATCCTGACTGTTCCCCACGCTCATCTCCAGCGGCAGGGTCGGGAAATCCCGGCGATAGCGGGCGATCACTTCCGGCAAGATATAGTTCCCGATGGTGCTGCTGGCATACACGCGGATGGCACCGTTCTCTTCCCGGAAGAGTTGTTCAATTTCCGTTGCCTGTTCCAGCAGTGCCAGCGCGCGGGGATAAAGCAGGCGGCCATGTTCGTTAACCACCAGCCGCTTCCCTACCCTGTCGAAGAGCTGCACGCCCAACTGGCCCTCAAGATCGGTTAACGCGGCGCTGACCGCAGACTGGGAAAGCGAAAGCATCTGCGAGGCCTGGGTCGTCGACCCGCTTTTCAGCACTTCGGCAAAAACTTCCAGCTGACGCAAAGTAATGTGCATGGTTGCTTACCACTTATATAGATTGATTATAAGTATATAATCAATTTTATTTTTAAACCAGCGCGCCGTAACCTTTAGCCAGACAAAGGAGAAGGTTATGTCAGAAATCACCTTACAGCATCATCGTACATTGTGGCACTTCGTGCCGGGTCTTGCGCTCAGCGCGGTCGTCACCGGTGTGGCATTATGGGGCGGCAGCATTCCCGCCGTCGCCGGTGCCGGTTTTAGCGCCTTAACGCTGGCGATCCTGCTCGGCATGGTCGTGGGTAACACCGTTTACCCGCACATCTGGAAGTCCTGTGATGGCGGCGTTATTTTTGCCAAGCAGCATCTGCTGCGCCTCGGGATCATTCTTTACGGCTTTCGCCTCACCTTTTCACAGATTGCGGATGTTGGCATTAGCGGTATCGCCATTGACGTCCTGACCCTGACCAGCACCTTTTTACTGGCCTGCTTTATCGGGCAGAAAATCTTTGGCCTGGATAAACAGACCAGCTGGCTGATCGGTGCCGGGAGCAGTATTTGCGGTGCGGCGGCGGTGCTGGCAACCGAACCTGTGGTCAAGGCGGAATCCAGCAAAGTTACGGTGGCGGTCGCGACCGTGGTGATCTTCGGTACGCTGGCTATTTTCCTCTACCCGGCCATGTATCCGCTGGTGGCCCACTGGTTTAGCCCGGAAACCTATGGCATCTACATTGGCTCAACCATGCATGAAGTGGCGCAGGTCGTGGCGGCGGGTCATGCCATTAACCCGGAAGCAGAAAACGCCGCGGTGATTGCTAAAATGCTGCGCGTCATGATGCTGGCACCCTTCCTGATTATCCTGGCCGCCCGCGTGAAACAGCTTGCGCCCGCGGGTGGTAATCAGAAGAGTAAAATCACCATACCGTGGTTTGCGATCCTGTTTATCGTGGTGGCGATTTTCAACTCCTTCCACCTGCTGCCAAAAGCGGTGGTCGATATGCTGGTGACGCTGGATACCGTGCTGCTGGCGATGGCGATGGCGGCGCTGGGGGTGACCACGCACGTCAGCGCGCTGAAAAAAGCCGGTGCGAAACCGCTGCTGATGGCGCTGGTGCTCTTCATCTGGCTGATTGTGGGTGGCGGCGCGATTAACCTCGTGGTCCACAGCCTGATGGCATAAACCACTACATCCTTCCCCTGTTAACCCGTTATGATACGCATTTCGGGTTAACAGGAGTCCCTTTATGAAATACGTTGGAGCGCACGTCAGCGCTGCCGGTGGCCTTGCGAATGCCGCCATTCGCGCCGCCGAAATTGAGGCGACCGCTTTCGCCCTGTTCACCAAAAACCAGCGCCAGTGGCGCGCCGCGCCGCTTACCGCTGATGTCATAGATGATTTCAAAGCCGCCTGTGAGAAGTACCACTACGGGCCGGGTCAAATCCTTCCCCACGACAGCTATCTGATCAACCTCGGCCATCCGGTTCAGGAAGCGCTGGAGAAGTCCCGCGAAGCGTTTCTGGATGAAGTCCAGCGCTGCGAGCAGCTTGGGCTGACGCTGCTGAATTTCCATCCGGGTAGCCATCTGATGCAGATAGACGAAGAGGCCTGCCTGGCACGCATTGCGGAGTCCATTAACATCACGCTGGATAAAACCCAGGGGGTTACCGCGGTGATCGAGAATACCGCCGGTCAGGGCAGCAACCTCGGCTTTAAGTTTGAACATCTGGCCGCCATCATTGACGGCGTGGAAGATAAATCCCGCGTGGGCGTATGTATCGATACCTGTCACGCATTTGCAGCCGGTTACGACCTGCGTACAACCGAGGCCACGAAAAACACCTTCGATGAGTTCGAACGCGTGGTAGGCTTTAAGTATCTGCGCGGAATGCACTTAAACGATGCCAAAAGCGCCTTTGGCAGCCGCGTAGACCGTCACCACAGCCTGGGTGAAGGTAATATTGGCCATGATGCGTTCCGCTTTATCATGCAGGACGCCCGTTTCGATGGTATCCCCATGGTGCTGGAAACCATCAATCCGGATATCTGGGCGGAAGAGATCGCCTGGCTGAAGGCACAGCAGACCGCTGAACAGGCGGCATAAAAAAAGCCGGATCGCGTTAAGCGTCCGGCTTTTTTATAGGTCGGGTAAGGCGAAACCGCCACCCGACACCACTTTTAGGCTGCTTTTGCCACCGCTTCCGCTTCAGGGCGTTTCAGCACCGCGTAAGAGAGCCCCGCCACCAGCGTACCGGCAACAATCGCCAGCAGGTAACCCAGTACCGGGGTGATAGCGCCTGGGATCAGCAGAACGAACAGACCACCGTGCGGTGCCATCAGCTTCGCGCCAATCGCCATTGAGATAGCCCCGGTCACCGCGCCGCCAACGATACAGCAAGGCAGAACACGCATTGGGTCACGGGCAGCGAACGGAATCGCCCCTTCGGTGATAAAGCACAGGCCCAGTACCAGCGCTGCTTTGCCGCCTTCCTGCTGCGCTTTGTCGAATTTACGACGCGCAATAATCGTTGCCAGTCCGAGCGCCAGCGGTGGCACCATACCGGCCGCCATAATGGCCGCCATTGGCGCGTAGGTCTGGGTACTCAGCAGGCCAACACCGAATGCATAGGCCGCTTTGTTTACCGGACCACCCATGTCGGTACACATCATGCCACCGAGGATAGCACCCAACAGCACCGCGTTTGCCGTGCCCATGGTTTGCAGCCAGTGGGTCAGACCCGCCAGGATACCTGCCACCGGCTTACCAATCAGGTAAATCATCGCCAGACCGACCACCAGGCTGGAAATCAGCGGAATGATCAGAATCGGTTTCAGGGCTTCCATACTTTGCGGCAGCTTCAGCTTCGAGCTGATAAGCTTCGCGACGTAGCCCGCCAGGAAACCGGCAATGATACCGCCAATAAAGCCGGAACCGGTGCTCACGGCCAGCATACCGCCGATAAGACCCGGCGTCAGACCCGGACGGTCAGCGATGGAGAAGGCGATAAAGCCTGCCAGCACCGGCACCATCAGCGCGAACGCGGAGCCGCCACCAATCTGCATTAACGCCGCAGCCAGCGTCCCTTCTTCTTTAAATGCGGTGATACCAAACGCGAATGACAGTGCGATACACAGACCGCCCGCCACCACCATCGGCAGCATATAAGACACACCGGTCAGCAGGTGACGATAGGCGCCCGCAGATTCTTTTTTCCCTTCGGTAGCCGGTTTAGCCGCACCGGTTGCCTGATAAGGCTGGGCTTCCACCAGCGCTTTATCAAACTCCTGCGCGGTCTTTTTCAGCGCCAGACCGGTAGAGGTGCGGTACATCGGTTTACCCGCGAATTTCGCCAGATCCACTTCGATATCCGCCGCAACGATCACCAGATCGGCTTCCGCCACTTCTTCCGGGGTGATGGCATTGCCCGCACCCACCGAGCCACGGGTTTCAACTTTCACCCACCAGCCGCGTTTTTTCGCTTCGGTTTCAATCGCTTCAGCCGCCATAAAGGTATGCGCGACGCCCGTCGGACAAGCTGTCACCGCCACAATGCGTTTCGGGCCCGTGGCAGCAACCGGTGCTGCCGCAGCCGGTGCGCTGTAGACAGACGCGTGGCCTTTCGCTTCGCTCAGGAACAGTTCCGGATGTGCCACCGCGCGATTAATATCGCCCAGCCACACTTTTTTGCCGTTCAGCGCGCTGTCAGCCGGGACCTTATCACCCAGCACAATCGCCAGTTCAGCGTCGCCCGGGTTATCGGTCATTTCCAGATGTGCTTTGTTCGCCGCCGCTCCCAGCAGGGTCTTCGCCATATAGGCGCGAGCCTGTCCGAGACCGGAGTCAATAATCAGCAGCGTTTTCATTATTCCTCTCCTGCTGTTAGTTAAAAGGTTTTAAGTCAACGCGCGCCATCATCGCGGCTAACTGGGTACGATCGGTAATGCCGACATTGCTCTGACTCACGGCCAGGGCTGCAACGGCGGTGGCAAGACGTAAAGTATGTTCACTGGATTCGCGCATCAGCAGGCCATAGATCAGACCTCCAACCATCGAATCCCCTGCGCCAACGGTGCTGACAACGTCAACCGACGGCGGTTTGGCGATCCATTCGCCAGACGCGTTAACCCACAACGCCCCTTCTGCACCAAGCGAAATCACCACGTGAGCGATACCCTGCTCGCGCAGCGCATGGGCAGCGTCAATCACATCTTTTAATTCTGGCAGCTTCCGGCCAGCCCAGATCTCCAGTTCACGGCGATTAGGCTTCACCAGCCACGGGGACGCTTTCAGGCCGGCGACCAGCGCATCACGGCTGCTGTCAAAGATGATGCACGGGCACTGGCTGCGCAGGCGCGTCATCCAGTCGGTGAAGGCTTCCGGGCTTACGCCGGATGGCAGACTGCCGCTGACGCACACCATGTCGAACTGGCCCAGCCAGGTCAGAGAATCGTTAACAAAACGCTCCCAGTCAGACGGCGTCACTTCAAAGCCAGAGAAATTCAGATCGGTCACTTCCCCGTCTTTCTCCGTCAGTTTGACGTTGATACGGGTACGGCCCTGAACAACCTGGAAACGGTTAGCAATGCCCAGCTCGCTGAACAGCTGCTGGAAACCATCCTGGTTATCTTTACCGAGGAATCCCCCCACGGTGACATCGATACCGAGATCCTTGAGCACTTTCGCGACGTTAATCCCTTTGCCTGCAGCATGCAGGCCAGTGGTACGCACGAGGTTTACTTCGCCGCGCTCAATCTCCGGGCAAAACCCCACCAGGTCATAAGCCGGGTTCAGCGTAATAGTCGCAACACGTCTGCTCATTATGCGCCCTCCCCCAGACCCGCCGCGATGGCATCGCCAATCGCTTTCAGCGCCTGTTCAGCATCCGCACCCTGCGCGGTGAAACGCAGACGGTGACCCTTCTTCACGCCCAGCGCGACAACTTTCATCAGACTACGACCATTGGCCGCTTTGCCCGTGCCATCCAGGTTAGCCACGGTGATCTCACTTTCAAATTGTTTAATGGTATTCACCAGCATGGTGCCCGGACGGGCATGCAGGCCGTGCTCGTTACGTACAACGAACTCTGCGCTCAGCACGTCATCCGTCAGCGCATCATCACTGGTCAGCAGAGCCAGCACGGTGGCGGCATCCGCGTTCAGCAGTTTTTCAGCTTTGTTGTTCAGCAGCAGATCGCCCAGACGCTTCAGCACGGCAACCGGCTGGTCATCGGTCATGGCGACGGTCACCAGCAGTGCAGCGCTTTCACCGTCTACGTCAAAGGCGCTTGCGGCACGGCTCACCGCGATAGCACTCCGCAGGTTGCCTTCAGCACTGTCGTTCAGCCAGATTCCCTGGCCCAGATTGAGAGGCTTATCGTTAATGACGCGGGTAACAAAGGTGGCGTCTGCTGCCCCGGCCTCTTTCAGGCGTCCGGCGTTCAGGGCCTGCAGCGTCACCAGATCGGTCGCGGCAACGTCCAGCGTCAGCGTATCGTTATCCAGTTTCAGCGCTTCGCTCTGTTTTTCGCCCATCAGCAGAGCGCGCAGCTCTTCAGCGGTGGTGGCAGATTTCAACTGCTCGGCCACGGCGTCATCGCTCAGCACATGCGTCAGCTGACGCAGCAAACCTAAGTGCTCGTCGCTGCTGGCCGCGATACCGATGGCCACGTAAGCCACCTGCCCCTCGCCCCACACTACGCCCTGCGGGAACTGATAAACCTTAACGCCGGTTTTCAGCACCTGATCGCGGGTGTCAGTGGTGCCGTGCGGAATGGCGATGCCATTGCCGAGGAAGGTCGAGGTCTGCTGCTCACGCGCCAGCATGCCGTTGACGTAGCCTTCAGCCACATTGCCGGCCTGCACAAGGGCAGCGGCAACCTGATGAATGGCCTCTTCTTTGTTCCCGGCCTGAGCGCCCGGGTGGATATCCTGTACAGATAACTGGAACATGGTTCTCCTCTCCTGCTGAAAGTGAATCGTTTCAGCTTCACTGAGAAAAAATGCGCTAGCCTGCTCCGTTTGTTAAAACAAGATAGCGCTGAAACGTTTCAAAAAGTCTTGCGCTTTCTGCAAGACGTTGCAAGGAAAGTTACATTTCTGATTGCAGAATTTAGAGATGCAGCACATTTCTTCCTCGTTCAGCTGAATTTTGCTGACGGTCAGCAAATCAGTTTCAGCTAAGGTCAGCTGCACGCGAATATGAAATGCCATTTTGATTATTCGTGGCGAAATTGACCTCACCCTCTGTTTATTTTCTGACTCGCGACGTACACTCCGCGTCTCCTGGAAACTCACCGACTGTGAAACATGCATAACACGCCCGCCGCCGTCTCACCGAAGCCCTTTGATTTCACCTCAACGGCATTTTTAATTGTTGCCTTCCTGACCGGCATCGCCGGTGCGCTGCAGACCCCTACGCTGAGCCTGTTCCTGACCAATGAAGTCCATGCGCGTCCGGCGATGGTGGGCTTCTTCTTTACCGGAAGCGCCATTATCGGCATCCTGGTGAGCCAGTTTCTGGCGGGGCGTTCAGATAAAAAAGGCGATCGTAAAAGCCTGATCGTCTTTTGCTGTCTGCTGGGGGTGTTCGCCTGCGTCCTGTTTGCCTGGAACCGCAACTATTTTGTTCTGCTGTTTATCGGGGTGTTTCTGAGCAGTTTCGGTTCAACGGCGAATCCGCAGATGTTCGCCCTTGCCCGTGAGCATGCCGACCATACCGGGCGAGAAGCGGTGATGTTCAGCTCTATTCTGCGTGCGCAAGTATCGCTGGCGTGGGTTATTGGCCCGCCGCTGGCTTACGCGCTGGCTATGGGGTTTGGCTTTACGGTGATGTACCTGAGTGCGGCAGTGGCCTTTGTGGTGTGTGGCGCCATGGTGTGGTTCTTTCTGCCGTCGATGCGTAAAGAGCCAAAAGTGGCAACAGGCGTGCTGGAGGCACCGCGTCGTAACCGTCGTGACGCCCTGCTCCTCTTTATTATCTGTACGCTGATGTGGGGCACAAACAGCCTGTATATCATTAATATGCCGCTGTTTATTATTGATGAACTGCATCTGCCCGAAAAGCTTGCTGGCATCATGATGGGGACCGCGGCCGGGCTTGAAATCCCCACCATGCTGATTGCTGGCTATTACGCGAAGCGTTTCGGGAAACGTTTTCTGATGCGTATCGCCGCCGTCGCCGGGCTACTGTTCTATGTCGGAATGCTGACGGTACATACGCCGGGGCTGCTGCTGGCTTTACAGCTGCTGAACGCCATCTATATCGGCATACTCGCCGGAATTGGCATGCTCTATTTCCAGGATCTGATGCCGGGCCAGGCAGGCTCTGCCACCACCCTTTATACTAATACCACCCGCGTGGGCTGGATCATCGCAGGCTCAATGGCCGGCGTGGTGGCTGAAATCTGGAACTATCACACAGTGTTCTGGATTGCGCTGGTGATGTGCACCCTGACGATAGCGTGCCTGACAAGAATTAAAGACGTTTAAGGTGCGGTGAGTGCTTCCAGATTAAGCAGGTACGTCATCGCCTGCGCGCGCGTGTTGCCGCACATCTCGGCGGAGGGCTGCAGCCCGGAGCAGACCTTCGGGCGCAGAGGCGAGCCAAAGATCATGCACAGGTTGGTTTCAGAGAGCTGAACGCAGCGGGTATTCGCAGGCTTGCCCTCCGGCATTCCTGGAATGGGGCTGGAAATGGACGGTGCGGTACAGCACGCGCCGCAATCGGGACGACAATCCATAAATGCTCTCTATCGGTGAAAGACCCGCGCAGTCGGGTATCGGGCGCACAGTAACACCTTTTATGTATTGATAGCAAAAGCCACGAATTCCGCTTGCCTGAAAGGCCGCGCACGAGTAATTT
The DNA here is from genome assembly GCF_004296595.1 of Enterobacter sp. A8. NCBI lineage: Bacteria > Pseudomonadati > Pseudomonadota > Gammaproteobacteria > Enterobacterales > Enterobacteriaceae > Enterobacter > Enterobacter sp. A8. The sequence goes on from NZ_SCMF01000001.1 coordinate 1,354,904, forward strand.
GGCGCGATATTTTTTACCTCCCGTAGACAGGATTACTGCAATGCCAAGAGCGAACGAAATTAAGAAAGGTATGGTACTGAATTACAACGGCAAACTGCTGATTGTGAAAGATATCGATATTCAGGCCCCGAGCGCCCGTGGTGCAGCAACGCTGTACAAAATGCGTTTCGCCGATGTACGTACCGGCCTTAAAGTGGAAGAACGTTTCAAAGGTGACGATATCGTTGATACCGTCACTCTGACCCGTCGCTATGTTGATTTCTCCTATATCGACGGCAACGAATATGTATTCATGGATAAAGAAGATTACACCCCGTATATCTTCACCAAAGATCAGATTGAAGAAGAGCTGCTGTTCATTCCTGAGGGCGGTATGCCGGATATGCAGGTTCTGACCTGGGACGGCGTGCTGCTGGCGCTGGAACTGCCGCAGACGGTTGATCTGGAAATCGTTGAAACGGCACCGGGCATCAAAGGCGCGTCCGCCAGTGCGCGTAACAAACCCGCGACGCTGACCACCGGTCTGGTGGTACAGGTGCCTGAATACCTGTCCGCGGGTGAGAAAATCCGCATCCATATCGAAGAAAAACGCTATATGGGTCGTGCTGACTGAGTGCGGCTTTTGTCGGGTGGCGGCTTCGCCTTACCCGATCTACAAAAACACAAAAACCGGCTCTCAGGCCGGTTTTTTGTAGGCCCGGTAAGCGTAGCGCCACCGGGCAACAGAACTTACAGAAGCTCAGGATACTTCGTCATCTTCAGCGCCAGCTCTACGCCGCGCACTTCTGCCATCCCTTTCAGGCGGCCAATCGCCGAATAGCCCGGGTTCGTTTTCTTACGCAGATCGTCCAGCATCTGGTGTCCGTGATCCGGGCGGAACGGGATAGGACGTAAATCGCCAGCCTGTTTACGACGTGCCTCTTCCGCCAGAATGGCATCCACCACCGCCACCATATTCACATCACCGCTCAGGTGCGCCGCTTCGTGGAAGGTTTTCGGGTTCTCTTCACGGCAGGTCGCACGCAGATGCGTGAAGTGAATACGATCGCCAAAGGTTTCAATCATCCGCACCAGGTCATTATCCGCACGCACGCCATACGAGCCCGTGCACATGGTAAAGCCGTTATAGATGCTATCGACCGTCTCTTTCAGCCACTGCATATCTTCAATGGTTGAGACGATACGCGGCAGGCCGAGGATGGGACGCGGAGGATCGTCCGGGTGCACGGCCAGACGCACGCCCGCCTCTTCCGCGACCGGCACAATCGCGCGCAGGAAGTACGCCATGTTTTCGCGCAGCTGATTTTTATCAATGCCGCCGTACTCTGCCAGACGGGCGCGGAACTGATCCAGCGTGTAGCCCTCTTCTGCACCCGGCAGGCCCGCGATGATATTGCGGGTCAGCTTTTCAATGTCTGCTTCGCTTGCTGCATTAAACCATTCGCGCGCCTGCTGCTGCTCGTCGGCCGTGTAATCGGCTTCCGCGCCAGGGCGTTTCAGAATGTGTAACTCAAAGGCCGCGAAGGCGATCTGATCAAAACGCAACGCTCGGGAACCGTCTGGCAGCTGATACTCAAGGTCAGTACGCGTCCAGTCAAGAACAGGCATGAAGTTATAGCAAACGGTATCGATGCCGCAGGCCGCCAGGTTGCGGATGCTCTGCTGATAGTTAGCAATCCAGGTCTGATACTCCCCAGAATGGGTTTTGATATCTTCGTGAACGGGAATACTTTCCACGACAGACCAAGTTAAGCCTTTTTCTGCCAGCAGCGCCTGACGCTGTTGAATCTCCTCTACCGGCCACACCTGGCCATTCGGAATATGATGCAGCGCCGTGACGACACCCGTTGCGCCAGCCTGACGCACATCATCTAGAGAAACTGGATCGTTCGGCCCGTACCAACGCCAGGTTTGTTCCATTGCCCACCCTCCAAAGTTGTTATACCAATATGTATTACTGCGATGACGACTACCATACATGTTTAATGAAGAGGGTCAACACAGCGCCACAGATTGATTGATCGAACTCACAGAACGGCGATATTTACGGCTTACCAATTCTCTTTGTTGTCATATAACTTTACACTGGCATTGTTAATTAATGGTTAATCAGGTGTGTATTTCATGAAGACAATTGCCTCCACCTCGCTTCCTGCCCATGTTCAGCAGCCGCGCTACGATCGCTCGCTTCTGCGCTCGCGCATCGTCCACTTCGGCTTTGGTGCTTTTCACCGTGCGCATCAGGCGTTATTAACCCATCGGGTGCTGAATGCCAAAGGAGGCGACTGGGGCATTTGTGAGATCAGCCTGTTCAGCGGCGACGTGTTGATGAGCCAGCTGCGGGCGCAGGATCACCTCTTCACCGTGCTGGAGAAAGGCGCGGAGGGCAACCAGCCGATTATCACTGGAGCCGTGCATGAATGCCTGAACGCAAAACTGGACTCGCTGGCTGCCATCATTGAGAAATTTTGCGAGCCGCAGGTGGCAATTGTTTCCCTCACCATTACTGAGAAAGGCTATTGCATCGACCCCGCAACCGGGAAACTCGATTTGCAAAACACCCGGATCGTTCACGATCTGGAAAACCCGACGGAGCCCCATTCCGCCCCAGGGATCATCGTCGAAGCGCTCCACCGCCGCCGTGAACGCGGCTTACCCGCCTTTACGGTGCTTTCCTGCGATAACATCCCGGATAACGGCCACGTGGTGAAAAATGCCGTGCTCGGCATGGCGCAGAAACGCTCTGAAGACCTGGCCGGATGGATTGATACCCATGTGAGTTTCCCGGGCACAATGGTTGACAGGATTGTGCCCGCCGCCACCGATGCCTCGCTGGCGGAGGTCGCGCAGGAACTCGGTGTGGAAGATCCGTGCGCCATCAGCTGCGAGCCCTTTATTCAGTGGGTCGTGGAAGATAACTTTGTCGCCGGACGCCCGGAGTGGGAAGTGGCAGGCGTGCAGATGGTGCAGGACGTTCTGCCGTGGGAACAGATGAAATTACGTATGCTGAACGGCAGCCACTCCTTCCTGGCGTATCTGGGCTATCTCGCCGGGTATGCGCACATTAATGAATGTATGGAGGATGAGGCGTTTCGTCAGGCCGCGCGGCGGTTAATGCTGGATGAACAGGCCCCTACGCTGCGTATCACCGATGTTGATCTGACGGCTTACGCCGACAGCCTCCTCGACCGTTTTGCCAACCCGGCACTGCAGCACCGTACCTGGCAAATTGCGATGGACGGCAGTCAAAAGCTGCCCCAGCGCATGCTGGATGGGATCCGTATTCATCTGGAGCGTCAAAGCGCGTGGCCCCTGCTGGCGCTGGGTGTGGCGGGCTGGATCCGCTACGTCAGCGGTACAGATGAACAAGGCAATACGATTGATGTCCGCGATCCGCTCAGCGACAAAATCCGTGCGAAGGTTGAAGCCAGCAATGACGCAAACCGCGTAAACGCTCTGCTGACGCTGAGCGAAGTCTTTGGTCACGATCTCGCGCAAAACCACGTTTTTGTCGAGTCGGTGAACCAGGCATACCAACGTATTGCCCGTCTCGGGGCGCGCCAGGCTGTTATCGAAACGTTAAAACTTTAACGTTTATTGCGCTTAAGGCGAACGGACATGCGCTCCGTTTGCCCTTCCTCTTCTCATTGCGCCCTTTTTTCGTCAGGATAAGAGATAATTGTTACATCATCACAATTATCTACCGGAGCGCACGTGACCAGGACCAACCTTATTACCGGTTTTCTCGGTAGCGGGAAAACCACCTCAATTCTCCACCTGCTGGCCAATAAAGATCCGGCAGAAAAATGGGCCGTGCTGGTCAACGAATTCGGCGAAGTGGGTATTGATGGCGCGTTACTGTCTGACAGCGGCGCCATGATCAAAGAGATCCCGGGCGGATGCATGTGCTGTGTGAATGGCCTGCCCATGCAGGTGGGGCTGAACACGCTGCTGCGTCAGGGTAAACCCGACCGCCTGCTGATTGAACCGACGGGGCTTGGCCACCCGAAGCAAATTCTTGATTTACTCACCGCGCCGGTTTACGAGCCGTGGATAGACTTACGCGCCACGCTTTGCCTGCTCGACCCGCGACAGCTGCTGGATGAAAAAGCGGTGGCCAACGACAACTTCCGCGATCAGCTCGCCTGCGCAGATATTATCGTCGCCAATAAAGAAGATCGGGCCACGGCTGAAAGCCAGGCGGCATTCGATGCCTGGTGGCAACATTTCGGGGGCAACCGTCAGCGGGTGCAAACCACTCAGGGGAAGATAGATGTCGCCCTGCTCGACCTGCCACGCCTGAACCTCACCGAGCTGCCAGCCAGTGCGGAGCATGCGCATAGTCATCCCGCAAAGCAGGGTCTGGCGGCGTTGAGCCTGCCGGAACACCAGCGCTGGCGACGTAATCTCAACAGCGGTCAGGGTCATCAGGCCTGCGGGTGGATCTTTGATGCCGACACCGTTTTCGACACCATAGGCGTGCTTGAGTGGGCAAGACTGGCGCCGGTCGATCGCGTTAAGGGGATTATGCGCACCCCCGACGGCCTGGTGCGCATCAACCGTCAGGGTGAAGATTTCTTTATTGAAACGCAGAATGTTGCGCCCCCGGATAGCCGAATAGAGTTAATTAGTGCGGTTAACGCCGACTGGAATGCCCTGCAGTCCAGCCTGTTGAAGCTTCGTTTAAGTTCGGGCGGCTAACGTTGCCCCTGATTTCCCTGTATGCTGAATGTTATGACAACTCGAATTCCCCTGATTTTGCTGCTCAATGTCGCCGGACTGGCGCTCTTTTTCTCCTGGTATATCCCGGTGGATCATGGTTTCTGGTTTCCGCTGGATTCTGCCATCTTCCATTTCTTTAACCAGGCTCTGGTGAAGAGTGATGCCTTTCTGTGGCTGGTGGCGATTACCAACAACCGCGCGTTTGACGGCTGTTCGCTGGTGGCGATGGGCTGCCTGATGCTCTCTTTCTGGCTGAAAGAGGACAAAACCGGGCGTCGCCGCATTATGATTATTGGTCTGATGATGCTGCTGCTGGCTGTCGCCATTAACCAGCTGGCTACGGCTATTATTCCGGTCAAACGCTCAAGCCCAACGCTGTTCTTTACCGATATTTATCGCGTCAGCGAATTGCTGCATATTCCAACGAAAGATGCCTCGAAGGCCAGTTTCCCTGGCGATCACGGCATGATGCTGCTTATTTTTTGTGCGGTCATGCTGCGCTATTTCGGCAGGAAGGCGTTCGCCATAGCCCTGATTATTTTTGTGGTTTTCGCCTTCCCTCGCGTAATGATTGGCGCACACTGGTTCACCGATATTGCCGTGGGCTCGCTCTCTGTTGCGCTGGTCGCGTTACCGTGGTGCCTGATGACACCGCTGAGCGACCGGATAATAGCCCTGTTCGATCGCTATCTGCCGGGTAAAAAGCAACAAGCATTAAACAAATAATTAACCAAAATTAACGTCCGCTATCAGGGATCATTGCGATCCCTGATAGATCTCCCGCCACGATCGTTTCGCACTGTCATCTTCCCGTCATCTCTTTCATGATAAAAATGAATCAATTGCGTGATTAAGCGCCGGATCTGACTGCATTTTAAGCAATGTCGGATTTTTACTTTCTGTATCACAATTTCTTATAAAAAAAAGGCTTTTTTTACTCGCAATAGCCCTGGCAATCGGTTAATCTCGAACTCGTTTTGCCCCATAGAGATAATTATTTCCTTGGTGAATAAATTTGTGCGCTGCGCCACAAATGTGACCAGAAAGAATTGTCTCATTGTGAACAGATAATTAGTCTCGTCACGTTTGGCATTTTTATAACGATATTTGTCGTTAAGGACTTCAAGGGAAAATAAACAAAATGGTCAAATCTCAACCGATTTTGAGATATATCTTGCGGGGGATCCCGGCGATAGCAGTTGCGGTACTGTTGTCTGCATGTAGTACATCGAACACCGCAAAGAATATGCATCCTGAGACGCGTGTTGTGGGAATGGAAGATTCCTCGTCACTGCAAGCCTCTCAGGATGAATTTGAAAATATGGTACGTAATCTGGACGTGAAGTCCCGTATTATGGACCAGTATGCTGACTGGAAAGGCGTGCGTTACCGTCTGGGCGGCAGCACCAAAAAAGGTATCGATTGTTCCAGCTTTGTACAGCGTACCTTCCGTGAGCAGTTTGGGTTAGACCTGCCGCGTTCAACTTACGAACAGCAGGAAGTGGGTAAGTCGATTTCACGTACAAAACTGCGCACCGGTGATTTAGTTCTGTTCCGTGCCGGTTCAACGGGTCGACATGTCGGCATCTATATTGGTAATGACCAGTTTGTGCATGCCTCCACCAGCAGCGGTGTGACCATTTCCAGCATGAACGAGCCATACTGGAAGAAGCGCTACAACGAAGCGCGTCGCGTACTGACCCGCAGTTAATATGATGATTGTATCGTTGGTTATCCCTTGGCTGGCGATATGATGAAAAAAAACACTGCTTCGGCGGTGTTTTTTTTTGCCCGTTACACTGAATACATCCAGCGGCAATTCAGGAATCACGACGTCTATGTTCACCCGCTACTTTTCCAGTCATCGCAAGATACTGTTCCTCAGTATTATTACAGGTCTGGTCACTGCCCTGCTTTTGGGTTCATTGCAATTTTTCTGGAGTTACCACAAGCGGGAAGTCCGGTTCGACACCCTGATTACCGATGTGAGCCTCTACATGGAGAGCTATTTCGAAGAGTTGAAAACCTCTATCGATGTTCTTCAGCCCCTCACGCTGAACAGCTGCCATGACGTCAATGCCGAGCTGACGTCGCGCGCGGCCTTCAGCCTCAATGTGCGCGCGTTCTTGCTGGTCAGGGACAAAATCGCCTTCTGCTCGTCGGCCACCGGGCCGATGGATACGCCGATGGAAGCTCTTATACCTGAGCTGCACATCAACAAGAAGATTGATATGGCATTACTGCCGGGCACGCCTATGCTGCCGAATAAACCCGCCATTGCCATCTGGTACCGAAACCCTCTGGTTAAAGACGGCGGGGTGTTTACGTCAGTTAATCTCAATCTGACCCCGTACCTGCTTTATACCGCGCGCCAGGACGACTTCGCAGGGATTGCCATCATCATCGGTGATATGGCGCTGTCCACCATATCCAGTACTCTGGTCAGGGCGCAAGATTTACATGCCGTGCCCGAGCGTACCGCCACGCTTAAGGCCGTGCCGCTGACCATTAAGCTGTACGCTGAAAAGTGGACAAGCGACGAAATCCTCTACGCCCTCTTCTTTGGGCTGGTGTGCGGCATTGCGGCAGGTTCGCTGAATTTCTATATCCTCACCATCCGCGTAAATCCCGGCAAAGAGATCCTCAGCGCCATTAAGCGCGGCCAGTTTTATGTGGTCTATCAGCCCGTGGTGGATGCAAAAGATCTGAAAATGCGGGGGGTTGAGGTCCTGATGCGCTGGAAGCACCCCACCATGGGTGAGATCCCCCCTGATGCGTTTATCAATTTTGCTGAAGCGCAGCAGCTGATTGTTCCGCTCACGCTGCATCTGTTTGACCTTATCATTCACGATGCGCCGGTATTACAGACCCAGCTACCGCCGGGCGCAAAACTCGGTATCAACATTGCGCCGGGGCATCTGCACGCCGACAGCTTTAAAGATGATATGCGCACGTTTAAAGAGTTACTGCCGCCGGATCACTTCCAGCTGGTGCTGGAAATTACCGAGCGCGACATGCTCAACCACCGTGAAGCCAACAACCTGTTCGAATGGCTGCACAACGAAGGGTTTGAGATAGCGATCGATGATTTTGGTACCGGCCACAGTGCGCTGATCTATCTTGAACATTTCACCATGGATTACATCAAAATCGACCGGGGTTTTGTTAACGCCATCGGGACGGAAACCGTCACCTCACCGGTGCTTGATGCCGTACTGATGCTGGCAAGACGGCTGAACATGTCCACCGTCGCAGAGGGCGTGGAAACGCCGGAACAGGCGGCCTGGCTGCGCGAACATGGCGTTAACTTCCTGCAGGGATACTGGATTAGCCGTCCGATGCCGCTGGAGCAGTTCCGTGAGTGGCGGCCCGACCTGACGCACGCTGGCGAATAATTTCACATTGCCCGTGACGTCACTTATTATTCAGCTTAACTGAGCCGGTCTGTTAAAGAGGGAGCTGTTGCGAGATGTTTATGCGCTTCATACTGTTGCTGTTGGCACTGACGGCCCTGTCCAGCCAGGCGCAAACCATCAAAGAAGACGTTGCGTTTGCGGTGATTGGTGAACCGAAATACGCGGTGAATTTCACCCATTATGATTACGTCAACCCTGCCGCGCCGAAAGGCGGGAATGTGACGCTCTCCGCCACCGGCACGTTCGATAACTTCAACCGCTTTGCCCTGCGCGGTGTGGCCGCGGCGCGCACAGAATCTCTCTACGATACCCTGTTTGTCACCTCTGATGATGAGCCCGGAAGCTACTATCCGCTGATCGCCGAAAACGTGCGGTATGCGGATAATTTTGCCTGGGCGGAAATTTCGCTTAACCCGCGGGCGCGTTTTCATGACGGTTCGCCGGTCAGGGCAAGCGATGTCGCCTTTACGTTTCATAAATTTATGACTGAAGGCGTTCCCCAGTTCCGTATTGTCTACAAAGGCGCGTCGGTCAGGGCCATCGCACCGCTCACCGTGCGCATTGAGCTGAGCGAGCCGAATAAAGAGAATATGCTGAGCCTGTTCTCCCTGCCCGTAATGCCTGAATCGTTCTGGAAAGCCCATAAGCTGAGCGACCCGCTCTCCACGCCACCGCTGGCAGGCGGCCCGTACCGCATCACCGACTGGCGCATGGGGCAGTATGTGGTCTATTCCCGTGTAAAAGACTACTGGGCCGCCAACCTGCCGGTAAACCGGGGGCGCTGGAATTTCGACACCCTTCGCTATGATTACTACCTGGACGATAACGTGGCTTTTGAGGCCTTTAAGGCCGGAGCCTTCGATTTACGCCTGGAGAGCAGCGCTAAAAACTGGGCTACGCGCTATATCGGTAAAAACTTTGCCAAAGGCTACATCGTCAAGGACGAGCAAAAAAATAGCTCTGCCCAGGACACGCGCTGGCTGGCGTTTAATATTCAGCGTCCGGTATTTAACGACCGCCGGGTACGTCAGGCCATTACCCTGGCCTTTGACTTTGAGTGGATGAACAAGGCGCTGTTTTATGGCGCCTACAGCCGCGCTAACAGCTATTTTCAGAATACCGAATACGCGGCGCGCGCTTACCCCAATGCCGACGAGTTGACGCTGCTGGCCCCCTTCAAAGCACAATTGCCGCCGGAAGTGTTTACCACCGTGTTTGATCCCCCCACCTCCGATGGCAACGGCTTTGATCGTGACAATTTGCTGAAAGCCAGCAAACTGCTGGATGAGGCCGGTTGGGTCCTGAAAAATCAAAAACGGGTCAATGCCCAAACGGGAAAACCGTTGAGCTTCGAGCTACTGATCGCGTCAGGGGCAAACGATCAGTGGGTTTTGCCGTTTAAGCACAACCTGGCCCGGCTGGGGATCACAATGAACATACGCCAGGTGGATATCGCCCAGCTGACCAACCGCAAGCGCAGCCGGGATTACGATATGATGCAGAGCCTGTGGCCCGCGCAGCCCTGGCCAAGCTCCGACCTGCAGATTTCCTGGGCGTCCAGTTACATCGACTCCTCGTACAATGCGCCGGGGGTAAAAAGCCCGGTCGTTGACGCGCTAATTGCAAAGATCGTGGCGGCACAGGGCGATAAACAGAAGCTCCTGCCATTAGGACGCGCCCTCGACAGAGTGTTAACCTGGAACTACTACATGCTGCCCATGTGGTATATGGGTGAAGATCGTCTTGCCCGCTGGGACAAATTTTCGCTGCCTGCCGTGCGCCCGATCTATTCGCTGGGCTTCGATACCTGGTGGTATGACGTTAACAAAGCCGCCAGACTCCCAGCTGAGCGGCGATAAGGAATCATCATGGGTGCGTATCTAATCCGCCGTCTCCTGCTGATCATCCCAACCCTGTGGGCCATCATCACTATTAACTTTTTTATTGTGCAAATCGCGCCCGGCGGGCCGGTCGATCAGGCGATTGCGGCGATTGAATTTGGCACCAGCGGCGGGATGCCCGGCGGTGGCGGAGAAGGAATGGGCGCAAGCCATGCCAAAACGGGCGTGGGGAATATCAGCGAAAGCCATTATCGCGGCGGCCGCGGGCTGGATCCGGAGGTGATTGCCGAGATCACCCATCGCTATGGCTTTGATAAACCGATTCACGAGCGCTATTTCAAAATGCTGTGGGATTACGTCCGGTTTGATTTTGGTGATAGCCTGTTCCGCAGTGCCTCGGTCTTAACCCTGATCAAACAAAGCCTGCCGGTGTCGATCACCCTGGGACTGTGGGGAACGCTGATTATCTACCTGGTTTCCATTCCGCTTGGGATCCGCAAAGCGGTCAACAACGGCAGCCGTTTTGATATCTGGAGCAGCACGTTCATTATCATCGGCTATGCCATTCCGGCGTTTCTGTTCGCTGTGCTGTTGATTGTCTTTTTTGCCGGCGGCAGCTATTTCGATCTCTTCCCGCTGCGGGGGCTGGTATCCGCCGATTTCAGCACCCTGCCGTGGTATCAGAAAGTCACCGACTATCTCTGGCACATCACGCTGCCGGTGCTGGCAACGGTGATTGGCGGATTTGCCGCCCTGACCATGCTGACCAAAAACGCCTTTCTTGATGAAATCCGCAAACAGTATGTCGTCACCGCCCGCGCGAAGGGCGTGGGTGAAAAACAGATCATGTGGAAGCACGTGTTCCGCAACGCCATGCTGCTGGTGATTGCCGGATTTCCTGCCACGTTCATCAGTATGTTTTTTACCGGCTCGCTGCTTATTGAGGTGATGTTCTCGCTTAACGGTCTGGGGCTGTTGGGCTATGAAGCCACCGTGTCGCGGGATTATCCGGTGATGTTTGGCACACTCTACATTTTTACCCTGATTGGCCTGCTGCTGAATATCGTCAGTGATATCAGCTATACGCTGGTCGATCCCCGAATCGATTTTGAGGGCCGATGATGCCGCGTTTAAGCCCCGTCAATCAGGCCCGCTGGGCCCGTTTTCGCCACAACCGTCGTGGCTACTGGTCGTTATGGATTTTTGCCGTCCTGTTTGTGTTAAGCCTGTGCTCAGAGCTGATTGCCAACGATAAACCCCTGCTGGTGCATTTCAACGACCGCTGGTATGTACCCGTGCTTAATAACTACAGTGAAAGTGACTTTGGCGGCCCGTTTGCAACACCGGCGGAGTATCAGGATCCGTGGCTGCGCCAGCAGATTGATCAACACGGCTGGGCACTGTGGGCCCCGATCCGTTTTGGCGCCAACAGTATCAATTTCGCCACCACGACCCCCTTCCCTTCTCCCCCGTCCACGCAAAACTGGCTGGGAACGGATGCCAACGGTGGCGACGTGCTGGCGCGCATCCTCTACGGTACCCGAATTTCGATCCTCTTTGGGCTGATGCTGACGCTCTTCTCCAGCGTGATGGGCGTGGTGGCAGGTGCCGTCCAGGGCTACTATGGCGGTAAAATTGACCTCTGGGGTCAGCGCGTGATTGAGGTGTGGTCAGGTATGCCAACGCTGTTTCTGATCATCCTGCTGTCGAGCGTGGTGCAGCCAAACTTCTGGTGGCTGCTGGGGATCACCGTATTGTTTGGCTGGATGGCGCTGGTGGGCGTCGTGCGCGCAGAATTTCTGCGCACCCGTAATTTTGACTATATTCGTGCCGCACAGGCACTGGGCGTGAGCGACCGCGGGATCATCTTCCGCCATATGCTGCCGAACGCCGTGGTGGCGACACTGACCTTTCTGCCGTTTATTTTGTGCAGCTCCATCACCACCCTCACCTCGCTCGATTTTCTGGGCTTCGGGCTACCGCTCGGTTCCCCCTCGCTCGGCGAGCTGTTGCTGCAGGGCAAAAACAACCTGCAGGCACCGTGGCTGGGCATTACAGCCTTTCTTTCTGTGGCGGTACTGCTTTCGCTGCTGATTTTTATTGGCGAAGCCGTGCGCGACGCCTTCGATCCCAACAAGGCGGTGTAACATGACGCAGCCCCTTCTCAGTATCGAGAATCTGTCGATTGCCTTTTCGAAACAGGGTGAGACGCGCACCGTGGTCAGCGATCTGTCGCTGCAGATCCAGCGTGGCGAAACGCTGGCGCTGGTGGGGGAATCCGGCTCCGGCAAGAGCGTCTCGGCACTCTCCATTCTGCGCCTGCTCCCGTCTCCGCCAGTGAGCTACCCGCAAGGAGATATTCTGTTTCACGGCAGCTCGCTGCTGCACGCCGACGAACAGACCCTGCGGGGCGTCCGCGGCAATAAAATTGCGATGATTTTCCAGGAGCCGATGGTCTCACTCAACCCGCTGCATACCCTGGAAAAACAGCTTTACGAGGTGCTCTCCCTGCACCGGGGCATGCGCAAAGAGGCCGCGCGCGGGGAAATCCTCGACTGCCTCGAGAGAACCGGCATCCGCAACGCGGCAAAACGGCTGAGCGATTTCCCGCATCAGCTTTCCGGCGGTGAACGTCAACGTGTGATGATTGCCATGGCGCTACTGACGCGCCCGGAACTGCTGATCGCCGATGAGCCCACCACCGCGCTGGACGTCACGGTGCAGGCGCAGATTTTGCAGCTGCTGCGGGAGCTACGTAGCGAGCAGAACATGAGTCTGCTGTTTATCACCCATAACCTGAGCATTGTGAAAAAGCTGGCCGACAGCGTCGCCGTAATGCAAAACGGACGCTGTGTAGAGCAGAACACCGCCGCCGCACTGCTGAACGCGCCTCAGCACCCCTATACGCAGCGGCTGCTCGACAGTGAACCCTCAGGCGATCCTGTGCCTCTCCGGGGGGACAGCGCGCCGTTGCTCAACGTCGAGGGGCTGTCTGTCTCCTTCCCCATCCGTAAAGGTATTCTGCGCCGCGTGGTCGACCAGAACGCCGTGCTGAAGAACATCAGTTTTTCACTGCGCCCGGGCGAGTCGCTGGGACTGGTGGGCGAGTCAGGTTCAGGCAAAAGCACCACCGGCCTGGCACTGCTGCGTTTAATTGCCTCGCAGGGCGAGATCCTGTTTGACGGCATGCCGCTGCACCACTGGAACCGTCGGCAGATGCTGCCGGTACGTCCCCGCATGCAGGTGGTGTTTCAGGATCCCAACTCCTCGCTCAATCCAAGGCTGAGTATTTTGCAGATCATCGAAGAAGGATTGCGCGTCCATCAGCCTACCCTGACGGCTCTGCAACGTGAAAATGAGGTCAGGCGTGTGATGGCAGAGGTAGGGTTAGATCCCGAGACGCGCCACCGCTACCCGGCTGAATTTTCTGGCGGACAGCGCCAGCGTATCGCCATTGCCCGCGCGCTGATCCTCAAACCTGAGCTGATCATCCTGGATGAACCGACCTCCTCGCTGGACAGAACCGTGCAGGCACAGATCCTGACCCTGTTGAAAGGGTTACAAGAAAAGCACCGGCTGGCCTATATCTTTATCAGCCACGATCTACAGGTGGTGCGGGCGTTATGCCATCAGGTGATTGTGCTACGGCAGGGAGAAGTGGTCGAGCAAGGTGAGAGCCAGCGCGTATTTACTGCACCGACGCAGAGCTACACGCGCCAGCTGTTATCGGCAGACTAGCACTCAGAAGGGATACTGTCCCGAGAAAGGCTCAGCAATGGCCACGCCAAAGTTTTTCAGGCGGCAGGTTGCGGCAAATTCATCCTGACTTTTAACAAACAGGCACGGCTCGCCTTCACACTCCAGTACGGAACTGTCCACTTCGATATCCGACAGCGCCTGGCTTAAGCGTTCCATTACCGGCCATGCCTCTTCGTCGCTCGGGCTAAGCAGTTTGAGCGCGACCAGACAATTCTCGCAACCTGCAACGTTTTGCGGAATCGGTTCAACTTTCGAACCTGCAAAACCCGCCGACCAGCGATAGCTCTGGGGCAAGCGATGGACTATGGAGAGTTGTAATGTATTCACGTTCGATCCCCGGAAGCAAATTTACTTCACAATTTATTTACATTTATAGTAACACATCATCGCCAACCTGCACTATTCAGCGCTTTTTTATAGGTATCCAGGCTCGCGTCGGCGCTATATGTACCCGTTTCTGCGATCTAACTCAACCTTTTTAAATACAATGATGTGACTTTTTACACAAATAGATTTTACATAAAAGAAACAAACACAGGGTAAACGAACGCAAGTTTGGTTGATATGGGTCAACAAAAAGGCCCGTATCGGGCCTGATGTGCAGATTAATGAGCGGCTTTTCGCGGTCGGCTGGCATAAAGACAGAAGAGGATGGAGCTGGTGGCACAAAACGCCATCGCCCACAGCATTGGCCAGGCCGTGTTAAAGGTCGCCATTGAGAGTAACGCCCCCACCACGGCACCAATCCCGAAGCGGAACGTCCCCGCCAGCGATGAGGCGGTGCCAGCCATATGCGGGAACTCATCAAGGATAACCGCCATCGCATTGGATGAGATCATCGAGACGCAGCCAACAAAAGCGGCAACCCCCACCACCAGCGCCCAGAATCCCACGTCGAAAAACGCGCTGACCACCAGCCAGATAGCCATCACAAACTGGATCCACAACCCGGCACGGAACATGTTCAGTGCTCCAATCCGGCGAACAAAGCGGCTGTTGATGATGGTCATGATGAACAGGAACACAATGTTCAGTGCAAAGTAATACCCAAAGTGCTGAGGGGAAACGTGGTTCAGCTCAATATAGACAAACGGCCCGGCGCTCAGGAAGGAGAACATGCCGGCAAAGCTGAAGCCGCTTGCCAGCATGTAGCTCAGCACGCGCTTGTGGCGGAACAGCGAGGCAAAATTCCCCATTGTGGTACGGATGTGGAATTTCTGGCGGCGCTCGACGGCTAACGTTTCATCAATAAAGAAGAAAATCATCGCCGAGGCCAGCAGTGCGGCAAGCGCCAGGATCCAGAAAATGGCATGCCAGCTGAACCATACCAGCACCGCGCCACCGGCCATCGGCGCCACCAGCGGCGCAATGGTGGTTACCAGCATGACAAACGACATCATGCGGGAGAACTCTTCTTTCGGGTAGATATCACGCATCAGGGCGTTAATCACCACGCTTGCCGCCGCCGCCGCGAGGCCGTGGAATAAACGCATCACGATCAGCTGATCGATACTCTGTGCCAGCGCACAGGCCACGGCTGCGGCTGCAAAGATCAGCGTTCCGCCCAGAATAACCGGCTTACGCCCGAGGCTGTCGGCCATCGGGCCATAAAACAACTGGCCAAGGGCAAAACCGAGAATATAGGTACTGAGCGTCATCTGTGCGCTGCCTGCCGGTACGCCAAACTGCGCCGAAATCACCGGCAGCGCAGGCAGATACATATCAATCGACAGCGGCATCAACATGGCCAGCAGGCCAAGAATGAACACGATTTTGAAAGACGAGTGTGGCCTGATGGTCACAGGGTTCTCCTGAAATTAATGCGAGGGCAGACCGACGCTGGCGATCTCTTCTTCTGTCAGCGGGCGATATTCGCCAGGCGCCAGATCGGGATCGAGTTCAATTGCCCCAATACGTTCACGATGCAGACCGACAACGTGGTTACCCACCGCGGCGAACATACGTTTCACCTGATGATAACGCCCTTCGCTGATGGTCAGACGGACTTCGGTCGGGGTAATGACTTCCAGCACCGCCGGTTTGGTGAGGTCTTTTTCATTATGCAGCTGAACGCCTTTGGCAAATTGTTCTGCCGTGTCATCTGCCACCGGCGATTCCAGCGTCACCAGATAGGTTTTTTCACAGTGATGTCGCGGAGAGGTAATGCGGTGGGACCACTGACCGTCGTCGGTCATCAGCACCAGCCCCGTGGTGTCGATATCGAGGCGGCCAGCCGCATGCAGCTTGTGCGCAACCGGTTCGTCGAGGAAATAGAGCACCGTCGGGTGATCCGGATCGTCCGTAGAACAGACGTAGCCTTCCGGCTTATTGAGCATGAAATAGCGCGGGCCGTGCTGCTGGGTGAGCGGGTTGCCGTCATACTCCACCTGATGGTCAGGTTGCAGTTTGAACGCGCTGTCTCTCACAATGTCGCCATCCACGGTAACGCGGCTGGCGCGGATCTCGCGCCCGGCAATAGCACGGCTTACGCCGAGTTGCTGAGCGATAAACTTATCAAGTCGCATGAAATCTTTTTAGCCTTAATGGTGCTGGAAGTCGGACAATGCGTCCGAAAAAGAAGCAGTCAGGAACGGTTCAGTATAATGGTCTGGTTGCGCCACTCAAGGGAAAAAGTTTCGTGGCATACTATATGCGGAATAACGATACAGAGACCCCATGACTTTTACACTTCGCCCCTATCAGCAGGAAGCCGTTGACGCCACCCTGGCCTGGTTTCGCAAACACCGTGAGCCCGCGGCCATTGTGCTCCCGACTGGCGCAGGCAAAAGCCTGGTGATCGCCGAACTTGCCCGCCTGGCGCGCGGCCGCGTGCTGGTGCTGGCGCACGTCAAAGAGCTGGTTGCGCAAAACCATGCCAAGTATTGTGCGCTTGGTCTGGAGGCCGATATCTTCGCCGCCGGGCTAA
Organism: Enterobacter sp. A8; assembly: GCF_004296595.1. Classification (NCBI taxonomy): domain Bacteria; kingdom Pseudomonadati; phylum Pseudomonadota; class Gammaproteobacteria; order Enterobacterales; family Enterobacteriaceae; genus Enterobacter; species Enterobacter sp. A8. Next base: position 1,371,568 of record NZ_SCMF01000001.1, read on the forward strand.
AGCGGAAAGAGAGCCACGGCAAAGTGGTGTTCGGCAGCGTGCAGTCTGTTGCCCGCAACCTTGACCTGTTTCGCAGCGAATTTTCGCTGCTGATTGTCGACGAGTGCCATCGCATCAGTGATGACGACGATAGCCAGTATCAGCAAATCCTCACTCACCTGAAAGAGGTGAACCCTCACTTACGCCTGCTGGGCCTGACGGCAACCCCATTTCGCCTGGGTAAAGGCTGGATTTACCGCTTTCATTATCACGGTATGGTGCGAGGGGATGAGAAGGCGCTGTTCAGCGACTGTATCTATGAACTTCCGCTGCGCTATATGATTAAACACGGCTACCTGACCCCGCCTGAACGGCTGGATATGCCGGTCGTCCAGTACGATTTCAGCCGCTTACTGGCGCAGAGCAACGGCTTATTTAGCGAAGCGGATTTGAACCAGGAGCTGAAAAAGCAAAAGCGCATCACTCCGCACATTATCAGCCAGATTGAAGAGTTCGCTGAAACGCGCAAAGGGGTAATGATTTTTGCCGCCACCGTTGAGCATGCGCGCGAAATCACCGGCTTACTGCCCTCTGGCGACGCGGCGCTGATCACCGGCGAGACGCCCGGCCCGGAGCGCGACAGCCTGATTGAGGCGTTTAAAGCACAGCAGTTTCGCTATCTGGTAAACGTCTCGGTACTCACCACCGGGTTTGATGCCCCCCACGTCGACCTGATTGCTATTCTGCGTCCGACCGAATCGGTCAGCCTGTATCAGCAAATCGTTGGCCGCGGTCTGCGTCTGGCTCCCGGTAAAACCGACTGCCTGATCCTGGATTACGCCGGTAACCCGCACGATCTCTACTCGCCTGAAGTGGGTACGCCGAAAGGAAAAAGTGACAACGTGCCGGTACAGGTCTTCTGTCCTGCCTGTGGCTTTGCCAACACCTTTTGGGGCAAGACGACGGCTGACGGTACGCTGATCGAACATTTTGGCCGCCGCTGTCAGGGCTGGTTTGAAGATGATGAAGGGCATCGCGAGCAGTGCGATTTCCGTTTCCGCTTTAAAAACTGCCCCCAGTGCAACGCAGAAAATGATATTGCCGCCCGCCGCTGCCGCGAATGTGACACGGTTCTGGTCGACCCTGATGACATGCTGAAGGCCGCGCTGAAGTTAAAGGATGCCCTGGTGCTGCGCTGCTCTGGCATGGCGCTGCAACCGGGAGCGGATGAAAAAGGCGAATGGCTGAAAATCACCTATTACGATGAGGACGGTGCCGACGTCAGCGAGCGCTTCCGGGTGCACACTCCGGCTCAGCGCATGGCTTTCGAACAGCTCTTTATCCGCCCGCATACCCGCACGCCGGGCGTACCGCTGCGCTGGATAACCGTGGCGGATATCGTGCATCAGCAGGTGCTGCTGCGCCATCCGGATTTTGTTGTCGCCCGCAAGAAAGGCCAGTACTGGCAAGTCCGTGAAAAGGTTTTTGACTATGAAGGCCGTTTTCGTCGGGCCAACGAACTGCGTTAACGACAGACAGGCCTTGAATAGGAAACGATTGTTTCCTATTATGCATTATCGTATTGCAACAGGACTCACTCATGTCACGTCTTCCCGGTCGCCCGCGTGAATTTGACACCGACGCTGCCATCGACAGCGCCCTGCTCGTTTTCCGCGAGCGCGGCTATCATGCTACCTCAATCAAAGAGCTGAGTGACGCGACGGGCCTTACGGCGGGAAGCCTGTATAAAGCCTTTGGCAGCAAGAATGGCCTGTTTCTCGCGGCGTTCGACCGTTACATCCGGACGCGCAGCGCCGCCCTGCGCCAGCGTACCGAGGCGGCACGCAGCGGGCGAGATAAAATCGCGGCGGTGTTACGTTTCTACGCCGAGAGCAGCCACGGTCCAGAGGGCATACGCGGCTGTCTGGTGGTCGCCAGCGCGACCGAGCTGGCGGTTTTTGATGAGGCAACCGCGCAGTACATCAAAGCCGCCATGCAGCGTACCGAGCAGTTGTTACTCGAACTGGTTCAGGAAGGCCAGCGGGACGGTAGCCTTTCCCGCGCGCTGCCCACGGAGCAAACGGCACGTAATCTTTTCGCGCTGCTGCAGGGTTACCGCGTGATCGGCAAAAAAGGCCTGTCTGAGGACGAAATCAATAGCGCCGTTAACGCGGCACTCAGCCTGCTCGGCTGAGTTTTTTTAACCAATTAGGAAACGATTATTTCCTATTATTCCGGAGATCGTTATGACCATGCCCATCGCCCCGCAGCACCACTTCACGCTCATCAATGGCATCCGCACGCACTACGTCACCGCCGGAGAACAGCACGCGCAGACGGTTGTCCTGCTGGCAGGTTTCCCCGAAAGCTGGTACGCCTGGCGCCATGTTATCCCTTTGCTGGCCGAGCGTTATCATGTCATCGCCCCGGACTTACCCGGACAGGGTGATACCGATTGTCCGTCAGAGGGGTATGACACCCACACCCTCGCCAGCCATGTTCATGAACTGCTGACCCAGCTTGGCGTGCATCGCTACTATCTGGCCGGTCACGACGTGGGAGCCTGGGTTGCCTGGCCTTATGCGGCGATGTACAGCGATGAGGTGATAAAGCTGGCGCTGCTGGACGCCGGCATTCCGGGTGTTACCTTACCCGATGCCCTCCCCGTCACCGCGGACCGCGCCTGGCGCACCTGGCATTTTGCCTTTCACGTAATTGCAGACCTGCCTGAATTCCTCATCAGGGGCAAAGAACGTGGCTATCTGGAGTGGTTTCTGCGTCGCAAAGCGGCGAATCCCCTCACCTTCAGCGAGGCAGATCTTGACGAGTATCTGCGCATTTTTACGCGCGAAGGTGGCTTGCGCGCAGGGCTGGCTTACTATCGCGCTGCCGCCCTCTCCGCCGCGCAAAACCGGGCGCTTAGCGAACGGGGTAAACTCTCCGTTCCCGTTCTGGCACTCAGTGCCGATCAGGGTTCGATTCCTGATATGGCCTCGCCGCTGAGGGCGTTTGCAGAACGCGTTGACGGGCACGTGATCCCCCGTTGCGGCCATTTTCAGCCAGAAGAGCAGCCTCAGGCCGTCGCCGACGCCCTAAGCGGTTTTTTTAGTGGGGATTAATTCATTGCCCTGAGGTGGATTGGGGGCTATAATGCCGCCCGCTTTTGCATCCGCAAAGCAGAACACTCACCTGCTGCTGGGTCGCCTGTAGTAGGGTTTTAAATACAGAGAGAAATCAATGTTCACTATCGAAGCAGAAGTACGTAACGTGCAGGGTAAGGGTGCGAGCCGCCGCCTGCGTACCGCTAACAAGTTCCCGGCTATCGTTTACGGTGGCGAAGCTGCTCCAGTTTCTATCGAACTGGATCACGACAAAGTATGGAACATGCAGACCAAAGCTGAATTCTACAGCGAAGTTCTGACCATCGTTGTTGGCGGTAAAGAAGAAAAAGTGAAAGTTCAGGCTGTTCAGCGTCACGCGTTCAAGCCAAAACTGACTCACATCGACTTCGTTCGCGCGTAATCGCAAACATGTCGAAAAAAAGCCCCGCTTCGGCGGGGTTTTTTTATGGCGGTTATTTACCGCCAGTAGTACGACGCTGCAGCTGATCGCGCAGGTTGGGTGGCGTACCTTTAATGGTCAGCGTATCGGTGGCCGGATCCCAGAAGATACGTTCCCCCAGCAGCATGGCATCAAAGTTGATGGTTAACCCGCCGCCGCTTCCGGCAAATTTTGTTAACTGACGCAGAGTACTGCGATCCGCCGGGAAGCTCTCTTCCAGCTCATACCCTTTCTCAGCAGTAAATTCCTGGAAACTGACTTCACTGACGCCGGCCAGCTCTTTTGACAGCGACTCCAGCTCAATCTCTTCCCCCGCCTGCAGCTGTTCGTTGCAGTAGCTGTAAACCTGCTGACGCACGTTCTGGCGCTCAGATTTATCGAGCTGCGCTTCCGCCGTGAAGTCATCCACCGCCTGCAACAGCCCTTTGTTCTGCGCTTTGGCGTTGAGACCTTCGCTGGCACCGAGGAAGTCCATAAAGAAATCGGCCACTTTACGGCCAACACGCCCTTTGAGGAAGGTCAGGTAGCGCGTCGACTCCGGATTGGTCTCCCACTCGGTCAAATCAATACGCGCAACGATATCCGCATGATTGATATCCAGATAATGGGTGGAGCTGATATCCAGCTGCTCATTCACGCGCATACTGCTTAAATTGTTCAGCACGGTGACCAGCAGATACTCGACCGCCAGGTAGCGATAGTGGCAGAACAGAACGATACCGCCGTCGGCAAACGGGTATTTTGCCAGTTCGTCGCGCAGACGCCCGGTTGCCGCGCGGCTAAACGCCAGGAAATCTTCTTCACCCTGGCGTTGCAGGCGCAGGCTATCAGCCAGTTCACTCTCGTCGCTGAACAGACCATAGGCTTTATTTTTTGCACTGTAGACGCGGTGCAGTTCCGCCATCATTTCCACAACGGTTGCCGTGGGTTCCAGTAACGAATCGCGCAGCACCACTTCAAGGGTTTGCTCATCACGCTTGATAAGCTGGTGCAAGGCAATCTGGTTGATTTCCAGACTCATGATAAACTCTCCTTTTAGACCGGGCGGTATTCAACCACCACCAGGACATGTGTGCAACAACTGATAAAAAAGGGGAAAAAAAGCTGTTGCTACGGTAATATGTTGCCCTTTCATCAACAAACTGATTTTGATTTATGCCACAACATTCCCGCTACAGTGATGAACACGTTGAACAATTGCTCAGTGAGCTGGTCAACGTACTGGAAAAACATAAAACACCGACCGATCTCTCCCTGATGGTTTTGGGAAATATGGTCACCAACCTTATCAATACCAGCGTTGCTCCGGCTCAGCGTCAGGCGATCGCCAAATCTTTCGCCCAGGCTTTACAGTCTTCCGTTAGCGACGACCAGGCCCATTAAGGGAAACGAACAACAGTTTATGGTGACGAATCGTCAGCGCTACCGTGAAAAAGTCTCCCAGATGGTCAGCTGGGGGCACTGGTTTGCCCTGTTCAACATTCTGCTGGCGACGCTTATCGGCTGTCGTTATCTGTTTGTCGCAGACTGGCCGACGACGCTAACCGGGCGTATTTACTCCTGGATAAGCGTTGTAGGGCACTTTAGCTTTTTGGTTTTCGCCACCTATCTGCTGATCCTCTTCCCGCTGACGTTTATCGTCATGTCGCAGCGTCTGATGCGATTTTTATCCGCCATCCTTGCAACGGCAGGGATGACGCTGCTGCTTATCGACAGTGAAGTGTTCACCCGCTTCCACCTGCATCTCAATCCCATCGTCTGGGAGCTGGTGATTAACCCCGATCAGAACGAAACGGCCCGTGACTGGCAGCTGATGTTTATCAGCGTCCCGGTGATCCTTCTGATAGAGATGCTGTTTGCCACCTGGAGCTGGCAAAAACTGCGCAGCCTGACCCGCCGACGCCATTACGCGAAACCGGTGGCCGCGATCTTTTTCATCTCCTTTATCAGTTCGCACATCATGTATATCTGGGCGGATGCGAACTTCTATCGCCCGATCACCATGCAGCGGGCGAACCTGCCGCTCTCTTATCCAATGACGGCGCGTCGTTTCCTTGAGAAGCACGGGCTGCTGGACGCGCAGGAGTACCAGCGTCGTCTGATTGAGCAAGGGAATCCGGAAGCGGTTAGTGTGCAGTATCCGCTGAGCGATCTGCGCTATCGCGATATGGGACGCGGGCAGAACGTCCTGCTGATCACCGTCGATGGTCTGAACTACTCCCGTTACGAGAAGCAGATGCCCGCGTTGGCCGAGTTCGCCAGCAAGAACGTGACGTTCACCCAGCATATGAGCTCCGGCAACACCGCCGATGCGGGCATTTTTGGCCTGTTCTATGGCATTTCAGCCGCCTACATGGACGGCGTGCTTTCTGCGCGCATTCCTGCAGCGCTGATCACCGGGCTCAATCAGCAGGGATATCAGTTAGGGTTGTTCTCCTCAGACGGCTTTAACAGCGCGCTGTACCGCCAGGCGCTGCTGTCTGATTTCTCCCTGCCAGCCGCGGAAAGCCAGTCGGACGAGCAGACCGCCAGTCAGTGGATTAACTGGCTGCAGCGTTATGCGCAGGAAGATAACCGCTGGTTCTCCTGGGTTGCCTTTAATGGCACCACGCTCGATGACAGCAATCAGAAAGGCTTTGCGCGCCGCTACAGCCGTGCAGCAGGCAATGTTGATGACCAGATTAGCCGCGTGCTTGATGCCTTACGCGAATCCGGCAAGCTCGAAAACACCGTGGTGATCGTGACGGCAGCCCACGGCGTACCGCTGGGCGACGAAGCGAAGAGTATGAGCTGGTCGCGGCCGAATCTGCATGTTCCGCTGGTGATCCACTGGCCGGGCACCCCCGCTCAGCGCATTAACATGCTCACCGAACATAAAGATGTGATGACCACGCTGATGCAACGGCTGCTGCACGTCAGTACACCGGCAAATGAGTATTCACAGGGGCAGGATCTCTTCAGCGCCACGCGTCGCCACAACTGGGTCACGGCAGCGGGCAATGATACGCTGGCGGTCACCACGCCAATGCTGACGCTGGTATTGAACAATAACGGAAACTATCAGACGTATAATCTGCAGGGTGAACGGCTGAAAGACCAGAAACCGCAGTTGAATCTGCTGCTACAGGTTCTGACGGATGAGAAACGGTTTATCGCTAACTGATTAATTATAAACCAGTTAGCCTCAGATTCCCTTGCATTCAAAACGGAATCGAGTAGTATTCATTTCATGCGTCGGCACGTAGCGCAGCCTGGTAGCGCACCGTCATGGGGTGTCGGGGGTCGGAGGTTCAAATCCTCTCGTGCCGACCAAAACTATTTAAAAACCAGCCATATGGCTGGTTTTTTTGTGCACAAAAAAAGCCAACCCGCAGGCTGGCTTTTGAGATCGCAAGTGAACGCTTAGTGCTTGTCGCGCCCGCCAAGGAAGAAAATACCCAGCGGAATGGCAAGCAGGACGGTGAACACCAGGCTGTAAACGAAGATCATCGCCGACTGCAGGACATACATGCTGGTCGTCCACGCAGAGAGTGGAATGTTGTACTGTTCGATGACGCCGACAATGGTAGCCCGGCCCACGCACGCGGCCGCAATCATAAACACAACCAGCAGCGCCAGGAGGAACTTACGGCCTTCAGGTGTTTTCAGTTTTGCACGAATCATCTCTCTTCCCTTTACAGATGAATAACATTATGTATGCCTTAAAATAACACGATCTGCCGCCAGACTCCACCGAAGTACAAACCACCACAAAAATGGCACTGCATTAGCTCATTACACTGCTTTTATTGAAAATGTAAGTAAATCACGCTAATCATTCATGGGCGTTATGCTAATCTCATCAGGATGGTTTTGACATAAAGGAATGACTGTGAAAAACGCACCTAAATTTGCCCTTGCCCTGATCGCCGCCGCGTGCGTCAGCACCAGCGCCTTCGCAACTGAAAGCCAGAAGGTACAACCTCTGGAAAAAATCGCGCCTTATCCGCAAGCGGAAAAAGGCATGAAGCGTCAGGTGATCCAGTTACCGGCTCAGCAAAATGAAGCGAATTTCAAAGTGGAACTGTTGATCGGCCAGACGCTGGAAGTGGATTGCAACCAGCATCGTCTCGGCGGACAGCTGGAAAGCAAAACGCTGGAAGGCTGGGGCTACGACTACTTTATCTTTGATAAAGTGACGTCACCGGTTTCCACCATGATGGCCTGCCCGGATGGCAAGAAAGAGAAGAAATTCGTGACCGCGTATCTGGGTGATAACAGCCTGTTACGCTACAACAGCAAGCTGCCAATCGTGGTGTATACGCCGGAAAACGTGGAAGTGAAATATCGCGTGTGGAAGGCGGATGAAAATATCGGACAAGCGGTAGTACGTTAAGAATAAGTCGGGTGGCGGCTTCGCCTTACCCGACCCGGAATGGGTGTGCTCTGGTGCCCTGACCCCAACCCTCTCCCACCGGGAGAGGGAGAAAACACTAAAAACGGTAACGGATGTTACCGTTTTGCTTTTACCTTACAGCGCGATATCCGCCACCGGTTTGTTTTCTGCCTGCGGCTTCAGCTCCGCTTTTGGTGCAGCATCAGCAGCCTGCGGCTTAACGTATTGCAGCTGCAGCACGCGGCTGGTGTATTCCAGCTCCTGCTCCGTCGCGTCCACGTTACCGTTCAGCTTCGTACCGTAGGATGGAATAATCGTTTTCAGCTTCGCCTGCCATTCCGGCGTGGCGACTTTATCTTTAAACACTTTTTCCATCAGGTGCAGCATGATAGGTGCAGCGGTAGAGGCACCAGGGGAAGCCCCCAGCAGGGCGGCAATAGTGCCGTCTTTATCGCTTACCACTTCGGTACCCAGACGCAGCACACCGCCCTCTTTCGGATCGCGTTTGATGATCTGTACGCGCTGACCCGCCTGCCACAGGCGCCAGTCTTCTTTCTTCGCCTGCGGATAGTACTCTTTCAGCGCCTCGAAGCGTTCTTCATCAGAAAGCATCACCTGGCTAATCAGGTATTTCACCAGATCGAAGTTATCCAGCCCGACATCCATCATTGGCTTCACGTTTGAGGTGGTGGTTGCGCTCAGCAGATCCCACAACGAGCCGTTTTTCAGGAACTTAGTGGAGAAGGTTGCAAACGGCCCGAACAGCACCACACGCTTACCATCAAGCATACGGGTATCGATGTGTGGAACGGACATTGGCGGCGCCCCCACGGAGGCCTGACCATACACTTTTGCCAGATGACGGTTCACCACTTCCGGGTTTTCCGATACCAGGAACTGACCGCCCACCGGGAAGCCCGCGTAGTCGTCCGCTTCCGGAATACCGGACTCCTGCAGCAGTTTCAGCGCCGCACCGCCCGCACCAATAAAGACAAACTTTGCCTTGATGACATGCTCGGCTTCGTTGTTTTTCAGATCGGCAACGGTCACGCTCCAGCTGTTGTCAGCGTTGCGCTTAAAGCCACGCACTTCGGTGCTGAGCTGCAGATTGAAGTTCTCTTTTTTCTTCAGAGAGGCCACCAGCTGACGGGTGATTTCGCCATAGTTGACGTCAGTACCAATCTCAGTACGGGTTGCCGCCACCTTCTGGTTCGGGTCACGGCCTTCCATCACCAGCGGTGCCCACTCTTTGATCTGCGCGTGATCTTCAGAATATTTCATGCCGCGGAACAGCGTGCTCTGCTGCAGCGCCGCGTAGCGTGCGCGCAGGAAGTTCACGTTCTGCTCGCCCCACACAAAGCTCATGTGCGGCACGGTGTTGATGAAGGAGTGCGGATCGTGCAACACGCCGCTGTTCACCTGGTGAGACCAGAACTGGCGAGAAATCTGGAATGCTTCGTTGATCTCTACCGCCTTCTCGATACTAATGGAACCGTCCTTTTTCTGCGGCGTATAGTTCAGTTCCATGAGTGCCGAATGTCCGGTACCGGCGTTATTCCAGCCGTTTGAGCTTTCCTGCGCCACGCCATCGAGGCGCTCGACCATGGTCATTGACCAGTCCGGCTGAAGCTCTTGCAGATAGGTTCCCAGCGTGGCGCTCATGATGCCGCCGCCAATTAAAAGGACGTCCGTTTCCTGCTCTTTTGGTGCGTCAGCTTTCGCCGCCAAGGAGACGGTGTTCAGCCCCACGGCCAGAGAAAAGAGCATGGCAGTCATTTTTTTCATAATTTTGCCTTAGTTGAGTAGTGCTTGAAGCGTGGAAATTGCAGGTGAAAAAAGCTGCGGGGGGAACGGTAGCAACTTTTAAATATTGTTTAAAGGTTACGAAATTATTGTAATTGTGAAATTTAATGATGGATTGTTTGTGTGGGATTGCCGGATGAAACTGGCAAGGCGCGTTATTTCTGGTTACTATGCTGCACTTTGTGATCGCGCGCACGGAAGCCCGCCCTAATCTGCGAATTGTTATGTCATTACCCCATGCTTCTCTTTCCCGTGAAGACCAGGTCGCCACGGTGCTGCGTTCCCCTCAACTGCTGCTACGCGAAACGCTGGCAGGCGTAATTACCGCTCTGGCCCTCATTCCTGAGGTGATCTCCTTTTCCGTGGTCGCAGGCGTTGACCCAAAGGTCAGCCTGATTGCCTCTGTGGTGCTGTGTCTGACCCTTTCAGCGTTCGGCGGTCGTCGTGCGATGGTCACAGCAGCTGCGGGCTCCGTCGCGCTGGTGATTGGCCCGATGGTGCATCAGCACGGGGTGCAGTACATCCTGCCGGCGGTCCTGATGGCGGGGATAATCCAGATTCTGTTCGGCGTGTTCGGAATGGCGCGCCTGATGCGCTTTATTCCCCAGTCGGTGATGACCGGTTTCGTAAATGCGCTGGGATTGTTAATTTTCTTCGCACAGGTTCCCCACTTCTGGAGCCGCAGCCCGCTGATTGTGGGCCTGTTCGTGCTGACGCTGCTGATTGTGCTGTGGGTGCCGCGCTTTGTTAAAAGCATCCCGTCACCGCTTATTGCGATTGTATTGCTCACCCTGTTCACCGTGACCAGCGGACAGGTTCTCCCGACGGTGGGGGATGAAGGTTCTATGAGCAGTGGTTTGCCAGGGCTGACACAGCTGCTCGTTCCGCTGAACATGGAAACGCTCAGCATCATCTGGCCATGCGCGCTGAGTATCGCTTTTGTCGGCCTGCTGGAATCACTGCTGACGGCAAAACTGGTGGATGAACTGACCGCGACGACGTCCAGCAAACGCCGTGAAAGTATTGGTCTGGGCGCAGGGAATATTCTTGCCGGGTTGTACGGCGGGATCGCGGGCTGTGCCATGATCGGACAAACCATCGTCAACGTGGAGATGGGCAAAGGTCGCAGTCGCGTCTCAACTTTTGCAGCGGGCATGGTGCTGCTGGTGCTGGTCACCGCCCTCAGTGAGGTGATGGCAAAAATCCCTATGGCCGTTCTGGCCGGGATCATGGCGATTGTTGCCATCAAAACGTTTAACTGGCACAGCCTTCAGCCTGCCACGTTAAAAAGTGCGCCCATTGCCGAAACGGTTGTGATGCTGATTACCGTTGCAGCAACGGTTTCAACCGGTAACCTGGCCATTGGCGTACTGGGCGGGATTATTGTGATGGCCCTGCTTCCCGCCCGGCTCAAGCGTCGGCTTAAAGAAGAAAAATCGTTGCAAGCCCAAGAAAAATAAAGAAACCGCCGGTATCGGTGATGGCGGTAATCATCACGCTCGACCCCACCGCGGGGTCGCGCCCCAGTTTGGTCATCGTCAGGGGGATAATGACCCCCATCATGGAGGCCACCAGCAGATTCAGCACCATCGCCAGCATCATCACCCCGCCTAACGCCATATCATCGTACAGCCACCAGGTAATGCCGCCCATAATGCCGCCCCACACCAGGCCGTTAATCAGCGCCACCCCCATCTCCCTGAAGATCAGGAAGGCGAAGTTACCCGGCTGAATGTTCTCCAGCGCCAGTGCACGGACGATCATGGTAATGGTCTGGTTGCCGGTGTTGCCGCCAATGCCGGCCACAATCGGCATCAGCGAGGCCAGCGCGACCAGTTGTGAAATGGTGTGTTCAAAGCCGTCGATCACCCGTGAGGCGATAAATGCAGTGCAGAGGTTAATGGCGAGCCATGCCCAGCGGGTTTTCACCGCCTTGCCGACGGAGGCGTGGACGTCATCTTCGGCGCTGATCCCGCCGAGCGCACGTAAATCGTTATCGGTCTCTTCGTAAACCACGTCAACGATCTCATCGATGGTCAGACGCCCCATCAGTTTACCCACAGAATCAACGACCGCCGCGCTCACAAGGTCGTCACGTTCGAAGGTACGGGCCGCTTTTTCCGCGTCGTCTTCCGGGGAGAAGACCATCGGCTCGGTTTCCATCACCTCACTCACCCGCCGCTGGGTGCTGTTGAGCAGGATCGTTTTAAGCTCCAGCTCGCCAAGCAGGGTTTTATCCCGGGAGGTGACGAACAGTTTATCGGTGTTGTCCGGCATGCTGCCCAGGCGACGCAGATAGCGCTGCACCGTACCGAGAGTTACATCCGGGCGCACCATGATGACGCCAAACTCCATAATGGCGCCCACGCTGTGTTTGTCATAGTGCATCACCTGACGCACGCGTGCCCGCTCTTCCGCAGGCAGCGAAGCCAGCAGTCGCCCGGTCAGGTTTCGCGGCAGGTGCTGAACGAGGTAAATCTGCTCGTCAATGTCCAGCGTCTGCAGGGCATCGAGGATATCCCGGTCGCTCATCTCATCAATGAGATCGTCCCAGACGTTTTCAGAGGCTTCCAGCAACACCTGCCCGCGCTCGTGATCCTGCACCAGCCGCCACAGGGCGTGACGCTCTTCCGAGGGGAGGGCTTCCAGGGTATCCGCCAGATCCGGCGGAGGTAAATGAGCAACCAGCGCACCTACCTCAGCAATATCGTCGGCCAGCGTGCCGACATCATATTGCTCAGCCAGGGTCAGTTTGCCCAGTAACGCAGAGGTGACCGCTTTATCCGTCGTGAGGAGCCAGATGAGACGCGCACGTTCCTGGTCGCGCTGCCTGGCACTGTTTTTCTTTAAAACCGACATTAATCATAAATCCATGAAATAAGTTGGCTTTAAGCATAGCGCGGAGATATGTAAATAAGAATAAACAACGGGGCGGGATGGAGAAAAAATCGGCATAACATGCACGATTTATCCCCTCTCCCCGTGGGAGAGGGTTAGAGTGAAGGCTTCAAGCCGTGCGCGCCACCGCATCGCGAGACGCCGCATCGCGCTCTTCACCGGTCAGTTCGCTCAGCTTGCCGTCACGCATCTCCAGCAGCCGGTCGGCGTGAATGAAGTAGTGATCGTCATGGCTGATGGCAAAGATAGTTTTGCCCATCGCCTGCATCAGCGGCAGCAGCACCTGGTAGAACTCGCGGCGGAAATGCGGGTCCTGATCCGCTGCCCACTCGTCCAGCAGAATGATGTCGCGCTCTTCCGCCAGAGCCAGCAGCAGCGCCACGCGCTTTTTCTGGCCTTTCGAGAGCTTCAGGTTGAGGATCTTGCCGTCCTGCAGCTCAAGCTTGTGCGACATCTGCAGATGCGCCAGCCACTTCTCCACCAGCGCCGGGTTAGCCTGTTGCCCTTCCGGCCCCAGCAGCTGATCGAAGAGCCAGACATCGGTGAATACCGCCGAGAACAGCTTGCGATAATCCTCATGTTTCTCTGCGCTGAGCGCGCGGCCATCCAGCAGAATGTCACCCGATTGCGGCTGATATAACCCCGTCAGCAACATCGCCAGCGTCGATTTCCCGCTGCCGTTACCGCCAATGAGAAACAGCAGTTCGCCGCGATGAATCGTCAGATTGACCGGCCCCACGGAAAAGGCGTTGTCCTGGTAGCGGAATGTGACGTTACGCAGTTCCAGCGTTTGCCAGTTCGGGAAGGCCTGAGGGCGCGGGAACTCGGCTTTGAACGGCGCAAGGTCGAACTTTTTGAGCTTATTAAACGCCACCTGCGCGCTCAGCAAGGTGGGCAATGCGCCGACGGCAGAGAGCAGCGGTGTGCGCAAAAACAGCAGCGTCAGGGAGTAAGTTGCCGCTACATTGGTATCGGCCCAGTCCAGGCTGTTGGCCATCCAGAAGACCAGGCCAATCGCGCCCAGCATCATAATGTTCGACCAGTTAACCGCGCTCAGGTGGAAGGTATCGGCACGGATAATATGGTGCCGGTATTCACGCGCGTCCGGGATGTAGAGGTTGTTGAAGATATGCTCGGCACGCTCGCGGTTCAGGGTCAGCTCTTTACGCCCTTCCAGTACCGTCTGGTAATCGTTATAGAGTTTGTCCTCGGTTTCACGCAGTACCGCCATGTGTTTGTAGACGCGGGAAACCAGCAGAAAACCACCCCAGATGGTGATAGTAATCCACAGTGCCGTAACGGCCAGCATCTTGCTGGAGAGCCAGGCGAGATAGGCCGCCGAGCCAACGGTCAGGATAATGCCCTGCACCAGCTCCGGCAGACGGACAAACGCAATGGTGATGGCGCGCACGTCGCTGGTCAGTCCCGCCAGCAAAGAGGCACTGCCGAGCTGCTCGACGCGCTCCACCTGGGTGTCCAGGATCCGCTTGATAAACTCGCTGCGCAGGCGGAAGACGAAATGATGCCCGAGGGCCGTCAGCGCCAGCTGGGAACCCAGCGTGACCGCCATCAGCAGCAATAATAGCCCCAGAAATTCCGGCAGAACGGACAGCGAGGTGTCGACCATTTCGATCAAACGCACGTTGATGAAGGCGATAAGACCAATACCTAATGCGGCGCTGGCAAGGCTTAGCGCCATTACCGCAATAAAGGGCCAGCGATACTGACGCCAGACAAGAAGAAGTAGTTGCATGCAGGCAATCCGGACAATAAAAATCAGCCAGCAGTGTAAACTGCCCTGCGTTTACATCAAGAATAATTCTTATTTTTGTTTGCCTGGCGCGGTCTGGCGGAAAGTCAGGTTAAAGCGGAACTCGCCCGTCTGCGGATGGACGCCAGGCTTCAGTGGCTGAATGCCGTGGTAATAGAGCCGCGACTCCCTGCCCCACACCACCACATCCCCATGCTCCAGCATCAGACGCTGGAGAGGATCGTTGCGGCGTAATCCGCCGAACTGGAATATGGCGGGCAGACCCAGGGATACCGAGACGATCGGCGCACGCAGATCGGGTTCATCTTTATCCTGATGCAGCGAGAGTTTCGCCCCAACGCCATAGCGGTTGATAAGACAGGCATCCGGTTGAAAATCGGGATAGGTGGCCTCGACGGCGGCATCATGGCAGAGCGCCTGAAAAACCGCAGGCATGGGCGGCCAGGGCTTGCCGGTGACGGGATCGTCCGGGGCATAGAGATAGCCCCGTTCGTTGGTTGCCCATCCTGCCGTACCGCAGTTGGTCATCGCCACCGACATGGTGTAGCCGCCAGGCGTCACCATATGTCGGAATGGCGAAACGGCCGCGACGTCATGGATCCCGGCCAGCAGCGCCGAGGCCCGGGAGAGTGCAAACCGGCGCAGGATCACTGCGCCAGGCGCTAGCGGCTCCTGCCAGGGTTCTGCATCCGCAAAGAGATCGAGCATTATCCCTCCTGATTCCTGGACTCACGTTTCAATAATAGCGCCTTTCGTTCCGTCCCCCAGCGATAGCCCGAAAGCGCTCCGTCCTGGCGTACAACACGATGACAAGGGATGACGATCGCCAGTTTATTTGCGGCACACGCTGCGGCCACCGCACGTACCGCGCCAGGTTTGCCAATCGCCTGCGCCACCTGCTGGTAGCTGGCTGTTTCACCGCAGGGAATATTGCGCAGGGCCTGCCAGACCTGCTGCTGGAAAGCGGTTCCGCGAATATCCAGCGGCAGAGCCAGCGGCACGCCACGGTTATCGATGGTATGGATAACCTGAGCAATACGTCGGGCAAATTCGCCTTCCAGCGGCGCGCGTTCAGCGTCCGGAAACAGCGACAAAATCTCCAGGGTGACTTTGGCATCATCATCGCCCAGCAATATTGCGCAGATCCCCCGCTCGCTTTCGCCCACCAGACAGCGGCCTAAGGCACACTCGCTGATGGCATAGCGCACTGCGACATCCCCTTTTCGGTACTGCTTTGCCGTCATGCCCAGCGCGTCGTTGGCTTTACGATAGTAGCTGCTGCTGTCCGGGAACCCTGCCGCCAACACGGCATCGGTTATTTTATCCCCGTGGGCGAGCGCATTGCGCAGGCGCTGTCCTCGCGCTGCCTGCTGCCAGGCTTTTGGCGTCATCCCGGTTACGGATTTAAACAGGCGGTGAAAATGGAAAGGACTCATGGCAACCTGCTGCGCCAGCATTTCCAGCGTTAACGCGGGATCCTGCTCCAGCAGGCGGCAGGCGCGCTCCACTTTTTCCAGCTTCTCTTCCTGCGGGTCGCGTTTGTCCGGTCGGCAGCGCTTGCACGGCCGAAACCCTGCCTGAACAGCATGGTGCACATCGGGGTAAAAGTGGACATTTTTACGCAGCGCGTGTCGGGCGCGACAGGACGGACGACATACGATCCCTGTCGTCTGGACGGCAAAGACAAATTGTTCGTCAGCACGCGGATCGCGGGCCAGCACAGCCTGCCAGCGATCCTCATCGGTCATATAGGTCGGGTTTTTCATCATCGGCTCCTCTTACAAGCATACCTACAGCTTGCCTGAGCGCCAGCAATCAAAAACCCGCAACCTTGCTTTTTAATTCTTTTCGCTCACCAGGAAGCTGTCGAACTGCGGTGAACTCCAGGTCTTAAAGCCGTCGGCCTCTTTGGTGATCATATACACCGCCAGCCCTTGCTGGCGAACCACCTCTTTGGCTTTCTCAGTACCGAGCACCATTAACCCGGTATCCCAGGCATCGGCTTCCAGCGCCGTCGGGGCAATCACCGTAACCGAGACCAGATTATGCGTAATGGGTCGCCCGGTCTGGGGGTCAATGACATGCGAGATCCGCTTCCCGTCGAGCTCGTAATAGTTACGGTAGCTGCCGGAGGTGCTGATGCCATGGCCGTTAATATCGACAATCGCCTGCACCGCATTTTGCTGGTCGGTCGGTTTTTGAATCGCCACACGCCACGGTTTGCCGCTGGCGTTCATCCCCCGGCTGACCAATGCGCCACCCACGGAGACCAGATAACGCGGGATGCCTTCCTGAGCCATCAGTGCGGCCAGATGATCCGCCGCATAACCTTCCCCGACTGTCGACAGGTCAACAAACAGATCGGGGATATCTTTTTGCAGATATTGTTGCCCGTACTGGTTGATCACCGTCAGGTGCTGAAGCCCTGTCCGGGCGCGGGCGTCGTCAATGGCCGCCTGATCGGGGGTGGTCACCGGCTGCTTATTTGGGCCGAATCCCCAGAGGTTAACTAACGGCCCCACGGTCACGTCCATCGCACCGTGGGTTTTATAGCCCACGCGCATCGATTCGGTCACGATATCGGCCATCTCCTCGCTCACCGGCCACAGGGACGTGCTGGTAGAGAGGTTAAAGCGCATCAGCGCCGAGTCGTTTTTGTAGGTGGATAGCAGCTGATCGTCGGCATCCAGCTGAGACTGAATTTTGCCGCGAAGTTCTTCTGCGCGTGCTTTATCAAGGTTCATTACGCTGACGCGCCAGAATGTCCCCATCGTTTTGCCTTCCAGCACCGTCGCCGCTGGCGCGTCGGTGTGTGCCACAGGCGTGGAAGAGTCACATGCGGTCAGGAAAAAAAAGGTTGCCAGGACGCTGGCGCGTAAAAAAGTCATGTCCATTCATTATTATCCTCATGCCAGGGCGGCAAGAGTACACCAAAATGCGGGAATTGAAAGGCCTTAAAAAAGGCAATAAAAAGGGGCCAGCCGGCCCCTTTGTTACACTGAAAAGCGATTAGAACTGGTAAACCAGACCCAGTGCTACGATATCGTCAGTGCTGATACCTGCATTACGGGTGAACTCTTTGTCATCCAGCAGGTTGATTTTGTAGTCCACGTAGGTAGACATGTTTTTGTTGAAGTAGTAAGTCGCACCAACATCAACATATTTCAGCAGATCCTGATCGCCGTAACCTTCAATGTCCTTACCTTTGGACTGCAGGTATGCCACGGATGGACGCAGGCCGAAGTCGAACTGGTACTGAGCAACCACTTCGAAGTTCTGCGCTTTGTTAGCAAAGCCGTAAATATCGCTGCTGCTCTGAGAGTTGCCGAAACGGGTTGCGTTGTAGGTCTGGGAGTATTGCGCCGCCAGGTAGATGTTGTTGGCGTCGTATTTCAGACCACCAGAATAGACTTCAGCGCGATCGCCTTCGCCTTTCAGCGCAGGGTTAGCGGTGTTGTTCTGGTCAGCAGTACGTTTGGAAGAAGACATTGCACCACCGATGCTGAAGCCTTCACCCAGGTTATAGGTCAGGGACGCACCGTAACCGTCACCGTTCTGTTTCAGGGTGCTGCGGCCGGTGTCGTTTTCACCGCTTACGCTGCCGTTTTTACCCTGATACTGCAGAGCAAAGTTCAGGCCATCAACCAGACCGAAGAAGTCCTGGTTACGGTAAGTTGCTACACCGTTAGCACGGGATTGCAGGAAGTTATCTGAACCATAAGTGTCGCCGCCGAATTCTGGCAGAACGTCAGTCCAGGAGGTTACGTCGTAGATCACGCCATAGTTACGACCATAATCGAATGAACCCGCGTCAGCGAATTTCAGACCCGCGAACGCCACACGCGTCCAGGCCTGGTTGTCGCTTTCCGTCGTGTTACCCTGAATCTGGTATTCCCACTGGCCGTAACCGGTCAGTTGATCGTTAACCTGAGTTTCGCCTTTGAAGCCAAGACGCATGTAGGTCTGGTCGCCATCCTGACCGTCGTCATCAGAGAAATAGTGCAGACCATCGACTTTGCCGTACAGATCTAATTTGTTGCCGTCTTTGTTATAAATTTCAGCCGCATTTGCTGCGCCTGCTACCAGCAGTGCTGGTACCAGGAGGGACAGTACTTTAACTTTCATTTTATTAACCCTCTGTTATATGCCTTATTATTACCACTGCTTACCGGTTAACCCTCTTAACCAGTCGGCAATTTCATTCTCCTCAAAATTACAGAATAATCCAACAGGAATATGATACGAAAACTTTGAAAATGTTTCATTTCACTATCAAGATGTTTCAATTTGTAAACATCAAGGAACTTTTACAAAGCACAAAGCGCTTAAGAAATTAGCACTAATAATCAAACGAAAATATACACCCATAAAAATCATATAGTTACAATATAAAAATTTACAGCACTGAATGACAAAACAAGATCGTGCGTAATCACTAAAATAACTCTCGCTATCATCATTAACTTTATTTATTACCGTCATTCAGCTTTGAATGTCTGTTTATCCCTAATTCAACCGAATGCTTCGCATTCGGTTTTTTTTTACCTTTCTTTACGTAATTATTCTTTTTTTGTGCTACCGCACAGAAATCATAACGACTATTAACTAAATTCACCTGAAACCCCTCCCGCATAAAACGCAACGCAACAAATCATAATTTCTTGTTTATTCGTGCTATTCCCTGTCTGATATCGAGCGTAATCTGTACATTCACCTCGGGTATGTACACATTTAATACAGACCATTCAGTAGTACTCACAGAGGAAAAAGTCGCGTGTTCAAAGGCTATGAGGCTGGAAATTCAGTTATTACCCTTTATACTGCCCTATCGCCATAAAGCACGGCCATTACGGGTTAAACATATCAATGAGTCAGACTGAAACTACCGCCCCGAGCAAATTCTCCCTTCTCCCCGGGAGCATCACCCGTTTCTTTCTTCTTTTGATCGTTGTGCTGTTGGTCACGATGGGGGTTATGGTTCAGAGCGCGGTGAACGCCTGGCTGAAGGATAAGAGCTATCAGGTCGTTGATATCACGCATGCCGTGCACAAGCGCATTGACACCTGGCGCTACGCCACCTGGCAGATTTACGACAATATCGCGGCCGCCCCGGCGACGTCCTCAGGCGAAGGGCTGCAGGAAACGCGACTGAAGCAGGACGTTTACTACCTGGAAAAGCCGCAGCGCAAAACGGAAGCGCTTATTTTCGGCTCGCACGACAGCGCGACGCTTGAGATGACGCAGCGCATTTCGACCTATCTCGATACCCTCTGGGGTGCCGAGACGGTGCCATGGTCGATGTACTATCTGAACGGTCAGGATAACAGCATGATCCTGATTTCGACCCTGCCGCTTAAAGATCTCTCCTCAGGTTTTAAAGAGACGACCGTGGGCAGCATAGTCGATTCCCGCCGGGCAGAAATGCTGCAGCAGGCGAACGCCCTTGATGAACGCGAGAGCTTCTCTTCCCTGCGCCGTCTGGCCTGGCAAAATGGCCATTACTTTACCCTGCGCACCACCTTTAACCAGCCAGGACATCTGGCGACGGTTGTGGCGTTCGATCTGCCAATTAACGATCTGATCCCGCCGGATATGCCGCTCGACAGCTTCCGCCTGGAGCCGGACAGCAGTACCCAGAACATGCGTGCTGCCTCGGATAAAGAGGCCGCAGAAAGCGTTTCTATCTCCTTTAACGGCTCGAAGATTGAAATTGCCTCTTCGCTGAACTCAACCGGTATGCGCCTGGTGTGGCAGGTGCCGTTTGGCACGCTGCTGCTCGACACCCTGCAAAATATCCTGTTACCGCTGCTGCTGAATATTGGGCTGCTGGCGCTGGCGCTGTTTGGCTACAGTACGTTCCGTTTCCAGCCCGGGCGTCAGAGCGATGCCTCAACGGTCCCGGCCGGAACCAGTAATGAATTGCGCGTATTACGTGCCCTGAATGAAGAAATCATCTCAGTACTGCCGCTGGGTGTGCTGGTTCACGACCAGGAAGCCAACCGCACGGTGATGAGCAATAAAATTGCCGACCATCTGCTGCCGCATCTTAACCTGCAGAACATCACCACCATGGCGGATCAGCATCAGGGGGTGATTCAGGCCACCATCAATAATGAACTGTACGAGATCCGTCAGTTCCGCAGCCAGGTCGCCTCCCGCACGCAGATCTTCATTATTCGCGATCAGGATCGCGAAGTGCTGGTGAACAAAAAACTGAAGCAGGCGCAAAGACTGTATGAGAAAAATCAGCAGGGTCGCGCCGCGTTTATGCAAAATATTGGTGATGCCTTCAAACAGCCATTAAGAACGCTGGCGACGCAGGCGGCGGCGTTGAGCACGCCTGAAAGTCAACAGCTGGCAAGCCAGGCGGATTCGCTGGTGCGGATGGTGGATGAGATCCAGCTCGCGAACATGCTTGAGAACGACTTCTGGAAAGGCACGCCGACCCTCTTCTCGATTCAGGATCTGATTGACGAAGTGGTGCCGGAAGTTCTGCCGGTGATTAAGCGCAAAGGTCTGCAGCTGCTGATTAATAACCATCTGCCGGCCAACGACGAACGTCACGGCGATCGTGAGGCGCTGCGTCGAATTCTGCTGATGATTATTCAGTACGCCGTCACCACCACGCAAATTGGCAAAATCACGCTTGAGGTCAATACCGACGAGTCCGCGGAGGATCGTCTGACGTTCCGTATCCTCGATACCGGTGAAGGCGTCACAACCAGTGAGATTGATAATCTGCACTTCCCGTTCCTGAACGATACCCAAAGCGATCGCTACGGTAAGGCCAATGCCCTGACCTTCTGGCTGTGCGATCAGCTGGCGCGTAAGCTTGGCGGCCATCTGAACATTAAAGCCCGTGAATCGCTTGGCACCCGTTATTCGCTGCACGTAAAAATGGCCGCCAATCCTCAGGAAGAAGATGAAGAACGCCTGCTGGACGATGTGGTTGTGATGGTGGATGTGACCTCGAACGAGATCCGCAATATCGTGGTACGCCTGCTGGAAAACTGGGGTGCGGCCTGCATCACGCCGGATGAAAGACTCTCAAGTCAAGAATTTGATCTGTTTTTAACTGATAATCCGTCTAATCTTACTGCCTCCGGCTTGCTTTTAAGCGATGATGAGCCAGGCGTGCGAAAAATCGGCCCAGGCCAGCTGCGCGTCAACTTTAATATAAGCAATGCGATGCAGGAAGCTGTACTACAACTAATAGAAGAGCAACTGGCGCAGGAAGAGATAGCGGAATCCCCGTTAGGCGGCAATGAAAATGCCGAGCTTCACGCCAGCGGATATTATTCACTCTTTGTTGATACAGTACCAGATGATGTTAAGCGGTTGTATACTGAGTCCGCTGCGAATGATTTTGCAGCGCTGGCGCAGACAGCACACCGGCTTAAAGGGGTGTTTGCCATGCTTAATCTGGTTCCCGGCAAGCAGTTATGTGAAACGCTGGAACATCTAATTCGTGAGAAAGATGCCTCTGGCATTGAAAAATACATCAGCGACATTGACGCCTACGTCAAAAGCTTGCTGTAGCAAGGTAGCCTAATACATGAACAATATGAACGTAATTATTGCCGATGACCATCCGATTGTACTGTTCGGTATTCGCAAATCACTTGAACAGATCGAGTGGGTGAATGTAGTCGGTGAATTTGAAGACTCTACAGCACTGATCAATAACCTCCCAAAACTTGATGCACACGTGCTCATTACCGATCTCTCCATGCCTGGAGACAAATACGGTGATGGGATCACGCTCATCAAATATATTAAACGTCACTTCCCGGACATCTCGATCATTGTTCTGACCATGAATAACAACCCGGCGATTCTGAGCGCCGTGCTGGATCTGGATATCGAAGGGATTGTACTGAAACAGGGCGCACCAACTGACCTGCCTAAAGCGCTGGCTGCGCTGCAGAAAGGCAAAAAGTTCACCCCTGAGAGCGTCTCTCGTCTGCTGGAAAAAATCAGTGCAGGTGGCTACGGTGACAAACGCCTGTCGCCAAAAGAGAGCGAAGTTCTGCGTCTGTTCGCTGAAGGTTTCCTCGTGACCGAGATTGCCAAGAAGCTGAACCGCAGTATTAAAACCATCAGTAGCCAGAAGAAATCAGCCATGATGAAACTGGGCGTGGACAACGATATCGCGCTGCTGAACTATCTCTCCTCCGTGACGCTGAGCGCGACGGATAAGGATTGATCCAGAACGGGTGTGCGTCCTGATGCCCTCACCCCGTCCCTCTCCCACGGGGAGAGGGTGAAAAGTAAAAGGCCCTTACGGGCCTTTTTTATGTCCGCGTTTTTCTCACCCGATCCGCGTAAATCGACAATGTCTGCTTCAGTACGTCCAGCGTAACCGGTTTCGACAGACAGCTGTCCATTCCTGACTCCAGGCAGCGCTGTTTCTCTTCCGCCAGCGCATTCGCCGTGACGCCAACCACCGGCAACGTCAGACCAAGCTGGCGGATACGCTGCGTCAGACGATAGCCGTCCATATTGGGCATATTCACGTCGCTGAGAACGATATCAATATGGTTTTTACTCAGCACATTCAGCGCATCCACGCCGTCATTAGCGGTTTTACATTGATAACCCAGCGAGCCCAGCTGGTCAGCCAGCAGGCGACGGTTAATCGGATGGTCATCCACGACCAGAATCATCATATCGTCGTTTACTGACGCCAGCGATTCCGGTGACGGCAGGGTCGCCGCGCCATCGTTCTCTTCGAGCTGCACGCTGTAGATGCGCGCCAGCAGCCCCAACAGCTCATGTGGCGTCGCCACACTGTGAACCCACTCGCCCGGCGCACGCTCAACCGGAATACCGATGTGGCGACGACAGAACATCACCACGCCCCTTCCCTGCCACGGTTGCGCCAGCGTGTCATCGGTGATCAATACATCGTCCACGTCCGGCGTCTGGCCTTCATAACGGGAAACCCGCACGCCGCTGTGGTTCAGCAGTGCCGTCAGATAATCATTCAGCGAGGCGTTGTGCACCGCCAGCCAGCAGCGCTTATCGCTCAGGCCGTCAACCGTCGTTTTCGCCGGATACTGCGCAGAATAGAGCGGAATACGAATGGTGAACTGGCTGCCCATGCCGGGTTCGGTATCCACCGAGATATCGCCGTCCATCATGCTGACGAGCTTCTCACAAATTGCCAGCCCCAGTCCGGTCCCCTGGAAGTTACGCTGCACGCCGGTACCAACCTGGAAGAACGGGTCAAACAGACGAACCACTTCCTTCGCCGGGATCCCAACACCGGTATCCCGCACGCGAATGCTCAGGTAGTCCCCTGCCCGGCACACATGCAACACGATACAGCCGATGTCGGTGAACTTGATGGCGTTACTGAGCAGGTTCGAAATGACCTGCTGCAGACGCATAGGATCGCCATGCAGCGTCAGCGGTACGTCTGGCTCAATAAAGCAATAGAGACCCAGCTGTTTACGTACCACCAGCGGCAGATAGTTGGCGCTGATGTGGTTCATCACCTCGCGCGGAGAGAACTCTCGCGGTTCAATTTTCAGCTGCTCGGACTCAATTTTCGAGAAATCGAGAATGTCGCTGATGATTTTCAGCAGCAGGCTTGAGGAGTTGTTCATCGCCGTCACCAGGCGATCAACGCCTTTCGGCAGCTCTTTGGTTTGCAGCAGATCGAGGTTGCCGATAATCCCGTACAGCGGCGTACGCAGTTCGTGACTGACGGTGGCAAGGAACATGGATTTCGACTGGCTGGCCTGCTCTGCCGCCTGGGCCATCTCCTGCAAAGACTCTTCCATCTTCACACGTGCGGAGACATCCACCAGCACGCAAATCGCCACGTTTTCATTGCGATAGCGCGAATGCACGAAGCTTATCTGTAAGTTAGTGTGGGTGCTCGTCAGCACGTCGACAAAATTCACCTGCTGACCACAGATAATTTGCGTCAGCCTTTGCCGGTCCTCGTGCGTCAGCATGTTCAGGTAGTTATGCGCCAGTTCATTACTGAGGATATTGGTGCCGTCCTGGGTGCGCAGGATACAGATCCCCACCGGTGCGGAGGCAACAATCTTACGGTTAAACTGCTCGTGTTCCTCCAGACGCTGGGCATCGCTTTCAGCGGGGATAAAAATCTTCCGCTCATACATCCGCGCCAGGGTAAACAGCGCGCCACCGGCCAGCACGTTCAGCAGGATGGCATTCATGATAAGAATACGGATCCGCTCAAGCACCATATCCACAGGCAGGGAATAGACGATACTCAGCGACGATGGCGGTAAGCTTTTCTTCAGCACCAGCTCACGGAATCCTGAGGTATAGCCAAACCACGAACGCTCCTGCATCCAGTGCGGATCGACGTTCAGGCGATTATCCGGCCCGGTGAGTGAAATCAGGGGATGGCCGTTCTCATCCAGAATGGTCACTCCCATCGGCAGACTGCCCGGCGTGAAGAAGTTTTCCATGCGGATGGTCTGTTCAATGCCCAGCAGCGCCTGCAGGCGATTGCCCAGATAAACCGGCGTCAGCGCATAGAAATAGCCCACGCCCATGCGCGGCCCCTGGCTTATCCAGAAGATGTTATTCCCGCGCTCGTCCTGCGGCGCATTGCGGTATTTCAAAATGCGTTCATGCAGGCTTTTCAGCGCATCATCACGTTCAACGGGCACATCGCGCAGGCCAAAGTCGGCCATGCAGAGGTTTTCACTGCCAATCAGGAATACGCGGTTCAGGTCATAGGCGGCGGAGAAGTTGTCGCGCCAGTAGCGCATAAACCAGGAGAGCGATTCCAGGGAACCGCGCCAGGTGTTGCTCATGGCGGAGCAGTCGGAATCCGGGAACAGCGGCTCGAAATCCGGTACTTCGGTTTTGTCATTACGGCCGCGGATGGCAAGAATACCGTTTTCCGCCGTCAGGCGATTTTCGGCAATGTACTTCAGCTCCTTCATCACGTCGGAGGTGCGCTGAATATAGCGCTGGGCCTGATCGGAACTTAGGTTAAATTCCTGACGGATCTCCGCTTCTTTCTGGTGCAGCGCGTTGACGATGTAAAACACCGAGGACAAGGCCACCAGTAACCAAAGCAAGAGCGCCAGCGCCCGAAACAGATAGCGAGAGACTTTCAGCGTGGTTCGAAAGGAGACGAGGTATTTCAAAGGGGCGAGGCTCCGCCGTCGGGGTCAAAAAGAATGTGGTTAAGGTAGCGGTAAACGCGGCTTGTCGCAACGTTGACTTGTCTGCATCTGCAAAAGAAAAGGGCCGGAATCCGGCCCTTTATGCGTCAGGAGACATTACTCGTCAGCATCATCCGCTGCATCATCGTCGGTGTCCACTTCCGGTGCGATATCATCATCACCTTCCGCGACGCTACCGTCGATGGAGTCGAGCTCTTCGTCGTCCACTGGCTCAGCAACACGTTGCAGACCCACCACGTTTTCATCTTCCGCCGTACGGATGAGGATAACGCCCTGGGTATTACGACCCACCACGCTAATCTCCGACACGCGGGTACGCACCAGCGTACCGGCATCGGTGATCATCATGATCTGGTCGGCATCGTCTACCTGCACCGCGCCCACAACGGAACCGTTGCGCTCGGTCACCTTGATAGAGATAACGCCCTGCGTGCCACGCGACTTGGTTGGGTATTCCCCTTCCGCGGTACGTTTACCGTAACCATTCTGCGTCACGGTCAGGATAGCCCCTTCCCCGCGCGGAATAATCAGAGAAACGACGCTGTCTTCGCCCGCCAGTTTGATACCGCGAACGCCCGTTGCGGTACGACCCATTGCACGGACGGCGTCTTCTTTGAAGCGCACCACTTTACCGGCTGCGGAGAAGAGCATGACTTCATCTTTGCCTGAAGTCAGATCGACGCCAATCAGCTCATCGCCTTCGTTCAGGTTCACCGCGATGATACCGGCAGAACGTGGACGGCTGAACTCGGTCAGCGCGGTTTTCTTCACGGTACCGCTGGCGGTCGCCATAAAGACGTTCACGCCCTCTTCGTACTCGCGTACCGGCAGAATGGCGGTGATACGTTCGTTCGCTTCCAGCGGCAGCAGGTTAACGATCGGACGACCACGTGCACCACGGCTCGCTTCCGGCAACTGGTAGACCTTCATCCAGTACAGACGACCCCGGCTGGAGAAGCAGAGGATGGTGTCATGGGTGTTCGCCACCAGCAGACGGTCAATAAAGTCTTCTTCTTTTATACGTGCCGCAGATTTGCCTTTACCACCACGACGCTGTGCTTCGTAGTCAGTTAACGGCTGATACTTCACGTAGCCCTGGTGAGACAGGGTCACAACAACGTCTTCCTGGTTGATCAGGTCTTCGATGTTGATATCTGCGGAGTTGGCGGTGATTTCGGTGCGACGCTCATCGCCGAACTGATCGCGGATCTGCTCCAGCTCTTCGCGGATCACTTCCATCAGGCGCTCTGCGCTGCCCAGGATGTGCAGCAGTTCAGCGATCTGCTCCAGCAGCTCTTTATATTCGTCGAGCAGTTTTTCATGCTCAAGGCCGGTCAGTTTCTGCAGACGCAGATCCAGAATCGCCTGGGCCTGCTGTTCAGTCAGGTAGTACTGACCATCACGCACGCCGAATTCAGGTTCCAGCCACTCAGGACGCGCGGCGTCATCACCGGCACGCTCCAGCATTGCCGCAACGTTGCCAAGATCCCACGGACGGGAAATCAGCGCGGTTTTCGCTTCCGCCGGGGTTGGCGCGCGACGGATCAGCTCGATGATCGGGTCGATGTTGGCCAGCGCCACGGCCAGTGCCTCAAGGATGTGGGCACGGTCACGCGCTTTACGCAGTTCGAAAATAGTACGACGGGTCACCACTTCGCGGCGGTGACGGACAAACGCGCTCAGGATCTCTTTCAGGTTCATGATCTTCGGCTGACCATGGTGCAGTGCAACCATGTTGATACCGAAGGAGACCTGCAGCTGGGTCTGAGAGTACAGGTTGTTCAGCACAACCTCGCCCACCGCGTCGCGTTTGATTTCAATCACGATGCGCATACCGTCTTTATCAGACTCGTCACGCAGCGCGCTGATGCCTTCAACACGTTTTTCTTTTACCAGCTCGGCGATTTTTTCAATCAGTCGCGCTTTGTTCACCTGATACGGGATCTCGTGAACAATGATGGTTTCACGGCCGGTTTTGGCATCTGCTTCCACTTCGGCGCGGGCACGGATGTAAATCTTGCCGCGACCGGTGCGGTACGCTTCTTCAATACCACGACGACCGTTGATGATGGCCGCCGTCGGGAAGTCCGGGCCCGGGATGTGTTCCATCAGCCCTTCAATGCTGATGTCTTCATCGTCGATATAGGCCAGGCAGCCGTTGATCACTTCGGTGATGTTGTGCGGCGGAATGTTGGTCGCCATCCCTACGGCGATACCGGACGAACCGTTCACCAGCAGGTTAGGGATCTTCGTTGGCATGACGTCAGGAATTTTTTCCGTGCCGTCGTAGTTATCAACGAAATCAACCGTCTCTTTTTCCAGGTCGGCCATCAGCTCATGGGCAATTTTCGCCAGACGGATTTCCGTATAACGCATTGCCGCGGCGGAGTCGCCGTCGATAGAACCAAAGTTACCCTGACCATCTACCAGCATGTAACGCAGCGAGAAAGGCTGCGCCATACGAACGATGGTGTCGTACACCGCGGAATCACCATGGGGATGGTATTTACCGATTACGTCACCAACGACACGGGCAGATTTTTTGTAGGCTTTATTCCAGTCATTGCCCAATACGTTCATGGCGTATAGTACGCGACGGTGTACCGGCTTCAGGCCATCGCGGACGTCCGGCAGCGCACGGCCAACAATGACCGACATCGCATAGTCCAGATAGGAGCTCTTCAGCTCTTCCTCGATGTTAACCGGTGTAATTTCTCTCGCAAGGTCGCTCATCTAACCGCTATCCCTCTACTGTATCCCGGATTCAAAGGTCGCAAATTATAACACAGCCGCGGTGATACAGGTAAACCTATACGCTTTATTCACAGGGATTGCCTGATATACTCATTCGTCTTGCTAAATAAGGAGTAAAAGCGCCCATGAATGCCGAAAAATCCCCGGTGGCTCACAACGTAGACCACGAAGAGATTGCCAAATTTGAAGCGGTGGCATCCCGCTGGTGGGATCTCGAAGGTGAGTTCAAACCTCTGCATCGCATCAACCCGCTGCGTCTGGGCTATATCGCGGAGCGTTCCGGCGGTCTGTTCGGTAAAAAAGTGCTCGATGTCGGCTGCGGCGGCGGCATCCTGGCAGAGAGCATGGCGCGCGAAGGGGCCACCGTCACCGGCCTGGATATGGGTTTTGAACCGTTGCAGGTTGCCCGTCTGCATGCCCTGGAGTCCGGGATTCAGGTGGAGTACGTACAGGAAACCGTTGAGGAACACGCGGCAAAACATGCGCACCAGTACGACGTGGTCACCTGCATGGAGATGCTGGAGCACGTTCCCGACCCGCAGTCCGTCGTCAACGCCTGCGCAAAACTGGTGAAACCGGGCGGCCAGGTCTTCTTCTCCACCATCAACCGTAACGGCAAAGCCTGGCTGATGGCCGTCGTCGGCGCAGAATATGTACTGCGCATGGTGCCCAAAGGTACACACGACGTGAAGAAATTCATCAAGCCTGCCGAGTTACTGGGCTGGGTTGACCAGACGTGGCTCAAGGAGCAGCACATCACCGGTCTGCACTACAATCCGCTGACCGATAAATTCAAACTCGCCCCGGGTGTGGATGTTAACTATATGTTGCACACCACCGCCAAAAACGACTAACGTCATCCATTATTCTTATAAAGATTGCGCGACATCATGTTGCGCAATTCTGACCTCCCGTTGAAGAAATCAGCACTCGATCAAATTTTGAATTTTTTTTCTTAATTATTGACATCTCTTCCAGGCCTTACAGCATGAGGACTTAGCCTTTTTTACCCTTTCACAACCCCAATTTAACGTCAAAATCAACCCTTGTACTGAAAAGAATCCTTACTAGAATACTCACCATATAGCGTTTCTCTTATCGCAAACCCCCTATATGTAGTATTTATCCACAGAGTTAGTCACAAGGCGGATCTGTGGATAAACGGGGGATATTTTTTTATTTCACGGACAGGTAAAACCCACATGAATCAGAGTCTGCTGGTGACAAAGCGCGACGGTACTACCGAGCGTATCAATCTGGACAAAATCCATCGAGTTCTCGACTGGGCAGCAGAAGGCCTGAACAACGTATCTATCTCCCAGGTTGAACTGCGTTCCCATATTCAGTTCTACGACGGCATCAAAACGTCTGATATCCACGAAACCATCATCAAAGCGGCGGCGGATCTGATCTCCCGCGAAGCGCCGGATTATCAGTACCTCGCTGCACGTCTGGCGATTTTCCACCTGCGTAAAAAAGCCTACGGCCAGTTCGAGCCGCCTGCGCTTTACGACCACGTGGTGAAAATGGTTGAGCTGGGTAAATACGACACGCATCTGCTGGAAGACTATACGGAAGAAGAGTTCGAGCAGATGAACGGGTTTATCGACCACTGGCGTGATATGAACTTCTCCTACGCAGCGGTGAAACAGCTCGAAGGCAAATACCTGGTCCAGAACCGTGTCACGGGCGAAATCTACGAGAGCGCCCAGTTCCTCTATATTCTGGTGGCCGCCTGCCTGTTCTCAAACTACCCGCGTGACACCCGTCTGGAATACGTTAAGCGTTTCTATGATGCGGTCTCTACGTTCAAGATTTCTCTGCCGACGCCGATTATGTCTGGCGTGCGTACCCCAACCCGTCAGTTCAGCTCCTGCGTACTGATCGAGTGCGGTGACAGCCTGGATTCCATCAACGCGACCTCCAGCGCGATTGTCAAATACGTCTCCCAGCGTGCCGGTATCGGTATCAACGCCGGTCGCATTCGTGCCCTGGGCAGCCCAATTCGCGGCGGTGAAGCCTTCCATACCGGTTGTATCCCGTTCTACAAGCACTTCCAGACGGCAGTAAAATCCTGCTCTCAGGGCGGCGTGCGCGGTGGTGCGGCAACCCTGTTCTATCCAATGTGGCACCTGGAAGTCGAAAGCCTGCTGGTACTGAAAAACAACCGTGGGGTTGAAGGTAACCGCGTGCGTCACATGGACTACGGCGTACAGATCAACAAACTGATGTACACCCGTCTGCTGAAAGGCGAAGACATTACCCTGTTCAGCCCGTCCGATGTCCCGGGTCTGTATGACGCGTTCTTCGCCGATCAGGACGAGTTTGAACGTCTGTACACCAAATACGAAAAAGACGACAGCATCCGTAAACAGCGCGTGAAGGCGGTCGATCTGTTCTCCCTGATGATGCAGGAACGTGCCTCTACCGGCCGTATCTACATCCAGAACGTTGACCACTGCAACACCCACAGCCCGTTTGATCCGGTTGTTGCGCCAGTGCGCCAGTCTAACCTGTGCCTGGAGATCGCCCTGCCGACCAAACCGCTGGAAGACGTAAACGACGAAAACGGCGAAATCGCGCTGTGTACACTGTCTGCGTTCAACCTGGGCGCGATTAAGAGCCTGGACGAGCTGGAAGAGCTGGCGGTGCTGGCCGTCCGTGCGCTCGACGCCCTGCTGGACTACCAGGATTACCCAATCCCGGCGGCGAAACGCGGCGCAATGGGCCGTCGTACGCTGGGTATCGGCGTCATCAACTTCGCCTACTGGCTGGCGAAACACGGTAAGCGTTACTCCGACGGCAGCGCGAACAACCTGACCCACGAAACGTTCGAAGCGATCCAGTATTACCTGCTGAAAGCGTCTAACGAGCTGGCGAAAGAGCAAGGCGCATGCCCGTGGTTTAACGAAACCACCTATGCGAAAGGCATTCTGCCAATCGACACCTACAAGAAAGACCTGGATGCGATTGCAAACGCGCCGCTGCATCTGGACTGGGAAGCACTGCGCGAGTCCATTAAGACTCACGGCCTGCGCAACTCCACGCTCTCTGCCCTGATGCCGTCTGAGACCTCTTCGCAAATCTCTAACGCCACCAACGGTATCGAGCCGCCGCGCGGTCACGTCAGCATTAAAGCGTCGAAAGACGGCATCCTGCGCCAGGTGGTGCCGGATTACGAACTGCTGAAAGACAACTACGAGCTGCTGTGGGAAATGCCAAACAATGACGGCTATCTGCAGCTGGTGGGTATCATGCAGAAATTCATCGATCAGTCGATCTCTGCCAATACCAACTACGACCCGACGCGTTTCCCGTCTGGTAAAGTGCCAATGCAGCAACTGCTGAAAGACCTGCTCACCGCGTACAAATTTGGCGTGAAAACCCTGTATTATCACAACACCCGTGATGGTGCAGAAGACGCGCAGGACGATCTGGCACCGTCAATTCAGGATGATGGCTGCGAAAGCGGCGCATGTAAGATCTAATAAATCCCCTCATCCTAACCCTCTCCCACAGGGAGAGGGAACTCTTTCCCCCTCTCCCTGTGGGAGAGGGCCGGGATGAGGGGGAAATAACACCACAGGACACACTCATGGCATATACCACCTTTTCACAGACGAAAAACGACCAGCTCAAAGAGCCGATGTTCTTCGGCCAGCCGGTCAATGTGGCACGCTACGATCAGCAAAAATATGACATCTTCGAAAAGCTGATTGAAAAGCAACTCTCCTTCTTCTGGCGTCCGGAGGAAGTTGACGTTTCCCGCGATCGTATTGATTTCCAGGCGTTGCCGGAGCATGAAAAACACATTTTCATCAGTAACCTGAAGTACCAGACGCTGCTGGACTCCATTCAGGGCCGCAGCCCGAACGTTGCCCTGCTGCCGCTGATCTCCATTCCGGAACTGGAAACCTGGGTGGAAACCTGGGCGTTCTCGGAGACGATCCACTCCCGCTCTTACACCCACATTATCCGCAACATCGTTAACGATCCGGCGGTGGTGTTTGACGATATCGTCACCAACGAGCAGATTCAGAAACGCGCGGAAGGGATTGCCCACTACTACGACGAGCTGATCGAGATGACCAGCTACTGGCACCTGCTGGGCGAAGGGACCCACAACGTGAACGGCAAAACTGTCACCGTGAACCTGCGCGCGCTGAAAAAGCAGCTGTACCTGTGCCTGATGAGCGTTAACGCCCTGGAAGCCATCCGCTTCTACGTGAGCTTTGCCTGCTCCTTTGCGTTTGCCGAGCGCAAGCTGATGGAAGGTAACGCCAAAATCATCCGTCTGATCGCCCGTGACGAAGCCCTGCACCTGACCGGCACCCAGCACATGCTGAACCTGTTGCGCAGCGGTGCAGACGACCCGGAGATGGCGGAAATCGCTGAAGAGTGCAAGCAGGAGTGCTACGACCTGTTCGTGCTGGCCGCACAGCAGGAGAAAGAGTGGGCAGACTACCTGTTCCGCGACGGCTCCATGATTGGCCTGAACAAAGACATTCTGTGCCAGTACGTTGAGTACATCACCAACATCCGTATGCAGGCGGTCGGTCTCGATCTGCCATTCCAGACGCGTTCCAACCCGATCCCGTGGATCAACACCTGGCTGGTGTCCGATAACGTGCAGGTGGCGCCACAAGAAGTGGAAGTCAGTTCTTACCTGGTCGGTCAGATTGATTCTGAAGTCAACACTGACGACCTGAGCAATTTCCAGCTCTGATGACGCGCGTAACGCTGAGTCTTTCGGGCACAGAAGTGCTGTGCCAGGAAGAGCACCCTTCCCTGCTGGCAGCCCTTGAGGCGAATCAGGTGACGGTAGAGTATCAGTGTCGTGAAGGCTATTGCGGCTCCTGCCGCTGCCGCCTGGTCACCGGCCAGGTGGACTGGCTGACCGAACCGCTGGCCTTTATCAATGAAGGGGAAATTTTGCCCTGCTGCTGCCGGGCAAAAGGTGATATTGAAATAGAAATATAGCGCCCCCCCTCCTTTCGGGTTCGTGATTTACGAACCCGTGATTCGCCTTTCCTCACCTGTTCACCCCTCCTCATGCCGCTTACTCTAACGGTATATCCACCTGAGGAGGCCATCAGCAATGTCCGTTTTATCCTTAGAACAGTTCATGACCACGCCCCCTGAGCAGATGCCCTACGATATTATCATTGTTGGCGCGGGCTCTGCCGGGGCAGTGCTGGCAGCACGTCTTAGCGAAGATGAGCAGACACGTGTTCTGCTGCTGGAATATGGTCCGTCTTTTGATCCCGATGGCTATCCGGAACTGCTTTACAGCGGCAATATTATCGCGGCGAATGGCGATCAGCGATATGAATGGGGCTATTACGCCAGCCCGGTCAGCCAGCCCGATCCCGTCTATACTCCGCGCGGCAAAACCCTCGGCGGAAGTTCAGCCATTAACGCCGCCGTCGCCTGCCGGGCGCTCCCCTGGGATTTCGAACGCATCACGGCAAAAGGGCTCAAGGGCTGGAAATATGAGGATGTGCTGCCCTACTACAAAAAGATGGAAACCTACCCTTTGGGTGAGGATAAATATCACGGTCGTGAAGGTCCACTTCCGATCCATCAGATGACGTTAGAGGAGATCACCCCAGTTCAGCGGGCCACCCTGGAAGCGGCGTGGCAGCTGGGTTTTGCGCGGGTTGAAGACTTTAACCACCCAGAAGCCAACAACGGCGCCGGGCCCAATCCGATGAATATTATTAACGGCGTTCGGGTGAATACCGGAATGGCATGGCTTACCCGCAAGGTGCGCCAGCGCCCGAACCTGACCATCGTGTATGGGGCGCTCACGGACAAGCTGATCGTTGAGGAGAACCGGGTCAAAGGCGTGCAGCTTGCCGACGGGGAACAGTGCTTTGCCCGCCAGACAATCCTCAGCGCCGGCGCCTATGGTTCCGCCGCGATATTGCTGCGCTCAGGCATCGGCCCACGCCACCATCTGGAATCGCTGTCGATCCCCGTCGTGAAAGAGGCCCCGGTGGGTGAGCGTCTGCGGGATCACGCCTTCTACTGGATCAACTTCGCCGGAAAAGCCGAACTTAAGGGCCACGAGCATCCGGTTGTCGCCGCCCAGATCTGGACGAATTCAAGCTTTGCCAAATCAGCCCGCGAAATGGACATTGCCATTTCCCTTTCGCATCTGTTACCTGCAGACCTCAGCCCAACCGGCGTCGCCTTCTCCCTCGGGCTGGAACTCATGCATTGCAGCTCCACAGGCTACATCCGCCTGAAGAGCCGTGCCCCTCACGATGCACCGGAAATAGCGCTTAATCACCTGACGACAGAAGATGACATGCGCCGGATGGTCGAGTGCTTTCGTCTGGCACGCCTGCTGGCGGATATGCCGCCGCTGCGCCAGCTCATTGAGTACGAAATCAGCCCCGGAGCCTCGGTCGGGGATGATGAATCTGACATTCGCCAGGCTCTGGCGCAGGGGGTTAGCACCCTCCAGCACCCCTGTTCCACCGCACCGATGGGACCCCCTGATGACCCCTATGCCGTGGTGGATGAAAACGGGTGCCTCTATGGTCTGCATGACGTACGGGTCATCGACGCATCGATCTTGCCCGAAATCCCGCTCATCAACCTCAATCCGACCATCATCAAGATGGCAGAAAAACTGGCTGATGCGCTGCGTAACGATATTCATGAGGAGAGGAAAAATGGTATCCATCAAGCCGGAAAACAGCGCCAGAATAATGAAACAATCGTACGACGTCATAGTCGCAGGCGGTGGTTCAGCGGGTGCGGTTCTCGCCGCACGTCTTAGCGAGAACCCTGACTGCCAGGTATTGCTGCTGGAGGGCGGCCCCGTCTTTGCCCCCGATGGCTGGCCGGATGAACTGACGCAAAGCCACTCTGTTGGCGGCGGTGATTACGTCTGGGAACACGGCGCGGCGACGGGAACCGATCATACCTCTGGTCATCTGCGGGCCAAAGTACTCGGTGGCGGCTCCACGATCAACGCAGGCGCGTTTGTTCGCGCCCCTAAATTCGATTTTGACCGCTGGGTAAAGCGCGGCCTGAGCGACTGGTCGTTTGATAAGGTCTTACCGTGGTTCAAACGGCTTGAAAATGCCGACTATGGCGACGATCGCTGGCATGGCCGCCACGGTCCCGTTCCGGTGCGATTACCTGCGCTGGAGACACTCAGTCCGGCAAGTCAGGCGTTTTATCACGCCTGTCGCGCTCACGGCTTTGCCGCCATTGACGATATTAACGGCGCACAACAACACGGCGTCGCCATCTATCCACTGAATGTTGTCAACGGCATCCGGCAAAACACCGGCATGGTCTACCTGACGGCGGAGGTTCGGGCGCGCAAGAATCTGTCAATTGTCGGCATGACGGTTGTGGATAAAGCGCTGATAGACAATTCGCGGGTGAACGGCATACAGCTTGCGGATGGGACACGGATCGCTGCCGACTGCGTGTTCCTTTGTGCCGGTGCGGCCGGTACGCCAGCCATTCTGTTACGCTCCGGCATTGGTCCTGCTGACGATTTACGCCGTCTGGAAATCCCGCTAAAACAGGATCTCCCCGTTGGCCGCAATTTGCAGGAACAACCCGTGAACGGGATCATGCTGGCGACCTCTACAGAACATGCCAGCTATCCCCCAATAGGTGCAACGCTCTGGACACAATCTTCGCTGGCCGCAGCCGACGAACTGGATCTGTATATCAGCAATAATCACTTCGTCGATCCGGGACTGTTTCCATACGGGGCGGGTTTCCAGCTCTTTTTCACCGTGGCTCGCCCCTGTGCCCGTGGGCGTCTGACACTGACGAGCCGCAATCCGCTGCTCGCCCCCACTATCGATCTCAATCTGCTGGGCGACAAGCGCGACGTCATACGGATGGTCGAAGCGGTGAAGTTGTCCCGGGCACTGGTGCAGGAAGGTCCATTGCAGGCACTGGTTACTGGCGAAGTCCCGGCAGTTAAAGGCGGTAAACTCGCCAAAACAGACCAGCAGATAGCAGAGGAGCAGCGTGCGACGGTGAAAAGCAATCTACACCTCAGCGCGACAGCACCGATGGGTAAAGAAAGCGATCCGGCAGCAGTCGTGGACGCGTGCGGCAACGTCTTCGGCATTAACGGGCTGTTTGTCGTCGATGCCTCGCTGTTCCCGGACGTTCCCTCTCAGGCGACTAACCCGGATGTGATCATGGCGGCAGAATATCTCGCCAGCCGTTTTTCCGGCTCCCTGAACGGCGCATAGTAAACCGAATAAGCCATAAAGGAGCGCCTGTGTGAACAAGTTCGTGGAGATGAGCA
Source organism: Enterobacter sp. A8 (assembly GCF_004296595.1). Lineage (NCBI taxonomy): Bacteria > Pseudomonadati > Pseudomonadota > Gammaproteobacteria > Enterobacterales > Enterobacteriaceae > Enterobacter > Enterobacter sp. A8. Next base: position 1,408,185 of record NZ_SCMF01000001.1, read on the forward strand.
CGTTTGTTTCGGTTGTTGAGTCGCAAAGCTTTTTTGGCGCGGCGGCAAAGCTGGGAACATCAAAATCGGTGGTCAGCCAGCGCGTGAAGATGCTGGAGAAACGGCTTGGCGCAAGCTTGCTGGAGCGTGGGCCCCGCCTTAGCCTGACGGAAGCGGGTCTGCTTTTTTATCAGGAGTGCGTGCGTATCCTTGACGAAGTCACACAGGCGGAAGAAGCCGTGGCACCCTCACGCAGCGAGCTTCACGGCGAGCTGCGTATCGCCACCTCGCATACCTTTATGACCACCCATCTGTCGACGATCCTGGCCGGATTTATTGGCGCTCATCCGGGACTGTCTCTCGATATCTCGACAGAAGATCGGCAGATTAATATGCATCAGCCCGACTTTGATATCGCCATCCGCCTCGGTCTCGTCCCGGACTCTACGCTCATCGCCCGCACGCTGGCGCTCAATCTGACCTGGCTGTGCGCGAGCCCGGACTATCTGGCGCAACGGGGCACGCCTGTGCACCCCGTTGAGCTGGAGCAGCATGACGGACTGTTATATACCCACCGTGCGCCAGGCGGTTGCTGGCAGCTACTGCATAACGGGCAGCACCAGAACTGGCGCGTCAGAAATCGCCTGCGTTCGGATAACGCTTTCAGCCTGCTGGAAGCCGCCAAAGCAGGGCTTGGGATTGTGGTCATGCCGTTATTTTTAGGTGCTGATGCGATATTGCGCGGAGAACTGAATATCATTTTACCCGGCTGGCAACCGGATGGTGGCAACATTGTGGCCCTGTATCGCCAGACGCGTCGCGCCTCGCCAGTGATCCAGGCGCTGGTCAACCTGGTCGCAGAACAGCTAGGGCCAGAGCCAGAATGGGAAAAAAAGCTAAGGCTGGCCGGCCTACTGCCCGAATAAAAAAGGGCCTTACGGCCCCTTGTATTACTTGTTATGCAGGAATGAAACTGCTTTATCCGGGAAATCCGTAAACAACCCGTCTACGTCCGCCTGCTTATACAACACCTCGTAAAGCTGATTCACGTCCGTGGCGTACGGCGGTAACTGGTCAGCACGCACCGTATACGGATGCACCTGCATCTTGCTGGCGTGTGCCTCTTTTACCATCGCCGTCAGCTTCACGTGGCCCGGGGTTGAACCTTCCGCCACCAGCATGTGGTAATCCGGCCCGATCCCGTCGGCGTACTGCGCGATCTGCTTCATGGCGCCCGGTTTGAACATCCAGTCGTAGTTGTAGTTTACCCACTTGCCGTCTGCCTGCTTCTCCTGGGTTTCGTTCCAGTCGGTATAGGCAATCAGCTGGACCAGATTGAGATCCATCCCCATCTTAGGCTCCAGCTCGGTTTTGATGCGCTTCTGTTCTGCGGCGTCAAAACACTGGAGATAAACTTTGTCCTTCTTGCTGGTGTAGCCGTACTGCTTCAGCACCTCCAGCGTCTTCTTGGCAATGTCTTTCCCTTCCTGGTGATGGAACCACGGGGCTTTAATTTCCGGATAGATACCGATATTTTTGCCCGTCGAGTGGTTCAGCCCCTGAACAAACTCAATCTCTTCCTGGAAGGTATGGATACGGAAGTCAGATTTACCCATTGGGAAACGTCCCGGATAAACCTGCACCTTCTTGCCGTTTTCAATCTCGAAGCCTTCGGTAAACTTCAGAGAGCGGATTTCATCCAGAGTAAAATCGATGGCGTAAAAACGACCATCTTTACGGGCGCGGTCCGGGAAACGCTCCGCCACATCGGTCACGCGATCAAGATAGTGGTCATGCAGGACGACCAGCTGGTCGTCCTTTGTCATCACCAGATCCTGCTCAAGATAATCGGCCCCCTGCGCGTAGGCCATCGCTTTCGCCGGCAGCGTATGCTCCGGCAGATAGCCGCTTGCGCCGCGATGGGCAATAACGATTTTATCCGCCGCCAGTGCGGAGCCGGTCATCAGGCCCGCCAGCAGCAGACCGGTCGCTAATTGAGTTAATTTCATGGCAATGCTCCTTATTGACGACGCGCCAGCACGTCCGCGTGGTGACGTTTTTCACCGATCATCACAACAATCAGCAGCAGTACCGCCAGCACGCTGCCGCCGATCATCACCATAAAGCCGCCGTCCCAGCCGAAGAAGTCAACGGTATAGCCCACGATGGCGCTCGCCGCGACCGAACCGCCCAGGTAGCCAAACAGACCGGTAAAGCCTGCCGCCGTACCGGCTGCTTTTTTCGGTGCCAGTTCCAGCGCATGCAGACCGATCAACATAACAGGACCATAAATCAGGAAGCCGATGACGATCATACAGGTCATATCCACGCCCGGATTACCCGGCGGGTTGAGCCAGTAGACGACGGTGGCAATGGTCACGAGCGTCATAAAGAAGACGCCCGTTGCGCCACGGTTGCCCTTAAATACTTTGTCCGACATCCAGCCGCAAATCAGCGTCCCCGGGATCCCCGCGTATTCGTACAGGAAGTAGGCCCAGGAGGATTTATCCAGCGCGAAATGCTTCACCTCTTTCAGGTAGGTCGGTGACCAGTCGAGGATGCCGTAGCGCAGCAGGTAAACAAACACGTTCGCAACCGCGATGTACCACAGCAGTTTGTTTGGCAACACGTACTTCATGAAGATCTGCTTTGCCGTCAGCTCTTCTTCGTGCTTCTCGCTGTAATCATCCGGATAGTCGTTTTTGTACTCCTCAATCGGCGGCAGGCCGCAGGACTGCGGTGTATCACGCATCAGCGCAAAGGCGATAATCGCCACCAGAATGGCGCCAAAGGCAGGCATATAGAGCGCAGCGTGCCAGTCGTTGAACCAGGCCATCCCCAGCAGGAACAGCAGAGGCGGAATGCCGCCACCCACGTTATGCGCGCAGTTCCACACCGACACGATGCCGCCACGCTCCTTTTGCGACCACCAGTGCACCATGGTACGCCCGCATGGCGGCCATCCCATCCCCTGGAACCAGCCGCACAGGAACAACAGCACAAACATAATGGCGATGCTGGACGTTGCCCATGGCACAAAGCCCATAAACAGCATCACCGCCGCCGCCAGGATCAGACCGGCTGGAAGGAACACGCGCGGATTCGAGCGATCCGACACCGATCCCATGATGAATTTCGAAAAGCCGTAGGCGATGGAGATCCCCGACAGCGCGAACCCGAGATCGCCACGCGAAAAGCCCTGCTCAACCAGATAAGGCATGGCGAGGGCAAAGTTTTTACGCACAAGGTAATACGCCGCATACCCGAAGAAGATCCCCAGGAAGATTTGCCAGCGCAGGCGGCGGTAAAGCGGATCTATTTCTGCCTCAGGCAGACGCGCCCGGTGCGGCGCAGGTTTAAAGATACTGAGCATGACAGCCTCCGTGGCCATGTATTGAATTTACAGGGGTTTAACTGCCCCAAACTCCAGCAAGGCGGGGATGTTAAGAAATCACGGTGATTGTTACTGTGAATCAACGCACAAATTGTTACAGAAATATGACAACATGCGCAAAAAAGCGCATGGAATCACGTTTCACTTTCGAATTTCGCTCGTTTGTGTTCGAAATCAAACAAATCACAGTTTTCATGTGGCTAAATGATAAAAAACGAACACAGAGGGATGACAATGACAATTCACGATCCACGCTACAGCGATGTGATTATCATTGGCGGGGGCGCGACCGGCGCTGGCATCGCACGCGACTGTGCGCTCAGAGGGCTGAGCGTCACGCTCCTGGAGCGCCATGATATTGCGACCGGCGCTACCGGACGCAATCATGGCCTGCTGCACAGCGGCGCCCGCTACGCCGTTACCGACGGCGAATCGGCACGCGAATGTATCGCCGAAAATCAGATCCTGCGACGTATCGCCCGCCACTGTATTGAACCGACCGACGGCCTGTTTATTACGCTTCCCGAAGACGATCTCGCCTTTCAGTCAACTTTCATTACCGCCTGCCAGGCCGCGGGAATTCAGGCACAAGCCATTGACCCGGCCCTTGCACGCCGCATCGAACCTTCGGTTAATCCGGCACTGACGGGTGCAGTAAAAGTCCCGGACGGCACCGTGGATCCGTTTCGTCTGACGGCGGCCAACATGCTGGACGCCCGCGAGCACAGCGCGCGGATCCTGACCGGCCATCAGGTCACCGGGCTTATCCGTGAGGGGCATCGCATCGTGGGCGTGCGGGTCCTGGATACGCAGTACAACGAACACAGCGAGCTGTATGCCGCCGTGGTGGTCAACGCGGCGGGGATCTGGGGGCAACACATCGCAGAATACGCCGATTTATCTGTGCGCATGTTCCCGGCCAAAGGCTCGCTGCTGATCCTCGACCACCGCATTAATAACCATGTCATCAACCGCTGCCGTAAACCGTCTGACGCAGACATCCTTGTCCCCGGCGATACCATTTCGTTAATCGGGACCACCTCCACCCACGTTGACTACAGCGAGATTGACTACAATCGGGTCACCGCAGAAGAGGTCGACATCCTGCTGCGCGAAGGAGAAAAACTGGCGCCGGTGATGGCCCAGACCCGCATCCTGCGCGCCTACGCGGGTGTGCGTCCGCTTGTCGCCAGCGATAACGACCCGAGCGGACGCAATGTCAGCCGTGGCATTGTGCTGCTTGACCATGCCGAGCGCGACGGGCTGGACGGCTTCATCACCATCACCGGCGGTAAATTGATGACCTACCGCCTGATGGCCGAATGGGCGACGGATGCTGTCTGCCGCAAGCTGGGCAATAGCGAACCGTGCGTGACCGCAGAACAGCCCCTGCCCGGCTCGCGCCAGTCCACCGAGAAAACGCTGCAAAAAATTATCTCCCTGCCTGCCCCCCTGCGTGGTTCGGCTGTCTATCGCCATGGCGACAGAACACCGGTCTGGCTGGGTGAAGGACGGCTGAGCCGCAGTCTGGTATGCGAGTGCGAGGCCGTTACCGCCGGGGAAGTGCAATACGCGGTGGAGAATCTGACGGTGAATAGCCTGCTCGATCTCCGCCGCCGCACCCGCGTCGGGATGGGCACCTGTCAGGGGGAGCTGTGTGCCTGCCGTGCCGCCGGGCTGCTGCAGCGTTTTCATACCACCACCGCCACCCAGTCGCTCGATCAGCTCAGCGATTTTCTGAACGAGCGCTGGAAAGGCATTCAGCCTGTCGCCTGGGGTGATGCCCTGCGTGAAAGCGAATTTACCCGCTGGGTGTACCAGGGGCTTTGCGGTCTTGAGAAGGAGCAACGCGATGAAATTTGATACGGTGATCGTCGGCGGCGGGCTGGCGGGTCTGCTCTGTGGCATCAAACTCACGAAGCAGGGACTGCGCTGCGCCATTATCACCCGGGGCCAGAGCGCCCTGCACTTCTCGTCGGGCTCGCTGGATCTGGTGGACGAAACGTACCGCGAAAAACTGCCGGCAGAGCATCCTTATCACCTGACTGGCGCGCAGCACATTGACCGCTTTGCCCTGGAGACCGAAGCGCTGCTGGCTGATTGCGGCGCACGTATGCAGGGGAGCGCCAGGCAAAATCACGCGCGCGTCACGCCGCTTGGCACCCTGCGTTCCGCCTGGCTCAGCCCGGAGGAGGTGCCCGTTGCCCCGTTCAAGGCCACGCGCGTGCGGGTGGTGGGCATTAGCGGTTTTCTGGATTTTCAGCCCCATCTGGCGGCGGCCTCGCTCAGTCGCCAGGGGGTCAACGCTGAAACGGCAGAGATTGACCTTCCTGAGCTGGATGTCCTGCGCGACAACCCCAGCGAGTTCCGCGCGGTGAATATTGCCCGTTTGCTCGATAACGAAGAGAAATGGCCGCTGCTGTATGAGGCGCTCAAACCGCTTGCAGAGGGATGCGATGCGCTGTTTATGCCCGCCTGCTTTGGCTTACAGGACAACCGGCTGTGGCGCTGGCTGTCCGACCGCCTGCCCTGCTCGCTCGGCCTGCTGCCAACGCTTCCTCCGTCGGTGCCCGGTATTCGCCTGCATACCCAGCTTCAGCGCCAGTTTGTGGCCCAGGGAGGCGTGTGGATGGCGGGTGATGAAGTGAAAAAAATCACCCTGACTGACGGCTCGGTGAGCGAAATCTGGACCCGCAACCACGACGATATTCCGCTTCGTACGCGTTACGCGGTGCTGGCAAGCGGCAGTTTCTTCAGCAACGGTCTGCTGAGCAGCCGGGACGGCATTCGCGAGGCGATTATGGGGCTGGACGTCCGCCAGAGCGCCTCTCGCGCGGACTGGTATCAGAGCGATTTCTTTGCCCCGCAGCCGTGGCAGCAGTTCGGCGTAATCGTGGATAACCAGCTGCATCCGCAACTTTCAGGAAAGTCAGTACCGAATCTCTACGCCATCGGCTCGCTTTTGGGCGGATACGATCCTATCGCCCAGGGCTGCGGCGGCGGCGTCTGCGCCATAACGGCGCTCTATGTGGCAGAGCAGATTTGCCAGCGCACGGAGGCTGAACAATGAACGATACCCGCTTTGAAAGCTGCATCAAATGCACGGTCTGCACCACCGTCTGCCCGGTCAGCGGCGTTAACCCGCGCTATCCCGGTCCGAAACAGGCCGGGCCGGACGGCGAGCGCCTGCGTCTGAAGGACGGCGCGCTGTACGATGACGCGCTGAAATACTGCATCAACTGCAAACGTTGTGAAGTCGCCTGTCCGTCGGATGTGAAAATCGGCGACATTATTCAGCGCGCCCGGGCACGCTATAGCACGCAAAAACCGTCGCTGCGCGATGCCATTCTTAGCCATACCGATCTAATGGGCAGCGTCTCCACGCCGTTTGCCCCGCTGGTGAACGCCGCGACCTCGCTGAAACCGGTGCGCCAGCTGCTGGATGCCACGCTTAAGATCGACCATCACCGCAGTTTGCCCAAATATTCCCACGGCACTTTCCGCCGCTGGTACAAATCCGTAGCGGCAGACCAGGCGCGGTATGCCGACCAGGTCGCGTTCTTTCATGGCTGCTACGTGAACTACAACCATCCGCAACTGGGTAAAGATCTGCTGAAAGTGCTGAACGCCATGGGTACAGGCGTGCAGTTACTGAACAAGGAGAAATGCTGCGGCGTGCCGCTGATCGCCAACGGATTTACCGATAAAGCGCGCAAACAGGCCAGAAGCAACGTCTCGTCGCTGCGCGAGGCCATCGTCGATAAAGGCATTCCGGTGCTGGCCACCTCCTCGACCTGTACCTTCACGCTGCGCGATGAGTATCCGCACCTGCTGGACGTGGACAATACCGGCCTGCGCGAACATATCGAGCTGGCAACCCGTTTCCTGTGGCGCAAGCTGGACAGCGGGCAGACGCTACCGCTGAAAAATTTACCCCTGAAAGTGGTCTACCACACGCCGTGCCATATGGAAAAAATGGGCTGGGCGCTTTACACGCTGGAACTGTTGCGGTTAATTCCGGGGCTGGAGTTGACGGTGCTGGATTCGCGCTGCTGCGGCATTGCGGGGACGTACGGCTTTAAACGTGAAAATTACGAAACATCACAGGCAATTGGCGCGCCGCTGTTCCGCCAGATTGAGGAGAGCGGCGCGGATATCGTGGTGACCGACTGCGAAACCTGCAAGTGGCAGATAGAGATGTCCACCAGCAAGCGCTGCGAGCATCCGATCACGTTGCTGGCGAAGGCCCTGGGTTAGGTATCGCCGGGGCCGCCGCCCCGGCAAACCGGTCACTCAACGAACAGCGATTCCACCACGTTGATCCAGCCGTGCTCGCTGGCCACCTCTTTACCTGCCAGCCAGCGACGCAGCATGTTCAGCGCCATCATGGCGCAGACGTCCTGACGCACCGCCAGGCTGTGGCGGGTGATACTCATTTTGACTCTTAAGGCATGCGTCCCTTCCGGCGTAGCCAGCGCAAAGTTGAGATATTCCTCATCCATCCCCCCGACAAACAGCGCCAGCCCGGCAAAATGGTTGACCCGGCGTTCTGACGCCCAGCGCGCCGTCTGCGCCAGCGTCTCCTGCTGGAACGGCACCACCTCGCTGGCCAGCAGCGGAGCATTAACGCGCGACAGTTGCAGCGCCAGCAGGCCGCCGGTGAACTGCTCGCTGAGGGTGACGCTCAGCTGGCGCGACTGCAGATGCTTCGCAATCTGCGCCGGTAGCCCTTCCGTACCCTCGAAAATCAGACTTTCGCCCGCCACGCGCTGCACTTCCGGCCAGAGCGCCAGCATCGCCGCTTTCTGCGTGGCAGGCCCGGTGAGCTTGAGTTCAATGATCGGCATGGAAGAGCGATAGCCCATGGATACCCCCGGCGGCAGCGGCAGGTGATCGAGGCTCTGCGCCAGATCGCTTTCCGAACGGCCAAAGGTGGTCAGGCGCAGGCAGACTGGCGGTTCAGGCAGGGTAAAATGTTGGCGAAGGCGCGGCAGGATCTGCTGTTCGACCATCACCTTAAATTCAGACGGGACACCCGGCGTGAAGAACATCAGGCAGCGGTTCAGTTGAACGGCGAAACCGCAGGCGGTACCCACCGGGTTATCGACCAGTTCGGCGCTGGCTGGGATTTCAGCCTGTTTGCGGTTGCTGGGGGCCATCACGCGGCCACGTTCGGAGAAGAAACGCTCCATGTGGGCCAGCCACTCCTCGTGCAATACCAGCCCTTCGCCTTTGGCGGTCGCGGCAGCCAGCGCACTGAGATCGTCGCTGGTGGGGCCGAGCCCACCGTTCACAATCAGCACGTCGCAGTGTTCGCTACGCTCGCGCAGGACAGTCACCAGCGACTCAAGACTGTCGCCTACGGTATTGCGGCGCGTTAACGGTAATCCTTGCTCAAAGAAAAGATCGGCAAGCCAGGCAGCATTGGTATCAACAATCTGTCCATGCAGCACTTCGTCGCCGGTGGATAACATCTCCACGTTAATCATTGTGTTCTCCCGCTTATATGGTGAAAACACTATAACGCAATCACCGGCATGGAGAGGAGAGAAACTGGCGCGACGGACGCCGCGCCGGAGGAGTTAGAAGCCTGCGCTGACGCCCACGTACGGGCCGTCAGCCAGCGCGTTGTCGCGGTTGCCGTCTTTGCCCGCCAGATTCAGATAACGATAACCCGCTTCAATGGTAATTGGGCGCATGATGGTCCAGCGCGCACCCGCGTTGGCTTCTTCATAGCTGTCGATACCGCTGGAGAGGGAGTCCGGCGAGTAGTAGTACTCACCAAACAGGCCGAAGCTGTCGCCAATTTTCCACTGCAGACCGCCGCCCACCGCTGCCGCATACCCTTCGTCGCCGTCGTTCGGGTTGGTGTAGATGCCTTTACCGCCGACGGTGGCCAGGAACGGGCCAAGAGGAATATTCAGACCCAGGCCGAGGCTTGCCGCATCGCCATCGTCATCGTTATGCGTCCAGCCGCCGGTCATCGCCAGACCGGCGGTCTCGGTACCCAGGCCAAAGCCCAGGTGGGTGTAATCCTGACCCGCAGAGCCGTTAAAACTGATGGCGTTAGCCGCCGCCGAAACGAATATCAGGCCTAAGCCCATCAATGCCACTTTTTTCATTATCGTGTTCCCGCGCAATTTATAGAAAAGTCCCAAAAAAACCGCGAGATTTTAACCTGAGACGCCTGGCGATCAAGCACTCTGCGTGCGGCGGGCAAGGAGATTGTAACGATTTGAAACGCGCGTTTTTTTTACGTCAGCAACAGAAAGCGCATTTTTACGCTCAGCCCTCCCAGTGCCTCACTGCGGGAAAGCTGCAGGTGGCTTCGGTGAAGCCGGGCGATATCGCTCGCCAGCGCCAGCCCGATACCCGATCCGCTGGCGTCCCCGACGTTGTCGAGCCGATGGAAAGGCAGTATTGCCTGATGAATTTGGCTGTCTTCGATGCCGGGCCCGCTATCCTCCACGCTGAGCTCAACGCCGCCCGCGTCGGTGTGCAGGAACACGGTGACGATGCCTCCTGCCGGGGTGTACTTGATCGCGTTCTCAAGCAGGTTGGCGCACAGCTCCCCCAGCAGCACCTCATCACCGTCTATCAAGACGGGTTGCTGAATGCCGTCATAACCCAAATCGATCGCCTTGCTGCGCGCCTGCGTCAGTCTGGAGAAACAGCAGTTCTGCACCACCTGAACCAGGTCCACCGGCGCAAACTGACGATCCCCCTGCTCTTTGCGCCTCACCGTGGAGAGTTGCAGCAGCCGTTCGGTGAGGACGATGGTGTTATCCAGCGTCACGTTCATGGCGCGTAAACTCTCCTGCCACAGGGCCGGATCGTTTCGCGTCAGGGCAACGGAAACCTGGGTTTTGAGCACCGCCAGCGGCGTTTTGAGCTGATGAGACGCATCGGCGTTGAAGCGCTCCTGGCGGGAAAGCACGCCGCGTAACCTGTCGATATAACGGTTAAAAGCCACGATCAGCAGCCGCGTTTCCGACCAGGGCAGCAGCTCCGGCAGCGGGGCCAGCAGCCCAGGCTCACGGCGCACCATCAGCGAGGAAAGCTGACGCATCGGGCGCAGCACGCGGCGCAGCAGCCAGGCGGTTAAGACCAGCGTCAGCAGTACCAGCAGTCCCTGCGAAACGAGCGAAGAAAACAGAAGCTGAGTGGCCAGATAGCGCCGCGACTGCAAGGTTTCGGCGACGTAGATCTCCGCCATACCGGAAACATTGTCTTCGTTAATCGGCTGGAGCAGCTTCGCCACGCGGATCGCCTGGCCGCGATACTCGGTATGATAAAACCAGGCCAGCGCGGGATAGTGCGTGGTGCGCGACGTGGAGGGGGGCATGTTCGGCAGATCGTCATAGCCGGAGATCACCCGCCCCTCCGGGTCAACCACCTTGTAATAGAGACGATCGTTCATGTTCAGCTCAAAGCTGTCGAGCACCACCCAGGGAACATCAACCAGCAGCTTGCCGTTGTGCACCTCCAGCCGCTCAGAGACGGTACGCGCCGAAGATAACAGCGTGCGGTCGTACGCCTGGGTCGCCGCCTGCAGGGCGCTGACGTAACTGTTAAAAGCCGATAATCCCCACAGCAACAGCAGCGGCAGGCCGAGAAAAAGCAGCAGTTGCAGATAAAGCGACTGAGGCTTAACCCACTTCATCGCCGCACTCCAGCACATAGCCCAGTCCGCGCAGGGTGGTGATCCGCACGCCGCTGCCGCTCAGCTTTTTGCGCAAGCGATGAATGTAAAGATCGAGACTCTCCGGGCTGACGTCGTCGTTGAGGCTAAACACCTGATCAAACAACTGCTGCCGGGAAACGGGGCGGGTGCGACGATGCATCAGCACCTTCAGCAGCGACAGTTCGCGCGGGGTGAGCGAGAGCGGCTCGTCGCGCAGCAGGAAAAAACCGTCGTCGTCGTACTCCAGCTCACCAAGGCGCTGGCGTTCCTGGGTTCTCCCCTCGCTTCTGCGCAGCAGGGCGCGAAGCCTGGCGTCCAGCTCCTCCAGCTCAAACGGTTTTGGCAGATAATCATCCGCCCCGGCGTTCAGGCCTTTTACCCGATCAGCCACGTTGCTGCGTGCGGTGAGAAACAGCACCGGCAAGGTCTGGCCGCGTTTACGTAAACGGTGCACCACCTCCAGGCCGTCAAAACCGGGCATACCGATGTCCAGTATCGCCACCGCGTAGTTTTCCCCCTGCAGCAGATGATCGGCCGCGCGCCCGTCAGAAACGCAGTCTACGGCAAAGCCTTCCTGCACCAGCGCTTTCTCCAGCCAGTGAGCCAGCTCACGATTATCTTCCGCCAGTAAGAGACGCATATCACATCCTGTAAAGTTGGTGTCGCGTTGAAAGGGAAATGAAAGGTTATTGTTTTAACAATCACGCAACGGAACCGCTACAAGGTGGTTCACATAATCAGAAAAAAACCCGTACCCCCGGATCACCGGCGTGAGGATAAACGATGAAAAAACAATTACTTTCAACGATTGCTGCAAGCGTATTAATGTTGAGTACCTCTGTTGTCCAGGCGCAGGACGCCCCGTCCCGCACCGAATGTATCGCTCCGGCCAAACCGGGCGGCGGTTTCGATCTCACCTGCAAGCTGATTCAGGTCAGCCTGCTGGAGACGAAGGCCATTGAAAAACCGATGCGCGTGACCTACATGCCAGGCGGCGTGGGCGCGGTAGCCTATAACGCGATTGTCGCGCAACGTCCGGCGGAAGCCGGCACGGTGGTGGCCTTCTCCGGCGGCTCGCTGCTTAACCTCTCCCAGGGCAAGTTTGGCCGCTACGGCGTGGATGACGTGCGCTGGCTGGCCACCGTCGGTACCGACTACGGCATGATTGCCGTGCGTGCAGATTCCCCGTGGAAATCCCTGAAGGATTTGCTCACCGCCATGGAAAAAGACCCTAACAGCGTGGTGATTGGTGCAGGCGCCTCCATCGGCAGCCAGGACTGGATGAAAGCCGCCCTGCTGGCGCAGCAGGCGAAAGTGGATCCGCACAAAATGCGTTACGTGGCGTTTGAGGGCGGCGGTGAACCGGTGACGGCGCTGATGGGCAACCACGTGCAGGCAGTTTCCGGTGACCTTAGTGAAATGGTGCCCTACCTGAACGGCGATAAAATCCGCGTGCTGGCGGTCTTCTCCGAAAACCGTCTGCCGGGACAGCTGGCAAACGTGCCGACTGCAAAAGAACAGGGTTATGACCTCGTCTGGCCGATTATCCGCGGCTTCTTTGTCGGGCCAAAAGTGACCGATGCCGAATACCAGTGGTGGGTCGACACCTTTAACAAACTGCAGCAGACAGACGAATTTAAAAAGCAGCGCGATCTGCGCGGGCTGTTTGAGTTCAACCTGAACGGCAAGCAGCTGGACGAGTATGTCAAAAAACAGGTGAATGACTACCGCGAGAAAGCAAAAGCGTTTGGCCTGGCCAAATAACCGGAGGCGCTATGAGCGATCGCATTTTTGCCGGGATCTGGTTGTTGCTCTGCATTGGCGGGATGTTCGTCGCCTGGCAGATCCACAGCGAATACAGCTATGAACCCGTGGGGCCCCGCCCCTTTCCAATGGGCATTGTCGGACTGATGCTGCTTTGCTCGGTGGCCATGCTGTTACGCCACCCGGATACCGTCGAGTGGCCGCCTAAGCGCATTTTGCAGCGGCTGCTGGTGATGGTCATTGTGCTGCTGATGTATGCCTGGGGCTTTGAATGGCTCGGCTTCCCGGTGGCGACCGCCATCCTGACGATGGTCATCGGCACGCTGTTTAACGCCAGCCTGCCTGCGGCGGGGATCTCGGGCGTGGTGATGGGCATTTTCCTGTGGTACGCCTTTGACAGCCTGCTGGATGTGACGTTGCCGCTTGGCGCCTGGCTTAATTAACGGAGCACGCTATGGATACCTGGATTTACCTCTCACAGGGGTTCGCTGTGGCGATGACCCCGGAAAACCTGGTGATCGCCCTGATCGGCTGCTTCGTCGGGACGATCGTCGGTCTGTTGCCTGGGCTTGGGCCCATCAACGGGGTCGCTATTTTGCTCCCGCTGGCGTTTGCCCTGCATCTGCCTGCGGAATCAGCGCTGATCCTGCTGGCGACGGTCTACATCGGCTGTGAATATGGCGGCCGAATCTCATCAATACTGCTCAACGTGCCCGGAGATGCGGCGGCCATTATGACCGCGCTGGATGGTTACCCGATGGCGCGGCAGGGGCGCGGCGGCGTGGCGCTGTCTATTTCCGCCGTCAGTTCGTTCTTTGGCTCGCTGATTGCCATTGGCGGCATCATTCTGTTTGCGCCTGCGCTGGCCCAGTGGTCGCTGGCGTTTGGTCCGGCAGAGTATTTTGCCCTGATGGTCTTCGCCATTGCCTGTCTCGGCAGCATGATGGCGCAAAACCCACTGAAATCGTTTTTGTCTGCGCTGATTGGCTTAGGGTTAGCCACCGTCGGCGTGGATGCCAACACCGGGGTCTATCGCTTTACCTTCGACAGCGTTCACCTGTCTGACGGCGTGCAGTTTATCGTGGTCGTGATTGGTCTGTTCTCTGTCTCTGAGATCTTACTGATGCTGGAACATACCAGCAGCGGGCAGACGCTGGTGCGTAAAACCGGCCGGATGCTCTTTAACGCCAAAGAGGGCGCGCAGTGTATCGGTGCCACGCTGCGTTCAGCGGTCATTGGCTTCTTTGTTGGCATTCTGCCGGGTGCCGGGGCGACCATCGCCAGCGCCATCACCTACATGACGGAGAAAAAACTCAGCGGTAACAGCGACAGCTTTGGTAAAGGCGATATTCGCGGCGTCGCCGCACCCGAGGCGGCCAACAATGCCTCGGCCTGTGGCTCGTTTATTCCCATGCTGACGCTCGGCGTGCCCGGCTCCGGTACCACGGCGGTGATGATGGGGGCGCTGACGCTCTATAACATCACGCCAGGACCGGCGATGTTCACCGAACAGCCGGATATCGTCTGGGGGCTGATTGCGGCACTGCTGATTGCCAACGTGATGTTGCTGGTCATGAACATTCCGCTGATTGGCCTGTTCACCCGTATGCTGACCATTCCGCTGTGGTTCCTGGTACCCGCAATCGCGGCCGTCTCGGCGGTAGGGGTGTATGCGGTGCACAGCACCACCTTCGACCTGATTCTGATGGTGGTGCTGGGGGTGTTCGGCTACATCTTGCGTAAAATGCACTTCCCGATGTCGCCGTTGATTCTGGGCTTTGTGCTGGGTGAGATGCTGGAACAGAACCTGCGCCGCGCCCTGTCCATCAGCAATGGCGATGTCGCCATTCTGTGGGACAGCAATGTGGCGAAGATCCTGCTGGTGCTGGCTATTGTGGTGGTGGTCGTGCCGCCGGTGCTGCGCCTGCTGCGTCGTCAGCGTAAGCCGCAGCCCGATGTCGGCTAATTAACCAGACAACTGGGCATTCACCCACTGTTTTAACGCCTGGCGGGAGATCTTAATCCCGCCATTTTTTAACTCCGCAGGCAGTACCAGCCAGTGCACGGGCTGCTCAAATCGCGCCAGTTTGCCCTGTACCCATTCCGGCAAATGGGTGATATCCGTTCCCGGTTCACACTCCACCACCGCTACCGGACGCTGACCGAATTCGGCGTCATTCAACGGAACAATGAAAACCTGGCTGATGTGCGGATGGGTCGCGATAATCCGCTCAAGGCTCTCCGGCTGAATGCCCTCGCCTCCACTGAAAAAGAGGTTATCCATCCGACCGAGGATCGTGAGGCGACCGTCATGCAGTTCGCCGCGATCGCGGGTGGCAAACCAGCCCTCTGAATTCGTGAGCGGCAGCAACGCGCCGTCGCGCCAGTAGCCTGAGGCCATGCTTTGCGCCTTGATCCACACTTCACCGTTAACGACCTGCACCTCCCTGCCCGGCAATGCGCTGCCCACGTCCGGCTCACCGTCAGCCTCTTTCGCGCAGACGGTAGAGGCAAACTCCGTCAGGCCATAGCCACAAAAGGTAGAAATACCCTGCGCGCGCGCCTGTTGCGTCAACTCAACGGGGATGGCGGCCCCGCCCAGCAGTACCGCTTTCAGCGCGATCCGCTGGTGGGTATTGAGCAGACGCCAGAGCTGGGTTGGCACCAGCGAGGCATGCGTACACCCCTGCAAGGCCTGCTCCAGCGGCTGCTTCTCGCGTACGGTTAAGCGCGCGCCAGCCTGCAGCCAGCGCCATAAGATCCCCTGCCCGGAGACATGAAACAGCGGCAGCGAAAGCAGCCAGTCGTCATCCTCGCCGTAGGGCATCAGCGCGAGGACGCCCTCAGCGCTGGCAAGATGCGCCCCGCAGGTATGAACGGCCGCTTTCGGCAGCCCGGTGGAGCCGGAGGTGAGCGTCATTGAGGCCAGCCGCTCAGGCTGCCATGCCACGCGGTATTCGCCGGACGGAGCATGCATGCTAAGCGCGGCGAGCCCGTCATAGTGACCATCCAGCACCAGCGCAAAACGCAGCGTCATCTGCGGAAGCAACACCTCCAGCAGCGGATGCGGGAGCTGGGGATTAACGGGAAGAATTCGCGCGCCGCACTGGAGCAGCGCCAGCCATGCCAGCAGGGTCTGCGGGTGATTATGGGCGAGCAGTAGCACGCCGTCACCCGCCTCCACGCCCTGCTGATGAAACCCTGCAGCCAGATTGTCGATGCGGGTGCAGAGCTGTTGCCAGCTCAGCACCTCGTCGTTTAGACGCAGAGCCGGTTTATCAGCACGCTGCTCGCGCCAGTGCCGCCACGGCCAGTCGCTAAAACTCATTGCAACGGCTCCAGCGCCTCAACGCCCGCGCACGGCAGCGCGCTCCCCGGCCACGGGCGAATGAGCTGGGTTTGCATCAGGTTTAACGTATCCAGCCCCGGGATGGTGTCGGGCGTTAACCAGGCGGCAATGCGCGCCAGCTGCGTCAGCCCAAGGCTGGATTCGATGGAGGAGCTGATCACCGCCGTCAGCCCTGCCTCATGCGCTGCCGCCACCTGTTCGCGCACCTTCGCCAGACTGCCCGTTAGCGTCGGTTTTATGACCACGGCGCTGACGCCTGGCTCGGCGCTAAAGGCAAAGTCCGCCTCGCGCAGGCTTTCATCCCAGGCGATGGCAATGCCCGTTTCTCGGGCAAAAGCGCGTGAATCCTCACGGGTTTTGCACGGCTCTTCCAGAAAAGCGATGCGGCTGCGGTACGCCGGGTTGACGTACTTCGCGAACTGCTGCGCCTTAAGCGGCGTCCAGGCGCGGTTGGCATCCAGACGCAGGCGCAGATCGGGGATCGCCTCCAGCAAGAGGTTAGCGACCATGCCGTCGCGTACCGCTTCGTAAAGACCGACTTTGATTTTCGCCACTTTCTCGCCGGGCATTGCGCTGAGCAAGGCAAACAGCTCGTCCGGATCGCCCGTGCAGAGCGGCGCGGCACGGTAATCGGCCTCATCAGGGAGGCTGCCGTCGAGCTCCGCGAGCGCGCAGCTGATGCCAAACGCGGCGGAAGGGAGATCGGGCAGCGGCGGATTCAGGCCTGTGCGCCATTCCTCTACCCATGCCATCAGCGCAGCCTGCGCCTCCTCCAGCGACTCCAGGCTGAAGCCCGGCAGAGGCGAAATCTCGCCCCAGCCCTGCCCTTCGCCCTGCTGCAATTGCACGAAGAAGCCATCACGGGTTTTTAACCGCCGTTCACGCAGCACCACGCCCGCGTCCATCGGTATCTGCCAGCGGTATACCTGCGCGCGACGCATTACGGGTTCCGTTTGTATTTACTGAAGTCTGGCTGGCGTTTTTCGTTAAACGCGTTGCGCCCTTCCTGACCCTCTTCGGTCATGTAGAACAGCATAGTGGCGTTACCCGCCAGCTCCTGCAGCCCCGCCTGACCGTCACAGTCAGCGTTCAGGGCCGCTTTCAGGCAGCGCAGCGCCATTGGGCTGTTCTGCAGCATTTCGCGACACCAGCGAACGGTCTCTTTTTCGAGATCGGCAATCGGCACCACGGTGTTAACCAGGCCCATATCCAGCGCTTCCTGGGCGTTATACTGACGGCACAGGAACCAGATTTCGCGGGCTTTTTTCTGACCAACAATGCGCGCCATGTAAGAAGCCCCCCAGCCGCCGTCAAAGGAGCCGACTTTCGGGCCCGTCTGACCGAAGATGGCGTTCTCTGCGGCAATGGTCAGATCGCACATCATGTGCAGCACGTGGCCGCCGCCGATGGAGTAACCTGCTACCATGGCCACCACGGGTTTTGGGCAGGTACGGATTTGACGCTGGAAATCAAGCACGTTCAGGTGATGGGTACCCGCATCGTCCTGGTATCCGCCGTAGTCACCGCGTACTTTCTGATCGCCACCGGAGCAGAACGCTTTTTCGCCTTCCCCGGTCAGGACGATAACGCCGATGTTGTCGTCATAGCGCGCATCCGCCAGGGCCTGAATCATCTCTTTTACGGTCAGGGGACGGAAGGCGTTACGCACCTGCGGACGATTAATGGTGATTTTGGCGATACCGTCAGCCGATTTGTGGTAACGAATGTCGGTGTAACCTTCGGAGCAGTCTTGCCATTCAACCGGTGCATAGAGCATGTTTTCATCAGGATAGATCATAGAGTGTCCTTTATTCGACGACGCAGTATCTGAGCCAGACTCGCGCTAACCGCCCCGGGATTTTCCCGGTGGGCGTTGTGTCCGGCGTTTGGAATGACATGGCGAACAGCGTTCAGTTCAGCGGCCAGGGCCGCGAACTTCTCGTCACGTTCGCCATAGAGATAATCAAAAGGGAAATTTCGCGCGCTGAGGGCGGCACGCAGGTCTGGTTGCACGGCGAGCGAGGTTGCCTCGAGCATCATCGCCAGGTTTGTGCCCGCGTTGCGACAGCGCAGGGCGATGAGCGCCCTGCGCTGGCTGTCCGTCAGGGAGGCAAAGACAGGCTGTTGATACCAGTCGGCAAAGACGTTTGAGAGGGGCTGCGTGCGAAAACGCTGAGCCCACAGATGGTCGGATGCTGCTCTTGCCTCTCGTGCTGCGACCCCCTTCAGGCCCGGATGTCCGCCTTCCACGATGATGCCGCAAAGCCCCGCAGGATCCTGGCAGGCATGAAACATCGCAATGCGGCCGCCAAGGGAGTACCCCACCAGCCAGTAGTTAAGTATGTTGTAACTAACAAGGGTTCGGGTAAGCACGTCACTCATCTCGTCGAACCCCGTGACGGCCATACTGGCGGACCGGCCATGCCCCGGCAGGTCGAGATAAAGCCGGGGATAATCGCTGAGCGCCTCGCCGACCGTCTGCCACTCGCGGCAATCGCCAGAAAATCCATGCAAAAAGACCAGCCAGGGGTAACCTGGCTTACCGGCCTGCTGCGCGCCTGCGAGGATCACAGGTGGCTCACCTGCGCCAGCAGACTTTGCAGCTTCTGCGCACCGTCAGCCTCGTTGACGACCAGTTCAATCAGCGTTGCACCGGGCTGTCGCCAGGCGCTGCTCAGGGCTGCATCCAGCGCTTCCCAGTTTTCCGGGCGGTGGTATTTCAGATTAAACATCGCTGCGGCATATTCAAACTGCACGTTCTGCGGCATCAGGTAGAAACGCTCGCGTTCGCTCTGCGGTGTCGGCAGCAGGGAGAAGATCTGCCCGCCGTTATTGTTGACCACAATCAGCACAAACGGCGCCGACACCTGCCGCAGCAGCGCCAGCGCATTGAGATCGTACAGCGCTGAAAGATCGCCCACGATCGCCAGCGTGGATTTCGCGCTGGCTCGCTGCACACCCGCCGCCGTAGAGATCAACCCGTCAATGCCGCTGGCTCCCCGGTTACTGTAGACCGGATAGCCCGTAGGCAGTTTTGAGAACGCATCAATCAGACGCACCACCAGGCTGTTGCCGACAAACAGTTGCCCCTGCTCCGGCAGATACCGGTAAATACGGTGCGCCAGCTCCGCTTCACCAAATTCTTCGCATTGTGCTTCGGTCAACTCCCACGCCTGACGCGACAGCGCCGGGATCTCAACGGCCCACGGGGCGCGCTTTTCCGCCGGGTGGAGCCCCAGCCAGGCGTCAATGTCGCTCACCAGACGACGGCCGCGATGGTGCGCCGGATCGAGCCGCCCTTCCAGTGGATCCACCAGCCAGTACTCTTCCGGGCTACAGGTTGCCTGCCACTGCAGTAACCGTTTGCCGGTCAGGCTTGCGCCCAGCTGAACCACAATCTGCGCCTGCGCCAGCTCAGTCACCGCTTTCGCATTCCCGAGCCAGAGATCGGCACACGGCAGCGGCTGTCCGGTCTGGGACAGCACGTCGCCAATCAGCGGCCAGCCAAGGGTGTGTGCCCATTCGGCCACCTGCCTGCCTTCGGCGGCGCTCATGCGCCCGGCAATAACCACGCCGCGTTTTTGTCGCCAGAAAAACCAGTCACGTTGCTTTGCGCTCTCAAGGTGTGTCTGCTCGCGCAGCCACGGCTTTTCGCTCTCCCACCAGTCGCCAAGCTGCTGCTGCCAGGCAAGACCGGTGTCGTCCATTTCGCCGTACAACGGCTCGGCAAACGGACAGTTAATATGTAACGCCCCGCTGCGCAATGTCTCCATGGCATGATCGACGGTCGAGACCAGCCAGCTTGCGGGAATGTCCTGCGTGGGTCGGGGTAACGAAACCGTCTGCGAAGGATGCGAGGCAAAGAGGCCCGGCTGACGAATAGCCTGGTTCGCTCCGCAGTCAATAAGCTCGGGCGGGCGATCGGCCGTCAGCAGCACCAGTTTCTCACCGGTCAGCCCGGCTTCGATAAGGGCCGGATAGAGGTTTGCCACGGCAGTACCGGAGGTGACGATCACCGCCACCGGTTCCATGCTGACCTTTGCCAGCCCCAGAGCCAGGTGGCCCAGGCCGCGCTCGTCAAAATGGGTGTGGTGAATAAATGCCCGGTTCTCTGCTGCCGCCAGCGTCAGCGGTGTGGAGCGTGAGCCCGGCGCAATACACACATGCCTGACGCCATGGCGAGTCAGGGCTTCAAGGATCACCGTCGCCCAGCGTCGGTTAAAAGAACTTACTGACATGAGATTGTCCGGTATCAAGAATGCGACACAGTATAAATAATAGAAAAAAATAGAATTTTGATATGAATCGGGATTGCGCGAATCAGTACTAATCCTTCAGGAGCAGAGAGCGCAAGCCTGCGGCTTTATTTTCGATCTCCTGCCACTCCTGT
This sequence comes from Enterobacter sp. A8, assembly GCF_004296595.1. Taxonomy (NCBI): domain Bacteria; kingdom Pseudomonadati; phylum Pseudomonadota; class Gammaproteobacteria; order Enterobacterales; family Enterobacteriaceae; genus Enterobacter; species Enterobacter sp. A8. The sequence goes on from NZ_SCMF01000001.1 coordinate 1,428,745, forward strand.
TCCGGATCGGAACCGCTGACGATCCCCGCCCCGGCGTAAAGACGGACGGTGGCGTCATGGACGCGTGCCGAGCGCAGGGCCACGCAGAACTCGCTTTGTTCTGGCGACAGATATCCGGCGGATCCGGCATACCATTCCCGGTCGAAAGGTTCAACGCGGTGTATAAATTCGCGTGCTGGCTGGCGCGGTAACCCGGCAACCGCAGCCGTCGGCTGCAGCACATGCAGACATTGCTCATCATCCGCATGCTTGAGCTCGGTCCAGATGCAGCGGCGAAGATGCTGCACTTTGCGCAACCGCATAACCTGTGCTGGCAGGACCTCCAGCGTCCGGGTATGGTGCTGCAGCCGCTGGCAGATATCCTCTACCACCAGCATGTTTTCACGCTGGTTTTTATCATCGTTCATCAGCCAGTCGCCCAGAAGGCGGGCCTGCTTGTCATCGGGATGGCTGGCGACGGTACCGGCCAGCGCTTCGGTACGCAGCAGGTTGCCGCGCCGCCGCCACAGCCGTTCAGGTGTGGAGCCAAGAAACGCGTTGCTGGCATCGAAAACCATGCAGAAATGATAGCAGTTCAGATTCAGGGCACGGCTGGCCGCCATCAGCGCCACGGCATTCACCGGCTGACTGAACTGCAGATCGGTTGCCCGGGCGAGCACCACCTTTTCGACTTCGCCGCGCGCAATGGTCTCTGTCGCCTGACGGATAAGGCGCAGCCATTCCGGTTTTTGCGGCTGATGGGTCTCCTGCACTACCTGGGCGGAGAGCGGGCGGATTGGGCGGGCATCGCGAAGCTGCTGTAAGAACGCCAGCGCCGCGTCGGCATCCTCCTGAAGGGAACGGTCACTCCACAGCTGCAGACGCAACGTGGCGGTCCCGGCAGAACGTCGCCACAGCAGGCGGGGTAAAAAGAGACTGCCCTGCTCCGGGGTGAAGGCATTCAGGCCGCAGATCCGCGTGTCGTTCGCTACAGGCTGTTGCTGTAAAAACTGCGAAGCCTGAGCCAGAGAGGAAAAATGGATCACGGCGCCCAGCGCAGCCAGCTCTTCATCACCGTTACGCTGCTGCCAGTAAAACTGGGGAAACAGGCACTGAGCACCAAGCCAGGCGAGAGGGTCGAAAGCGTCGTTTAACGGGAAAGAGACGTCAACGTGACGTAAGCCGGGTGTAGCGGGTAACGCTTGCGCAAGCTGAGTACGCAGACGTTCCAGCGCGTTGGAAATCGAATGCACGCGAACCTCTCCCTGTAAAAACGCTTAGTATACGGGGTACCACCAGAAATATCAGTACCCACGTATAGGGAGGGGTTAAGCGTCCGATTCAGGGGTTAACGACGGGCCAGAAGCAGCCCCAGCACCAGCCCCACCGCCGCTCCGACACCAATGCCTTGCCACGGTTTTTCATGGACGTAATCATCGGCGCGATACACCGCTTTTTTTGCGCGGTAGTAGTAATTGTCGGACGCATGGCTGACGCGGGTTTTGACGTCATGTAGCGCCTGTTCGGCACGTGCCTTGAGTTCGATATATTTCTGATCGGCAGGGTCGCCGGACGAACGTAACACCTCTTCCAGCGTTTCGCTCAGTAACGTCAGGTCGTCATCGACACGGGTATCCCAGGATTGAAATGACATATTTTTCTCCATGTTAGTACACCAGTCCGCTAACTATAGCCAACGACCTGCCATTACGCCTGTTTCACTTCCCGCGCCATACCGATATGAGGAATGCCGTCTTCGTCGTACACGTCCGTGACCGGCATAAAGCCAAAGTGGCCGTAGAAAGACTGAAGGTGCGCCTGTGCGCCAAGGTATAACGCCTTGTCTGGCCACTGTTTTTGGCATGCCTCCAGCGTTTTTTCCATCAGCTGATAGCCCAGTTTTTCACCGCGCGCCTTGCCGCTAATAATGACGCGACCAATAACGACAGGCTCAAAATCGTCCCCGCTTTTCAGAATCCTCGCATACGCCACCAGCTCGTTATCCCTCCAGCCGAGAATATGACGGTTCTCGCCCACCAGATCATCACCATCGATGTCCTGATACGGGCAGGTTTGTTCCACAACAAACACTTCGCAGCGCAGTTTGAGCAGGGCGTACAGTGTCTGAACGGTGAGTTCACTATGGTGTAAATCTTGCCACTGGATCATGTCGGTCTCCTTCCTGGGTTCATCACGTTATACTAAACCCTCCCCCATTCGGCAAAGGGCTGATTGCGTTATGGAACTGATTTTTCTGGGTACGTCCGCTGGCGTGCCAACACGCACACGAAACGTGACCGCGATCCTGCTGGATCTGCAGCACCCAACCCGTGGCGGACTGTGGCTGTTTGACTGTGGCGAAGGAACGCAGCATCAGCTGTTACACACCGCTTATCATCCCGGTAAGCTGGATAAGATCTTTATCACGCATTTGCATGGCGATCACCTGTTTGGCCTGCCGGGCCTGCTGTGCAGCCGTTCGATGGCGGGTAATGCCAACCCGCTGACGATTTACGGGCCGGCGGGTACTGGTGAGTTTGTTGAAACCACGCTGCGCCTGAGCGGGTCGTGGACGGATTATCCGCTGGAGGTGATTGAGATAACCGAGGGGCTGGTTTTGGATGACGGGGACTATACCGTCACCGCCCGGCCGCTGAATCATCCGGTTGAGTGCTATGGCTACCGCATCGAAGCGCATGATAAGCCCGGCGCGCTCGACGCCGCTGCGCTGATTGCCGATGGTGTGAAGCCCGGACCGCTTTTCCAGCGACTGAAACAGGGCGATACCGTCACGCTTGAGGACGGCCGCACGATTAATGGCCAGGACTATCTCGCCCCACCGCAGCCAGGGAAAAAACTGGCGATTTTTGGCGATACCGCGCCCTGCCCTGCGGCCCTGCAACTGGCGCGAGAGGTGGATGTGATGGTGCACGAAGCCACGCTTGAAACGGCGATGGAAGAGAAAGCCAACAGCCGGGGTCACAGCTCCACGCGTCAGGCGGCGGCGCTTGCCCGTGAAGCGAACGCCGGAAGATTGATTGTCACCCATGTCAGCTCGCGCTATGACGCCCACGGCTGTGAAAAACTGCTGGCAGAGTGCCGCGACGTGTTCCCGGCGTGTGAGCTGGCCAACGATTTCACTAAGGTCAGCGTTTAGTCCTTCATTTTTCTCTCAGGATGCCGATAACGATTAAAAGGGCAGCATTTCACTTGAGGGTAGAATGGATAATTTCCAGAAAGATATTGATGACAGGGCAAATCTCACCCTGTCGAATCGTTTTGAGCTGTTGCTGTTCCGTCTGGGCACGTCTCTGAATGAAAATAAATCCGAACTATTTGGCATTAACGTCTTTAAGCTGCGTGAAATTGTGCCGATGCCGGAGTTCACCAAACCCGCAGGGATGAAGTCCCCGCTGATGGGGATGGTGAATATCCGCGATCAGGTGATCCCGGTGATCGACCTGGCCGCGGTGGCGGGCTGTAAGCCGACGACGGGGCTCAACATCCTGCTGATCACCGAATATGCCCGCAGCGTGCAGGCGTTTGCGGTGGAATCGGTTGAGAACATCATGCGCCTCGACTGGAAGCAGGTTCACGCGGCGGAAACCGCCGTCAGCGGACGTTACATCACCAGTATCGCCTGTCTGGACGAAAAGACCGATACCAACGAGCTGGCGATGGTGCTGGACGTTGAGCAGATCCTGTATGACATTACGCCGGCCAACCACGATCTGCACGCCACGAATCTGCAGACCACTAAGTTCCACATCAAGCCTGGCGCTGTGGCGATTGTGGCGGAAGATTCCAAAGTCGCGCGCTCCATGCTGGAGAAAGGATTACAGGCTATGGAGATCCCGGCGCAGCTGCATATCACCGGTAAAGACGCATGGGAGAAAATTGGCGTGCTGGCCGCGCAGGCGCAGGCTGAAGGGGTGCCGATCACCGATAAAATTGCCCTGGTGCTGACCGACCTCGAAATGCCAGAGATGGACGGTTTCACGCTGACGCGCAAAATCAAAACCGACCCGCTGCTGAAAGATATTCCCGTTGTGATCCACTCTTCGCTTTCGGGCAACGCCAACGAAGATCATATTCGTAAAGTGAAGGCCGACGGCTACGTGGCGAAGTTTGAGCTGAACGAGCTGTCGTCGGTGATTGAAGAGGTGCTGGACCGTTCGATGAAGAAGATTGACGGGCCGTTGATTAGCAGGAAACAGCTGGCTTAAGTCTGGTGCGGGCTGGAGCCCTCACCCCGTCCCTCTCCCACAGGGAGAGGGCGAAAACCATAAAAAAACCCGCCGAGGCGGGTTTTTTGCTTTTACATCAGCGGCATTGCTCGCTGCACGATATCAATCAGCGGCTGCGGATAGATACCGAAGATCAGCACCAGCAGCGCGGAGATCAGCACCACAATACCACCTGCGCTGTACTGCCAGTTGCCTGGTGCGTCGCGGTTGAGCTGCTGAGGCGCGCTCAGGTACAGGCTCACGGCCACACGCAGATAGTAATACAGACCGATTGCCGAGCCGATAACCACGCCCGCAGTCAGCCACCACAGGTGCGCCTGCACACCGACAGCCAGCACGTAGAACTTACCGATGAAGCCCAGCGTCATTGGGATACCCGCCAGAGAGAGCATCATCACGGTCATCACCGCAGACAGGATCGGACGGTGCCAGAACAGGCCACGGTAGGAGAACAGTGCATCTGCATCCGGGCCACGGTACGGGCTGGACATCAGGCTCACCACGCCGAACGCGCCGAGGCTGCTGAACAGGTAACCGGCCAGGTAAACGCCTACGGTTTCCATCGACATCTCACCGCTCTGCAGCGCAATCAGTGCCACCAGCAGGTAGCCCAGATGAGAGATGGAGGAGTAACCCAGCAGACGTTTAATGTTGGTCTGGCTCAGCGCCATCAGGTTACCGAAGATGATGGAGACGAACGCGATAATCCCCAGCACCGTGCGAACTGCTTCGCTGTCACCTACCGGTGCGTACAGGAACAGGCGCATGACCACACCGAAGATAGCGATTTTGCTCGCCGTCGCCAGGAAGGTAGAAACCGGCGCCGGTGCGCCCTGGTAAACATCCGGGGTCCACAGGTGGAACGGAACCAGAGAGAGTTTAAAGCCGAGGCCAACAATCATCATGCCCAGACCCGCCAGCAGCAGCGGCTCGTGCAGCATGCCGTCGCCGAGGCTCTTACCAAGCGCCATAAACGAAAGGTTACCGGTCTGCGCGTACAGCAGCGCAATACCAAACAACAGGAAGGACGAGGCAGCAGCAGACAAGATGGTGTACTTGATGCTCGCTTCCAGAGAGCGCTTCTGACGGAAGGCGTAACCAATCAGGCCGAACAGCGGCAGAGAGATAAGCTCAATGCCGAGGAACAGCGCAGCCAGATGGTTTGCATTCGCCAGCAGAATGCCGCCGAGTGCGGCAATCAGTACCAGCAGGTAAAACTCTTCTTTGTTGTCGTTGTAGCCTTCGAGCCACGGATAGGCAAAGGTACAGGTCGCCAGGCTCGCCAGCAGAACCAGCCCCGTGTACAGCATGGCATAGCCGTCAACGCGCATCAGCGGGGTGACGTCCATCGCCCCGCCCTGGCCAACAAACCAGAGAGAGACTAACGCGGCATTCAGTCCGATGACCGACAGCGTGGCATTCAGGAAGTGATTGCGTCGCCACGCAATGGAGAGCATCACAACCACCACCGTCAATCCGACGATCAGCAGCGGTAGCAGCGCGATCAGTTGTTGTGGAGTTATTGTCATGGCGAATTACGGCCTTGTAGTAGAAGCAGAATTAACAAACCACTGCTGGATATTACCCATCGCGGAGTGCGAGGTATCCAGAATCGGCTGCGGGAAGAAGCCCAGCAGCACCAGCAGTACGACCAGCAGCAGGATGATGAACAGCTCACGCAGCGACATCCCCGGCAGTTCTTGTGCAGCAATTTCGCTCTTCGCTTTACCGAAGTAAGCACGGTGCAGCATCGCCAGCGAGTAGACGGACGCGAACACCAGACCAAAGGTGGAGATGACGGTAATCATCGGTACCACTTTGAAGCTGCCGAACAGAATCATAAATTCGCCGACGAAGTTACCGGTACCTGGCATACCCAGGGTCGCCACCGCGAAGAACATGGACAGCGCCGGCAGCCACTTAATTTTGCTCCACAGACCGCCCATCATACGCATGTCACGGGTGTGCAGACGTTCGTACAGCTGACCACAGAGGATGAAGAGACCGGCTGCGGACAGACCGTGCGCAATCATCTGGATCACCGCGCCCTGGTACGCCAGCTGGCTGCCGGTGTAGATAGCAATCAGCACGAAGCCCATGTGGGAAACGGAGGTGTACGCAATCAGACGTTTGATGTCGTACTGCGTGAATGCCATCCAGGCACCGTAGAAGATACCAATCACACCCAGCCACATGGCAATCGGTGCGAACTCAGCGGACGCGTTCGGGAACAGTGGCAGTGCGAAACGCAGCAGACCGTAGGCTGCCGTTTTCAGCAAGATGCCCGCCAGGTCAACAGAACCTGCGGTTGGCGCCTGAGAGTGCGCGTCTGGCAGCCAGCCGTGCAGCGGTACGACCGGCATTTTCACCGCGAAGGCGATGAAGAAGCCGAGCATCAGCAGGTATTCCACACCGTGAGACATCGGGGTCTTCAGCAGGTCTTCGTAGTTGAAGGTCCAGATACCGGTCGCATTGTGGTGCACAAACACCAGCGCCAGAATGGCAATCAGCATCACCAGACCACTCGCCTGGGTATAGATGAAGAACTTGGTGGCCGCCGTGATACGCGTTTTACCGTCGGACGCCTTATGGCCCCACAGCGCGATCAGGAAGTACATCGGCACCAGCATCATCTCCCAGAAGAAGAAGAACAGGAACATGTCGATGGCAAGGAACACGCCGATTACGCCGCCCAGGATCCACATCAGGTTCAGGTGGAAGAAGCCCTGGTATTTTTCGATTTCTCGCCAGGAGCAAAGTACCGCCAGAACGCCGAGCAGACCGGTCAGCACCACCATCAGCAGCGACAGACCGTCAATCGCCAGGTGGATCGTAATGCCGAAACGCGGGATCCACGGCAGGATAAACTCAGACTGCCACTGCGGAATGCCCGCAGACTGGGTCAGGGAGTAGCCACCCTGCAACCAGAGTTGCAGACCAAGCGCGAGCGTCAATCCCATGGTGATCAGCGCGATCCAGCGCGGCATCTTCACGCCAAAGCGTTCAGTCTGCCAGCACAGGAAGCCGCCGATGAAGGGAATTAATATTAGCCAGGGTAGTAACATGGCGATTTACATTCCTTTTTAAGGCCCCCAGAAGGGGCCTGATTTTCAACGAATTCGAATAAAATTCACTTTACGATCAACGCAACACCATCAGCAGCGCCAGCACGACAACCGCACCGATGCTCATGGACGCCACATACCAGCGCAGGTAACCGTTCTCGCTGTACAGCAGGCCTTTACCTGCAAAGCGGGAGAGGATCGCCGGGATATTCATCAGGCTGTTCAGTGGGTCGCGCTTCAGCAGCCACGCAATGCCCAGGAACGGCTTAACGAAGATCATGTCGTACAGCCAGTCGAAGCCCCACGCGTTGTACCACCAGGTGCCCAGCAGGCGGCCTGGCGCACTGTTGGCAACGGCTGTCACCAGCGTGCGTTTGCCCAGCCACAGCCATGCAGCAATCAGGATACCCGCGATAGCGACCACACCAGAGGTGATTTCAAGCGTCAGAACGCGGCCGTGCTCAAGCTCGGTGGTGTCTGGCAGTACACCCTGCAGCGGCGGCACAATCATCGCGCCAACGAAGGTGGACAGGACCAGCAGCACAATCAGCGGCAGGTGGTGAGTAATCCCCTTCCCTGCATGAGCGTGAATTTGTTCTTTACCGTGGAATACGATGAAAATCATACGGAAGGTATACAGGGAGGTCATGAACGCACCGACCAGACCCGCAACCATCAGATTGATATGACCATTCGCCATGGCACCGGCAAGGATTTCGTCCTTACTGAAGAAGCCCGCGGTAATCAGCGGCAGTGCCGCCAGCGCCGCGCCGCCCACCAGGAAGCAGACATACACCAGCGGGATGGACTTACGCAGTCCGCCCATCTTGAAGATGTTCTGCTCGTGATGGCAGGCCAGGATCACGGAACCGGATGAGAGGAACAGCAGCGCTTTAAAGAACGCGTGCGTCATCAGGTGGAAAATCGCCGCGTCCCACGCCTGAACGCCCAGCGCCAGGAACATGTAGCCAATCTGGCTCATGGTGGAATAAGCAAGAACGCGTTTGATGTCGGTCTGCACCAGCGCGGCAAAGCCTGCCAGCACCAGCGTGACCGCACCGACGATACCCACCAGATGCAGAATTTCCGGGGTCATCAGGAACAGGCCATGGGTACGCGCAATCAGGTACACACCGGCGGTAACCATGGTCGCGGCGTGGATCAGCGCAGAGACAGGGGTTGGACCCGCCATCGCGTCGGCCAGCCATGTCTGCAACGGCAGCTGTGCAGATTTACCCACAGCACCACCCAGCAGCATCAGCGTTGCCCACCACAGCATGTTGTTGCCTGCGGCGAAGTGTGCCGGCGCCAGTTCCACCATTTCGCGGAAGTTCAGCGTGCCCAGTTCGTTATAGAGAATGAACAGCGCGAACGCGAGGAAGACGTCACCCACACGGGTCACGACGAACGCTTTCATGGCCGCTGCGCCATTCTTCGGATCGGTGTAATAGAACCCGATCAGCAGGTACGAACAGAGACCCACGCCTTCCCAGCCCAGATACATCAGCAGCAGGTTATCGGCCAGCACCAGAACCACCATGCTGGCGATAAACAGGTTGGTGTAGGCGAAGAAGCGGGAGTAGCCCTCTTCACCGCGCATGTACCAGGAGGCGAACATATGGATCAGGAAGCCCACGCCGGTCACCACGGAGAGCATGGTCAGCGAGAGACCATCCAGCACCAGGTTAAAACCGATGTTGAAATCACCGACCGACATCCAGGTCCACAGCGGCACGCTGAAGGCCTGACGCCCGTTGTTGAAGAAATCGATACCCGCATACGCTGTTACCAGCGCAGCCAGACCGACAGATCCCATGCCGACGGTCGCAGACAGATTCTCAGACCAGCGGCCGCGAGAAAACGCCAGCAGCACGAAGCCAATCAGCGGAAAAATAATGGTTAAGGCAAGCATGTTCATCCACGCAACTCACTTACTGAATCGATGTTCAGGTTCTGGCGGCGACGATGGAGCTGCAGCAACAGCGCCAGGCCAATACTCGCTTCGGCAGCCGCGAGGCTGATGGCGAGAATGTACATCACCTGACCATCGGTCTGGCCCCAGTAGCTTCCGGCGACCACGAAGGCCAGCGCGGAGGCGTTAATCATGATTTCCAGACCGATCAGCATAAACAGCAGATTGCGGCGGATAACCAGACCGGTTAAGCCCAGAACGAATAAAATCGCAGCGAGGATCAGTCCATGTGTTAAGGGGATCATGCGCGTTCCTCCGTTTTTCTTTTCGCGCGGTCGTCAGTGCGGTTGCTCAGCACCTCACCAGCACGCTCTTCGCGGCCAACGTGGAAGGCAACAACCAGACCCGCCAGCAGCAGCATAGAGGCCAGTTCAACCGCCAGAACGTATGGGCCAAACAGCGTGATACCCACTTCTTTCGCGCCGATTGGCGTACCGTCGATGCCCTGGTCGTTCACGCCGAGAATGGCATAAACAATCACCACCAGCATGATGGCCGACAAAATTGCCGGGCCAATCCACACCTGCGGTTTTAACCACTGACGTTCCTGCTCAATTTCAGAGCCGCCCAGGTTCAGCATCATCACCACGAAGACGAACAGCACCATGATGGCACCGGCGTAAACGATGATTTCCAGCGCACCGGCAAAGTGCGCGCCGAGCGCAAAGAACACCCCGGAAATAGCCAGCAGCGAAATGATTAAGTACAGAAGCGCATGCACCGGATTGGTGTGCGTAATCACTCGTAGCGTAGCCAGGATGGCGATAAGGCCACAGATATAAAAAGCGAATTCCATTGCCCTCTCCTTACGGTAACAGGCTCTTGACGTCGATAGGCTTGGCTTCGTTCTCTGCTTCGCCCTTATCTTTGCCGTCGATTGCCATACCCGCCATCCGGTAGAAGTTATATTCCGGGTATTTGCCCGGACCGGAAATCAGCAGATCCTCTTTCTCGTACACCAGGTCCTGACGCTTGTACTCACCCAGTTCGAAGTCCGGGGTGAGCTGAATCGCCGTGGTTGGGCACGCTTCTTCACACAGACCACAGAAGATGCAGCGTGAGAAGTTGATGCGGAAGAACTCAGGGTACCAGCGGCCGTCTACCGTCTCTGCTTTCTGCAGAGAGATACAGCCTACCGGACACGCTACCGCACACAGGTTACAGGCAACGCAGCGCTCGGAGCCGTCCGGGTCGCGCGTCAGCACGATACGGCCACGGTAGCGCGGCGGCAGATATACCGGCTCTTCCGGGTACATCCGGGTTTCGCGTTTGGCAAACGCGTGCAGGCCGATCATCCAGATACTGCGTACCTGGGTACCAAAGCCTACCAGTAATTCTTTTAAGGTCATGGTCTATAGCCCCTTATGGCTGCTGCCAGAGAATGACAGCCGCCGTTACCAACAAGTTGACGAGCGTCAGCGGCAGGCACACTTTCCAGCCGAAGGACATTACCTGGTCATAACGCGGACGCGGTAACGCTGCGCGAATCAAAATGAACATCATCATGAAGAACGCGGTTTTCAGCGCGAACCAGATGAACGGCGGTAAGAACGGGCCATGCCAGCCACCAAAGAACAGCGTTACCATCAATGCGGAAATGGTGACGATACCGATGTACTCGCCCACGAAGAACAGACCGAATTTCATACCGGAATATTCAATGTGGTAACCGTCGGCCAGTTCCTGTTCGGCTTCTGGCTGGTCAAACGGGTGACGGTGACACACCGCCACGCCCGCGATAGCAAAGGTAACAAAACCAAAGAACTGCGGGATAACGTTCCAGATGTCGGCCTGGTTGTTAACGATGTCGGTCATGTTGAATGAACCGGCCTGCGCCACCACGCCCATCAGGGAGAGCCCCAGGAACACTTCGTAGCTCAGCGTCTGCGCGGAAGCACGCATCGCACCCAGCAGCGAGTATTTGTTGTTACTGGACCAGCCTGCGAACAGTACCGCGTAAACCGCGAGCCCTGCCATCATCAGGAAGAACAGAATGCCGATGTTCAGGTCAGCCACCACCCAGGTCGGGCTGACAGGAACGATAGCAAACGCCAGCAGCAGCGAGGTGAAGGCGATCATCGGTGCCAGCGTAAAGATCACGCGATCCGAGAAGCGTGGGATCCAGTCCTCTTTGAAGAACATCTTGATCATGTCCGCAACCAGCTGGAGTGATCCCCCCCAGCCAACGCGGTTTGGTCCATAACGGTTCTGGAACAGACCAAGCAGACGACGTTCACCAAAGCTCATGAACGCACCACAGGTGACCACCACCAGCAGAATGACAATCGCTTTCAGAATGCTCAGCAGGATGTCGATAAGATCCGGCGTTAACCAACTCATGCTTTTGCCTCCTGCAGGTTATCAAGACGCGCACCCGCCAGTACCGGCGCGATGCCAGGCATACCCATCGGCAGACCGACCTGCCCTGCTGTCAGGCTTTCAGAAATAATCAGCGGCAGGCTGATGGTCTGGCCCTCGTAGCTAAAGGCAATGTTCGCACCCGCGTTCACGCCAAGCTTCGCGGCGTCTGCCGGGTTGAGCTTGATGTACGGCTGCGGCATACGCTGCTGGAATACCGGTGAACGCTGGGACAGCTCGTCGCTACCAAACAGATGGTAGTACGGCGCAATACGCCAGCTACCGTCCTGCGCCTGGAAGCTCGCCGGAACGGTGGTGAAGAAGTCCAGACCGGTTTCGGAGGCTTCAATCAGACGCACGCCCGGATCGCCGTGACGCAGTGAACCGCCCACTTCCGCCTGGAACTTGTTCCACGCCTGCGGGGAGTTCCAGCCCGGCGCCCATGCGAATGGGATCTGTGAACGCGGCGCAGACGGCTGGTTGTTCCCTTCCATGGAGAAGGCGAACATGGTGTCTTTATCCTGCGGCTGACGCGGTTCGTGCACGCTGATATTGGCACGCATCGCGGTACGGCCACTGTAACGGTGCGGTTCACGCGCCAGTTTCTGGCCGCGAATACGGAAGCTCGCTTCAGGCGCGGCATCTTTAATGCCCGCCAGCTGAGGCAGTTTTTCGACTACCGCATCGATAACGTGGTCGAGCTGCGTCCAGTCCACTTCACGGCTCTGCACGGTGCTGTGCAGGGAGTGCAGCCAGCGCCAGCTTTCCAGCATCACGGTGTTGCTGTCGTAGTACGCCGGGTCATAAACCTGGAAGAAACGCTGTGCGCGGCCTTCGTTGTTGATAACCGTACCGTCGCTTTCTGCGAAGCTTGCCGCAGAGAGCACCAGGTGCGCTTTATCCATAATCGCGGTGCGCTGATGGTCGATTACCATCACCAGCGGTGCTTTAGAGAGCGCAGCGTCAACGCGCGCGGCAGAGGCATGGCGATGCAGGTCATTTTCCAGCACCACAACGGCGTCAGCAGCACCGGACTCCAGTTCGCTTAACGCTTCTTCCAGCGAGCCGCCGCCAATCATACCCAGACCGATGCTGTTCACCGCACGGGCAATCATGGTGACACCAACGTCCGCACCGCGGCCTTTCAGGGCTTTGGCAACGTTCGCTGCAGCCTGAATGATCTCGGCGCTACCGGCGTTAGTCCCGGAGATAATCAGTGGTTTCTTCGCCCCCGCCAGCGCCTGAACAATCACGTCGACTTTGCTTTGCAGGTCACGATCCAGTTCAACGGCCGGAGAATTGTTGTCCAGCGCATGAGCAATGGCAAAGCCAAGACGCGCCTGATCTTCAACCGGCGCGCAGTAGGTCCACGCGGCGATATCGTCCAGACGGGTGTTGTCGACGTTCGTCACAAACAGAGGATGCTTCGCGCGCTGGCCGATGTTGAGGATTGCCGCAATCTGCCAGTCAGCCACTTTCTGCGCCGCTGCCATTTCACGTGCTTTACCCTTCACCGCCTGGCGAACCGCCAGAGCCGCGCGAGCGCCGGTCTGCGTCAGATCTTCGCCCAGCACCAGAACCGCATCATACGATTCGATTTCGCGCAGCGCAGGGGTATGAATACCGCCTTCGCGCAGCACTTTCAGTACCAGCTGCAGACGTTCCTGCTCGCCCTGAGCGATACCGGTGTAGAAGTTTTCCGCCCCCACCAGCTCACGCAGCGCGAAGTTGCTTTCGATGCTGGCACGCGGGGAGCCGATACCGATCACTTTCTTCGACTGGCGCAGAATATCTGCCGCACCCTGCATCGCCTGTTCAGCGTTCAGGGTGATAAAGTCGTCGCCACGGCGCTGAACCGGCTGACGCGGACGGTCTTTCAGGTTCACATAGCCATAGCCGAAACGACCGCGGTCGCACAGGAAGTAATGGTTTACGGTACCGTTGTAACGGTTTTCGATACGACGCAGTTCGCCGTAGCGCTCACCCGGGCTGGTGTTACAGCCCAGCGAACACTGCTGGCAGATGCTTGGTGCAAACTGCATGTCCCACTTACGGTTGTAACGCTCGGAGTGAGTTTTATCGGTAAATACGCCGGTCGGACAGATTTCTACCAGGTTACCGGAGAATTCGCTCTCAAGCGTACCGTCTTCCGGACGACCGAAGTAGACGTTGTCATGTGCGCCATACACACCCAGATCCTGACCGTCTGCGTAATCTTTGTAGTAACGCACGCAGCGGTAGCAGGCGATGCAGCGGTTCATTTCGTGAGAGATGAACGGCCCCAGATCCTGGTTACGGTGAGTACGTTTAGTAAAGCGATAGCGACGGAAGCTGTGACCGGTCATTACGGTCATATCCTGAAGGTGGCAGTTGCCGCCCTCTTCACAGACCGGGCAGTCGTGCGGGTGGTTGGTCATCAACCATTCCACAACGCTTTCACGGAACTGTTTTGCTTCTTCGTCATCAATCGAAATAAAGGTGCCTTCGGTGGCTGGCGTCATACAGGACATCACCAGGCGACCACGCGTGTCTTCCGCGTTTTGATATTGCTTCACCGCACACTGGCGGCAAGCACCGACGCTGCCCAGCGCCGGATGCCAGCAAAAGTACGGAATATCGAGGCCAAGAGACAGACAAGCTTCCAGCAGGTTGTCCGCCCCGTTGACTTCGTATTCTTTGCCGTCTACATGAATCGTAGCCATTAGCATGCTTCCAGTTGTCTCGAATTGCTTCGAGCGTTAATCAAAATTCTGTTTTTACCAGCGTGCTTTCAGCAGGTTCGGCTGAATACCATTGATTGAATGGGTATTGCTGAACGGCTGCTTGATGCCTGCTTCGAATTCGTCGCGGAAATATTTAATCGCGCTCTGCAGTGGCTCGACGGCACCCGGTGCGTGGGCACAGAAGGTTTTGCCCGGCCCTAAGAATCGACACAGTTGCTCAAGTGTCTCGATATCACCAGGCTGGCCTTCGCCGCGTTCGATAGCACGCAGGATCTTCACGCTCCACGGCAGACCGTCACGGCACGGTGTACACCAGCCGCAGGACTCACGGGCGAAGAACTCTTCCAGGTTACGCACCAGCGAGACCATGCCGATCTCGTGGTCGACGGCCATTGCCAGCGCCGTACCCAGACGGCTGCCTGCTTTACCAATGCTTTCGAATTCCATCGGCAGGTCAAGGTGGGCTTCGGTCAGGAAGTCTGTCCCTGCCCCACCCGGCTGCCAGGCTTTGAATTTCAGGCCATCGCGCATGCCACCGGCGTAGTCTTCAAGAATTTCGCGGGCGGTAGTACCGAACGGCAGTTCCCAGACGCCAGGGTTTTTCACGCGGCCGGAGAAGCCCATCAGCTTGGTACCGGCATCTTTGCTTGAGGAGATGCCCTGATACCACTCCACGCCGTTGGCGAGGATAGCCGGAACGTTACACAGGGTTTCGACGTTGTTCACACAGGTCGGTTTACCCCACACGCCGGAGCTTGCCGGGAACGGCGGCTTGGAACGCGGGTTCGCACGGCGGCCTTCCAGGGAGTTAATTAGCGCGGTCTCTTCACCGCAGATATAACGCCCTGCACCGGTGTGCACGAACAGCTCGAAGTCAAACCCGGTGCCGAGAATGTTTTTGCCAAGCAGGCCCGCTTCGGTCGCTTCGGCAATCGCGCGACGCAGGTTTTCCGCCGCTTCGATGTACTCACCGCGCAGGAAGATGTAACCACGGTACGCTTTCAGCGCGAACGCGGAGATCAACATGCCTTCCACCAGCAGGTGCGGCAGTTGCTCCATTAGCAGACGGTCTTTATAGGTACCCGGCTCCATTTCATCCGCGTTACACAGCAGGTAACGGATGTTCATGGATTCATCTTTTGGCATCAGGCTCCACTTCAGACCGGTGGAGAAGCCCGCGCCGCCGCGGCCTTTCAGACCCGACTCTTTCACCGCATTAACGATGTCGTCTGGCGCCATGCCGCCCAGGGCTTTACGCGCCCCGGCATAGCCGTTTTTGCTTTGGTATTCGTCGAGCCATACCGGCTGTTTGTCATCGCGCAGACGCCAGGTCAGCGGATGCGTCTCAGCAGTACGAATTACAGTTTTCATTTGTACTGCTCCAGCAGGTCAGGAATGGCTTCCGGCGTCAGATGGCTGTGAGTATCCTCATCAATCATCATGGTCGGCCCCTTGTCGCAGTTACCCAGGCAGCAGGTTGGCAGCAGAGTAAAGCGACCATCGAACGTGGTCTGGCCCGGCTTGATATTGAGTTTTTTCTCAATCGCAGCCTGAATGCCCTGATAACCGGTAATGTGGCAAACAACGCTGTCACAGTAGCGGATCACATGGCGGCCCACCGGCTGACGGAAGATCTGGCTGTAGAACGTGGCTACGCCTTCTACGTCACTGGCCGGGATACCCAGCACTTCTGCGATCGCATAGATCGCCCCATCCGGCACCCAACCACGCTGTTTCTGTACGATTTTCAGCGCTTCAATGGACGCCGCACGCGGGTCTTCGTAGTGGTGCATCTCGTGCTCAATGGCGGCACGCTCTGCTTCACTCAGCTCAAAAGCCTCGGTTTGTGGTTGTTGATTCTCGTGCATAATTAGCGGTCCACATCTGACATAACAAAATCGATACTACCCAGATACACAATCAGGTCGGAGACCAGACTGCCGCGGATGGCGGACGGGATCTGCTGCAGGTGCGCAAAGCTCG
The DNA here is from genome assembly GCF_004296595.1 of Enterobacter sp. A8. Taxonomy (NCBI): domain Bacteria; kingdom Pseudomonadati; phylum Pseudomonadota; class Gammaproteobacteria; order Enterobacterales; family Enterobacteriaceae; genus Enterobacter; species Enterobacter sp. A8. The sequence continues at coordinate 1,445,072 of NZ_SCMF01000001.1, forward strand.
GCGTACGCACGCGGGTACGGTAGCTCATGGTGCTGCCGTCACTGGTCAGGTAGTAACTGTTAATACCCTTGGTCGCTTCGATCATCTGGAAGGATTCTTGTGCCGGCATGACCGGGCCCCAGGAAACCTGCAGGAAGTGGGTGATCAGGGTTTCGATATGCTGCAGCGTGCGCTCTTTCGGTGGCGGCGTCGTCAGCGGGTGATCCGCCTTGAACGGACCTTCCGGCATGTTGTTGAGGCACTGCTCAAGGATGCGCAGACTCTGGCGCAGCTCTTCTACTTTCAGCATCACGCGGGTATAGCAGTCGGAAACACCGCCGCCAACCGGGACTTCAAAGTCGAAGTTCTCATAGCCAGAGTAAGGACGCGCTTTACGCACGTCGAAATCAATACCGGTCGCACGCAGGCCAGCACCGGTGGTCCCCCACTCCAGCGCCTCTTTCGCGCCGTAGGCAGCAACGCCCTGGGAACGGCCTTTCAGGATGGAGTTACGCAGCGCGGCTTTCTCATACGAGGCCAGACGTTTCGGCATCCAGTCGAGGAATTCACGCAGCAGACGGTCCCAGCCTCGCGGCAGATCGTGTGCCACACCGCCGATACGGAACCAGGCCGGGTGCATACGGAAACCGGTAATCGCTTCCACCAGATCGTAAATTTTCTGACGGTCGGTAAAGGCGAAGAAGACCGGGGTCATCGCGCCAACGTCCTGAATGAACGTGGAGATGTACAGCAGATGGCTATTAATACGGAACAGTTCTGACAGCATAACGCGAATCACGTTAACGCGATCCGGCACAGTGATGCCTGCCAGTTTCTCAACGGCCAGCACATAAGGCATTTCGTTTACGCAGCCGCCGAGGTACTCGATACGGTCGGTATACGGAATGTAACTGTGCCAGGACTGACGCTCGCCCATTTTCTCAGCACCACGGTGGTGGTAACCGATATCCGGAACGCAGTCGACAATCTCTTCGCCATCAAGCTGAAGAATAATACGGAATGCACCGTGCGCAGACGGGTGGTTTGGACCGAGGTTGAGGAACATGAAGTCCTCGTTTTCGGTACCGCGCTTCATGCCCCAGTCTTCCGGCTTGAAGGTCAGCGCTTCCATCTCCAGATCCTGCTTGGCTTTGGTCAGCTCAAACGGATCGAATTCAGTCGCACGTGCCGGGTAGTCTTTACGCAGCGGGTGGCCGGTCCAGGTCTGCGGCATCATGATGCGCGTCAGATGCGGGTGGCCGTCGAAGGTCATACCGAACATTTCCCAGGTTTCACGCTCGTACCAGTTGGCGTTCGGGAAAAGTTTTGTGAGCGTCGGCAGATGCATGTCGTTTTCAGACAATGCCACCTTGAGCATGATATCCGTATTGCGGTCTATTGAGATCAGGTGGTAGAAAACGGAAAAATCCGCAGCAGGGAGACCCTGGCGGTGCGTGCGCAGACGTTCATCCATGCCGTGTAAGTCAAACAGCATGACGTAAGGTTTTGGCAATTTCTTGAGGAAATCGACAACTTCCAGCAATTGTTCACGCTTCACCCAAACAACGGGTACCCCGGTGCGGGTCGCCTGAACAGTAAAGGCATCCGGCCCAAAACGGTTGCGCAGTTCGCCAATGACGGGGTCATCCAGATGATCCCGGGTCTGCCAGGCGGCTTCTTGCGCGGTTAAGTCGGTCATATTGTTCACCATTGCAAATGGTCCGTGGTGACTGTTAAGCCTGGCTTCGCGCTATTTGAGTAGTGATATGCGAAGGTGTTCTCCAGGCCCACAGGCGCAAATTAAATTTCGTCAGGCGTACGCAGGTTGGTGACGGCAATACGTTCACCACGTTTACGCTCGCGCTCAGACTGCATGTTCGCGCGATAGACACCCTGATCGCCAACAACCCACGACAGCGGGCGGCGTTCTTTACCGATAGACTCCTGCAGCAGCATCAGCGCTTGCATGTAAGCTTCCGGACGTGGCGGGCAACCCGGGATGTATACATCCACTGGAATAAACTTATCTACGCCCTGCACAACGGAATAAATGTCGTACATACCGCCAGAGTTTGCACATGCGCCCATGGAGATAACCCATTTTGGCTCCAGCATCTGGTCATAAAGACGCTGAATAACCGGTGCCATCTTGGTAAAGCACGTACCGGCCACCACCATCAGGTCAGCCTGACGTGGGGATGCACGCAGTACCTCTGCCCCAAAACGCGCAACGTCATGCACCGCAGTGAATGACGTCACCATTTCAACGTAGCAGCAGGAAAGGCCAAAGTTGTATGGCCAGATGGAGTTCTTACGACCCCAGTTGACCATATCGTGCATGGCATGTTCGAGCTTGCCCATGTACACGCTTTTATTGACTTCTTGCTCCAGGGGGTCGGTTACGATCTCCTGTTTTTGCAGGGGGTAACGGTCATTCTCACCGTTAGGATCTATGCGGGTGAGCGTATAATCCATCTTATTGCCTCGCTGTTACTGCTGACGATTAGAGATACTGTTTTCCGGGTTGATGTGTTCACGACGTGAACGCGCAGGCGTCCAGTCAAGCGCGCCAATACGCACCAGATAAACCAGACCGGCCAGTAGCACTAAAATGAAAATTGCGGCCTCGACAAAGCCTACCCAACCACTTTCGCGGATGGAGGTCGACCATGCGAAAAGGTAAAGCGCTTCCACGTCAAAGATGACGAAGAACATGGCTACCAGATAGAACTTGGCAGACAGGCGTAAGCGAGCGGAACCTACTGAATCAATACCTGATTCGAAAGGGGTGTTTTTGTGCCTTGCGCGGGCGCGACCGCCCAGGAACCAGCCGCCGACTAACATCAGGCAGCACAGGCCAATGGCTACAATAAGAAAGATTGCGAATGCCCAGTGATGAGCGATGACTTCTGTGGATGTTGACATACTCATTGCTTACTCATCAAAAGTGATACCAACGACACTGCTCTTGCTGGCAGATGGGCATCACATCGATTCATGGGGAGGAACAAATAACCTTACACTAACTGTCAGAAATGAGACGTAGACAGCAAAATGATGGGGTTTTTTACTCCTTTCTATAACCTATTGTCAACTTTAACAAAGGTTTCTTCACATTAAATTACATCGAGCGATTCTCATTAACATTTGGTGCCCTTTAACCCTGGTGGTTACCTGACTTTTCGTCAAATGCATGTTGTTGAATCGTGTCCGTTTTGGAAGTAAAAAAAATAACCCTCCTATTTTGACAGGATTTGCCAACGATTCCTCCCCCTAAATGGGAGTATTTTCTTGATCTGAGACACGCTTTTGTTAATTCAACCAATAAAACGGCAACATCTTTCCTGTTTTATTAACATGCCGGGCGCGGGAAGGAAGTGAGAAAAGAATTTGTTCAGACTTTAATCAACTGTATTTTACTTATTGATAATTAAGAACTCTTTTCATTTCACTCTCATTAGCGGAGAGAATTTGTGCAAAAAAAAGCCACTCCATGCGAAAATCGCGCGAGTGGCATTTTTTTACACTTACATTTTGTTACCAGAATTTTGAGCTCTCGATCACTCAAAGTCACCTTCAACGATCAGGGAGTCATCCCCCCCTTCGTGGGTAACATGCTCGAACTGCCACGGGTTATGGTAGTTCTCCATTGCTTCGAACACCACTTTCGCCAGCTCGTTGTTACTGGACGTGTTGTGGCACAGCAGATACTCCGTATCCGGCAGCGGAGGGAGCCCATCGGATTTTCCCAGCACCCGCAGATCCGGGCTCATCATCTCCACCGGACGCGCCGTTACGCCAAGGCCGGCTTTGACCGCTGCGCGAACGGCAGGCAATGTGGAGGCCACATACGCCAGTCGCCACGGAATGTTGGCCTCGTTGAGCGCCGCCAGCACCATATCGCGGAATGGGCTCGGATCGTCCAGTAAGACCAGAGGAACCGGCTCGCCTTGCTGAAGCACATATTCCGCCGCGCAATACCAGTGCGTAGGAGACGTTCGCAGCGTCAGGCAATTAAATTGGCCGGGACGATGCGTAGTGACCACGAGGTCAACCTCGTTCTCTTTTAACATCTCAATCATAAAAGCATTACGCTTCACGCTAACATCCAGCGCAAGCTTCGGATAAACCGAACTGATTCGATTAAGAAGGAACGGCAATATAGTATCCGCTGACTCATCAGATGCACCTAACGTTAGCACACCCTGAAGGTTGCTAAACATTAATGACATACATGCTTCGTCATTAAAGCGAAGTATTTTCCTGGCATAACCCAGTAGCTGAATACCGTGTTCCGTTAAGAGCTTATTACGGCCATGACGGGCAAAAAGCTCTTTACCAACCAGTTGTTCCAGACGCTGCATTTGCTGACTGACGGCGGACTGGGTTCGGCAAACTGCGGCAGCAGCTGCTGCAAAAGTGTTGAGGTCTGCGACCGCAACAAACGTTCTCAGCAGATCGAGGTCGAGATTCATTATCGGACGATTTGCATTTATCATATCTATTCACTTTCAGGTTGCTCGTGCGGAGCTGCCCGGGTTGAAGCTGTGTGTAACAGTTAAGCAATTCCTTCTGGAGTTTTCCCTCGCATCCCGGCCCGGCAGACTGCCTGACAGATAGTTATTGTGCTGCTTTAGTGTATATATCAACAGTCAGAAAGCACGTTTCATGACGTTATTTTAATTCTCTTAAACGTTCAGGATATTTAGATGATCGCAGGTTAATGTAAATTACATTAAAGGTATGACACCTTTTCTGCCATCTTTATCGCAGCGCTGTCAACGTTGCAGGTTGTGCTTTGCACACGCCAGCCAGAGATAACTCCAACAATAACAATCAATTAATTCAGAAAATCAGGGCAAGATATACAAATCACATACGTCTTTCCTCTGCTTTCCTTAAAGACATCTTAACTCAAATCCACTTTATTTATAAGTCTTATCGCAATATTCAGGATTTAAGGTTGTTGTTAGGCTTCTAAACTAATTTTATTAAAATTAACTAAAGTTGCATTTTGTAGGTTAATAATAAATAAATTTTAATTTAGATTAAGGCCAATCATTAATAACACTTAACATTAATTTCACATGAGCAACTTTTAACCAAAGCCTGCTATTACAGCGTGATCTATTGAAGCACTCAGATTTTACGAAAAGTCACTCAGGTAAACTTCCGTCTTAACCCTGGCCGCTATTTTATTTTTAATAGCACAATATGCAACAAAGATTAAAATTAACAGCACAATTAACCTAATAAAACGCTTTCATGCATAACTTTAGACCAGAAAATTTCAACGCAGGCAGCGAAAGAGATTCAGCAGAATTTTTTCTATTGCACAAAATCTTCTTCTGTTTACCCTTCAAAACGAAGCGAGGGGGGAGTACATTGTTCCGTGCTGACTTCCACGGCAGGGAGCGGCAATAATAGCGAAAAGGTTAAAGGTTCATGTCCCCTATCGAAAAATCCAGCAAGCTAGATAACGTCTGTTACGACATCCGTGGCCCGGTTCTCAAAGAGGCAAAACGCCTGGAAGAAGAAGGCAATAAGGTTCTGAAACTCAACATTGGTAACCCTGCGCCGTTTGGTTTTGAAGCGCCGGATGAAATCCTGGTTGATGTGATCCGCAACCTGCCTACTGCACAAGGCTATTGTGATTCAAAAGGACTCTACTCCGCACGCAAAGCCATTATGCAGCACTACCAGGCACGCGGTATGCGTGACGTTACCGTTGAGGATATTTATATCGGCAACGGCGTCTCTGAGCTGATCGTGCAGGCCATGCAGGCATTGCTGAACAGCGGCGACGAAATGCTGGTACCCGCCCCGGATTACCCGCTGTGGACGGCGGCCGTATCACTCTCCAGCGGTAAGGCGGTGCACTATCTCTGCGACGAATCCTCTGACTGGTTCCCGGACCTCGATGATATTCGTGCAAAAATCACCCCGCGTACGCGCGGCATCGTGATTATTAACCCGAACAACCCGACGGGTGCCGTCTACTCTAAAGCGCTGCTGATGGAGATCGTGGAGATCGCCCGTCAGCATAACCTGATCATCTTCGCTGATGAAATTTACGACAAGATCCTGTATGACGCCGCGCAGCACCACTCTATCGCCGCGCTGGCGCCAGACCTGCTGACCGTCACCTTTAACGGCCTGTCTAAAACTTACCGTGTGGCCGGTTTCCGCCAGGGCTGGATGGTCCTGAACGGCCCGAAAAAACATGCGAAAGGTTACATTGAAGGGCTGGAGATGCTGGCTTCCATGCGTTTGTGTGCCAACGTTCCGGCCCAGCACGCGATCCAGACGGCGCTGGGCGGTTATCAGAGCATCAGCGAGTTCATCGTGCCCGGCGGCCGCCTGTACGAACAGCGTAACCGCGCCTGGGAGCTGATCAACGACATCCCTGGCGTCTCATGCGTGAAGCCTAACGGTGCGCTTTACATGTTCCCGAAAATCGACGCGAAGCGCTTCAACATTCACGATGACCAAAAAATGGTGCTTGATTTCCTGCTGCAGGAAAAAGTGCTGCTGGTTCAGGGCACGGCCTTTAACTGGCCATGGCCGGATCACGTTCGTATCGTGACGTTGCCGCGCGAAGACGACCTCGAAATGGCCATCAGCCGCTTCGGGCGATTCCTCTCCGGCTACCACCAGTAATACAATCATTCTGCCGGGTGGCGCTGCGCTAACCCGGCCTTCAAAATCCGCAAATTTGCATCTTCCCTCCCCTCCCCGCACAATGAAGTCTGTCGCAGTGAAGACAAAAGGTAACCTATGAGTCAGAGTCATTTTTTTGCCCACCTCTCCCGCCTGAAACTCATCAACCGCTGGCCTTTGATGCGCAATGTGCGCACCGAAAATGTCTCAGAACATAGTCTGCAGGTTGCGATGGTCGCGCATGCCCTTGCGGCCATTAAAAACCGCAAATTCAACGGTCAGGTCAATGCGGAACGTATCGCGCTGCTGGCGATGTATCACGATGCGTCCGAAGTGCTGACCGGGGATCTCCCCACGCCGGTGAAATACTTCAATTCGCAGATTGCACAGGAATATAAGGCCATTGAGAAGATTGCCCAGCAGAAGCTGATTGAGATGGTCCCGGAAGAGCTACGTGACGTCTTTGAGCCGCTGATTGACGAACATCAGTATACGGAAGAGGAAAAGTCACTGGTGAAGCAGGCGGACGCGCTGTGTGCCTATCTGAAATGTCTGGAAGAGTTGTCCGCGGGGAATAACGAGTTTTTACTGGCCAAAACGCGTCTGGAGAAGACGCTGGAATCCCGCCGCAGCGAAGAGATGGATTATTTTATGCAGGTGTTTGTGCCGAGCTTCCATTTATCGCTGGATGAGATCAGCCAGGATTCTCCGTTGTAATTTTTCGCCGGGTGGCGGCTTCGCCTTACCCGGCCAACGTTTCTGCGCTCACGCTAAAACGGGAATAACACCGGAATCAGCACCACACATACCAGCATCACCAGTATGGTGAACGGTACGCCAATCTTCACGAAATCGCTAAAGCGGTAATTCCCCGGCCCCAGTACCAGCGTGTTAACCGGCGAAGAGACCGGCGTCATAAACGCCGCAGAGGCCGCCATCGCCACCATCATTGCAAAGGGGTACGGCGACACACCCATCGATTTCGCCATCGCCAGTGCAATGGGCGCCATCAGCACCGCCGTGGCGGTATTGGAAATGAACAGCCCTATCGTGGCGCACATCACGAACAGGCACACCATCATCATATACGGACCGTATCCCCCGCCGATGTCCATGAGCCCTTTAACCACTAAATCCACCCCACCAGTTTTTTGCAGGGCAAGGGCGAATGGCATCATCCCGACAATCAAAATGATGCTTGGCCAGTGAATTGCTTTATAGGCGCTCTCGGCATCAATACAGCGAAACTTGCCCATTAACAGGCAGGCAATAATCGCCGCCACCGGGTTCGGGATCTCGTCGGTGAGCATTAGTGCCACCATCAGCACCAGACAAAAAATGGCGTGAGGCGCCTGGCTGTGGGCCGGAGAGGCATCGCTCTCCTCAACGGGCATGTTGAGTACCACAAAATCGCGGCCTTTTTGGCCGAGCTGGCTGATAAGCTTCCAGTTACCCACCACGAGAAAAATATCGCCCAGCAGGATGGGCTCATCCACCACGGCCCCTTCCATCGCCACGCCATCACGCTTCAGGCCGACGACATTAAGGCCGTAGCGGGTACGGAACCCCATTTCACGCACGGTTTTGCCCAACAATTCCGATTCCGGGATCAGCGACACTTCCGCCATCCCCACATCCAGCGCCTGGTCGGAGAAATACTCTCCGCGTAGCACCATCGGCTCCAGCAGTTGCTCACTGCAAAACTCACGCAGATCGACCTCTGCGGTGGACATATCGATCAGCAGAACGTCACGCGCCCGGAATTCGGAGACCCCGTTCACGTTGACGATGACCCGGCGAAAGCGACGCCAGCGCTCCACGCCGATCACGTTCGCGCCATACCGTTCGCGCAGTTTCAGGTCATCCAGGCGCTGGCCGACCATTGGCGAACCGGGACGAATAGACAGACGGCGGGCGCGGCCGGCCAGACGGTACTCTTTGATCAAATCGCGGAAGGTGCGTCGTTTCCAGCCATCTTTAGTTTTATCCTGCTTCTCGCCTTTCAGGGCGAAGCGAGTCAGCAGCATATACACCACACCCATCAACAAAATGACCAGCCCAAGCGGGGTGACGCTGAAGAAGCTAAAGCCCTCCAGCCCTTCACGTATCAGCTCGCTGTTGACCACCAGGTTTGGCGGCGTGGCCACCAGGGTCATCATACCGCTGATGAGCCCGGCAAAGCTCAGGGGCATCATCAGGCGCGACGGTGAGGTTTGCATGCGCATGGAGACGCTCAACACCACCGGGATAAAGATGGCAACGACGCCCGTCGAGCTCATAAAGGCTCCCAGCCCGGCGACCGTTAGCATGAGGTAGATCAGCATTTTGGTTTCGCTGTTGCCAGCCACCCTCACCAGCCATGCCCCCACAAGGGTTGCCACGCCGGTGCGCACCAGCCCGTCGCCGATAATAAACAGCGCGGCAATCAGAATGACGTTAGGATCGCTAAACCCCGAGAAGGCTTCCGGCAGCGTGAGCGTACCGCTCAGCGCAAACGCAACGATAACAAACAAAGCGACGGCATCCATGCGCACTTTGCCTGTAGCAAACAGAATGATGGCGATTAAAAGCAGGCTGAGCACCCAGATCAGTTCACCGTTCACAACATGTCCTTGTCAGAGAGAGATGCGAAATTGTGCCATAAAAAAGCCCCAGCAGCGTGGGGCTAAATCATGGGATTACACTTTTAGCGAGACGGTTACAATACCGTCTGGCGCCTTAGCGATATCAAGCGCGGTCAGCGTATTGAGCACAAAGTCCGCCTCGTCCAGACGGGGAGAATCGGCCGGAACGTTGACGGCAATAACGTGGCTGCCGGCGTTCAATCCGGCCAGCACGCCCGCTGCCGCATCTTCCACCACCACGCACTCCGCCGGGGGGATGCCCAGCAGTTCTGCACCCAGCAAAAAGGCATCAGGTTCCGGTTTGCCGCGTTTTACGCGCTCAGCGGTAATGAACACGTCCGGCGTGGGTAAACCCGCCGCCTTATGACGAGCGTGAGCCACGGGAACCGAGCCGGAGGTGACAATGGCCCACGGAATTTCCGCTTCATTCAAATGCTCAAGCAGTTCACGAGCACCGGGTAACGCAGTAATGCCGTCCGTATCGGTGGCTTCAATGTGTTCCAGATATTTAAACTCTGCCTGAATTTCGTCCTCAGAGCGTCCCGCCAGAAAATGGCGGAGCGAGGTTATGGCCTGTTTGCCGTGGATAAAATTCAGCACGTCCTGATGGTCGATGCCATGTCTGTCCGCCCAATGGCACCATGAACGCTCTACAACCGGTAGCGAATCCACCAGCGTACCGTCCAGATCAAACAGAAAACCTCTACACTGCACACGCACCTCCGTCAGGCATTAATGATTTGTTGAATTTCGTTGCTGCTTAAGTGGTACTGGCGCGGGCAGGCGTGCCATGCGCTCAGCATGCGCTGGTATTTTTCCCACATAGGGGTCTGCGCGTTAAAGCCGTGGGTGCCCGCATCAAAGTGCGTATAACGCCCTTCTGTATTCACCATAAAGCGGACATAGCTCAGATAGCGCGCTTCCGTTGCGGCATCAAAGCCTAAGAAAGTGACGCGGCGCTCGTCAATGGACTGCTGATCTTTCAGGTTGGTCCAGGACACGTGAAGCGCGTGGTACATCTCCATAATGTCGATCACGATGCGGCAGGTTTCTTCTTTCAGCTCGCCAAACTCGCGGTCCAGTTCACGCATCTGCAAACCAAAACCGCGTTCGACGATGGTCTGCAGGCGGCTGTAGCGCTCAGCGTTATCGGGATCAAGCATAGTCATCATTTTGTACTGGTTGGACAAAATCAGACGTTGAGCATGGGTCATTTCCATCTTTCGACTCCTGTAGCGCATGGCACTTGAAAAAAAAGACACGGTAACGGTGTGTTACTGTGCCTTCTTTTATTAGTCGTTTCGATGATCAATCACAAATCATCGAGGAATGTTTTATCAAGTTGCTTAAAAGCTCGCTTAAGCGTGTCAGCCAGCGCCTGATAATCGGGCTTGCCTTCAACCGGAGCGAGCGCCTGACCGGCTTCTTCCAGTTTCCCGCGAACGTCATAAAACCAGTGTAAAATAGAAGGCGGCAGAGGTGTGATTGAACGCTTACCTAACCACCACAGCCCCTGCATCGGCAGGCTTAACGCAAAAAGCGCCGTCGCCACGGCAGGGCCGAGCTGTCCGCCCAGCGCAATTTGCCAGCAGAGGGTAAAAATAGCGACAGGAGGCATGAAGCGAATCGCGTAGCGCGTGGCGCGGATTGTGCGATTCTCAATGAACATGGGTGCAAGGCGTTTTTCCATCGGCCACGTCTTCGCGTAATGCTGTCCCCGACGAAACAGACTAAAAAAATTCACGGACGGGATCTCAGGTGTCGACATGGCATACCTCAACTTCACATATAAAAATTAAAATTTTCGTGCAAAACCACAACAAGCTATGACAACGTTCAAAATATTTTGTCATCACTACCCCGTATCGGGTATCCTGTGCCAGCCTGATAGGGCCGTAGACGAGAATCGTTAACTCGTCAAATTATCGCATATTATGCCATTGTCTGAAAAATGTTCAAAATGGCTTAAAATCATAGGTATTTCTTCCATCCTGCCAGAATGTTCGTTTGGCATGATGTTAATCATAAATGTCTGGGTCAGCATGCGTTACGCTTTTAGACTCTTTGACGTTTTTTTAGCCACGTATCAATTATAGGTACTTCCATGTCGAGTAAGTTAGTACTGGTTCTGAACTGCGGTAGCTCCTCACTGAAATTCGCCATCATCGATGCGCTCAACGGTGACGAGTACCTCTCTGGTTTGGCCGAATGTTTCCATCTGCCTGAAGCACGTATCAAGTGGAAGATGGACGGCAGCAAACAAGAAGCGGCTTTAGGTGCAGGCGCCGCTCACAGTGAAGCGCTGAACTTTATCGTTAACACTATTCTGGCACAAAAACCAGAACTGTCTGCTCAGCTGACTGCGATTGGTCACCGTATCGTCCATGGTGGCGAGAAATACACCAGTTCCGTCGTGATTGACGACTCTGTTATCCAGGGCATCAAAGACTCTGCATCTTTTGCACCGCTGCACAACCCGGCGCACCTGATCGGTATCGCTGAAGCGCTGAAATCCTTCCCGAATCTGAAAGACAAAAACGTGGCCGTGTTTGACACCGCGTTCCATCAGACCATGCCGGAAGAGTCTTACCTCTATGCCCTGCCATACAGCCTCTACAAAGAGCACGGTGTTCGTCGCTATGGCGCGCACGGCACCAGCCACTTCTATGTGACTCAGGAAGCGGCAAAAGTGCTGAACAAACCGGTTGAAGAAGTGAACATCATCACCTGCCACCTGGGCAACGGTGGTTCCGTTTCTGCAATCCGCAACGGTAAATGTGTTGATACCTCCATGGGTCTGACCCCGCTGGAAGGTCTGGTGATGGGTACGCGTTCCGGTGACATCGACCCGGCGATCATCTTCCACCTGCACGACACCCTGGGCATGAGCGTTGACCAGATCAACAAAATGCTGACCAAAGAGTCTGGCCTGCTGGGTCTGACCGAAGTCACCAGCGACTGCCGTTACGTTGAAGACAACTACGCAGAGAAAGAAGATGCTAAACGTGCAATGGACGTTTACTGCCACCGTCTGGCGAAATACATCGGCTCTTACACTGCGCTGATGGATGGCCGTCTTGACGCTGTTGTCTTCACCGGTGGTATCGGTGAGAACGCGGCAATGGTTCGCGAACTGTCCCTGGGCAAACTGGGCGTTCTGGGCTTTGAGGTTGATCACGAGCGTAACCTGGCTGCCCGCTTCGGCAAGTCTGGCTTCATCAACAAAGAAGGCACCCGCCCTGCTCTCGTTATCCCAACAAACGAAGAGCTGGTCATCGCGCAAGACGCGCACCGTCTGACTGCTTGATTCCACACCGCCAGCTCTGCTGGCGGTGCTGTTTTGTCACCCGCCACAATCAGGCGGTAACGAAAGAGGATAAACCGTGTCCCGTACTATTATGCTGATCCCTACCGGAACCAGCGTCGGCCTGACCAGCGTCAGCCTTGGCGTGATCCGTGCTATGGAACGCAAAGGCGTTCGTCTGAGCGTCTTTAAGCCAATCGCCCAGCCACGTGCCGGTGGCGATGCGCCAGACCAGACCACCACCATCGTTCGTAAGAACTCCAATCTGCCAGCGGCCGAACCGCTGAAGATGAACCACGTTGAATCTCTGCTCTCCAGCAACCAGAAAGACGTGCTGATGGAAGAGATCATCGCCAACTACCACGCCAATACAAAAGACGCGGAAGTGGTGCTGGTTGAAGGCCTGGTTCCGACCCGCAAACACCAGTTTGCCCAGTCGCTGAACTTCGAAATTGCGAAAACCCTGAACGCCGAGATCGTCTTTGTGATGTCTCAGGGCACTGATACCCCAGAGCAGCTGAAAGAGCGTATCGAACTGACCCGCAGCAGCTTCGGTGGTACTAAAAACACCAACATCACGGGCGTTATCGTCAACAAACTGAATGCGCCGGTGGATGAGCAGGGCCGTACGCGTCCTGACCTGTCCGAGATCTTCGACGACTCTTCCAAAGCGAAAGTCATTAAAGTTGACCCGGCTAAACTGCAGGAATCCAGCCCGCTGCCGGTTCTGGGCGCGGTGCCGTGGAGCTTCGATCTGATTGCCACTCGTGCCATCGATATGGCGCGTCACCTGAACGCCACCGTGATCAACGAAGGCGACATCAATACCCGCCGCGTGAAATCCGTGACCTTCTGCGCCCGCAGCATTCCGCACATGCTGGAGCACTTCCGTGCAGGATCCCTGCTGGTGACCTCCGCAGACCGTCCAGACGTGCTGGTTGCTGCCTGCCTGGCCGCGATGAATGGCGTAGAAATCGGTGCTATCCTGCTGACCGGTGCTTACGAGATGGATCCACGCGTCAGCAAGCTGTGCGAACGCGCGTTCGCGACTGGCCTGCCGGTATTCATGGTTAATACCAACACCTGGCAGACCTCCCTGAGCCTGCAGAGCTTCAACCTGGAAGTGCCGGTTGATGACCACGAGCGTATCGAGAAAGTTCAGGAATACGTTGCAAGCTACATCAACGCAGACTGGATCGAATCGCTGACCGCAACCTCCGAGCGCAGCCGTCGTCTGTCTCCTCCGGCCTTCCGTTACCAGCTGACCGAGCTGGCGCGTAAAGCGGGCAAACGTGTTGTTCTGCCAGAAGGCGACGAACCACGTACCGTGAAAGCGGCCGCAATCTGTGCAGAGCGCGGCATCGCGACCTGTGTGCTGCTGGGTAACCCGGATGAGATTAACCGCGTTGCGGCATCCCAGGGTGTTGAGCTGGGTGCTGGCATCGAAATCGTTGATCCAGAAGTGGTTCGCGAAAGCTACGTTGCCCGTCTGGTCGAACTGCGTAAGAACAAAGGCATGACCGAAGCCGTTGCGCGTGAGCAGCTGGAAGACAACGTGGTGCTGGGTACGCTGATGCTGGAGCAGGACGAAGTTGACGGCCTGGTATCCGGTGCGGTTCACACTACCGCGAACACCATCCGCCCACCGCTGCAGCTGATCAAAACGGCTCCAGGCAGCTCTCTGGTTTCCTCCGTATTCTTCATGCTGCTGCCTGAACAGGTTTACGTTTACGGCGACTGTGCGATCAACCCGGATCCAACCGCAGAGCAGCTGGCTGAAATCGCAATCCAGTCCGCGGACTCCGCGATTGCCTTCGGTATCGAACCACGCGTCGCGATGCTTTCCTACTCTACCGGCACTTCTGGTGCAGGTAGCGACGTAGAGAAAGTGCGTGAAGCGACCCGTATTGCACAGGAAAAACGCCCTGATCTGATGATCGACGGCCCGCTGCAGTACGATGCCGCAGTTATGGCTGACGTTGCGAGATCCAAAGCGCCAAACTCCCCGGTTGCAGGTCGCGCTACCGTGTTCATCTTCCCGGATCTGAACACCGGTAACACCACCTACAAAGCGGTACAGCGTTCAGCAGACCTGATCTCCATCGGGCCAATGCTGCAGGGTATGCGCAAACCTGTGAACGACCTGTCCCGTGGCGCGCTGGTAGACGATATCGTCTACACCATCGCGCTGACGGCGATCCAGTCTTCTCAGCAGCAGTAAATAAGGTCTTGCCGGATGGCGCTTCGCTTTTCCGGCCTACAGGACCGTAGGCCCGGTAAGCGCTAGCGCCACCGGGCAACAAAAAGGCGACCCCACGGTCGCCTTTTTTATTTACAGCAACTCTCGCGCCGCTGAAACGATGTCATGCGCCGTCAGGCCATACTCCTTCTGCAGGAAGTCCTGCGTCCCTACCTGGCCATAACGCTCCTTCACCCCCACCCGACGCATCGGCACCGGGCAGGTCTCCACCAGCACTTCCGCCACCGCCGAGCCCAGCCCGTTGTGAATGCTGTGGTTTTCACAGGTCACGATCCGCCCGGTTTTCTCGGCGTAGTTTTTCACCAGCATCCGGTCGATGGGCTTCAGGGTAAACATGTCTATCACTGCCGCGTTAACGCCCTCCTGCTCAAGCTGACGGGCCGCTTCCAGCGCTTCGGCCACCATAATGCCGTTGGCAATCAGGGTAATGTCGCTTCCTTCGCGCAGCACATTGCCTTTGCCGATGGTAAACGTTGAACCCGGGGCATACACGCTTGGCGCCTGCTTACGGATAGTACGTACCCAGTAGAACCCGTCGAGGTCGATAAGCTGGCGCAGTATGTCTTCAAACATCACCGCGTCAGTCACCTCCAGCACTACCGAATGCGCCAGACCGCGCACAATGCCCATATCCTCGAACGACATATGCGTCCCGCCGTTGTGGCAGGCCGTCACGCCCGCATCCGAGGCAATAACCTTCACGTTATTACGCTGGTAGTCCAGGGACATAAACAGCTGGTCGAAGCAGCGACGGCTGGCAAACGCGGTAAAGGTATGAACAAACGGCTTGCGGCCGGTGAGTGACAGCCCGGCCGCGGTACCGATCACGTTGGCCTCCATAATGCCGCAGTTGATCACATGTTGCGGATAATCGCGCGCCACGCCGTCCATCGCCATTGAGCTCATCAGATCCGCTTCCAGGGCGATGATCTCGCTCCCGGCTTCAATCTGTTTTGCCACAAAGCCCGCGTAGATCTTACGCATCTCTATGGCATCTTTCTGTCCTGCAGGTGCAACCTTAATCATGAGTTACCTCCAGCTGGCGGATCGCCTCGTCGAGGGCCGCTTTGCTCTCCGGGGTCAATCGCAGATGGTGCGAGTTACCCAGCTGTTCCAGATACGCCACTCCCTGTCCTTTGATGCTGTCGAGGATCACCACCCGCGGACGCGCATCCGCTGGCGGAACCGGTGCGGTGACCTTCAGCAGTGTCGGGATGTCATCTCCTTTCACCGTCACCACGTCAAAACCAAAGGCGCGGAATTTCCCTTCCAGATCGAACGCGCAGATGATCTCATCCAGCTCGCCATCAAGCTGTTGTTTATTCCAGTCCACAAACACCGTCAGGTTGTTAAGACGATGGTGGGCAATAAACTGGAACGCTTCCCAGCACTGCCCTTCGTTCAGCTCGCCGTCACCGACGATGCAAAAGACCCGATTTGACCGCCCGGCCAGCTTGTGCGACAGCGCCATGCCCCCCGCGATGGAGATCCCCTGGCCAAGCGAACCGGTCGTGGCATCCACACCGCGTGTTTTTAGCCGGTCCGGATGGCTTGGCAGGCGTGTGCCGTTCTGGTTAAGCGTGCTCAGCTCTTCCATCGGGAAATAGCCCTTAATCGCCAGCGTACTGTACAGGGCCGGTCCCGCATGGCCCTTCGACAGGACAAAGTAGTCTCGTTCTGGCCAGTCCGGGTCTGCCGGGTCAATTTTCATTACCGCACCGTACAGTACGGCCAGGGTTTCGACGACCGACATACTGCCGCCGTAGTGACCAAATCCCAGCTGCGTCAGCGATTTCAGGGTCTCGAGTCGAATTTGACGCGCGAGTTCGGTTATCTCATTCTCATTCATGATTTGGCTCCGGTGTTTTCCTGCGCATTACCACCCGCAGATTTGTTTTTCGCGAACACGTTGTACGCCACCAGCAGCGCGAACAACGCAACGACAAGCCCGGTGATGGCCAGTGGTGACAGGAAGCGCGCCAGGTTGCCAAGCACAATCCCGACGGCGCCGAAGTCAGCGTCCGAGAAAGTGGTATTGGCAAAGCCAATGGCTCCCAGTACTGGCAGCAGCAGCACCGGCAGGAAGGTGATTAAGAGCCCGTTGGCAAAGGCGCCAATCATTGCCCCGCGACGTCCACCGGTGGCGTTACCAAACACGCCCGCGGTTGCGCCGGTGAAGAAGTGCGGCACCACGCCCGGCAGGATCAGCACCCAGTTAAACTGGCCGCAGATAATTAACCCCACGATCCCCCCGAGGAAGCTGAACAGGAAGCCAATCAGCACCGCGTTGGGCGCATACGGATAGACCACCGGGCAGTCCAGGGCCGGACGCGCATTGGGCACCAGTTTTTCTGAGAAGCCGGTAAAGGCCGGGACGATTTCTGCCAGGATCAGGCGTACACCCTGCAGGATGATAAACACCCCAGCGGCGAAGGTGATTGCCATGATAATGGCGTAGACCAGGTAGTTCTGACCGCCGCTGAAGGTCGCCTCGACGTATTCACGCCCGGCGCTCACCGCCATGATCAGGTAGATAATCATCATGGTCAGAGAGATGGAGATCGAGCTGTCACGCAGGAAGCTCAGGTTCTTCGGCAGGTTCATCTCTTCGGTTGAACGTGAACCTTTGCCGACCTTGCTGCCAATCCAGCCGGACAGCACGTAGCCCAGAGTGCCGAAATGGCCGAAAGCAATATCATCGTTGCCAGTAATGCGCTTCATGTAACGCTGCGCAATCGCCGGGAAGAAGGCCATGACCAGCCCGAGGATCAGCGACCCCGTAAAGACCAGCCCTACCCCTTCAAAGCCCGCAACCGTGAGGATCACCCCAATCATGCACGCCATGTAGAACGTGTGGTGTCCGGTCAGGAAGATATACTTCAGACGGGTAAAGCGGGCGACGAGAATATTGGCCACCATCCCAAACGCCATAATCAGCGCAGTCGAGGCCCCATATTTTTCCAGCGCAATGGAAACAATCGCTTCATTATTGGGAATAATGCCCTGGATATTAAAGGCGTGTTCAAACATACCGCCTAATGGATTTAAAGACCCCACCAGCACGGTGGCGCCACCACCCAGCACAATAAACCCGAGAATAGTTTTAATGGTCCCTTTTACAACGTCAGAAAAGGCTTTTTTCTGCGCAACGAGACCAATTAAGGCAATCAGGCCCACCAGCACGGAAGGGACTTTTAAAATATCGACAACGAAATTCAGCGTTTCAAGGATAAACATATCCACCTCGCCTTATCAGGGTTATTGTCTTTCGAACCAGGCACGCAGCTGCGCTTCAAGTTCGTTGATATCGATGATGTTGTTGATCACCACCAGCTGGTTTTCCGGCACGCTGGCGCTGGAGGCAATATCTTTCGCCATCACGAAAAGATCGGCCGCACCGGGCGTGGCTGAAGAGAGATCGGAATGCTCAACCTCGGCGTCAATGTCCAGCTTCTTAAGCACTTTTTTAATATTCATTTCGACCATAAAACTACTGCCCAGGCCAGAACCGCATATAGCCATGATTTTCATTGTTGTCCCCTTTTTTTGCGTAGAGTATGTCCCATCACGCTTGCGCGTAATGTGTGTGACGAGTCGGATTAAATAATTAAATCAGAAGCGGTCGATTATCGTTTTAATTTCCTCCAGGGTATTCGCCTGATGTAATTCCGCCATATCCTCATCGCTTGAAAATAATTCAGCCAGCGCGGAGATCATTTCTATATGGCTGTGTTTATCCGGTGCTGCCAGCATAACGATCACATCGACGGGATCAAATTCGCCTGCACCGAATGAAACGCCCTTCCTGAGTTTTAATAATGAGAGGCCCAGTCCTTTTGCCCCCTCTTCCGGCCGCGCATGCGGCATGGCCAGCCCTGGTGCCAGCACATAATAGGGTCCTAAAGTGTGGTGCTGCTCAATAATGGCCGTCACGTATTCCGGCGCAATGACCTGCAGCTCCAGCAACGGTTTCGCGCATATCTCCAGCGCCTGCCGCCAACTCTCAACGCTATCCTGCAGCGTGATGGTTGTATCATATATCCACTTTTTGAGCATTTCCCCTCCCGACATCGCGCTAAAGATGAACAAACTTTATTCAACGCATAACGAATTGGCTGCGATCAGGATCACAAAGATAGCGCTACCAAGATCTAACATTCAGAAGTGTGATAGCGCTATCAAATTAACATCCTGGCGCGAAATCACAGCAAAAAAAGGGATTTAAGGCGTATACTGCCTGTCACGTGAAGCGAAGGATGAAATGAGTGGCGTCCTGTCAGCAGGAAGGTGTATGTCTCTAACCCGAAAACGGCGCAGTACCGGTAAAGTGACACTTGCCGATGTCGCACAGCTTGCCGGTGTGGGCACAATGACCGTGTCCCGTGCTCTTCGCACGCCTGAACAGGTTTCCGATAAACTGCGAGAAAAAATAGAAGCCGCGGTACAAGAGTTAGGCTATATGCCCAATCTTGCAGCCAGTGCGCTGGCTTCGGCCTCGTCATGGACGATTGCGATGGTCGTCCCCAATCTTTCCGAAGCCGGTTGTTCAGAAATGTTCGCCGGGCTCCAGCAGGTGTTACAGCCCGCCGGCTATCAGATCATGCTGGCCGAATCCCAGCATCGTCTTGAACAGGAAGAGAAATTGCTGGAAACGCTGCTGGCGTCAAATATCGCTGCAGCGATTTTGCTCAGTGTTGAACATACTGACACCGTGCGTCACTGGCTAAAAAACGCCTCGATTCCGGTGATGGAGATGGGCGCCATGCGCGCCGATCCTATCGATATGAATATCGGGATTGATAACGTCGCGGCCATGTATGAACTTACGGAAATGGTCATCAAACGCGGCTACCAGAACATCGGCCTGCTGTGTGCCAACCAGGAGCAGTGGATTTTCCAGCAGCATTTGCAGGGCTGGTACAAAGCGATGCTGCGCCACCATATGTCGCCTAACCGGGTGATTAACGCCGCCATGCCGCCGAGCTTTTCGACGGGGGCCGCACAACTTCCTGAATTTCTGCTGGCGTGGCCGGAGCTGGATGCGCTGGTTTGCGTCTCAGATGAACTGGCCTGTGGCGCGCTGTACGAGTGCCAGCGCAGGCGTATCAAGGTGCCGGACGATCTGGCCGTGGTCGGGTTTGGCGACAGCGACGTCAGCCGTGTCTGTCAGCCGCCGCTGACGACGATGGCAGTACCCCATCGTAAGATTGGTATTGAAGCGGGACGTGCATTGCTGGAACGTCTGAATGACGGAGACTGGCGCGATCAGAAACCCATCGCATCCAGTCTGTGTCTGAGGGAGAGCTGCTAAAGCTTATTCGGCCTCTTCTTCTTTCTCAGATTTGGTCGATTCGTTCTTGGCGTTGCGGGTCATCCACAGCGCCAGCGCTTTTAACGAATCCGGCGTGAACTCGTCACAACGCGCGGTGATCTCTTCCGGCGTCATCCAGCTCACTTCGCTCACTTCTTCTTCCTGCAGGGCGAACGGCCCGTGGGAAACGCAGCTAAACAGCCCGCCCCAGACGCGGCAATGTTCGTCTTCAAAATAGAACTGCCCATGTTCGGCAAACGGTACGCCCGCAATGCCTAACTCTTCTTCCGCTTCACGGCGTGCGGAATCCAGCAGGACCTCATCCGCCTGAACGACACCGCCCGCAGTGGCATCCAGCATACCAGGGAGAAAATCTTTGGTGTCCGTGCGGCGTTGAACCAAAATTTTGCCCATGCCGTCATGAACAACAATATACGTCGCACGATGACGCAGGCGTTCAGCGCGCATTTGTTCGCGGCTGGCCTGCGCGATCACTTCATTCTCTTCGTTGACAATGTCAACCCACTCTGTACTTGCCAAATGACTCTGCTCCACCATCGGGAAACCTTCTCGTCTAAGCGCTCTTACGGCGCGTTTACAGTTGAGGTGTAACTTACGGATTAATCGCTACCTGTGCAATAACTTGCTGATCATTAAGTGCGATAACGCTTAACGTATGCTCATCAAGCATGCCATAGCTCGCCGGGTATCCGCCTTTCGGGATGCTGACCGAACCTGGGTTGAAGTGATAAATCTCCCCGCGTTTTTCTGCTACCGGAATATGAGTATGGCCGTAAACCAGGACATCGCCAGCGGCCAGCGCCGGGAGATTATCCGGGCTAAAAAGATGACCATGGGTGAGGAACAGACGGCATTTTTCCAGCAGCACCTGTTGCCACGGAGCGGTCATGGGGAAGTGCAGCAGCATCTGGTCCACTTCGCTGTCGCAGTTACCGCGCACGGCAATAATGCGCGAGGCATAGGGGTTGAGTTTTTCCGCCACCTGCGCAGGGGCATAGCCTTCCGGCAATGCGTTACGTGGGCCATGGTTCAACACGTCACCCAGAATAACCAGCCACTGCGCCCCACTTTGTGCGAACAGGGAAAGAACGCGCTCGGTCGCGGGCAGCGATCCATGGATATCCGACGCAAACATCAGTTTCATCAGTCACTCCTCAGAAAAACAGACTGCCCTTATCATACCTTAAGCGCCAGGGCTTATCAGCCGACGCGCTTAGCGGAGAGTGCCACATAGCGCTGCACCGACGCACGTTGCCACTGGAAAGTGGCGTAATCCACCAGCAGCTGGGGAACGTCATCGCCGTTAAGGATCAAGCGGTTCAGCATCAGCGCCAGGTCGGTATCGGCAATACACCATTCGCCAAACAGGTTCGGGTTACCGTGGGCCAGCAGCGAGGTGGCGGTGTCAATCAGCTTTTGCGCGCTCTGCGCCCCCTCAGTACTCAGGGCGGGCTTTTTCACACCCGCAAATACCACATCCGTGGAGCGTTCAACGCGAATCGGCACCAAATCGCTGCGTAGCCACGCCTGGATTTGCCGTGCCCGGGCCCGCTTTTGCAGATCGTGAGGATAAATACGCTCCCACTCTGGTGGCGCGAACCGATCTTCCAGGTATTCATCGATCGCAGACGATTCGCTCAGGGCGAAACCATCAATGTCCAGTACCGGCACGCGCCGGGTCAGATCGTAACCCTGCCACTGCGGTTTCAGATGTTCACCGCCGTCCAGATCAACGGTTTTCAGGCTAAATGACAGCCCTTTTTCCGCCAGCGCCACGTACACGCTCATGACATAGGGTGAAAAGAATTGGGCATCGGACCACAACGTGATTACAGGCTGGTTCATAACATCCTCATCGGCTGATCGATATTCCCTCAACATATAGTCTCTTTACGCCGCTGTCACTTGATGAAAACTCACGATTTTGCACAACCACCTATACTGATTGGTCATGGCATTACACTTCACACTGACAGGAGTTGAGAATGATCGACCTTTATTACGCCCCTACTCCAAACGGCCATAAGATCACCCTCTTTCTTGAAGAAGCCGAGCTGGAATACAGGATCATCCGCGTGGATATCAGCAAAGGCGATCAGTTCAGGCCTCTCTTTCTGGCCATCTCACCGAACAACAAAATCCCGGCCATCATCGATAACCTGCCAGCTGATGGCGGCAAACCGTTGAGCCTGTTTGAATCCGGGGAGATTTTGCTCTATCTGGCGGAGAAAACCGGCAAACTGCTGAGCGGGGAACTGCGCGAGCGTCACCACACGCTACAGTGGCTGTTCTGGCAGACAAGCGGCCTGGGCCCAATGCTGGGGCAGAACCACCACTTTACCGCTTACGCGCCACAACCCATCCCGTATGCGATAGAGCGCTATCAGGTGGAAACGCAGCGGCTGTACGGCGTACTGAACCGTCGGCTGGAGAAATCACCGTGGCTCGGGGGCGATCATTACAGTATCGCCGATATCGCCTGCTGGCCGTGGGTGAATACCCATGAACGTCACCGTATTGATTTAGCCTCTTACCCGGCGGTTAACAACTGGTTTGAACGTATCCGCACCCGCCCGGCGACCGAGCGTGCGATGAAAAAAATCCAGGAGATTTAGGCCTGCGCCCGGTTGGGCGCGTGTCAGGCTCTCATGTATTATGGGGAGGAAATACTGACACGGAGAAGACCTGCAATGTCGCAGCATGACGCTATTATTCGTATAAAAAATTTACGCTTACGTACTTTTATCGGTATCAAAGACGAGGAGATCGCCAACCGTCAGGATATCGTGATTAATGTGGTTATCCACTATCCGGCAGACAAGGCGAGAGGCAGTGAAGATATCAATGACGCGCTGAACTATCGCACGATTACGAAAAGCATCATTCAGTACGTGGAAAATAACCGCTTCTCTCTGCTGGAAAAATTAACTCAGGATGTGCTCGACATCGCACGCGAACATCACTGGGTCACTTATGCTGAAGTAGAGATCGATAAACTTCACGCCCTGCGTTATGCCGACTCCGTCTCCATGACGTTAAGCTGGCAGCGCCGGGCGTAAACCTGGAGGTTGTATGAAGATTCTGCTGACCGGCGGTACAGGCCTGATTGGCCGTCATCTCATTGCGCGCCTGCAGGCGTTACATCACGACATTACCGTGGTAACGCGCAGCCCTGAGAAAGCGCGCCAGGTGCTGGGTGCCGGTATCGACATCTGGAAAAATCTGGCTGACCGGCAGAATCTGGACGGCTTTGACGCCGTCATCAACCTGGCCGGTGAACCCATCGCCGACAAACGCTGGACGGAAGAGCAAAAACAGCTGTTATGCAGCAGCCGCTGGAACATCACCGAAAAGCTGGTCGAGCTCATCCGTAACAGCCATACCCCGCCATCGGTACTGATTTCCGGTTCTGCGGTAGGCTATTACGGCGATCTCGGTGAGGTGGTCGTGACCGAAGAAGAGCCGCCGCACAACGAGTTTACCCATAAGCTCTGCGCCCAGTGGGAACGTATTGCCTGTGCTGCCCAGAGCGATAATACCCGCGTGTGCCTGCTGCGTACCGGCGTCGTTCTCGCGCCGAAAGGCGGCATTCTGGCGAAAATGCTTCCTCCGTTCCGGCTCGGACTGGGCGGCCCCATCGGTAATGGCCGTCAGTATCTGCCGTGGATCCACATCGACGATATGGTCAACGGCATTCTCTGGCTGCTGGATAACGATCTGCGTGGGCCGTTCAATATGGTTGCGCCGTACCCGGTGCGTAACGAGCAGTTTGCCCACGCGCTGGGCCATGCTCTGCATCGCCCGGCGATTTTACGCGTGCCCGCAACGGTGATTCGCCTGATGATGGGTGAAGCGTCTGTGCTGGTGTTGGGCGGGCAGCGCGCGCAGCCTAAACGACTCGAAGCGGCCGGGTTTGCGTTTCGCTGGTATGACTTAGAAGAGGCGTTGAGGGATGTGGTGGGATGAATATGTTACATTTGTACGCCATGTCCCGATGAAATGGCGTAACAATGGCAACCATCACCACACCCCGGCTTCACCTCACCCCTTTCGAACCCACTGACTGGGCCTTCTTCCGCTCGTTGCGGGAAGATCGCAATATCATGCGTTACATGGCCGCCATCGCGCCGGAAAATGAGACCCGGCGCGTATTTGCTGCGCGCTTAACGGCGGCGCACGTTTTTGTGATTCGTTTTCATGATGATGACACGCCGCTGGGCGATATCGGCCTGCAGATCAGCCCAGAGAATCGTGAAGAGGCTGATATTGGCTATACGGTTGTGCCTGCTGCACAGGGGAAAGGTATCGCCAGTGAGGCGTTGCGGGCGGTATGTGAGTATGCGTTTAACCAGACCGGCGTGAAAGCGATTAACGCCTACGTACTGGCGGACAACGGCGGGTCGGTGCGGGTGCTGGAGAAAGCGGGGTTTGTGCGTACGCAGGTGCTGGAGAAGGCGTACGAGATTGACGGCGTACGGTATGACGACTGGGTGTATCGGCTGGAGTGCGGTGCGGTCTGATGCCCTCACCCCGGCCCTCTCCCACAGGAGAGGGAGAAAACCCAGCCTGTAGGCCCGGTAAGCGAAGCGCCACCGGGCGATTGGGCTGCACTGCGGCCCTCTCCCAGGGGGAGAGGGAGAAAGGCAAAACCTACTTCAAAGAGCCCTTCAGGAACTGCTGCAAACGCGGGCTTTGCGGATTCGCCAGCACCTCATCCGGATGTCCCTGCTCTTCGATTTTCCCCTGATGCAGGAAGATCACGTGGTTCGAGACGTTGCGGGCAAAGCCCATCTCGTGCGTTACTACGACCATGGTTTTACCCTCTTCCGCCAGCTTTTGCATGATGCGCAGTACTTCGCCAACCAGTTCCGGGTCAAGTGCTGAGGTCGGTTCGTCGAACAGCAATACTTCAGGCTCCATCGCCAGCGCGCGGGCGATAGAGACACGCTGCTGCTGACCACCAGAGAGATGCACCGGGTACTTTATCTGCTGTCGCTCATCGATACCCACTTTCGCCAGGTATTTCACCGCGCGCTCACGGGCCTCCTGCTTGCTTAAACCCAGCACCTGAACCGGCGCTTCCATCACGTTCTCCAGCACCGTCATGTGGCTCCAGAGGTTGAAGTGCTGGAAAACCATTGTCAGTCGCGTGCGCAGCAGGCGCAGCTGGTTCTTATCTGCCACCTTCAGCTGGCCGTCTTTATCCCGGGTCAGATTGATATTCTGCCCGCTCACCACAATTGAGCCTTCACTCGGCTTTTCGAGGAAGTTGATGCAGCGCAGGAAGGTACTTTTCCCCGAGCCGGATGATCCGATAATACTGATCACGTCGCCTGCATTTGCCTGCAGCGACACCCCTTTCAGCACTTCATGTTCGCCGTAGCGTTTGTGCAAATCAATTACGTTTAATTTGTTCTCAGCCATCATCATTCTCAGTGCGTCGAAGAGGGTTTTATATGCTGCAACCAGCGCTTTTCTGCCTTACGGAACAGGCTAATCAGGACGTATGAAATAATCAAATAGAGCACTGCCGCAATGCCAAACGCGGTAAACGGCTGATAGGTCGCAGAGTTAATATCGCGGGCGATTTTAAGCAGGTCGGGCACCGTGGCGGTAAAGGCCAGCGCGGTGGAGTGGAGCATTAAAATCACTTCGTTACTGTAGGCTGGCAATGCGATACGCAGCGCCGACGGCAGAATAATGCAGCGGTACAGTTTCACCGACGAGAAGCCGTACGCGCGCGCCGCTTCGATTTCTCCGTAAGGAACGGAGCGGATGGCCCCGGCGAAAATCTCGGTGGTGTAGGCGCAGGTGTTGAGCGTCAAC
Organism: Enterobacter sp. A8; assembly: GCF_004296595.1. Classification (NCBI taxonomy): domain Bacteria; kingdom Pseudomonadati; phylum Pseudomonadota; class Gammaproteobacteria; order Enterobacterales; family Enterobacteriaceae; genus Enterobacter; species Enterobacter sp. A8. Next base: position 1,471,057 of record NZ_SCMF01000001.1, read on the forward strand.
GCCAGCACCGTACAGTTCAGGCCGCTGCGGAAGAAGGCGTTCAGCATCTCGGTGCCTTTCACAATCTCCAGCGTATACATGCCCGAATAGAACACCAGCAGCTGTACGTAAAGCGGTGTACCACGGAATACGTAGGTAAACAGCCAGATCGGGAACTGAATAAATTTATTGTTCGACACGCGGCCAATGGCAAGAAACACCGCCAGAATGCCACCCATCACCACCGAAGAGATCAGCAGCCACAGCGTAATGGCCACGCCGGTGAAGCGATAGCCGTCCGTCCACAGCAGCGATTTCCAGTATTCCTGAATAATCTCAATCACAGGTCAGCCCTCTTCACACCCACGGAGTAGCGACGTTCGAGCAGAAGCAGCACACCATTGGAGACGGTCGTAAAGACCAGATAGATCACGCCACACACCACCGCAAAGTAGAACGGCTCCCAGGTACTTTTACCGGCAAGCTGCGTGGCCTTTACCACATCTTCCAGACCCAGCAGAGAGACCAGCGCCGTGGCCTTGAGGATAACCTGCCAGTTGTTGCCAATGCCCGGAAGCGCGTAGCGCATCATGGCCGGGAACATAATCCGGCGAAACGTCTGGGAGGAGGTAAAACCGTAGGCGGTCGCCGCTTCTATGTGTCCTTTCGGTACCGCCATATAAGCGCCGCGGAAAGTTTCGGTAAAGTACGCGCCGTAGATAAAACCGAGAGTGATAATACCGGCCACCATCGGGTCGATATCGATCTGTCCCATTCCCATGGCGTCCGTCACGCTGTTAAGCGCGATCTGCAGCCCGTAAAAGATAAGCAGCATCAGCACCAGATCGGGAACGCCGCGAATCAGCGTGGTATAACCTTCAAAAATCAGCGCCAGCGGTTTGTTTGCCGAAAGCTTCGCCCCTGCGCCTGCCAGACCTATCAGCACCGCCAGCACCACGGAGCTGATAGCCAGCTCAAGGGTGACAAGCGCGCCCTGTAAAATAACGCCAGAAAATCCGTACAGCATACCGCGAGCCCTGTCGTATCGTGAGTGATGGACCGTGTCTTATCCCCTCCCTGAGCGGGAGGGGCCGCACGTTATTTGACGGGGCGATTAGCCGCCGTAAACATTAAAATCGAAGTACTTTTTCGCCAGTTTGTCGTACGTGCCATCCGCGCGCATTTCAGCGAATGCTTTGTTCAGCGCTTCGCGCAGCTCGTTGTCTTCTTTACGCAGACCCATACCGGTGCCGACACCAAACAACTTCACATCTTTAATGGATGGGCCGCCAAATTTGTAATCTTTACCTACCGGCGTCTTCAGGAAGCCTTCGCTCGCGGCGACTTCATCCTGGAAAGCGGCGTCGATACGGCCTGCCGTCAGATCAGCGTAGATATTTTCCTGGCCCTGATAAGAGACGATTTCAATCCCCTTCGGTGCCCAGTGTTCATTACCGTAGGTTTCCTGGGTAGTGCCCTGCAGCACGCCCACGCGTTTGCCTTTCAGTGATTCAAGGGTAGGCTGGATATCAGACGATTTAGCCACCACCAGACGAGAATCTGCCGCATAGAGTTTGTCGGTGAAGGCAATCTCCTGCTGACGTTTTTCAGTGATGGAAAGCGAGGACATGATAACGTCGATTTTTTTGGCTTTCAGCGATGGGATCAGTGCATCCAGCGGGTTCTCGACGTAGGTACACTGCGCTTTGATGCGTTTGCACAGCTCATTGGCCAGATCAATGTCAAAACCGACCAGTTCACCCTTCGAATTCTTAGATTCGAACGGGGCATAGGTAGGGTCGGTACCAATACGGATTTTCTGCGGAATTGCTGCGAACGCCGCGGTAGCGCTGGAAAAGGCCAGCACCAGAGATAACGACAACACGAGTTTTTTCATATCTGTCCTCAACAAACTGTCTTCTTACGTGATTTTTACGACGACGGGGTGGTGCTAATGTGCCATCAATCCACGCCATCAGGCAAAGATTAATGCCTTTCAGGCGAGATTTTTTGCATGATAAATGCGTAAGTATGCACACAGCGATCCAATACGGTGCACGAAACGCACCATATTGGATCAATCACACCCGCAATGCACCAGAACAGTGCACCATCATCGAGTATCAATCACCGTAGACGTTGAAGTCGAAGTATTTCTTCGCCAGTTTGTCGTAGGTACCGTCTTTGCGCAGTTCTGCAAACGCTTTGTCGAAGGCGGCTTTCAGCTCGGTATCATCTTTACGCAGGCCAATACCGGTGCCGTCACCAAAGTATTTTTTGTCTTTCACGGACGGGCCAGCAAAGGCGTAGTCTTTACCTGCCGGCTGTTTCAGGAAGCCTTCACTTGCGGCAACCTCATCCTGGAATGCCGCATCCAGACGACCGGCCGCCAGGTCAGAATAAATCAGATCCTGGTTCTGGTAAGCCACCACGTCAACGCCCTTCTCACGCCAGTTTGCATTGGCATAACCTTCCTGAGTCGACCCCTGCAGCACGCCGACATGCTTGCCTTTCAGGGAGTCAATGGTTGGCTGAATGGGGGAGCCTTTTGCCGCAATCAGACGGGAATCCGCGGCGTAGAGCTTGTCAGAGAAGGCAATCTCCTGCTGACGTTTTTCGGTGATGGAAAGAGAAGAGATAATGGCGTCGATTTTCTTGGCTTTGAGCGACGGAATTAACGCGTCAAAGTCGCTGCCCACCCATGTGCATTTCACCGCAATGCGTTTGCACATCTCATTACCCAGATCGATATCAAACCCTACGAAATCGCCTTTCGCATCCTTGGAAGAGAATGGCGCGTAGGTTGCGTCTGTACCGATACGCACTGTCTGTGGAAGCGCTGCATAGCTACCTGCTGCTGCACTTAACCCCACCAGCAAAGACAGAGCCAGAACCGTCTTCTTCATACATTTACCCTCAAGTACCGTGATTTTATTATGTATTGTGTTGTGTGTTGTGTTGCAGGCTTCTCTTGCAGGTCTTATGCCACATTGCCGTCGGGTCAAAACTTCGACGTTAAATATGTTAATAAAACGTTGCGATATTGCCTTAATGGTGAAAGATAGCAGGTCTGCCGAACGAACCGGAAAGAGAAAAAGGGAAAAAACGAATTAAATGTCGAGGATATGATCGCCGTTGCAATTTTGCCCTGAAACAGGGCATCGTCTCTGTTCATGCACGCTGTTTGTGCACAGAATCAGGCGCCCTGCCAGCGGGTGAAGAGGTCTTCGGGCAGGTGGATATCAAACTGATCCAGCACGCGGTTCACAGTCTGATTAATCACGTCATCGAGCGAGGCCGGACGATGATAAAACGCCGGCACCGGCGGCATGATCACCGCGCCCAGTTCAGCGGCCTGGGTCATTAAACGCAGATGCCCCAGATGCAGCGGCGTTTCGCGCACACAAAGCACCAGAGGACGACGCTCCTTCAGCACCACGTCCGCCGCACGCGTCACCAGCGTGTCGGTATAGCTGTTAACGATGCCGGAGAGGGTCTTAATTGAACATGGCAATATCACCATGCCCGCGGTTTTAAACGAGCCGGAGGAGATGCTGGCAGCGATATCGCGGGCATCGTGTACGACATCCGCCAGCGCCTGGACATCGCGCAGGGAGAGATCGGTTTCGAGGGAGAGAGTCTGACGCGCCGCCTGGCTCATCACCAGATGGGTTTCGACTTCCGCCACGTCACGCAGCACCTGCAGCAGACGCACGCCGTAGATCGCGCCACTGGCGCCGCTAAGCCCAACAATGAGTCGTTTCATGATTTTCGCCCTTACTGATTTCAGGGCAGACTGTGCAGGATTTTGCGGGGAGTTGCAAGTGAGGGCGAAGGCCCTCACTTGCCTGCACAATTAACCTTCGTTGTGCATCTCTAAGCTTTCGAGATCGTTTTGCAGCTGGACGGCTTTCGCATCGTCGTTGCGCAGCGAATCGAGATAGTCCAGATACTGCTGATCAACATCTTTGGTGACGTAAACCCCGTTAAACACGGAACATTCAAACTGCTGAATATCCGGGTTCTCGGCGCGCACCGCGTCGATAAGATCGTTCAGATCCTGGAAAATCAGGCCATCGGCACCGATGATCTGGCGAATCTCGTCCACTTCACGGCCGTGGGCAATCAGCTCGTTCGCGGTAGGCATATCAATGCCATACACGTTCGGGAAGCGAATCTCTGGCGCCGCAGAGGCCAGATACACTTTCTTCGCACCGGCTTCACGCGCCATCTCGATAATCTGCTCTGAGGTGGTGCCACGTACAATGGAGTCATCCACTAGCAGCACGTTCTTGTCGCGGAACTCAGCACGGTTAGCGTTCAGTTTACGACGCACGGACTTACGGCGCAGCTGCTGACCCGGCATGATAAAGGTACGGCCAACGTAGCGGTTCTTCACGAAGCCCTGACGGTATGGCTTATCCAGAATGCGGGCGATTTCCAGCGCGATATCGCAGGACGTTTCCGGGATAGGAATGACCACGTCGATGTCCAGATCGTCCCACTCGCGGGCAATCTTCTCACCCAGCTTGGTTCCCATGTTCACGCGGGCGCTGTAGACGGAGATCTTATCGATAAACGAGTCCGGACGGGCGAAATACACGTATTCGAACAGGCATGGGTTGCTGACCGGGTTGTCTGCACACTGGCGGGTAAACAGTTGGCCCTTCTCAGTGATATAGACCGCTTCGCCAGGAGCTACATCACGCAGGAATTCGAAGCCCAGGGTGTCCAGCGCCACGCTTTCAGAGGCAACCATATATTCGGTACGGCCATCACCCAGGTCACGCTTGCCGAGCACCAGCGGGCGGATACCGTTTGGATCGCGGAAGGCGACCATTCCGTGACCGATAATCATCGCCACGCAGGCGTAGGCACCGCGGATCTGGCGGTTTGTCGCAGCAACGGCGGCAAAGATATTGTCTGCTTCCAGCGGATAGTGGCGGAAGTTATCCAGCTCGCTCGCGAACACGTTGAGCAGGATTTCTGAATCAGAGGTGGTGTTAATGTGGCGACGTTTCTCTTCAAACAGCTTTTTACGCAGCTCATGCGCGTTGGTCAGGTTGCCGTTGTGAGCAAGCGTGATGCCATACGGTGAGTTGACGTAGAAAGGCTGTGCCTCAGAGGCGCTGGAACTGCCAGCAGTAGGATAACGAACGTGACCGATCCCCATATTACCTTGCAGACGCTGCATATGGCGGGCTTCAAACACATCGTTTACCAGGCCATTCGCCTTACGTAAACGGAAGCAGTTGTTTGCATCAATGGTGATGATACCCGCAGCATCCTGCCCACGGTGCTGAAGCACCGTTAACGCGTCATAAATCGACTGGTTTACCGGCATGAAACCGGCGATACCGACAATACCGCACATTCGTCTTTTCCTCGTTAAGCCACATCTCAGAGCGGGTTACGCTCTGGGCAAGAAACTCGACGAGCTTTGCAGATAGTCAAAGAACCACCTGATGATGAAGCTGAACTCTGGAATGAGCTGCGATTTCTGCCAGTCTTCGCTTTTGGAGAACCCGGTAAAGGTATCCAGGAAGAACAGTATCGCGGCCACAATCAGCACGCCTCGTAATGCCCCGAAACAGATCCCGAGCACCCTGTCCGTTCCTGACAGACCGGTTTTCTCGACCAGCTGACCTATCACGTAATTCACGATAGCGCCGACAATCAGCGTCGCGATAAACAGCACCGCGATGGCGATTCCATTTCGGACCAGTTCATCTTCAAAGCCCGTGAACCAGACAGACAGGTAAGTGTAGTAATGACTGGCAACAAAGAAAGCACAACCCCAAGTCACCAGCGATAACGCTTCACGAACAAAGCCACGGATCAGGCTAACCAGACAGGAAAAACCAATCACCGCAATGATGGCGTAATCAATCCAGACCATATGTGTCCCACGATTTAACGCCCTGTCATCCAGTTCGGGGCGAATTCTAACAGAAAAAGAAAACGTTTGCGTAGGGATTTCCTTCCCGCGCGTAAATAAAAAAGGCGCTGAAAAAATGTTCAACGCCGTTGGCTTATTACGTCTCTTTGGACGTCTGCCACTCCCCCTCACCCTCTCCCCTTTGAGAAGAGGGCCGGGGTGAGGGGAACCTTATCAATTGGCGCTGTAGTTCATCACCACACCGCTCAGGCCAGAGATCTGCTTCAGCTCACCGAGCGAGCCTTTGAGCTTATCCTTAGACGCTTCTGGCCCCACAAGGATACGGGTGATTTTACCCTGCACCGGCGTGGAAGGTGAAGTGTAAACGCGATAACCCGCACTGCGCAGCTTACCCACTACCTCATTGACCTTATCGGCATTTTTCAGCGCACCCAACTGCACAACGTAGGCTTTCCCCGTCGGTGCAGCCTCTTGCTGGGCCGGTTTTGCCGCAGGCGGCGTCTCTGAAGCCGCGGCCAGCTGTTCTGCTGCTTTATCCCGCTGCGGTTTCGGCTGTGTTTTTTCCACCGGCTTCGGCTGCTCTACCGGCACCGGATCGATTTCGATGTTGTTATTCGCCGCCAGACGAGACGGATCGAGGGACGGCGCGGCCGCATCCCCGGCACGCACTTCTTCAGCCGCCCCTTCCGGCGGCTGAGCAGGCAGCGCCTGGGTCGCCGCAGGCAGCATATCCGGTTCGTCGCGATCGCCCGGCTTCGGCACCAGCGGAATGGCTGCAAATTCATCCTGGTAATGCTTTTTCTGCCCGTCGAGCAGACCCGGGAGGATAATCACCCCGAGCGCGACCAGCACAATGGTTCCTGTTAAACGGTTCTGAAACTTACTCGCCACCGGTTCTCCCCGCGTCCATCACTTCCATGACATGTGCCACCGTGTGGAACGAACCACACACCAGCACGGTATCTTCTGGTTTAGCATCCGCCATCGCAGCTTGCCAGGCCTGAGCCACGCTATTGTAGATTGCGCCTTTGCCGAGATGTTCCAGCAACTGCTCGGCCGTCGCACCGCGCGGCCCCTCCAGAGGAGCACAATACCAGCTATCGACCACACTCTCCATGCAGGCCAGCGTACCGCCGATATCTTTATCATGAAGCATACCGATAACCGCCAGCACGCGCCCGGTTTTTGGTAACGATTTGAGACGCGCGGCGAGATACGCCGCAGCATGCGGGTTATGTGCGACATCCAGTATCAGCCGCGGAGCGTCGCTGACAATCTGAAAACGCCCGGGCAGAATCGCATTCTGAATACCGTCGCGGATGGCCTGTTCGCTCACCGCCAGCCCGCTTGCGCGCAGTGCCGCCAGGGCGGTGGCGGCATTAGGTTGCGGTACCTGCGGCAGGGGCAGATTCTCCAGCGTTCCCTGCGCATCGCGATAGCGCCAGCCGTTGTTCTGAACCTCATACTGCCAGTCCACACCCCGGCGCAGCAGGTGAGCGCCCTTCTCTTTCGCCACGTCGGCAATGGTGTGCGGCATATCCGGCTCGCCAACCACCGCGGGCTTATTCGTGCGGAAAATACCGGCCTTCTCACGGCCAATACTTTCGCGATCGGGGCCGAGCCAGTCGGTATGATCCAGGGCAATGCTGGTGACCACCGCCACATCGGCATCCACCATATTGGTGGCATCCAGACGCCCGCCGAGGCCCACTTCCAGAATCACCACGTCCAGCTGCGCCTGTTTAAACAGCCACAGCGCCGACAGAGTGCCGTATTCGAAATAGGTTAATGAAATCTCACCGCGCGCCGCTTCAATTTCTGCGAACGACGCCGTATGCGCAGACTCTGGCAGTTCGCTGTTTTGCATGCGAACCCGCTCGGTATAACGTACCAGGTGCGGAGAGCTGTAGACACCAACCTTGTAACCGGCAGCCATCAGGACAGCTTCAAGCGTACGGCAGGTGGTGCCTTTACCGTTGGTTCCGGCGACGGTAAAAACAAACGGCGCAGGTTTCAGCACATCGAGACGCGCAGCAACCTGGCTTACGCGTTCAAGCCCCATATCAATGGTTTTACTGTGCAGGTTTTCCAGATAAGAAAGCCACGTGGCCAGGGGCGACGTGGCTTGGGGAATGCTTTTATTTTCCATGATGCCCGGTTGTCATTAACAGTTTATAAAGCAAAAGGGCAGCGCCAACCGGCCCTGCCCTTTTCAGTTATCAGGCCTCGGGTTCCTGATCCGGTACTACCACGCCTTCGCGCGGCTCATCCGGGTTCGGCGCCGGCAGATTCATCAGCTTCGCCAGGATGCTCGCCAGTTTCAGGCGCATTTCCGGGCGGCGGACGATCATGTCAATCGCGCCTTTCTCAATGAGGAACTCACTGCGCTGGAAGCCCGGCGGCAGTTTTTCACGTACGGTCTGCTCGATAACGCGAGGACCAGCAAAGCCGATCAGCGCTTTTGGCTCAGCGATGTTCAGATCGCCCAGCATCGCAAAGCTTGCAGAAACGCCACCCATGGTTGGGTCGGTCAGTACAGAGATGTACGGCAGACCGCGCTCCTGCATTTTAGCCAGCGCAGCAGAGGTTTTCGCCATCTGCATCAGGGACATCAGCGCTTCTTGCATACGTGCACCGCCAGAGGCGGAGAAGCAGATCAGCGGGCAGTTGTCTTCCAGCGCCTGCTCAACAGCACGCACAAAGCGCGCACCGACCACGGAACCCATTGAGCCACCCATGAAGGAGAACTCAAACGCGGCGGCCACTACCGGCATCTCGTGCAGGGTGCCTTTCATCACGACCAGCGCGTCTTTCTCGCCGGTCTCTTTCTGTGCAGAGGCCAGGCGATCTTTATATTTTTTGGAATCACGGAACTTGAGCACATCTTTTGGCTCAAGCTCGCTACCCAGTTCTACCAGAGAACCTTCGTCCAGCAGGCTGTGCAGGCGATTACGCGCCGTCATGCGCATGTGGTGGTCACACTTCGGACACACCTCAAGATTGCGTTCCAGCTCTGCGCGATACAGAACCTGACCACAGCTATCACACTTCGTCCATACCCCTTCAGGAATGCTCGCTTTACGCGTTGGGGTAATGTTGCTTTTAATTCGTTCAATCCAGCTCATTGATAACCTTTCTGCCTGAACCTGGTCGTATGCCAGTTTTGCTGTAAGAGGCGAATAATGCCATTTTTGCCTCCAACAGACCATGAATGTTGCACATTAAAACATAACAGCCCGAAACTTTGGATAAAAAAGTGGTCGAACCGCCTGCGTGCATTTACTTCGCTTGCTTTGCTGCCGCGCGCTTGTGACGAATAATTTCGATAACACCCGGTAAAACAGAAAGCACAATAATCGCTACAATCAGTAACTTAAGGTTTTCCTGAACTACAGGGAGATCGCCAAACAGGTAGCCTGCATAGGTAAAGAGCAGCACCCACAGCAGCGCGCCAATGACGTTGTATGCCGCAAAATGACGATAGGACATGTGCCCCATTCCCGCCACAAATGGCGCAAATGTACGCACAATAGGCACAAAACGCGCAAGGATAATAGTTTTTCCACCGTGGCGCTCATAAAACGCATGGGTTTTATCTAAATAGCTACGACGGAATATTTTTGAGTCCGGATTGCTGAATAAGCGCTCACCGAAGACCCGTCCAATGGTGTAGTTGACCGCGTCACCGACAATTGCGGCGATCACCATCAGCACCACCATTATGTGCACATTCAAATCGTTGCCAGGCAGCGCAGATAACGCCCCCGCGACGAACAGCAGCGAATCCCCCGGTAGAAACGGCGTGACTACCAGACCGGTTTCACAGAACAGAATGAGGAACAGAATGGCATACACCCAGACGCCATACTGCGCGACCAGCTCCGCTAGGTGAACATCAATATGCAGAATGAAATCAATCAGAAAACGTATTACGTCCATATTGTCTAAGCCTTAATTGCACCTTTGTTTAGTCCGCCAGGAACAGCGGGCCCATTGGCGGTTTTGGCAGGTCAAACCGGTCCGGATAGTCCACCGAGACCAGATACAGCCCTTCCGCTTTCGCCGTTGCTGCCGCAAGCGTTCTGTCCTTCGCTGCCAGCAGTTCTGCAATCCAGCTCTCCGGCTGGTGTCCGGCGCCCACTTCCATCAAGCTGCCCACAATATTCCGCACCATATGATGTACAAAGGCATTGGCTTTGATATCCACCACCACATACGCGCCAAAACGGCTGACGTTTATGTGCATGACGTTACGCCACGGCGTGCGGGACTGACACTGCACCGCACGAAACGAGGTAAAGTCATTTTCACCAATCAGACACTGCGCCGCACGATGCATACGTTCTGCATCCAGCGGTTCATAAAAATGCGTCACGCCCTGGCTTAACACCGCCGGACGAAGACGCTGATTGTAGATGACATAGCGATAACGGCGCGCAGTGGCGCTGAAACGCGCATGAAAATCATCCGGCACAGCTTTCACCCAGCGCACCGCAATGTCACCAGGTAAATTCGCATTTACACCCAACGTCCAGGCAGCGTCCTTGCGCACGGCGGTGGTTTCAAAGTGAACCACCTGCCCCGTTCCGTGGACACCGGCGTCAGTGCGTCCTGCACACAGGACGTTAATCGGTTCGTTCGCCACCTGAGAGAGCGCTTTCTCCAGTTTTTCCTGGACACTGCGCACCTCATTTTGACGCTGCCAGCCATAATATCTACTGCCGTCGTACTCGATACCGAGGGCGACTTTATGAACCGGCTTTTGTTCCACGTCTGACATCAGTACAGATACTCCTGCACCAGTTTTTCAGCGATTTTGACCGCCATCAGCGCGCCGCCGAAGCGCACGTTATCGGCTACGGACCAGAATTGAACCTGCTCCGGCATACCGTAATCATTCCGTACGCAGCCCACCGAGAGGTGTGCGCTGCCGGTGGCATCGCCAACCTGCGTCGGGAATTCACTCTCTTCGGAGAGCACAATGTCTTCACCGCGGCCGAACGCATCACGCGCTTCTTCTGCGGCCAGCGGACGCAGGGCTTCGAAACCTACCATCTGCGCATGACCGTAAAAGACCGGCGACTGCACGACGTTTGCGGAGATCATCAGCCCCTCGTCCTGCAGAATTTTGCGCGCTTCGTCGACGATACGGCGCTCTTCACGCACGGAGCCTTCACGATCCGGCAGCAGCGGCAACATATTGAATGCCAGCTGACGGCCGAAGAAATCGTCTTCGTCAATCGGGATGCCGTTCAGGAGCTTCGCACTCTGTCCGGCCAGCGCGTCGACGGCCTTTTTGCCTTGCGCAGAAGCGGAAAGCAGGCTGGTCACGGTGATACGCGACAGACCGCCATCGTCGATTAAAGGTTTAAGAGCGGTCAGCAGCTGGCTGGTCAGGCTATTGGGAACCGCAATGATATTGCGGTTACGGTAGTCGGCCAGGACAAACGGGTTCACGTCCGGCACCACCAGCGGGACATCCGGCTCCATCGAGAACAGGCCGCTCAGATCGATCACCAGACAGCCAGAATTCGTCGCGTCTTCAATGTACGACGCGGTGGCTTCAGCACCTGCCGCAAAAAAGGCCAGCTGCGCCTGCGTCCAGTCGAATTCGGCGGCATCCTGAACCATGACGGATTTGCCGCCAAAACGCAGATGCTCACCGGCGCTGTCAGTGCGCGCCAGTGCATAGATATCACCCACCGGGAACTGACGCTCAGCAAGGGTTTCGAGCAGGGCTTCACCCACGGCACCCGTGGCACCTAAAATGGCAATGTTCCAGCCTTCAGACATGGTGGTTTACTCCAGAAATAAAAAAGCGTCCCTGTCGGAGTATCCAACAGGGAGCGTTAAGAAGACATTAATGCGCCGGGTGATGAACGGCGTTAAAACCCAGTTTATGCAGCAGCGTTGCCGCCGCTGCGTCATCGCACATGACATACAGAGAAGACCATTCACGGCGCTCAACGTAATTCTTGCGCAGCTTGTCAAACTCCCCCGGGATCCCCGCCACTTTACGCAGCAGCGCATCATCGCGGCGCACATCATACACCAAATGAACCAGCCTTTTCAGCGTTGCCTGATCGAGCGGGCCATGCAGGGTAATGCGACCAAATTCAGGCGCGGGGAGTAAGGTGTCCAGCGCCACCTGCTGCGGACGGCCAATAAAGGCGCTATAGGCCTCAAAGACCTGGGTTGTACCACGGGCCTTTCCTTCGAGCGTATAACCCGCAATATGCGCGGTTGCAACGTCGACCTTGTTCAGCAGCGCAACGTTGAGATCGGGCTCCGGCTCCCAGACGTCCAGCACCACGCTGAGATCCTGCCCCTCTTCCAGACATTTCAGCAACGCGGCGTTATCGACGACCGGGCCACGACAGGCATTTATCAGAATAGTGCCAGCCTTCAGACGACGGATCAGCGCCTCGTCAGCAAGATGGAGCGTCTTATAGGCCCCCTCTTTGAAGAGGGGCGTATGGAAGGTGATGACGTCACATGCTTCAACCAGCTCATCCAGGGGGCGGAAGTCGCCTTCATCACCGTTGTCTTTACGCGGCGGGTCGCATAGCAGGGTGCGAATGCCTAACGCCTCAAGGCGTTTTTGCAGGCGTCCTCCCACGTTGCCCACCCCGACAATGCCTACGGTGCGGTCTTTCAGCGCAAAACCGTCGCGCTCTGCCAGCATCAGCAGAGAAGAGAAAACGTATTCCACTACCGCAATGGCGTTACAGCCAGGCGCGGCGGAAAATCCGATCCCCGCCTGCGTAAGCCACTTGTCATCCACATGATCCGTCCCGGCCGTTGCGGTTCCGACGAATTTAATCGCTTTGCCGGAGAGCAACGCCTCATTTACTTTGGTCACCGAGCGCACCATCAGGGCATCGGCATCATCCAGCTCGTTTACCGGAATGGGTCGACCAGGGACAGCCTTAACATTACCAAGGCGGCTAAAGAGCTCGCGGGCGTAAGGCATATTTTCATCAACGAGGATTTTCACGTCTGAGTACCTGTTTGAGAGGAAGAAAACCTGCCAAGTGTGCCATAATCTGGCCGCCAGGCATATATGCATGCCGGGTTTACGCTGAGTTTTGACTTTAAGGATTTTTGACGATGCAGCCTATTTCAGGTACGCCACCACGCCCTCCGGGTGAAGGCCCTGTCACGCCAAACGTTGCAGGTGAACAACCGCTTTCCACGCAACAGCGCACCGTGCTGGAGCGCCTGATCACGCGCCTGATCGCGCTCACTTCACAGCAAAATGCGGAAGTCTGGGCCGGGGTAAAGCATGATTTAGGCGTCCGGAACGATGCACCGTTGCAGTCGCGCCACTTCCCTGCGGCCGAGCAAAATCTGAATCAGCGTATTACCACCGCACAGCAAAATCACACCACTCGCCAGATAGTTGCACAACTGACCGAGCTGTTGGGCCAGGGCAACAACCGTCAGGCAGTCAGTGATTTCATTCGCCAGCAGTTTGGCCAGACCGCCCTGAGCCAGCTAACGCCAGACCAGTTGAAAACCGTGCTGACGCTGCTGCAAACCAATCAGCTGACCATTCCGCAACCGCAACAGCGTCCGTCAACCGAGCGTCCGCTGCTGCCTGCTGAACACAATACGTTGAACCAGATGGTGACCAGGCTGGCCGCCGCCACCGGCGAATCAACAAAGCTTATCTGGCAGTCGATGCTCGAGCTTTCCGGCGTGAAGGCGGGTGAGCTGATCCCGGCCAAACAGTTTACGCATCTGGTCACCTGGCTACAGGCTCGCCAGACGCTGAGCACCCAAAGTACCCCTACCCTGCATACGCTACAGGCGGCACTGAAGCAGCCGCTGGAGCCGCATGAATTTGAGGTGATTCGGGATTACGCCCAGCAGACCTGGCAGGCCACGCCGCAAACGGTACTGACCACCGCGCAGGTGCAAGATTTGCTGAATCAGATCTTTATTCGCCGCGCCGAGCGCGAAGGCGGCGTGCCGGAAGTCAGGGATATTCAACCGATCTATAGCCCGCTGTTTGCGCCGGTGGTGGAGACCTTCAGAACCCTCTCTGCGCGTCCGGGATTACTGTTTATTGCGTTACTGATTGCGCTGGCAATTTTCTGGCTGGTTGCCTGATGTTTTGCCCGGTGGCGCTGCGCTTACCGGGCCTACAACGACCCGAACCGTAGGCCGGGTAAGGCGAAGCCGCCATCCGGCGACAACGGCTCAAGGCCTGCGAAACGCCACCAGCGTCACCACGATCCCAACAACGGCTGAAACCGCACCTGCCAGGAAGACGGACGGATAGCCAAATGACGTGGCCAGGAGCCCCGCCAGCGGTCCGGTGACACCGTATGAGATGTCCTGAAACGCCGCATAACCGCCCAGCGCCGTACCGCGCACCTGTGGCGCGACGCGTTTTACCACCTCAACCCCCAGCGCCGGGAAGATCAGGGAACAGCCGCAGCCGGTCAGTGCCGCTCCGAGAAGGGCAACGGAGGCCACAGGGGCATACCACAGCAGCAGCAAACCGAGGGTCTCAATCACCAGCGACGCCACGGCCACCTTCACGCCACCAAAGCGATCCGGCATCCAGCCGAACAGCACGCGCATCAGGACAAACGCGCCACCAAAGGCGGTTAGCGTAAAGCCCGCCATCGCCCAGCCGCGGCTCATAAAGTACAGCGAAACGAATGTCCCAATCACCGCGAAGCCCACGCCCTGTAGCGCCAGCCCCAGCCCCGGCTGCCAGATTTGACCTATTACGCTCCACAGGGAAGGACGCTCACCTTTATGGGCAGGTACTTTGCGCACCGAGCCGTTAAATGCCCATGCCAGCAGCGGTAACAGCATGGTGGTGGCCGCCAGCGCGGCAAAACCGAACTGGCTGTGGATCAACAGCCCCAGCGGCGCACCTGCCGCGAGTGCGCCATAGATGGCCATACCGTTCCAGGACATCACTTTGCCCGAGCGCGCAGGACCTACCAGCCCCATTCCCCAGGTCAGGGTACCGGTCAGCAGCTGGCTTTCACCAAAGCCGAGAATTAAACGTCCCACCACCAGCAGGGCAAATTTATACGCTGCGTCGACCGGCAGAAGCGCGGCAAGTAGCCACGCTGCGCCCGCCAGCCCGCAGGCAAACATGCCCTGCAGCGCTGAGCGTTTGGCACCGTGCTGGTCCGCCAGACGCCCGGCGTAGCCGCGGGTTAATACGGTAGCTAAAAACTGAATACCCACGGCGATGCCAACCAGGGTATTGCCGTAGCCCAGCTCCTGGTGAACAAACAGCGGGATAACTGGCAGCGGCAGGCCAACGGTCATGTAGGTCAGAAATACCGCAAAGGCGATACGGAAAAGGGAAAGGTTCCCGGAAGGGGTACTCTTCTCAGGGATAACGGCCTTCATGCGTAACTCCGTGTTCAGGCATAAAAAAAGGGAGCCTCGCGGCTCCCTTCTACTATACCTTCAAACGCTTACGCTTTCAGCTTGCGCATCACCAGCGTGGCGTTGGTGCCGCCAAAACCGAAGCTGTTGGACATTACGGTCGTCAGCTCACGTTCGGTGGTTTCGGTCACGATGTTCAGGCCCGCTGCCTGCTCGTCCATCTCTTCGATGTTGATGCTTGGCGCGATAAAGCCATTTTCCAGCATCAGCAGAGAGTAGATTGCTTCCTGCACGCCAGCTGCACCCAGAGAGTGACCGGTCATGGCTTTGGTCGCGGAGATTGCCGGGCTGTTGTCGCCGAAGACTTCACGGATCGCACCCAGTTCTTTCACATCGCCTACCGGCGTAGAAGTCCCGTGGGAGTTCAGGTAGTCGATTGGAGTATCAACGCCGTGCATCGCCATCTTCATGCAGCGCACCGCGCCTTCGCCGGATGGAGCAACCATGTCAGCGCCGTCAGACGTTGCACCGTAGCCCACGATCTCAGCGTAGATGTGCGCGCCACGTGCCAGAGCGTGTTCCAGCTCTTCAACCACAACCATACCGCCGCCGCCTGCGATAACAAAACCGTCACGGTGCGCATCATAGGTACGGGATGCTTTAGCCGGGGTTTCATTGTATTTGGTAGACAGGGCACCCATTGCGTCGAATTCACAAGCCATTTCCCAGCCCAGCTCTTCGCCGCCGCCAGCAAATACGATGTCCTGTTTACCCAGTTGGATCTGCTCAACAGCATTACCGATGCAGTGTGCGGACGTCGCACATGCAGAGCTGATGGAGTAGTTCACACCGTGAATTTTGAATGGGGTTGCCAGGCACGCGGAGACCGCAGAACCCATGGCTTTGGTTACCACGTACGGACCTACTGCTTTCAGACCACGCGGGCTACGCATGGCGTCAGCACCGAATACCTGCGCTTTGGATGAACCACCGGAACCGGCAATCAGACCCACGCGCGGGTTGTTCTGGTAAACCTCTTCGCTCAGGCCAGAATCTTTGATCGCTTCCTGCATGGAGAGATAAGCATAAATAGAGGCATCGTTCATGAAACGAACCACTTTACGGTCAATCAAACCGGTGGTGTCCAGTTTGACGTTACCCCATACGTGGCTACGCATACCTGAATCTTTAAACTCTTCAGAGAAAGTGATCCCGGAGCGTCCTTCACGCAGAGATGCCAGGACTTCCTGCTGGTTATTACCGATGCTGGAAACAATGCCCAGGCCAGTAATCACTGCACGTTTCATTCAATACCTCTGTAAGTCGCACTATAGTAAGTTTCGAGTCGCACAATAGCGTACACTTGTACGCCGAACAAGTCCGATCAGACATTTTCTGCGGAAATTTGCACCGATGGACTCACATCGTTAAGATCGTGCCACTGCCTGTCAGACGAGTAACTTACGTGAAACAAAACGCTATACAACCCGCCAACCTCGAATTCAACGCTGAGGGTACACCTGTTTCCCGAGATTTTGATGACGTCTATTTTTCTAATGATAACGGACTGGAAGAAACCCGCTATGTTTTCCTCGACGGAAATCAGCTCAGCGCACGCTTTCCCGCCCATCCGCGCAGTCTGTTTGTCGTCGCAGAGAGCGGGTTCGGTACCGGCCTGAATTTTCTGACCCTCTGGCAGGCTTTCGACCAGTTTCACGCTGCCCATCCTGAGGGTACGCTACAAAGATTACATTTCATCAGTTTCGAAAAATTTCCACTCACCGCGCACGACCTGCACCTGGCGCACCAGCGCTGGCCGGAGCTTGCCCCTTGGGCTGAACAGCTTCAGGCGCAGTGGCCGCCCGCCATCGGCGGTTGCCATCGTCTGCTGCTGGACGGTGGACGCGTCACGCTGGACTTATGGCTCGGCGATATCAACGAACTGACCGATAAGCTTGATGATTCAATGAACCAGAAGGTGGACGCGTGGTTCCTTGACGGGTTTGCGCCAGCCAAAAACCCGGAGATGTGGAGTCAGCATCTGTTTAGCGCCATGGCGCGTCTGGCGCGGCCTGGCGCAACGCTCGCGACCTTTACCTCGGCGGGGTTTGTCCGCCGCGGCTTACAGGAAGCAGGCTTTACGATGCGAAAAACCAAAGGGTTTGGCCGCAAGCGCGACATGCTGGTCGGGACGATGGAGCAGACGCTGGCGATCCCCGCCCGGGCGCCCTGGTTTGCACGCCGCGCCAGCGCCTCCCGTGAGGTGGCGATAATCGGCGGAGGGATTGCCAGCGCACTGCTTTCGCTCGCGCTTTTACACCGTGGCTGGCAGGTGACGCTCTACTGTGCTGACCCGGCTCCGGCAAACGGCGCCTCCGGCAACCGTCAGGGAGCCCTTTATCCGCTTTTAAGCGCGCACGACCCGGCGCTGTTCCAGTTTTTCCCCGCGGCCTTTACCTTTGCCCGTCGCGTATACGACACTCTTCCGGTGGCATTCGACCATGACTGGTGCGGCGTGACGCAGCTCGGCTGGGATGAAAAGAGCCAGCAAAAAATCGCGCAGATGCTGTCGCTGGGCCTGCCGGAAGAGATTGCCCGCGCGGTAAGTGCGAAAACGGTGACAGACACCACCGGCGTTGAGACGGGCTGCGGCGGTATTCAGTATCCGCTCGGCGGCTGGCTGTGCCCTGCCGAATTGACCACTGCGGCGATTACCCTGGCACAGTCACGCGGGCTGACGGTGCATTATGCTCATAAGGTTGCATCGCTTAGCCGGACAGCCCACTGGACCCTGCGCTTTGCCGATGGCAAAGAGGCCACGCATGCCAGCGTTGTGCTGGCAAACGGACATCACATCAATCAGTTTGTCCAGACAGAGACATTGCCCGTTTATCCGGTTGGCGGCCAGGTGAGCCATATTCCGACCGCGCCTGCACTGAGCCAACTACGCCAGGTGCTGTGCTATGACGGCTACCTGACGCCGCAAAATCCGTCTAATGCTCATCACTGCATTGGTGCCAGTTACCATCGCGGTGAAACAGACACGCATTACCGCGAGGAGGATCAGCAGCAAAACCGCCAGCGCCTGATTGACTGCTTCCCGGACGCGGCGTGGGCGAGAGAGGTTGACGTCAGCGAGGGCGAAGCGCGCTGCGGCGTACGCTGCGCCACCCGCGATCATCTGCCCATGGCGGGAAATGTACCGGACTATGAGGCAACGCTTGAGGCGTATCAGGATCTGGCTGAACACAAGGAGACGGCTGTGGTCTCACCGGTTCATCCGGAGCTGTTTATGCTGGGCGGACTAGGATCGCGCGGGTTATGTTCTGCACCGCTGCTGGCTGAGGCGTTAGCGGCGCAAATGAGCGATGAGCCCATTCCGCTGGACAGCACCACGCTCGCAGGGCTGAATCCGAATCGTTTGTGGGTGCGGAAATTGCTGAAGGGGAAGCAGGTTAAATAGGGTGCCCTCTCCCACCGGGAGAGGGAGGTGAAACGCTTACTTCGCTTTCGCCTGCTGGAACAGGTTGTCCCACATACCCAGCACCAGAGACTGGTCGCGGGGAGAAAGCTCGCCCGCCTGGATGGCTTTTTCCAGACTGCGGCTCACTTCATCATGAATGGCCTCGGCAGAGTGATCGTCCCCGGCTTCCAGCTCGGCAACGGCCAGCGTCAGGTGACCACGCAGATAACCGCTGGCGAACAGCTCATCATCACTGGCGTGTTCCACCATGTCATCAATTAACGCCAGAATGCGTGATTCAAATTCTGCGATCATCTTCTTTCCTCTGTTAAAGATCTTCCGGCCACGGGAAGCATTCCGCCGTGATCTCCGGCGTATGGTAATAATTCTGTAAAGCCTTGATCAGGCGTGCCGGGCGTTCCGGGATGCCTTTCTCAAGATACTCCATCACCTGCGCATGTACGCGGCGCTGGAAGAGAATACGGTCTGGCTCGAAATCCCCTTCGAGATTGTCACAGCTGACGTTGAACGGGAAACCCGCCGCCACGCAGAACAGCCACTCCAGCGCCTGCGGTTTGACTTCCACATCTTCAAACTGACCCTGCGTGGCCGCGTCACGTCCGTCCGGACAGTACCAGTAACCAAAGTCCACCAGCTCGCGACGCGCTTTTCCCGCAATGCACCAGTGTGAAATCTCATGCAGGCCACTGGCGTAAAAACCATGCGCAAACACGATGCGGTTATAGGGCACCTCTGCATCAGCAGGAAGATAGATCGGTTCGTCGTCGCCTTTAATCAGACGGGTATTAAAATCATCAGCAAAACAGCCGTCAAAAATCTCAATCAGCTGTTCATAGTTATGCGTACTGTTCATGCATTCATCCCCAGCCAGGTGAGGATCTCCTGTCCATGGCTGTCATAAAGAAGCTTGGCGCTCATCACCGCCGAGACGATGACGATCATCGGGCGAATCAGCTTCTGTCCTTTGCTTAATACCAGACGCGAGCCCGCGCGCGCGCCTAAAAACTGCCCCGCCATCATCACAAACCCGGTTGCCCAGATAACCTTGCCGCCGATGATAAACAGCAGCAGGCCGCCGACGTTCGAGGTGGCATTCAGCACTTTAGCGTGGGCGGTAGATTTGGCGAGGTTAAATCCGGCCAGCGTGACAAACGCCAGGGCATAGAACGACCCGGCGCCTGGGCCAAAGAAGCCATCGTAAAACCCGACGCAGCCGCCTGCGATAAGCGCGAACGGCAGACCATGCAGCCGACGCTGCCTGTCCTCTTCACCAAGCTTAGGCATCAGCAGAAAGTAGAGGCCAATACAGATGACCAGCACCGGCAGGATCTGACGCAGAATGTCAGACTGTACATGCTGAACCAACAGCGCACCGGAGGTTGAGCCGATGAAGGTCATCAGAATATTGAGCTTCTGGTCGGCAAGATTAACCACCTTACGGCGAATAAAATAGAGCGACGCGGAAAGGGACCCGCCGCAGGCCTGAAGCTTGTTGGTGGCAAGCGCCTGAGCCGGGCTCATGCCCGCCGCCAGCAGCGCCGGAACGGTAAGCAACCCGCCACCGCCCGCGAGGGCATCGATAAAACCGGCCAGCATTGCCACAAAGAACAGCACCACCAGCAGCAGCGGTGACACCATAAACAGGTCGACGAAATTATCCATTAAAGTACATGCTCATCCAGTAGCGCCTGGCAGGAAGGCGGCAACGGAAGCGGTGTCTTCTTCTCAGGCTTAGAGGTTCCAGGTTTTTCCGGTTCAAACCAGCTTTGCAGTTCCGCACCGCAGCCATCGCCTGGCGGTGGTAGCGGCTGATCTTCACATTCCAGACTGTTTGCCGGGCAGCGCAGACGTACGTGCATATGCGCACGATGCTGGAACCACGGACGCACTTTGCGCAGCCAGTCGCGATCGGTTCCCTCATCCAGGCAGAGCTGCTGCTTGATGGCCGGGTTAACGAAGATCCGCGTGACCTCGTTGTCCTTCGCTGCCAGCTTAATCAGGCTGAAAACATCCGGTGTCCACAGCGATGGCACAACGCTTTTGCCGTCGCGCGCCACCAGATCCAGCGCCTGCGGCTTCAGCAGTTGGGCCGAGGTCCAGCGCGTTTTAGGCAACTGCAGGAAAATATCCACATCCAGCCCGGTCTGGTGACTGGCGTGCCCACCGTTGAAACGACCGCCAGCAGGCATACCCATATCGCCAATCAGCATCGTACCCAGCCCCAGGTTATGCACCTGGTTGCCCAGACGCTGGATAAACAGCACCAGATCCGGGTGGCCGAAGTAACGACGCTGGTCGGTACGCATCACCTGATAAGTATCCGACTGCAGAGGAAGTCCCTGCGCACCAACGATACAGCCATTGGAGAACGCACCAATCGACTGCGCGCTTCCCGCCACCGGGTGAGTGATTTTTTGCCATGGCGTGGCGGCCAGACTGGCCCCACTGGCGAGTAGCGCCAGCAGAGCAATTGCGGTTTTTTTCATAGTTACCAGCGTGGAATGGTGGTCGTCACATCCGCATTCTGCGCACGCTGGCGCAGGAAGTGATCCATCAACACGATTGCCAGCATGGCTTCTGCGATTGGCACCGCGCGGATCCCGACACACGGATCGTGACGTCCTTTGGTGATCATCTCAACTTCTTCACCAGAGCGGTTAATTGTGTGGCCCGGCACGGTAATGCTGGACGTTGGCTTCAGCGCGATATTGGCAATAATCTGCTGCCCGCTGCTGATGCCGCCGAGAATGCCACCCGCATGATTGCTCTGGAAGCCCTCTTTTGTAATTTCGTCACGGTTCTGGCTGCCGCGAAGCTGAACCACGTCAAAACCGTCGCCAATTTCGACGCCCTTCACCGCGTTGATGCTCATCAGCGCGTGGGCAATGTCCGCGTCCAGACGGTCAAATACAGGCTCACCCCAGCCTGGCGGTACGCCGTCAGCCACCACGGTCACTTTTGCACCGATAGAGTCGCCCTCTTTTTTCAGGCCACGCATCAGCTCGTCCAGCGCCTCCAGCTTCTCAACATCAGCACAGAAGAACGGGTTTTGTTCAACCTGCTCCCAGTCTTTAATGGCCAGCGGAATGTCACCCATCTGGGTCAGGCACCCGCGGATCACGATGCCAAATTTCTGCTGCAGGTATTTCTTGGCAATCGCCCCTGCGGCGACGCGCATCGCAGTTTCACGGGCGGAGGAGCGTCCACCGCCGCGATAGTCGCGAAAACCGTACTTTTGTTCGTAGGTGTAGTCAGCGTGGCCCGGACGGAACACATCTTTGATGGCACCGTAGTCCTGAGAACGTTGGTCGGTGTTTTCAATCAGCAGACCAATACTGGTCCCGGTGGTGCGGCCTTCAAAAACGCCTGAGAGAATTTTGACCTGGTCCGGCTCGCGACGCTGCGTGGTGTAGCGAGAGGTGCCCGGACGACGACGGTCAAGGTCGTGCTGTAAATCGGCTTCGGTGAGTTCGATGCCTGGCGGTACGCCGTCAACGATACAGCCCAGTGCCAGCCCGTGCGACTCACCAAAGGTGGTCACGCGGAATATTTGTCCAATACTGTTTCCTGCCATCACGGCTCCGATGTCGTTATTTGTGTGTGAGCGTTGTGAAACGGGCCGAAGCCCGCTGGATTAATCTTTGTAGATGCTGAAATGTTCGCGCGCGTCGAGCAGCTGCGCTTTGGTCAGCATAAAGACGCCGTCACCGCCGTTGTCGAACTCAAGCCAGGTGAACGGCACATCCGGGTACTGCTCTATCAGATGTACCATGCTGTTGCCCACTTCACAAATCAGAACACCGTCGTCGGTCAGATAATCCGGTGCGCAGGCCAGAATGCGGCGGGTCAGCTTCAGGCCGTCAGAACCCGATGCCAGGCCCAATTCTGGCTCGTGACGATATTCGTTCGGCAGATCGGACATATCTTCCGCATCCACGTACGGCGGGTTGGTTACGATCAGATCGTACTGCAGCGTCGGCAGGTCACGGAACAGATCGGAGCGGATAGGCGTGACATGGTGGATAAGCCCGTGTTCTTCGATATTGTGTTCGGTTACCGCCAGCGCGTCGGTGGAGATGTCCACCGCGTCCACCTCCGCTTCCGGGAAGGCATAAGCGCAGGCAATAGCAATACAGCCGCTGCCGGTACACATATCCAGAATGTGCTGCGGTTGACGGTTAATCAGCCCTTCGAAGTGGTTGTTGATCAGCTCACCAATTGGCGAGCGCGGCACCAGCACGCGTTCATCAACATAGAATTCGTGACCGCAGAACCAGGCTTTGTTGGTCAGATAGGCTACCGGAATACGCTCGTTCACGCGGCGGATCACACGCTCAACGATACGGTGCTTTTCGCTGGAGGTCAGACGCGCGGTGCGCATGTCTTCCGGAATATCGAGCGGCAGGTAGAGAGAAGGCAGCACCAGTTGAACAGCTTCATCCCACGGGTTATCCGTACCGTGTCCGTACCAGATATTGGCGGCGCTGAAGCGGCTAACCGACCAGCGC
The DNA here is from genome assembly GCF_004296595.1 of Enterobacter sp. A8. Taxonomy (NCBI): domain Bacteria; kingdom Pseudomonadati; phylum Pseudomonadota; class Gammaproteobacteria; order Enterobacterales; family Enterobacteriaceae; genus Enterobacter; species Enterobacter sp. A8. The sequence continues at coordinate 1,494,290 of NZ_SCMF01000001.1, forward strand.
AACATGTCCTGTATGGTATGCAGCTCGTTTACTGCTTCATCGACAAAAATTTTATCCACTCTTTCCTCCAGGGCATGCTCGCATAATTTTCGGCGGCTAGTTTGCCATGAAGACGGCGATAAATCAGCAATGACGCATACCGCTTGAGGTTAAAAAATGCGTTTAGTCGGGTACACTATCGGAAATACGAGATGAGAACGACGAATGAAAAAGAAAACATCGCTCAGCGAGGAGGATCAGGCGCTCTTCCGTCAGCTCATGACCGGGACGCGTCAAATCAAGCAGGACACCATTGTCCACCGGCCGATGCGCAAAAAAGTCAGCGAAGTACCGGTCAAAAGGCTATTGCAGGAGCAGGCGGATAATAGCCACTATTTTTCCGATGAGTTTCAGCCGCTGCTTAACACGCAGGGTGCGGTCAAGTACGTTCGCGAAGATGTCAGCCACTTTGAGCTGAAAAAATTACGCCGGGGAGATTATTCACCCGAGCTGTTTCTCGATTTGCATGGTTTGACGCAGATGCAGGCGAAACAGGAGCTGGGGGCGTTGATTGCCGCCTGTCGCCGCGAACATGTGTTTTGTGCCTGCGTGATGCACGGCCACGGTAAACATGTTCTTAAGCAACAAACGCCGCTGTGGCTGGCTCAGCATCCACACGTGATGGCGTTTCATCAGGCGCCCAAAGAGTACGGCGGAGATGCCGCCTTGCTGGTGTTGATTGAAGTTGAAGAGTGGCAACCGCCAGAACTGCCCTGAAAACATGGCGGGAGGCATAGTTGCTCCCGCCTTATCGCACGTCACCTCAGATTGCTTTCGCCATCCGGAGATTGCATGGACTCATTTGCCAGTTGAAGACCCCTTTGCCGGTTTCGTCGAGGGTGACGTTGGCAATGGCGGAGGTTGTAAACATCGGTGGCGTCTCGCCTGGGCACAGTTCAGATACCAGATAGCCAACCAGTGGCAGGTGGGAAATGACCAGTGCAGAAGCGACACCTTCATTGCACAGCGCCTGCAGGTAGGCACTGACAAGGCCGACATCACCACACGGCGTGAGTTCAGGGAGAACATCCACGCTGGTCGGCAGGTTCATACACTCCCCTACCACATCCAGCGTCTGTTCAGCACGCAGGAACGGACTCACCAGAACGCGTTCAATGTCCACTTTTTGACCTTTAAGCCAGTTCGCCATCTGACGAGATTCGTCGCAGCCGCAGACGGTTAAAGGACGTACTGAGTCACTGGCGGCATCGAGTGCCGCGTCGCCGTGACGCATGATAAAAACTTGCATATTGCACCGCTTTTGTTAACCAGAATCACCGGCGTTAACTACCCGCGATTAATGCTTGAGGTAGAAAACCCGATGGCCGGGCATTGTGCCTGATCCATTCGGTGAATGAAACGCTGTTTTTTACCTCAATGGCGTAAGTATAGTCAATCTCTGTTTACAAAATCGCCAAATCAGATTCATTCACCGCCGGATTTACCCTTCTTTGACCTCAACTTACGAGGACAGTTTCCCTTGCTGGCCAAAATGTCTGGCCCCGTTCCGCCATCTGCAATAATTCGTCACAGGGTGTAAACCGGGGACCATACTGCGTGGCAAGACGTTGCAGAATCGCAACCACTTCACCCGCTCCGAGGGTGTCCATGTAACGGAACGGGCCGCCAAGGAACGGCGGGAAACCAATACCAAATACGGCGCCAATATCGCCATCGCGTGCGCTTTTAATCACCTGCTCGCCAAAACAGCGTGCGGCTTCATTAAGCATCATCATCACACAGCGTTCAGCACACTGAACGGCAGACAGTTTCGCCTGTCCGGTTGTTGGGATAAGCCCATAGACCGAAGGGTCGACCTGTTTCTTGCTTTTACGCCCTTTTGCACCGTAAAGATAGAAACCGCGTTCATTTTTTCTGCCTTTGCGATCGTCCTTCAAAATTGCAGAAACAATGTTTGCAGGCGGGCTAAAACGCTCGCCGTATGCGGCCTCCAGCACAGGTATAATTTTAGTGCCGGTGTCTATTCCTACCTCATCCAAAAGTTGGATGGGCCCAACGGGGAAACCAAACTTGACCAGCGCCTCGTCGACGTGTTCGATCTTCTCCCCTTCCACCAGCAGGCGCATCGCTTCGTTGATATACGGCGCCAGAATGCGGTTGACGTAGAAACCCGCTTTATCCGCCACGACGATCGGGGTTTTGCCCTGCTTTTTCGCCAGTTTCACTACCGTAGAGACAGTCTGCGGGCTGGTTGACGCGTGTGGAATAACTTCAACCAGCGGCATTTTTTCAACCGGACTAAAAAAGTGCAGGCCAATCACCTGCTCAGGACGCGCGGCTTTAGCTGCGATATCACCGATCGGTAATGAAGAGGTATTCGAGGCGAAAATCGTGTGCGGCGCACAATGTTGCTCAACGTCCGCAACCATCTGCTGCTTAAGCGCCAGATCTTCAAACACCGCTTCAATGACCAGATCGCGATGGGCAAAACCACGGTAGTCCGTAGTGCCGCTGATCATGGCCACGGTTTTATCCCGCTCGCTTACCTTGATATGGCGGCGTTTAACCTTCCGATCAAGGTTCTGCCAGCTGTACTGCAGTGCGTGGTTGATCCCTTTCGGGTTGATGTCTTTGATACGTACGGGCAATTTGGCTTTGCTGGCTGTGACAAACGCAATGCCGCCGCCCATCAGACCGCCCCCGAGAACGCCAACGGCGTTGAGCGGCGCAGGTTCAGCGTCACTACCCGGATCTTTTTTAACGTCAGTGCTGGCAAAGAAGATGCTGCGCAACGCCTGCGATTGCGGCGTCATCGCCAGTTCACCAAAGGCTTTTGCCTCCGCGGCATAACCGCTGCTGCTGCCCTGCGACAACCCGGTTTCAATCACCTCAAGAATGCGCTTCGCCGCCGGATAGTTGCCTTTGGTCTTTTGTTCGGTTTTCTTGCCCACCATGCTAAACAGCAGCGCCCGCCCCAGCGGCCCGGCCAGGACGCGCTCACGCACCGGCAGAACACGTCTTGCCTGACGTCCCTTCAGCGCCAGCTCTACGGCGGCTTCCAGCAAAATAGAATGCGGAACGACGTCATCAACCAGCCCCGCTTTCAGCGCCTGACGGGCGCGCAGCTGTTTGCCGGTTAAGATCATTTCCAGCGCTGTACTAACGCCAACCAGCCGCGGCAGACGCTGCGTTCCACCGGAGCCGGGAAGCAGCCCAAGCTGTACTTCCGGCAACCCAAGAACGGTTTTCGCGTCGTCAGTACAAATACGACTGTGACAGGCCAGCGCCAGCTCCAGCCCACCGCCCAGGCATGCACCGTGGATCGCGGCGATCGCCGGGATCGGCAGCGAATGGATCTCCGCCATCACCTGCTGCCCCTGGCGCGCCAGATCTTCCGCCTCCTGCGCGCTTTGCGCCCGGGCGATCATGTTGATATCGGCCCCGGCAATAAAGTTGTCTGGCTTTGCCGAGATAAACACCAGGCCGCGAATCGCTTTGTTCTCGCGGATCTGCTTTAACATCTCGCGCACCTGAACGCCAAATTCCGCCTTCAGGGTATTCATCTTTTCGTCGGGGACATCAATGGTAATCACAGCCACGTTATCGAGGCGAACCGTCAGATTAAATGCAGATGCCATTGCCATTATTCAGCCTCCAGAACCATTGCTGCCCCAAGACCGCCCGCCGCGCAGGCGGTGACGAGGCCAAAACCGCCGCCACGGCGACGTAACTCATGTAATGTTTGGGTGATCATCCTCGCACCCGTCGCCGCAAACGGATGACCGTAGGCGATAGAGCCGCCCAGTACGTTAAATTTGCTTTGATCCACTTCTCCGGTGGCATGGGCGCGGCCAAGCACATCGCGAGCAAAACTTTCGCTGGCCAGTAGCTGGACGTTGGCCAGGGTTTGTGCGGCAAAGGCCTCGTGCATATCAATCAGCGTTAAATCAGCGAGGGTCAACCCTGCGCGATCCAGCGCCAGCGGCGTGGACCAGGCCGGGCCTAACAGCATGTCCTGCCAGACGTCGATCGCCGTAAACGCGTAGCTGCGCAGATAACCGAGCGGGGTAAGGCCAAGCTCTTTGGCTCGCGATTCGGTCATCAGGATCACCGCGGCAGCACCATCCGTCAGCGGAGTACTGTTGGCGGCCGTAACGGTGCCGTGTTTGCGGTCGAATGCCGGACGCAGTCTGGCGTAGTCCGCCAGCGTCGAGGTGCCACGAATGTTGTTATCTTCCACCAGCGGTTCGCGGTAAGGCGGGATATACGCGGTCATCACCTCGTCGTTAAGCTTGCCTTCCGACCAGGCTTTCGCCGCAAGCTGATGGGAACGGTGAGCCAGCGCATCCTGCTGCTCCCGGGTAATGCCGTAGGTTTTGGCCATCTGCTCGGCGGTGTCGCCCATGCGCAGGCCGGTGGAGTATTCAGCCACCGCAGGTGGAACAGGCATCAGGTCACGAAGGCGTAAACGCGAGAAGAGCTTGAGTTTTTGCCCGGTGGTGCGCGCTTTATTTGCATCCACCAGAATGCGGGCCAGCTTTTTACTGACCCCTATCGGCAGCACGGAGGACGAGTCTGCCCCGCCGGCGATCCCGGCGCGGATGGTGCCCGCCATCAGGCTTTCGGCCACGTTTGCCACCGCCTGAAAGCTGGTTGCACACGCACGGCTGACGCTGTAAGCATCCGTATGCACGTTCATTCCGGTGCCAAGGACAATTTCTCGTGCAATGTTCGGGGCTTCTGGCATCTGAACAACCTGGCCAAAAACCAGCTGCTCAATGACGTCAGGCGGTATTTCGCTGCGAGCCAGCATCTCCCCCACCACCATTTTCCCCAGATCGACGGCCGGTATGCCGTGAAACGCTGTCGCCTGACGCGCAAACGGCGTACGCAATCCACTGACAATGGCAATGCGGTCACCTTGTCGGGTGATAAGCGGTAATGCCTGACTCATAACATTCCCCTGTAAAAATTTTTTGCAAACATAAAGTGGTCTGACCTGATAAATAGTCTTAACCATTTTTTTACATTCAGCCAATTGGGGAAACGAAAAAATGCGAACTAAAACACAGAGAAGAAAAAAGAAAATGCCCCGAGGTAAAAACAAAACGGTAACCCAGAGGTTACCGTTTTGAGTGTTTGCACCCTCACCCGTAGGAGAGGGCATCAGGCCGCGGAGATTAACGCAGACCGAGTTGGAAAATCAGCGTTTCAGCTTCGCAGGCGAAGATAAAGTCGATATCCAGCTTCACGCCGCCGTCCACTTCCGTGTAGGTGGACTTGATTTCACACGGATCGGATTCTACGTCGCGCGCGCGCTTGCTCAGCGCCGCCAGGGTTTCTTCCGCTTCGGCACGGTTGGTGAACACGCGGCTGTAAGAGGCGGTGCAATCGGAGTTGTCCATGATGGTACCAACATCCATACAGCAGCAAACCGGGGTTTCATCAGCACTGCATTTACTCATATCTCAATTTCCTCTGTATTCGCGCAGGACGCGAGACAAACACGATGCTGATATTTTACGCCCCGATGCAGACGCTCTCCAGCCGTTAATGGCGCAAAACGGGATAAGTGACCAATATCACACTAAAAAATGATCTAAAACAAAATTCGCCCTTTTGGGTGAGTCGTGATGGTCACATTTTTGCCAACCAGATCTCGTTTCAAGAAACATGTTTGAAAATATTAATAAACAAACTTGCAACATTCTAGCTGGTCAGACCTATACTCTGGCCACTGGTCTGATTTGTAAGTCATACCTCAGACCCTACACTTCGCGCTCCTGTTACGGTATGTAACAATTATTGAATAAAAATAACTCAATGAGGTTATGGTCATGAGCCAGAAAACCCTGTTCAACAAGACTGCGCTGGCAGTCGCAGTGGCAATCGTCTCTACGTCCGCCTGGTCAGCGGGCTTCCAGTTAAACGAATTTTCTTCCTCTGGCCTTGGCCGTGCGTATTCCGGGGAAGGTGCAATTGCTGATGATGCAGGTAACGCCAGTCGTAACCCTGCGCTGATCATGATGTTTGATCGCCCAACCTTCTCAGCGGGCGCCATCTTTGTTGATCCGGGTGTGGATATTACGGGCCGTTCCCCGAGCGGAGCCAGCCTGAATTCCGATAACATCGCGCCAACGGCATGGGTGCCAAACCTGCACTTCGTCGCGCCAATCAACGACCAGTTTGGCTGGGGTGCATCCGTAACCTCTAACTATGGTTTAGCGACCGAGTTTAATAACGACTACGCAGCAGGAGCCTATGGCGGTAAGACCGACCTTGAGACTCTGAACCTGAACCTGAGCGGTGCTTACCGTCTGAACAGTAACTGGAGCTTCGGCGTTGGCTTTGATGCCGTTTATGCTAAAGCGAAAATCGAACGTTACGCGGGCGATCTCGGCAAAATCGTTGCGGGCTCCGGCGCACTGCCGCCGCCTCTGGCACAACAGGTTGCAGGGATCCCGGCAGACACCCAGATCGCCTATCTGAAGGGCGACGAGTGGGGCTTTGGCTGGAACGCCGGTATCCTTTATGAACTCGATAAAAACAACCGTTACGGTTTCACCTACCGTTCCGAAGTGAAAATCGACTTTGACGGCGACTACAAGAGCAGCCTGCCTTCTGCTTATAACCAGATCCTCGGCACCTTCGGCCTGCCAATGGGCACGGATGGCCGTACCACTGGCGGTTCTCTGAGTCTGCACTTACCGGAAATGTGGGAATTGTCCGGTTATAACCGCGTGGCACCACAGTGGGCGATTCACTATAGCCTGACCTACACCAGCTGGAGCCAGTTCCAGGAGTTGAAAGCGACCAACAGCAAAGGCGACACGCTGTTCTATAAAGATGAAAGCTTCCGTGATGCCTACCGCATCGCACTGGGTACCACCTACTATATGGATGACAACTGGACGTTCCGTACCGGTATTGCCTTCGATGATAGCCCGGTTCCGGCTGACAAACGTTCTATCTCCATTCCGGATCAGGACCGCTTCTGGCTGAGCGCCGGTGCGACCTATGCATTCAACAAAGATGCCTCTGTCGATGCGGGTGTTTCGTATATGCACGGTCAAAAAGTCAGCTTCAAGGAAGGTCCGTATGAGTTCTCTTCCGAAGGTAAAGCCTGGCTGTATGGCCTGAACTTCAACTACGCGTTCTAATTCGCGCAGGGATCAAAAAAGGTGAGCATCGCTCACCTTTTTTATTTATTCCGAATCGATATCTTTTAATTCGTTCTCGATTGCCTTCGCGTTTGGATTCTCTTCCGGCTTCAGCTTGCCACCATTGGCAATAAAGTCATGATTCTGGAAGTAAGCTTCACGCACCATGATGTATGGATCGGAAGACTGACGCAGCAGACCGTCGGAATCGAGCAGTTGCGCACGTGTTTCAATCCCTTCTACCGTCCATTTACCAATCGACAGCGGCCAGGTCAGCCACGAAAGAACCGGATACAGCGTATCCACCATATCACCGCCATCATCACGCACGGTAAAGCTGCCATAGAACGGCAGATGAACGTACGGGCCGTAACCGACGCCATAATGACCCAGCGTACTCCCGAAGCGGTGCGGCTGTTCACGCTGCAGTTTCGGGTTCGCCATGCCGGCGACATCGATAAAGCCCCCCATCCCCAGCAGGGAGTTCAGGAAGAAGCGAGTAAAGTGCACCATCCCCTGATACGGATCGCCTTGCAGGAAGTAGTTGACCATCACCGCTGGCTCTTCAAGGTTACTGGTGAAATTGCTCAACCCGTTACGCGCAGGCTGGGGAACATAATCACGCCATGCAACCGCCACCGGGCGAACCACATACGGATCCAGCACGTTATAGTTGAAGCTATACATTGAGCGGTTAAATCCTTCGAGAGGATCGGAGCGTCCCGTTTGCTCCCCGGAGCTGGCGCAGCCCACAAGCATCGTCGCGCCCAGCGCAAGCGCCGACAGCCGAAGTTTCATAAAATTCTCCCTGTTCAGTATGGCTATCGTTGATTGCCATCCGTAACGGAGCATTTGATGCTCCGTCTGTAAACGTGCAAGTGATTGTATCAGCACGTTTACCGATGTCTATGAGCACAATTACGGGCAGTAACCACCGTCACTCTGATCTCAGCATAGCCTGGCTTTTAGAATTCGTTTCGCTGGCAATTTTATAATGGCTTTGAATGAGATGTCTCACCTTTGTTGCCATTACCCTCACTTTAAGAGCATCCCCACGGGCATTTTGTTAAAAGCCGCTACGCTTAAAAGAAAGAACACCCAACTGGAGCGGTTATGAAAGACGTGGGCGAAGAGAAAATTGGCGAGAGCAATGAAGAACTTGAAATTGAGAGCGAGGAAAAAGAGCGCGGTGAAAAGATAGAGATTGATGAAGATCGTCTTCCCTCCCGCGCGATGGCGATCCATGAACATATCCGTCAGGATGGGGAAAAGGAGATGGAGCGCGATGCCATGGCCCTGCTGTGGTCCGCTATCGCGGCCGGCCTCTCGATGGGGGCATCGCTACTTGCGAAGGGCATTTTCCATGTGCAGCTTGAAGGTGTACCCGGTGGCTTTTTGCTGGAGAACCTGGGCTACACCTTCGGCTTTATCATCGTCATTATGGCCCGCCAGCAGCTTTTTACTGAAAACACGGTCACCGCCGTTCTGCCGGTCATGCAAAACCCGACCCTGGGTAACTTTGGCTTACTGATGCGTCTGTGGAGCGTGGTCCTGCTGGGCAACCTCATCGGCACGGGTATCGCCGCCTGGGCGTTTGAATATATGCCGATATTTGATGAACCCACCCGGGATGCGTTTGTGAAAATCGGTATGGATGTGATGAAAAACACGCCCGTGGAGATGTTCTCTAACGCCATTATCTCTGGCTGGATTATCGCGACAATGGTCTGGATGTTCCCGTCTGCAGGCAGCGCCAAAATTGTGGTAATCATATTAATGACGTGGCTGATTGCGCTGGCCGACACCACCCATATCGTGGTGGGTACTGTAGAAATCCTCTATCTGGTGTTTAACGGCACGCTTCACTGGACCGATTTCTTCTGGCCATTTGCACTGCCCACGCTTGCGGGCAACATCTGCGGCGGAACCTTTATTTTTGCGCTGTTGAGTCATGCCCAGATCCGTAACGACATGTCTAATAAGCGTAAAGCCGAGCTGAAAGCGCAGGAAAATGATGAAAAATCGGCAAATAAATCGGCCTGAATGGTGACTCTTTGAGCAGTCGGGCGGCAATGCGCTTAACGCAAAGTGTAAATAACGGTATACTCGTGCCGCCTCGTCCCCTTAGTTAAATGGATATAACGAGCCCCTCCTAAGGGCTAGTTGCAGGTTCGATTCCTGCAGGGGACACTTTGATAGTAAACATCACTGCGCTTTCCATAACTCCACGCAGTTTCGCCCCCGTCGTTTTGCCCCATACAACGCCTCATCCGCAGCCTGAATCAGACGTTCGTAGTCAGGATGACCATTAAACATGGCCGCCCCAATCGAAAGCGACAACGGTATTGGCTCGCCTGTCGGGGAATGAACCTTAATTTTTTCCACGCGTCGGCGGATCCGCTCGGCAATGCGCAGGGTATCGGCTTCGGTGATTTCTGTTAGCACAATCAAAAACTCATCTCCGCCGTAGCGGAAGACATAGTCACAGGTGCGAACGTTGTCATAAAATGCCCCGGCAACCTTTCTTAATATTTCATCTCCCGTGTTGTGCCCCCAGGTATCGTTGATTTGCTTGAACTTATCGACATCAATAAGCAACACCGACAGCGGCGTACCAGAACGACTTGCCTGGGTAATTTCACGTTTAAAAATGGTTGGCAGGAAGCGACGGTTAAGCAGACGAGTGAGCACATCCACGCCCACCTCGTGCCGGGCTACCTCATCAAACAGCTCATGCAGCAGGGTCACGATTTGCGAGAAGGTCGTTCGCGTCAGCCGCAAAAATTGCACCTGCCGCAGTCTGTCGTGAAGGGCATCGTCTGTCTGACGAACGTCATGAAAAGCCGCGTCGAACTCCTGGATAAGACGAGAGATATGCCCTGCTTCGGCAATACCACTGAAGTAGTGACGTCCCTTATGACTGAACCACAGCCCAAAGTCGGACTGCCCGAGCGGCCGGCTATTGTCGATGCTGGAGTCCAGCATCACTTTATAAAGCAGCGACAGTTCCCACGTCAGTAATGCGGCGGTCTGCCGTTCCTTCTCAACTTCCGCATTTTCCATCAGCGAGAAGATTCGATAGTTCTCGTCCTCTTTTGCCGCATTGTTCTCGCTGAAGACATACGCGCGCGACATCACCTCCATTGCCAGATCAATGCTGTTAATGGCGTAGTGATAGATGCTTAACTTGGTCTCAGAAGGGTGTGGTGTGGCATTAATAAGAGGTAACAACAGCTTTTTCAGGATCCGAAAACCCATCTCAACCAGGTCGACTGATATACCTATTCGGGCGTGAACATCGGCGGCGCGCTGCTGAGCCCGCATCTGTTCATCAACCTGTTCAACCCGGCAGGAGAGAACATCAACAAGCCAACGGCGCAGCGCCTCCTGCAGCTGCCTTTCAACCTGCTCAGTGGTCAGAAACTCCGCTGCATGAGGGTCGGCCAGGACCACACGATAAAACTCCGTAATCAGACCAGAAGCATGATCGCTGGCCAGTTGCGCAGTAAGTTGATGAACGAGGGGATCCGTTTCATTGATTAACTGAATCCACTCATCCCTTACGGTTTGTAAATAGGTTTCCATTTACACCCTCTAGGGGAGATCGTTAGCTTGTCCGACGGGAATTGAGCGCACGGATTCACCGTCTGGCATGCGTGATAATCAACAACAGCAACAAAATCAACACCCTTTCCAGGTGCCGCTTTTTTAATCAAAAACGAGTAATAGCACATATCGTATAACGGTGCTACATTACGCCGCCCACCCAACGTCAGCAGTGGTCAGGCAACGCCGTAAAGATCGGTAAAGCCTGCAACCATGACCTTGTCCAACGGTCTAATTGGCACGTGGTATCGCTTTATGCGTTACTTTCAAAGGCTTTACATAGGTTCACTATTTTGTCTCAATCCCACTTCAAACGTGCGTTTTTACACCCGCGTTACTGGTTTACATGGTTTGGTCTTGGCGTACTCTGGCTTCTGGTTCAACTTCCTTATCCTGTGATCCGCGTACTGGGCTCCAGGCTCGGCAGCGCGTCCCGCCACTTCCTCAAACGTCGTGAATCTATTGCCCGTAAAAATCTCGAACTGTGCTTTCCCCAGTATAATGCGCAGCAGCGCGAAACACTGATTGCCGAGAACTTTAAATCTATCGGCATGGCATTGCTTGAAACCGGCATGGCCTGGTTCTGGCCTGATGAGCGCGTCCGCAAATGGTTTGACGTGGAAGGTCTCGAAAACCTGAAACGCGCGCAAATGCAAAACCGTGGCGTGATGGTCGTTGGTGTCCACTTTATGTCGCTGGAGCTGGGCGGCCGAGTAATGGGGCTTTGTCAGCCGATGATGGCCACCTACCGCCCGCACAACAGTCCGCTGATGGAGTGGGTACAAACCCGTGGTCGCATGCGTTCCAATAAGGCGATGATCAGCCGTAACAATCTGCGCGGTATGGTCGGCGCCCTGAAGAAAGGCGAAGCCGTCTGGTTTGCACCCGATCAGGACTACGGACGTAAAGGCAGCAGTTTTGCGCCCTTCTTTGCGGTTAAAAATGTCGCCACCACCAACGGCACGTTCGTGATTTCGCGTCTGTCAGGCGCCGCAATGCTGACCGTAACAATGGTGAGAAAGGTTGATAAATCTGGCTATCGTCTGCACATCTCACCGGAGATGGCAAACTATCCGGAAAATGAATGCGAAGCTGCAGCGTTCATCAATAAAGTTATCGAGACCGAAATTATGCGCGCGCCGGAGCAGTATCTGTGGATGCATCGCCGTTTCAAAACGCGGCCGCATGGCGAAGCGTCTCTCTATATTTAATATGGAGAAAGGTTAGTTTCGCTAAGAAACTAACCTTTTCAATCACCTGTAATCACCCTGAGTAATTGTCTTTTCTTGCCGTCGCTCAACGTGGATTTATTGCGCTCTGAAATCAAACTGTCGCCGTTCCACGACACCCGTAAGTTACGGAAAGTATTTAAAAAAATGCCTCTTGTCACCCCTCATTTTTAGGCGTACATTAGCGCCGTCTGGCAACAGGAAAGCACAGAATTCTGAGCTGGAGTTTGCATCGTAACGGGATAATTCTCATTTCCGTCTCAGGCAAATGTCAGTTCTCTATAATCAGGTGGACTCTGTTTTTAAGTGCGTACCAGAAGATACGCGGAGCGATGAAACGTGAAATATTTCTTTATGGGCATTTCGGTGATTGTTTTAGTGTGGGCCGGAACCTTCGCCCTGATGATCTAGCGAAGAACATGCAGTCAAAAAAACAGGAGCCGTTGGCTCCTGTCTTTTTATGTCATTAAGATTCGTGCTGTTCAACGGCACTCTTTGATGCGAGAAGCCCGTCGGCGCGGAACATACTCTTGATGCCCCTCACCGCCTGGCGAATACGGTCGCTGTTTTCAATCAGCGCGAACCGTACATGGGTGTCGCCATAATCACCAAAGCCAATGCCCGGCGAGACGCAGACTTTCGCGTCCTGCAACAGCTTTTTGGCAAACTCCAGTGACCCCATCGCCGCGTAAGGCTCAGGGATTTTTGCCCAGACATACATTGACGCTTTCGGCATTTCCACCATCCAGCCAGCCTCATGCAGCCCTTTCACCAGCACATCGCGACGGCGTTTATACTGGGCGGCAATATCATGAACACACTGCTGATCGCCTTCCAGCGCGGCGATAGCGGCCACCTGCAGTGGGGTAAAGGTGCCGTAATCGTGGTAACTCTTAATACGCGCCAGTGCACTCACCAGCGTTTTGTTACCCACCATAAAGCCAATACGCCACCCCGCCATGTTGTAGCTTTTCGACAGGGTAAAGAATTCCACCGCCACATCACGTGCGCCCGGAACCTGCATGATGGAAGGCGCTTTCCAGCCGTCGTACACAATATCGGCGTAGGCTAAGTCGTGTACCACCAGCACATCGTAACGCTTCGCCAGTGCGACGACTTTCTCAAAGAAGTCGAGTTCTACACACTGCGCCGTAGGGTTAGACGGGAAACCGAGGATCATCATCTTCGGTTTCGGATAGCTTTCACGAATCGCACGTTCCAGCTCGTTAAAGAAATCGACCCCTTCCACCAGCGGCACAGAGCGAACCTGTGCGCCGGCAATCACCGCGCCGTAAATATGGATGGGGTAGCTTGGATTAGGCACCAGCACCGTATCACCATGATCCAGCGTAGCCAGCATCAGGTGCGCCAGCCCCTCTTTCGAGCCAATGGTGACAATGGCTTCACTTTCCGGATCGATGTCAACCTGATAGCGATCCCGGTACCAGCGAGAGATCGCGCGACGTAATCGAGGAATGCCGCGAGAGGTGGAGTAACCGTGCGTATCCGGGCGCTGGGCGACCGTGCAGAGCTTCTCAACAATATGCGCAGGCGTTGGGCCGTCAGGGTTACCCATGCTGAAATCGATAATATCTTCGCCGCGACGACGCGCAGCCATCTTCAGTTCAGCAGTGATATTGAAAACATAAGGGGGGAGACGATCGATACGCGTAAAACGGCGTTCAGGACTGAATTCAGCCATAGATTCCTCAGATTAACGTTAGCGCCCGGACCGTCCGAGCGACGCTGCCACTTATGTGGCGTGTTTAGAAAATAACCTGAAAAAAAACATGCTGTCGAGGGGTTAAGCAAAAAAAAGATGTCGCATTAAAAACGGGAACCTTCAGGTACTGAAAGCGGAAGCGTTCCTGCTAATTGCGCAATTTTAATACCCAGTGTTTAACATGATGATATCAAAGCTGTTACCTTGTCGCTCTCCAGGAGTTAAAAAACTGGCATCTTCAGGAAGTCACCCTCAATCCCCTTTGAAGATTATGGTTTTTCCTCATTTGATAAACACGACGGATAGCTGGTCAACAGGCGTCAGGTTTTTTATCATTGGGCTTTCCTCTTTTCGCTGGTCGACTCGTGCACGAAATATTCGATATGCTGCTGGCGGTTTTTGACCGTGCGGCATTAATGCTGATTTGCCTGTTTTTCCTCATTCGTATTCGCCTGTTCCGCGAGCTTTTGCACAAGTCTGCCCACTCGGCAAAAGAGCTGCTGGCCGTTACCGCCATCTTTTCACTGTTCGCCCTGTTCAGCACCTGGTCCGGGGTGCCGGTAGAAGGGTCGCTGGTCAACGTGCGTGTTATCGCCGTGATGTCCGGTGGGATCTTGTTTGGCCCCTGGGTGGGCATTATTACGGGTCTCATCGCCGGGACACATCGTTACCTGATAGATATCGGCGGCGTGACGGCGGTGCCGTGTTTTATCACCAGCATCATCGCCGGTGTCCTTTCCGGCTGGATTAACCGCAAAATACCGAAAAAGCAGCACTGGCGCGCCGGGATCATCGCGGGCATGCTGTGCGAAACGCTGACCATGGTTCTGGTGGTCGTCTGGGCTCCCACCATCGCGCTGGGGCTGGATATTGTCTCTAAAATCGGTATTCCGATGATCCTCGGCAGCGTCTGTATCGGTTTTATCGTGCTGCTGGTGCAAAGCGTTGAAGGGGAAAAAGAGGCCAGCGCCGCACGTCAGGCCAAGCTGGCGCTGGATATCGCCAACAAAACGCTGCCGCTCTTCCGCCATGTTAACGCCGAATCCTTACGTCAGGTCTGCGATATCATCCGTCGCGATATTCATGCCGATGCCGTGGCCATTACCAATATCGACCACGTCCTGGCCTATGTTGGCGTAGGTGAGCATAACTATCAGGACAGCGATGACACCATCAGCCCCACCACCAGGCAGGCGATCAATTACGGTAAAATCATCATTAAAAACAATGATGAAGCCCACAGAACCCCAGAAATTCACTCCATGCTGGTGATCCCGCTGTGGGAGAAAGGCGTGGTGACGGGAACCCTGAAAATTTACTACTGCCACGCGCACCAGATCACCTCCTCCCTGCAGGAGATGGCCATCGGGCTGTCGCAGATTATCTCTACCCAGCTGGAGGTCTCCCGCGCGGAACAGCTGCGCGAGATGGCAAATAAGGCAGAGCTGCGCGCGCTGCAGAGTAAAATTAATCCTCATTTTCTGTTTAACGCGCTGAATGCGATCTCCTCATCCATTCGACTTAATCCGGATACCGCACGTCAGCTGATTTTCAATCTGTCACGCTATCTGCGCTACAACATTGAGCTAAAAGATGACGAGCAGATCGACATTAAAAAAGAGCTTTATCAGATCAAGGATTACATTGCGATTGAGCAGGCGCGCTTTGGTGACAAACTCACGGTCATTTACGATATTGATGAAGAGGTCAACTGTGTGATCCCAAGCCTGCTGATCCAGCCGCTGGTTGAGAACGCTATCGTCCATGGGATTCAGCCGTGTAAAGGGAAAGGGGTGGTGACCATCAGCGTGACCGAAAGCGGCAACCGCGTGCGGATTGCCGTGCGCGATACCGGCCACGGAATTGATCCTAAAGTCATTGAGCGCGTTGAGGCCAACGAGATGCCGGGGAATAAGATTGGGCTGCTGAATGTCCACCACCGGGTCAAACTGCTGTACGGCGACGGGCTGCATATTCAGCGCCTTGAACCGGGCACCGAGATCGCCTTTTATATTCCGAATGAACGCTCTCCCGTTCATGCGTCTACATCCCTGTTGCCTTAGGCCGGAGTAACCCGTGAAAGTGATCATTGTAGAAGATGAGTTTCTGGCTCAACAGGAGCTGAGCTGGCTCATCAAAACGCACAGTCAGATGGAGATCGTGGGCACGTTTGACGATGGTCTGGACGTGCTGAAGTTTTTGCAGCATAACCGCGTTGATGCCATTTTTCTTGATATCAACATTCCGTCGCTGGATGGCGTATTACTGGCGCAAAACATCAATCAGTTTGCCCATAAGCCGTTTATTGTCTTCGTCACCGCCTGGAAGGAGCACGCGGTTGAAGCCTTCGAGCTGGAGGCGTTTGACTATATCCTTAAGCCTTACCAGGAGTCGCGCATCGTCACCATGCTGCAAAAGCTGGAGGCCGCGTGGCAACAGCAGAACGCCCCTGTCACCGCAAGCCCCGCAGTACGTGAGAATGACACGATTAACCTGGTGAAGGATGAACGTATCATCGTGACGCCGGTTAACGATATCTACTATGCCGAAGCCCATGAAAAGATGACGTTTGTTTATACGCGGCGGGAATCGTACGTGATGGCGATGAACATTACCGAGTTTTGCAGCAAGCTGCCGACAGCGCATTTCTTCCGCTGTCACCGCTCGTTTTGTGTGAATTTAAACAAGATCCGCGAGATCGAGCCGTGGTTTAACAATACCTACATTTTGCGCCTGAAGGATCTTGATTTTCAGGTGCCAGTGAGCCGCAGCAAGGTCAAAGAGTTCCGCCAGTTAATGCACCTGTAAATCCCCTCTCCCGCAAGAGAGGGGCTGGGTTTTAGAGGATCTGGCCGAGCACCTGACGCAGGTGGGCGCCCGAGCCAAGTAAACCCGGGTTGTCGTGCACAATCAGATAAACAGGAATGTCCTGCACGTAGCTTTTAAAACGTCCTTTGTCTTCGAACCCGCCGCGGAAGCCTGACGCTTTGAAGAACTCCAGGAAGCGCGGCACAATGCCACCGGCAATGTAAACGCCACCAAAGGTGCCGAGCGTAAGCGCCAGGTTGCCACCAAAACGCCCCATTATCACGCAGAACAGCGACAGTGCGCGACGGCAGTCGATGCAGCTGTCTGCCAGTGCGCGCTCGGTCACGTCTTTCGGCTGCAGATTTTCCGGCAGACGGCCGTCAGACTTCACAATGGCACGATACAGGTTTACCAGCCCCGGGCCGGAAAGCACGCGCTCAGCCGACACGTGGCCGATCTCAGCGCGTAGCTCTTCCAGAATAATGCCCTCTTCTTCGCTGTTCGGTGCAAAGTCCACGTGGCCACCTTCACCCGGCAGACTCACCCAGCGCTTATCAACATGAACCAGATGCGAAACGCCCAGCCCTGTACCGGCACCGTATACGGCAATCGGCTTGCCTTCTACCGGGGCAGTACCGCCAAACTGAGTCAGGTGCTCTGGCTTCAGCATCGGGATGGCCATCGACACCGCAGTAAAGTCGTTGATGATTTCCAGATGTGCAAAGCCGAGGTTCTTTTTCATCTCGGCAATGGAAAATGCCCAGGTATGGTTGGTCATCGCGACCCAGTCGCCGGTAATCGGGCAGGCAATCGCGATACAGCCATCTTCAACGCTGACCTTGTGCTCTTCCAGATAGACGCGTACAACGGCCTCAAGGCTGGGGTAATCCAGCCCTGAATAGGTTTTCGCCTGGGAAATTTCACCGCTACTTACATCGCATAATGCCAGGCGCGCGTTAGTGCCGCCCACATCTCCTACCAAAGCATACTTTGTCATTCTTCTACTGCTCCGCTAAAGTCAGAATAAATCTTTGGAACACTGTAAATTCAAGGCGTGATAACAACAATGACCGGAAGGTGAATGCCCCGGGATTATCGATCTTCGTCACAGAATAACTTTACCGTTTCAGCACCTTTTGCACTATTGCCACAATGCTGATTGTGCAAAGTAACGTAATACCTTTTTGTACAAGGAAATTATCATGCTCCACCCGCGAGCCAGAACCATGCTGTTGCTGGCAATCCCGGCCTTAATTATTGGTATTGTCTCAAGCCTGGTGCTTATCGTCGTGATGAAAGTCGCCTCGGTGCTGCAAACGATGTTATGGACTGCGCTTCCGGCTCAGGTGGGTATCAGCGTTGATTCGCCGGCATGGATCATTATGATGCTGACCCTGACGGGGGTTGCGGTGGGTCTGGTGATCCGCTTTAGCCCAGGGCACGCCGGGCCTGATCCGGCGCTGGAACCGCTGATTGGTGCTCCGGTCGCACCTGCAGCGCTGCCAGGACTTATTATCGCGTTGATTATCGGTCTGGCGGGCGGCGTTAGCCTGGGGCCGGAACACCCGATCATGGCGGTCAACATCGGTCTGGCGGTGTATCTCGGCTCACGCATTTTACCCCGCGTCGGGGCCCTGGACTGGACGATTCTGGCATCGGCCGGCACCATTGGCGCGCTCTTCGGCACGCCGGTCGCGGCCGCGCTGATTTTCTCGCAGACGCTCTCCAGCAATAACGACGTGCCGCTCTGGGATAAACTCTTTGCGCCACTGATGGCTGCTGCGGCTGGTGCGCTCACCACCAGTCTGTTTTTCAATCCACACTTCTCGCTCTCCCTTCCCCACTACGGCCAGATGCAGATAGCCGATATCTTCAGCGGTGCGGTTGTGGTCGCTATTGCCATTGCGCTGGGGATGATCGCCGTATGGTGTCTGCCGCGTCTGCACCGGCTGGTGCATAAGCTCAAACATCCGGTGCTTATCCTCGGGGTTGGCGGATTGATCCTCGGCATTTTAGGGGCCATCGGCGGTAAGGTAACGCTGTTTAAAGGTCTGGATGAGATGCAACAACTGGCCTTCAGTCAGGTGTTTAGCGTGTCCGATTATCTGCTGTTTGCACTCATAAAGCTGGCTGCGCTGGTGGTGGCGGCAGCGTGCGGTTTCCGTGGCGGACGGATTTTCCCGGCGGTCTTTGTTGGCGTCGCGTTGGGGCTGATGCTGCATGAACATGTGGATGCGGTTCCGGCGGCGATTACCGTCTCTTGCTCTATTCTGGGGCTGATATTGGTGGTGACACGTGATGCCTGGCTGAGCCTGTTTATGGCCGCGGTGGTGGTTCCGGATACTACTCTCATCCCCTTACTTTGCATCGTGATGTTGCCCGCCTGGCTCCTGCTGGCGGGCAAACCGATGATGATGGCCTGGCGTAACGACAAGTGATCAGGCGTTGTTACGCGCTTCCAGCGCTTTGGTAATCGCCCCTAACAGCGGCGGGATATCCGCTTTGGGTAGCATCACTTCAATCAGTGATAGCCGCTCGTGGTGTGCCACTTTTTCGAGCACCTCCGCCAGCTGTTCCGCTTCACTGACCCGCCAGCACTGTGCCTGAGGATCCAGGCTCAGTGCCTGCGGAATTTGCGTCCAGTTCCATAAGGCAATGTCGTTATAGCGCTGTTCCGGTCCGTGAATGGCCCTTTCTACGGTGTACCCTTCATTGTTGAGCACCAGGATAATGGGGTGCTGTTTATCACGCAGCATCGAGCCCAGTTCCTGAATGGTCAACTGCGCGGCGCCATCCCCCGTGAGCACAATGACGCGCCGGTCTGGACAGGCGGTTTGGGCACCATACGCCGCGGCCAGAGTGTAGCCAATGGAGCCCCACAGCGGCTGGACGATAAAATTCACGTCTGCCGGCAGACGCAAATCGATCGCACCAAAGGCTGACGTCCCCTGGTCGGCAAGAATAATGTCACCCGGGCGAATAAAGTTTTGCAGGGTGCTCCAGAAATTCTCCTGAGTGAGCGAGCCCTCCGATTGCGGGAAGGCGATACCGCTGTGAGAGACTGGCGCCAGGGTATCGTGGACATACTGTTTGCAGAGAGCCACCAGCGTCTCGATCGCGTCAGACATAGGGATACCGGTAAACCAGACATCCCCCACCCGTGCGGCATGGGGCTGCACTTCTATCGTTTGCGCCTGCGTCAGCTGATGGGTAAACCCCGCCGTCAGGGTATCGGTAAAACGCGTGCCAATGCACAGTACCGTATCCGCCCCTTCGATGGCCTCTTTTACCGCCCCGACGCTTGCCGAACCACTGTACGTGCCATAAAAACCGGGCTGGCGTTCGTCAAAAATGCCCTTGCCCATCAGCATGGTGGCGTGGGCAATGGGCACCTCTTTCACCCACTTCTGCAGGGCATGTTTCATGCCGTGGCGCAGGACCAGGAAATCGGCCAACAGCGCGGTACGCTTGCTTGTTTTCAGCCTGCTCTCGGCGGCGTCTCGGAACGCTTTCAGGCAGGCGTTATCGGCATGCGCTGTCTTTAACGTGAGAGCGTTTACAGGCGGCGTGGCTGATTTTTTAGCCACATCAGCAGGCAGCATCAGGTAGCCTGGACGTCGCTCCCGCAGCATGGTTGTTAACACTCTGTCGATTTCGTAGCAGGCGTTTTGTTCGGTCAGGATCGCCTGCGCGACCGTGATCGGTTCACTCATATGGTAGAAGTGACGGAACTCACCATCACCCAGCGTGTGGTGCAGCAGCTCCCCTTTTTGCTGTGAGGCCGTACCCGGTGCCCCCACAATGTGTAAAACCGGAACATGCTCAGCAAAGCTGCCAGCCATGCCGTTCATGGCACTTAATTCCCCTACACCAAATGTTGTCAGCAGCGCGGCAAAGCCCTTACATCGGGCATATCCGTCAGCGGCATAAGATGCGTTTAGCTCATTGGCACAGCCCACCCAACAGATATCCGGGCTGTCGATGACATGATCGAGAAACTGCAGGTTATAGTCGCCCGGCACGCCAAACAGATGATCGGCACCACAATCTGTAAGACGGTCCAGCAGGTAATCGGCGACGCAGTACGGGGTTCGCATAACAGGTGTCCTTCTGACGTTGACCTCACTTTGAGTATTAAATAAGCGTGATGGCTGTCCAGAAATGGCAGAAAGAAGAGTATGGAAAGAATGCTTTACAAAAAAGGCTGCGCTATGCTCTGTTTTTTCGCATCAGTGTAAACGCATACACTGTAATTATTTTTTAGCGCCAGAGGTCATGAGAATGCACTATCAGCCAGATAAAAACCGTTATCAGACAATGCTGTATCGTCGCTGTGGGCAAAATGGCGTTAAATTACCCGCCGTCTCTCTTGGGCTCTGGCACAACTTCGGTGACGCCACGCTTATCGAAAACAGCCGTCAACTTTTACAGCGCGCGTTTGATCTTGGTATTACACACTTCGACCTTGCCAATAACTATGGTCCGCCTCCCGGTTCCGCCGAGCGCAATTTCGGCCGCATTTTGCAGGAAGATTTTCTGCCGTGGCGCGATGAGCTGATCATCTCGACGAAAGCGGGCTATACCATGTGGGACGGCCCTTACGGTGACTGGGGATCGCGCAAATATCTCATCGCAAGCCTGAATCAAAGTCTGAAACGTATGGGGCTGGAGTATGTCGATATCTTCTACCACCACCGTCCAGACCCGGAAACGCCGCTGCAGGAGACAATGAAAGCGCTTGACCATCTGGTGCGTCAGGGGAAAGCCCTGTATGTCGGTTTGTCCAATTACCCGGCCGAGCTTGCACGGCAGGCTATCGACATACTCCATGACCTCGGCACGCCGTGTCTGATCCATCAGCCTAAATATTCAATGTTTGAACGTGCGCCGGAAGCGGGCTTGCTGGACGTTTTGCAGGAAAAAGGTGTCGGCTGCATTCCGTTCTCGCCGCTGGCGGGTGGTCAACTGACCGATCGTTATCTGAACGGCATTCCGGCGGACTCCCGTGCCGCGAGCGGGAGTAAGTTCCTGAACCCGGATCAGATAACCCAGGAGAAACTGGAAAAAGTCAGAAGACTGAACGCGCTGGCAGAAAGCCGGGGACAGAAGCTGTCTCAGATGGCGCTGGCCTGGATTTTACGCCACGAGGCGGTAACTTCCGTACTGATTGGCGCCAGTAAAACCGGGCAAATAGACGATGCAGTGGGCATGCTGGAGAACCGCCATTTCACGGCGGAAGAGCTGGCCACCATTGACGGGATCCTGAATAGCTCAAAATAAATCCTGTTTTAGCAAAAAGTGCTATCACGTCTGAATTCGGAGTTGAGGCGATGAAACGAGGCTTTTCTAACTCGTAAAATTGCGTTAACAGGCCCCCTAAGGCCCCGATCGTGAAGGAGAAGAGTATGTTCAGGTCACTGATTCTTGCAGCGGTATTACTGGCTTCGGCCCCGCTGGTCGCCACTGCTGGCGAAATCACCCTGTTGCCATCAGTAAAATTACAAATTGGCGATCGTGACGACTACGGCAGATACTGGGACGGTGGCTACTGGCGCGACCGTGACTACTGGCACCGTCACTATGAGTGGCGCGGCGACCGCTGGTGGAAACATGATAATGGTTTGCACCGCGGCTGGTACAAAAACAACGCCTACGAGCGTGGTTATCGCGAAGGCTGGAACGACCGTGATGACCGCCGTGGCGGCTGGGATCGCGGCGGTAAAGGTCGCGGTGGACATGGTCACGGCCACGGTCGTCACTAATCTAAAAAAGGAGCCTCCCGGCTCCTTTTTCTTTTATAACCCCAATGCCGTGCCTATCAGTAACCACAGGTTCAGCGCCACTACCACAACCACGATGACCCATCCGGTCCGTTTCACCAGCGTGGTGTTAACCAGTTCACCCATCAGATGTTTGTTGCTGGTAAAGATCAGCAGCGGCACCAGCGCAAGTGCGATCCCGAAGCTCAGCAGCACCTGGCTCATGACCAGAATGCGTGTTGGATCCAGCCCCATCAGGATCACCACAAATGACGGCAACATTGTGACGGTGCGACGTACCCACAGCGGTATATGGAAGCGGACGAACCCCTGCATGACCACCTGCCCGGCCAGTGTTCCTACCACCGTAGAGGAGAGACCTGCCGCCACCAGGCTTAAGCCAAATATGGTCGCAGCCGCATGGCTCAGTAACGGCTCCAGCGTCAGATAGGCCTGATCGAGATCGGCAATGCCGGTGTGACCGTTAAAGTGGAACGCTGCGGCAGCGGTAGCCATCATCGCCAGATTCACAAAACCGGCAATCGTCATGGCGATAGCCACATCCCATTTGGTTGCCGAATAGCGTTCTTTGCGCGTCCCCGCGTGCAGGTGCTGGGTTAACGAGGAGTGAAGGTAAATCACATGTGGCATGATGGTCGCCCCCAGCACCCCGGCAGCGAGGAACACCGCTTCAGAGGTTGGCAGGCTTGGGATCACCATCCCTTTACCGAGCTGCGCCAGGTTAGGCTGCGAGAAAATCAGTTCGACAATATAGGCCGCAGCGACAAACAGCAGCAGGCCGCCGATGACTTTTTCCAGCGGTTTTTGCCCCCGACGCTGCAGCATCAGAATAAGGAAGGTGGCAATGCCGGTAAGCACCGCCCCCTGCAGCAGCGATACGCCAAGGATCAGCTTGAAACCAATTGCCGCACCAATGAATTCGGCGAGATCGGTTGCCATCGCAATGATTTCCGCCTGGATCCAGTACAACCATACCGCCGGGCGCGGGTAATGATCGCGAATCTGTTCCGCCAGGTTTTTACCGGTGGCAATACCCAGTTTCGCGGAGAGCATCTGAATCAGCATAGCCATCAGGTTAGCCCAGACAACCACCCACAGAAGCTTATAGCCAAAGCTGGCCCCGGCCTGAATATTGGTCGCAAAATTGCCTGGATCGATATAGCCAATGGCAGCGATGAACGCAGGTCCCATTAATGCGAACCGCAACTTGCGCGCTGCTCTGCCACTGCTACCCTCTACGCGACTGTTTGTCATTTCTGCCTCTGAAATATAGCCTTTGCTATGTTTAATGCTATCAAAATGAGAATGATTATCAAGATCATTTGTAACGGTTGCAGTGATTTCTCTGATAGCTTTGAACGATAGACAGGCGGGTAAGCGGGGGCGCTCTAACAGAAACCGAAATCGCGCGCTCTTTTGTGAAGACTAGCACACAAACTTAACTTTTCACTCATTTACCTAACATAACAAAAATGTATTGTGGATCACTATTTTTGAGACTCGTCACAGGATGTAACTATAGTGTGTCCTTGATCTCGTTTTCTTTTCGGTTGTTACATAGAATGTGCACGAAAATTAAACCTGCCTCATATTTGGAGCAAATATGGACCGCGTCCTTCACTTTGTCCTGGCACTCGTTGTCGTTACTGCGCTTGCGTTGCTGGTCAGCCATGACCGTAAAAAAATCCGCATTCGCTTTGTTGTTCAGCTTCTCGTTATTGAAGTTTTGCTCGCGTGGTTCTTCCTGAACTCCAACGTGGGGCTTGGCTTCGTAAAAGGCTTCTCCGAAATGTTCGAAAAACTGCTCGGATTCGCTAACGAAGGGACGAACTTTGTCTTCGGTAAAATGAACGACGAAGGGCTGGCGTTCTTCTTCCTGAAAGTACTTTGCCCAATCGTCTTCATCTCTGCGCTGATTGGTATTCTGCAACACATCCGTGTTCTGCCGATTGTGATCCGCGCCATTGGTACCGTACTGTCCAAAGTTAACGGTATGGGTAAGCTGGAATCATTCAACGCCGTCAGCTCCCTGATTCTGGGCCAGTCAGAGAACTTTATCGCGTATAAAGATATTCTCGGCAAGATGTCCCGTAACCGTATGTACACCATGGCCGCAACAGCAATGTCCACCGTTTCCATGTCTATCGTGGGCGCGTATATGACCATGCTGGAACCAAAATATGTGGTTGCTGCTCTGGTGCTGAATATGTTCAGTACCTTTATCGTGCTGTCACTGATCAACCCATACCGTGTTGAGGAAGGCGAAGAGAACCTGCAGATGGCAAATCTGCACGAAGGTCAGAGCTTCTTTGAAATGCTGGGTGAATATATTCTGGCGGGCTTTAAAGTGGCGATTATCGTTGCCGCGATGCTGATCGGCTTCATCGCCCTGATCTCTGCCCTGAACGCCCTGTTCGCCGCGGTTCTGGGCATCTCCTTCCAGGGCATCCTGGGCTACATCTTCTACCCTGTTGCCTGGGTGATGGGTGTCCCTGCTCACGAAGCGCTGCAGGTTGGCAGTATCATGGCGACCAAACTGGTTTCTAACGAATTCGTTGCAATGATGGATCTGCAGAAAATCGCCAGCACGCTCTCTCCACGTGCGGAAGGCATCCTGTCCGTGTTCCTGGTTTCCTTCGCGAACTTCTCGTCCATCGGTATCATCGCCGGTGCGATTAAAGGTCTGAACGAAGAACAGGGTAACGTTGTTTCTCGCTTCGGTCTGAAACTGGTTTACGGCTCAACGCTGGTGAGCGTACTGTCAGCGTCTATCGCAGCACTGGTACTGTAACCCGTCACGTTATATGAGAACCGGGAGCCTGGCTCCCGGTTTTTTTATGCCTGCAGTGCGTCAAGCGGCGTCGGTTTGCCTATCAGGTATCCCTGCAGGTAATCCACACCAAAGCGCAGCAGCATGTCGCGTTGCGCCGGCGTCTCCACATATTCTGCCACCACACTCAGTGATTTGGTTTTTGCCAGATTACAAATCGACTGCACAATCATCGCGTCCATGTCGTCGGTACAGATATCTTTAACAAAGCAGCCATCTATTTTAATGATATCCGCCTGAAGGCGTCTGAGTCGTTCGTAGTTGGCATAGCCGGTACCAAAATCATCAATCGCGATACGGAACCCACGATCCCGCAGCTGCTGAAGGTTTTTGATACTGCTGCCAGAGTTCGAGAAGGCCTGCTCTTCCGTGATCTCAAGGACAACGTCCTGCGGCGCGATACCATAGTGTTCGAACAACACGCTAATCTCGGTAGCCACCTCTTTTTGCATCAGCGTCAGAGGCATCAGATTGACAGAAAAGCGAGTGCCACCCTGCGACGCAGGATGATCGCGCAACCACAACAGCAGTTTTTCCAGCACGCACATATCAAACCGGTGGCTCAGGTTAAACTGGGCAATCAGCGGGATGAAGCGGTCAGGCGTGATAATCTCTCCCTCGC
The DNA here is from genome assembly GCF_004296595.1 of Enterobacter sp. A8. Taxonomy (NCBI): domain Bacteria; kingdom Pseudomonadati; phylum Pseudomonadota; class Gammaproteobacteria; order Enterobacterales; family Enterobacteriaceae; genus Enterobacter; species Enterobacter sp. A8. Next base: position 1,520,048 of record NZ_SCMF01000001.1, read on the forward strand.
TTTCCATGCGCGCCAGTATTTCGTAATAACCGCTGCCATCCGCTTTCTGGATTGGCTGGGCATATAAATGAAACTGACCGGCATCCAGGGCATGTTTAATACGCGCTAACATCAGCACCCGTTCTGTGGTTTGCCCCGATGCGGCCTCCAGGCTATTGGTGAGCGCGAGTACGTTATGCGCTCCGCATGACTGCTCGGCCAGCCAGCTCAGTTGGCCCAGCGTATGGTGCAAGTTCTCGCCGTTTTCGACCATTCCCCAGGATGCGCCAAACTCGATATCCAGCCCCGTGTTGTTCCAGTAAATTTTTCGGCTATTTAATTGATCGACCATATGCTGCAGCCGTTCAGCGGTTTCAGGCCCCAGCAATACAATGACCAGCTCGCTGCCTGGCAACTGGAAGAGCTTCTCATCTTTCTGCAACAGCGGCTGCAGGGAGGTGGTTACCCTACGTTTGCAATGCACCCGCATGAGAATGCCGTAGTGGCGACTTAAAAATTCCAGGTTGTCCATCCGCAGGCAGCAGATTTTTGCATCCGGCTGAGCCTGAAGAAACTCTTCCAGCGCCCGAATATTCGGTAAACCAGTCAGCGGGTCGGTCAGCGCCCTGTCCTGCCAGTCCTGCTTCAACCAGTTGCTTCGCTGGTAGAGCCGCGACATGTAAAGCAGACAGATAGCGAAAGAGATCAGCACAGACAGGATAAAGGAGAGTGAATGCCCAGATTCGACGCCATTAAGGAAGTTGTAGTTATAGGTCAACAGCAGCAGAGCGGATGCCGCCCACAGTAAAGAGATGAGCGCATAGCTGAGGCGACTGATGCCTAGCGTAAAGAGAATAAAAATGACTGGCATTAAATAGCCAGCAATAACCGGTGACTCAAATGGCGCACATAACACGGCAAGGGTGAAAATTAAAAAAGCCAGCCAGATGAATACATACAAAGATTTTTTATGAAAAAACACTGGCTTCACGCTCCGCAGCCAGAAGGTTCTGACATAGCGGGGATTAATTATCATTCTTAATGGATAATAGAACATCATGGTGAAAATCAACGCTGCGCATATCAAGCTTTGAATATCAACGATGTTATAAATTACGGTGCCTTCGCCAAAGAATGTTGAGATAGTCACGGGAAAATCAAATAAGCAGCCAGACAGATACATCAACCCTTTAATGCCTATCGGCACCATAAAGCCCAGCCAGAATATACGTTGCCCAATGTGTTTGTTCGGCACGCAGTGACGCCAGCGCTTGCCCAGCACAAGGCGCAGGACGCCACAGGCAGCAAAAACAGAAAACGTCTGACAGATCAATAATACTAAATATTGTAGTGGCGCTAAATTAATATTGTAGATGTTAGCAATAGTGAAACTTAAAAGAATGGGAATGATTGCCCGACGCCCAAATAACAAAATCACGGCCAGCATAACGCTTAACGGCAGCCATGCCAGATAAACATCATGACCATTTACTATAGCGCGTGGAGAGATATAACGGGAAAAGGGCACCGTAATCAAACACAGCGCCAGAGCAATCATAAATATCTTTACATTATTGTAAGTTTTTCTATTCATTAAGTTGGATAATCTGTTTTACCATGCAAATTATTGGCCGGACGGATAATAGGTTTATTAATTGCTCGAATCAAGTTGAAGTCCATTTATAGACTCGTTTATTGATTTGGATTGAGGCGAGGTATAGGAACGCTGCTAATTTGGCAACAAAAGAGGGTGAAGGTCGTTACAAAGACATAAAAAAACCCCCGTCTTTCGACGAGGGTTCAAATTTTGGTGGAGCTAAGCGGGATCGAACCGCTGACCTCTTGCATGCCATGCAAGCGCTCTCCCAGCTGAGCTATAGCCCCACATGTTACTTTACTTACCCTACTCTGTTGGGTTCAGAGTTTGGTGGAGCTAAGCGGGATCGAACCGCTGACCTCTTGCATGCCATGCAAGCGCTCTCCCAGCTGAGCTATAGCCCCATCGTAAAGCTGTCATGTTGACGGGCGGCATAATATGAATTCCGCTGCGGAGTGTCAACGGCAAAATCAATCACTGCCGTTCAATCGCCGAAAAATCATGCAAATGAACCACTTTGCGAGCCGCCTCGCAGTCAGGAGTTAAGCCTGTCACGTTTTCACCTAAAACGGTGCTATAAAATGAACCGTTAATTGACCCCACAAATATTCAGGAAATTGTATGATCAAGGAACGAATGACGCCAGAAGAGTTAGCCCTCCTCACTGGCTATAGCCGCCAGACCATCAATAAATGGGTACGCAAAGAGGGTTGGATTACATCGCCAAAACCGGGAGTTCAGGGCGGGAAAGCGCGCCTGGTACATGTGAACGAGAAAGTGCGTGACTTTATCCGCAGCGCGCGCCGGGCAACGGAAACCGCAGATATGCCGGAAAATGCGTTGCAAAACGGTTCTCTGCACACATTACTTCTGACGCTGGCGAATGAAATGACGCCGGAAGAGCAAAAGCAGATGACATCGCTGTTACTGCGGGAAGGGATTACCGGATTGTTGCAACGTTTAGGGATTCGCGACCATAACTGATATGAAAAGATTACGCAGCAAAATGACCACGGAAGAGCTGGCGAACAGCCTGGGTGTTGCCCGGCAAACCGTTAACCGCTGGATTCGTCAGCAGGGCTGGAAAACCGAAGGGATCAATGGCGTGAAAGGGGGACGGGCGCGGCTGATCCACATTGATGCTCGGGTGAAGGAGCATATCATGAACCTCCCTGCCATTCGCAACCGTCAGGCGGTTTACCACCTGGCAGAAGTAACGATGCCCTATGGCGATCCTGCGTCATCGAATCTGCTCGTGCAGATTGTCGACACACTTGAAAACATGACGCAGCTGGAACAGGAGCGACTGCATGTGTTGCTAAAACGCGAAGGCATCAGCGGTTTTCTTTCGCGCCTGGGTATTGCTGAATTACACGCATAAAAAAACGGCAGGTTACCCTGCCGTTTTTGCATCTCAGGCTGTTTTACTGCTGGTTTTCGCGTTCAGCAATAAATCCCAGAGCCTTGTTAATGCGCGCCACGCTGCGAGACTTACCGATCGCGTGAACGGTAACATCCAGCGCCGGAGACTGACCCGCACCGGTCACCGCTACGCGCAGTGGCATACCTACTTTACCCATACCGACTTCCAGTTCGTCAGCTGTAGCCTGAATCGCATGATGCACATTCTCGGCGGTCCACTCAGTGATGGCAGCCAGTTTGTCACGTACCACTTCCAGCGGCTGACGCGCAACAGGACGCAGATGTTTCTTCGCGGCATCCGCATCGAACTCATCAAACTCTTCATAGAAATAGCGGCAGCTTTCGGCGATCTCTTTCAGCGTCTTGCAACGCTCGCCGAGCAGTTTCACCAGGTCCGCCAGCTCAGGGCCAGTACGGGTATCAATATTGGCCTGCTCAATGTGCCACTGCAGGTAAGTCGCCACATATTCCGGCGGCATGGTATTGATGTAGTGGTGGTTCAGCCACAGCAGCTTGTCAGTGTTGAACGCACTGGCGGATTTGCTCACAGAGTTCAGAGAGAACAGATCGATCATCTCTTCGCGGCTGAAAATTTCCTGATCGCCATGAGCCCAGCCCAGACGCACCAGGTAGTTCAGCAGCGCTTCCGGCAGATAGCCGTCGTCGCGATACTGCATAACGCTGACCGCACCGTGACGTTTAGACAGCTTTTTACCGTCGTCACCGTTGATCATTGAAACGTGCGCATAGACCGGAACAGGGGCATTTAACGCTTTCAGAATGTTGATCTGGCGCGGGGTGTTATTGATATGGTCTTCGCCACGGATAACGTGAGTGATTTCCATGTCCCAGTCGTCCACCACCACGCAGAAGTTATAGGTTGGAGAACCGTCGGTACGGCGGATGATCAGGTCGTCCAGCTCCTGGTTGCTGAATTCGATTGGGCCACGGATCTGGTCGTCAAAAATAACAGAGCCGTCCTGTGGGTTAGCAAAACGCACCACGCAAGGTTCATCAGCGGCATGCTCGCTGTGGTCATGGCGGCAGCGGCCGTCGTAACGCGGCTTTTCGCCGTTCGCCATCTGCTCTTCACGTAGCGCATCCAGGCGCTCTTTAGAGCAATAGCATTTGTATGCCGTACCCGCGACCAGCATCTCGTCAATTACCGCGTTATAGCGGTCAAAACGTTTGGTCTGGAAGTAAGGACCTTCATCCCACTGCAGATTCAGCCAGTTCATCCCATCCATAATGGCTTCAATTGCTTCCGGCGTGGAGCGCTCGAGATCGGTGTCTTCAATACGCAGCACGAACTCACCTTTGTTGTGGCGTGCAAAAAGCCAGGAATAGAGAGCAGTACGTGCACCACCGACGTGCAGGTAGCCTGTCGGGCTGGGCGCGAAGCGAGTTTTGATTTTCATGAAATGGCCTTACGTTATAAAGATGCCGGCAATCGGCAAATCCTGGGGAAAAAACGATGGGCAATATTCTATCACTGTGCGGCGATTCCTCAATGTCGATCCCTTTATCGTGACCGAGTTTGCTGTTTTTGTTTAGAAATCATGCGCCACAGCCCATTTCACGATCGTTTTGTTTAATTTTACGACGAACGAATAAAAACTTTAGAAAATGCGTTGACTCATTTTCAACTCTCCCTATAATGCGACTCCACACAGCGGGGGTGATTAGCTCAGTTGGTAGAGCATCTCCTTTACACGGAGGGGGTCGGCGGTTCGAGCCCGTCATCACCCACCATCTACTTCACGTAGACTCGCAGTGTAGATAAGAATTGAGATTGGGCGATTAGCTCAGTTGGTAGAGCATCTCCTTTACACGGAGGGGGTCGGCGGTTCGAGCCCGTCATCGCCCACCATTCTCACCTTATCGCAGCAGTTCCGAAATGGGCGATTAGCTCAGTTGGTAGAGCATCTCCTTTACACGGAGGGGGTCGGCGGTTCGAGCCCGTCATCGCCCACCATTTCGGGTCGTTAGCTCAGTTGGTAGAGCAGTTGACTTTTAATCAATTGGTCGCAGGTTCGAATCCTGCACGACCCACCAATGTAAAAAAGCGCCCTAAAGGCGCTTTTTTGCTATCTGCGATATGGACGGTTCGAATCTTTTGCACAGAAACTTCCTGTAGCCGCTCCAGCCAGCCTAACGCCCTGCCAGATATAGCAGTTTTCCTCAAGCTCCCACCATCGGTGCCGATATCTCTGTTTTATGGTAAGAGGAAAGACTATGACGACCATTCAGACATCAACCCACCCTATTCAAACCAGTAACAGTGGTGGGAGTGCTTCCAGTGGCAACGATATTGCTGCCCAAATCAGCCGCATTACGGAGCAAATCACCAAACTGACTCAACAGCTAAAAGAGCTGCCAGAGAGTGCCGGCAGCCCGGAAGAGAAGAAAAAACAGCAGGAGCTCATTCAGGCACAGCTTAAAGTGCTGCAGACACAGCTTGCACAACTATTGCGCCAGCAGGCGGAAGAGGCCCAGAAGAAACAAGACCAGAAGCAGGGCAAAGTGGAAGGCGTAAACAACCCATCAGATGTCAATCAGATCGATATTTACATCTAATCATCTGCAGCATTAAACAGTGGGTCGCGTATGCGGGCTTCGGTTAACCGTTGCGCCTGGATACGCACCACTTCCCAGATAGCCTGTGCCGCCCCCGAAAGAGAACGATTTTTTCGTCGAACCAGCATCAGCTTTCTGTCAACCACCGGGGTCAACCGTCTTACAGCCAGCCGGCTCCCCTGTGGCAACGGCAGCGCCAGGGCAGGCAATACGCTGATCCCAATGCCTGCCTCAACCATAGGAAACAGCGTAGCCGGATGACCAATCTCCTGCACGATGGTTGCTTTTACCCCCTGAGCATTCAGCGCGGAGTCAATCAACGGACGGCTGCCCGATGCATAATCCTGTAAAACCAGTTTCGCGCCCTGCAGCGTCTGCCAGCTAACATGAGGCAGCATTGCCAGCGGATCGTCGTCCCGACAGAGCAGCAAAAAAGGCTCAGAAAGCACAATCTCACACTCCAGGTCACTCACCTGGCCGGGATCGATGACGATGCCAAAATCCACATCGCCCTGGCGGATGCTCTCCAGCACCCACTGTTGCGGCCTGTCGTGCAGCACAAAATCGATATCCGGATAGCGCTGGTTACCCTCAGCAATACACTGCGGAATAAGATGCGCCGAAATCGTCTGGCTTGCTGCCACCCGTACGGTGCCAGAAAGCTGCTGCCCCAGTCTCCCGACATCCCTGAGCGTGCTGTTCAGTTCATCCAGTAACCGCTCCAGTCGCAGCGCCAGCTGCTGTCCGGCTTCGGTTAATACCACTTCACGCGTGGTGCGGTCGAGTAGACGCACACCTGTCTGGAGTTCCAGTTCTTTCACACTGTGGCTCACGGCCGACTGGCTCAGGCCAATGATCTCCCCTGCCCGGCTGAAGCTGCGAGCATGGGCCACGGTGACAAAAACGCGAAGCTGACGTAAGGAATAATTCATCTGTTTAATTCATGAATAGATGCAATAAATCAATTTTATTTCTCAAAGGGAACAAAGCACAATAGCGACATCTGTTTTCAGGAGTCATTATGAAACTATTTCGTATTCTTGATCCGTTTACACTAACCCTGGTCGTCACCGTTTTACTGGCCTCCTTCTTCCCCGCGCGCGGCGGTTTTGTGCCGTTCTTTGAAGGACTCACTACCGCGGCCATCGCGCTGCTGTTCTTTATGCACGGCGCCAAACTCTCCCGCGAAGCCATTATCGCAGGGGGAAGCCACTGGCGACTCCACCTGTGGGTCATGTGCAGCACCTTTATTCTTTTCCCAATACTCGGCGTGCTGTTTGCGTGGTGGGCTCCGGTCAATGTTGACCCGGCGCTCTATACCGGTTTCCTCTACCTCTGTATTTTGCCAGCCACCGTCCAGTCCGCGATTGCCTTTACTTCGCTGGCAGGCGGCAACGTCGCGGCCGCTGTCTGCTCGGCATCGGCATCAAGCCTGTTAGGGATTTTCGTCTCGCCGCTGCTGGTTGGCCTACTGATGAATATGCACGGTGCAGGCGGTAATCTGGAGCAGGTCGGGAAAATCTGTCTGCAACTGCTTCTGCCATTTGTCCTTGGTCATCTTTCTCGTCCGTGGACGGGGGCGTTTGTGGCGAAGCACAAGAAATGGATCTCAAAAACCGATCAGACGTCGATCCTGCTGGTGGTTTACTCCGCCTTCAGCGAAGCCGTGGTGAATGGTATCTGGCATAAGGTGGGCGCAGGCTCGCTGCTGTTTATCGTAGTGGTCAGTATCGTCCTGCTGGCGATTGTCATTGCGGTAAACGTCTTTGTGGCACGCAAGTGCGGCTTCAATAAAGCAGACGAAATCACCATTGTGTTCTGCGGCTCGAAGAAAAGCCTGGCAAACGGCATCCCGATGGCCAACATTCTGTTCCCTACCTCGGTGATTGGGATGATGGTACTGCCGCTGATGATTTTCCATCAGATCCAGCTGATGGTCTGTGCGGTACTGGCGCGTCGTTACAAGCGTCAGACGGAAAAACTGGCGCAGGAAGAGACCCGCGCCGCGAAGGCTTAAGGACGTTTCAGGGGCTGAACCAGCTGGGTCAGCCCCTCGGTTTTAATCAGTAGCGTGATGGCCATCAGCTCGCCCAGTCGTCCTGCCGGGAATTCATCCTTTCGGGCAAACCACAGAAGGTACTCTTCCGGCAAATCAATCAGCCTGCGGCCCTTATATTTACCGAACGGCATCTCCGTATTGGCGATCTCGACGAGCTGCTCTTTTTCCACGTTACTCTCCCAGCAGACGCATCATTTCTGCTTCATCGATTACCTCAATCCCGAGCTCCTGCGCTTTTGCAAGCTTGGAACCGGCGGCTTCCCCGGCGATCACCAGATCCGTTTTCTTCGACACGCTGCCCGCCACTTTTGCCCCCAGTGCCACCAGACGCGCCTTCGCATCATCCCGTGAAAGCTGGCTGAGACTGCCGGTCAGTACTACCGTTTTACCGGCAAACGGGCTGTCGATCTCTTCGGCATTGACGACGACTGGCGCAGGCCATTTAATGCCCTGCTCCAGCAGTTTGCCGATGACGTCGCGGTTGCTCTCTTCGGCAAAGAAGTTAAAGACGTGCGTGGCCACCACAATGCCGACATCAGGCACTTTTTGCAGCTCCTCAATGCTCGCTTTTTCCAGCGCGTCCAGCGTGCCAAAGTACGCCGCCAGACCTGCAGCGGTGGCTTCACCCACCTCACGAATACCAAGCGCATAGAGGAAACGGGCAAACGTGGTCTCTTTGGCGGCTTCCAGCGCATTCACCACATTCTGAGCCGACTTCGGCCCCATGCGGTCAAGACCGGTCAGCTTACCCGCCGTCAGTTTGAAAAGATCCGCAGGCGTATGGACATACTCTTTCTCAACCAGCTGATCGATAATTTTGTCGCCCATGCCGTCAACGTCCATTGCCCGTCGGGAAACGAAGTGCTTGAGTGACTCTTTACGCTGCGCGCCACAGATTAATCCCCCGGTACAGCGAGCCACCGCTTCGCCTTCCACACGCTCTACGTCTGAGCCACATACCGGGCAATGCGTCGGAAACACGATGGCGCGCGTATCATCAGGGCGTTCTGACTGAACCACGTTGACCACTTGCGGGATCACATCTCCCGCCCGGCGAATCACCACTTTGTCACCAATACGCAGGCCAAGACGATCGATTTCATCCGCGTTATGCAGCGTGGCGTTGCTCACCAGCACACCGGCCACGTGTACTGGCTCCAGACGCGCAACCGGCGTGATAGCTCCGGTACGACCCACCTGGAACTCCACATCGCGAACAAAGGTCATCTGTTCCTGAGCCGGGAATTTAAACGCCACAGCCCAGCGTGGTGCTCGCGCCACAAAGCCTAGCTGCTCCTGAAGCGCAAGCAAGTTAACCTTGATCACCACACCATCGATATCAAAACCGAGCGTCGGGCGGTCTTCTTCAACCTTGCGATAAAACGCAAGAACCGCCTCCGGTGAGTCGCAAAGCTGCACGCGGTTGCTGACCGGCAAGCCCCACGCTTTAAACTGCAGCAAACGCCCGAGGTGGGTGTCCGGCAGCTCCCCTCCTTCCAGAATACCGACGCCATAGCAGAAGAAAGTAAGCGGTCGCTTCGCGGTAATACGCGGGTCCAGCTGGCGTAAAGAGCCTGCCGCCGCATTGCGCGGGTTCGCAAACACCTTCCCACCGGTGCGACGCGCCTCTTCGTTGATTTTCTCGAAGCCCGCCTGCGGCAGGAAAACTTCACCGCGCACTTCCAGACGAGCAGGAATATTGTCGCCGTGCAACTTCAGCGGGATCGCGCGGATGGTACGCACGTTGGTGGTGATGTCTTCCCCGGTGGTGCCATCACCGCGCGTTGCGGCACGGACCAGCACGCCGTTTTCGTAGAGGATGCTGACGGCCAGGCCATCCAGCTTCAGCTCACAGCACCAGGTCAGGGCGTCGCTGCTTTTGAGTCGATCCTGCACACGCTTATTAAAGGCGAGAAAGCTCTCTTCATCGAAGACGTTATCCAGAGAGAGCATCGGCACTTCATGACGTACCTGGCTGAACGCACCTAGCGGTTCAGCGCCGACACGTTGGGTTGGCGAGTCCGGGGTGATCAACTCCGGGTGCTGCGCCTCTAAATCGCGCAGTTCACGCATCAGGCGATCGTACTCCGCATCCGGCACTTCCGGTGCGTCCATCACATGATAAAGGTATTCATGATGGCGAAGCGTGGTTCGCAGTTCAGTGATTTGTTGTTCGATTGAGTCCATATCGCACCATCAATGAGAAAAAACCCCCGACAGGCGGGGGTTGAGGAGGAGTTGAAGAAAACGCGTCGATTACGCGTTGGCTTCCTTAACTTCGCGGATGCGGTCCTGATACTCGCGCAGTTTCTGCGGCGTCATCATGCGACGCTGGTCGTCGAGCACCACACCACCGACTTCGTCAGCGATGTGCTGAGCGGACTGCAGCATCAGCTTAAAGTTTTGCAGTTCATCACCGTATGACGGAACCTGCATAAAGATCGTCACGCCCGGCGTCACGAAATCGCCCGTCATTTCAGGGTCGAAGGTGCCAGGGTTAACCATGTTGGCCAGGCTAAACAGCGCCGGGCCGCTACCGTCCGGGCTCAGGTGGCGATGGAAAATATTCATGTCGCCAAACTTGAAGCCAGCCTGTTGAATACTGTTAAGCAGCACGTCACCGTTCAGATGGCTGCCGTGATGGGCGGCCACGTTCATGATGATCACCGCTTCTTTACGCTGCGGTTTTTCAACAACCGGTTCTGGCTCTACAACGGGCTCTGGCTCAACCTGCGGTGCCGGGGCTGGCTGTGGTGCAGGCTGCGCCTGAACAGGCTGTTGCGGCGGTTGCTGTACCGGCTGAGCAGGCTGCGGTTGTACAGGCTGCTGCACGGGTTGCTGTGGAACCGGCTGCGGCGCAGCTGGCCGCTGTTGAACAGGCTGCTGCGGCGGCTGACGCACCGGCTCTTCCACAGGCTGCGGCGCAGGCTGGCGCGGCTGTGCAGAAGCATACGGCGGTTGATACTGGTGCTGCGCAGTACGGGGGGCTTCATGCTCCCCATGAGCCGCGCCGGGCGCAGTATTGACCCGATGAACACGAACTTCACCCACGCCGTCGTCATCGCGATCGTCGATGTCATATTCACTGTCATCGTCGTCACGACTGGACTTCATGCGCTTCAGTGGGCGATCGCGAAACATAGAAGAACGCTCTTTACGGCTGGTCCAGAAACCATGTACCAGTAAAGCGATTATGGCGATCGCGCCAACAATGATTAATATCAGACGCAAATCCTGCATCATTATATTCTCTGTTGTTCTAACACCTTGCCACCACGGCAAACATTTACTCACTAAGAGTATTTGCCGTTTACGTCAAGTGCAAGTGTGTGCAGAGCATTCACAGCATAAAGATGAACTAAATCGTGCTTTTTGCTGTTTTTTCGAACATTTCCGAACTGGTCATTGGTCCGTAACTGGATAATATAGGCGGGCAATTCCACTGGTTGTGAAAAAAGGAGTACAGCCTGGTTATGGTTTCAACATTTTCTTCTCCCCCACGCAGCGGCGTCTGGTATTTTTCTCAGGGCTGGAAACTGGTCTCCCTGCCGGGTATTCGACGTTTCGTCATTCTGCCCTTGCTGATCAACATTATTCTTATGGGCGGCGCCTTCTGGTGGCTTTTCACGAAGCTTGAAAGCTGGGTCCCGGCCATGATGAGCTATGTGCCTGACTGGCTGCAGTGGCTGAGCTATCTGCTGTGGCCACTCGCGGTGATTTCTGTGCTGTTGGTGTTCGGCTATTTCTTCTCAACGATCGCCAACTGGATTGCGGCGCCGTTTAACGGCCTGCTGGCGGAACAGCTCGAAGCGCGTCTGACAGGTGCCACGCCACCGGACACGGGCGTACTGGGGATCATGAAAGATATTCCGCGCATCATGAAGCGCGAATGGCAAAAATTCGCCTGGTATCTCCCCCGTGCAATTGTACTGCTTCTCCTTTATCTGGTGCCCGGTATCGGCCAGACGGTGGCGCCTGTGCTGTGGTTCCTGTTCAGCGCCTGGATGCTGGCTATTCAGTACTGCGACTACCCTTTTGATAACCACAAGGTGCCCTTTAAAGAGATGCGTACCGCGCTGCGCACGCAGAAAGTGGCCAATATGCAGTTTGGCGCGCTTACCAGCCTGTTCACCTTGATCCCCTTCCTTAATCTTTTCATCATGCCCGTTGCGGTGTGCGGCGCAACGGCAATGTGGGTCGACTGCTACCGTGCTAAGCACGCGTTATGGAAGTAATGCAAAAATGTGTAAACAAGGGATGGCTTATGCTATCCCTTATTCCATACTGATCCCCATTATTTCCTTGCAGTATATAGATATGCGAATTCCTTACTTCCCCCTACTTGCTTAGCAGGTATGCTGGGTCGGTATCCCAATTTCATACAGTTAAGGACAGGCCATGAGTAAGATTTATGAAGACAACTCGCTGACTATCGGTCATACGCCCCTGGTTCGACTGAACCGTATCGGTAATGGACGCATTCTGGCGAAGGTCGAATCCCGCAACCCGAGCTTCAGCGTAAAATGCCGTATCGGTGCAAATATGATTTGGGATGCCGAAAAACGTGGCGTGCTCAAGCCAGGCGTTGAGCTGGTGGAGCCTACCAGCGGCAACACCGGTATTGCGCTGGCCTATGTGGCTGCGGCGCGTGGCTATAAGCTGACGCTGACCATGCCTGAAACCATGAGCATCGAACGCCGCAAGCTGCTAAAAGCGCTGGGTGCAAACCTGGTGTTGACCGAAGGCGCGAAGGGCATGAAAGGTGCCATTCAGAAAGCCGAAGAGATTGTTGCCAGCGATCCGGCGAAATACCTGCTGCTTCAGCAGTTCAGCAACCCGGCAAACCCGGAAATTCACGAAAAAACCACCGGCCCGGAAATCTGGGAAGATACCGATGGCCAGGTTGATGTGTTTATCTCCGGCGTGGGTACCGGCGGTACGCTGACCGGTGTGTCACGCTATATTAAAGGCACGAAAGGTAAAAAAGACCTGATCACCGTGGCCGTTGAGCCGACCGACTCGCCGGTTATCACCCAGGCGCTGGCGGGTGAAGAGCTCAAACCGGGCCCGCACAAGATTCAGGGTATCGGCGCAGGCTTTATTCCGGGTAACCTGGATCTGAAGCTTATCGATAAAGTCGTCACGATCACGAACGAAGAAGCCATCTCGACGGCACGCCGCCTGATGGATGAAGAAGGTATTCTGGCCGGTATCTCTTCCGGCGCGGCCGTTGCGGCGGCGCTCAAACTTCAGGAAGATGAGTCCTTTACCAACAAGAATATTGTGGTTATCCTACCTTCATCAGGTGAGCGTTACTTAAGCACTGCACTGTTTGCCGATCTGTTTACCGAGAAAGAACTGCAACAGTAATGCCAGCATGTTAATAACGCGTAAAAAAGCACCTTTTTAGGTGCTTTTTTGTGGACTGCTTCAAAGTTTTACCCCTCCTGGCATTGATTCACCCCGTTGGGTCTGGTATTTAAACCAGCAATTATTTTGATGCGTGAAATTAATCAGCGAACGAAATACCCTTGCTGAATCGATTTTATGATTTGGTTCAAGTCTTGCTTTCGCTGCATAATGTTTAATGACGATCGAAACGTCAGCGCTAACAATACAGGCTAAAGTTCAGTCGCCAGGCTAGACTTTAGTTCCACAACACTAAACCTATAAGTTGGGGAAATACAATGTTCCAGCAAGAAGTTACCATTACCGCTCCGAACGGTCTGCACACCCGCCCTGCTGCTCAGTTTGTTAAAGAAGCGAAAGGCTTCACTTCTGAAATCACTGTGACTTCCAACGGCAAAAGCGCTAGCGCAAAAAGCCTGTTCAAACTGCAGACTCTGGGCCTGACTCAGGGCACCGTTGTCACTATCTCTGCTGAAGGTGAAGACGAGCAGAAAGCAGTTGAGCATCTGGTAAAACTGATGGCTGAGCTCGAGTAAGTTTCCGGGTTCTTTTAAATATCAGTCACAAGTAAGGTAGGGTTATGATTTCAGGCATTTTAGCATCCCCGGGTATCGCTTTCGGCAAAGCATTGCTGCTGAAAGAAGACGAGATCGTCATCGACCGGAAAAAAATTTCTGCCGACAAGGTTGATCAGGAAGTTGAACGTTTTCTGAGCGGTCGTGCCAAGGCATCTGCGCAACTGGAAGCAATCAAAACTAAAGCTGGCGAAACTTTCGGTGAAGAAAAAGAAGCTATCTTCGAAGGGCACATCATGCTGCTCGAAGATGAGGAGCTGGAGCAGGAAATCATAGCCCTGATTAAAGATAAAGGCATGACGGCCGACGCGGCTGCGCATGAAGTTATCGAAGGTCAGGCATCTGCCCTGGAAGAGCTGGACGATGAATACCTGAAAGAGCGTGCGGCTGACGTACGTGACATCGGTAAGCGCCTGCTGCGCAACATCCTGGGTCTGGCCATCATCGATCTGAGCGCGATTCAGGACGAAGTGATCCTGGTTGCCGCTGATCTGACCCCGTCTGAAACCGCACAGCTGAACCTTAACAAGGTGCTGGGTTTCATCACCGACGCCGGTGGCCGTACCTCCCACACCTCAATCATGGCGCGTTCTCTGGAACTGCCTGCCATCGTGGGTACCGGTAACGTCACCACTCAGGTGAAAAACGACGACTATCTGATTCTGGATGCCGTAAACAACGTGGTTTACGTCAACCCAACTAACGATGTGATCGAGCAACTGCGTACCGTTCAGGAGCAGGTTGCCACCGAGAAAGCGGAACTCGCTAAACTGAAAGACCTGCCAGCCATCACGCTGGACGGCCATCAGGTAGAAGTGTGCGCTAACATCGGTACCGTACGCGACGTCGATGGCGCTGAGCGCAACGGCGCGGAAGGTGTGGGTCTGTATCGTACTGAATTCCTGTTCATGGACCGTGACGCCCTGCCAACTGAAGAAGAGCAGTTTGCGGCGTACAAAGCGGTGGCTGAAGCCTGTGGCTCTCAGGCCGTTATCGTCCGTACCATGGACATCGGTGGCGACAAAGAGCTGCCGTACATGAACTTCCCGAAAGAAGAGAACCCATTCCTGGGCTGGCGTGCAGTGCGTATCGCCATGGATCGTAAAGAGATCCTGCGTGACCAGGTGCGTGCGATTCTGCGTGCCTCTGCTTTCGGTAAGCTGCGCATTATGTTCCCGATGATCATCTCTGTTGAAGAAGTGCGTGCACTGAAGAAAGAGATCGAGATTTACAAACAGGAACTGCGTGACGAAGGTAAAGCATTTGACGAGTCAATTGAGATCGGCGTAATGGTGGAAACACCAGCAGCCGCGACCATTGCGCGTCATTTAGCCAAAGAAGTTGATTTCTTTAGTATCGGCACCAATGATTTAACGCAGTACACCCTGGCAGTTGACCGTGGTAATGATATGATTTCACATCTCTACCAGCCAATGTCACCGTCCGTACTGAACTTGATCAAGCAAGTTATTGATGCTTCTCATGCAGAAGGTAAATGGACTGGCATGTGTGGTGAGCTTGCAGGCGACGAACGTGCTACACTTCTGTTGCTGGGTATGGGTCTGGACGAATTCTCTATGAGCGCCATTTCCATCCCGCGCATTAAGAAGATTATCCGTAACACGAACTTCGAAGATGCGAAGGTGTTAGCAGAGCAGGCTCTTGCTCAACCGACAACGGACGAGTTAATGACGCTGGTTAACAAGTTCATTGAAGAAAAAACAATCTGCTAATCCACGAGATGCGGCCCAAATTACTGCTTAGGAGAAGATCATGGGTTTGTTCGATAAACTGAAATCTCTGGTTTCTGATGATAAGAAAGACTCCGGAACTATTGAGATTGTTGCTCCGCTCTCCGGCGAGATCGTCAACATCGAAGACGTGCCGGATGTAGTGTTTGCTGAGAAAATCGTTGGTGATGGCATTGCTATCAAACCAACTGGCAACAAAATGGTTGCTCCAGTTGACGGCACCATCGGTAAAATTTTTGAAACCAACCATGCGTTCTCTATCGAATCTGATAGCGGTATCGAACTGTTCGTTCACTTCGGTATCGACACCGTTGAACTGAAAGGCGAAGGCTTCAAACGTATCGCAGAAGAAGGCCAGCGTGTTAAAGTTGGCGACCCGGTGATTGAATTCGATCTGCCACTGCTGGAAGAAAAAGCCAAGTCTACCCTGACGCCGGTTGTTATCTCCAACATGGACGAAATCAAAGAGCTGATCAAACTGTCTGGCAGCGTCACCGTGGGTGAAACCCCGGTTATCCGCATCAAGAAGTAATTCTTGCCGCACAGAAAAATGGCGCCTTCGGGCGCCATTTTTGTTTATGCGGGGAGGATAAGCTCGTCGTAACCTTTCGACTGCGTATAGATCATGACGTCAGTCACCCGATCGCCTGCCATGCGTATGGCGTCAGCAACGGTTTTCCCCCCCACGATACCGCTGACCAGTTCTGAACAGAACAGATCGCCCGTTCCTTTCAGATCCGTCTCGACGCGCGGGTGCGCGCTTACGGTAACGCCCTCTTTACTCACCAGCACGACGTGAATATTCTGCGGGTCGTCGGCCACTGGCGCACTGGTTATCGCCACCCATTTCAGCGTATCGGAAAGCAGCCCCTGCGCGGCGGCGATGGCGCTCTCTGGCGTGCGGCACGGTTTACCGCTTAACACTTCCAGTTCGAATACGTTGGGCGTAATGCCCTGCGCCAGCGGCAGCAGATGCTCACGATACGCCTCAGGAATATCAGGTTTAACGTACATACCGCTGTCGATATCCCCGATCACCGGGTCAACCAGCACCAGCAGCTCCGGGTGCTGCACTTTGATCGCCTTCAGCCACTGCGCCAGCAGAACGATCTGGCTGGCGCTGCCCATGTAGCCAGTGGTGACCGCCTTAAGCTCGCGCAGGATCTCGCGCTCTTCCAGCGCCTTCAGGTAGCCGCTGTACCACTCATCGGGGATCACCCCGCCGTAAAAGGTGTCATAGTGCGGCGTGTTGCTGAACAGCACCGTCGGCACGGCGGTCACGTTAAGCCGGTGGGTTCGAATATTGGGTACCGCAATGCTGTTCCCCACGCTGCCGTACACCACCTGCGACTGCACCGCGACAATATCGGTTTGCTGCGCCCGGGTTTTATCCCGGAATAAAATCATCTCCATGACGCTTAAATCCCCGCCCCCTGCGAATAACTCTCTTCGCCAAAGACGCCGGTAGACAGATAACGATCGCCGCGATCGCAGATAATCGCCACCACCACTGCACCAGGATTATCCTGCGCCACACGCATCGCACCTGCTACCGCGCCACCCGAGCTAACCCCGCAGAAGATGCCTTCGCGTACCGCCAGCTCGCGCATGGTATTTTCCGCCTCGCGCTGATGAATATCCAGCACCTGATCCACCAGCTGAGCATTAAAAATGCCCGGCATGTATTCCGCAGGCCAGCGACGAATACCCGGAATGCTGCTCCCCTCTTCCGGCTGCAGGCCGACAATGGCGACCGGTTTTTCCTGCTCGCGCAGAAAACGCGACACGCCGGTGATGGTGCCGGTGGTGCCCATGCTGGAGACAAAATGGGTGATACGCCCGTCGGTTTGTTGCCAGATTTCCGGGCCAGTGGTCGTGTAGTGGGCGTAGGGATTATCCGGATTATTGAACTGATCCAGCAGTTTGCCTTCACCGCGCTCAGCCATCGCCAGCGCCAGGTCGCGCGCCCCTTCCATTCCCTGCTCTTTGGTCACCAGTATCAGTTCAGCACCGTAAGCGCGCATCGCGGCGCGGCGCTCCTGACTCATGTTGTCCGGCATCAGCAGCTTCATGCGGTAGCCTTTCAGCGCGGCAATCATCGCCAGCGCAATGCCGGTATTCCCGCTTGTGGCCTCAATGAGCACGTCGCCTGGCTTAATTTCACCGCGCTTCTCAGCCTGGACAATCATCGACAGCGCCGCGCGGTCTTTGACCGACCCCGCCGGGTTATTGCCTTCGAGTTTGACCCAGATTTCGCTGCCGTTGTCAGGCCCCATGCGCTGAAGCTTGACCAGTGGAGTGTTGCCGATGGTGTGTTCGAGTGTATTCACGATTTTTACTCAATAAAAAAGCCGGGTGGCGCTTCGCTTACCCGGCCTACAAGACGCAGTTTTAGCTGTAGGCCCGGTCAGCGCAGCGCCACCGGGCGATAAACATCCTAATAACCTATCAGGCTGACTCCGCCAGAGCAATATCCTCGCGCGTCTCGATGCGCTGGTTACCGTGATAAATACGGGCATGCTGCAGCCCCACAAACAGGCGTTCACCCCGGTGTGGCGCCTCTTCATCGCGCATTACCACCGTCAGCGGCTCGGTATACCAGCCCAGCGGTTGTACCACCATTTGTGTGTAGTGACCTTTAGGGCTAGCTTCCAGTACCTGCACCGGCAGCGGTGAATCCAGGCTGGTACGACGGCTGACATCCACTTCCCACGGGCGCAGGAACAGGTCCACTGGCCCCTGATGGGCAGGCGTGTATCCCAGCGGCCAGCGGTGTGCGCCAACGTGGAATTGTCCGCCGCGTACGGTGCCCTGCAGACGGTTAACTTCGCCCATAAATTCCAGGACAAAACGGGTGGCAGGTTCACGCCAGAGCTGCTCTGGCTCGTCCACCTGTTCGATGTTCCCCTGGCTCATGACCACCACGCGGTCCGCGACTTCCATCGCCTCTTCCTGGTCGTGGGTGACGAAGACGCTGGTGAATTTCAGCTCTTCATGCAGCTGACGCAGCCAGCGGCGCAGCTCTTTACGCACCTGCGCATCCAGTGCGCCAAACGGCTCATCAAGCAGCAGTATTTGTGGCTCCACGGCCAGCGCGCGCGCCAGTGCGACACGCTGTTTCTGGCCGCCCGAAAGCTGCGCCGGGAAACGGTCAGCCAGGTGGGCCAGCTGCACCATTTCCAGCAGTTTGGTCACTTTCGCTTTGATGGTAGCCGCATCCGGGCGTTCGCGACGCGGCAGCACGGTCAGGCCAAACGCAATGTTGTCGAACACCGTCATGTGGCGAAACAGCGCGTAATGCTGGAACACGAAGCCGACTTTACGATCGCGGGCATGCAGGCGGCTCACGTCGGTGCCGTGAAAACGGATATGTCCGCTGGTCTGATGTTCAAGACCGGCGATGATACGCAGCAGCGTGGTTTTACCCGAGCCAGACGGCCCCAGCAGCGCCACCATTTGTCCGGAAGGGATATCCAGCGAGATATCATTCAGCACCTGGGTGCGACCAAAAGACTTCTTAATATTGGCAATCTCAATGCTCATGATTTCCCTCCTGATGCTGACGTTTTTCCTGATTTTCTAAACGCCACTGCACCACACTCTTCAAAAACAGGGTCAAAATAGCCATCAGCGTCAGCAACGCTGCGGCGGTAAAGGAGCCGATGGTGTTATAGTCCTGCTGCAGCAGTTCAATCTGTAACGGCAGCGACAGGGTTTCACCTCGAATGGAACCGGATACAACCGACACCGCCCCAAACTCGCCAATTGCGCGGGCGTTGGTCAGCACCACCCCATAGAGCAGTGCCCAGCGAATATTCGGCAGCGTGACGCGGCGGAACATCTGCCAGCCTGACGCGCCCAGCAGCACAGCCGCTTCGTCTTCGTTGCTCCCCTGGCTTAACATCACCGGTACCAGTTCGCGTACCACAAACGGACAGGTTACAAAGATAGTCACCAGCACCATACCCGGCCAGGCAAACATCACCTGCAGGTTGTGCTCATCCAGCCAGCCACCCAGCGGGCCGTTAGAGCCGTAAAAGAGCAGATAGACCAGACCCGCCACCACCGGTGAGACGGCGAACGGGATATCCAGCAGCGTCAGCAGCATCTGACGCCCCGGGAAGGTAAAGCGCGTCACCAGCCAGGCCAGCAGCGTACCGAATACCAGGTTGACCGGCACGGTGATCAGCGCAATCAGCACCGTCAGCCAAATGGCGTGCAGCATATCCGGGTCCGCCAGGTTTTCCAGCGCGGGCATAATCCCTTTGCTGAACGCCTGCACGAAAATATAGATTGTCGGTACCACGAGGATGAGAGCAGAAACCAGCACGCCCGTACCAATCAAAAACCATTTACCCCAGTTGATGCGGGGCGCATCGTATCGCTTCAATTGAGTAACTTCCGCCATCAGTGACCTACCACACGTCGACCAAAGCGACTTTGCAGAGTGTTGATTGTGTAGAGCAGCAGCAACGATGCGGCAAGAATGACCGAGGCAATGGCGCTCGCTGCCGGGTAATCAAACTCCTGCAAACGGATAAAAATCATCAGCGACGTCACTTCCGTTTTCCACGCAATATTACCGGCGATAAAAATGACCGCACCGAACTCGCCGAGGCTACGGGTAAACGACAGCGCCACTCCCGCCATCAGCGCCGGGGAAAGCTCAGGCAGGACAACTTTACGGAAGCTCTGCCAGCGCGTAGCCCCCAGCGTTTCTGCCGCTTCTTCATATTCCGGGCCTAACTCTTCCAGCACCGGCTGTACGGTACGTACCACGAACGGAATGCTGGTAAAGGCCATCGCCACCGCGATACCGAGCCAGGTATAGGTCACTTTGATGTCAAATTTCGCCAGCCACTCGCCGTACAGACCGTTTACAGAGAAAAGTGACGCCAGCGTCAAACCGGCAACGGCCGTCGGCAGTGCAAACGGTAAATCCATTAACGCGTCGAGCAGCGTGCGGCCCGGAAAACGATAGCGGGTTAAAATCCACGCCATCAGCAGGCCAAACACGCCGTTAAAAAGCGAGGCCACAAACGCCGACAGCAGCGTCACTTTATAGGCCGCAACGACCTGTGGGTTGGTGACCACTTCCCAGTACTGGGACCAGCTCATCTGCGCAAGCTGCATCACCAGCGCGCTGAGCGGCAACAACAAAATCAGGCAGACGAACAGCAGGCTGGTTCCGAGGCTTAAGGTAAACCCCGGCAGCACGCGTTTAGTCGAGAGGGCAAACATTACTTACGCCCCGCCGCCAGCAATTTGTCTAATTCACCGCCGCTGGCAAAATGCGTTTTCATCACCTCAGGCCAGGAGCCGAAATGATCCTCCACGCGGAACAGCGCGGTCTGGGGGAATTTATCTTTCAGTTTGTTCATCACGTCAGGGTTGTTCACGCGATAGTAGTAATCAGTAATGATGGTCTGCGCCTGTGGGCTGTACAGGTAGTTGAGATAGGCTTTTGCCGCTTTCTCAGTGCCGTTTGCCTGCACGTTTTTATCCACCCACGCCACCGGGAACTCGGCCAGGATGTTGGTTTTCGGGATAACGACTTCAAAGCCCTGCGCTTCATACTGTTTGCGGATGTTGTTCACTTCCGATTCAAAGCTAATCAGCACATCGCCCAGACCGCGTTCTGCGAAAGTCGTGGTTGCTCCGCGACCGCCGGTATCAAACACTTCGACGTTTTTCAGGAACTGGGTCATGAACTGCTCGGTTTTGGCTTTATCGTTACCGTCAGCCTTGTCCGCCGCGCCCCACGCCGCTAAATAGGTATAACGCGCGTTACCGGAAGTTTTAGGGTTCGGGAAAATCAGCTTTACGTCAGAACGAACCAGATCGCTCCAGTCGTGGATATTCTTCGGATTGCCTTTACGCACCAGGAAGCCCATGGTGGAGTAGAACGGCGAACTGTTGTTTGGTAGACGGCTCTGCCAGTCGGCCGGGATGAGCTTGCCTTTGTCATGCAGGATCTGCACATCGGTCACCTGGTTATAGGTCACCACGTCCGCTTTAAGCCCCTGGAGGATCGCCAGCGCCTGTTTGGACGAACCGGCGTGAGACTGTTTAATGGTCAGCTTGTCGCCGTTATTGTCTTTCGCCCACTGCTGCTCAAACGGCGGGTTAAGGGCGGCAAACAGCTCGCGGGAGACGTCATATGAACTGTTCAGCAGCTCAGTCGCCTGCGCCTGTGCCACCAGCAGTAAACCTGCCAGTGCCAGGGATCCTTTTTTCAGTACAGTAACGGCCATTGCGCACCCTTATAAATGTGATGACTATCTTATTGTCATAATATTTATAACGAGGTCGAAAGGAGTAACGGTTTTATATACCGTTTGGTGATTTACAAGCAGAAAAGGGAATAAGGGTGTGGCCTGTTGTCCTCACCCCAACCCTCTCCCAAAGGGAGAGGGAGGAAGGGAATTACAGCGCCAGCAGACGCTCAATGGATGGTGCGAAGTAGTAGCCGCCGGTGACCGGTTTGGTGAAGCGCAGCATGGCGTCACGCTTGCCGTCGGTATCGCCGAACATGCTCAGCAGCTGTTGCTCAATATTGTACAGACGCGCGCAGTAGGCGCAGAAATAAAGGCCATGGGTTCCGCTTGCGGTGCCATACGGCAGGCTCTGGCGAACAATCTTCAGCCCTTTACCGTCTTCCTTGAGGTCAACGCGGCTCAGGTGAGAGGTCACCGGGCGTACATCGCCGTCGATCTCTTCGTTGGCCTCTTTGGTACGGCCAATCATCATCTCCTGGTCCTGAACACTCATGCGGTTAAGCTGCTTAAGGTTATGCTCCCAGCGCTGAACAAATACGTAGCTGCCGCCGGCATCCACGCCATCCTTGATGACCGCCACTTCACGGCGCGTCTCTTCACCTGCCGGGTTTTCCGTCCCGTCGACAAAGCCGCTCAGGTCGCGCTCTTCCACCCAGCGGAAACCGTGGACTTCTTCCTGAACGTCAATGCTGTCACCAAACGCCGCTACCGCCGCCTGAGCAACGGAGAAGTTCACGTCGTGGCGCAGAGAGAGAATATGGATCAACACGTCGTACTGGGTTGCCGGTGCCAGACCTTTGCCGTAAGGGATAAAGTCTTTGAGCTCTTCCGCCCCTTCACCGCCGCTCAGCTGACGCCAGACGTTATTGCCAAAGGCCACCACAGCGCCCAGATGGGCATCCGGGAATTTGGCCTGGAAGGTGGCCAGTTTATCCACAAAAACTTTGCTGGCCGCACGCAGGGCATCCACATCCCCTTTCACATTGGCTTCAATCCAAATCGCCGCGCGGCAATGTTCTGGCAAAATGCCACTCTGAACCTGAGACATCGCTCCTCCTGAAATAAAGATGCCACGACAACGTGGCATTGATGGCGGGTATTATACCCGGATTTCAGCGAGACGGATTGTTCAGGCGCAAATTACTGCTGCCAGATAATTTTGCTCACTTTCCAGTTTTTCAGCGTATCGTCAGACGGCATTAAGCCTTCAGGGCCGCTCCAGGTTCCGGTAAAGAGGTAGCTGATGTGCTGGCTGTCCGGTGCTTTACATTGCACCGCCACGCCATCGTCTGAAGGCGCGCTGGCGCAATTGCCGAAAGCCTGTTTATAGAGATCGCTAAACGGCGTACCAACCTTCACGCCGCTCGCCGTCGGGATGGCATCGTCCAGCACGGCAATACGGTTTACCGTGCCTTTATCGCCGTTAATCACCAGCGCCAGTTTGTCTCCTTTCAGCGCTTCGAAGTAACGCACGATAGTGCCGTTTTCAGTTTTCATGCCGCTGCGCAGACGATAGTCGCTGCTCAGGGCCGCCTGAAGCGCGTCCTGATCCAGCGCCGTCGCGGCGGTAATGTTGCCCACGCCCTGCTCGGTCACTTCCAGCGAAGAGCCAAACCAGTTCCACGGATAAGCGGCCGACCAGTTAATGGAGGAGAGCGTTGAACAGCCGGTTAACGCCAGCGGGAGAGCGCATAAAAGTAAACGCAGCGATTTCATTGAAACGTCCTTACGTGTTAAATCAACGCTTGTTGGAGTGCAGCATCGGCAAAAAGTGCCGCGTTAATCTGACTCATGCGTAAAACAGGCGCGTAAGCGGGGGTTAGTCAGCAGCCACAGCAGAGCCACGATATCGGCAACCACCAGCGCAATGCCGATGCCCGTAAGCGGTTCACCGTACCACCAGAGCACAGGCTGCCAGCAGAGCAGCGCAATCTGGGCCAGGATCAGCAGCCAGCGAAGCGCACGCCAAAGCCGTGGGATCGCCTGTCGTCGGCCGCTGCACAAAAACGTCACCACCGCCGGTACGCCCGGTAACAGGCCGAGCCAAAAGGCGTCGTGATCGGGATAAAAGAGCGTCAGTAATGTATCGCCCTGCCCGCGGGACGCGGCGGCCATGACAAACAGCACCCAGGTGCGGGCCTGCAGCAGCAGTACGCACCAGAATAAGAAAGGCAGCCTGACACGCCCCTGCGCGTCGTAATCTGCCGGGTGGATCTCAATACTCTTCATCTTCGATCAGACGCTTACCTAAGCTCAGCACGTCAGCGTGTTCATAGCCCAGACGTTCATACATGCCCAGCACCACGTCGTTATCTTCGCGCACCATGATCTGAATTTTTGGACAACCGCGAGCGATCAGTTTTTTCTCAAGACGATTGAGCAGCGCATTGGCAATGCCGCGCCCCCGGTATTCCGGGTGAACGCCCAGATAATAAGCAGAGCCGCGATGGCCGTCGTAACCGCCCATCACCGTGCCCACCACTTCGCCGTTCACTTCCGCCACCAGAAACAGACTGACGTCGTGATTCAGCTTACGCTCAATGTCCATCTCTGGATCGTTCCACGGACGCAGCAAATCGCAGCGCTCCCAAAGGGTGATCACCTCTTCGAAATCTTCCTGGCGAAAAACGCGTATCTCCATGGTATTAACCGCCTTTTCGGGTTTAAAAACAGTGATTATGGCGCGAACAGGGCATTTAGCCAATAACCGGGGAAAATCTCGCCAAAATTTGGCATAATGTCACTTTGTCACGTATTGAAATGAAAAGTAAAACAATTCTCAATAAGGACTGTCGTAACGCTAAACGCGATACGATATAACACCAGGACCGCAATTTTTACTATTCAGGCCGCATGAGCACATTCAAACCATTAAAAGCACTCACATCGCGTCGTCAGGTTCTCAAAGCGGGGCTGGCGGCCTTAACGTTAACGGGCATCGCACAGCAGGCTCAGGCAAAAGAAGAGAGCACGCTTAAAACCAGTAACGGACACAGCAAACCCAAAGCCAAAAAACCAGGCGCGAAGCGTCTGGTCATGCTCGACCCGGGTCACGGCGGCATTGATACCGGCGCCATTGGCAAAAACGGGTCAAAAGAAAAACACGTCGTGCTGGCAATTGCAAAAAATGTGCGATCGATTTTACGCAGCAACGGCATTGACGCCCGCCTGACGCGCACGGGCGACACCTTTATTCCGCTGTATGACCGCGTGGAAATTGCCCATAAGCATGGTGCCGATCTCTTTATGTCCATTCACGCGGATGGCTTTACAAACCCTTCCGCTGCGGGCGCGTCGGTATTTGCCCTCTCCAATCGCGGCGCCAGTAGCGCCATGGCGAAATATCTCTCCGACCGTGAAAACCGTGCGGATGAAGTCGCTGGGAAGAAGGCCACCGATAAAGATCACCTGTTACAGCAGGTGCTGTTCGACCTCGTGCAGACCGATACCATCAAAAACAGTCTGACGCTGGGCTCGCATATCCTCAAACGGATTAAGCCGGTGCACCGTCTGCACAGCAAGAGCACGGAGCAGGCCGCGTTCGTGGTGCTGAAATCACCGTCGATTCCGTCCGTGTTGGTGGAGACCTCTTTCATTACTAACCCGGAAGAAGAGCGTCTGCTTGGTACCGCGGCGTTTCGTCAGAAGATCGCCAATGCCATCGCCTCCGGCATCATCAGTTACTTTAACTGGTTCGATAATCAAAAAGCGCACTCCAGGAAACGTTAATGAAACCGAATGCAAAGCGGGTAAAAACCTTCCTGCTGCAGTTGCAGGATGAGATTTGCCAGAAACTGGCCGCTGCAGACGGCGGTAATTTTCAGGAAGATAACTGGCAGCGCGAGGCCGGCGGCGGCGGGCGTAGCCGTGTGTTGCGAAACGGCGGTATCTTTGAACAGGCGGGCGTCAATTTTTCCCACGTTTACGGGGAAGCCATGCCCGCTTCTGCAACGGCGCATCGTCCTGAACTGGCAGGCCGCAGCTTCCAGGCGATGGGCGTTTCGCTGGTGGTACACCCGCACAACCCGTTTGTGCCAACCAGCCACGCCAACGTGCGTTTTTTCATTGCGGAAAAACCGGGGGCCGATCCGGTCTGGTGGTTCGGGGGCGGTTTCGACATGACCCCCTACTACGGCTTTGAAGAGGATGCCGTGCACTGGCATACGACCGCACGCGATCTCTGCCTGCCGTTTGGCGAAGACGTTTACCCGAAATACAAAAAGTGGTGCGACGACTACTTTTACCTCAAACACCGCGACGAACAGCGCGGCATTGGCGGGCTGTTCTTTGACGATCTGAACACGCCTGATTTTGATACCGCGTTCAGCTTTATGCGTGCGGTGGGCGAAGGCTATACCGACGCTTATCTGCCCATTGTTGAACGGCGTAAAAACACCGACTACGGCGTGCGCGAACGCGAGTTCCAGCTTTACCGTCGCGGGCGCTACGTGGAGTTTAACCTGGTGTGGGATCGCGGGACGCTGTTTGGCCTGCAAACCGGCGGGCGCACGGAGTCGATTCTGATGTCAATGCCGCCGCTGGTGCGCTGGGAGTACTGCTACGAGCCAAAAGAAGGCAGCCCGGAGGCTGCCCTGAGTGAGTTTATTAAGGTTCGGGACTGGGTTTAACTGCCGGATGGCGCTGCGCTTATCCGTCCTGGTCAACCCGTAGGTCGGGTAAGCGAACGCGCCACCCGACACCACGCGCTTACAGCGGCTGCGTCTGCGCCTCAACTACCGCCAGCGCCACCATATTCACGATACGGCGTACAGAGGCAATTGGCGTTAACACATGCACCGGTTTTGCCACACCCATCAGCACCGGCCCCACGGTCACCCCTTCAGAACTCGAGACGCGCAGCAGGTTGTAGCTGATACGCGCCGCTTCCACGTTTGGCATAATCAGGATATTCGCTGAGCCTTTCAGCGGGCTGTCTGGCATACGTTCATTGCGGATGCTCTCCACCAGCGCGGCGTCGCCGTGCATCTCACCGTCAATCATCAGCTCCGGTGCGCGCTCGCGAACCAGCTCCAGCGTCTGTCGCATTTTGCAGGCCGCCGCAGATTTAGAGGAGCCGAAGTTAGAGTGCGACAGCAGCGCCACCTTCGGTTCGATACCAAAGCGACGCACGGTTTCAGCCGCCATCACGGTGATCTCCGCCAGCTCGTCCGGGGTTGGATCGTCGTTGACGTAGGTATCGGCGATAAAGGTGTTACCGCTTGGCAGCAGCAGCGCGTTCATCGCACCGGCCGTGTGCACCCCGTCGCGATAGCCGAAGATCTCCTGCACCACGCTGAAGTGCTCGTGGTAATCACCGATGGTTCCGCAGATCAGCGCATCCGCCTCGCCGCGATGAACCATGATTGCGCCAATCACCGTGGTGTTGCTGATCACCGCCCGCTGCGCCTGCTCCTGAGTGATCCCGCGACGTTTCATGATCGCGTAGTATTCGCTCCAGTACTCTTTAAAGCGCGGGTCGGATTCATTGTTGACGATCTCAAAATCAACACCCGGTTTGATCTGCAGGCCCAGCTTCTGGATACGCATCTCGATAACGCTCGGGCGGCCAATCAGGATCGGCTTCGCCAGCCCTAAGGTGATCAGCTCCTGCGTGGCATGGAGCACGCGCGCCTCTTCCCCTTCCGCCAGCACCACCCGCTTCGCGTCGGCACGAGCCTGAGAGAAAATCGGCTTCATAAACAGGTTAGTTTTGTAAACAAACTCGGTGAGCTTATCCACGTAAGCATCGAAATCGGTTATCGGGCGCGTCGCCACGCCAGAGTCCATCGCCGCTTTCGCAACCGCTGGCGCGATTTTGACAATCAGACGCGGGTCGAACGGTTTTGGAATGATGTAGTCCGGGCCAAAGCTCAGATCCTGATCGCCATAGGCTGAAGCAACCACTTCGCTCTGCTCGGCGTGTGCCAGTTCCGCAATGGCGTGCACCGCCGCGAGCTTCATCTCTTCGTTAATGGCCGTCGCGCCTACGTCCAGCGCCCCACGGAAGATGAACGGGAAGCAGAGCACGTTGTTCACCTGGTTCGGGTAGTCGGAGCGACCGGTACAGATGATGGCATCTTCACGCACCGCTTTCGCCAGCGGCGGCAGGATTTCCGGCTCGGGGTTCGCCAGCGCCAGAATCATTGGCGCACGCGCCATCTTCTTCACCATCTCCTGGGTCAGCACTTTCGGGCCTGAACAGCCCAGGAAGATATCCGCGCCGTCAATGACATCCTCAAGCGTACGCTTGCCGTCGTCGTCCACCGCGTAGGCTGCTTTGGTTTCCGCCATGTTCGGTTCGCGGTCTTTGTAGATCACGCCTTTGGAGTCGCAGACCACAATGTTGTGTTTCTGCATCCCGAGCGCCACCAGCAGGTTCATACAGGCAATGGCCGCCGCCCCCGCGCCGGAAACTACCATGCGCACGTCAGAAAGATTTTTCTCCACCACGCGCAGGCCGTTAAGAATGGCGGCGGTGCTGATAATCGCCGTCCCGTGCTGGTCATCATGGAACACGGGAATGTTCATACGTTCACGCAGTTTCTGCTCAATGTAGAAACATTCCGGCGCTTTGATGTCTTCGAGGTTAATACCGCCAAAGGTCGGCTCCAGCGCCGCCACGACGTTGATGAATTTATCGGGATCGTGTTCGTCCACTTCGATATCAAACACGTCGATACCGGCGAATTTCTTGAACAGAACGCCCTTTCCTTCCATCACAGGCTTACCGGCCAGCGCACCAATGTTGCCCAGGCCCAGCACCGCCGTACCGTTAGAGATCACGGCGACCAGATTGCCGCGCGCGGTATATTTGTAAGCGGCCAGCGGATCTTTTTCAATTTCGAGACACGGTGCCGCCACGCCCGGCGAGTAGGCCAGCGCCAGGTCGCGCTGGGTTGCCAGCGGTTTTGTCGGGGAGACCTGAATTTTACCCGGGACAGGAAACTCGTGAAAATCGAGGGCACTCTGTTTTAACTGATCGTCCATCTTGTTATTCCTTTTACGTATCGGTCAGATAGTATCGCCGCAGGCTGCCGCATAAACTTTGAAGGCTGCCAAACTCTCACCATCACACATTAAAAATTGTTATCAATTTATAACAGCCATGTTACCCGTCTCAAAAGCAATGCCTCCCCCGTCTGCTATGCTTTTTTGTTAAGTCCATCATGATTTTTCCAGAAGTGTGAACTAACGCACTCGTCTAACGCTTTTATTTTCAAGGAGTCATGACTTATGAACCAACTTGACGGCATCAAACAATTCACTACCGTGGTTGCAGACAGCGGCGATATCGAGTCGATTCGGCACTACCAGCCTGAAGACGCAACCACCAACCCGTCGCTGCTGCTCAAAGCGGCAGGGCTTTCCCATTTTAGTCATCTGATTGATGACGCCATTGCCTATGGCAAACAGCGCGGCAAAACCCAGGAACAACAGGTTGCCGAAGCCAGTGACAAGCTGGCGGTTAATTTCGGTGCGGAAATTCTGAAAAGCATCCCGGGGCGCGTCTCCACCGAAGTCGATGCCCGCCTCTCCTTCGATAAAGAGAAGAGCATCAATAAAGCCCGCCGCCTCGTCGAACTCTACCAGGAGCAGGGGATCGACAAATCACGCATTCTGATTAAGCTCGCCTCCACCTGGGAAGGCATCCGCGCGGCGGAAGTGCTGGAAAAAGAGGGGATCCACTGCAACCTGACGCTGCTGTTCTCGTTTGCGCAGGCGCGCGCCTGTGCCGAAGCGGGCGTATTCCTGATCTCACCGTTCGTCGGGCGCATCTACGACTGGTATCAGGCAAAACAGCCGATGGATCCGTACGTGGTAGAAGAAGACCCGGGCGTGAAGTCGGTACGTAATATCTACGACTATTACAAGCAGCACCGCTACGAAACCATCGTAATGGGGGCCAGCTTCCGCCGCACCGAGCAGATCCTGGCGCTGGCAGGGTGTGACCGCCTGACCATCTCCCCTGACCTGCTGAAAAAGCTGCAGGACAAAGAAGAGACGGTGATCCGTAAACTGGTGCCGACCTCTACCGTACTGCCCAAACCGAAAGCCATGACCGAAGCGGAATTCCGCTGGGAGCACAATCAGGACCCAATGGCCGTGGAAAAACTGGCGGACGGCATCCGCCAGTTCGCCGTCGACCAGCGCAAACTTGAAGATCTTCTCGCCGCCAAACTTTAACCTTGCCACGGAGTGAACTATGTCCCGTAAAGAGTTAGCCAATGCCATTCGCGCCCTCAGCATGGATGCCGTGCAAAAAGCCAATTCCGGCCACCCTGGCGCACCAATGGGCATGGCAGATATTGCCGAAGTGTTGTGGAATGACTTCCTGAAGCACAACCCTAACGACCCCACCTGGTACGATCGCGACCGTTTTATTCTCTCTAACGGCCACGCGTCGATGCTGCTCTACAGCCTGCTGCATTTGTCCGGCTACGATCTGCCGCTCGAAGAGTTGAAAAACTTCCGCCAGTTGCATTCGAAAACCCCCGGCCACCCGGAGATCGGCTATACGCCTGGGGTGGAAACCACCACCGGGCCGCTGGGACAGGGTTTAGCCAACGCCGTTGGGCTAGCCATCGCGGAACGCACGCTGGGTGCGCAGTTTAACCAGCCGGGGCATGACATCGTCGATCACTACACTTATGTCTTTATGGGTGACGGCTGTCTGATGGAGGGGATCTCCCATGAGGTCTGTTCGCTCGCGGGCACGCTGGGGCTGGGCAAGCTGATTGGCTTCTATGACCACAACGGCATCTCCATAGACGGGGAAACCGAGGGCTGGTTTACCGACGACACGGCAAAACGGTTTGAGGCCTACCACTGGCATGTGGTGCATGAAATTGACGGCCACGATCCCGAGGCGGTGAAAAAAGCGATTCAGGAAGCGCAAAGCGTGAAGGACAAACCGTCGCTGATTATTTGCCGCACGGTTATCGGCTTTGGTTCGCCGAACAAAGCAGGTAAAGAAGAGGCGCACGGTGCGGCGCTGGGTGATGAGGAAGTGGCGCTGACCCGGCAGAAACTGGGCTGGAAATATCCGCCGTTCGAAATTCCGAAAGAGATTTACCGCGCATGGGATGCCCGTGAAGAGGGTGAAAAGGCCCAGCACGCCTGGAACGAGAAATTTGCCGCCTACAAAAAGGCCTACCCGGAGCTGGCGGCCGAATTCACCCGCCGCATGAGCGGAGGGCTACCGGAGGACTGGGAAGAGAAAACCCAGGCGCTGATTGAAAACCTGCAATCTAACCCGGCCAAAATCGCCACCCGTAAGGCGTCGCAAAACACCCTGAATGCGATTGGCCCAATCCTGCCTGAGCTGCTGGGCGGCTCGGCGGATCTGGCCCCCAGCAACCTGACCATCTGGTCTGGCTCGACATCGCTGAAAGAGGATATCGCCGGAAACTATATTCACTATGGCGTACGCGAGTTCGGCATGACCGCCATTGCCAACGGTATCGCTCATCACGGCGGATTTGTCCCCTACACCGCCACCTTCCTGATGTTTGTGGAATACGCCCGTAACGCCGCACGCATGGCGGCTCTGATGAAAGCGCGGCAGATTATGGTTTACACCCATGACTCCATCGGGCTTGGGGAAGACGGGCCAACCCACCAGGCCGTTGAACAGCTGGCGAGCCTGCGCCTGACGCCAAACTTCAGCACCTGGCGTCCCTGCGATCAGGTCGAGGCCGCGGTGGGCTGGAAGCTGGCAGTAGAGCGCCATAACGGACCGACGGCGCTGATCCTGTCACGTCAGAACCTGGCGCAGATTGAACGCACGCCGGAGCAGGTGAAAGACATTGCCCGTGGCGGTTACATTCTGAAGGACAGCGGCGGCAAGCCGGATGTGATCCTGATTGCCACCGGTTCCGAGGTGGAGATTACCGTCAAAGCGGCGGAGAAGTTGACTGCCGAAGGTCACGCGGTGCGCGTGGTTTCCCTGCCTTCAACCGACATCTTTGACGCGCAGGATGAGGCGTATCGTGAATCGGTCCTGCCATCCAGCGTGACGGCCCGCGTGGCAGTTGAGGCGGGCATTGCCGACTACTGGTACAAATATGTCGGGCTGAAAGGGGCCATTGTCGGCATGCGGGGATACGGTGAATCGGCGCCGGCCGACAAGCTGTTCCCGTATTTCGGTTTTACCGTTGAGAACGTCGTTGAGAAGGCGTTAAGCGTGCTTTAGTGCGGCCTGCGTGCCCGGTGACGCTACGCTTACCGGGCAAAACTAGCGTGTGATCCACAACGTGGGCCAGGCATCTGGCCCATTCCAGTTATCGCAGCTGGGCTCCTCGGCATAACGCACCAGACGGAAGCGCTGGCCGTCAAAGCGCCAGCGCGTCTGGATACCGCAGTCGGCAATCCCCCGCCCTAACGCCAGGGTGGTCAACTCACGCGTTTTCTCATCAAAGCGAGCGTTCATTAACTCCATTTCACTGCTGCCGCTGGACGGCGTAAACGGCAGACGCAGCCTGACGCTACGGGAAGAAAACGGTTTTTTACGTGATACCAGCCAGGCCAGATCGACGGTGTTATACGCCCCCGCTTCGCAACTGACGATCAGCAGCGCTTTGTCATCGGTAAGCGCAGTGACGCGCACTTCCCGACGGTTGGGGTCGAGCGAGCACTGGCTGTTATTCATCCGCCAGGTACCATAATCCAGCAGATCGTTCAGTTCGCTGTGGGAGAGCGGTGTCGGGGTGGGATTCACAACCGCCACCTTTTTCAGGGCCGGTGCGGGCGGCACGCTTAACGGCGGATCGTCACCTTTTTTAATCCAGGCGGTTTCACTGCCGACGCGCTTTTGCTGCGCATCGATAAACAACAGCGCCGCTTTCAGGCCACTGAGGGAGATCGCCTGCTTGCCATCACGCAGGGTTAGCGCTTTCCCTTCCTGGATATGCTTAAGAAATGCAGTGATGGTCGCAGCATCGTCCGTTTTCAGATGCCACGGCGTTAACTGCCAGTGCTGGCGCTCCAGCGTCACGGGCACCCCATCAAGCAGCAGGCGCGGCGCAATTGCAGGCTCTTTGACAGACGGGTCTGAAAGACCGCCGAGATCGATACGTAACGAGGCATCGGTTTTCGCGCCAGCGCTGCGGCTAAGCGTCATCACCAGACCACGGTGTTCACCGGTGTTGCGTGCCAGGCAAAAATTCTGGTTATTGCAGGTCACCTGCCAGTCTGAGAATGATTGCTGTGCAGGCGCAGCCCACACCCGCGGTGCGGGGAGCACACAAATCAGGAAAAAAATAAAAACGCAGTAGCGCATGAATGGCACAATCCCGGAACGAAAACGCTTAACTGGGCAGTATCTTCGTGTTCCCGCCGGGGTTGCTCAATCGGATTTATCGGATAGATTTATCCGAAAAACAAACTACATCCGTTCGAAAGAGGGATCCATCAGCCCGGTTGTTTGTAAATACTGCAGTAATATTACAGCTTTACCATCTTTAATTTCCCCGGAACGGATCATCGCCAGCGCCTGGACAAACGGTATCTCCAGCACCTCGATATCTTCATCTTCCACCCCACCGCCCTGATGGATACGATGCGCATCGCTGTATTCGGCAATAAAGAAATGGACGATTTCCGTCACGCCGCCGGGTGACATAAACAGTTCGAAAACTTTTTTAACCTCACCCACTTCAAAGCCCGTCTCCTCGATGGCTTCTTTGCGGATACACACTTCCGGCTCATCGTCATCCAGCAGACCTGCGCAGGTTTCAATCAGCCGTCCGTCCGGATTGCCATTGACCCACGTCGCCACCCTGAACTGGCGGATCAGCACCACGCTCTGCTTTTCACGGTTATAAAGCAGAATGGTTGCCCCATTGCCGCGGTCGTAAACCTCACGTTTGTGGCGGATCACGTCCCCGTTATTACGCGTTAAATCATAGGTGATGTTACGCAGGACAAAGTAATTATCAGAAAGGATTTTGTCTTTGATAACGTCAATTTTCAGGGTCATACGGGCTCCACGACACAATGAGTCTGCCTATATTACGCCGTGAACCCCGCTTTGTCGCCCACCCGATTTAATGCGTTTTTAACGCGCTGACGCCCAGCCAGTCGAGGATACCCTGCGCAGCATGTCGCCCTTCCGCCATGGCGGTGACCACTAAATCTGCGCCGCGTACGGCGTCACCGCCTGCGAAAATTTGCGGGTTAGAGGTCTGATAGCGATAGCGGCTCTCCACCGAGGCGATAATTCGTCCCCAGCTATCCGTCTCCACGCCCTGCGCCTGCAGCCACGGCATCTCGTGTGGATTGAAACCAAATGCCATGATCACCGCATCCGCAGGCATCACAAATTCGCTCCCCGCTATCGGTACCGGCCGACGACGGCCCTGAGCATCCGGTTCGCCGAGTTCGGTACGCAGCATGCGAATGCCGTTGACCTGTCCGTCAGGTGCCAGAGTTAACTCCACGGGCTGAACGTTAAACTCAAACGCGGCGCCCTCTTCCTTCGCATTCTTCACCTCTTTTTTCGAGCCCGGCATATTGGCTTCATCCCGGCGGTAGGCGCAGGTTACCTTCGCCGCACCGTGACGTAACGCGGTGCGGACACAGTCCATGGCGGTATCGCCCCCGCCGAGCACCACCACGTTCAGCCCCCGGGTATCGATAAATGGCTCTTTGGTTGTTGCCTCAAGCCCCATCACGTGGCGGGTGTTTGCCACCAGGAAAGGTAACGCGTCATAGACGCCGGGCGCATCTTCATGTGCGATACCCGCTTTCATGGAACGATAGGTTCCCACACCAATAAACAGTGCATCGTATTCGCGTTGCAGCTGTGACAGCGGCACATCCTGTCCGACGTCGCAGTTCAGAACGAACTGGATCCCCATGGCCGTGAATATCTCCCTGCGCCGTGCGAGCAGCGATTTATCGAGCTTAAAGGCCGGGATACCAAACGTCAGCAAGCCGCCAATCTCCGGGTGCCGGTCATAGACCGTGACGCTGACACCGCTGCGCGCCAGCACGTCGGCACAGGCAAGCCCCGCAGGCCCCGCGCCGATCACCGCCACACGTTTATCAACCGGCGTCACGCCGCTCAGATCCGGCTTCCAGCCCATCGCCAGCGCCTGGTCAGAGATATAGCGCTCGATGTTGCCAATGGTCACCGCGCCTGAGATATCACGCACGGTACAGGCGCCTTCACATAATCGGTCCTGCGGGCAGACGCGGCCGGTAATTTCAGGTAAACAGTTGGTCTGGTGTGAAAGCTCAACCGCCCCGGCGATATCCCCCGCTTTAACGCGTTCAATCCACTGGGGGATATGGTTGTGCAGCGGACAGGTCCATTCACAAATGCTGTGTTCGCCGCACTTCAGGCAGCGCGATGCCTCACGCGCGGCCTGCTCTGCCCGAAACAGCAGGTAGATCTCCTGAAAATGGCTGACGCGTGCACTCGCGGCGAGTTTATCCGGCTCCCCGCGTCGCGGTGTGTTTCTCATCTGCTCAAAGCGGGTGTGCGGCAGGTCTGGCCTTACCGCCTCGCCGTGCCAGGGCTGCGCCTCCTGACGGGCGGTGCGCTGGCGGCGGGTTTTCGCCAGGTTATTCAGTACGGCGGGCGTCGCCAGGGTAAGCACCTGTGCCGGACAATTTTCGATGCAGGCCGGGCCCTGTGGGCGCGTGTGGCAAAGATCGCATTTATGCGCCGAGGCTTTTACGTTGCCCTTGTCGAGAGGCGTAACAACGATCTCCATCGTGCCGAACGGACAGGCAACCACGCAGGCTTTACAGCCAATGCATTTTTGTTGATTCACCTGTACGCTGTCATCGCATTTGCTGATGGCCCCGTTAGGGCAGCTCTGCGCGCAGGGCGCATTCTCGCAATGGTGGCAGGTTACAGGCGTGCTCTTCGCGCCAGATTTCAGGACAGTGATGCGGGGATGAAAATGGCGTTCGCTCAGCACGTGTTGTTCATCGTTGTGCGCCATCACGCAGGCCACTTCGCAGGCACGGCACCCTATACACTGCTGGCTGTTGGCCATAATAAAACGATTCATAACGACACCTGTTTTTGGTTCAATAACCTTATTCTTTATAGGAATATTGTATTTACCCACGGCGGCGCTATCAGGCAATGTACAAATGCCCAGGAAGCCGAACTATCTCCAGTGAACCTGTGGCAGATCAATTTTTTTCAGGAAGCTGTTCTGTGACCGTTAAACGACCCGTTTCCGGAAGCCTGGCCCGGGCTTTCATTTCCATTATCGTGCTGTCCGTTCTGACCAGCACCGTCGCACTGTTCACGCTTGCCAGCAGCCAGCGGGATGCAGAAGCCATCAATATTGCCGGTTCCCTGCGAATGCAGAGCTACCGTCTGGGCTATGAGATGCAACGCAACAGCGACGCCCTGGCGGCGCATCGCGAGAGCTGGCAGCAGACGCTGAGCGCCCCTGCGCTACAGAAGCTGAGCCGCTGGTACGTGCCGGACGATGTTAAGGCGCGCTATCAGCAACTGCATCTGGCATGGCAGGAGATGGACAACCACATCGCTCGCGGCGATATCGGGTGGTATCAGGCCCACATTGAAGACTTTGTCGGCCGGATTGACGCCTTTGTGCTCGCCCTTCAGCACTACACCGAACATAAAATCCGGGCGGTGATTCTGATCTCCCTGGCGGGCGGGATGGGCATCCTGATCCTGACGATCTTTACCCTGCGACGCATCCGCCGCCAGGTGGTGTTACCGCTTAATAATCTGGTGGCGGCCAGCGAGCGCATTGAGCGGGGGCAATTCGATACGCCTGCACCGGATACCGCGCTGCCAAACGAGCTGGGCCAACTTTCCCGGGCGTTCAACCACATGTCTGCCGAGCTGCATACGCTGTATCGCTCGCTTGAACACTCCGTAGCGGAAAAAACGCAGCATCTGAATGAGGCGCATCAGCAACTAGAGATGCTGTTTAAATGCTCTCAGGCACTGAATACCGGCCAGATAGACAGCCACTGTTTCCGGCATATTTTGCAGATAGTGCATGAGTACACGCAGATGAACTACCTGGAGTTGCGCACCAGCGACGACTGGCGGCTCAGTGAAGGTATCGAATCAACCGGGAGCCCTGTCCAAACGCTGCCCGTGCTGATGCAGGATACCCTGTACGGGGAATTACGCTGGCAAAGCGAGACGGGCCACGTTCCTCTGCCGCTGATGGAAAGCGTGGCGACAATGCTCGGACGCGGACTGTATTTCAACCAGGCGCAAAAGCACTACCAGCAGTTGCTGCTGATGGAAGAACGCGCGACGATCGCCCGCGAGCTGCACGATTCCCTGGCGCAGGTACTGTCGTATTTACGTATTCAGCTGGCGCTGCTGAAACGCGCTATCCCGCAGGAAAATGCCCCGGCGCAGACCATTATCACCGACTTTTCCCGCGAGCTTAACAACGCCTGGCATCAATTGCGGGAACTGCTTACCACCTTCCGCCTGACGCTTAACCACGCCAATCTGCCCGCGGCCCTACAGGAGTCACTGGACGGGTTACAGAGCCAGACGCAGGCAAAGCTGCACCTCGACTGCCGCCTCTCCTCGCTGGCGCTGGATGCCCAGAAACAGGTGCATTTGCTGCAGATCGTGCGTGAAGCGGTGTTGAATGCGATGAAGCACGCCCAGGCCAGCGAGATAACCGTCAGCTGCGTGACGTCTGCTGACGGCACCCACAGCGTCAGCATTCGCGATAACGGTATCGGGATTGGCGAAGCCAGCGAGCCGCCGGGACATTACGGGCTGAATATTATGCGCGAACGGGCGGCGCGACTTGGCGGAACGCTGCACTTTTCCCAGCCGCAAAACGGGGGGACGCTGGTGAGCGTGATCTTCCCGACAAACGGGGCCGGGAGGTAAATAACGGTAAAAGGTGAAGCGCAGAGAAAAGCGCATGATAATTTACACTATCTCCTTTATTTCTCCACGTTTGGTCTTCGTCTTGCCGCTAAAGTGATGCGGGCAATAAACAATAATGACGTGCAGCAAAACGAGGTCTCATTTTCATGGCGAATTTTTTTATCGATCGCCCCATTTTTGCCTGGGTACTTGCCATACTGTTGTGTCTGACAGGTGTCCTGGCCATTACTTCACTTCCTGTTGAGCAATATCCCGACCTGGCACCACCAAACGTGCGCGTCACGGCAAATTACCCCGGAGCTTCAGCACAAACGCTGGAAAATACCGTCACGCAGGTTATCGAGCAGAACATGACGGGTCTGGATAACCTGATGTACATGTCCTCGCAGAGTAGCGCCACGGGCCAGGCGACCGTCACCCTGAGCTTTACCGCCGGTACGGATCCGGACGAAGCCGTACAGCAGGTGCAAAACCAGCTGCAGTCGGCGATGCGTAAACTGCCTCAGGCGGTGCAGAATCAGGGGGTTACCGTACGTAAAACCGGTGACACCAACATCCTGACTATTGCGTTTGTCTCTACCGACGGTTCCATGGATAAGCAGGACATTGCGGACTACGTCGCCAGTAATATTCAGGATCCCCTCAGCCGTATTAACGGCGTCGGTGATATCGATGCTTACGGCTCTCAGTATTCAATGCGTATCTGGCTTGATCCGAATAAGCTGAACAGCTTCCAGATGACGGCAACCGACGTGACGGATGCCATTAAATCCCAGAACGCCCAGATTGCGGTGGGACAACTGGGGGGAACGCCCTCCGTCGATAAACAAGCGTTGAATGCCACCATTAACTCACAGTCGCTGCTTCAGACCCCGGAGCAGTTTCGCAACATTACCCTGCGCGTAAATCAGGATGGTTCAGAGGTCCGCCTGGGCGATGTCGCCACAGTAGAAATGGGGGCAGAGAAATATGATTATCTCAGCCGCTTTAACGGTAACCCGGCCTCCGGTCTGGGGGTAAAACTGGCCTCCGGGGCCAATGAAATGGCCACCGCGCAGCTGGTGCTGGATCGTCTGGATGAGCTGTCGCACTATTTTCCCCACGGGCTGGAATATAAAGTCGCCTACGAAACCACCTCCTTCGTTAAAGCCTCTATTGAAGATGTGGTGAAAACGCTGCTGGAAGCGATCGCGCTGGTCTTCCTGGTCATGTACCTGTTCCTGCAAAACTTCCGCGCAACGCTGATCCCGACCATTGCCGTTCCGGTGGTGTTGCTGGGTACCTTCGCGGTGCTTTACGCGTTTGGTTACAGCATTAACACCCTGACGATGTTTGCAATGGTGCTGGCGATTGGCCTGCTGGTGGACGATGCCATCGTGGTGGTCGAAAACGTCGAGCGCATCATGAGCGAGGAAGGGCTTTCCCCCCGTCAGGCCACGCGTAAATCGATGGGACAAATTCAGGGGGCGTTAGTTGGCATCGCGATGGTGCTCTCGGCGGTCTTTATCCCGATGGCGTTTTTCGGCGGCACAACTGGCGCCATTTATCGTCAGTTTTCAATCACCATCGTCTCCGCAATGGTGCTGTCGGTGCTGGTGGCGTTGATCCTCACGCCTGCCCTCTGCGCCACCCTCCTCAAACCGCTACATAAAGGGGAGCAGCACGGTCAGAAGGGCTTTTTTGGCTGGTTTAACCGCATGTTCAACCGCAGTGCCGCGCGTTATGAAACCGCCGTCGGCAAGGTGCTGCACCGCAGCCTGCGCTGGATGATGATTTACGTTGTGCTGCTGGGCGGTATGGTGTGGCTGTTCCTGCATCTGCCGACTTCGTTCCTGCCGCAGGAAGACCGGGGGATGTTCATCACTTCAGTGCAACTCCCGAGCGGGTCAACGCAGCAGCAAACGCTGAAGGTAGTTCAGAAGGTGGAGCAGTACTTCTTTACCAAAGAGAAAGATAACGTGGTGTCGGTCTTCTCCACCGTCGGCTCAGGCCCGGGCGGGAACGGGCAGAACGTTGCACGTATGTTTGTGCGCCTGAAAGACTGGGACGCGCGCGATACGAAAACGGGTACCTCGTTTGCCATTATCGAACGCGCGACCAAAGCCTTCTCCCGTATCAAAGAGGCTCGCGTTTTTGCCAGCAGCCCACCGGCCATCAGCGGTCTCGGCAGTTCTGCCGGGTTTGACATGGAGTTGCAGGACCATGCCGGTGCGGGCCACACGGCGCTGATGGCGGCGCGCGACAAGCTGTTAGAGCTGGCCGGTAAAGATCCGGGTCTGACCCGCGTTCGTCACAACGGTCTGGATGACAGCCCGCAGCTGCAGGTCGATATTGATCAGCGTAAGGCGCAGGCGCTGGGCGTTTCCATCGACGACATCAACGACACGCTACAAACGGCGTGGGGTTCAAGCTATGTGAATGACTTTATGGATCGCGGTCGCGTTAAAAAAGTGTATGTGCAATCCGCCGCGCCATACCGCATGCTGCCGGACGATATTAACCGCTGGTATGTCCGCAACAATGCGGGCGGCATGGTGCCGTTCTCCGCCTTCGCCTCCTCGCACTGGGAGAGCGGTTCTCCGCGTCTGGAGCGCTATAACGGCTATTCCGCCGTTGAGATCGTCGGTGAAGCCGCGCCGGGTGTCAGCACCGGTACGGCGATGGACACCATGGAAAAGCTGGTGCAACAGCTGCCCGCTGGCTTTGGTCTGCAGTGGACGGCCATGTCTTATCAGGAGCGGCTCTCCGGGGCGCAGGCTCCCGCGCTTTACGCGCTTTCGCTGCTGGTGGTCTTCCTCTGTCTTGCGGCGCTGTATGAAAGCTGGTCAGTCCCGTTCTCGGTCATGCTGGTGGTACCGCTTGGCGTGATCGGCGCGCTGCTCGCCACCTGGATGCGCGGTCTGGAGAACGACGTTTACTTTCAGGTGGGGCTGCTCACCGTGATTGGGTTGTCAGCGAAAAACGCCATCCTGATTGTTGAGTTTGCCAATGAGATGAATGCGAAAGGCCATGAGCTGATGGCTTCCACGCTGCATGCCTGCCGTCAGCGCTTACGTCCAATCCTGATGACCTCGCTGGCGTTTGTCTTCGGGGTGTTACCAATGGCAACCAGCTCAGGTGCAGGCTCCAGCAGCCAGCATGCGGTAGGTACAGGCGTCATGGGAGGAATGATTTCAGCCACGATCCTGGCCATTTATTTTGTGCCGCTGTTCTTCGTGCTGGTGCGTCGCCGCTTCCCGCTCAAGGAACGGCCTGAATAAGATAGTGAAAATAAAAAAGGCGGCTCAGTAGGCCGCCTTTTTACTGTGCGATTAATTCACACTATGGTTATTTTACTTATTTAAGTGCTCTTGCAATTCTTACTGAATGTCATTTACGAAGCATGCCTTCGATAAAATCTTTCCAGTTCCCCAGTTCACGTTCAATCATAACAACCTCTCTTATTATTATGCGCATTCTACGAAAACGTATCATCATTGTGAAGACAATTTAACCGATTGCTGTGATTGTACCCCGTCTGCGCGCTGGATTTATGATAAATATGAACGGAGAACCTTAAATTTTGTGTGACGGCCAGCAATATTTTGAAATAACCCTACGCACGGGTGAGTTTTATTTTACCCGCTGAGTTTACAGACAATTTATACCTGATGGACATCTATGCTTAAATGATGAAAGAATATTCAGCGTACAGGTGTGAGTTGAATTTAAAAGAGGTGTTAATCCAGAGCGTTTCTGAATGTGTTATATTCCGTTTAAGGATATATCTTCGAATTTACTGAACATTTAATGGTCATAAGAACAAAAGGATTCAACATGGTTGTCATGTACGGCATTAAAAATTGTGACACGATCAAAAAAGCCCGTCGCTGGCTCGAAGCTAACAACATCGAGTACCGCTTCCACGATTACCGTGCCGATGGGCTTGATGCAGAATTTCTGCATACCGCCATTAACGAACTGGGGTGGGACGCGCTGCTGAACACCCGCGGCACGACCTGGCGCAAGCTGGACGAATCACTGCGCGCCAGCATCAAGGATGCCAACAGCGCAGCAAATCTGATGCTTGAAATGCCAGCAATCATCAAACGCCCATTGCTCTGCGCGCCCGGGCAGCCTATGCTGCTGGGTTTCAGTGAAACCCTTTATTCCGACTTTTTTCGTTGAGGTGTAGTTTATGTCATGCCCGGTCATTGAGCTGACTCAGCAGCTTATTCGCCGTCCTTCCCTTAGCCCGGACGACGCAGGTTGTCAGGCATTAATGATTGAGCGCCTGCGTGCCATCGGTTTTACCGTGGAGCGGATGGATTTTGGCGACACCCAGAATTTCTGGGCGTGGCGTGGCCAGGGTGAAACACTGGCCTTTGCCGGGCATACCGACGTGGTTCCCGCAGGTGATGCGGACCGCTGGATCAACCCTCCGTTTGAACCAACCATCCGCGATGGCATGCTGTTTGGCCGCGGCGCCGCAGACATGAAAGGCTCCCTGGCGGCAATGGTTGTGGCGGCTGAGCGCTTTGTCGCCCAGCACCCGAACCATAAAAACCGTCTCGCGTTTCTCATTACCTCTGATGAAGAAGCCAGCGCCCATAACGGCACCGTCAAGGTGGTTGAGGCCCTGATGGCCCGCAACGAGCGTCTGGACTACTGTCTGGTCGGCGAGCCGTCCAGCACCGAGGTGGTGGGCGATGTGGTGAAAAATGGCCGCCGCGGTTCGTTAACCTGTAACCTGACCATTCACGGCGTACAGGGACACGTGGCGTACCCGCATCTGGCCGATAACCCAGTTCACCGCGCAGCGCCAATGCTGAGTGAACTGGTAAGCATTGAGTGGGACAAAGGCAATGAGTTTTTCCCGCCAACCAGCATGCAGATTGCGAACGTGAAGGCCGGAACCGGCAGCAATAACGTGATCCCGGGCGATTGTTTCGTTCAGTTTAACTTCCGTTTCAGCACCGAGCTGACCGATGAGATGATCAAAGCGCGCGTTATCGCCCTGCTGGAAAAATATCAGCTGCGTTACACCGTGGACTGGTGGCTTTCCGGCCAGCCGTTCCTGACACAGCGTGGCAAACTGGTGGATGCGGTGGTGAACGCCATCGAGCACTATAATGAAATTAAGCCACAACTGCTGACGACGGGTGGCACCTCAGACGGACGCTTTATCGCCCGCATGGGAGCTCAGGTTGTCGAACTGGGGCCAGTGAACGCGACCATTCATAAAATCAATGAGTGTGTAAATGCCGCGGATTTACAACTGCTGGCCCGTATGTATCAACGTATTATGGAGCAAATCGTCGCCTGACGAGCGCTCTGAGAGGAATAGCGAATGGATTGGCTTGCAAAGTACTGGTGGATTCTGGTGTTAGTGTTTCTGGTAGGCGTATTGCTTAACGTGATTAAAGATCTTAAGCGCGTTGACCATAAAAAATTCCTCGCCAACAAGCCGGATCTTCCGCCTCATCGTGATTTTAACGATAAGTGGGATGACGACGACGACTGGCCGAAGAAAGACCAGAAGAAGTAATCCCCTCACCCCCAGCCCCTCTCCCCAGAGAGGCGAGGGGTGCCATGTTCCCTTTCCCCTTAGGGGAGAGGGTTAGGGTGAGGGGAAATAATCACATAAATTCAACAATATCATCATCGTCCGGCTTACCGCCGCTGAGCGCTTCATCAAAGTAGTGCTTCGGTACGGTATAGCGCAGATGGTCGAGCGCAAACTGCATGCTGCGATCGTCAATCGCGTGGCCGAGATCGTCAACGATATCCAGCGTCACATCCCCGCCTTCCCGGAT
Organism: Enterobacter sp. A8; assembly: GCF_004296595.1. Classification (NCBI taxonomy): domain Bacteria; kingdom Pseudomonadati; phylum Pseudomonadota; class Gammaproteobacteria; order Enterobacterales; family Enterobacteriaceae; genus Enterobacter; species Enterobacter sp. A8. The sequence goes on from NZ_SCMF01000001.1 coordinate 1,563,352, forward strand.
CAGGGCTTCCTGGGCAGCTACGGCATGCGAAAGCTCAATCACCCGGTCTTCGCCACCGTGGATCAAGTGGATCGTTGTCTGCGTGGTCGCGCTCGTCGGTAGCGTCGCGAAACGGCCGTTAAAGGCAATCACGCGCGAAGCCAGACCCGGCTCTGCTTTCACGCTCTCCAGAGACATAATTGACCCCTGTGAAAAGCCAATCAGCGCGGTCGCGTCGGCACCGACGCCGCTCTGCTGCTGCCAGTAACGCACGGTTTCGATAAAGACCGGCATAATGGCATCAATACGCGCCTGACGGTTCTCTTCCGTCACGCCCTGAACGGAGAACCACTGCCGTCCGTCAGGGCCACACGGCTCCACGCCGCCGATACTGACAATCAGCGCCTCAGGAAAAACAGGTGCAAACCAGCGACCAATCTCTCCCATATTGACGGCGTTATCGCCAACGCCATGAAACAGCAACAGTAACTGTTTAGCCGGTTTGTCGGGGCTTTGAACAACAAAATGATCGTGTTTCATGGCGGTCTCCTTAATTGATGACCTGGATTCTACGCCTTGCGGGGGGAATGACCATGCCACTTTACTGAAGAAGTCATTGAAAAAATTGCCATTGCAAAATGTCGCTTTTGAGCTGCTGACTGCGTGCTTTATCAAGACATTCAAGGGCCTGCGCCGTTTCAGCGCGTAATCTTGCCAGCACCGCTTTTCGCCCGGTGAGCGACAGTTCAGCACTGAGCGCAGCGTCCTCTCTTCGTGCCTCAATTTTACCGCGCAGGGCCGGAAGCGGCAGATCCACGGCGAGCAGCAAACGCGTCAATGCGGCAACGGACGTAGCAAAGGGCCGGTGTGCAAAGGCAAAGCCTGCCAGCTCCAGCCAGTCGTCACTATTAAGGGTAGCTTCCCACTCATCTGCCACCGGGATCTTTTCGCCATTCCACAATGATAAGACACGCGCATCGCGATGCAGGCGCAGCCGGGCCTGTTCACACAGACGATGCCCCGCCTCACTTTGCGGCAATAATGCCATTGCGGTATAGCAGCCGCTGCTGGCTTCGCGGTGGCTGCCTATCCGTACCAGCTCAAAGCCGCACTGCTGCCAGAAATGCCACAGCGCGTCGGTAAAGCCAAAGCTCACCGAGAGATAATCCTCCCCGCAGGCCTCGCGGATGAGCGCCCGGCCGATCCCTTCCCGTTGCCGGTGAGGGTGAACAGCGATGCGCGTGATCCGTCGACCTTTCAGCGTTGCTGCCAGAGGCGTGCCACCATGCGCGGCCAGAGACTGCGCGACAAGATTGCCGCGAGGTCGACGAAAACCCGCCCATACTGCGCGACTTAGCGCCGGGCTTAACCCGCCTTCGTCTACCAGCCACAGCGCGCCCGCAATGACCGGGTCCGTTTGCGCGACGGCAACGTGCTGACCGGGGGCGTCCATCATACGGCGCAGATCCAGCGGCGAGGTACGGTAATGGGCCGCACAAAGCAGCTCGTAGACACTCGCGGCGAGTGCAGGCGTGTGCTCCCATGCGTCGGGGGCCAGAGAGGTCAGTTGCACCTCTCCTTTCGGCTGCTGGTCGATGAGCGTGTCGTCAAACAGCAGTGCGCTGGCGACTACCCGCTCAAGCGGACATCCCGCAGCCCAGCGAACGGGGGTGGATAAGGTATAACGCTGCAGGGCGCTGAACTGCGCGCAGAATTTAAGCAAAAACCCTCTTCCGGTTCCTTCATACCCTTGTACCGTCGTGGTTAACAGTACCCGTGGAAAGCGCGCAACCAGCTTCTCCAGCACAGGGCCGGGTATGGCCGCCGCCTCATCGACAATCAGCCAGTCGGCATGGTGTGAGGAGGCCAGCAGCGCATCCGGTGCCATAAAGCGAAAATGTTCACCCGCAAACCGTGCGATGACCTCCGTTGCTCCCTTTGCCGGTGCGGTGACAACTGCTCTGCCCTCAATGCTGTTCAGCAGCATGCCGGCAAGCGCCGATTTTCCCCGCCCGCGCGGGGCGGTAACGGCCGCAACGCCTTTCGGCATTGCACGAAGTGCCTGCAGGATTTCCGCCTGCTCGCGCTGGGGTGCACCGTTAGCGGGTTGCCAGTCAGGGGCATCAGGAAACGGAGGAAGGGTTAACGGCTGGTTTTGTTGCCAGACGATTGCATCGGGATCGCGGGTAATCGTCTGACAAAAGTGGCGAATGAAATTCGGCGTGGGAATGGGTTCCGCGCTGTCGCTCCAGCGCAGGGAATCACTGTCGGGCGTGCCAGCCCACACCGCAAGCGGGGGAGCCAACAGCACCAGCAGGCTCCCGGCACGCAGCGTTCCGCTCAGGGCGGCAAAGGCTGAGACATCAAACCCGACGCGGGCATCAAAAACAGCATGCCGGAACTCGCGCCCCAGCAGCCCGCTTATCTCCCGGGAAGGGTTTTCATCCAGCCACACCCAATCCCCGGAAAGCGTATCACGCAGCGCCCCGGCCTGCGCCAGGGACCACTGCGCATCACCGCTGAGCACCACCAGCCGACGCTGGCCGGTGCGCTCAAGCTGGCTAATCAGTTGGTCAAACGCCACCATTACATGGCTTTACCGAAGGTATTGCACTGCGCCGGGTCACCGCTGTCAAAACCGCGTTTAAACCAGGTGTAACGTTGTTCTGACGTCCCGTGAGTGAAGCTGTCCGGCACAACCCGGCCCTGGCTCTGCTGCTGGAGACGGTCGTCACCAATGGCCTCTGCGGCATTTAACGCCTCTTCCAGGTCGCCAGATTCCAGCACGCCCTGCTTCTGCATGCTGTTACCCCAGACGCCCGCGAAGCAGTCCGCCTGCAGCTCCATACGCACGGAGAGGCGATTGACCTCTGCCTGCGAGGCGTTTTGCTGAAGCTGACGAACCTTAGGCTCAATGCCCAGCAATTTTTGCACGTGATGCCCCACTTCATGCGCAATCACGTAGCCCTGAGCAAAATCACCGTCGGCACCGAGTTTGCGTTTCATGTCATCATAAAAAGAGAGATCGATATAGACGGTGCTGTCTGCCGGGCAGTAGAACGGCCCCATCACCGACTGTCCGGTGCCGCAGCCGGTGCGGGTCGCACCACGGTACATCACCAGCTTCGGCTGTTGGTAGCTGCGCCCCATTTTCTCAAACTGCTGGCTCCACGTGTCTTCAGTGGTCGCGAGAATAACGGAGGTAAATTTGGCCGCTTCATCTTCATTTGGGTTGATGGAGCGCTGAGATTGCTGCTGTTGCTGCAGCGGCTGACCGGTCATTAACCCGGTGAGATCGACCCCGTAGTAACCCGCAACCAGCACCACAATCAGCAGAATGATTCCGCCTTTTCCACTGGGTAAACGGAAGCCGGGGCCACCCATGGAAGGGCCGCCACCGCTATCACCACGTCTGTCTTCTACATTGTCACTTTCACGACGCCCTTGCCAGCGCATAACTACCTCGAACTATTCCATTAATAATAGCTATGATCGTAGGCGGTTAACGGCAAGATTACCATAGGAAACAAAGGTAAGACGCCAAAGGATATGAACATCCTTTGGCGATGAGGGAGTTAGTCGAGCTTAACGCCTAAACGGTGAGCCACTGCTTCGTACGCTTCAATCAGGCCACCCAGGCTCTGACGGAAACGGTCTTTATCCATTTTATCCAGCGTTTCTTTGTCCCACAGACGGCTGCCGTCCGGTGAGAACTCGTCGCCGAGTACCACTTCGCCTTTGAACAGACCGAACTCCAGCTTGAAGTCAACGAGGATCAGGCCAGCATCATCAAACAGTTTTTTCAGCACGTCGTTGGCTTTGTAGGTCAGCTCTTTCATGCGCGCCAGGTTCTCTTTGTTCACCCAGCCGAAGGTTTCGCAGTAGGAGTCATTGACCATCGGATCGTGCATGGCGTCGTTTTTCAGGAACAGATCGAACAGCGGTGGATTCAGCTCGATGCCTTCCTCAATGCCCAGACGCTTCACCAGGGAGCCCGCGGCACGGTTACGAATGACGCACTCAACCGGAACCATATCCAGTTTTTTCACCAGACATTCCGTATCGGACAGCAACGCTTCCATCTGAGTCGGGATACCCGCTTCGGCCAGTTTGGTCATAATGAAGTGGTTGAACTTGTTGTTCACCATGCCTTTACGATCGAACTGCTCAATGCGTGCGCCATCCCCTGCTGACGTATCATTGCGGAACTCGAGCACCAACAGATCCGGGTTTTCCGTGCTGTATACGGTCTTCGCTTTGCCACGATACAACTCAGCTTGCTTCTGCATCTTGATTACTCCTGGTGTGATGATTTGTGTTCAAAACTGGGCATATTATGCCACGCACACGTTTGCGTAGCACGAAAATAAAAAGGGCTGGATTCACCAGCCCTCGTATTTATTTGCTGAATGCAGCCTGGAAGACCGCGACCAGCGCATCGTTCTGCGACTGGGTCAGCGTGTGGCCTTTCGGATCGATAAACTGCAGGCTACTGCGGTTATCAAGGTCGCCTACCTGAATCTTGTAGTCGCCGGAAGCGAGCTGTGGATCGCGTGCGCCCAGCTCCTGCCATGCGCTGTCGGACAGCGGCTTATACGTTGCGGTTATGCTACCGGTTGAACGCGTGCTGTCGGTCACCTTCATGCCCACTTTCTCCAGCGTCGCTGGCAGGCGCTGCCAGGTCTGGTTGAATGGCGCACGAACAACCAGCATTGGCAGGCCGGTATCATCCGCGCCGCTCTGGACATCAAACGTCATGCCGTTGCGGTTCTGTGAGGCGTTAGCCGCGTCTGTGGCGTTCTTATCCAGACCCGCAGCAATCACGTTCAGCATTTCAGTGCTGTAACGCTGCATAGAGGCAGCATCCGCCACCGGTTTACCCGCCTGCTCCAGGTTCAACAGCTTAACGGTAACCGCCTGCTGATAGCCCTGCGGTTTAACGGAGACTTGATAACGACCACGGTACTGCTGGTCTTCATCCAGACGATTCCACTCGATCCAGTCGGTGGTTAACGTCTGGCTGGCGTCATCGCGCTTGTCAATCGTGTAGTTCTTCGACTGAATGACGCTCACCACCTGTGGCCACAGCGTGCTGCCACGTGTGCTTTCCACCATCAGAGACGCGGTATCACCGGTAAACTGGGTGCGCGCCCCGCTCACCAGCGCCAGAGGCTGTGCTGGCGGACGAATATCAAGCGCTTTGCCCACCGGGCCGCTGCCGTTGGTCACGGGGATATTATAATCGCCGTTCTGAATCGGCAGGATCATGCCAGCCGGTGCATGAAGTTCAGCAAGCGGGGTCGCATCCAGATAGGATTCATCACCGCTCACCTGGCGCTTGTAGCGCGAGTCTGAACTACAGGCAGCGAGCAGCATAACAAGCGAAACACTCGCAACCTTCGCCAGGCGCGACTTCTGTACTGAATAAGCCATCAAATCTCCCTAAACTTTACAGCAAACCGGCATGCTTCAGCGCTGCAGTGACGATTTCACGACCGTGGTCGGTAATCGGTGTCATTGGCAGACGCAGCGTATCGGTTGCTACAAGTCCCAACTCCTTACATGCCCATTTCACCGGGATCGGATTGGGTTCGACAAATAATTTATTGTGCAACGGCATCAGACGTTTATTAATGAGACGGGCTTCATCAAAGTGACCTGCCGCCGCCAGCTTGCACATTTCCGCCATATCGCGGGCCGCAACGTTCGACGTTACGGAGATCACGCCATGACCACCGAGCTGCATGAAGTCCAGCGCGGTCGCATCGTCACCGCTCAACAGGATAAAGTCGTCTGAAACCAGCTCTTTGATCTGATGAACGCGGCTTAAGTTCCCTGTCGCCTCTTTAATCCCGATAATATTTTTTACTTTCGAGAGACGACCAACGGTTTCCGGCAGCATATCGCAGCCAGTACGGGACGGCACATTATACAGAATTTGTGGCAAGTCAGTATGTTCAGCGATGGCTTTGAAATGCTGGAACAAACCTTCCTGAGTAGGACGGTTGTAGTAAGGGGTGACCGTCAGACAGCCAACAACGCCGCTGTCGTTAAAACGTTGGGTCAGGCTGATCGCTTCTGCGGTTGCATTCGCGCCCGTTCCCGCGATGACAGGAATACGTCCGTCAGCCAGTTCGAGGGTCAACATCACCACATCGCCGTGCTCTTCGTGGCTCAGCGTTGCAGATTCACCGGTAGTCCCTACCGAAACGATCGCCGAGGTTCCATTGGCGACATGGTAATCAATCAGCTTCTTCATGCTTGACCGGCAGACATTACCTTTTTCATCCATCGGTGTTACAAGCGCGACAATACTTCCCGTGAACATGAGCCATCCTCTGTGCGAACAAGAGCCTCAATGGTACGTTTGGAACTGTAATAAAAGCAAGCGACCTGAGGCCCTCAGGCGGTTGTATGCATGTTTTTTTTATGCTTTCCTTAGGAAGACTTAACCAAGCAAAGGAAGAACAGGTTTGACAACCTCATCACAACATTACCTGGTTATCACTGCGCTGGGTGCTGACAGGCCGGGTATCGTGAACACCATTACCCGCCACGTGAGCAGCTGCGGCTGTAATATCGAGGACAGCCGTCTGGCGATGCTGGGCGAAGAGTTCACGTTTATTATGCTGCTGTCCGGGACATGGAACGCCATCACGCTTATCGAATCTACCCTGCCGCTGAAAGGCGCGGAGCTGGATTTGCTGATCGTGATGAAACGCACCAATGCGCGTCCGCGTCCGGCCATGCCTGCCACCGTCTGGGTACAGGTTGAAGTTCCTGATTCCCCTCATCTGATTGAGCGTTTTACCGCGCTGTTTGACAGCCATCAGATGAACATTGCCGAGCTGGTTTCCCGCACACAACCGGCTGATGAGAGTGCCGTTCCTACCCTCTTTATTCAAATCACCGCCCACAGTCCTGCATCACAGGATGCGTCAAATATCGAGCAAGCGTTCAAAGCCCTCTGTACAGAATTACACGCGCAAGGCAGTATAAGCGTCGTAAATTATTCGCAGCATGAACAGGATGGAGTTGAGTAATGAACCCACTGAAAGCCGGTGACATCGCACCGAAATTTAGCTTACCGGATCAGGATGGTGAGCAAGTAAATTTGACCGACTTCCAGGGACAGCGTGTTCTGGTCTATTTCTACCCGAAAGCCATGACCCCGGGCTGCACCGTGCAGGCCTGCGGCTTACGCGACAACATGGACGAGTTGAAAAAAGCCGGCGTGGAAGTGCTGGGCATCAGCACCGATAAGCCAGAAAAGCTGTCACGATTTGCTGAAAAAGAGCTGCTGAACTTCACGCTGCTTTCCGACGAAGATCATCAGGTCTGTGAGCAGTTCGGCGTCTGGGGCGAGAAGACGTTTATGGGCAAAACCTATGACGGCATTCACCGCATCAGCTTCCTGATTGACGCTGACGGTAAAGTGGAACATGTCTTTGACGACTTCAAAACCAGCAACCACCACGACGTGGTGCTGAACTGGCTGAAACAAAGTGCCTGAAAGTGAGTGTCGGGTGGCGGCTTCGCCTTACCCGACCTACAAGATAAATGCAAAACGGCAACCTGGTTGCCGTTTTTAGTGTTTTGCCCCTCTCCCCGTGGGAGAAGGGCATCAGGCCGCACAAAAACTACTTCTCCTCCACCGCTGGCACATCCGGCCACGCGTGGACGACCGCTTTAATCAGCGTCGCCAGCGGAATGGCAAAGAACACGCCCCAGAATCCCCACAGCCCGCCGAAAATCACCACCGATAAGATAATCACCAGCGGATGCAGATTCACCGCTTCTGAGAACAGCACCGGCACCAGCAGGTTGCCATCCAGGGCCTGAATAATCAGGTAAACCGCGAAGCAACTCCAGAACTCGGTGCCCAGGCCAAACTGGAACAGCGCGACCCCAACAACCGGAATGGTGACCACAAAAGCGCCAATATACGGAATAAGGACCGACAGCCCCACCAGCACCGCCAGCAGCAGCGAGTAGTTAAGCCCGAAGATCAGGAAGCCAATCCACGTCGCGACCCCAACCACAATCATCTCCAGCACCTTGCCGCGAATGTAGTTGGTGATTTGCTGGTTCATCTCTTCCCACACCTGCCCGGCCAGCCCACGATTACGCGGCAGAATTCGCCGCACGGCGTTGAGCATCTGGTCTTTGTCCTTCACCAGGAAGAACACCATCAACGGTACCAGCACCAGGTAGACGGCGAGCGTAAGGAGCCCAACCAGCGACGCCAGGGAGTATTTCACCACCGAATCACCCATGGTCATGATGCGGGCGCGCATGTTTTCGGCCATCGCATCGATGATCCCCGCGTCCATCAGCGCCGGATAACGACGCGGCAGCGTGGCGGCAAAATCAGAAAGCTTATTTAACATGCCGGGCATATCGCGGATCAGGTTGATCCCCTGCTGCCAGGCGACGGGCATGACCACAAACGCCATCAACAGCAGAATGCCAACAAACAGCACCAGCACGATGCTGGTCGCCCAGCGTCGGGAGCAGCCGATATTCTCCAGCCGCGCGGTTGGCCACTCCAGCAGATAGGCCAGCACAATCGCCACCAGCAGTGGCGCCAGAAGGCCGCTGAAGAAGAACAGAATACCGAACCCGGCAACCAGAATAACCAGCAAAGCAATGGCTTCCGGGTCGCTAAACCGGCGCCGGTACCACTGCATTAACATTTCGAGCATACAACCCTTCCCTGAATCGAATGACGGGAGTCAAAAGGTGAATTGTATCTAACTGTCACAAAAAAGACTTTCGCTTTTTGTATCGCTGTCACAATCCGCAAAAGCCTGATGAATGGGATTTTCTTCATGCCACAACACGGCTACACTCGCAGGGCAGTGGAGATGAACGATATGCGGGTTCATCGGTCAAATTAGCACATCCAAAATACAGGACAGTGGTTATGTTCAGGCAGTTGAAAAAAACAGTGGTTGCGACACTGATTGCCGCCGTAACGGTCGGTCAGGTGTTGCCAGCTTTTGCTGATTCGTCCGATTCATTGCCGGACATGGGCACCACAGCAGGAAGCACGCTCTCCATTGGTCAGGAGATGCAGATGGGTGATTACTATGTTCGCCAGCTGCGCGGCAGTGCTCCGCTGATCAATGACCCATTGCTGGTGCAGTACATTAATGGTCTGGGGATGCGCCTGGTCGCGCACGCCAACTCGGTAAAAACCCCCTTCCACTTCTATTTAATCAATAACGACGAAATCAACGCCTTCGCCTTCTTTGGCGGTAACGTGGTGCTGCATTCGGCGTTATTCCGTTACTCCGATAACGAAAGCCAGCTGGCGTCGGTCATGGCGCACGAAATTTCCCACGTGACTCAGCGCCATCTGGCCCGTGCGATGGAAGACCAGAAACGCAACGCGCCCCTGACCTGGGTGGGTGCGCTGGGCTCTATTTTGCTGGCGATGGCCAGCCCGCAGGCCGGGATGGCCGCATTAACCGGCACGCTGGCAGGCACGCGCCAGGGGATGATCAGTTTCACCCAGCAAAACGAACAGGAAGCGGACCGCATTGGCATCCAGGTGTTGCAGCGCTCGGGCTTTGACCCACAGGCCATGCCCAGCTTCCTGGAAAAACTGCTCGATCAGGCACGCTACTCGTCACGTCCACCCGAAATTCTGCTCACCCACCCGTTACCGGAAAGCCGTCTGTCCGATGCGCGTAACCGTGCCAATCAGATGCGTCCGGTGGTGGTGCAATCCTCACAGGATTTCTACATGGCGAAAGTGAGAACGCTGGGCATGTACAATTCCGGGCGCAACCAGCTCACCAGCGACCTGCTGGATGCCCTGGCAAAAGGCAACGTGCGCGAGAAGAACGCGGCGCAATACGGCCGTGCCCTGCAGGCGATGGAAGCCAGCAAATACGACGAAGCGCGAAAAACGCTGCAACCGTTGCTGGCCGCCGACCCGAATAACCCGTGGTATCTCGACCTCTCCACGGATATCGATCTGGGGCAGAAGAGACCTGCCGATGCGATTAACCGCCTGAAAGGTGCCAAAGAGGTGCGGACCAACCCGGTGCTGCAGCTTAACCTGGCGAACGCTTATCTGCAGGGCGGCCAGCCGGGTGAAGCGGCCACCATTCTGAACCGCTACACCTTCGACAATAAAGACGATCAAAACGGCTGGGATCTGCTCGCTCAGGCAGAAGCCCAACTGGGCAACCGCGATCAGGAGCTGGCGGCACGCGCCGAAGGGTTTGCCCTGGTGGGGCGTCTGGATCAGGCCATTTCGATGCTCAGCAGCGCCAGTTCGCAGGTCAAACTTGGCAGCCTGCAACAGGCCCGTTACGATGCGCGTATCGATCAGCTGCGCGCGCTACAGCAGCGCTTCAAGCCGTACGAAAAGATGTAAAAAGGAAGAAAATATGACTGACGCGGTAAAAATCTACCATAACCCTCGCTGCTCCAAGAGCCGCGACACCCTCAGCCTGCTGAAATCCAACGGTGTAGAGCCTGAGGTGGTGCTGTATCTGGAGACACCGCCAGACGCACAGACGATCCGCCAGATCCTGCATATGCTGGGCATGGGCAGTGCACGTGAGTTGATGCGCCAGAAAGAGGATCTCTATAAGTCACTTAACCTGGACGACCCGCGTCTCACTGAAGCTGAACTCGTGCAGGCGATGGTTGACAATCCGAAGCTCATTGAACGCCCGATTGTGGTGGCAAACGGCAAGGCGCGCATCGGGCGTCCGCCGGAAGATGTGCTCGACATTCTTTAAACCTCGCGCCGCAGCCTTTCCAGAAAGGCCTGCGGCGTACTTTCCCCCAGTTTTTTCTGCGCTTTACCCCGGTTGTAAAACTCGCACAAGGTCATCAATAGCGCACCCGCCGGTTCAACATTCACGCGCGGAATAATATCGCGTAAGGGCACTATCACCTGAAGTGCCCTGCAGGTACGTGGATGTGCCTTCACCGCAATGTTGTTAACAGCCAGCGTCGCCTCAAAACCAAAAGTCTCAATAGATTGTATAGCAGCCGGACACGCCGCCAGCACCTCCTGCGTCCAGGTATTCAGTCGTTGAGGCGACAGCCCCGCATAAAGCCGGGCATAGCACCAGCCGCTCACCGGCTCTCGCGCCCAAAGCAGATGCTGCTCCCCGCCGTCGTCCATATGCAGCGACAAAGGCAAATGGTGCAGTTCCAGCGTATGGGGCGTAATACCCGCATTCAGCGCCTTTTTCCCCTGCAAGGGGGCCCCTTTTTGCTTTGCAGCGGCTGGTTTGAGATAGCGGTTCAGCGTGGCGCGGGAAACGGCAATGCCCAGGACGTCGTTGACCATAAGCAGCAGGTCATCCAACGGCGCACCCAGGATGTCACGCAGGGCATTCACCAGCGCAACCTGCTCTTGTCTCATCGCTTTGTGTATCACTTTTGGCGTCGTATGGTTATCCGACACCTGGTCGCGATTGCGCCAGCGTCTGACGGTGGTGACCGAAATACCCAGCTCGACGGCCAGCTCTCTGTCGCTCTTATCCGACTGTTGAAGATAACGACGGATGCGCGGCGTCGTGGTCGCATTGGCGTGCAGTTTGATTTCCATCGCAACAAACTCCAGAACTAATCTTATGAGATTTATAATGGACCAGCGATTGCTTTGTGACCGATTTCACCTTTCGCTCGCCGCGCTTCACTGATAATCCCCAGAGATAACATAAACAACACCTCTCAATCTTGTACGGAGTTCACAATGAACAATGTTCTGGGATTTCTTGAAGCAAAACTGATGCCGCTGGCGGCCAAAACGGCCCAGCAGCGTCATCTTGGTGCCATTCGCGGTGCCTACGTTTCATTCATGCCGTTTATCATCGTCGGCTCTATCCTGCTGGTGATCTCCTCCTTCCCCAACCAAACCTATCAGCAGTTTATGTCTCAGGCGTTTGGGGAAAGCTGGAGCGCGATTATCGAAATCCCGTTCAACGCGGTGTTCTCGACCATGTCGCTGTTTATTAGCTTCCTGGTCGCCTATCGCCTGGCTGAACACTATGGCGAAGACCGTATCTCCTGCGGCATTCTGGCGCTGGTCGCCTTTCTGATCCTGACCCCTTTTATCAAAGTGGCGGAACAGGGTGGCATCACCGTCATGCCGGTAGAGTGGATTGGCAGTAAAGGGCTATTCGTGGCGATGATTGGCTCTCTGCTTTGGACGGAGCTGTTCTGCTGGCTGAAGCGCAAAAAACTGGTTATCAGAATGCCGGATGGCGTGCCGCCTGCGGTGCAGGAGTCGTTCGCGGCGCTGATCCCTGCCCTCTTGGTGATGATCCTGGTACTGATGATCCGTATCGGCTTTGAAAACACCCATTACAACACCATCCACCAGTTTATTTACGAGGTGGTGGCAACCCCGGTTCGCCACTACGGCACTTCCTATTTTGGCGCGCTGATGACGGTCTTCAGCATCACCATTCTGTGGTCAGTGGGCATTAACTCCGGTTCGATGATCAACGGCATTATTCGCCCGCTGTGGATGGAGAACCAGACCGATAACATCGCCGCCATTCAGGCCGGCGCCACCCCACCGCACATTATCACCGAACAGTTTTTTGACATGATCTGGATGGGCGGCGCAGGGGCCACGCTGTCGCTGGTGATTGCGATGCTGATTTTCGCCCGCAGTAAAAACATGCGCGAAGTGGCCCGCCTGGGCGCGGGGGCCTCGGTGTTTAACATCAACGAGCCGATTCTGTTCGGCCTGCCGGTGATCATGAACCCGATCATGCTCATTCCGTTCAATCTGGTGCCGCTGGTGCTGGTCACCGTGCAGTACGTGGCAATGAAAATTGGTGCGGTCGCCGTCACCACCGGGGTGTTTATCCCCTGGACGCTGCCGCCTGTTATCAGCGGTTTTATCGTCACCGGGCATCTCAGCGGCAGCATCATGCAGCTTATCAACCTGCTGATTGGCGCCATGCTGTATCTGCCATTCATGCGTATCGTGGATAAACAGTACCGCGCCGCGGAGATTGCCACCGTGACGCAAACCGACACCACCCTTGCAAAACAGGAGTAAAGCATGTGGGGAATTATCGCCACCTGGCGAATGGCGCTTGAAGGCGTCACCGAGTCGGCCTCTGCGCTGGCAGCAGGGAAACCGGTGGCTGCCGCGGTCGTGGATGCCGTTGCCGCCGTCGAGGACTTCCCGTTCTATAAATCGGTCGGCTACGGCGGGCTACCAACCGAAAATGGCGAGGTGGAACTGGACGCCGCCTACATGGACGGCGACACGCTGGCGTTTGGCGCCGTGGGAAATCTGGTGGATATCGCCAACCCGGTACGCGTGGCGCAGGCGTTAAGCCGCCAGCGCTATAACAGCCTGCTGGTCGGCCAGGGCGCACGCGAGTGGGCATTGAGCCAGGGTTTTGCCGACAAAACGATGCTCACCGACCGGGCCATGCAGCACTACCGCAAGCGCTGCCGGGAGACGCTGGATAAAGGCTTAAGCCCCTACGATGGCCATGACACGGTCGGGATTATCGGTCTCGACAAACAGGGATCCATGAGCGTGGCGACCTCCACCAGCGGCCTGTTTATGAAAAAGCGCGGCCGACTTGGCGATTCGCCGATCATCGGCTCCGGCTTCTACTGCGACAGTGAAACCGGCGCCGCCACCGCCACGGGCGTGGGCGAAGATCTGATGAAAGGCTGCACCAGCTACGAAATTGTTCGCCGCATGGCGCAGGGGATGTCTCCGCAGCAGGCGGCAGATTCCGTGGTGTTCGAGCTGGAAGACAGGCTGATGTCGCGCTTTGGCCGCGCGGGGGATCTCTCCGTGGTATGCATGAATAACAAAGGTGAATTTGGCGCCGCCACCAACATTAAAACGTTCTCCTTTGTGGTGGCGACGGCACGCCAGCCGCTGACCGTGTTTCGCGCCGAACGGCTGCGGGAAAAAACGCACTATCAGGCGGTGGATGATGAATGGATGCAGGCCTATGCCGCACGGATCCGCGCACCGATTGAGGAGTAATGATGATGACGTATCAGCTGATCACCGCCCTTTCTGACGTAAAGCCACACGGCCACTTCATCGCCCGCAGCTCGTCTACGCTGTTACCGGACACGCCACTGATTGCGGAAATGCGCGGGCAAGATGCCGTTGCCGACACCCGTTTTGGCTGTGCGCCTTTTGCGCGCATCACGCTGCTGCCAGATGCACTCTGGCAGGATAGCCTTACCGAAGGATTGCTTACGGCACTCCGTCCGCTGCTGGCCACGCCCGTCAGCACCGACGTGGTCCTGGATGTCACCCACATTGACGACGTTGTGCTGCAACAGGTCCTGCGTTTTCTTTTTAATCAGTCGCACAGGCTTAGCGATCTGCAGCTGAAGAAAGCGGACGATGCCACTTTGCGCGTTGAGCACGTTACCGCCCTCTGCCTGCCAGAACAGCAGGCGCGGCTGGACGTTATCTTCCGCCAGCAGCTCACCATTAGCCGTGGAATGGTCGCCGCACGCCGTCTGGCCGATATCCCCTCCGACCGCTGCACGCCGCAATTTATGGTGCAGGAGGCGCAAACATTGTGCGCGGCCTTCCCTGCCCTGCACTGTGAAGTGCTGGATGAAAAGCAGATCGTTGAGCAGGGTCTGGGGCTGCTTCACGCCGTTGGCAAAGGCGCCTCCTGCCCGCCACGACTGCTGGCTATTCACTATGACGGTGTTTCTGACGGCCCGGTGCGCTGCTATGTAGGTAAAGGCATTACCTTCGATACCGGCGGCCTGTGGCTCAAAGACGGCGCAGGCATGTACACCATGAAATATGACATGTGCGGGGCAGCGAACGTGCTGGGGCTGATGCTGACCGTTGCAGAGCTGGCGCTCCCCGTGCGCCTCATGGGCGTGCTGGCGCTGGCAGAAAACGCCATCGGCCCGGACGCCATGCAGCCTGGCACGGTAGCCAGAGCCTACAACGGCACCACGGTTGAAATCAACAATACCGATGCCGAAGGCCGACTGGTGCTGGCAGACGCTATCGCCTGGGCCAGCCAGCGCCATCCGCAGGCGCGCTACATTATCGATATGGCAACGCTGACGGGTGCGGTGGTCAAAGCGCTGGGATATGAGCTGAGCGGGTTGATGACCCAGGACGAGCCACTGCGCCAGGCGCTGACGCAGGCAGGAAAACAGAGCGGAGATGAAGTGTGGTCCCTGCCACTGGATGCGCGGCTGAAAAAGCAGACCGACAGCGCCATCGCCGATCTGTGCAATACGCCGCCCAACAATGCGGCGATCAGTGCCTCGGCGGCGTGGCTGCTGCATCACTTCTGCCCGCCGACAATCCCGTGGGCGCATCTGGATATTAGCGGTACGGCGCTGTGGCGTGAGGGTGGCAGAAGCGTGGCCTCAGGGAGGCCGATTCCGCTGCTGGTTGAGCACCTGATGGGAGACCTCTAGCCGGGTGGCGGCTGCGCCTTACCCGGCCTATTCGATCCCGTAGGCCCGGTAAGCGCAGCGCCACCGGGCAAAAAACTCAAAGCTTCAGAATATCTTTCACAAACGGAATGGTGAGCTTGCGCTGGGCGGTAATGGAGGCGCGATCGAGCTGATCGAGCGTATCAAACAGCGTGCGCATCTCCCTGTCCAGACGCTTGAGCAGGAAGCGCCCTACGTCTTCCGGCAGTTCAAATCCGCGCAGTCTGGCGCGCAGCTGAAGCGCCTGGAGTTTGTCTTCATCTGACAGCGGTTGCAGTTTGTAGATTTGCCCCCAGTCGAGTCGGGAGGCCAGATCCGGCAGCCCCAGATTCAGCTGGCGCGGCGGACGATCGCCGGTGATCAGCAGCCGGGTTTTGCCCGATTCCAGGATACGGTTATAGAGGTTAAAGATCGCCATTTCCCACGGCTCATCCCCCGCCACGCATTCGATATTATCGATGCAGACCAGGGAGAGATGTTCCATTCCCTCCAGCACGTCAGGCACAAACCAGGTACGTTTATCCAGCGGTACATAGCCTACCGCATCCCCCCGCGCTGAAAGCTCAGCACAGGCGGCATGCAACAGGTGGCTGCGTCCCGCGCCTTCGCGTGACCAGATATAGATGTATCCGCTGTGATCCTGGCGCAGCACGTTCTGCAGTGCAGCCAGTAAAGAGGGGTTATCACCCGGCCAGAAACTCGCGAAAGTTTCGTCGTCAGGGAGATAGAGTGGCAGAGAGAGCTGTGCCGGTCCGTTCAGAAGTACCTCAACCAGATCTTACATAAAATCGGAACGGAGTTTAGCACGGAACCTGCCAGGAGAGAACCGGGCGGATCGTCCACCCGGTTTTACGATCAGTGTGACGCTTTTTCGCTTTCGTCAGCGTCCAACACCACCTCTTCAGGGCGGATCACGGAAATCAGCTTGAAAATCAGACTCAGGCCCACACCAACGATGGTCGCCAGCGCCATGCCTTTCAGCTCGGCCGCGCCGATGTGTACCTTCGCGCCGCTCACGCCGATGATCAGGATAACGGAAGTCAGGATCAGGTTCTGCGCTTTGCTGTAGTCCACTTTGGACTCAATCAGCACGCGAATACCGGATGCGCCAATTACGCCGTACAGCAGCAGAGACACGCCGCCCATCACCGGAACCGGGATGATCTGGATCGCTGCCGCCAGTTTACCCACGCAGGAGAGCAGGATTGCGATGATTGCCGCACCGCCGATAACCCAGGTACTGTAAACGCGAGTGATCGCCATGACGCCAATATTCTCACCGTAGGTGGTGTTTGGCGTGGAGCCAAAGAAACCGGAGATGATCGTCGAGAAGCCGTTTGCAAACATCGAACGGTGCAGACCCGGGTCGCGGATCAGGTCACGTTTAACGATGTTCGCCGTCACCACAAGGTGGCCAACGTGTTCAGCAATAACCACCAGCGCGGCAGGCAGAATAGTGAAGATAGCAAACCATTCAAAGCGTGGCGTATAGAAGGTTGGCAGGGCAAACCAGTGCGCCTGAGCAATTGGCGTGGTATCGACAACACCCATCACGAAGGAGAGTGCATAACCCGCCAGCACGCCGATCAGGATCGGGATAATCGCCATAAAACCGCGGAACAGCACGGAGCCAAATACCGTCACGCCCAGCGTCACCAGTGAGATGATGATGGTTTTAGAGTCCGGCGACTGCCCATCAGCAGGCAGCAGGCCAGCCATATTCGCCGCCACGCCTGCCAGCTCCAGACCGATAACGGCAACGATGGCCCCCATCGCCGCCGGTGGGAACATCACGTCCAGCCAGCCGGTACCGGCCTTCTTCACAATGAAAGAGACCAGGCAGAACAACACACCGCACATGATAAAGCCGCCCAGCGCCACTTCATACCCCAGGGGCAGCAGCAGCAACACCGGCGAGATAAAGGCAAAGCTCGACCCCAGATACGCCGGGATTTTGCCTTTACAGATAAAGAGGTACAGCAGCGTCCCGATACCATTGAACAACAGCACGGTAGCCGGGTTAATGTGAAACAGGATTGGCACCAGCACGGTTGCGCCAAACATAGCGAACAGGTGCTGCAAACTAAGCGGGATAGTCTGTAAAAGCGGCGGTCTTTCACTCACCCCGATAGCACGGCGCGTCATAGTGTTTTCCTCTGAGATGGTTAGTTATGTGTGTTTTATTCAAAAAAAAGCCGACTTTCAAAGTCGGCTTATTTATCGTTATTCGATTATTTCGTACCAAAGATCTTATCGCCGGCATCGCCCAGCCCCGGGATGATGTACCCGTGCTCGTTGAGCCCCTGGTCGACAGACGCGGTGTACAGCTCCACATCCGGGTGTGCTTTTTCCAGCGCCGCGATCCCTTCCGGTGCCGCAACCAGCACCAGCACTTTGATGCTGCTGCAGCCTGCTTTTTTCAGCAGGTCGATGGTGGCAATCATTGAGCCGCCGGTCGCCAGCATCGGGTCAACCACCAGCGCCATACGCTCGTCGATGTTAGACACCAGCTTCTGGAAGTACGGAACCGGCTCCAGGGTTTCTTCATTACGGTAGATCCCCACCACGCTGATACGCGCGCTCGGTACGTGCTCCAGCACGCCTTCCATCATGCCAAGACCAGCACGCAGGATTGGCACCACGGTAATTTTCTTACCTTTGATCTGCTCAACCTGCACCGGGCCGTTCCAGCCTTCGATGGTCACTTTTTCCGTTTCGAGGTCAGAGGTCGCTTCGTAGGTCAGCAGGCTGCCGACTTCAGATGCCAGTTCGCGAAAACGCTTCGTGCTGATGTCATGCTCACGCATCAGGCCCAACTTGTGTTTAACGAGTGGGTGTTTCACTTCCACAATCTTCATTCTCTTTCTCCTCTGAGGTGGCGTCCGCAAAAAAATCGCGGGATTATACCGCTTTTTTCGGATTAGGCCATACCCATCTTGCTTGACGTATATCAAGCAAAGTGATTTAGAGACAAAAAAACCGGAGGCGAGACTCCGGCTTGGGTGCGGGGTTCTGCCCGGTGGCGCTGCGCTTACGCGGGCCTACGTGTAGTGTAGGTCGGGTAAGCGTAAGCGCCACCCGACAATTACAGGTTGTCGCCGTTGCTCGCAATCACCTGCTTATACCAGTCAAACGACTTTTTCTTGCTGCGGTTCAGCGTGCCGTTCCCTTCGTTGTCTTTATCAACAAAGATAAACCCGTAGCGTTTCTTCATCTCACCGGTGCCGGCAGAAACGAGATCGATACAGCCCCACGGGGTGTAGCCCATCAGATCCACGCCATCTTCCACCACCGCTTTTTTCATCTCGCGGATGTGCGCCGAGAGATAATCAATGCGGTACTGGTCGTTCACCGTGCCGTCGCTCTCCTGCACGTCAATCGCGCCGAAGCCGTTCTCAACGATGAACAGCGGCAGCTGGTAGTGATCCCAGAACCAGTTCAGGGAGTAGCGCAGGCCAACCGGGTCAATCTGCCAACCCCAGTCAGATTTCTGCACGTACGGGTTGGAGACAAGGCTCTTGCTTTCATCGTAATCCAGTTCCGGGTTATCCGCCGTCGCTTTGGTGGTGAAGGACATGTAATAGCTAAAGCCGATGTAATCCACGCAGCCCTGCGTCAGCGCCGCTTTGTCTTCTTCGGTAATGTCCAGCGTGAAACCACGACGCGCAAAGTAGTTAAGTAGATGCTGCGGATACTTGCCACGCACATGAACGTCGGTGAACCAGTAGCGACGATGCATCGCGTTCATCGCCATCATGATGTCGTCAGGCGCGCAGGTCAGCGGATAAATGGGGCACATGGCAATCATGCAGCCGATCTGCAGGGAAGGATTAATCTCGCGCCCGGCTTTTACCGCCAGCGCGCTGGCCACCAGTTCATAGTGCGCGGCCTGGAACATCACCGGCTCACGGTCTTCACCCGGCGCATACTTCAGCCCGGAGTTGGTAAACGGCGCAAAATCTTCGTGGAAGTTAGCCTGGTTGTTGATCTCGTTAAAGGTCATCCAGTACTTCACCTTATGCTGATAGCGCTGGAAAACCGCTTTTGCGAAGCGGACAAAAAAGTCGATCAACTTACGGTTGCGCCAACCGCCGTACTCGGTGACCAGATGATACGGCATCTCAAAATGCGACAGGGTGATAACCGGTTCGATGCCGTATTTGAGGCACTCATCGAACAGGTCATCGTAGAATTGAAGGCCCGCTTCGTTCGGCTCCAGCTCATCCCCTTTCGGGAAAATACGCGTCCAGGCAATGGAGGTACGGAAGCATTTGAACCCCATCTCCGCAAAGAGTTTGATGTCTTCTTTATAGCGATGGTAAAAATCGATGGCTTCGTGGTTCGGGTAATTTTTTCCTGGCAGCACGCCGTCGGTGATTTCACGCGGCACGCCGTGGGCGCCAGCGGTCATAACATCGGCGACGCTTACGCCTTTACCGCCCTCTTTCCAGCCACCTTCCAGCTGGTGCGCGGCCACCGCGCCGCCCCACAGAAAACCTTCTTTAAATCCTGACATACTCTTTCCCTCATTCGATGTTGCTGATTGCTGACGGATACTGCTGTCTGAAGTGGTAAACCGCGCCGACAAGACCGGCCCGGTTGCCGTGGCTGACGACATCGGCGATATCCGCGATGCCAAACCACGCAAGATGGGTGCGAAGCAGATCCATAAACCCGGGCCGCTCCGCGATACCGCCGCCAATGAAGATGCTCTGCGGGTCGAACACATTCGCCAGGTTGTAGAGCCCTGTCGCAATGCCGTTAAGAAAATCATCCACCAGGCGGCGGCATACGGTGTCGCCTGCGTCATAGCCATCAAAAATGGCCTCGCCGGTGACGCTCTCAAGCGTCAGACTGTGAAAGTCGGCATAGCGCTTGCGAAGCGTGCGTAACGTACAGTTTTCATTCATGGAGTGGCGGGCAACACGTCTTGAGTCTGCCCTTTCCGTGAGCATGTAGCCGAACTCTCCGGCGCGAAAACGCGCCCCGTGAACCAGCCTGCCGTTGCAGAAAATTGCCCCGCCGATCCCGGTGCCGATGGTCAGTACCAGAAAGTTATCGATATCTTTCGCCTTGCCCTGCCAGCGCTCCGCCAGCAGCACGCAGTTAGCGTCATTCTCGACGGTGACCGGTAAACCCGTTTGCGCCTCAAGCCAGCCTTTCATTGCGAACTGGTCGAAGCGGCGAATGGCCCCGCCCATCTCAATAAAACCGGTATGTGGATTAACATACCCCGGCGCGCTGATGGCGATCCCCTTAAGCCCGGGATGGGCCGTTACCCAGTTCAGCATCTGCGCAAGAATGGCGTCACCGTCGCTGTTCCTGATGGCGGCCTTATCCGTTTGCAGTAGCTCTCCCTGCGCGGTCGCGATGCCCATTTTTAACGCGGTGCCACCGATATCAAATGCGGCGATGTTCATGGCCTTCATTCCTCCTAAATGAAACTGAAACCGGTTTCATTTCATGATGTTCATTCCCTAAACCGCATGCAAGCAGATCGCCGAAACCGGTTTCATTTTCGTGAACGGAGTCAAGTTTGCGCGCCGCCGGGGGTGGAGCAGAAAAAAAGATCCTCGCGCCGAGAATAGGCTCGCAAACGTTTGCCTGGACTGTTAGAATTGCGCCGATTTTTCTTACTAGCTATGCAATCGCGTGGGGAC
Source organism: Enterobacter sp. A8 (assembly GCF_004296595.1). Lineage (NCBI taxonomy): Bacteria > Pseudomonadati > Pseudomonadota > Gammaproteobacteria > Enterobacterales > Enterobacteriaceae > Enterobacter > Enterobacter sp. A8. The sequence goes on from NZ_SCMF01000001.1 coordinate 1,584,438, forward strand.
TTGAGCCGTGACCAACAAAACTTCTCTCAGCTACAAAGATGCCGGTGTTGATATTGACGCAGGTAATGCGCTGGTTGACCGAATCAAAGGTGTGGTGAAAAAAACCCGCCGCCCGGAAGTGATGGGTGGTCTGGGTGGCTTCGGCGCACTGTGCGCGCTGCCGCAAAAATATCGTGAACCTGTTCTGGTCTCGGGTACTGACGGTGTAGGCACAAAACTGCGCCTGGCGATGGATTTAAAACGTCACGACACGATCGGTATCGATCTGGTCGCGATGTGTGTAAACGACCTGGTGGTACAAGGCGCTGAACCGCTGTTCTTCCTCGACTACTACGCGACAGGCAAACTGGATGTGGATACCGCAGCCAGCGTGATCAACGGTATTGCCGAAGGCTGTCTGCAGTCTGGCTGCGCGCTGGTTGGCGGTGAAACCGCAGAAATGCCAGGCATGTATCACGGCGAAGATTATGACGTCGCAGGCTTCTGCGTGGGTGTGGTAGAAAAATCAGAAATTATCGACGGCAGTAAAGTGGCTGATGGTGATGTGCTGATTGCGCTGGCCTCCAGCGGCCCGCACTCTAACGGCTACTCGCTGGTGCGTAAAATCCTCGAAGTAAGCGGTTGCGACCCACAAGTCACCGAGCTTGAAGGTAAACCTCTGGCTGACCATCTGCTGGCACCGACCCGCATCTACGTGAAAAACGTGCTGGAGCTGATTGAGAACGTGGACGTTCACGCCATTGCCCACCTGACCGGTGGCGGCTTCTGGGAAAACATTCCGCGCGTACTGCCGGACAACACCCAGGCGGTAATCGACGAATCGTCCTGGCAGTGGCCAGCGGTCTTTAACTGGCTGCAAACCGCGGGCAACGTGAGTTCTCACGAAATGTACCGCACCTTTAACTGTGGCGTAGGTATGGTGATCGCCCTGCCAGCGAGCGAAGCGGATAAAGCCGTTAAGCTGCTGACGGACAAAGGTGAAAACGCGTGGAAAATCGGTATTATCAAAGCTTCCGATTCCGAACAGCGTGTGGTCATTGAATGAAAAACATCGTGGTGCTCATTTCCGGCAACGGAAGCAATTTGCAGGCCATCATTGACGCCTGCAAACAGAAGAAAATCAATGGCACCATTCGGGCAGTATTCAGCAACAAGGCCGACGCGTTCGGCCTTGAGCGCGCCCGGGAAGCAAACATTCCCGCGCACGCGCTGGAGGCCAGTCAGTTCGCTGGCCGTGAAGCGTTTGACCGCGAACTGGTTCAGGAGATTGATGCCTACGCGCCGGACGTTGTGGTGCTGGCGGGGTATATGCGTATCCTGAGCCCGGCATTTGTCGGGCACTACGCCGGGCGTCTGCTGAATATCCACCCTTCGCTTCTGCCGAAATATCCCGGCCTGCACACCCATCGTCAGGTGCTGGAAAACGGCGATGAAGAGCATGGGACCTCGGTGCATTTCGTGACCGATGAGCTGGACGGCGGACCGGTGATCCTGCAGGCGAAAGTCCCGGTCTTTGACGGCGACACCGAAGACGACATCACCGAACGGGTGCAGAGCCAGGAACATGCCATTTATCCACTGGTGGTCAGCTGGTTTGTCGACGGGCGTCTGGCGATGCGCGACGGGGCTGCCTGGCTGGATGGCGTGAAACTGCCCCCGCAGGGTTACGCGGCCGAAGAGTAGTCTGTTCTGTCGGGTGGCGCAGCAGCGCGTCCCCGACCAACAAAGCGCATTACCCGATATTCCCTTCTCCAACCTTCTAAAATCTCCAACAAAAAAATAACTGTCATACTTTTCTGGCACTGTTGGACATATCGTGGAAATGCTCGCCATAATAAGGACGAGACGGATTTACCACGTCCTGTGATTGAACTGGAGTGTGAGCTGTAATGGGTCAGGAAAAGTTATATATCGAGAAAGAGCTAAGCTGGTTAGCATTCAACGAACGCGTACTCCAGGAAGCGGCGGACAAAAGCAACCCGCTTATTGAGCGCATGCGTTTTTTGGGCATTTATTCCAACAACCTTGATGAGTTCTACAAGGTTCGCTTTGCCGAGCTGAAACGGCGGATCATCATCAGCGAAGAGCAGGGCTTAAACTCTCACTCTCGCCATCTGTTAGGCAAAATTCAGTCCCGCGTGTTGAAAGCCGATCAGGAATTTGACGGCCTCTATAACGAATTGCTGCTGGAGATGGCACGCAATCAAATCTTCCTGATTAACGAACGTCAGCTCTCCGTTAACCAACAAAACTGGCTGCGCCACTACTTTAAACAGTATCTGCGCCAGCACATCACCCCTATTCTGATCAACCGCGAAACCGATCTGGTGCAGTTCCTGAAAGATGACTACACCTACCTGGCGGTGGAAATTATTCGCGGTGAATCCATCCGTTACGCGCTGCTGGAGATCCCGTCCGACAAGGTGCCACGTTTTGTGAACCTGCCGCCGGAAACCCCGCGCAGACGCAAGCCGATGATCCTGCTGGATAACATCCTGCGCTACTGTCTGGACGATATCTTCAAAGGCTTCTTCGATTACGACGCGTTAAACGCCTACTCGATGAAGATGACCCGTGACGCCGAATATGACCTGGTGCACGAGATGGAAGCCAGCCTGATGGAGCTGATGTCCTCCAGCCTCAAGCAGCGTCTGACGGCCGAACCGGTGCGCTTTGTCTATCAGCGTGATATGCCAGACGCGATGGTGGAAATGCTGCGCGACAAGCTGACTATCTCGCGCTATGACTCCATCGTGCCGGGCGGTCGTTACCATAACTTTAAAGACTTTATTGGCTTCCCGAACGTCGGCAAAGCCAATCTGGTAAATAAACCACTGCCGCGCCTGCGTCATCTCTGGTTCGATAAGTTCCGTAACGGTTTCGATGCCATCCGCGAACGCGACGTCCTGCTCTACTATCCGTATCACACGTTTGAACACGTGCTGGAGCTGCTGCGTCAGGCCTCCTTTGACCCGAGCGTGCTGGCAATCAAAATCAATATTTACCGCGTGGCGAAAGACTCCCGCATCATCGATGCGATGATCCACGCCGCGCACAACGGCAAAAAAGTAACCGTGGTGGTTGAGCTGCAGGCACGTTTCGACGAAGAGGCCAATATCCACTGGGCGCGCCGTCTGACGGAAGCAGGTGTGCACGTTATCTTCTCCGCCCCGGGGCTGAAAATTCACGCCAAGCTGTTCCTTATCTCCCGTAAAGAGGGTGACGACGTGGTGCGCTATGCCCACATCGGTACCGGGAACTTTAACGAGAAAACCGCACGAATTTATACCGACTACTCGCTGCTGACCGCCGACGCGCGCATCACCAACGAGGTGCGCCGGGTGTTCAACTTTATTGAGAACCCGTACCGCCCGGTGAGCTTCGATTATCTGCTGGTGTCACCGCAGAACTCGCGCCGCCTGCTGTACGATATGATCGACAAAGAAATTGCCAACGCCCAGAAAGGCTTGTCGTCCGGCATCACGCTGAAGCTCAACAATCTGGTCGACAAAGGTCTCGTGGACAGACTCTATGCGGCGTCCAGCTCCGGCGTTCCGGTTAACCTGCTGATCCGCGGCATGTGCTCCCTCATCCCGGAACTGGAAGGTATCAGCGATAATATTCGCGTCATCAGCATTGTCGACCGCTACCTGGAGCACGATCGGGTCTATATTTTCGATAATGCGGGAGATAAACAGGTCTATCTCTCTTCGGCAGACTGGATGACGCGCAATATTGATTATCGAATTGAAGTCGCAGCGCCGCTGCTGGATCCGCGCCTGAAACAGCGTATTCTCGACATTATCGAGATTCTGTTTAGCGACACGGTGAAAGCGCGCTATATCGACAAAGAACTCAGTAACCGCTATGTACCGCGCGGCAACCGCCGCAAAGTGCGGTCGCAACTGGCGATTTACGACTATATCAAATCACTCGAGCAACCCGATTAACCTATGCCGATAAATGATAAGACCCCACGACCACAGGAATTCGCCGCGGTCGACCTTGGTTCTAACAGTTTCCACATGGTCATCGCCCGTGAGGTGGATGGCGCGCTGCAGATCATCGGTCGTCTGAAGCAGCGCGTACACCTGGCAGATGGTCTTGATGAACGCAGCATGCTCAGCGAAGAGGCGATGGAGCGCGGCCTGAACTGCCTGTCGCTGTTTGCCGAACGCCTGCAGGGCTTCTCACCCTCCAGCGTCTGCATTGTGGGAACGCATACCCTGCGCCAGGCGCTGAATGCCCCTGAATTCCTCAAGCGTGCGGAAAAAGTGATCCCCTACCCCATTGAGATCATCTCCGGTAACGAAGAGGCGCGTCTGATTTTTATGGGCGTTGAGCACACGCAGCCGGAAAAAGGCCGCAAGCTGGTGATTGATATCGGCGGCGGCTCCACAGAGCTGGTCATTGGCGAAGACTTTGAACCGCGTCTGGTGGAAAGCCGCCGTATGGGCTGCGTCAGCTTTGCGCAGATGTATTTCCCGGGCGGTGCGATTTCGCGGGAAAACTTCCAGCGGGCGCGCATGGCCGCCGTTCAGAAGCTGGAAAATCTGGCCTGGCAGTACCGTATCCAGGGCTGGAACGTCGCGCTGGGAGCCTCGGGCACCATCAAAGCGGCCCATGAAGTGCTGCTGGCGATGGGTGAAAAAGACGGTTTTATCACCCCCGAACGCCTGACGTTGCTGACCGAAGAGGTGCTGAAACATAAAAGTTTCGACGCGTTAAGCCTGCCGGGTCTTTCCGACGAGCGTAAAGCGGTGTTTGTACCGGGGCTGGCTATCCTGTGCGGCGTATTCGATGCCCTGGCCATTAAGGAGCTGCGTCTCTCTGACGGCGCGCTGCGTGAAGGCGTGCTGTATGAGATGGAAGGCCGCTTCCGCCATCAGGATATTCGCAGCCGTACCGCGCAAAGCCTGGCAAACCAGTACAACATCGACCGCGAACAGGCGAAGCGGGTGCTGGAAACGACCGTTCAGATGTACGATCAGTGGCAGGAGCAGAATCCGAAGCTTGCCCATCCGCAGCTTGCCGCCCTGCTGAAATGGGCCGCGATGCTGCACGAAGTGGGGCTGAACATTAACCACAGCGGCATGCACCGTCATTCCGCCTACATTCTGCAAAACAGCGATTTGCCGGGCTTCAACCAGGAGCAGCAAACCATGATGGCGACGCTGGTGCGCTATCATCGCAAAGCCATTAAGCTCGACGATCTGCCGCGCTTCACGCTGTTCAAGAAAAAGCAGTTCCTGCCGCTGATTCAGCTACTGCGTCTGGGCGTGCTGCTGAATAACCAGCGTCAGGCCACAACCACGCCGCCCACGCTGAAACTCAAAACGGATGACCATCACTGGACGCTGAGCTTCCCGCACGACTGGTTTAGCCAGAATGCGCTGGTTCTGCTGGATCTGGAAAAAGAGCAGCAGTACTGGGAAGCGGTCACCGGCTGGCTGCTCAAAATCGAAGAAGAGAGCGCCGACGTCGCGGCGTAACGGCTCAGGCGTCCGTCAAGGACGCCTCTGCCTCCAGCAGTGACTCAAGTGCCTCCGGCCGACCTATCAGATAGCCCTGCACATAGTCGATACCGAGCGCGTGAACCGCGCTACGTATCTCTTCGGTCTCCACATATTCCGCAACCACCAGCATCTTTTTCATTCGCGCTAAATGGCAAATAGAGGCCACAATCTGGTAATCTAGGCTGTTACTGACGATATTGCGAATAAAGCTGCCGTCAATCTTGAGGATGTCTGCGTCCACGCTTTTCAGCCGCGCATAGCTTGCATAGCCGGTACCAAAATCATCTATCGCAATGCGTACGCCCATTTTTTGTAGCTGCCGGAGGGTATGCATCGCCTGCTCCGCGCTGCCGAAGGTACTGCACTCGGTCACCTCGAAGATCAACTGCCACGCCTCCACGGCGTATTTATTCAGCAGACGGCTTACCTCCAGCGGGAACTGCACCCGACAAACGGTTGAGGGCGCAAGATTAATGGCAAAGCGCTGGCCGGGCAGCCTGTCACGGTGTTCGGCCAGGAAACGCAGCGTGCGCTCCAGCACCCACAAATCGACCCGCGACGACAGGCCAAACTCCTGAGCGACGGGCAGGAACCGATCGGGAGTAAGTAACGCGCCGTCCGCATCCGGCATCCGCAGCAGCACTTCATGATAGCGATCGCCACGCAGGCCACGAACGGGCTGCGCCAGCAGGGTGAATTCGTTGTTGTCGAGCGCCTTTTGCAGGCGGCTCATCATCGCGATTTTATCCTTAAGGCTGCGCTGCAGATGGACAGCACCACGCTGCTGAAGGTTTTCCGGGTGGTTGGTTGAGAGCGACAGATCGGCAATAACCCCTAACTCCCCCAGCACCAGATAGAGATGGTTCACGGGTGAGCGCACATAGCAGTAGCTCATGCCCACCTGCGGCTGAAGCGGCATGCCATCCCAGATAAAACGGAACTGTTTGATATGCTCATCCAGCGTCTCGATTCGCTGCTGGTGAGATTCCGCGTTGAGTCGCACTGCCAGATCATACCCGGTAAGGTGATACACCCGCTCATTGGGCTGGAGTGTGCCATTAACCCACTGTGCCAGTTGCTGTTTGTATAAAATTCGCAGCAATACGCCATAATTTCGGCCCAGCACTTCCAGTTCAGGAATACGCAGTAAACAGAGCGCCGACCACGGGTTCCGGGCCAGATCGCGTAACAACGCCCGCAGGTTAGGCATATGGACAACCGGGTCGAGGAGCGCCAGCCTGCGGGAGCGCTTATTCACGGCACGCTGGCGGGTCGACAGCATCGACATATAGACCACCACAAACGAGAAGACCAGGTAGCTGGAAGAGGTGATCGCCAGTTGAATGTCGTAGCCCTGATTCACAGGGATATAACGGTAAAAATAGTGAATAGAGACCAGCAGGACCGGCGTCCAGATGAGGGATGTCAGCCTGTAACCAAAGCGCATCGCGCCCCAGAGCATCACCGGCATCAGGAGCGACAGCGTGTAGTTAGTGGTGAAGATAGAGCTGTTCTCATTCATTGGTATCAGCAGCAACAGCAGCAGCCCGCCCAGTATGATCAACCAGATCAGAAACTCGATGAGCGTCACCTTTTTATCTATCTGCGCGCGGCTCTGTGAAATCAATGCCCTGAAATAACGCGGATGGCGAATCAGCCGGATTATCAGGTAACTCAGCGGTACGCCCGTTAAGCCGCTGACCAGCAGCGCCTGATAGTTGATCAGCGTGTGAATATTAAGCGGGTTCAGCCCCGCCAGGCTCTGGCGACTCTCATACACGCCCAGATAAACCGCAAACTGAAACAGCACCAGAAACAGCGTTGCCGGACATAACACCTGCCAGAAAATGCGCTGCGCCATCAGCCGTATATCGCCGTAAGCCGTCATATTGCGTCTGGGGGCAAAAACGCGATAACCGCCCCAACTCAGCACTAAGGGAATAATAAAATGGAAGATCCCGGCAATGGTTTCAAACAGCCCAACTTGCGGGTAATAGCGAATAAACAGCGACAGCACTATTCCGGGAATAGCCCCAACGCCGAAAAACAGCATTAAGGTGAGCAGGAAAAAGAGCGGCAGATAATAGAGTGCCACAATGCCGTCGCCCAGTTGCGTCAGGGTATTGGCCGCACTCAGCACGGGCAGCAACACCACCGGTAAAATAAGCGGCAGCGCCCACCAGCGGTCTTTATTCTGTTTCAGGAAAGCAATAGTGTTCATAGATGCCCGATTAAACCCCTTTCTCCTGAGGGAAAATGAAGACAGGCATCCGACCTGACGTACGTGCTGCCCGCTAACACCCGGGGCAAACAGTATGGAGGAGGGATTTTAAATACCACTGAGGGGAATCCGTTGACTTAAATCAAACTATTTAATTCAAAATTTCCTTTCTTCTGTTTTTTTCCGGTGAATTTTCTTCGTGTTATCAATATCGTAAATGCAATTATTATTTTTAATAACATCGGTTAATGTATATGTTGACGGTTATTTACACATCGCAGAATTGACCCACCCTTCCCGCTGTGCCTTAATATCCGCGTCGCCCAAAAGGGTATGTCCAGGAAAAACACAGTGAGTCAGGCCACACGTATGCGAAAACGACATCGATTTAACACTCGAATGACCCGCATCATATTGCTAATCAGCTTCCTGTTTTTCTTTGGCCGCTTCGTTTATTCCTCCATTGGTGCCTGGTATCACCATCAGGACAAACTCCAGTCGCAGCAAACGGGTCTGGTGGTCGACGCACCCGTGCGCTAGTCAGAATGTCGGGCTTCCCTGCCCCCTGCAGTTAAAGCACGAATCCACCGTCAATCGTCAGGCTCGCGCCTGTCATATATCCAGACTCTTCTCCAGCAAGCCATGCGGCAAGTGATGCGATCTCCTCAGGCTGCCCAATGCGTTTTAAAGGGATATGTGCAGTGATCTGCTCCGCCATTCCGGCCGTCATATCCGTGGCGATGGGGCCGGGCTGGATATTGTTAATTGTGATCCGCTTCGGAGCCAGATCCAGCGCCAGGTTTTGCACCATGGCTGCCACCGCAGCTTTACTCATCGCATAAACGCTACTACCGGCATGCCCGGTTCGCACAGCGGTATTGCTGCCAATGGTGATCACCCTTCCCCCTTCCCTCATTCGTTTAACTGCCGCCTGCACAGAGAGGAAAACGCCGCGCACGTTCACCGACAGCGTGGTATCCAGATCGTCCACTGAATAATCCTCAAGCATGCCCAGCCGCAGTACGCCTGCGTTCACTACGGCAACATCCAGCCTGCCGTAATGGTTGATCGTGGCATCAACCGCAGCCTGAATTGCAGTTGCATCTGCGCTATCAGCGTTAATCGCCAGCGCCACCCCGCCCGCATCAGTAATGGATGAGACCAGTGCATTAGCCCAGTCCGGACGTGATACCCATGTCACGGCAACGCGATATCCTTCCTTCGCCAGCCGTGCCGCTATAGCCGCACCAATTCCACGTGCGCCGCCGAAAATCAACGCAACTTTTTCACTATTCATGATGTTTTCTCCGGGAAATCTCCACATCCGATGGATGCGCCTGAAGACACCATGCCAGCAAACTTCTCGTCATGCCCGGGGGAAATGTATCGCACTGTATCTCCCTCATCTGGCTTACGCATCGATACAAAAATCCCGCATCAGCAAACAGACGCGATACATAAAAATGGTCTGCTGTCTCTCGTGACATGACCCCACGAGGAGAGACCAAAATGATTCGCCAGCATCTGTTGCTTCCTTTACTCGCGCTAACGTCTTCCGTCTGCGCCGCGCCCCTGAGCGGCCTCAGCGCCGCCGACGTCAACGGTCCGGCTGCCGTTGCCCCGCTTGAGCAGCCCCAGCCGCCCGCCAGGCTGATTGTCGATCCACCGCTGGCAGGCCCGCTGAGTAAGGGTGCCGTCTTTATTCAGTACCGTGTTGAAAACCTGCGCATTGAACCTGTCTTTGGGCCCGACGCGCTGAAAGTCACTCCGCGCATCGGCCATATTCACGTTGTGGTGGATGACGCACCCTGGCACTGGGCGGACACCAGCGGTGAGCCGGTGATTCTGGTGGGACTGCCCGCCGGAAAACACAAGGTGACCATTATTCTGGCCGACCCGACGCATAAGCCTCTCGACCATAAAACCCTTGAATTCACCGTGCCGCCGCATGCGCCGGTCCACCATTTCTGAGGAGCCTGAAGATGAAAACATTATCGATACTGACGGCGGGTCTGCTGGCGATGTCGGCCAGCGCCTTTGCGCAGAGTGAAACCAGCGTGGTGCTGGTGCATGGCGCATTTGCCGACGGTAGCAGCTGGAACAAGGTGATTTCCCTTTTGCAGAAACGCCACACCGAGGTAATAGCCGTCCAGCTGCCGCTGACTTCACTAAAAGATGACGTAGCAGCCACCCGGCGCGCCATCGCTCGTGCACACGGGGACGTGGTACTGGTAGGTCACTCCTGGGGCGGCACCGTGATTAGCGAGGCCGGCAACGATGCGCGGGTGAAATCGCTGGTGTATGTGGCGGCGTTCGCGCCGGACGCCGGTCAGTCAACGGCAGAGCTGGCGAATAGCTACCCGGCGCCACCGGGGAGCGCCGGTATCGCAAAAACCGCGGACGGCTTTTTATACCTGCCGCCTGCGTCGGTCAGTAAGGACTTCGCACCGGATGTGAAACCGGGTGAACAACAGATCATCGCCGCCACACAGGGGCCAATAAAGGGCGATGCGTTTGGCGAAAAAGTCACTCGCGCGGCGTGGCACGCGAAGCCGAGCTGGTATGTGGTAAGCAAGAACGACCGGATGATCAATCCTGAGCTTGAACGCGCGATGGCGAAGGCCATCCACGCGAACACCACCGAGGTCGCGGCGAGCCACGTATCGATGGTGAGCCAGCCGGAAGCCATTGCCCGCACGATTGAGCAGGCGAGGCAGATGCACTGAAGACAATTCGACCAGCGGCGCTGTGCTTGCGCGAGCCTACGGTTTCGTAGGTCGGGTCAGCGCAGCGCCACCCGACAAGAAAGGCCGCTTCAGCCCCCATTCTCTGCGGGATAATCCCGGTTAATCCACGCGTGGTCCTCTTCCCACGTGAACATCCATTTGCGCACCGGCCCGGCCATCACGTTGAGGTAGTAGCTGTCATACCCCGCCAGGGTTGCCACCGGGTGGTAGCCCTTCGGCACCATCACCACGTCACGGTTGTAGACCGCCATGCATTCATCCAGCGTTCTGTCGTCAGTGTAGACCCGCTGCATGCAGAACCCCTGATCCGGGTTGAGGCGATGGTAATAGGTCTCCTCCAGATACGTCTCCTGGGGCGGATTATCCGTGTCGTGCTTATGGCTCGGGTACGAGCTGGTGCAGCCTTCGTTGGTCCAGACCTCCACCACCAGCAGGCTGTCAGCCGGTTTGTCTTCCGGCAGAATGTTGTGCACATAGCGCTGGTTATGGCCTTTGCCGCGCGCTTCAGCGTCGATATCCTGCGGTGCAATCAGCCGCGTCGGCCAGCTACCTTTACCCGGAGCGGCACAAACCGCCAGTTCCAGCTTCGTGAGCGCCTTCACTTGCACCGTCTCCTGCGGGGTAACGTACACCGCCCACGGCTTGATGCGCTCGAACGGGCTCATCCGCTCGCCAATATCGTTAAACTGCGCGGAAGGCGTGCTGATGGAGGCGCGCCCGGCCACCAGCACCAGACAGCGCTCTTCGCTGACGGCGGGCAGCGTCAACTGCTGCCCCTCCTGCAGCTCATAGGCCTCAAAGCCAACATATCCCCACCCGGCGCGTTCCGGCGTGACGGACTGGGTCCGCCCTTCAGCGTTCGGCTGTTGCCAGCGTGATAGCAGACGTGACATGTCATCTCCTCAGATAAGCCCGGCGTCGCGCGCCAGACGGCTCAGGTTGTTATACCCCAGACGGGCATAGGTCAGCGGATGGGCAATCGCAGGATCCTGCTCCGCCTCCACCACCAGCCAGCCATGATAATTCTGCGCTTTCAGCAGTTGCATGATCGGCGGATAATCCACGCAACCGTCGCCCGGCACGGTAAACACGCCGCTCAGCACCGCATCGAGGAAGCTGGTTTTGCGGTTTTTGACATCTGCCAGCACGTCGGCACGCACATCTTTGCAGTGAACGTGGTTGATGCGCGACGCCCAGCGCTGCGCCACCGTCAGCGGATCGGCCCCGGCAAAGGTCAGGTGACCGGTGTCCAGCAGCAACCCGACCTCTTCGCCGGTATGGGTCATCAGGTTGTCCACGTCGTCAGCAGACTCAATCACCGTCCCCATATGGTGGTGATAGGCAATCTGCACCCCCTGCTGCTGAGTGTAGCGGGCAAATTCCGTGAGCTTCTCGCCATACTCTTTCCAGCGTGCCTGCGGGAAGCGCGGGCGCAGATGCACCGGCGTCTGCTGCTCGCCGTGAATGCAGCCGCTCACCTCCGCAAATACCAGCACCTTTGCCCCCAGCTCACGCAGCAGCGTCAGATGGGACTGCACGGCGGCAATCTCCTCTTCCACGCTGCGCTCCAGCAGGCGGCCGGAGTACCAGCCAGAGACCAGCTGCAGATCGTGGCGCTGCAAAATGGGGCCAAGCAGGCGCGCTTCACGCGGGAATTTGTTGCCCAGTTCGAAACCGGCAAAACCGGCCTCTTTCCCCTCGCTCAGACAGGTCTCCAGCGGCGTTTCGGCACCAAGGGAAGGCAGATCGTCGTTAGTCCACGTCAGGGGGTTAATGCCTAATTGCACACTCATTGTCGTCTCCATTATGCGTGTCCGCGCTCGCGCCACCAGGCGATAAGCTGCAGGTAATTGTCCCGGATGCGCGCCACCAGCTGCGCATCGTCAATATCGTGTTTCAGCCATGCGCGGGAAGCTTCGCCAAACAGCGTGCGCCCCACGGCAAATCCTTTCACCAGTTCGTGCCCTGCCGCGGCGTTAAACCCGGCACGCAGCTGCTCGGCAGGCGCATCCAGCCCGAGGATCACCACCCCACGACAGTGCGGATCCCGGCGCTGGATAATCTCGCTCAGTGCCGTCCAGCCATCGGACGTCAGCGGCGGCAATTTCCACCAGTCCGGGTAAATACCCAGGTTGTAGAAGCGGGAGATGGCACGCAGATAAAGTTCATCGCTACGCGGCATGCTGGCGGGCAATATCACCTCCAGCAGCAGCTCATGCCCGGACTGGCAGCAAGCGTGGTAGACCTCGGCAATTTTCTGCTCCTGCTCCAGGCGCAGGCCGTGGGCATCTTCCGGGTGGAAAAAGACCAGGCACTTCACCACATGCTCCTGCGGCCAGCTGATAAGCTGGGTGCCAATGTTGCCGTGCTCCATCTCCAGCGGACGGGAGCCCGGCAGCTCAATGGGCCGCCCGATCCACCACCCTTCACCGGTAATGGCGTTGAGCGCGTCCTGACCAAACGTACCGTCACACAGCAGGCCCGCTTTGCCTGCCAGCCCGGCACGGCTCGCCGCCTCGCGGCTGGCCTGCAGGATCAGCTGCTTGAGCGCCGGAATACGTTTGAGCGACGCCCCGCACTGCAGTGCCATATCTTCAAGCTGGCTGCGGTGATCGAACGCCATTACGCACAATTCCGGCCATTCGCGGCGACGGGTGGTGACCCGGTGCAGATGGTTCAGACGCGGGTCGAGATCCGGGCGTGGAACGAGCGCGGCGCGCGAGAGATAGTCATCCAGCTCAATTTTGCTCGGCATCGCCGGGGCGCAGCCGTGGCGCGAGACCACCAGCGCGCCGCAGGCGTTGGCATAGTGGCACGCCTGCTCCCAGCCCTCATCGTTCAGGTAGCCGCGCAGCAGGCCGGACATAAAGGCATCGCCCGCACCGAGGACGTTCAGCACCTCCACGCGCACGCCGGTCACCGTCAGGCCGTCATCCAGACGGGCCGGAATGGCACCGGTATAGACCGAACAGCCAAGCGCGCCGCGTTTGCAGACCAGCGTGGCCTGACTCACGGCACGCACCTGCGCCAGCGCCTGCAGGGTGTCCGTGCTGCCGCCCGCAATGTGGAACTCCTCCTCGGTGCCGACAATAACGTCGAAGAGGTGGAGCACTTCCTGAAGTTCACGGGTGACCTGATCGGCCGCGATAAAGCGCGTTTCGCCGTCGCCTAAGGAGGTCAGCCCCCACAGCACCGGGCGATAATCAATGTCCAGCACCGTGCGCACGCCGTGACGACGGGCGTAGCCCAGCGCCGTCAGCACCGCCTCGCGGGTCTGCGGATGAGAAAGGTGAGTCCCGGTGATGGCAAGACACCGTGCGGAAGCGATGTAGTTTTCGTCCACATCGCTGGCCGTAATGGCCATATCCGCGCAGTTATCGCGATAAAAAATCAGAGGAAAGGTGTCCCGATCTTTAATGCCGAGTAGCACCAGCGCCGTGAGGCGTGTTTTATCGGTGATCAGATGGCTGGTATCACAGCCCACCTGATTTAGCTCTTCGCGCAGGAATCGGCCCATATGCTCGTCGCCCACGCGCGCCAGCATCGACGAACGCAACCCTTGCCGCGCCGTGCCGTACGCCACGTTGCCGGACGAGCCGCCGAGATATTTGGCAAAGCTCGACACATCCTCCAGCCGCGCACCAATCTGCTGACTGTAGAGGTCTACCGCCACGCGGCCCATGCATATCACATCAAACTGCTTTTCCACGTTGATACCTCTTCAGACAATGTCATTCACGTTCAGCCAGCGGCCTTGCTGGTGTGAGAGTGCGATGGCGTCCAGCACGCGCGAGACTTTCCAGCCCTCTTCAAAGTCCGGCCACATCGGTGCGTCGGCGGCAATGCCATCCACCAGGTCACGCACTTCCACCGTTTTTTGATCGTTAAAGCCAATACCGTGGCCTGCGCCCATACAGAACGCGCCGTAGTCCGGGTGTGCCGGGCCGACCAGCAGCGTGCGGAATCCCTGACGGTTGACCGGATCGTCATGCAGATAGAGCTTCAGCTCGGCCATGCGCTCCTGAGTGAAGCTAATGGCGCCTTTCGTTCCGGTGATCACATATGACAACCCCATCTTGCGGCCGCAGGCGACGCGGGAGGTTTCAATCACACCCTGCGCCCCGCCCGCGAAACGTACCATCGCGTGGGCCTGGTCCTCGTTTTCGACGGCAATCATCTCCGACGACCCGGCCTTCGCCGGACGTTCCGGGACCACAATCTTCAGGTCGCCGCAAACCTGCTCAATCTCCCCCACCAGGTACTGCGCCATATTGACGATATGCGCCGCCAGATCGCCCAGCGCCCCCAGCCCGGCAGTCTCTTTGAAGCAGTGCCAGTGAATGGGCGAAAGCGGGTCGGCCATGTAGTCTTCGTTGTGGGTGCCGTAGAAGTGGATCACCTCGCCTATTTCGCCGCGGGCGATTATCTCTTTCGCCAGCTGCGCCGTAGGGTTTTTCATGTAGTTGAAGCCCACCAGGGTTTTCACCCCAGCCCGCTTAGCGGCCTCGACCATCTCACGCGCGTCGTGGGCGTTCAGCGCCAGCGGTTTTTCCGAGTAAACGTGCTTGCCGTGGCGGATCGCCTCCAGCGCCATCTCTTTATGCAGATGGTTGGGCGAGCAAATATCCACTACATCAATGGCCGGGTCGGCCACCAGCGCCCGCCAGTCTCCCGTTGAACGGTTAAAGCCAAACGCCTGCGCGCGCTCTGCCGCCAGCGTCGGGTTTACCTCGGCCACCATCTCACGCACCAGCTTGCCGCGCAGGTTGAATACCGTAGGGGCCTGGGCATAAGCGATGGCATGCGCCTTGCCGATATACCCGGTGCCAATTAATCCAATACGAACCTCTTTCATCGTGATCCTCACAGTGCGCCGCGACGGCTCTTGGCGTAGGTGTCGAACGCCACCGCCAGAACGATAATTAACCCGGTGATAATCTGCTGGTAGTAAGCCGAGACGTTCATCAGCACCAGGCCGTTAATCAGAATGCCCATAATGATGGAGCCGATAATGGTGCCGCCGATGCGTCCGTAGCCGCCCATCAGCGAGGTGCCGCCAATCACCACCGAGGCAATGACGCGCAATTCAAAGGAGATCCCGGCTACCGCCTCGGCGCTCCCCAGACGCGCGCTGAGAATAAAGCCCGCCAGCCCCGCCAGACAGCCAATCAGCACATAGACGCTGACCAGTACGCGCTTCACGTTCACACCCGCCAGACGCGCCGCCTCCGGGTTGCCACCGATGGCGTAAACGAAGCGCCCCCAGCGGGTTTTGTGCAGCGCCAGATAACCGCCAACGGCGACGATGGCGAAGATCCAGATCGGAATGGAGATACCGAGCAGCTCGCCCCGTCCCCACCAGCGGTAGCCCTGATCGAAACCGGCGATTGGCGCGCCGTCGTTAATCACCAGGGTCAGGCCGCGCCAGATGGTCATCCCCCCGAGGGTGACGATGAACGGCGGCAGACGCAGGCGGGTGACGCCCAGACCGTGCAGAAAACCAATCGCCGTGCCCATCGCCAGACAAATCCCCAGCCCTATCAGCCAGCTCATGCCGCCCCAGGCGTTCGGGTCGACGGTGGTAAAGTTGTCGCCTTTAATCACGTACGCCGCGGTCATGGCGCACACCGCCAGAATGGAGCCGACGGAGAGGTCGATCCCGGCGGTCAGGATGACGAAGGTCATCCCCACGGCCATGATCCCGTAGATGGAGACTTCGGTCAGGATGTTGAAAATGTTGCGTTCCGAGAAAAAATTGCTGTTCTGCGACTGGAAGAAGATCAGCAGCAGGATCATGAAAATCAGCACCCCAAAGCGCTCGAAGAAGGCGATGGGATCGATGCGTCCGGCGCGTTTGACCGGGGCCTGCGTTTTAGAAATCATCTGCGTCATGAGAAACTCCGTTATGCCGCGTTCAGGGCGTTGTGGTTGATGGCCATCATCGTCATCAGCCGCTCTTCGTTGGCATCATCGCCGTGGATCTCGCCGGTGACCCGGCCTTCGCTCAGGGTGATGATCCGGTCGGACACCGCCATCACTTCAGGCAGATCGGAGGAGATCACAATCACCGCCACGCCCTTTTTCGCCATGTCAAACAGCACCTGGTGCACTTCTGATTTGGTCCCCACGTCGATGCCACGCGTTGGCTCATCGACAATCAGCACCCGCGGGTTGAGCGCCATGCAGCGCGCGAGGATCACTTTTTGCTGGTTACCGCCGGAGAGCTTGCGCACCTCCTGCGCGCTGTTGACCATCTTGATCTGCAGCGCCTGGCGGTAGGACTCAATCAGATCGTCCTCTTTGCGGGTATTGACGAACCAGCGCCATTGCAGCAGTGACGAAAGGCAGGAGAGCGACAGGTTGTCGCGAATCGACAGCCCCAGCACCGCCCCCTCTTTTTTGCGATCTTCCGGCACCAGCGCCACGCCCTGATCGAGGGCATACAGCGGGTCGCGCGGCTGGTACGGCACGCCGTCAAGCTCAAAGCTGCCAGAGGTAAACGCGTCTGCGCCAAACAGGCAGCGGGCCACTTCGGTGCGTCCTGCCCCCACCAGTCCGGCGATGCCCAGCACCTCACCCGCGTGGACATGGAAGCTGATGTCATGCAGGGCAATACCGTGCGGATCCAGCGGCGGCTTTTCGCGGCTCAGCCCCTTCACGGCCAGACGGATGGGTTTATCCTCATGATGGGTTTCACTGGCGGGACGGCGGTTAAACGCCACGTCGCGCCCGACCATCAGGCGGATCAGCTGCTCTACGTTCGTTTCTGCCACCGCGCCGGTGCCGGTGAAACGGCCATCCTGGAAAACGGTGAAACGGTCGCAGAGCTGGAAAACTTCATGCAGGCGGTGCGTCACATAGATAATGCTCACCCCGCGGTTTTTAAGCTCCCGCACCACACGGTGCAGGCTTTCTACTTCGCTGTCGCTCAGCGCGGCGGAAGGTTCATCCATGATGATCAGCCTGGCGTTGAGAGTCAGCGCTCTCGCGATCTCGACCATCTGCTGCTGGGCCACGCTCAGGCGGGCAACGGGTGTGGTCGGCGCGACGTTCAGCTGCAGGTAATCGAGAATGACCTGCGCCTCCTGGTTTACCGCTTTTTCA
This sequence comes from Enterobacter sp. A8, assembly GCF_004296595.1. Classification (NCBI taxonomy): domain Bacteria; kingdom Pseudomonadati; phylum Pseudomonadota; class Gammaproteobacteria; order Enterobacterales; family Enterobacteriaceae; genus Enterobacter; species Enterobacter sp. A8. Next base: position 1,602,026 of record NZ_SCMF01000001.1, read on the forward strand.
TCGACGATCAGGTTCCGCTTGCGCGGCTCACGCCCAAGGAACATGTTTTCCGCGACGGTCATGTTGGGCAGCAGATTAAATTCCTGATAGATGGTGATAATGCCCTTGTTCTGTCGTTCCACCGGGGAGTCATCTACCGGCAGCGTTTCGCCGTTGAACCAGATCTCCCCGCGCGTTTGCGGCTGCGCGCCCGCAAGCGCCTTCAGCAGCGTGGATTTTCCCGCCCCGTTTTCCCCCAGCAGGGCGTGGATTTCTCCTGGCCCGACGGTCAACTGGGCATTGCTCAGCGCCCAGACGCCGGAAAAGCTTTTCGCCAGCTCGGTCACTTTCAGTAAGGGTTGCGACATCAGTCTGCTCCTCCTCATGATGAGCCGCCAAAGGCGGCTCGGGACATATTAGTTACCGGCTTCACCGATACGCTCAGCCTGCTGCAGGTTCTCTTTGGTGATAAGCGTTGGCGGGTAGTCCGCGCCGGTGATGGCTTTCTTCTCACGCACGTTGGCCACCAGCTGGCTCATTGCCGTTTGCACCGCAAAGCCCGGGCGCTGATCCGCAGTCACCGCCAGCCAGCCGTCACGCACGCGAGCCAGCGCTTCAGGAACCGCATCAAAGCCGGTTACCAGGATTTCACCGGGCTTCACGCCCTGGCTCTGCAGGGCTTCAATCGCCCCCAGCGCCATATCATCGTTGGCAGAGAGGATCACCTGCGGGCGTTTCGGCAGTGACGGCAGAACGCTTTCTACAATGCGCATCCCTTCAGAACGCATCCAGTTGCCGGTCTGATCGGCGACGATCTTGTATTTATCGCCACCCGCTTTCAGGCTGTCGCGGATCCCTTTGGTGCGTTCGATGTTGGAAGAGGAGCCCGGCTGACCGGTGAGCAGAATGATCTCTGCCCCGTCGGGGAATTTGCTTTTCACGAAGTCGCCAATCGCCTGGCCGCCTTTGTAGTTATTGGCACCAAAGTGCGGCACTTTCTTCTGACTGTCGACGGAGCGGTCAAGGGTGACCACCGGCAGCTTCGCATCCTGAATTTCATCCACCGCGCTGGAGACCGCGTTCACGTCGTTCGGGGAGACGATGAACCCCTGCGCTCCGCGGGTGATGGCGTTTTCCAGGTCAGCCACCTGTTTTGGTGAACTGCCCTGCCCGTCCAGCACCTGCAACTTGACGCCCATCTCTTTTGCGGCTTTCACCGCCGTGCGCTGCATGTGAACTTCAAACGGCATCGCCAGGTTTGGCGTACTGAAAACAATTTGCTCGTTTTCGGCGAGGGCGGCCCCGGACGTCATGGCGATGAGGGCGGCTAAGATCAGCTTTTTCATTATTATGTCTCTCTGTGTAGGGTGGTTGTGTTTAGAGGACGATCTCGCGCTGGCTACGCAGCGACTCCAGCGCTTTATCCGCGAGGTACAGCGCACGTTCACCATCATCGCCGCTGCAGTCAGGCACCGCTTCGCCGCGCAATACCGCAACAAAGTGTTCCCATTCCGCGGCGTAAGCGGATTTGTAGCGCTGCAGGAAGAAGTGTTCCGGCAGCGCGCTGGTGCAGCCCTGTTTGCCGTAGTGCTGCACCTGATTTTCAAGAATATTGCCCGCGCAGAGCAGCCCTTCAGAACCGTGTAGCTCCAGGCGCTGGTCGTAGCCGTAAGAGGAGCGGCGGCTGTTGACGATGGTCGCCATTGCGCCGGAGGCATATTTCAGAACGATAAATGCGGTGTCGATGTCCCCCGCCTCGCCAATCGCCGGATCCACCAGGTTACTGCCCTGGGCATACACTGACACCGGCTCTTCACCCATGATGAAGCGCGCCATATCAAAGTCGTGAATGGTCATATCGCGGAACATGCCGCCAGAGACGCGGACATACTCCGCCGGTGGTGGAGACGGATCGCGGGAGATGATCAGCAGCGATTCCGGTTTGCCGATACGCCCGGCCTGGGCGTCGGTTTTCACACGGCGGAACTGCGGGTCAAAGCGACGGTTAAAGCCGATAAACAGCGGCACGTCGTACTCTTTGACTACTTTCAGGCAGTCACGCACGCGGGCGAGGTCGAGGTGTACCGGTTTTTCACAGAAGATGGCTTTGCCATGACGGGCGGCCATTTCAATCAGGTCCGCATGGGTATCGGTCGCCGAGGCGATCAGCACGGCATGAACGTCAGGGTCGGTCATCGCCTCAATCAGGCTCTGCTGGCGGGCCTGATACTGCGTGGCGAGACGGGTGGCAAATTCCTGATTCGGGTCAACCACGGACCAGAGTGTGGTCGCGCTGTGGCTGGCGATGTTAGCTGCATGTACCTGGCCAATTCGGCCAGCGCCCAGTAAAGCAATGTTAAACATAACGGCTCCCGGTGTTGGTGAATGCTGTGAACTAACGACCCTTTAAATAAAACATTTATTTCATTTTTATAAATAGTGAAAATTATGTTTTTGAGTGTGGGTTAACACTTTTGAGATGAATGAGATAAATTTTGTTATCAATCTCACAACATGGGAGGGAGGACATCTTCCCCTCACCCCGGCCCTCTCCCTCAGGGAGAGGGAGGGAAAACCGCACCGAACTATCCCCTCTCCCAGTGGGAGAGGGTTAGGGTGAGGGGAAAAAGAAAAATGAAATGAAAATTTCGTTAAGGCGGGAAATCTTAATACTGACGAGCTTTTTTCACCTGCGCCTGCGTCTGCGCCGCGGCTTCGCGCACGGCAGTAGACGCTGCTACCTGCGCATCGCCGGTTCGCCACCAGGAGGCGTAATCGTGGGTCATGGTCTTCGGCAGCACTTTGATGTCCAGCAGCGTCGGGCCTGGATGGGCGCGGGACGCCTCCAGCGCCGCCAGCAGGCTTTGCTCATCATGTACCCGCCACGCGCGACAGCCGTAGCTTTCCGCGTTTTGCGCGAAATCGACCTTCACCAGCGGCCCGTCAAGCTGCCCGGTCTGCGGGTTACGGTGGCGATTTTCCGTGCCAAAGCTTCCCATTCCATGTCCCATCTGCAGGTTATTAATGCAGCCAAAGCTGGCGTTATCAAACAGCAGAACGGTGATTTTAATGCCCTCCTGCACCGCGGTTTGCAACTCGGAGTGCAACATCATGTAAGAGCCATCCCCCACCATGGCGTAAACCGGTTGCCCGGGTCGGGCAAGCTTCGCGCCAAGCGCCGCCGCAATCTCGTAACCCATGCAGGAGTAACCGTACTCCAGATGATAGGTATCAGGCATTTTGACCTGCCAGAGGCGCTGTAAATCTCCCGGCAGCGAACCGGCTGCGCCAACCACGATGGCGTTATCTTCAACATGCTGATTAATCAGCCCCAGTACCCGCGTCTGGGTCAGGCAGGTGTTGAGCGTCTCGCCATATTCCGTCAGCTGGGCATCAAGATGGCCCGCCACTTCCGGTGCCTCGTCCGGGCGCCACTGGCGATCCCAGAGACGGCGGCACTCGTCATGCCAGGCGGCTTTCGCCTGCGCAATCTCCTCTCCCCAGCCGCTGCGATACTCCCTGAGCGAGTGGGTTAAGGCCTGCAGTCCGGTCCGGGCATCGGCAATCAGCGCGGTGGCGTCAAGCTTCAGGGCGTCAAACTCGGCCACGTTGAGCAGCAGAAACTCGACGTCCGGGTGGGAAAAGAGCGCCTTGGAGCCGGTGGTAAAATCGGTAAGACGTGTCCCCACGCCAATCACTAAGTCGGCCTGCGGCGCAAGCTGGTTGGCGGCCATTCCGCCCGTCACGCCCACCCCGCCCATATTAAGTGGGTGGTCACTTACCAGCGCCCCTTTTCCGGCCTGGGTTTCGGCAAACGGCAGATGCAGCGTCTCGACAAATTCGCGCAACGCCTCATGCGCGCCGGAGTAGCGTACGCCGCCGCCGCACACCACCAGCGGACGGCGTTTGCGCGCAATCAACGCCTGCGCCTGCGCCAGACGCTGCGGATCTGGCGGTCGACGCTCGATGTGATGCACGCGACGCGCGAAGAAGCTCGGCGGGTAATCCCAGGCTTCGCCCTGCACGTCCTGCGGCAGGCAAAGGGTTACCGCACCGGTATCTGCGGGGTCAGTGAGCGTTCGCATCGCGTTTAACATGGCGCTCATTAACTGCTCCGGGCGATTGATGCGGTCCCAGTAGCGGGAGACCGGGCGGAAGCAGTCGTTGGTGCTGATGCTGAGATCGTGATACTGCTCGATCTGCTGCAACACCGGGTCCGGCTGGCGGCTGGCGTAGATATCCCCCGGCAGCAGCAGCAGCGGAATACGGTTCGCCGTGGCGGTTGCCGCCGCGGTGATCATATTGGCGGCTCCCGGCCCGACGGAAGAAGTCACGGCGAAAATGCGCTGACGGCGATGCTGTTTGGCGAATCCCGTCGCCATGTGGGCGATGCCCTGCTCATTACAGCCCTGCATTACCTGCAGATGGCCCGGATCCTGTTCCAGCGCCTGGCCGATGCCCAGCACGTTGCCATGACCAAAAATGGTCGCCACGCCCTCCACGAAGGGTGTTTCAATGCCATCAATGCTGACGTACTGTTGATTAAGGAACCGGACCAGCGCCTGGGCCATGGTCATACGTTCGGTTTGCATAAAACCTCCTGTCAGCCCAGCGTCGGCATGGAGAACGCAGCGCCTGTCTCCTGCTGCATTTCCGGCCAGCGTGCGGTGACGGTTTTCATTCGGGTGTAGAAACGCACGCCGTCGTTACCGTGAACGTTGAGTGCGCCAAAAATCGAGCGCTTCCAGCCGCCGAAACTGTGGAACGCCATCGGCACCGGGATCGGCACGTTAACCCCTACCATGCCCGCCTGCACCTCTTCGCAGAAGCGGCGCGCGCAGCCGCCGTCGCGGGTGAAAATGGCTGAACCATTACCATATTCATGGCGGTTAATCAGATCCACCGCGCTGGCGTAATCTGCTACGCGTACCACAGAAAGCACCGGGCCGAAAATCTCTTCCTTATAGATCGTCATCTCCGGGGTGACGTTATCGAACAGCGTCGGCCCGACAAAATAGCCCTTCTCGTGACCCTGCACGCTAAAGCCGCGGCCGTCCACGCGCAGATTCGCCCCCTGCGCTTCCCCGCTGTCGATGTAGCCCAGCACCTTGCTGCGGTGCGCGGAGGAGATAAGCGGCCCCATTTCGTTTTCTGGCGTCTGGTCCAGCCCTGGCCCAACGCGCAGCGCGGCAATCTGTTTTTCCAGACGGGCGCAGAGGTCATCGGCGGTTTTATCGCCCACCGCCAGTACCACTGAAAGCGCCATACAGCGTTCCCCCGCCGCGCCGTAGGCCGCGCCCATAATGGCGTTGGTTGCCATCTCCATGTCGGCATCCGGCATTAAAATGCAGTGGTTTTTCGCCCCACCCAGCGCCTGACAGCGTTTGCCGTGGGCGGACGCGGTCTGGTAGATGTATTCCGCAATCGGCGTAGAGCCAACAAAGCTCACGGCCTGCACGCGCGGGTCGGTCAGGAGCACATCAACGGATTCTTTATCCCCCTGCACCACGTTAAACACGCCGTCCGGCAGGCCGGCCTCTTTCAGCAGTTTTGCCAGCGCGAGCGCCAGAGAGGGATCTTTTTCTGATGGTTTCAGCACGAAGGTATTGCCGGTCGCCAGCGCAATCGGGAACATCCACATCGGCACCATCGCCGGGAAGTTAAACGGCGTGATCCCGGCGCAGACGCCGAGCGGCTGCATCAGCGAGTGGCTGTCCACACCGGTGCCCACGTTGGCAGAGTGTTCACCCTTTTGCAGATGCGGAATGCCACAGGCGAACTCCACCACTTCCAGGCCACGGGTCAGCTCGCCTACCGCGTCGGAGAAGACCTTACCGTGCTCTTCGCTGATAAGACGGGCCAGACGTTCCATATTCTCTTCCAGCAGCGCTTTGAAGCGGAACATCACACGCGCGCGCTTAAGCGGAGAATGACGCGCCCACGCCGGAAACGCCTGCTGCGCGGCGGCAATCGCCTGCTCCGTTTCCTGTGCCGTACTCATCACCACCTGACGGATCTGCTCGCCGGTGGCCGGGTTGAAGATCGCCTGAACGCGCTGGCCTGAACCGGTGACACATTCGCCGTGAATAAAATTCGCTACCGTCTCCATCCTTAACCTCTCGCTGTTGATACGTGACTGTTACCTGAACACTGTGTACTGAACACTATATATGAAACAAATATTCCATTTTAAGTTGAAATAAAATAAATGATGATTATTGTGATCAAGGATGGATTTTTATGTTAACAGCCAACAACACTGACGCAGCGTGCGCTATTAAGGATTTTCAGGCGATGAAATGAGTGAAGTTTCTGTTTCATTTTTGCTGCCAGATGGATGGCCAACATTTAAAAGACGCGGTTTTGCGTTTAGAATCATAAGACTGTATTTGGGGGATAACATGACGACAGCAACCAGCCTGAACGAACTGCAGCAGCAAATCCGCGATCGCTACGATAGCCTGAGCAAGAGGCTGCAGCAGGTCTCCCGCTATGTACTGGATAATACGAACAGTGTGGCGTTTGATACGGTTGCGGTCATTGCCGAGCGTGCCGATGTGCCGCCCTCGACGCTAATCCGTTTTGCCAATGCCTTTGACTTTACCGGCTTCAACGAGATGAAACAGCTGTTTCGTATGAACCTGGTGGAGGAGACCGCCAGCTACAGCGATCGCGCGCGGCTGTTCCGCGAAATGGAGAGCGAAGCCGTGCCGGAAACGCCGCTCGATATCCTGCAGGAGTTTGCCCGCTCGAACGCGCAGGCGCTGCAGCAGCTGGCCGCCCGCGCCGAACCGGAGATGCTGGAGCGCGCCGTACAGCTTCTGGCCGACGCGGACACCATCTACATCGCCGGACTGCGCCGCTCCTTTAGCGTCGCTGCTTATCTCACCTATGCTTTAAGCCACCTGGAGTGCCGCCCGATTCTGCTCGACGGCATGGGCGGCATGCTGCGTGAGCAGATCAGCCGCATTAAGGCGCGCGACATTGTGGTGTCGATCAGCTTCTCGCCGTACGCGGAAGAGACGGTGATGGTCAGCGAAACCGCCGCCAGCGTCGGCGCGCGGCAGATTGTGATTACGGACAGCCAGATTAGCCCGCTGGCGACATTTAGCGATCTCTGCTTTGTGGTGAAAGAGGCGCAGGTGGATGCGTTTCGATCTCAGTCGGCAACGCTGTGCCTGGTGCAGTCGCTGGTGGTGGCGCTGGCGTATAGGTTGGGTGAAGGGAAGTAAGGAAATAAAAAACCCCCTGCGCAGGCAGAGGGTTTTGGTGTTAACTCAGAGGGGGATTATTCCCACTCAATCGTAGCCGGTGGCTTACCGCTGATGTCATACACCACGCGGGAAATACCGTTCACTTCGTTGATGATGCGGTTAGACACACGGCCTAAGAAGTCATACGGCAGGTGCGCCCAGTGCGCGGTCATGAAGTCGATGGTTTCCACCGCACGCAGGGAAACAACCCAGTCGTACTTACGGCCATCGCCCATAACGCCGACGGAGCGAACTGGCAGGAACACGGTGAACGCCTGGCTCACTTTGTTATACAGGTCAGCTTTGTGCAGCTCTTCGATGAAGATCGCGTCCGCGCGACGCAGCAGGTCGCAGTACTCTTTCTTCACTTCGCCCAGCACACGCACGCCCAGACCCGGACCCGGGAACGGGTGACGGTAGAGCATGTCGTACGGCAGACCCAATTCCAGACCGATCTTACGCACTTCGTCTTTGAACAGCTCACGCAGAGGTTCAACCAGACCCATCTTCATCTCTTTCGGCAGGCCGCCCACGTTGTGGTGAGATTTGATGACGTGTGCTTTACCGGTTGCGGATGCCGCAGACTCGATCACGTCAGGGTAGATTGTGCCCTGTGCCAGCCACTTCACGTCTTCCAGCTTCAGCGCTTCTTCGTCGAACACTTCCACGAAGACGCGGCCGATGATCTTACGTTTGGCTTCCGGATCGTTGACACCGGCCAGCGCGTCCAGGAAGCGCTGTTCGCCTTCCACGTGAACGATGTTCAGACCGAAGTGGTCACCAAACATGTCCATGACCTGCTGGGCTTCATTCAGACGCAGCAGACCGTTGTCCACGAATACGCAGGTCAGGTTTTTACCGATAGCGCGGTGCAGCAGCATCGCGGTTACGGAGGAGTCAACGCCACCGGACAGGCCGAGAATGACTTTGTCATCGCCAACCTGCTGACGGATGCGCTCAACGGCGTCGTCGATGATTTTAGCCGGGGTCCACAGCGCTTCACACTGGCAGATATCGCGCACGAAGCGCTCCAGCATGCGCATACCCTGACGGGTGTGAGTCACTTCCGGGTGGAACTGCACGCCGTAGAAGCGTTTCTCTTCGTTCGCCATAATCGCGAACGGGCAGCTTTCGGTGCTGGCAACGGTCACGAAGTCGGACGGGATAGCGGTCACTTTATCGCCGTGGCTCATCCACACGTCCAGCAGCGGTTTGCCGTCTGCGGTCAGGGAGTCTTCGATACCGCGCACCAGCGCGCTGTCGTTCACCACTTCAACCTGTGCATAGCCAAACTCACGCTCGTTAGAGCCTTCTACGTGGCCGCCCAGCTGCATTGCCATGGTCTGCATACCGTAGCAGACGCCGAATACCGGCACGCCCGCTTCGAACACATACTGCGGCGCACGCGGGCTGTTCTCTTCGGTGGTGCTTTCCGGGCCGCCGGACAGGATAATGCCGCTTGGATTGAATTCGCGAATCTGTGCTTCCGTGACATCCCACGCCCACAGTTCACAGTAAACGCCCAGTTCACGCACGCGACGCGCCACCAGCTGAGTGTACTGAGAACCAAAGTCCAGGATGAGAATGCGATGTTTATGAATGTTTTCCGTCATTGACGCTAATTCCGAGGCAAGTGAAACAAAAACAGAGCGCCCGGCATGAGCCGGGCGCGGAAACTTATCAGGAGCCCAGACGGTAGTTCGGGGACTCTTTGGTGATCGTCACGTCGTGAACGTGGCTCTCCTGGATACCCGCACCGCTGATGCGTACGAATTCCGCTTTAGTACGCAGCAGGTCAATGGTACCACAGCCGGTCAGACCCATACAGGAGCGCAGGCCGCCCATCTGCTGGTGAATGATCTCTTTCAGACGGCCTTTGTAGGCAACGCGGCCTTCGATACCTTCCGGCACCAGTTTGTCAGCAGCGTTATCGGTCTGGAAGTAACGGTCAGAAGAACCTTTAGACATCGCGCCCAGAGAGCCCATACCACGGTAAGATTTGTAAGAACGGCCCTGGTAGAGTTCGATTTCACCCGGGGATTCTTCAGTCCCTGCCAGCATGGAGCCAACCATCACCGCGGAAGCACCTGCGGCGATCGCTTTAGCGATGTCGCCAGAGAAGCGGATGCCGCCGTCTGCGATGACCGGAATACCGGTGCCTTCCAGCGCTTCAACCGCGTCAGAAACCGCAGTGATCTGTGGAACACCTACACCGGTCACGATACGGGTTGTACAGATGGAGCCAGGGCCGATACCCACTTTCACCGCGCTGCAACCTGCGTCAGCCAGCGCGCGAGCACCTGCGCCCGTCGCCACGTTACCGCCGATGATCTGCAGATCAGGATATTTCGCACGGGTGTCGCGAATACGTTGCAGAACGCCTTCGGAGTGGCCGTGGGAGGAGTCAATCAGCAACACGTCAACGCCTGCGGCAACCAGCGCATCAACACGCTCTTCGTTACCGGCACCTGCGCCAACCGCAGCGCCAACGCGCAGACGGCCATGCTCGTCTTTACAGGCGTTAGGTTTACGTTCTGCTTTCTGGAAGTCTTTAACGGTGATCATACCGCGCAGGTGGAAGTTCGCATCCACAACCAGCGCTTTCTCAACGCGTTTTTCGTGCATTTTTGCGAAGACGACATCACGCGCTTCACCTTCACGCACGGTCACCAGACGCTCTTTTGGTGTCATATATACGCTAACCGGCTGGTTCAGGTCGGTCACGAAACGCACGTCACGGCCGGTGATGATACCCACCAACTCGTTCTCTTCGGTCACCACCGGGTAACCGGCAAAGCCGTTACGTTCGGTCAGGGCTTTCACTTCGTGCAGGGTGGTGGTTGGCAGAACGGTCTGTGGATCGGATACGATGCCGGATTCATGCTTCTTCACGCGGCGAACTTCTTCCGCCTGACGCTCGATAGACATGTTTTTGTGAATAAAGCCAATGCCACCTTCCTGTGCCAGGGCAATAGCCAGGCGCGCTTCAGTCACGGTGTCCATTGCCGCAGAGAGCATAGGAATGTTCAGGCGAATGGTTTTCGTCAACTGCGTGCTGAGATCGGCAGTATTCGGCAGAACGGTGGAGTGAGCGGGAACGAGGAGGACGTCGTCAAACGTCAGTGCTTCTTTAGCGATACGTAGCATGGGCAATATCTCTGACCTGGGTGGTTAAATATTGCCGTGGCATTATACAGAGCGTAACCGATTGCATCCACACTTTTTTATAAAAAAACCTTGCACTCCCCTCTCAGCAGGTTACTATCGACTGAATAACTTGCTGATTTAGAATTTGATCCCGCTCACATGTTATCCTCTCAATCCCCCTCAATTTATACTGTCAGCCGCCTGAATCAGACGGTGCGTTTGCTGCTTGAGCAGGAGATGGGGCAGGTCTGGATCAGCGGCGAGATCTCTAACTTCACGCAGCCCGCTTCCGGCCACTGGTACTTTACATTAAAAGACGACACCGCCCAGGTGCGCTGCGCCATGTTCCGCAACAGCAACCGCCGAGTGACGTTTCGTCCTCAGCATGGCCAGCAGGTGCTGGTGCGCGCCAATATCACATTGTATGAACCGCGCGGCGACTACCAGATTATCGTCGAGAGCATGCAACCTGCGGGCGAAGGCTTACTCCAGCAGAAGTATGAACAGCTTAAGGCTGCGCTTTCGCAAGAGGGGTTGTTCGACCAGCAGTATAAAAAGCCCCTGCCCTCACCAGCCCACTGCGTTGGGGTAATCACTTCGAAAACCGGTGCCGCGCTGCACGATATTTTGCACGTCCTCAAGCGTCGCGATCCTTCCCTGCCCGTCATCATCTACCCGACCGCTGTTCAGGGTGACGATGCGCCAGGCCAGATTGTGCGTGCCATCGAGCTGGCGAACGCGCGTCATGAGTGCGACGTATTAATCGTTGGGCGTGGCGGCGGCTCGCTGGAAGATTTGTGGAGCTTCAACGACGAGCGCGTGGCGCGGGCGATTTTTGCGAGTGCTATTCCCATCGTGAGCGCGGTCGGGCATGAAACGGATGTGACGATAGCCGATTTCGTTGCGGATTTACGCGCGCCTACGCCGTCTGCTGCGGCGGAAGTGGTGAGCCGCAATCAGCTGGAGCTGCTGCGTCAGATCCAGAACGGCCAGCAGCGCCTGGAGATGGCGATGGACTACTTCCTCGCTAACCGTACCCGCCGCTTTACCCAGCTTCATCACCGCCTGCAGCAGCAGCATCCACAGCTTCGCCTTGCGCGTCAGCAAACCGTGCTGGAGCGTCTGCGCCAGCGGATGAACTTCGCGCTGGATAATCAGCTCAAGCGCGCGATGTCGCGTCAGCAGCGCGTGACGCAGCGCCTGAACCAGCAAAACCCGCAGCCGAAAATTTACCGCGCACAAACGCGCATTCAGCAGCTGGAGTATCGTCTGGCAGAAACTGTCCGGGCACGACTTAGCACCACCCGCGAACGCTTTGGCAATGCGGTGACCCATCTTGAAGCGGTTAGCCCACTTTCTACCCTGGCACGCGGCTATAGCGTTACCACCGCCACTGACGGCAAAGTGCTGAAGCAAACCAAACAGGTGAAAGCCGGAGACGTGCTGACCACCCGTCTGTCGGACGGCTGGGTGGAAAGCGAAGTGAAAGGCGTGATGCCGGTAAAAAAACCTCGCGCCCGTAAAAAGGCGTAATCAGCGATGGCTCTCTGGCGTGACGGCTAGCATCAGCCAGGACATGCCTGAAAAAATCGCCAGCGCAGCCACTGCGCTCGTTAACCCCAGAAGCAGGCCAAAAAGGATAGCCCCCACAACCTGCCCACCTGCCAGCATAAGAAAGGCCAGGCTGACTCCAGCCGCAGGTGAAGGATGTGCGATCTCTGCCCCCTTCACCAGCAATACCCCGGACAAAATCACATACCCCGCGCCGCTCATGGCCACTGCCGGAATAAGCCACCAGGAGAAACCGTGGCTTACTGTCAGAACCGCCAGAGAAATGGCCATGAAGATCTGGGATAAACGATAGACCCCCCGCATGCCGATACGCCTTGCCATACTTCCGGTAAATATGGCAACAATCCCCGCCCCGCCGCTTATCAGCCAGAGAACATTGGTCGCTGCGCTATCCAGCTCCGTGTGACGCATAAGTATTTCCGGGCCAAAGCTCCACCATGCGGCGCTGGCCATACCGCTGATAAAGGCAATCCCCAGCAGCCGAAACATGCCGGGTTTGCGTACGATAGATAGCACCTTTGGCGTTGACTCACGGGATTTCGCCGCAGATGACGGCAGATACCGCCACAAAGCCGGCAGGCACAGCAGTGCCATAATGGCGAACACAATGCAGGCTGCCCGCCAGCCCCCGGGCATGAAAAACAGAACGGGCACCGAGAGAATGATCCCACCGCTCGTTCCGGCATTGATGGTGGTATTCACATGAAGCTGACGGTCGGAGGCGATCCTGTCATTAACCGCCCCGGCAAGGGCCGGTGAGGCCAGGCCGGAGCTCAGCCCGGCAATAAATAAACCTATCGCCAGCATCGTTGAATGTGCCGAAGTCGCGAGAATGAACAACCCCGCGGCGGCGGCGATGGCCGCCAGCAAGGCGGGCAAACGAGGCCCTACGCGCGCAATAAGGTATGAGGCCATAAATATCGACATGCAATACGCCGCATAACTACAGGAGGCTATAAACCCCGCCACCTGCGGGGTGAAAGGGATAGCCTGGCGGATATCAGGCAGCATCAGGCCCCACGAAAACCTTGCCATACCATAGGTCACCGCGATGATTGAAAACCCGGTTATGCTCAGCGAAGTCTGCCTGTTCATTACGCTCCTCTTAGTTAATGCCGTTTAAAAAACCTAAACGGTGGTGAAGCGTTGCGCCAGTTTTTAAGGAGACGAATTGTCCGACTTACAACCAGCACCGGTTTAATGTTTTACACTTAAGAAGATTCTTTTTTCGGCATTGCCAGAAAACAGGAGAGTTGCATGACCCGAATTCACAGCGTGATCCCCCCCTATATTCTTCGTCGTATTATCGAAAGCGGTTCAGAGCCGCAGCAGCGCTGCGCCCGCCAGACTTTAACCCATGTTCAGACGCTGATGGCCCACATGCCCGGTAAACCAGCCGCGCCGCACGTGAGCAAAGCCGGACAGCTGGAGCGTGATATCTACGATGCGAAACAGACCCAGGAGCTGCCGGGCACGCAGGTGCGCTATGAAGGCCAGCCGTCCAATGGGGATGTGGCGGTCGATGAAGCCTATGACTATTTAGGCATCACCCACGATTTCTTCTGGAAAGAATACCAGCGTGACTCGCTCGATAATAAAGGGCTGATCCTCACCGGCACCGTGCATTATGGCCGGGAATACCAGAACGCCTTCTGGAACGGTCAGCAGATGGTCTTTGGCGATGGCGACGGGGAAATATTTAACCGTTTTACCATTGCCATCGACGTTGTGGCGCACGAACTCAGCCATGGCGTTACCGAGACCGAAGCCGGGCTGATCTATTTTGAACAATCGGGTGCGCTGAATGAGTCCCTGTCGGACGTGTTTGGCTCGCTGGTTAAACAGTATCACCTGAAGCAAACCGCCGACCAGGCCGACTGGCTGATTGGCGAAGGTCTGCTGGCGAAAGGGATTAACGGCAAAGGGTTGCGCTCCATGTCGGAGCCGGGCACCGCCTATGACGATCCTCTGCTCGGTAAAGATCCGCAACCGGCGCACATGAAGGATTTCATCAAAACGCGTGAAGATAACGGCGGCGTCCACCTGAACTCCGGCATTCCCAACCGGGCGTTTTATCTGGCCGCAACGGCAATCGGCGGCTATGCCTGGGAAAAAGCGGGTTATGCCTGGTACGACACAGTTTGCGATCGCAATCTGCCACAAGATGCGGATTTTGATGCCTTCGCAAAACTGACGATAGCCCACGGCGAAAAGCGCTCGGGCAGCGACGTTGGGGCGGCGATAAGACAAGCCTGGGAACAGGTGGGAGTGCTGTAAATGCAGGTTCCGGAACTGACGGATGACGCCGTGGTTGAGCTGGCCCGGGAAGGCGGCGTCGCTTTTATTCCCAGGCTGAGCGGCCAGCGCACCATCACGCTCTCATCTCTCAATGAGGCGCAGCGTCAGCGCGTGGTGAGTATTCTGGAGCAGGCCATTCCGCGTGGGCAACCGCCTGGTCAGACGTCGTCACCAGGCAGCGGTGACCAGCGTTATTTTCGTATCCAGATCTTCTGGACCCGGCACAATGAAGCGCAGTATACCGATATTATTGTGCTGGTACCGGAGCAGGAAGCGCCCGAATCGCTGGTTGAACTCTGGCAGAAAGGCGAAGGCTGCGTGTGTGATTAAGCCCCGGCAGGGACGAACTCCACGCGTTTTTTAGAGATCAGGCCGTGGCCGTTCTGGCAGAAATAGTCCACCGCACCACAGGCCTTTAATACCTGGAGTGGCTGATGGCACTCCGGGCAACGGGCTTCGAGCGCAATATCTTTATGACAGTGTTCGCAGTAAGCCACGCCGTTTTGCGGCTCCAGCTCGGCATGGCAGGTTGGACAGGCGATCGACATAGTAACTCCTTAAGCAGGTTGCCGGGGCGAAGCGGTCGCCCCGGCAGATCGATTATACCGCCTCAGTGGCAGGTTTCGTCCGGGCATTTTCCAGCATGCGACGAACCGGCACAATGAGAACGATCAGTACCGCAGCACAAATCAGCAGCGCGATGGAGCAACGCGCGAAGAGATCTGGCAGCATATCCAGCTGGTCGGCCTTCACGTGGCCGCCAATCAGACCGGCAGCCAGGTTACCCAACGCACTTGCGCAGAACCACAGCCCCATCATCTGACCGCGCATTCTTTCTGGTGCCAGCAGGGTCATGGTAGCCAGACCAATCGGGCTCAGACATAACTCACCCAGCGTCAGCATCAAAATACTGCCTACCAACCAGAACGGCGAAACGCCTGCCCCGCCGTTGCTCAGCACATTCTGCGCCGCCAGCATCATCAGGCCAAAGCCCGCCGCCGCACAGAGAATACCGATAACAAACTTGGTGATACTGCTCGGGCGAATGTTCATGGTGGCAAGCTTCGGCCACGCCCAGCTGAATACCGGTGCCAGCAGAATGATGAACAGGGCGTTGATCGACTGGAACCATACGGCCGGAATTTCGAAATCACCGATCATGCGATTGGTGTAGTCGTTGGCAAACAGGTTAAAGGAAGTCGGTTTCTGTTCAAACGCGGACCAGAAGAACGCAGCGGAAACCAGCAGGATAAAGCAGACCAGCAGTCTGGCGCGCTCTTTACGGGTCAGGCCGGCGAAGATGAACAGATAAATAAAGTAGAGCGCAACGGATGCCGCAATCACATAGACCAGCATACTGGCCACCGCGACCGGGTTAATCACAATGACCCCCTGGGCGATCAGCGTGACGAGAACCGCCACCCCAACCGCCAGCGCCAGCAGCCACGCGCCCACGCCGTTGCGTTTGACCACCGGGCTGTTCCAGGTGGAATCGAGGCCCACTTCGCTGTCGTAGCGCTTCATGGACGGGACAGCAAACACGCGGAAGATAATCAGCGCCACCAGCATCCCGATGCCGCCAATACCAAAGCCCCAGTGCCAGCCGTGGGTTTTAATCAACCAGCCGGAAATCAGCGGCGCAATGAACGAGCCCATGTTGATGCCCATATAGAACAGCGAGAATCCGCCGTCACGACGCGCATCGCCTTTTTTATACAGGGTGCCGACCATCACGGAGATACAGGTCTTGAACAGGCCCGATCCCAGCACAATAAACATCAGGCCGATAAAGAACAGGTTGTTCCCCATCACCGCCGAGAGCGCAATCGACAGGTGGCCGAGCGCAATCAGAATCGAACCGTACCAGACGGCTCGCTGCTGGCCGAGCCAGTTATCGGCCAGCCAGCCACCCGGCAGCGCGGCCAGGTACATGGTACCAGCGAAGATACCGACAATCGCCGAGGCGTTTTCACGCGCCAGCCCCATGCCGCCGTCATAGACAGTGGCGGCCATAAAGAGGATCAGTAACGGACGAATGCCGTAAAACGAGAAACGCTCCCACATCTCGGTAAAGAACAGCGAACCGAGCGGATAAGGATGACCGAAGAACGTTCGGCTTTCTTTTTGATTAACAGAGGATTGCATAATTCTCCCGAAAGGTATGTCGTTGTGCTGAAAGCACCGCGCGTACGCCGGCCAGTTACGTATCTGACCGATTTTTTACATGCGGCGAAAAATGAGTTAACCATTTGATAACCAGGCGCTAGTTTTGTCTAGTACCAGACCCTGGACTTTAAGATGAAAATTCGACGATTGTCTACTTTCTTAGATTTAAACATGGTTAAAAGCGAATAGTGATTGACATCACACAGGGAAGGCAGGCGTTTTGTATGAGCGAAAAAAACCCGCGACAGGCGCGGGTTTTTGTAAGATCGCAAAGCTTATTTGCTTTTCTTAATGTGCTTAATCAAACGCTTACGCTTACGCATCTGGTTTGGCGTCAGGGTGTTGCGCTTGTTGGCAAACGGGTTATCCCCTTCCTTGAACTGGATACGGATAGGGGTGCCCATCACGTCCAGCGATTTACGGAAGTAGTTCATCAGATAACGCTTGTAGGAATCCGGCAGGTCTTTCACCTGGTTGCCATGAATCACTACGATTGGCGGGTTATAACCACCGGCGTGGGCGTATTTCAGCTTCACGCGACGGCCACGTACCAGCGGCGGCTGATGGTCTTCTGCTGCCATATTCATGATGCGGGTCAGCATAGCGGTGCTCTGACGACGGGTGGAGCTGTCATACGCTTCACGCACGGAGTCGAACAGGTTACCCACACCGCTGCCGTGCAGCGCAGAGATAAAGTGCACGCGAGCAAAGTCGATGAAGCCCAGACGGAAGTCCAGCGTCTCTTTCACCTGCTCACGAACTTCATTGCTCAGGCCATCCCATTTGTTCACCACGATAACCAGTGAGCGCCCACTATTGAGGATAAAGCCGAGCAGCGACAAGTCCTGATCGGAGATACCTTCACGCGCGTCGATAACCAGCAGCACAACGTTGGCATCTTCAATCGCCTGCAGGGTTTTAATGACGGAGAATTTCTCCACCACATCGGTGATTTTTCCGCGCTTACGCACGCCCGCGGTGTCGATGAGCACATACTCACGCTCATCACGCTCCATCGGGATGTAGATGCTGTCGCGGGTGGTGCCCGGCATGTCGTATACCACCACACGCTCTTCGCCCAGAATACGGTTAGTGAGCGTAGACTTACCTACGTTTGGACGCCCCACAATGGCCAGTTTAATCGGCAGATCCTGCGGGTTGAATGTCTCTTCAGGCTCTTCTTCTTCGCCTTCTTCACCTTCTTCGAACTGCGCCCAGTATGCCGCGTCTTCGTCCACCTCTTCCGGCGGGTTCACTTCGTCAACCCACGGCAGCAGAACGGTTTCCAGCAGGCTGGTCACGCCGCGGCCATGCGATGCGGCGATCGGGTAGATATCACCCAGACCTAAAGACCAGAAATCGGCGATCGCCTGATCGGCATCGATACCGTCAGTTTTGTTCGCCACCAGGAAGGTCGGTTTTTCACGCGAACGCAGATGTTTAGCAATGGCGGAATCCGCAGGCATCAGGCCAGCACGAGCATCCACCATAAACAGCACGACGTCTGCCTCTTCGATGGCCAGCAGAGACTGCTCCGCCATGCGGGTTTCAACGCCGTCTTCTGTCCCGTCGATACCACCGGTATCGATACAGATGAACTCGCGTCCTTCCACCTCTGCACGACCGTACTTACGGTCACGCGTCAGCCCCGGGAAATCCGCAACCAGCGCATCACGGGTGCGTGTTAAACGGTTAAAAAGAGTGGATTTTCCAACGTTAGGGCGCCCGACAAGCGCGACCACAGGTACCATGTTTGAAGCCTCATAAAATTCAAAATAACGTCGCTTTCGCAGCGTTTTTAAAAATGTCAAAACGGCTCCTGAGTGAACAGGAGCCGTTTAGTATACTACAACCGCCGGGTAATTAACGCGTGATCGCGTACAGCGTGCCGTCTTTTGCCTGAATCAGCAGTTTGCCGTCAGCCACAACCGGGTCGGTGAGGAAGCCAGAGCTGTCGACTTTTTGCTGCGCAGTAAAGCGGCCCGTCTCCGGATCGATCCAGTGCATGTAGCCTTCGCTATCACCCACCACCAGGCTACCGTTGTACAGCGCCGGTGCGGTCAGCAGACGGTGCAGCAGATCGCTTTGCGTCCACAGCGTCACGCCGCCATCGGTGCTCAGCGCCAGCAGACGGTCGTTCTGGTCAACCATATAGATACGGTTACCATCAACAATGAAATCATTCACTGAGCCCAGTTCACGTTTCCACATGATCTGGCCACTGCGCAGATCGAGCGCGGTCAGGTTTCCGTTGTACGCCAGCGCATAAACCACACCGTTGACGATAACAGGCGTCGTGTCGACGTCGTTCAGACGGTCGATTTCAGTTGACCCCGTCGCCTGAGAGATACGCTGCTGCCAGATCATCTGACCTTGCTGCATCAGCACCGCGCTCACGCGACCGTTATCACCACCCACAATGGCAGCACCAAAGGCTGTCGCCGGGGCAGATTCGCCGCGCAGGGAGAGTGATGGCATATCCAGGTTGACGGTCCACTTCACCAGACCATCGGCTTCGTTCAGCGCCTGCAGCTGGCCGTTGCTGGTGTGGATCAGCACCAGGCCGTCGCTCACCACCGGACGAGACAGAGACTCACCGGCAACCGTGGTTTGCCAGGCAACAGAACCGTCGCTGGTGTTCAGGGCATAGACCTGTGCTTTTTCGCTTCCCACGTATACGTGACCGCCGGCAACGGTCAGGCCGCCAGACAGCAGTGCAGGTTTACGGGAGAACCAGCCGTCTTTTTCTGCCAGGTTAACGGACCACACTTCTTTTCCGTCATCGGCGTTAAGCGCTTTTACGGTACCTTTACGGTCAGCCGCATAGATAACGCTGTCAGCAAAAGCCGGGTGCAGGTTGGAATAGAAATCACCAATTCCATCGCCCACGGAAGTACTCCACGCGGTTGACGGGGTAAACTGGTTTTCAACCGTCGGCAGCGGGGACATTTTCACAACGTCTTCTTCGCCACTGAACAGTGAACAGCCACTCAATAACGTAACAGAAAGCAGTCCTGGCAGAAGTAATTTACGCAATTGCATCGGGTCCCTCTCAGACGGACAAATTATTTATTTTCATCTGCATCATTTCGCTCAGCGCAGGGGATGCATTGCTATCTACACCAGCTTGCCACGCTTTACGCGCGCCCGC
The DNA here is from genome assembly GCF_004296595.1 of Enterobacter sp. A8. Classification (NCBI taxonomy): domain Bacteria; kingdom Pseudomonadati; phylum Pseudomonadota; class Gammaproteobacteria; order Enterobacterales; family Enterobacteriaceae; genus Enterobacter; species Enterobacter sp. A8. The sequence continues at coordinate 1,621,592 of NZ_SCMF01000001.1, forward strand.
TTTATCACCTTTGCTCAGCAGTGCTTCACCGCGCAGATCGGCAACGATGGCAGCAAAACCTTCGCCTTTGATGGTATCGAGCGTTTTCAGCGCTTCATCAGCTTTTTTCTGCTGAACCTGGATACGGGCCAGGCGCAGATTGATAACCGCTTTCAGGTTGTCATCGCTGGCGGCTGCAAGCCCCTGCGACAGCTGGGCAGCCGCTTTATCCAGTTCGTTCTTGTCGATGTACTGCTGAGCCACTTCCAGCGCGGCCAGCGCACCGTAGGTGTTTTTGTTGTCAGCGGCAAATTTCTCTGCTGCCGTCAGCGTTTGCGGCTGATCGGCACGAATGGCGCTCACGGTATTTTCATAGGACAGAGACGCGCCGCGCGCGGAATCCGCCTGATGATTGTTCCAGTAGCGCCAGCCAATCAATGCACCTACACCTAAAATAACCCCAACAACCAGCGCTTTGCCGTTTTCAGCAAAGAAGCGTTTGATCGCGTCGACCTGGTCGTGTTCGTTCTCGTAAATTTCCACGCAGTCCTTCTCCTTAGCCCAATAGAGTGCGCAAGTGCGCCGCAACGCCGTCCTGCGTTACCGTTGTCTGCTCACCAGAGCGCAGGTCTTTCACTACCACTTCGCCGTTGGCCACTTCGGACTCACCCAGCACCAGTGCAATACTTGCGCCCCACTTATCGGCACGAGCAAACTGTTTTTTGAAGTTGCCGCCGCCATGGTTGGTCATCAGCTTAACCTCAGGCAGTGCATCGCGCACGCGTTCAGCAAGCTGCATCGCCGCAGACTGCGTTTCCGCGCCTGAGGCCACCAGGTATATATCGACAACGGAATCTGCTTTAAATTCCGGATTAACTGCCTGAACCAGCAAAACAAGTCGCTCAAGGCCCATCGCGAAGCCAACCGCAGGCGCGGCACGGCCGCCAAGCTGCTCAACCAGACCGTCATAACGGCCGCCAGCACACACGGTGCCCTGCGAACCGAGGCTGGTGGTAACCCACTCAAACACGGTACGGTTATAGTAGTCCAGACCGCGCACCAGGCGCTGATTAACGGTATAGGCAATGCCTGCTGCTTCGAGCAGTTTGCAAAGACCAGCAAAGTGTTCGCGAGACTCGTCGTCCAGGTAATCGCCTAATGCAGGCGCATCGTTCAGCAGCGCCTGCACGTCCGGATTTTTGGAATCAAGCACGCGCAGCGGGTTGCTGTACATGCGACGTTTGCAGTCTTCGTCCAGCTTCTCTTTGTGCTCTTCAAGGAACGCCACCAGCGCATCGCGGTAGTTGGCACGCGCTTCCAGAGAGCCGATAGAGTTCAGCTCCAGAGAGACATGCTCAGAGATGCCCAGCGCGCGCCACCAGCGGGCGGTCAGCATGATCAGCTCAGCGTCAATGTCGGGTCCTTGCAGGCCAAACACTTCCACACCCAGCTGGTTGAACTGGCGATAACGACCTTTCTGCGGACGTTCGTGGCGGAACATCGGGCCGATATACCACAGGCGCTGCTCCTGATTGTACAGGAGACCATGTTCGATGCCGGCGCGTACGCAGCCCGCCGTACCTTCAGGACGCAGCGTCAGGCTGTCGCCGTTGCGGTCCTCAAAGGTGTACATCTCTTTTTCAACCACGTCGGTCACTTCGCCGATCGCGCGTTTGAATAACGGGGTCTGCTCTACAATCGGCAAACGGATTTCGCTGTAACCGTAGCTGCCGAGCACCTGTTTCAGTGTGCCTTCAATGCGCTGCCAGATGGCGGTTTCGCCAGGCAGATAATCGTTCATGCCGCGGATGGCTTGAATGTTTTTTGCCACGTTTATTCTCTTTCTATATACAAAAAAGAACCCAAAGAATGGGTTCAATCATACATGGGAAGCACTTCGCTTCCCATCACGTTATTTTTCAACCTGCTGAACGCTGATGCGCTGCGCTTCGTCCATCATCGACGCTTTGGCACGAATGCGCGCTTCAAGCTGATCGATCATATCACTATTATCCAGACGATCTTTACGAACGCCATCTTCATAGAGACCACTTTTCTTGTTACCGCCGGTGACGCCCAGCGTTGACACCAGCGCTTCACCCGGGCCATTCACCACACAACCGATGATGGAGACGTCCATTGGGGTGATGATGTCTTCAAGACGCTGCTCCAGGGCATTCACGGTTCCGATGACGTCAAACTCCTGACGTGAACAGGTTGGACAGGCAATGAAGTTGATCCCACGGGCGCGGATACGCAGTGATTTCAGAATGTCGAAGCCAACTTTGATCTCTTCGACCGGATCGGCCGCCAGCGAAACGCGCAGGGTGTCGCCGATCCCTTCCGAGAGCAGCAGACCCAGGCCGATGGCTGATTTGACAGAGCCACTGCGCAGGCCACCCGCTTCGGTGATGCCAAGGTGCAGGGGCTGATCGATCTCCTTTGCCAGCAGACGATAGGACTCTACCGCCAGGAAGACATCGGAGGCTTTTACGCTGACCTTGAACTGATCGAAGTTAAGACGATCCAGATGATCAACGTGGCGCATCGCGGATTCAAGCAGCGCCTGCGGCGTGGGTTCGCCGTACTTTTCCTGCAGATGTTTTTCCAGAGAACCGGCGTTCACGCCGATACGGATGGGGATGTTCTTATCGCGTGCGCAGTCCACCACCATACGGATACGCTCTTCGTTACCGATGTTGCCTGGGTTAATACGCAGGCAGTCGACGCCGTATTCGGCAACTTTAAGCGCAATGCGGTAGTCGAAGTGGATGTCTGCAACCAGCGGCACACTGACCTGCTGTTTGATCAGTTTGAACGCCTCTGCGGCGTCCATGGTCGGCACGGAGACGCGAACAATGTCCGCGCCTACGCGTTCTAAGGCTTTGATTTGGTTGACCGTCGCTTCCACATCCGTGGTGCGCGTATTGGTCATCGACTGGACGGCGATAGGCGCCCCATCGCCGATTGGCACATTCCCAACGTAAATCCGTTTTGATTTTCTACGTTGAATCGGAGCCTGGTTATGCATGAAAAATCTCCCGCGTAGCCCGTCTGTTACTGTGCTGCTGATTGTTCGGCATTAACGGTAAGACGTGCAACCTGGTTAGTTCTGATAAAGCGGCTCAGATCGACAGGTTTTCCTTGATACTGGATCTGTACCGCTGCCGGTGCGCCGATTTTAAGTTTATACGGTGCCTGACCGGTTAGGTTTAACGTGCCATCTTTACGCTGCAGGCCGCTGAACAGTTTTTTACCTGTTGCGTCAGTGACTTCTAACCAGCAGTCTGCAGTGAAATTCATCACCAGCGCGTTAGGGTCAACCGCGGGCGTTGCGACACCGGCCTGATCGGTCGGCAGGGGGGCAGCGGTGTTCGCCGCCGGTGCGTTCGTTGCGGTATCCACAGGAGCCTGAGAAGGTGCAACCACCGCGTTTTGATCCTGCGCTGGAGCCTGCGTCTGAGGCGCTGGCGTGTTAGCCGTTGCCGCTGGGGTCTGCGCAGCGTCGGTAGCTGGCGTATCGGTCGTCGCGGTTTGTGGTTCGCTGGTCGTTGCCGCGCTGTCGGTGCTCAGTGGAACGCTCTGCGCGTTACCGTTTCCGGCCTGGTTAAGTTCGGCAGAGGATTGATCGGCCATCGTGGTGATCTCTTCCTGCTGCGCCTTGTGGTTTTGCCACCACCATGCGCCGGTCAGGCCGACCACCACAAACAGCACCAGCCAGGTGAAGCTCATCAGCCAGCCATCACGTTTTTTACGACGTTTGCCCAAAGAGAAGCTCTGCATCGGTGCAACTTTGGCTGCACGAACCGGTGCCTGCTTCTCCATCATTGGCAGTAATTCGTCTTCAGGGATGTGCACCAGTTTTGCGTAAGAGCGGATATACCCGCGCAAGAATGTTGAAGCCAGATCGGCAGGTGCCTTATCTTCTTCAATATCGCGAACCGTGGAAACCTTCAGGCACAAGCGTTCTGCAACGGCTTGCTGGCTGAGTCCGAGTTGTTCACGGGCGTTGCGAAGACGAACGCCAGTGGAGAGTGCTTCATGTTGGTCGTGAGTGGCTTCAGTATTCATTCGCTACAACTACTGGTACGTGAAAAATAAGGGTTCAGGTGCCGGTGAGTCACAATGCCACCCGCACCGCGAAACTTCTGGTCAGTTAACCTTGAACAGTCAGTATAAGACTGTCAGCCCGGAGATGACAGTGCGCCCTGCCCGTGAAGCTAAACTGTTGTTACGTCGTTACATACTGCCCGAAAGTCGTATGAAACGCACCGTAATTATTACTCAGTCATCACGAATCTGACTGATTATTCAGTAAGATTATGCTTCACGGCGCAATAATGCGCCGTGATTGCATAATAATCAAACAGCTTTGACCGCAATCGTCTCGCCCTGCATGCGTTTACGCAGGGTACGTTTGGTTCGGTCAATCACATCACCCGCCAGCTGACCGCATGCGGCATCGATATCATCACCACGGGTTTTACGCACGATGGTGGTGAAACCGTACTCCATCAACACCTTCGAGAAACGGTCGATACGGCTGTTCGAGCTGCGGCCATACGGCGCTCCCGGGAACGGGTTCCATGGGATCAGGTTAATTTTGCACGGCGTATCTTTCAGCAGTGCAGCCAGTTCATGCGCATGCTCGGTACCGTCGTTCACGTGGTCGAGCATCACGTACTCGATGGTTACGCGGCCCTGGTTGGCGTTGGATTTTTCCAGGTAGCGACGCACCGCCGCAAGGAAGGTTTCGATATTGTACTTTTTGTTGATCGGCACAATTTCGTCGCGGATTTCATCGTTTGGCGCATGCAGAGAGATGGCCAGCGCCACGTCAATCATGTCACCCAGCTTATCCAGAGCCGGAACCACGCCTGACGTAGAGAGCGTCACGCGACGTTTGGAGAGGCCAAAACCGAAATCGTCCAGCATAATTTCCATTGCCGGAACCACGTTAGTCAGGTTCAGCAGCGGTTCACCCATCCCCATCATCACCACGTTGGTAATTGGGCGGGTTCCGGTCACTTTCGCCGCGCCAACGATTTTCGCGGCACGCCAGACCTGGCCAATGATTTCCGATACACGCAGGTTACGGTTAAAACCTTGCTGCGCGGTTGAGCAGAATTTGCACTCCAGCGCACAGCCAACCTGAGAAGAGACGCACAGCGTGGCGCGATCGTCTTCCGGGATATACACGGTTTCAACACGCTGATCGCCAACGGCAATCGCCCATTTGATGGTGCCATCTGAAGAGCGTTGTTCTTCCACCACTTCCGGTGCGCGGATTTCAGCCACTTCTTTGAGCTTGTTGCGCAGCACTTTGTTGATATCAGTCATGTCATCAAAGTTGTCGCTGCAATAGTGGTACATCCATTTCATGACCTGATCGGCACGAAACGGCTTCTCGCCCAACTCTTTAAAGAACTCGCGCATCTGCTGACGGTTCAGATCCAGCAGGTTAATTTTTCCATTTTTATTTGGAACCGCAGGCGTGGCGACTTCGGAGGTATTCACTAATTCAGACATAATATTTTCCGGCCTCGTTGTTACACGTTATGGCCCATGGAGGGTTGAAAAGAAACGCCCCGGAAAGCGTTCTGCTCGTCCGGGGCGTTGCATTGTACAAAGTCTGGCGCAGGGATGCCACGTTTGCACGTGGCATTTACGAAAATAATGTGTAAACGAAACCGTTAAATTAACGGGTACGTGGACACACTTCGCCTTCAGCGAAGAAGAAAGCGATTTCGCGCGCTGCAGATTCAACAGAGTCAGAACCGTGGGTGCCGTTCTCGGTGAAGCTGTCAGCGTAGTCAGCGCGCAGCGTACCTGCCAGCGCGTTATCCGGGTTGGTTGCACCCAGCAGGTCACGGTGACGCTGTACCGCATTTTCGCCTTCCAGCACGGATACCACGATCGGGCCAGAGGTCATGAACTCAACCAGACCGTCAAAGAATGGGCGACCTTCATGCTCAGCGTAGAAACCGCGAGCCTGCTCAACGGTCAGATGCAGCATTTTGGTGCCAACGATCTTAAACCCTGCTGATTCAAAGCGAGCGAAGATGCTGCCAATAACGTTTTTTGCCACCGCGTTTGGTTTGATGATGGAAAAAGTACGTTCAATAGCCATTGATAACCTCTGTAAAATGTTCTGTTGTTTTTGCATACCTGAGTATGGTGTGGCGCGGATTATAAAGAGCAATAGCGCCATTGCCTATGGTTATACATAACATTTTTTTAAAATGAGACGAAGATTAGCAACAGGACAGATTTCGCATCCCGTAGTGATGGTGGAAACAGAGCGGGCACTGCTTTTCTTCAGGCGTAAATGACCAGAACCGACGGCGGCACGTCTGGCAAATGGCCTCATATGCGGGCATGGTTACCGTTTTCGCTATTCCCTCTGTTTGTGTCACTTTTATCGCCGCATGCTGGCAAACCACTTCACAACCACCGCAACCGGTGCAATATTCGGTTTCCACCCTCAGACTGGCGTTCTCAAAACGAATCGCCTTTTCCTGACAGCTTCGCCAGCACGCCCCGCACAGCACGCACTTTCCGGCGTCGAGAGCGATCTCTGCCTCGCTAAACGCGGGAAAAGCCCTTCGCAACTCACGCAGGCCGGGCATGACGCGACAGGCACGAACATCCTCGCGGGGAACGTGCATTAGCGCACGGCGGGCGAGATTCACCTCGTTGTGCGGGATGAGCTTAAATGCCCACGCCCCTTCACCGCGTCGGCGAAGCGTAAGATTAAGCCGGGCAAGCGCCAGCAACCAGTCAGGATGGTGCTCCACCTCAATACTGATAAAACGAACGCGGTATTGCGCGTGCCACAGTAGCAGCTCATTCACTCCAGGTGCGCGTTCCGCAAACGGCCCGACAAGCGTATCTCCACGCAAAAAGCGTTTTCGCGGTACGATGCCGGTAATGGCTCCGGCTGGGCAGACAAACAGGCAGTCACCGCATTCAATACATCGGCTGTCATCAATCAGAACGCCCGAGTCCGTAAAAGAGAACGCCTGCACAGGGCAAGCGTCCGCACAGGCGTGGCAGGAGGCATGGCGGAAACGGCGACGAACGCAAGCATGCGTCACGTCCATCGCCGGGATAAGCGTTAATCCGGCCATCAGCCAATACTGAAGAAAACGAAGCGCAGCATTAGCTCACCCACAATCAGTAATGCGCTGCCCAGCAGCACCGGGCCTCGCGCGGCCTTCAGACCGCCCGCGGCAAAACACAGCATGCCCGCAACGGAAACGCACCAGCTCAGCAGATGCACCGTGCGCAGTTGCTCCAGCATCCGTAACGGAGCGTGAGGGAATGTCACCTCGGTGTTGTCCATGGCTGTAATGTCTGCCAGCCAGACGGGCTGCGTCACCAGACGCACAAGCACCAGCAGCGTAATAATCACAACCGCCGCGCGCAGGTTAATCCGGGAAGGCGCCCCAACGGCCACGCAGGCTGAGCCAATGATTCCCACCGAGCCGATGAACAGCACCAGCGTGTTGATGTGCTGCCAGGTGACAACCGACGTATGGATATAAATCTGCGCCATGCAGAACACGTCCACCAGCCCGACAAGCCCCGCCACCGCCAGAAGCGGCTTCCAGCCTGGTTTTTTCGCGAACATCAGCAGCGTCGCAAGACCAAGCGCCGCAAGGTAAAGGCTGGCAAATACAATCTCACGGCTCAGCCAGGAGCTGGATACGTGGCGCAGCGCGTTGAGAGCATTGAGCGGGTAGCCCATATGCAGCGTCGAGGCGAGCAGCCCCAGGCAGGCCAGCACGAATGCCCCGGCAGCAGGCAGCAGCGCGTTACGCGGCGAAGCCTGCGCGCCTCCGAGCGCCAGCCAGAGCGTAACGCCTACCGATCCCTGAAGGAACAGGGTAAAAATCAGCAACGGTAACTCATGCATGACGTGTCCCCTCTTTCTCTGCGCCCTGATGTGCTTTGATCACCAGGTTAGGTTTGGTGATGGAGGAATCAGGCAATCCCTTCACGTCACAGACCACACCGTATTTCGCCCGAAGTTCATCAATCGGCCCGAATTTGATCGCTTCAAGGGGACAGGTTGCCACGCAGACAGGCTGTTCGCCTTTCGCCTGCAGATCCACGCAAAAATCGCATTTGGACATCTGCCCGGTCTGCTCGTTGAGCTGCGGCGCGCCATAGGGGCATGACCACGCACAATATCCACAGCCGACGCACTTATCCGTATCGACGCGCACGATGCCGTCACCCGGACGCTTATGCATCGCGGTGGTCGGGCAGTTTTTGGTGCAGACAGGATCCGCACAGTGGTTGCAGGAGACAGAAAGTGTGTAGGCAAAAACGTTATTGCTGACGCCGCCCTGGCCGGTTGGGATGAAATTCCCGCCGTTGATTTCGTACACGCGACGGAAACGACGCCCGGGTTCAAGGTTGTTTTTATCTTTGCACGCCACCTGGCAGGCCTTGCAGCCCGAGCAGCGGGATGAGTCGATATAGAAACCCAGCTGTTTGTCGCTCACCGGCGCGTAGTGTTTAAACTGACTCATGCTTTTGCTACCTCCACCAGCATGGTTTGATGAGAATTCCCTTTCGCAAGTGCGGTAATGCGGGCGGAGCTGAGCACGTTCGCGCAGCCACCTTTATCAATGCCCCGCTCGTCCGGCTGCCACCAGGCGCCAGCCTGCATGGCAACAACGCCAGGAATGATGCGCGGCGTGACTTCGGCCGGGATTTCACAAATGCCCCGTGCATTGTGAATACGCACGGTATCTCCCTGCGCAATACCGCGTTTTTGCGCGTCCTGTGGGTTAATCCATAACTTTTGCTGCTGAACCTCAATCAGCCATGGGTTGGCATACTGAGTGGAGTTGGCGCGGTTTTTCCCTTTCCAGGTAATGAGCTGTAACGGGAACGTCTTCGCCAGTTCATCCTCCGGTCCTTCATGGGCTGGCACGTAATGCGACAGCGCAGGGATTTCCGGGTGATGCATGTCGTAAAGACGCTTCGAGAAGATCTCAATTTTTCCGGATGGCGTCGGGAAGGGATGATTTTGCGGGTCGCGAATATTGTCCTCAAAAGCGACATACGGTGCGCTTTTGAAGAGATGTTGCCGCGTCTTTTGCAACGTCGCGAAGTCAGGCAAGTTTTCCTCTGGCATCGCCAGGCGTGTCTGCTCCCATATGTGTTCAATCCACGCCTTTTCATCCCGCCCCTGGCTGAAGGCCGGTTCGATACCCAGCTTAGCGGCTACTTCGCGCAGCCAGTCATAGTCTGAACGGCGTTCAAATTCGGGTTTGATCAGCTTTTCCGACAGGATCAGATAGCTTGCGGTCCCCCAGGTTTCACCGATATTCCAGCGTTCCATAAAGCTGGTTTCCGGCAGCAGAAGATCGGCATAGCGGGCACTCGGCGTCATGAAGAGATCGCTTGCCACGATGAACTGAATTTTCGACTCGTCTTCCAGTACCCGTGTCGCCTGGTGCAGATCGGGGTTCTGGTTAGCAAGATAGTTACCCGCCAGAGAAAACAGAATGCGGATATTACTGTCGAGCTTTTCAGCATCCTTCAGGCCGACATCCGGTGTGACCTGTGAGGCATCGTCAGCGGCCTGAACCCAGTTCATCACCGATATTTTTGCTTTGACCGGGTTATCCGGCATGTCAGGACCGACCGCAAATTTCCGGTTGGCACAACCACCATATCCTGCAGCCCACCCACCTTTTACGCCAACATTGCCCGTCAGCGTTGCCAGCAGCGTAGAGCCACGCGCGGTGCGTTCGCCGCAGTTGTGGCGCTGTGGACCCCAGCCCTGAATTAACGCGGCAGGTTTTGTTGTGGCATAGTCGCGTGCCAGCTGCCGGATGGTCTGCGCTGGCACATGGGTAATTTGCTCTGCCCATTCGGGAGTTTTCACCACTCCATCTTTCGCACCGGTCAGATAGGCGACAAGAGACTCGTTGGCGGGCACACCTTCAGGCATTGAGGCTTCATCGAAGCCCAGCGTATAGCGCTGAATAAATTCACGATCGTGCAGGTTTTCCGTGACGATAACGTACATCATCGCGTCCATTAGCGCGTTATCGGTCGTCGGTAATAAGGGGATCCATTGATCGGCAAGGGATGAAACGGTATCTGAGTAGCGTGGATCCACCACGATAAAACGCGTGCCGTTTTGCTTCATCCTCTGGAAATAGTGGTTGCTGTGACCAAAAATGGTCTCCGTTGGGTTATGACCCCAGAGGATCACCAGCCGGGTATCCTGCAGTGTATCCAGCGAACTGCCGCTGGCGGCAGTGCCGTAGGTGTAAGGCGTCGCGGCAGCTGTATTGCCCATACTGACCGAATGATAGCTTTCAAGGTATCCGCCGGTTAAGTTGAGCAAACGACGGACCATCTTATCCCCGGAAAAGGTGCCCCCGGAAACCGCCGTACCCACATGAACATAGCGCGAGGCTGCGCCATATTGTTGCGTGATCGTTTTTAACCGTTCGGCAATAAGCGTGGTAGCTTCATCCCACGAAATACGTTCAAATTTACCTTCACCGCGCTTACCCACGCGTTTCATCGGATATTTTAAACGGTCAGGATGGTAAACAAATTTCCGGTAAGCCCGGCCACGAACGCAGGCGCGCATCACCGGCATTTGCGGATCCAGCTCATTATCCGGGCGCGTAGAAATTCGGGTCACCACGCCATCGTTGACGTGGGCCCGAATATCACACTTCCCCCCGCAGTCAAATGTGCTGCAGGTCTGAATAATGTTTTCCGCAGGCTCGTCTTGTGCAGCGGTGCCTTCACTCGCTTCTGCTTTGCCTACGCGGGCGACAAACGGCAGGGCAGCAAGCGCCGACCCGGCCTGGATAAACTGACGTCGGGATACAGCGGGTAAAAGGCCGTCTCCCTGGCTTTTTATTTTTGTCATTGCTCATTCCTTCAAATAAAAACGCATTCTCGTTTTTTCGCAGGAACGAACATTGATTATTATCAAGCTAATTAATAGGGAGTAGGGGTTAGCGGCTTAATTCAAAATTAAGCGTAGCCAATTTCCCGGCCTCATCCATTGCAACTAATTGATATTTACCGGGCAAAGATAACTGCATTGAAAAATTCCGATTTTTATGTTCAAGAGGCTCGCCATTTAAAAACCACCATCGCTGCCCTTCTCCCCCGCTGGTCGTGGCGGAAATTGTCACTTTTTCCTCACCCGGAAGACGCTTAATGACCGCCCCCTCTCTGACACCCGAAATCATTAGCGGTGCCGCATTGTTATCATCCAGCGGTGGACAAACCGTTGAGGGTGCGGGAAGACGTGCCGCTCTTTTTTCCGCTGCCGGTAGCCACGGCTCCAGGGGCAGCGGCCAGACGTCCAGCACTTTCTCTGTGGCATCCGGGCAATCTGCCGCAACGCTTTTGCCAGTTTTATCCAGCCAGATCGGGAAACGGATCCCGCGGATGCCCTCCTGCTCCGGCAGCAACAGCGTCGGCGGCTCACTTCCTTCCAGCAGCCAGGTCGACAGGCGTCGACGGCAGTTTTCACTGCCCTCCGGCAACGATTGCCCGCCAGGCCAGCAGATCACGCCTCGCCCGACGCTTTCCGGGCGCGGATCGCGTGGCAGGCGCGCTTCGTCTATCGTTGAGCGCGACTGAAGCAGGTTATTCACCTGATTTAACAGCGGCACGGCACTGGCAAAACCAAACTGTCCCGCCACGGGCGTGCCGTCCGGCCTTCCTGTCCAGATGCCAATCACGTAACGCGCATTCAGGCCAATGGCCCAGGCATCGCGATAGCCGTAGCTGGTGCCCGTTTTCCATGCCAGCGGCGCAACCTGCGGCAGTGCGTTATCCGGTAACGGTTGGGCTTCATTCGCCAGAATACGGCGAATAATCCAGGCCGAGCCGGGTGACAACAGCGGACGTTCAACCAGCGCATCACCTGGCTGTAAGCGCAGCCTTCCCGCTTTACCGTGGCGGGCAAAAGCGCTGTAGGCAGCAGTAATATCTGCCAGCCGCGCTCCCGCCCCGCCCAGGATCAACGACAGATTTGGCTGCGCCCCCGCAGGCAAAATAAGCGGCAACCCTGCGTTGCTGAGCATGCCGGCAAAACGCTTAGGCCCGTACGCCTCCAGCACCTGCACGGCAGGCAGATTAAGGGAGCGCACCAGCGCTTCGCTCATGCTCACCGGCCCATGGAATCCGCTGTCAAAGTTACCGGGACGATAATCACCGGTTTTCCTGGGGACATCCTGAAGCAGCGAAGCGGGATGGATCAATCCATCATCGAGCGCCATACCGTAGATAAAAGGTTTCAGTACCGATCCTGGGGATCGGATCGCATTCACCATATCCACATGGCTGAAGCGGGTGTCATCGTTAATATCCACCGAACCGACCCAGCCGCGCACTTTCATATTGGTATGATCCACGACGATCATCGCCAGTGAACTGCGCGCCGGCAGGCGGGATTTCCAGTTCATTGCCAGCTCTTCCAGCTGCCGTTGTAAGGCGGCATCCAGAGTGGTGACAATTTTGGTATCACGGCTTTTTCCCAGCATCATGCGTGCGAAGAGCGGCGCCAGCTGGGGCATCTGCCGGGGAGCCAGCCATACCGGCTCTTCACGGGATTCGTTAACCTGTCGGGCTGACCAGACGCCCTGCGTTACCATCCGGTCGAGCACTTTGTTGCGCGCCGCTTCCGCCCGCGCTGGCCAGCGGTCCGGGCGTAAACGGCTGGGGGCCTGAGGTAGCACCGCCAGCAGGGCCGCTTCGGAATAGCTGAGCTGTGATGGCGGTTTACCCAGATAGGTCCAGCTTGCGGCACCTATTCCCTGGAGCGTCCCGCCAAACGGGGCGCGGTTAAGGTAGAGGGTGAGGATCTCGCGCTTGGAGAGATGCCATTCAAGCTGCATCGCCCGCCAGAGTTGACGAATTTTACCGCCAAAGGTGCGCGGATGCGGATCCAGCAGACGCGCAACCTGCATGGTCAGTGTACTGCCGCCGGAGACAACCTTACCGGACGTCAGATCCTGCCAGGCAGCGCGCAGCACAGAGAAAGGATTCACGCCTGGATGCTCCCAGAACCAGCGATCTTCATACTGGATCAGGGCCTCAAGATAGCGAGGAGAGACCTCTTCAATCGTGACCGGATAACGCCAGATCCCTTCGCTGTCGGCAAAACGCCAGAGCGGCGTGCCCTTCTCATCCACCACCACCCGGGCGGGGTTAACCTCTTTCAGCGGCAACGGCCAGAGGCGGTCGGCGGCAACGATCAGCCCCCATAAAATGAGAAGCGCCCCCGCCAGCCACAGCCAGCGGGAGCGTATCAGACGTGCAACTGACATATTACGGTACAACAATCAGCGGGCCACTGGCCGCACCCGTTGCCCGCCACTGCGGAACATACATGGACTCCACCAGCGGCACCGGTACCTGGTACGTTCCCGGCGTCACGGCGCGCGCCAGATAAACCAGCGTAACCGGCTGCCCTTCGTTTACCGGCACTGCGGCCACAAAGCGGTCGTCGCGGAACTCCATATGCTGAATATCCGCCTGCTGCATCTGGCTAAGCAGGTTCTGCACTTCGCTGCCGCTGTCCTGCAGGCTGGCGCTGCTGCTCGCCAGGTTCTGGTTCTCCAGCTCCAGACCCGCCGGGAGGAGATCCACCACCAGCGCATCCGGCACGTCCTGGCTGGCCTTCACTTTCAGCCATACCAGCACCAGCTCACCGCTCTTCAGCGAAGAGAGCGATTTCGAACTGCCGTCGGTTGCCAGAATATGGCGTTCAATCTGCAGAACATTCGAGGATGGCTGAGGGGCTGAGTCCGGGTAACCGGTGCTATCCAGACGCACCCACAGCGGTGTCGTGCCGGTGTTGGTCATCTGCAGCGCACCAAGCTGATCGCCATTCATATTCTGCACCAGCGCCTTGTCACCGCTCAATGCGGTACCCGAGAGTGAGGTTTCCGCCTGCCATGCTCCGGACAGAGTTTGTAGCGAACGTCCGGCCAGGAACAGCGCGTTACTCTCCTGCGTAGACAGCCAGCGCTGGCTGAAGGCCTGTTCAGACAGGGCATTCAGCAGCGTATTTTGCGCATCCGGCAGCAGCTTGTACTCCTCCAGAAGGGAGAGCATCAGCGCGTTATCACGAAGCGCGCTACCGTAATCCGCCATCCAGTTTCTGCTGTCGTTGCGCGGTGTTTTGAGGGCCAGATCCAGCGCCTGCTGGCTGCGCGGGGCATCCCCCATCAGTTTGAGTGCCATACCGAGCTGCATCAGCGGCAGACCGGAAGCCGCCTGCCCGTGACGATCCCAGATTTCACGCAACGCACCCAGCGGGGCTTTTTGCTGGCGCGCCAGTACCAGTGCGGCATAGGCCTGCACGGCAAATTTGCTGGCCTGAGTATTGTCGCTGTAGCGGATGGACATCATGCCCGGATCCTGCAGGTAGCGGAGCAGTCGGCTATTGGCATTATTGACCGCATCCGTCGGCACGCTGTAGCCCTGCTCACCGGCACGCACCAGGAAGTCAGTGACATAGGCAGTCAGCCAGTACTCTTCCGGACCGTTTTTATCCCAGAGCGCAAAACCACCGTCATCACGCTGCATCTGCAGAAGGCGGGAGATGCCAATATCAATGGCAGCACGACGTTTGTCGTCCGTGTCGCCTTTAATGCCAAGCGCCTTCAGCTGTGACGCGTTGGTATAGAGCGACGGGAACAGGCCACTGGTGGTTTGTTCAAGACAGCCATAAGGATATGCCTGCAGCTCACGGATATAGCGCGCCAGATTAAGCGGCGGTTTGCCGCTAAGCAGCAGTTGTCCCTGCAATGTAGCGGGAGAGAAGCCGTTGATATGCTGCCCTGGCGCAGTCCAGGACTCACCCGGGTTCAGCATGGCCCCGGTATTCACCGTCTGCGACGGGAACGCAGGACGGACGCCGATTTTCCAGCTCTTCTGCTGCGGAGCGAAGGTCTCGCCAGGCAGCTGAAGTCCTGTTACCTGCGCCGTCAATTCGCCGTCACCGTAACCTTCCAGTGCACGCACCGGAATAAACAGCGTGCTGCGCGCATCCGGTGGCAGTTTGACAGGCTGCGGCTGTGCCCCTTCCAGCGACAGCTTGCCGGTCGTGGTTAAGGCCACATTTAGCGTTTGCGGCTGATCGGTCAGGTTAGTGAGATCCAGTGTCAACCGTGAGGTATCGCCGCTTGCCAGGAAGCGCGGCGTATTAAGCTCGGTAATGACCGGCGCGGCCACAATCACTTTGCTTTCGCTGCTGCCGAAATCCTCTTCCGTCCAGGCCTGCGCCATCAGACGCAGCTCACCGTTGAAGTCTCCAATTGGCAGGGTGATGGACCCTTCACCATTCGCATCAAGCGTCACAGGCTGTGCCTGCTGGGCGATAATGGTGACATGGTTCACCGGCGGCTTACCGCCGCGTTTAAGCTCATCGCCGTCACCACCAAAACGCAGCGCGGCCATACGTCCCTGGCCTTCAATCACCTGGCCGTAGATATCGTAGATATCCGCACCATAGCGCTTCTGACCAAAGAAGGCCTGCCACGGATCCGGCGTGACGTAATCGGTAATGTTCAGCACGCCGCTGTCCACCGCGGAGACCAGCACGTTCACTTTCTGTGGTACCGGGCCCTCTTTAACGCTGGCTTTTACTTTCACGGAAAGCGTCTGGTTAGGGCGCATTTTCTGCGGGTTATCCAGCGCGATATTCAGACGGCGATTTTCATCCCCCATCGGCAGATGCAGCAGGCCAACCGCCCGCTTCGGCGTGGCGGATTTGGATTTATCGCCAGGGCGAACCACCAGCGTGCTGAGATAGAGGTCGTGGCGTTTCCAGGCTTTGTCTACCGGAATAGAGAGATCCAGTCCGTTGGCCGGGACGTCGATCTCTTTCCACCACAGTGGCCCTTCGCTGGATTCGATCATCGCATAGCCTTTACCTGCGGCAGGTGCGGCGATATGCAACTGGATGGTGTCACCCGGCTGGTAAGAAGGCTTATCCAGTTTCAGGGTCACGCGGTCGGGGCGCGCGGCTCCCGTGCCGTCACTGTTATCCTGCCAGCTGTACCCGGCCCAGAAACGTACGCTGCTGACCATGTCATCAGGCGCTTTCACTTCCAGACGATAGGAGCCCCACTCTACCGGGAACGTCACTTTGCCCGTTTCATCGGCCTTGAGGGTCAGCTCCTGCTCGCCTTCAATGAGATCTTTTTGATCAAACTGGGACTGCCAGCCATCGCTTTCTGACCAGTTCCAGTAATAGTCGCGGCGTTCGCGGATCAGGCGCACCTGTAACCCGGAAACAGCCTTTTTCGCCCCACTGGCATCGGCATAGACAATGTCGAAACTGGCGTTGCCGTTTTCATCGACGATAGGCTGGTTAACGGTGGTATCGGTGCGGTAATCATACACCGCCTTGCTGGCGAACTGAGGACGAATACCCGGTAATTCGGCTGCTGGCCAGATAGCCTGTTCAGCACGACGCGTCACCGGACGACCGCCTGATTCCAGCAGGCTGGCCTGCAGGATCAGCTGAAGCGGAGAGTGCACCTCTTTCCACTGGCTTTCTGTAGAGACCTGCCCACGCCCCTGTTCATCAAGCGTAAGCTGCACTTCATCCAGGCTGCGACTCAGGTTGTCTTCGGCGATACCGCCAAACTGGAAGCCAGGCAGCGCCGGAACCGCTTCACGCAGTGGACGCAAAAAGAGCTGCCCCTGCAGGGCATTACCGTTGGCCGGTGCGCCGTACAGGTAATATCCCACCACGTTAAAGTCGACGTTATCCTGCGGTGAAACCGGCGTTTTTTGTCCGCTCAGATTCAGCGCCATACGCTCTGGCATAAAATCTTCGACATGGAAGTCCCACAGACGCTGCTGGTTATCGCCCGTATTGGCGCGGATATGCCACATGCCGGTTTGCGCCCCGCTGTCCAGCGGATAGTTAAAGCGATAGAGACCATTCTCCGGCTGGACGACGACGGTACGCGCTACCTGCCCGTCCGGGCGAAGCACATCCAGCTTCACCGGCTGCGCGGGTAGCGGTTTACCGTCGCTGTCGCGCAGTAAGCCGTTCAGGATCACCGTTTCGCCTGGGCGATAGAGGTCACGCGGGCCAAACATAAAGAATTGCTTGCTGTAACCCGGGCTACCGGCAATGTCGAACTCCGCCAGATCGAGCGCCGGCAGCTTGAGGTCAAGCAGCGTAGTCTGGCCATCTTTACTGGCAAGGAGCAGCGCGGCTTCTTTGTCAGTTTCGAGCTTTGCATGGCCGTCGGCATCGCTGTTCGCCTCAGCCAGGGTCTGCCCTTTATCGTTTAACAGCGTGACGGTTACACCGGATTGCGCCGCACCGTTTTCCAGGCTCTGGGTGAAGATATCGAGACGGTTATGATAACGGTGAGCGGACAGCCCAATATCGCTTAAGGTGAAGAGCGTGGCGGCATTGCTGTAGTTGTAGTGCCCTGCCTGATTCATCACTGCAATATAGACGCCCGACTGCTGGAGCGGCTTGATATCTTTCAGCGGCAGCAGCAGTTTTTCACGCGTGTTGCGTGCCGGGTTAAGATCGAAACGACCGGTATAAACCAACTCGGCCATCTTCAGCAGATTGTCAGATTCCCAGTTGGTCAGCGAGTTACGGTATTCCCACTGGCTGACGAATGAAGCCAGCGATTCCGGTTTCACGCGATAGAAGTTCACGTCCACGTTATTGACGTTGAGCGCCATGACAGGCAAGCCTTCCACGACTTTCCCCGGCAGCAGTGACCCGCGGCTGGCGAAGCCGACCGTCGGCTCGACATCCCGGGTGGTCAGGGCTTTTTCGTAGTCGATGCCAAAAGTCGCTTTGTTTAACGCCTGCAGATCGCGTTCCACGGTGACGACCAGATTGCGGTTAGGCTCCAGATGGCGCAGACGAAGCTCTTTCAGGTGCGGCGCCAGTTCCCACGCCCCGTCAACCTTGCCGCTTTTCTTATCCACGACATGCACGGTTTTCGAGAAATCCTGATCCGGATTCAGTGGAACAGAGAATGTCAGCACCAGCGTGGCGGCGCCGTCCAGCTGCACTTCAGAGGCATCAAGCAGAGTGAGCGCTTTGCCCTGACTTTGTGCCGCCAGTTTTGCCAGCTTGTCAGCGTCTGGCTTTTCCGCCGCTTTTGGTGTGGTTGCTGTAGATGCCGCGGGAGCCGCAGCCTGAGGTTTATCGTCGCTGTTATCACAGCCGACAAGCGTAAACGTGGTGAGCAGCGCAAGAGAGAGCGCGGCTAAGCGAAACGGTTTCATCCTTTGTCCCTGGCCCATGGAGCCTGTTGGTCGTCTTCCGGATAAGTATTATCCGCAAGTTTCGTTAATACAAAAAGTCCATTTTTAGGATCTGGAAGGCGGCTCGCATCGTCAACGTGGTGATGTTACGCCGATCACAACGTCAAACGTCACATGTTACCTTTCACGTCATTTGTTTTTAAAACAAGAAGATAGCTGGATAAGCTCGCCGGGAGCCTGCTAGTTTTAAGCTCAAGACGCACCCCGAGTGCGCGGTTCAATAAGAGAGAAAGCCATGAAACGAGCCGTGAACGCCCTACAAAATTTCGGAAAATCATTGTACGGACCGGTACTTATTTTACCGATCGTCGGTCTGTTTATCGCCTTTGGCAATGTGCTGGGCAATGGCAACCTGGCCGAGTATCTGCCGTTTCTCGGCCATCCGCTGATCCAGAATATCGGCCAGCTGATCGCCAAATCTGCCGTGTCGGTGCTGGTTAACCTGGCCCTGGTGTTTGCCGTCGGCATCCCGATTGGTCTGGCAACACGGGACAAAGGCTACGCGGCGCTGATTGGACTGGTAACGTTTGTGGTGTTTATCAACGCCATGAACGTCACGCTACAGCTTCAGGGCGAACTGGCACCCGCAGCACAGATGAAAGCCGCCGGGCAGACTATGGTGCTGGGCGTTCAGGTGCTGGAGATGGGCGTGTTCGCAGGGATCCTGACCGGCGCGCTTTCCGGATACCTGTACAACAAATACTCCGGCGTACAGTTTAACGGCGCGATGGCGATTTACTCTGGTCACTGTTTTGTCGCCATTGTGATGCTGCCCGTTTCCATGCTGCTCGGCGTAGTGATGAGCGAGCTGTGGCCGTTTGCCCAGCACGGCATTAGCGCAATGGCGCTTGCCATCAAAGGTTCTGGTCCGTTCGGCGTGGCGATCTACGGCTTCCTTGAGCGCATTCTGGTGCCCACCGGTCTGCATCATCTGGTCTATACCCCGTTCCTGTATACCGAACTGGGCGGCACGCAAGAGGTGTGCGGTACGGTTTATCAGGGCGCGCGCAACATTTACTTCGCGGAAATGGCCTGCCCGGAGGTGAAACAGCTCAGCAGCACGGTGGTATGGGATGCGCGCGGCATCAGCAAGATGTTTGGCCTGCCGGCGGCGGCGCTGGCGATGTACATGACCGCAAAGCCGGAGCGTAAAGCGGCAGCAAAAGCGATTCTGATCCCGGCGGCGCTCACTTCACTGCTGGTCGGTGTCACCGAGCCCATCGAGTTCTCCTTCCTGTTTGTCGCCCCGCTGCTGTTCGTGGTGCACGCGGTGCTGACGGGTATCGGGATGATGCTGTTCTCCCTGCTGGGTGTTCACGCCATCGGCGCTAACGGGATTATCGATTTTATTCTCTACAACCTGCCGCTCGGTACGGAGAAGTCCAACTGGCCGATGTACATCGTGGTCGGGCTGATCATGTTCGCCCTCTACTTCGTGGTGTTCCGCTTCCTGATCCTGCGTTTCAACATGAAAACGCCAGGCCGTGAAGATGAGGACCAGGAGACGCGCCTTTACAGCAAACAGGAGTACCAGGCGAAGGGCAATAACGACGGGCTGGGTGAATCCATCGTCGTCGGTCTGGGCGGCCGGGAAAATATTGAAGTGGTGGATAACTGCTACACCCGCTTACGTGTGACGGTAAAGGATGTCGCCATCATTGATGAGCCGCGCCTGAAAGCGACCGGCGCAAAAGGGATTATCAAACAAGGTAACAACGTTCAGGTGGTCTACGGGCTGCATGTCAAAAAAATGCGAGAAGCCGTTGAGACGTTTCTCTGAAAGGAGCTAAAGATGTTTACACCCCCATTCATTCTGTCGATTGCTGGCGGCGGTAGCACCTACACGCCAGGTATTGTGAAAAGCCTGATGGTGCGTCTGCAGGACTTCCCGCTGGCCGAAATCCGCCTTTACGACATCGACGAGGCGCGTCAGAACACGATTGCCCCGGTGGTGGAAAAAGTGATCCGCGACCACAGCCAGAGCATCAAATTTACCGTCACCAATGACCCGGAAGTGGCCTTCAGCGGCGCACACTTCGTCTTCGCCCAGATGCGCGTTGGCCAGTATAAAATGCGCGAGCAGGATGAGAAGATCCCGCTGCGACACGGCGTGGTTGGTCAGGAGACCTGCGGCCCCGGCGGGCTGGCTTACGGGCTGCGTACGATCCTCCCAATGGTCGAGCTTATCGATCTGGTGGATCGCTACGCGCATGAAAAAGCATGGATCGTAAACTACTCCAACCCGGCGGCAATCGTCGCAGAGGGGGTGCGTCGTCTGCGGCCAAACGCCCGCGTGCTGAATATTTGCGATATGCCGGTTGCTGCAATGCGTAACATGGGAGCCATTCTGGGGGTTGATCGCCGCAAGCTGGAGGTGGACTACTTTGGGCTGAATCACTTCGGCTGGTTTACCCGTGTGTTGGTGGACGGCGAGGACAAGCTGCCGGAGCTGCGTAAACATATCGCGAAGTTTGGTCTGCTGACGGAAGATGCCGCCAAAACCGACCCGCAGCACTCCGATCCGTCGTGGGTGAAAACCTGGCGCAACATCAAGCCGATCATGGATAACTTCCCGGAGTATCTGCCGAACCCGTATCTGCAGTACTACCTGATGCCGAACCAGATTGTCGAGCATCAGAACCCGGACTACACCCGCGCTAACGAAGTGATGAACGGGCGTGAGAAAAAGCTGTTTGCCGCAGCCGAAGAATATAAGCGTACCGGGATCCTGCCGGATGCCTTCCACGTTGGCGTTCACGGCGAGTTTATCGTCGATGTCGCCTGCTCGCTGGCCTTCAACCTGCGGAGCCGTCATCTGGTGATGGTGGAAAACCGCGGGGCAATTACTAATCTGCCGTACGATGCGGTCGTCGAGGTTCCCGCTTATATCACATCCGAGGGGCCAGAGCCTGTCCGCGTGGGCCAGGTGCCGCTGTTCCATCAGACGCTGCTGCAACAGCAGCTCGCCTCTGAACAGTTGCTGGTGGAAGCAACCATTGAAGGGAGCTATGAGAAAGCGCTGCAGGCATTTACCCTGAATCGCACCGTGCCGACCATGGAGCACGCGAAAGCGATTCTGGATGAGATGATCGAGGCTAACCGCGAGTACTGGCCTGCGCTGCAAAAAGCCTGGCAGAACGGCGAAGCGGTGAAAAAATAGGGGCTTGCTCGCGAGTTGAACGTGGTTTGCTTGTCGGTGTCAGAAAAAACACCGACAATCCTTTTTTACGGAAAAGAATGGAGGCAACCCATGTCCACCTCATATTTTGTCGCCGCCGACTGGCTGATTGAGCACGGCGACGATCCTGAAGTGCAGATTATTGACGCGCGTATGGCTCCTCCGGGCCAGGAGCATCGTGACGTTCCCGGTGAATACCGCGCAGGGCACCTGCCGGGCGCGGTATTTTTTGATATCGAAGCCCTCTCCGATCACACCTCCTCTCTGCCGCACATGCTGCCGCGCCCGGAAGCCTTCTCCGTAGCGATGCGCGAGCTGGGCATCAGCAAAGACAAACACCTCGTTGTTTATGATGAAGGTAACCTCTTCTCTGCCCCGCGCGCGTGGTGGATGCTGAAAAACTTCGGCGTCGAGAAAGTCTCGATTCTGGCGGGGGGTCTGGCTGGCTGGAAGCGCGACGAATTGCCGCTGCAGCAGGGAGATGTGACGCTGCCGGAGGGGGATTTTGACGCGACGTTTGACGCAAATGTGGTGAAACGCCTGACCGACGTGCTGGTCGTCAGCCATGAAAACACTGCTCAAATCGTCGATGCGCGTCCTGCCGCACGTTTTAACGCTGAAGCGGACGAACCTCGCCCTGGCCTGAAACGCGGACACATTCCGGGGGCGTTGAACGTGCCGTGGGGCGATCTGGTGTTTGAGGGCGAGCTGAAAACCACCGATGAGCTACGCGCGATTTTTGATCGTCAGGGCGTGGATTTACACCGTCCGATTATTGCCAGCTGCGGTTCCGGCGTAACGGCCTGCGTGGTGATCCTGGCGCTCGCCACGCTCGGCGTAAACGACGTCACGCTGTACGATGGCGCCTGGAGTGAGTGGGGTGCGCGGGACGACCTGCCGGTTGAACCCGCGAAATAATGGATAACCGCCTGGCCACGCTGTTAACGCGCGGGGAATCGCTGACCCGCGCGGAATATCGCGTACTCGCACATCTCACGGAGCATCCACTGCTGGTGGGCAACATCACGGTGCGGGAACTGGCGCAGGCGACATTTGTCTCTACCGCGACGATTATGCGGCTGTGTCAGAAGCTGGGGTTCAGCGGGTTTAGCGAGTTTATCTGGCACTGCAAACAGCTCCTCACCGACACGCCGCATATTACGACGCAAGGAAACGCCCTTCCGCAATTGCCCGCGCTGTTCAGCCAGTTTATTGCCAACTATCAGCAGACATTCCAGTGGGTGACCGATGAGAAGCGTCTGCAGTTTGCCGACCTGCTGCGTCACAAAGAGAGCTTCTTTCTCTACGGTGCCGGGTTTTCCTATCTGTTTGCCGAATACCTGACCAAAAAACTGCAGGTGCTGGGGAAAACGGCGTTTATCTCCGGGCCGGGTGACAGCCGGAACATTTTCCTCAGCAACGCCGCCCGTTATCAGGTATTTATTGCCGTCTCGCGCAGCGGCGAAACAGAGCAGGTGCTGGATAAAGCGCGGATCGCCAAAAACGTCGGGATGACGATTGTCGCGTTTACCCGCGCCTCGGCCAATACGCTGGCGGGCATGGCGGACGTGCACTTCGCTCTCTATGACGAGGCGGTGCATTACGCCGCGGAAGCCGCAGGGGTGACGTCGTTTGAGTCGAATCTGGTACTGCTGATGGATTTACTGCTGCTGGAAGCAACGGGGTGACAGTCACCCCGCTGTAATCAGATGATGCGGTTGGTTTTGAGATCGCGCAGGAAACCGCCCCAGCGACGCTCATAGAACGGTGTGATGTGCTCGGTAATAAAGTGACTGATGCCCTTCTCACCGTTCTTCACCTGGCAGATATCAATTGGCTCATCGCCCGGCAACGTATCAGTGGCCACACTGCCCGCCGCCTGGATGATTTCATCGATATCGCCGTCAGCTTCAATACCAATCAACAGTACCGGCTGTTCATCCGCTTGCTCTTTAATCGAACAGAGGAACGCGCGTCTTACCGGCTTCAGGGTTTTGAACAACGTGGTCAGGGAATCGATCATCTGCGCTGGCGGTTCGGCCACTTCAGAGAGCAGCAGCGTTTCGCCCCCTTCCAGCACTTCCTGGGTGCTGAGCGGGTTACCCTCTTCACCAATCAGATGGCTGATTTCACGCGGCGTGAATTCTTTCCCGGTCGGCAGTTTCGCATTAAGGAACAGCGTCTGGCCCAGCGTCATTTCGAACAGCGTGCGCACCGGCATCACCACGAACGCCTGTTCATCTTCAACGGCGGTCTGCAGCGCTTCCAGCGAGGTAAAGAACGGGATCACCGAGGTGCCGTTGTCTTTCTCCCAGTGCAGCAGATCCAGCGCGCTGTCTTCAACAACCTGCTCACCTTCCGCCGCGGTTCCTGGCACCCAGACGGTGGATTCCAGCAGCGTGCGGAAAAATGCCGGACGGTGGGCGGGCTCGGTCGCCGCCTGTTCCAGCAGGGTTTCTAATTCGTTTTTGGTTTCGGACATAACAATTCCAGATGTCGAATTTCCCCCCTCACCCCGGCCCTCTCCCTCAAGGGAGAGGGTTAGGGTGAGGGCAAAAAGCATTACTCAGCCGTCAGCAGGTTCGCCACGGTACGCACGCCCAGGCCGGTCGCGCCCGCAGACCACTGCTCAACTGCCGCTTTACGGTAGGTTGCGGAGCAGTCGATATGCAGCCAGCCTTCGTGATAGTTCTCAACGAAGTGGGACAGGAAGCCTGCTGCAGTGCTGGCACCCGCCGGGTACGCCGCGCTCGCGGTGTTATTCAGTTCGGCAAAATTAGACGGCAGCTGGCTGCGGTGGAATTCCGCCAGCGGCAGACGCCAGAACGGTTCGTTTTCTGCCGCGGCGCTTGCCAGCAGGCGGGCCGCCAGCTTGTCGTCAAAGCTGAACAGCGCATGGTAGTCGTTACCCAGCGCCGTTTTTGCCGCGCCGGTCAGGGTGGCCATATCGATAATCAACTCTGGCTTTTGGGCAGAAGCGTCGATCAGGCCATCGGCCAGCACCAGACGGCCTTCTGCATCGGTGTTCATCACTTCAACATTTTTGCCGTTGCGGTAGCGAATGATGTCGCCCAGCTTGAAGGCGTTACCGCTTACCATGTTGTCCGCGCAGCACAGGTACAGCTTCACGCGTTTTTTCAGGCCACGGGTAATCGCAAACGCCAGCGCACCAGTGATGGTTGCCGCCCCGCCCATGTCGGATTTCATGGAGTCCATGAACGCGCTCTGCTTCAGGCTGTAGCCACCGGTGTCGAAGGTGATACCTTTCCCGACCAGGCAGGCAAACACTGGCGCGTCTTTATCGCCGGTTGGGTTGTAGTCCAGCGCCAGCAGCACCGGTGGACGCTCAGAGCCACGACCCACGGTGTGAATGCCCATGTAGTTCTGCTCGCGCAAGTCTTCACCTTTGGTGATGCGATAAGACATGTTATCGCCGGCCACGCCGCACAGCAGGTCAACGGCGCGCTGTGCCAGCTGTTCCGGCCCCAGCTCTTCAGCCGGTGCGTTAATAGTGTCACGTACCCAGTCGATAATGGTCAGGCGGCTTTCCAGCTCTTTTTGACCGGCTTCGTCAAGGTTGGCCCACTCAATTTTGCGGGTGCCTTTTGGCCCTTTATAACCAGCCCAGAACGCCCAGCTGCGGTCGGTGTCCCAGCCCTCGCCTGCCAGAGAGACATGCTTAATGCCGAGCCCATCAATTTTACGCGCGGCGCGCTGGATCAGGCCCAGATCGTCGTTGCCCGTCAGGTGCAGGGTAATACCGTCGTTGTTGATACTGTAAGTGGCTTTTTCGCCCCAACGCGCATCGGCGGGTTGCGTAGAGAGCGTAATCTTCATCGCTTCGGTCATTTTATTTATCCTTATTAGCAAACGGGCCGCCTGAAGGCAGCCCGTTACGTGATTTACTCTGCTTCATCTAACCAGACTAACAGAATCGCCTCCAGAATTTTTTCATTGGATGCGTTGGGATCGTCGTCAAAATCCTCTAAATCGCAGATCCACTGATGCATATCGGTGAAACGTACGGTTTTTGGATCGAGATCCGGGTTAGCGTCGTAGAGCGCTTCGCCGATTTCACGGCTGTCTGTCCACTTCAGTCCCATATTAATGCTCGCGTGCGTGGTTGATGGTGTAGCGTGGGAACTCCACGACCAGATCCTCGTCGGTCACCGCTGCCTGGCAGCTTAAGCGGCTGTCGGGCTCCAGACCCCATGCTTTATCCAGCATGTCATCTTCGTCTTCGGTGCTCTCGGCAAGCGAGTCGAAACCTTCACGCACAATGCAGTGGCACGTCGTGCAGGCACAGGATTTTTCACAGGCGTGTTCCACTTCGATACCTGCACGCAGGGCAACATCGAGAATGGTTTCACCGGTCTTCGCTTCCAGAACAGCGCCATCCGGACAGAGGTCCGCATGAGGCAAAATAACAATCTTTGGCATATTAAACCTCGTCCACGGACTGGCCTTTCAGCGCGACGCGGACAGATTTATCCATGCGGCGAGCAGCAAAGTCCTGGGTTTGTTTATCAACGTTTTTAATGGCTTCTTCTATTGCGTCAGCGTCATTGCCCTGGGCGACCACGCTTAAGTGCGCAGCAGCCTCGTCAATCACCTGACGCTCAGCGGCGCTTAACAGCGCGGCATCGGCAGCGAGCGCGCCGTTCAGGCTTTCCAGCACGCGTGCGGCTTCCACTTTTTGTTCGGCCAGCATACGCGCCTTCACATCCTGCTCGGCGTAGCTCATTGAGTCCTTAATCATGGAGGCGATTTCGCCATCGGTCAGGCCGTAGGACGGCTTCACCTGAATGGACGATTCGACACCAGTCGATTTTTCCATCGCCGTGACGCTCAACAGGCCGTCCGCATCCACCTGGAAGGTGACGCGAATATGCGCCCCGCCCGCAGGCAGCGCCGGAATGCCCCGCAGCGCAAAGCGCGCCAGAGAACGGCAATCCTGCACCAGTTCGCGTTCGCCCTGCATCACGTGAATGGACATGGCCGTCTGACCGTCTTTAAAGGTAGTGAACTCCTGCGCACGTGCCACCGGAATGGTGGTGTTGCGCGGAATGACTTTCTCCACCAGTCCGCCCATGGTCTCTAAACCCAGCGACAGCGGGATGACGTCCAGCAGCAGCATTTCACTGTCCGGCTTGTTGCCGACCAGAATATCCGCCTGAATCGCCGCGCCCACGGCAACCACTTTGTCCGGGTCAATGGAGGTCAGCGGCGTGCGGCCAAAGAATTCGCCTACACGCTCACGCACCAGCGGTACGCGGGTGGAGCCACCCACCATGACCACTTCCAGCACCTCATCCGCCTCAACGCCGGCATCTTTCAGCGCACGACGGCAGGCTAACAACGTGCGTTTCACCAGAGGGGCGATGAGATCGTTAAACTGTTCACGGGCGATCTCACCCTGCCAGCCCGCCACGTTCACACTGACTGACTCAGCATCGCTTAGCGCAATTTTGGCCTCGATGGCCGCATCCAGCAGTTCACGCTGTACGCGGGCATCGCTGCGATCGCTGATACCCGCCAGCTCGCGAATGTAATCCGCCAGCAGATGGTCAAAGTCATCGCCGCCCAGCGCGGAGTCCCCGCCGGTCGCCAGCACTTCAAACACCCCACGGCTTAAGCGCAGGATCGAGATATCAAAGGTACCGCCGCCGAGATCGTAAACCGCAATCACCCCTTCCTGGCCGGAGTCGAGGCCGTAGGCAATCGCTGCCGCTGTCGGTTCGTTCAGCAGGCGCAGCACGTGCAGGCCCGCCAGACGCGCGGCGTCTTTGGTGCCCTGACGCTGTGCGTCATCAAAGTAGGCCGGAACGGTAATCACCACACCGTCTAAATCGCCGCCGAGCGTTGCCGTGGCACGCTCCGCCAGCGCTTTAAGGATGTCAGCGGATACGCGAATTGGGTTCAGCAGCCCGGCCGCAGTCGCAATCATCGGCAGGCCGTTTTCACTGGCCTGCAGCTGATACGGCAGATGCGGGTAACGGGTCTGAATATCGGCCAGCGAGCGGCCCATCATCCGCTTAACGGAGCTGATGGTATTCGCCGGATCGCGCGCGGCGTTAGCGCGGGCATCAAAGCCCACCGCGTGGCCCTGCTGCTGGTAGTGGACCACGGAAGGCAGCAGATGGCGGCCCTGCTCGTCAGCCAGCGTCTCCGCCTGGCCGCTACGCACGGTTGCCACGAGGGAATTGGTGGTGCCAAGATCAATACCCACCGCCAGACGACGCTGGTGCGGTGCGGCACTTAAGCCAGGCTCACTAATTTGTAATAAGGCCATAATTGCTTCCGAAATTAAAAATCGAGCAGCTTTTCTTCGAGTTGTTCAGCACTGCTTCGCAGTTTATCGAGAAAACGGAGTTTGCGCACAGTGTCTGCCGCCACGTCCCAGGTCTCGTTGTTCAGTTGCGCCACCATCTGCTGATGGCGGGTATCAAACATGCCCTTCACGCGCGTGATGAACCCTTCCAGACGCGCTTCGTCTTTGGCCTGTTCAATCTCATCCAGCTCTTCGCGAAGCGTAAGCTGTTCCATCAGAAACGCCGTGTCGCGTACGGTGTGTTGTTCGCTCGCCAGATCAAAGCCGTGGAGCGAAAGCAGATATTCTGCACGCGCCAGCGGATGGCGCAGCGTCTGCCAGGCCTGGTTGATGGTCGCGGATTGCGACACCGCAGCCAGTTGTTCAGCCTGAGTACCGCTGGCGAATTTGTCCGGATGATACTGACGCTGCAGGTCCTGAAAACGGATCGTCAGCGCCTGGAGATCAATCGGGTATTGAGCGGGTAAACCGAAGAGAGTGAAGTAATCCATAACAATCTCAGGGGTAGCCTGTTAGAACAAACCCCACGCGTAGCAAATAAAGCCACGGTGGGGTTTCGGATGACGCGCGATTAAACGTGGAAGCTTTCGCCGCAACCACACTCGTCTTTGACGTTCGGGTTCGTGAATTTGAACCCTTCGTTCAGGCCTTCTTTTACAAAGTCCAGCTGAGTGCCGTTGAGGAATTGCAGGCTTTTGCCATCGACCACCACCTTCACGCCCTTGTCTTCAAACACAGTGTCATCGGACGCTGGTTCGTCAACAAACTCCAGTACGTAAGCCATACCAGAACAGCCGGAGGTACGTACGCCCAGTCGCAGGCCAAAGCCTTTACCACGGTTCGCCAGAAAAGAGCTTACTCGCGCGGCAGCGCTGTCGCTAAGGGTAATCGACATACTCAAACCTCAATTATTTTGCTTCACGTTTGCTTTTGTAATCCGCAATGGCGGCTTTGATCGCGTCTTCTGCCAGGATAGAACAGTGAATTTTCACCGGTGGCAGTTCGAGTTCTTCAGCAATATCCGTGTTCTTGATTGCCTGTGCTTCGTCCAGAGACTTGCCCTTCACCCACTCGGTAACCAGGGAGCTGGACGCGATAGCAGAACCGCAGCCGTAGGTCTTGAAGCGCGCGTCTTCAATGATACCTTCATTGTTGACTTTAATCTGCAACTTCATCACGTCGCCACAAGCTGGCGCGCCAACCATACCGCTACCTACGCTCTCGTCGCTGTTGTCAAAAGAGCCAACGTTGCGCGGGTTCTCGTAATGATCGATTACTTTTTCGCTGTATGCCATGATTGAATTCTCCTTATGTACCGATTAGTGATGTGACCATTCAATGCTGTTCAGATCCACGCCCTGCTTGAACATTTCCCACAGTGGAGAAAGGTCACGCAGACGGCCGATGGAGTTGCGAACCAGCTTGATGGTGTAGCCAATCTCTTCTTCGGTAGTGAAACGACCTAAAGAGAAACGGATAGAGCTGTGTGCCAGCTCGTCAGTCATACCCAACGCGCGCAGCACGTAGGATGGCTCCAGGCTTGCAGACGTACAGGCAGAACCGGAAGAGACCGCCAGGTCTTTCAGCGCCATGATCAGCGATTCGCCTTCAACATAGTTGAAGCTCACGTTGAGGATGTTGGGTGCGCCCTGCTCGAGATCGCCGTTCAGATACACTTCTTCCATATCTTTCACGCCGTCCCACAGACGGTTACGGAGCGTGCGCAGGCGCGCCATCTCGGTTTCCATCTCTTCTTTCGCAATGCGGTAAGCTTCGCCCATGCCCACAATCTGGTGAACAGGCAGCGTACCGGAACGCATGCCGCGCTCGTGTCCGCCACCGTGCATCTGCGCTTCAATGCGGATACGTGGCTTACGACGAACGTACAGCGCGCCGATACCTTTCGGGCCATAGATTTTGTGGCCGGAGAAGGACATCAGGTCGACTTTCAGCTGGCTCAGGTCGATAGGCAGTTTGCCCACGCTCTGAGTCGCATCAACGTGATAGATGATGCCGCGCGCACGGCACATTTCGCCGATGGTCGCGATATCCTGCACCACGCCGATTTCGTTGTTTACATGCATGATGGAAACCAGGATGGTGTCATCACGCATCGCCGCTTCGAGCTCTTTCAGGTCAATAATACCGTTGCTCTGTGGCGCCAGGTAAGTGACTTCAAAGCCTTCACGCTCGAGCTGACGGCAGGTGTCCAGCACAGCTTTATGTTCGGTTTTGCTGGTGATGATGTGCTTGCCTTTTTTCTGATAAAAGTTGGCTGCACCTTTGATCGCCAGGTTGTCGGATTCGGTCGCACCGGAGGTGAACACAATCTCACGCGGGTCGGCACCCACCAGGTCAGCAATCTGATTACGGGCGATATCCACCGCCTCTTCAGCATGCCAGCCAAAACGGTGTGAACGGGAAGCTGGGTTACCAAAGTTTCCGTCCAGGGTCAGACACTGCATCATTTTCTCGGCAACACGCGGGTCCACCGGCGTGGTTGCGGAGTAGTCGAGATAAATCGGTAATTTCATTGCTCTATAAACTCCGTACATCGCTTCAATGCAAGGAATCAGGCAACCGGCTGGATGTACGACCGAGTACACGGGGCAGCTTCGCCCCGGCCTGATTCTGAAATACTTATCTTTTTATTACGCGCGTAATTTAACGTCGATAGCGTCCTGCGCGCGGGTGCTGCGTTGAGATTCCTGGCTGTGCTGACGGCCCGATACATCCAGAACTTCCTGGTTATTCACCAGTTCACCAAGGGTGATGTTGTTCAGGAAGCCGGTCAGGCGATCGCTCAGATCGCGCCACAGCGCGTGGGTCAGGCACTTATCGCCGCCCTGGCAGCCACCTTTACCCTGGCAACGGGTCGCATCAACGGATTCGTCAACCGCACTAATGACTTCGCCAACCGCAATACTGCCCGCGTCTTTACCCAGCAGATAACCGCCGCCTGGGCCACGAACGCTGGAAACCAGTCCATTTTTACGCAGTCTGGAGAACAGCTGTTCCAGATAAGAGAGGGAGATCCCTTGTCGTTCAGAAATATCAGCCAACGGAACCGGGCCCGCTTCGGAGTTGAGCGCAACGTCCAGCATCGCGGTTACGGCATAACGCCCTTTAGATGTCAGTCTCATGTCTTACTTAACCTCAAACTCGCCCCTGCCCGGGGTTTTTTATAGTAAAATGGGGTATTGCATAGCAGGGCCAAGTCTGACATTCCTGACTAAATTGGTCAACTATTTACTTGACTGTTTTAGTCAGGTATTTAACCTTCCGTGCCGTATTCTTTTGCCCGGCGGCGCTGCGCTTGCACGGGCCTACGGGTTTTGTAGGCCGGGTAAGCGCAGCGCCACCCGGCGAACAGACGACACTACTCTTTATTCTTCTGCTCAATCGACGCCAGAATCCCACGCAGGATGTTCAGCTCCTGGCTTTCCGGGCGCGCACGGGTGAACAGGCGACGCAGCTTATTCATCACCTGCCCCGGATGGCCTTCGCGGATAAAACCGGTAGAGAGCAGCGTCTGCTCCAGGTGACCATAGAAGCGCTCCAGATCGTCCACCAGCGGATAGGCGGTCTCTTCTTTCGGTTCTGCCACTTTCTCCTGGGTCGCCAGCCAGGCCATCCGCACTTCGTAGGCAATGACCTGTACCGCCATCGCCAGGTTCAGCGAGCTGTATTCCGGGTTCGCCGCAATCGCGACGTGGTAATGGCACTTCTGCAGTTCGTCATTGGTCAGGCCGACGCGCTCACGCCCAAACACCAGCGCCACAGGCGCCTGTTCCGCTTCTGAGACACTTTTCAGGCCGCATTCGCGCGGGTCCAGCATTGGCCACGGCAGCGTACGGGAACGCGCGCTGGTACCGACGACCAGACTGCAACCCGCCAGCGCTTCGTCCAGGGTATCAACAATTTGCGCGTTGCCAATCACGTCGCTGGCACCGGCGGCCAGTGCGATGGCCTGAGAGTCCGGTTTCACCAGCGGATTAACCAGCCACAGATTCGTTAAGCCCATGGTTTTCATAGCGCGGGCAACGGAGCCCATATTGCCGGTATGCGATGTTTCGACCAGCACGATTCGAATGTTTTGCAGCATAGTTTTGGATGTCTGAATTCAGTGTCTAAAGAATATTCGGGCATATTATCATAAACGAGAGACATATTCCGATCCCGCTGCTATACTCTGCGCCGATTTTCCTGTTCTTTAACATCCAGTGAGAGAGACCGATGCATCCGATGCTGACAATCGCCGTGCGCGCAGCGCGCAAGGCGGGTAATGTAATTGCCAAACACTACGAAACGCCAGACTCCGTAGAAACCAGCCAGAAAGGCAGCAATGATTTCGTGACTAACGTCGATAAAGCCGCAGAAGCGATTATTATCGAAACGATCCGCAAATCTTACCCACAGCACACCATCATCACCGAAGAAAGCGGTGAACATGAAGGTACCGATCAGGATGTTCAATGGGTTATCGATCCACTGGATGGCACCACCAACTTCGTTAAACGCCTGCCACACTTCTCTGTGTCTATTGCAGTACGCATTAAAGGCCGTACTGAAGTTGCCGTTGTTTATGATCCAATGCGTAACGAACTGTTCACCGCTACCCGCGGTCAGGGCGCGCAGCTGAACGGTTACCGTCTGCGCTGCAGCAATGCACGCGATCTGGACGGCACCATTCTGGCGACCGGTTTCCCGTTCAAGGCGAAACAGCACGCAACCACCTACATGAATATCCTCGGCAAACTGTTCACCGAATGCGCGGACTTCCGTCGCACCGGCTCTGCCGCGCTGGATCTGGCCTACGTGGCGACCGGCCGCGTTGACGGTTACTTCGAACTGGCGCTGAAGCCGTGGGACTTTGCTGCGGGCGAGCTGATCGCGCGTGAAGCAGGCGCACTGGTATGCGATTTCACCGGCGGCCATAACTATATGTCTACCGGCAACATCGTTGCAGGTAACCCACGCGTTGTTAAAGCCATGCTGGCAAACATGCGTGATGAACTGAGCGATGCGCTGAAGCGTTAATCCCGGTAATTCCCTCTCCCGGTGGGAGAGGGTCAGGGTGAGGGCATCAGACCGCACCCTACTAAAACGGCCGTAATCCCCTTCCCACCGGCACCGCACTCATCCACATCGTCACCGCCGCTACCAGCAGAATCACCCCGCCCGCCAGCGCGAGCGTCGTCCAGCCTACCTGTCGCCACAGCACCGGCGTCTTATTGCCGCTGAGTTTTACCGCCAGTTGACGGAAGCTGTGAACCAGTAATGCCAGTGACGAAATGGTCAGGGACGTTCCTGCCGCCATAGCCAGCGCAGAGAGCATGCCCCAGCCGAATACGCCAATCACTTTGCTGAACAGCAGCACCATGATTGCGCCTGAACATGGTCGCATCCCCATTGAAAGAACAATCATCACCCGCGCACGCCAGTCGCCGCCGCTCTGCAACTGCGCCTGCGTAGGCAGATGCTGATGTCCGCAGCCGCAGTGGGCATCATGGACATGATGTGGCGTAAAGGATTTGAAGGTTGGCTTTTGCAGCAGTACGCGCAGTTTTTTCAGCGCCCGCCAGCAGAGGATCACCCCCAGCACGCCCACCAGCGCATAACTTCCCTTCTCCAGCCAGAAACTGCTCAGGTGCAGCTGACGAGCGGGAAGCTGTAACAGCGAGAGGACGACCACTACCAGCCCGATAGCGACGCCGCCCTGCAGCAGCGAAGAGGCCAGTGTCAGACCGATGCTCGATTTCAGCTTCGAGGGATGCGTGGCAAGCCAGGTAGTAATCACAATCTTGCCGTGCCCCGGCCCCAGCGCATGCAGCACCCCGTAGACAAAACTGAATGCCAGCAGGGAACCACCTGCTTTTGTTGGGTTATCCGCCACCGCCTTGAGTAGTCCACTCATCTGCTGGTTAACGTCACGCTGCCAGAGAATGCTTTTCATCATAACCTGCGGCCAGGCCTGCCATAACCACAGCGCGCCGCACACGGCCAACAATAAAAAAAGCGCCAGCGGCCAGAGATGAAGCCAGCGACGTGGTTTGCGGGCGGAAGAGGCGATCACTGACATTGTAACGTCACCTGCTGTGCAAACTGTTTACCCAGTTCCATATCTTCAGGAGGGGCATCCTCTTTATCCAGAGAGACGGCGAAGTTGAGCGTCTCTTCGCTGGGTTTTGGCGTATGAACAGCGAGTTTGCAGGATTTTTGCAGGGTAGTCGGTAGCGTCACGTCACTCTCCTTCGCATAGCTCATATCGACGTAATAGGTGGGGTCGAAGGTGGAAAAGGTATACGTCTGTCCTGCCAGCGGCTGAGGATGCGCCAGCGGGAGAACAAACGTCAGCACCGCCTGATGACCGTCGCGCGACATGCCGTACTCCGTCGGGCGATTCATAAACTTCACCTTTTGTCCGTTATGCCAGAACTCGGTGAAGTAGTGCTGTCCCAGCACGTTGGCCATGACCTCCGCCGCCAGCTTTTTCCAGATCTCATCGCCTGGCTTTGCATTTCCCGCGTCATACAGGAGATCGGCCGAGGTGATTTCATCCATCGTCCAGCGCATTTTCAGGCCGCTCAACTGGGTTCCGTCAGTCACCAGCTCGGTTTTGAGACTGATAAAACTGTGAGGATGCGCGCCGGCGGTGAAAGTGATAACCGCCAAAAATAACGCCATCGCGCTGTGTTTAACTGTTTGCATCAATTCCTCACG
The DNA here is from genome assembly GCF_004296595.1 of Enterobacter sp. A8. Lineage (NCBI taxonomy): Bacteria > Pseudomonadati > Pseudomonadota > Gammaproteobacteria > Enterobacterales > Enterobacteriaceae > Enterobacter > Enterobacter sp. A8. The sequence goes on from NZ_SCMF01000001.1 coordinate 1,656,127, forward strand.
TCAAAAATTCTGTGATGTTCGCCAGCAATCCTGAGTGAAAGGGCTGCCGGTACGCTTTTCAGCGTCGATCCTTTAGCTATTCTTACCAGACATTCACACTGGATACCCAACAGATGATGACAACGCTTGAAATTCCATCTGTGCTTTCCAGTTCGCAGCGCCGCTGCCAGGTGCTTTTGATGCTTTACCTGCCCGATGCTGCCGTCACCGCACAGAGCATAATCGCAACCAACGGCGTGGACGACGCCATGGCACGGCAAGATATAGCCGAGACGCGCGATGAAATCCAGCGCTATCACCGGCTGGACATTGTCACGCACCATGACGGCAGCTACCGGATTGAAGGCACGGTCCTGAATCAGCGTTTATGTCTGCTGCACTGGCTGCGCAGGGCGCTCCGCCTGTGCCCACATTTTGTTTCGCAACAGTTTACCCCGGCGCTTAAAACCGCGCTTAAACAGCAGGGCATCGCGCGTCCGCTTTATGACGATACGAATCTGCGGGCGTTGATCAGCTTCTGTTCGCGAAAGCTACAGCGCCCCTTTGACTGCCGTGACGTGCAATTTTTACAGCTCTTCTTGCAGTATTGTCTGATCCAGCATCACCTGGGCAATACGCCGCAGTTTTCCCCCGATCAGCGCAACTGGACACAGTCGCGAGGGGAATACTTTACGGCGCAGGAAATTGTGCGTCACTGGAAACGCTGCGTGCCGCAGGGCACCCACAGCAACGAACAACTGTTCCTCGCGCTGCTGTTTATGATGCTGCGCACGCCCGATCCGGTGCTCGATAAACATCAGCAGGATCAGCGTCTGCGCCGGGCCATCGTGCGGATGATTGCCCGTTTTCGCGCCCAGACAGGAATGAACTTCAGCGATGAACAAGGGCTGACCGATCAGCTCTACGTTCATCTGGCACAGGCGCTGGACCGGTCGCTGTTTGAGATCGGCATCGACAACAGCCTGCCAGAAGAGATCCATCGCCTTTACCCCCGTCTGTTACGCACCACCAAGGAGGCGTTGTTTGAGCTGGAAGCGGAGTTTGGCCTGCGTTTTTCTGATGAAGAGATGAGTCTGGTGGCGGTGATTTTTGGCGCCTGGCTGATGCAGGAGACCGATCTGCACGAAAAACAGGTGGTGTTATTAACCGGAGAGGATAAATCCTGTGAAGAAGTGATTGAACAGCAGCTACGCGAACTAACGCTGCTGCCGCTCAATATTCGTTATCTGACGCTGCAGGCTTTTCAGAAAGAGGGAGCTCCGCGCGAAGCGGCGCTGGTCATTACCCCTTACCCCACCGCCCTGCCCCTGTTCTCGCCGCCGCTGATCCACGCCGTGGAATCGCTGAACGCACAGCAGCAAGAACATATTCGCGCTATGCTGGAATCGTAGTCAGGCGCGCGCGGCCACTTTCGGGCGAATAAACATCGCCGGTAGCGCGACCAGTGCCATTACCCAGAACACGCCGTGTCCCAGATGTTGATACAGGAAGCCCGCAAAGACCGTCATCACGGCAATGCTGCCGCCCATCGCCACCGCAGAATAGACCGCCTGCAAGCGAATCACATCCCCGCCTTCACGCGCGGCGATATAGCGCATGGCCGCCAGATGGCAGACGGTAAAGGTGCCGCAGTGCAGAATTTGCGCCACGATCAACCAGGGCAGTTCAGTCGTCCAGCCCATAATGCCCCACCGCGCCACGCCACACACGGCGGAGAGCAGCAGCAGGTCGCGCGCGCCGAAGCGGCGAAACAGTTTCTTGCTGAGCGCAAAGATAATCACTTCGGCCACCACGCCAAGCGACCACAGGTAGCCCACGGCAGAGGCAGAGTAACCGGCGCCCTGCCAGTAAATGGCACTGAAGCCGTAATACGCCGCGTGCGCCCCCTGAAGCAGGCAGACGCAGGCCAGAAAACGCCAGCTTTGCGCCACCAGGCTTCGCCAGGCGGGCCAGCCTGCGCTTTCCTGATGGCGACTTTCGCCTTGCGGCATGACTGACGGTCGCAGCAGCATGCCCAGCAACATCGAGGCGATACCGATGCTTAACAGGGCAAGAATGGCGTGGTAATCGTAAAGACTGACCAGTTTCCCCACCAGCGCAGAGCCAATCACAAACGCAATGGAGCCCCACAGGCGCACGCGACCGTAGTCCATGGTGATCTGCTTTTGCCAGGTGTTTGCCAGGGCGTCCGTCAGGGGAACCAGCGGGGAGAAGAACAGGTTAAAGCCGACCATCACCACCATCAGCCAGGCAAACTGATGGCTGACCCAGAAGCAGGCCACAAAGACCAGCGTTAACAAGGCAAGAATACGCACCGCTTTGATGAGTGAGGAGGGATCGCTGACGCGCGGTGCAATCAGCAGGCTGCCAAGGAAACGCGCCACCAGCCCCGCCCCCAGCAGGAAACCGATGGTTTCCGGAGTAAGGCCAATTCCCTTGAGCCAGACGCTCCAGAAAGGCAGAAAAATACCGTAACTAAAGAAATAGGTGAAATAGCTGAGCGCCAGCCAGCGCGTGGAATGCAAGACCATGAATCCCTCCCGAAATGGAGGCCATAGTCTGGCGAGAATATAAAAATTAAGCAAGTAGATAGCCTGCTATAAATTAACGAAAAATTAACATTCTATGCAGTCGTCTGGCTTATGGCAGGGAACGAAAATGTGTATTACGTTTAAATTACTCCACTTGCAGAGGTTTTCTGCCATGAACTCACTTCGCTATTTCGATTTCGGTCAGTCACGCCACCTGTTGTTGTTGATTGCCCGTATCGCGCTTGTCGTACTCTTTATTATCTTCGGCTATCCAAAACTGACGGGGTTTAACGGCACCGTACAATATATGACGTCGCTTGGCGCGCCAATGCCCATGCTGGCGGCCATTATCGCCGTGGTGATGGAAGTCCCTGCCGCCATCCTGATCGTGCTGGGCTTTTTCACCCGCCCTCTCGCCGTACTGTTTGTGTTCTACACGCTGGGCACGGCAGTTATTGGTCACCATTACTGGGACATGACCGGGGATGCGGTTGTGCCGAATATGATTAATTTCTACAAGAACGTCAGTATTGCTGGCGCATTTATCCTGCTGGCCATTGTGGGACCGGGAGCAATATCCCTCGACCGACGTTAAGACATAAAAAAAGGCCGCAAACGCGGCCTTTTTATTTCTGCTAAGCAGAAGAATTATGCGTATACCGGGAAGCGTGCGCAGATATCCAGAACTTTCGCTTTTACGCGCTCAATAACCGCTTCGTCATTGATGTTGTCCAGAACGTCACACATCCAGCCAGCCAGCTCTTTCACTTCCGCTTCTTTGAAACCGCGGCGAGTAACAGCCGGAGAACCGATACGGATACCGGAGGTCACGAACGGACTCTTCGGATCGTTTGGTACGCTGTTTTTGTTCACGGTGATGTTGGCGCGGCCCAGGGCGGCGTCAGCTTCTTTACCGGTCAGGTTCTTATCAACCAGATCCAGCAGGAACAGGTGGTTTTCAGTACCGCCGGACACCACTTTGTAACCACGGTTCAGGAACACTTCCACCATCGCTTTGGCGTTTTTGGCAACCTGCTGCTGGTAGACTTTGAACTCTGGCTCCATCGCTTCTTTCAGCGCGACGGCTTTTGCCGCGATCACGTGCATCAGCGGGCCGCCCTGTGCGCTTGGGAACACAGCGGAGTTCAGTTTTTTGTACAGCTCTTCATCGCCGCCTTTCGCCAGGATCAGGCCACCGCGTGGACCCGCCAGGGTTTTGTGCGTGGTGGTGGTCACAACGTGAGCATGAGGAACCGGGTTCGGGTAAACGCCCGCGGCGATAAGACCGGCAACGTGCGCCATATCCACGAACAGGTAAGCACCGATGCTGTCTGCGATTTCACGCATCTTTGCCCAGTCAACGATACCGGAGTAAGCAGAGAAACCACCGATGATCATCTTCGGCTTGTGCTCTTTAGCCTGCTTCGCCATGTCTTCGTAGTCAATTTTGCCTGACTCATCAATACCGTAAGGGATGATGTTGTACAGTTTGCCAGAGAAGTTTACCGGGGAGCCGTGAGTCAGGTGACCGCCCTGCGCCAGGTTCATACCCAGAACGGTATCGCCCGGCTGCAGCAGCGCGGTGTAGACCGCGAAGTTTGCCTGAGAGCCGGAGTGCGGCTGGACGTTAGCGTAGTCAGCGCCAAAGAGTTCTTTCGCACGGTCAATCGCCAGTTGCTCAACGATATCAACGTACTCGCAACCGCCATAGTAGCGCTTGCCCGGATAACCTTCAGCATATTTGTTGGTCAGCTGAGAACCCTGCGCCTGCATGACGCGCGGGCTGGTGTAGTTCTCGGAGGCGATCAGTTCGATGTGCTCTTCCTGACGTACTTTTTCCTGCTCCATAGCCTGCCACAGTTCGGCATCATAATCGGCAATGTTCATTTCACGCTTTAACATCCGCATCTCCTGACTCAGCTAACAAGTAAAATTTGGCCTGAAAAGGCAGTCCTGTTGGACGACGGGCAACAGTATAACTGAATAGTTCTGTGATAACAGGTCTTGACAAACGATTTTACGCAAACGTTTTCCTTCACGCCACGCAAGGGTTTGAGGAATAAAGCCCTCGTCATTTTCAACGGATTTCTTTTCAGGTTTGTGATGCATATATTTCATCTTGCAAAGAACCATTTACATCGCAGGGTTATTTTTATAAGATGCATTTAAAATACATCATTAAGTTCACATCAGAAGGACGCGCTCATGCTCGACGCTCAAACCATCGCTACCGTTAAAGCCACCATTCCCCTGCTGGTGGAGACAGGCCCTAAGCTCACCGCTCATTTCTACGACCGCATGTTCGCGCACAACCCGGAGTTGAAAGAGATTTTCAACATGAGTAACCAGCGTAACGGCGATCAGCGGGAAGCGCTTTTCAATGCCATCGCGGCCTACGCCAGCAACATTGAAAATCTGCCAGCCCTGCTGCCTGCGGTGGAGAAAATCGCGCAGAAGCATACCAGCTTCCAGATCAAACCCGAGCAGTACAACATTGTGGGCGGTCACCTGCTGGCGACGCTGGACGAGATGTTCAGCCCGGGCCAGGAGGTACTGGACGCATGGGGCAAAGCTTACGGCGTGCTGGCAAACGTCTTTATCAACCGTGAAGCGCAGATCTACAGCGAAAACGCCAGCAAGAACGGTGGCTGGGAAGGGACCCGCGCCTTCCGCATTGTTGAGAAAACGCCGCGTAGCGCGCTGATTACCAGTTTTGAGTTCGAGCCGGTGGATGGTCAACCCGTTGCCGATTATCAGCCGGGGCAGTATCTCGGCGTCTGGCTGAAGCCTGAAGGTTTCCCGCATCAGGAGATCCGCCAGTACTCCCTCACCCGTAAGCCAAACGGCAAAGGCTACCGTATTGCGGTGAAACGCGAGGACGGCGGCCAGGTTTCCAGCTGGCTGCATAACGAGGCCAGCGTGGGCGACGTGGTTCATCTGGCTGCGCCGGCGGGCGATTTCTTTATGACCGTTGAGGCAAATACCCCGGTGACGCTGATCTCTGCGGGTGTGGGTCAAACGCCAATGCTGGCGATGCTGGACACGCTGGCGAAATCCAGCCACAGCGCGCAGGTTAACTGGTTCCACGCCGCTGAAAACGGGGATGTGCACGCCTTTGCTGATGAGGTGAAAACGCTGGGTGCTACCCTGCCGCGTTTCACCGCGCACACCTGGTATCGTCTGCCAACGGATGCCGATCGTACAGCGGCCCGCTTTGACAGCGAAGGGTTGATGGATTTACGCCAGCATGAAGGCGCGTTCAGCGCGCCGGAGATGCAGTTCTACGTCTGCGGTCCGGTGGCGTTTATGCAGTATGCCGCGAAACAGCTGGTTGAGCTGGGCGTCAATAAAGACAACATCCATTACGAATGTTTTGGACCGCATAAAGTGCTGTAATACAAAAGCCCCTCGAACGAGGGGCTTTTTTTGCCGGGTGGCGGCTACGCCTGACCCGGCCTGCAAAACCGCTGACAATGTTAAATCGCGGCGTCGTCTTCTTCGCCGGTACGGATACGGATGACGCGCGCCACGTCAAAGACGAAGATTTTACCGTCGCCAATTTTACCCGTTTGCGCCGTACGGATAATGGTATCCACACAGGTATCGACAATATCGTCGCTTACCACGATTTCAATTTTCACTTTCGGCAGAAAGTCCACCATGTACTCTGCACCACGGTAAAGCTCGGTGTGGCCCTTCTGACGACCAAAACCTTTCACTTCGGTCACGGTCATACCGGTGATGCCCACTTCCGCCAGCGCTTCACGTACATCATCCAGTTTGAAAGGTTTAATAATCGCATCAATCTTTTTCATGGTGGGTCCTTAAACTCTTGCCTGTAAGCTGCGTCGTAATCGATTGCTCACAGTATCATATTCATTCGAAGTTTGCGGTACTACTCTTTAAAATCGTTGGCTTCCAGTTCATGGCGTGACAGCAGCTTATAGAACTCGGTGCGGTTGCGTCCGGCCATGCGTGCCGCGTGGGTCACGTTACCTTTAGTGATCTGCAACAGCTTACGCAGATAGTTTAGCTCGAACTGGTTACGCGCTTCGGCAAACGTTGGCAGTGCCGTGTTCTCGCCTTCCAGCGCCTGCTCCACCAGCGCGTCACTGATGACAGGTGACGACGTCAGCGCCACGCACTGCTCTATCACGTTGACCAGCTGGCGCACGTTTCCCGGCCAGCTTGCGGCCATCAGCCGCTTCATCGCATCGGTGGAAAACGCCCGCACAAACGGTTTGTGGCGATCCGCAGACTGGCGCAACAGGTGATTCGCCAGCAAAGGGATATCTTCCGCACGTTCGGCCAGCGCCGGAATTTTCAGGTTCACGACGTTCAGGCGGTAGTAAAGATCTTCACGAAACTCATTGCGCGCCATTACCTTTGGTAAATCACGGTGCGTGGCGGAGATGATGCGCACGTTAATGTCGATATCGCGGTTGCTGCCCAACGGGCGCACTTTTCGCTCCTGCAGCACGCGCAGTAATTTGACCTGCAGCGGTGCAGGCATGTCGCCAATCTCGTCCAGGAAAAGCGTACCGCCTTCCGCCGCCTGGAATAGGCCTTCCCGGCTGCTGACTGCACCGGTGAACGCACCGCGGGCGTGGCCGAAGAGTTCAGATTCGAGCAGTTGTTCCGGCAGTGCGCCGCAGTTAATGGCAATAAAGGCGTTTTTGCTGCGCGGGCTGGCATTATGGATGGCCTGCGCCAGGATCTCTTTCCCGGTGCCGCTCTGCCCGTTAATCAGGACGCTGACGTCAGACTGCGCCACCATCCGGGCCTGTTCCAGCAGACGCAGCATGATGGGGCTACGCGTGACAATCGGCTCCCGCCACGCCTCATCGCTCGACGGGGCAGCATGTTCCAGCGCACTGTCGATGGCCTTATACAGCGCGTCTTTGTCCACCGGCTTGGTCAGGAAGCTGAAAACCCCCTGCTGTGTCGCCGCGACGGCATCCGGGATCGAGCCGTGCGCCGTCAGGATAATCACCGGCATGCCCGGCTGCTGCTTTTGGATCTCCGCGAACAACTGCAGGCCATCCATTTCATCCATCCGCAGGTCGCTTATCACCAGGTCAATTTTCTCCCGGGCGAGAATTTTGAGCCCCTCCAGCCCGCTTTCAGCCGTCACGACGCTGTAGCCTTCACTAACCAGACGCATTCCCAACAACTTGAGCAAACCAGGATCGTCATCCACCAGCAGGAGATGGGCAGGTTTACGGCTCGTCATGCTTCACATCCTCTTGTTTCGGTGTATCGCTGTCCGGTACAGCGGATGAACTCCCAGGCTGATATTTACGCGACGAGAGCTGTCTTTCGATATCGGTCAGGTTCTCCAGCTTACGGGTCGTGGTATCCAGTTGCGTACGCAAATGTTGTTGCTGTTGACGCAGGGTATCCAGCTCGCTGTCGGTTGACTGTTGCAGCTTGCTGTAACGGGAGCGCTCTTCAGACAGCTGAAGTTGTAATGTCTGCCCATCGCGCCAGAGCTGATAAACAGGGCGTACCTGAGCGGGAAGATATGCCACAAAGGTGTCGAGCCGCGTGACGTTCGTGCGTCGTTCGACAGGGGTAATTTTGGCATCCCCAAGCAATATTCCGCGCTTGAAGGCGTCCTGCCAGGTATCGTCGTCCAGCATCGCCGCTTTTGAGCGGGCTTCAACCGGAGCCAGACGCTGCGCGCAGTCTATTCCGCGTAGCCAGAACAGAGGATTGGTTTCGACGTCATGCCCCGACAGGTTCCAGATGTCGTCGCAGCGGGTTGAGAGAAAATCTGCCAGCTGATTCTCTGGCCATTTATCTTCCTGTTTATCGCTAATGGCACTTTTTGGCACATGGGAAACACACCCCGCCAGCAATAAACAAGGCAGACTCAGGCGCAACGTTTTACGGGAAAACACCGCGCGTATGGCGCGGAAAAAGACGTGTGACATACTCACCAGACATAGCTTCATTTTATTGGTTTTTCCGGCTCAGGGGCAGTTCGATACGGAAGCAAACATCGGAACGTTCATCCGTGACAATGTTTAGCTCCCCCTGCATGCGTCGTATACAATCCCGGGCGATACTTAACCCCAGACCGCTTCCTTTAACCGCACCTTTTCGCTGATGACTTCCCTGGAAGAAGGGTTCAAATATCATCTCTCTTTCGTCATCGGGGATCGGGGTGCCGGTGTTGGCGACATCAATAAACACCCGTGAACCATTCGTATAGCTTCGGATATAAATGTTACCGGATTCAGTACCATAGTGCACCGCATTGGAATAAAGATTATCCAGAACGCTCATCAATAACATTGGTTCAGCCAGGCAGGTTGGCTCATTAAGCGCCACCCCGGTATGCATCATTTTAGCTCTTGCAGGCAAGCTGTGGGCAGAGATCACCATATCCACCAGCGGCTCAATCTCGACATTTTCGAGGACGACCGCTCCATCCGCCAGCTTGCGGTTGTAATCGAGCAGTTGCTCAATTAATTTCTGCAGATTGCGGCTGCTGGCGTCGAGGATCTCAACAATCTCTTTCTGCTCCACCGTCAGCGGCCCCGCCACTTCGTCTGCCAGCAATTCCGTGCCTTCGCGCATGCTGGCCAGCGGCGTTTTAAGCTCGTGGGAAATATGACGTAAAAACTGATGACGCTGGGATTCCAGCCACGACAGGCGCTCCGAAAGCCAGATAATCCGCTGCCCCACGGAACGCAACTCGCGCGGGCCTTTAAAGGCCACCGTATCGCCCAGTGATTTCCCCTCTCCCAGACGATTGATCATCCGCTGGATGCCCTTCACCGGGCCGATGATCATTCGGGTAAAAAGTAACACCAGCGCGAGGCTGACCAGGAACAGCACCAGCGCCTGCCAGCCAAAGAACTGACCGCGTTCGGCAATCTCCTGCTGCAGTTGCTGACCGCGAGAGAAAATCACCGCACGGGTAGACTGCACCATCTCAGCATTGGCATTGGCAAAGGCTTCAAGGCGCGCGGCTGCGGCGGCATCAGGTCCACTGTTCTTACACTGCAACTGGGCCAGATCGTTCAAATCCTGACGTAATGCCTGGTAGAGCTTATCGTCCGGCAACACGCCGGCATGCGCATCCAGCATCTCGCTATAGCGTTTACGCTGATTCTGGTAGACCTTTTCCAGCGTGCGATCGTCAAGCACGCAATACTGACGATAGCTACGCTCCATCTCCAGCGCGGCATTGGTCATCGCCTCACTGCGTCTGGCGTCAATAAGCGTCGTGCGGTTAGTCAGTGCCGCCTGAGCACTGAGCGCGTTCAGGCTTTGCCACGCCTGCCAGGCCAGGATCAGTAAAGGCAGCAGGATCAGCAAAAAGGCCATCATTACGAGTTGACGCAGGGAACGGGGGAAAACGGGCCAGCGTTTCAACGCATTACTCTCTTTGAATGGGTTTGAGGAGAGCGTAACTGAGTCTGCCCTTCAGATACAACAAAGCCGGGTAAAAACCCGGCTTTGTCATGGAATGAGGCGGTGCCTAACTCGACGTTTCGCCCTGTCCTGATAAAGCAACGCTATGATCAGTAGTTGGACGGCAGGCACCTTTTTGTGCGTCATTCGAAGTTTATGTAGCACGTCCCGAAGGGGCTGACATAAGAAGGTGAATGAGCCACTGATTAATATTATGCAATAGATGTGCCAGAATGCAAATAAATATATTATCGCATTGATATTTATATAATTTATGGGTTTCCACCGTTAATTGCTCGCTGAATGATTTCCAGGCTAAGTGTCGCTAATCAGCAACACCTTAACGGGAATCGCCCCTGCCATATATAAATCAATGAGTTAAATGTCTCCTTTTGGAGACAGTGGCATGACGGGTCTGTCGCGAAATTGCGACACACATAAAAAAGCCCGGTAGCGCTTTCGCGTACCGGGCTTTAAAGGGCAATATCGATTAACCCAACTGTTTACGTGCGTTGCGGAAGATACGCATCCACGGGCTGTCCTCACCCCAGTTTTCCGGGTGCCAGGAGTTGCTCACGGTGCGGAACACGCGCTCAGGGTGTGGCATCATGATGGTCGCACGGCCACTTTCGCTGGTGACCGCCGTGATCCCGTTCACCGAGCCGTTCGGGTTAGCCGGATAGGTTTCCGTCACCTTGCCGAAGTTATCAACAAAGCGCAGCGCCACCAGGCCTTTGCTCTCAAGCTGAGCCAGATGGGCAGCATCACGCACTTCTACCTGACCTTCACCGTGAGAAACGGCGATTGGCATCTGCGACCCTACCATTCCCTGCAGCAGCAGAGACGGGCTTTGAGTCACTTCGACCAGGCTGAAACGTGCTTCAAAGCGGTCGGACTGGTTACGCACAAAGCGTGGCCACGCTTCACTGCCCGGGATCAGCTCGCGCAGGTTAGACATCATCTGGCAGCCGTTACACACGCCAAGCGCCAGGGTTTGCGGACGATGGAAGAAGCTTTCGAACTCATCGCGCACGCGGTTGTTGAAGAGAATGGACTTCGCCCAGCCTTCACCGGCACCCAGCACGTCACCGTAGGAGAAACCGCCGCACGCCACCAGCGCATGGAAATCTTCCAGACCGGTGCGACCTGCCAGCAGGTCACTCATATGAACGTCGATGGCATCAAAGCCCGCACGGTGGAAGGCCGCAGCCATCTCAACGTGGGAGTTGACGCCCTGCTCACGCAGCACGGCGACTTTCGGACGCGCGCCGGTCGCAATGTACGGTGCAGCGATGTCTTCGTTGATGTCGAAGGAGAGCTTCACGTTCAGGCCAGGATCGTTGTCGTTGGCCTTGGCGTTGTGTTCCTGATCGGCACAGTCCGGGTTATCACGCAGGCGCTGCATCTGCCAGGTGGTTTCTGCCCACCACATACGCAGCGTGGTGCGGCTTTCGCTGAACACCGCATGGCCATCCGCTTCAATGACGAAACGGTCACCCTGAACGGCTTTACCCAGGTAGTGTACGCAGTCTGCCAGGCCGTATTGAGCCAGCAGGGCTTCAACCGCGTCACGATCGGCCGCGCGTACCTGAATCACCGCGCCGAGTTCTTCGTTAAACAGTGCCGCCAGACGATCTTCGCCAAGCGTCGCGATGTTCGCTTCAACACCGCAATGTCCGGTGAAGGCCATCTCCGCCAGGGTCACCAGCAGGCCGCCGTCGGAACGGTCGTGGTAGGCCAGCAGTTTACGCTGCGCCACCAGCGCCTGAATGGCATCGTAGAAGCCTTTTAACTGTGCCACATCTCGCACGTCAGCCGGTTTATCACCCAGCTGACGGTAAACCTGTGCCAGCGCGGTGGCACCCAGCGCGTTGTGACCTTTACCCAGGTCAATCAGCAGCAGGGCGTTGTCTTCGGTCGAGAGCTGTGGGGTCACGGTATGGCGCACGTCTTCCACACGGGCAAACGCGGAGATGATCAGCGACAGCGGCGAAGTCATTTCGCGCTGCTCGTTGCCTTCCTGCCAGCGGGTTTTCATCGACATGGAGTCTTTACCCACTGGAATGGTCAGGCCGAGCGCAGGACAGAGCTCTTCACCCACCGCTTTCACAGCTTCATACAGGCCCGCGTCTTCGCCCGGGTGACCGGCAGCGGCCATCCAGTTCGCGGACAATTTGATACGTTTGATATCGCCAATCTGGGTCGCGGCGATGTTGGTCAGTGCTTCACCGACGGCCAGACGAGCAGAGGCCGCGAAGTCCAGCAGCGCTACCGGGGTACGTTCGCCCAGCGCCATCGCTTCACCGTAGTAGCTGTCGAGGCTCGCGGTGGTCACGGCGCAGTTCGCCACCGGGATCTGCCATGGCCCCACCATCTGATCGCGCGAGACCATACCGGTCACGGTACGGTCGCCGATGGTGACCAGGAAGGTTTTCTCCGCCACTGCAGGCAGGTGCAGCACGCGATTCACCGCGTCTGCTACGGTAATGCCCTGACGATCCAGCGCGTTGCCCGCCGCTTTGCGGGTCTGCACGTCGCGGGTCATCTTCGGCGTTTTGCCGAGCAGCACGTCCAGCGGCAGGTCGATTGGCTGGTTGTCGAAATGGGTATCGCTCAGGGTCAGGTGTTTCTCTTCGGTCGCTTCACCGATTACCGCGTACGGCGCGCGCTCGCGGCGGCACAGCTCGTCAAACAGCGGCAGTTGATCGGCTGCGACGGCCAGCACATAACGCTCCTGAGATTCGTTACACCAGATCTCCAGCGGGCTCATGCCCGGCTCATCGCTCAGAATGTCGCGCAGGTTGAAACGACCACCGCGACCACCGTCACTCACCAGCTCCGGCATGGCGTTGGACAGGCCGCCCGCGCCAACGTCGTGAATAAAGAGGATTGGGTTTGCATCACCCAGCTGCCAGCAGCGGTCGATCACTTCCTGGCAACGACGCTCCATTTCCGGGTTGTCACGCTGAACGGAGGCAAAGTCGAGATCGGCGTCAGACTGACCGGATGTCATTGAAGAGGCCGCACCACCGCCCAGACCGATGTTCATCGCCGGTCCACCGAGGACGATCAGCTTCGCACCGACGACGATCTCACCTTTCTGCACGTGATCGGCGCGAATGTTACCGATCCCGCCCGCCAGCATGATCGGTTTGTGGTAGCCGCGCAGCTCTTCGCCGTTGTGGCTGTCCACTTTCTCTTCATAGGTACGGAAGTAACCGTTCAGTGCCGGACGACCAAATTCGTTGTTGAATGCCGCGCCGCCCAGTGGACCTTCGGTCATGATGTCCAGCGCGGTCACGATGCGCTCTGGCTTGCCGAAATCTTCTTCCCACGGCTGTTCAAAGCCCGGGATACGCAGGTTGGAAACAGAGAAACCGACCAGGCCCGCTTTTGGTTTCGCACCACGGCCCGTCGCCCCTTCGTCACGGATTTCACCGCCGGAACCGGTCGCCGCACCCGGCCACGGAGAGATCGCCGTCGGGTGGTTGTGAGTTTCCACCTTCATCAGGATATGCGCCGGCTCCTGATGGAAGTCATAACGTCCCGCTTCGCGATCGGCGAAGAAGCGGCCCACCTCGGAACCTTCCATCACCGCGGCGTTGTCTTTATAGGCAGACAGCACATGGTCAGGGGTTTTCTCCATGGTGTTTTTGATCATTTTGAACAGCGACTTCGGCTGCTGTTCGCCGTCAATAATCCAGTCGGCGTTGAAAATCTTGTGGCGGCAGTGCTCAGAGTTAGCCTGCGCGAACATATAGAGTTCGATGTCGTTCGGGTTGCGGTTCAGCTTAACGAACGCATCCTGCAGGTAGTCAATCTCATCTTCTGCCAGTGCCAGGCCGAGACGCAGGTTAGCGTCAATCAGCGCCTGACGGCCCTGCCCCAGCAAATCCACGCTCTGTACTGGCGCAGGCTGATGGTGGGAGAAAAGTTTCTGCGCATCATCCAGAGAAGCAAATACGCTCTCCATCATGCGGTCATGCAGCTCTGCGGCCACCGCCTGCCATTGGGCGTCGCTCAGGGTGGAGGCTTCAACGTAATACGCCACGCCACGTTCCAGACGGTTAATCTGGTTCAGACCACAGTTGTGAGCGATGTCAGTCGCTTTGGAAGACCAGGGGGAGATGGTGCCTGGACGAGGCGTCGCAAGGATCAGTTTACCAGTTGGGGTATGGCTGCTCAGACTTGGGCCATACTTGAGCAGGCGTTCCAGCTGTACGCGCTCCTCTGCATTCAGGGGGGCATTCAGGTCAGCAAAATGGACATACTCAGCGTAAATATTGCTTACCGGAAGGTCGGCTGCCTGAAAACGTGCCAGCAGTTTGTTAATACGGAAGGCAGACAGTGCAGGCGAACCACGCAGAATTTCCATCATAAGTCTCTCGTCTTCGAAGCGCCGGGGCGCTTACAGTGTGCGCAAGGGGGGAAAACGGGCGTCATTATAGAGAATCCTGAGCGTCGACGAAACCGTTTGCGTCGAAATAAAATCGACGGCATCGTTTAACAATAGATGTGACCTCTCTCTCTAATTTGTTGCCAAGTGGCGTAACTTTACGCAAAATGCCGCTCAATCAATGGCAAACCTTATTTTTAACATGGCTACAGCATACTAAGGCAACCGGCGTCGCAGAGAATTAACTAATTGAAAAAATTAAAGATTAATTATCTGCTCATCGGCATTGTAACGTTGCTGTTGGCAGTGGCCCTCTGGCCTTCCATCCCCTGGTTCGGCAAAGCCGAAAACCGTATCGCCGCCATTCAGGAGCGGGGGGAGCTGCGTGTCAGTACGCTTAACTCTCCGCTGATTTACAGCGACATCAACGGCAAAACCATCGGTCTGGATTATGAGCTGGCTCAGCAGTTTGCCGATTACCTCGGCGTGAAGCTCAAAATCACCGTACGCCAGAACATCAGCCAGTTGTTTGATGACCTGGATAACAACGATGCCGATATCCTCGCCGCCGGGCTGGTGTACAACAGCGAGCGCAGCAAGAATTACCAGCCGGGCCCGACCTATTACTCCGTTTCACAGCAGCTGGTCTATCGCGTCGGTAGCCTGCGCCCGCGTACGCTGGCCACGATCAACGCTCAACAGCTGACGATTGCCCCGGGCCATGTGGTGATTGACGATCTGCGTGAGCTGAAGGAGAAGAAATACCCTGACCTGAGCTGGACCGTCGACCCTAAACTCGGCACGACGGAGCTGCTGGACCAGGTCAAAGATCAGAAACTGCCTTACACCATCGCCGACTCCGTGGCGATCAGCCTGTTCCAGCGGGTGCATCCTGAAATCGCCGTGGCGCTGGACGTGACGGACGAACAGCCCGTGACCTGGTTTACTCATCTTGATGACGATCAGACCCTCTCTGCGGCCATGCTCGATTTTTATAACACCATTAATGAAGACGGTACCCTGGCACGCCTGGAAGAGAAGTACCTCGGCCATGGTGATGACTTTGACTACGTTGACACCCGCATCTTCCTGCGCGCGGTAGACAGCGTCCTGCCTGACCTGCAGCCTCTGTTCGAAAAATATGCGCAGGAGATTGACTGGAAACTGCTGGCGGCTATCTCGTATCAGGAGTCCCACTGGGACACCCAGGCCACCTCCCCCACCGGCGTGCGCGGCCTGATGATGCTGACTAAAAATACCGCGCAGAGCCTCGGGCTGACCGACCGTACCGATGCGGAACAGAGCATCAGCGGCGGCGCGCGCTACCTGCAGGATATGATGGCCAAAGTGCCCGAGACAGTGCCAGAAGAGGAGCGTATCTGGTTCGCGCTGGCCGCCTACAACATGGGCTATGCCCACATGCTCGACGCCCGGGCCCTGACGGCAAAAACAAAAGGCAACCCCGACAGCTGGTCTGACGTAAAACAGCGTCTGCCGCTCCTGAGCCAGAAGCCGTGGTACAACAAGCTCACCTACGGCTATGCGCGCGGGCATGAGGCTTATGCCTACGTGGAAAATATTCGTAAATATCAGATTAGCCTGGTGGGGTATCTGCTGGAGAAGGAAAAAGAGGCGACAGAGGCGAAACAGCTGGCGCAAAGCTATCCGGTTGTGGCACCGGACGAAATTAATCGCCCGACGACTTCAATTCTGCCTTTTGTTGCTTTTTCTGCTGACGGCGCATTCGAAAAAAATCACTTAATAGCCCCGAACACTCTGGTGCAAGCACCCCACCGATAGTCTTCACCTGATGGTTCATTCCCGGGTGTCCAAGCACGTCCATCAGCGAGCCCGCAGCACCCGTTTTTTCATCCCGCGCGCCAAAGACCAGCGTACCGATACGGCTGTGCACCATCGCGCCGGAACACATGACGCATGGCTCAAGCGTGACATACAGCGTGGTGTCGAGCAGACGGTAGTTTTGCAGTACCAGCCCACCCTGACGAAGCGCCATGATTTCTGCGTGAGCGGTAGGATCGTGGCGACCAATCGGGCGGTTCCACCCTTCTCCAATCACCTGGTTGTTATGGACAAGCACCGCACCCACGGGCACTTCTCCCTCGTCCCAGGCGCGCCGGGCAAGGGTGAGCGCATGGCGCATCCAGTATTCGTGTGAGAATTCAGGGTTGGACAACGGTTGATACTCCAGTCGAAAAGCGGGCGGCATTATACACACCCGCTATGGATAAAACTATTCGAGTTGCTGAAGTTCACCCGCAGGCGTGACGCGCCAGCGGTGCTGGCAAAAATAGAGCAGCGGGTTGTCCTGCTTACTGTCACTGTAACCGCTGTACAGGCGCAGCGGCGTGCCAATGCGCATCTCCAGCTGGGCCACCTTTTCATGCCCCAGACAGCGCATGCTCAATACCCACCCGCCGTAACCACGAGAGAGCTGCGTGGCGATCAGGTTCACTCTCGGCAACCACGGCGTATCAAAATAGACCTGCTCTACCAGCGACTGCGGCGAGCCGGTAATCAACCAGATATCGGCGTCGTTCGCATCGAGGTAGCTGGTCAGCCGTGCCTGCACAACCGGAAACGCCGTCACATGATCGCGAAACCAGTGCGCAAAGTCTTGCTCAAGCTGTTTGAGCCGGGCTTCACTGTGGCCAAAGGTACAGCCCCAGAGCAGCAAGCTCATTGGCCAGCGCGCTGCCCGGCCTTTCACCAGCAGCGCAAGGCCAATCACGGGTAACAAAGGTAAGACGAGCAGTGCGTTCAGGGGCTGACGCCGCAGCAGGTAGCGCATAAACGTACCGAACATATCCTGCTGATGCAGCGTTCCATCCAGGTCGAAAAAGACAACACGACGCTCGTGATTAGCCAAACCTTACTCCTCTGGGTCGTTGAATCCTGCCAGCCAGGTAAACAGGAACCCGGCGATCACCGCTACCAGATAGCCTAACAGATAGAGCATGACTTTTCCGGTCACGATGGTGAGCGCCAGCGGTAAACCGGAGAGACCAAAGGTGATAACGGTGGCAACTTTCCAGTAGCTGATAAGCGCCCCGCCCACCGCCCCGCCCAGACAGGCCGCGAGGAAAGGCTTACCGAGCGGCAGCGTGACACCAAAAATCAGCGGCTCGCCAATACCCAGCAATCCGACCGGTAGCGCCCCTTTAATCACTTTTTTCAGGCGCGCGTTACGGGTTTTCATCAGCACGGCAATCGCCGCACCAACCTGACCTACCCCCGCCATCGACAGAATGGGCAGCAGCGCGTTATAACCATGAGCCTGCACCAGCTCGACGTGGATCGGCACCAGCCCCTGATGCAGCCCGGTCAGCACCAGCGGCAGGAAGGTCCCTGACAGCACAGCGCCCACTAATAACCCGCCGCGATCGATAGCCAGAGAAGCGCCGTGGGCAATCACCTCAGAGATCCAGCAGCCCAGCGGCTGCAGGGCCACAATCGCCACACAGCCGGTGATAAGCGTGGTCAGCAGCGGATTGAGGATCAGCTCAATGGAACCGGGCAGAGCGGCGCGCAGCTTTTTCTCAATCCAGCACATCAGGATGACCACCAGCAGCACCGCAATCACCCCGCCGCGCCCGGGCTGGAGAGCCTCGCCAAACAGGGTTATCTGCGCAAGCTGCGGGCTGGAGAGAATACCGGCCATCACCCCGCCCATCGCCATTGAGCCGCCAAACACTTTGGCGGTGTTAACCCCAACCAGAATGTTCATGATGGCGAAGACAGCGCTACCAAAGATCCCCAGAATGCCGAGCAGGTTCGGATAGTGCGTGGCAAAATCGCCGACAATATCCGGCCGCTTGAGGATATTGATGATCCCGGTGATCAACCCGGAGGCAATAAACGCCGGAATAAGTGGAATAAAGACGTTTGCCAGCTGTCGCAGCGCATCGCTCATGGGGGCTTTGTATTTGGCCTTTGCCTGCGCTTTGGTGCGCTCGGCATCGTCAACCGGCACGGCCGCCCCTCCGCCCATCAATGCGCGCATGGCATCAACGACCTGCGCCGCTTTTCCCGGCCCGACGATCAGCTGATGCTGCTGCCCCTGCTTTACGTACCCCTGACGCCAGGAAGCTGCTTAAGGTGCGCGATATCAAGCTGGTCGTCGTCATGCACCTCGACGCGCACACGCGTCATGCAGTTTTCCAGACGCTGAATGTTCTTCTCTCCGCCGATCCCCTGCAAAATATGGCTGGCGAGCGCTGCTGTTTTTTCCATACACGCCTCTGTGTTAGTTTTCTAATGCCGCCCGTAAGAATCCATTATGCTCGGCAAGCCTGGCTCGCGCGGCGGCGGCATCCAGCCCGCTCAGGATCATCAGAATGGCCGGTTTCACATCGTGATCGGTTTGTTTGAGTACGGCTTCCGCCTCTTCGCGGCTCGCACCGGTCGCTTCCATTACCATGCGACAGGCCCGGTCCACCAGCTTGACGTTGGTGGCCTGCATATCCACCATCAGGTTCTGATACACCTTGCCGAACTTCACCATCGCGCCGGTGGAGATCATATTGAGCACCAGTTTTTGCGCGGTCCCGGATTTAAGGCGCGTGGAGCCGGTGAGCGCTTCAGGCCCGACAACCGGCGAAATAGCGATGTGGGCCACCTGCGCAATGGGCGAGCCTGGATTACAGGAGATAGCCACGGTAGTGCAGCCCGTCTGATTGGCATATTCCAGGCCACCAATGACGTAAGGTGTGCGCCCGGAAGCAGCCAGCCCGACCACCAGATCGTTTGCGTTGAGGTTAAGCCCTTTCAGGTCATCTTCACCGAGCTGTTTGTTGTCTTCCGCCCCTTCTACCGCCTTCAGCAGCGCGCCAGGCCCACCGGCAATGAGACCGACCACCAGCCCGTGCGGAACGCCGAACGTAGGCGGACATTCAGAGGCATCCAGCACGCCGAGTCGTCCGCTGGTTCCGGCGCCCATATAAATAATGCGGCCCCCCGCCTTGAGCGCCTGTGCCGCAGCATCGACGGCCTTCGCCACCTCTGGTAATGTCTCTTTCACTGCCAGTGCGACCAGCGTATCCTGTTGATTAAAACGGTTAACCAGCTCCAGGGTGGAGAGAGCATCCAGATCCATGGTTTGCGGGTTGCGCGTTTCTGATACAAGTGAGCCAAGATTCATCTTTTTTACCTCTGGAATTTTTAATTCATAATAATCGCACTATAATGGAATATAAAATTCATTCAGGCGAGCAAAATTCGTATTTGCGCAGACAATCACATTTTCGCCAGGAGAACGTATGAACTGTTTAATTCGCATTCGCCAGCGTTATGCAGGCTTTGCTCAAAGCGACAAAAAGCTGGCGGATTTTTTGCTTTCTCAGCCCGACCATGCCCGCCATCTCAGCTCTCAGCAGCTGGCAAGTGAAGCGGGTGTGAGCCAGTCCAGCGTGGTGAAGTTTGCCCAGAAGATTGGCTTTAAGGGCTTCCCGGCCCTGAAACTGGCAATCAGCGAAGCCCTGGTGAGTAACCCCAATCCGCAATCCATGCCGGTGCATAATCAGATCCGTGGCGATGATCCCATGCGTCTGGTGGGCGAGAAGTTAATCAAAGAGAACGTCGCGGCCATGCACGCCACTCTTGATGTAAACTCTGAAGAAAAATTACTGGAAAGCGTGGCAATGCTGCGTGCGGCACGACGGATCATTTTGACCGGCATCGGTGCATCCGGGCTGGTGGCGCGTAATTTTGGCTGGAAGCTGACGAAAATCGGGTATAACGCCATCGTCGAACAGGATATGCATGCCCTGCTGGCGACAGTGCAGGCCATGGATCCTGACGATCTGCTGCTGGCGATCTCCTATACCGGGGAACGCCGTGAAATCAACATGGCCACCGACGAGGCCCTGCGTGTGGGTGGTAAAATTCTGGCTATTACCGGTTTTACGCCCAATGCACTGCAGCAGCGGGCAACGCGCTGTTTGTATACCATTGCCGAGGAGCAGGCCACGCGCAGCGCGGCTATTTCGTCCACCAGCGCGCAAATGATGCTGACGGATCTGCTGTTTATGGCGCTGGTGCAGCAGGATCTGGAGCATGCGCCTGAGCGGATTCGTCACAGCGAAGAGCTGGTAAAAAAACTGGTTTGAACAACGAATGAGCGTATAATGCCCGCCCTGTTTGTGTTGTTTCTGAGAATTTCCTGATGGCGCTGTTAATCACCAAAAAATGCATCAACTGCGATATGTGCGAACCGGAATGCCCTAACCAGGCCATTTCGATGGGCGACAGCATTTATGAGATTAACACTGACCGTTGCACCGAGTGCATTGGCCACTATGAAACGCCGACCTGCCAGAAGGTGTGCCCGATCCCCAATACCATCCTGAAGGATCCGGCACACGTCGAAAGCGAAGAGCAGCTGTGGGATAAGTTTGTCCTGATGCATCACGCGGACAAACTTTAACTCTCGATAATCACCGTTGCGCTGGCATAGTGCCGTTCATCCGCGATTGTCACGTGCATGTGCGCCACGCCGAGTTTCTCTGCCAGCTTCAAGGCCTCGCCCCATAAACGTAGGCGCGGCTTACCCAGCTCATCGTTAAACACTTCAAACTGGTTAAACGCCAGACCGTTACGAATACCGGTGCCAAAGGCTTTGGCCGCTGCCTCTTTAACGGCAAAGCGCTTGGCCAGGAAACGTACCGGCTGCTGATGCGCTTCCCAGATGGCCCATTCGTTATCGCTCAGCACGCGCCTTGCCAGGCGATCGCCACTACGGGCGATCACCGCTTCAATGCGGGCTATCTCGACGATGTCGGTACCTAAGCCCAGAATAGCCATTACTGACGCGCTTCCAGCATCAGGCGTTTCATTTCTGAAACCGCCTCTTTCAGGCCACTCATCACCGCACGGCCAATAATGGCGTGGCCGATGTTCAGCTCATGCATTTCCGGCAGGGCGGCGATGGCTTTAACGTTGTGGTAGGTCAGCCCATGCCCTGCGTTAACCTTCAGACCCAGGCTCGCGGCGTAAGTAGCCGCTTTCGCGATACGCTCCAGCTCTTTAGCCTGCTCGGCATCGTTTTTGGCATCGGCGTAGCAGCCGGTGTGAATTTCAATATACGGCGCGCCCACGTCAGCCGCCGCTTTGATCTGCTCCGCATCAGCGTCAATGAACAGAGAAACCAGGATACCCGCGTCCGCCAGGCGTTTGCAGGCATCGCGCATTTTGTCACGCTGCCCCGCCACGTCCAGACCGCCTTCGGTGGTCACTTCCTGACGCTTTTCCGGTACCAGGCAGCAGAAATGCGGTTTGGTGTCACAGGCAATCGTCAGCATCTCTTCCGTGACCGCCATCTCCAGGTTCATCCGGGTATCCAGCGTCTGTCGCAGAATACGCACGTCACGGTCAGTGATGTGGCGGCGGTCTTCGCGCAGATGAACGGTAATGCCATCGGCGCCAGCCTGCTCAGCGATAAACGCCGCCTGAACCGGATCGGGATAAGCCGTGCCGCGAGCATTACGCAGCGTGGCGATGTGATCGATGTTGACGCCTAACAGTAATTCAGCCATGACAATCCTCGGTATTTTGATTCATTTTCCTTCCCTCTCTCCCTCCGTAAGAGGGCTGGGGTGAGGGATAAAACGTTAACGTTTCGGCATAAACTGCCTGAACAATTCGCGGCTCTTCAGGGGTTTGCCCCCAAGATACGGCTTGAGCGCAATCCGGGTAAAGCGTTTTGCAGCACGAAGGGTATCCTGGTCCGGAAATTCGCGCTCATACAGCGCCCGGAGCTGGCGTCCGGTAAAGGTGTTGTTATCAATCACGACGCTGGCGATAAACCCTTTTTCTTCCCGATACCGGTAGGTCATTCCGTCTTCGACCTCGTCTCCACTCCCCGCACAATGCAGAAAATCGACGCCATATCCCAGGTGACCCAGCAGCGCCAGCTCAAAACGGCGCAGGGCGGGTTCAGGCGAACCGGTTGCGCCAGCAAGGGCCTGGATACAGTGCAGATAATCGAAGAAAAGTTCAGAGAAGCGAGTCTCATGTTCAAGAACGCGTGAAATGAGTTCATTGACGTACAGACCGCTGTAAAGCGTGATGCCAGAAAGGGGAAGCGCCAGAGAGACGGCTTCAGCGCTGCGCAGGGTTTTGACTTCCCCTCGCCCGCCAAAGCGGACCAGCAGCGGCGTAAAGGGCTGTAAGGCGCCTTTGAGGTTGGAACGTTTGGAACGTGCGCCTTTTGCAACAAGGCGCACGCGACCCGACTCTTCCGTGAAGACGTCCAGCATCAGGCTGGTTTCGCTCCAGGGACGACTATGCAGAACAAAAGCGCGCTGCCAGCCTTCCATTCGTGCGTCGTCTTGGTTTACTGATCTTCGCCGTAACCGAGGCTGCGCAGAGCACGCTCATCATCGGCCCAGCCAGATTTCACTTTCACCCACAGCTCCAGGTGAACCGGTGCTTCAAACATCTCCTGCATGTCTTTACGGGCTTCGATACCGATGGTTTTGATCTTGGCGCCTTTGTTGCCAATGACCATCTTCTTCTGCCCTTCACGCTCAACGAGGATCAGGCCATTGATGTCGTAACCGCCACGCTCGTTACTCTGGAAACGCTCGATCTCTACCGTCACGGAGTACGGCAGTTCTGCGCCAAGGAAACGCATCAGCTTTTCGCGGATAATTTCAGAAGCCATAAAGCGCTGAGAACGATCGGTGATGTAATCTTCCGGGAAGTGGTGAGTCGCTTCCGGCAGATGCTTACGCACGATACCGGCGATGGTATCCACGTTCAGACCGGTCTCTGCAGACAGCGGAACGATGTCGAGGAAGTTCATCTGGCTACCCAGCCACTGCAGGTGCGGCAGCAGATCGGCTTTTTCCTGTACGTTATCCACTTTGTTGACCGCGAGGATCACCGGCGTTTTACCGTCACGCAGCTTGTTCAGGACCATTTCGTCGTCCGGCGTCCAGCGGGTGCCTTCCACAACGAAAATAACCAGCTCCACATCACCAATCGAGCTGCTCGCCGCTTTGTTCATCAGGCGGTTAATGGCACGCTTCTCTTCCATGTGCAGGCCTGGGGTATCGACGTAGATCGCCTGATACGCGCCTTCAGTATGGATACCGACAATGCGATGACGCGTGGTCTGTGCCTTACGCGAGGTGATCGAAATCTTCTGCCCAAGCAGATTATTCAGCAGGGTGGATTTACCCACGTTCGGACGTCCGACGATGGCAATAAATCCGCAATAGGTTTTTTCTTCGCTCATTCCAGCTCCAGCATTTTTAACGCCTGTTCGGCGGCAGCCTGTTCAGCCTTACGACGGCTTGAACCTGTGCCCACCACCGGTTCACTCAGGCCACTGACCTGGCAATGGATGGTAAATTCCTGATCGTGCG
The DNA here is from genome assembly GCF_004296595.1 of Enterobacter sp. A8. Taxonomy (NCBI): domain Bacteria; kingdom Pseudomonadati; phylum Pseudomonadota; class Gammaproteobacteria; order Enterobacterales; family Enterobacteriaceae; genus Enterobacter; species Enterobacter sp. A8. Next base: position 1,679,865 of record NZ_SCMF01000001.1, read on the forward strand.
CTTCACCACGCACCTGCACCACCAGATAAGATGGCAGCGGGAGGTGACGACCCTGCAAATATTCCTGCAAACGCGTTTTCGGATCTTTTTGTTTATCGCCCGGACTGATTTCATCCAGACGGGTCTGATACCAGTTCAGGATCAGTTTTTCTACGGTCTGGATATCGCTGTCCAGGAACACGCCACCGATTAATGCTTCAACCGTATCGGCAAGAATAGATTCACGACGGAAGCCGCCGCTTTTCAGTTCACCCGGCCCAAGACGCAGACATTCGCCTAGTTCAAATTCGCGTGCGATTTCCGCAAGGGTGTTACCCCTTACCAGCGTGGCGCGCATGCGGCTCATATCACCTTCATCCACACGCGGGAAACGATGATAAAGCGCATTAGCAATCACGAAACTCAAAATTGAGTCACCTAAAAATTCGAGGCGCTCATTGTGTTTGCTGCTGGCACTGCGATGGGTTAATGCCTGTTGCAACAGCTCCTGATGATGAAAAGTGTAGCCCAGCTTCCGTTGAAGCCGATTAATTACGATGGGGTTCATGCGATACCAATAAATGAATGCGTCAAAAATGCAGCACACGAAACCGACCTGAGAAAACCAACGCGGTTTCGTGTGCCGTGGCACCCTTGCAGGGCCAACCTTAAACTTCGGGGGAATATTCTATACACAACGACAGGGGATGTCGTTAGTTCGAAGAGATTTATCGCTGAAATAATTCACGTAGCCGCTAATTAAAGCGACTACGTGTTCAATTATTGAGAATTAATGGATCCCGCCAATACGATTCAGGCGTACCCCGGTCGGCCATTCGCCTTCCTGTTTCTCAAAACTCATCCAGATTGCGGTTGCTTTACCCACCAGATTCGCTTCCGGCACAAAGCCCCAGTAACGGCTGTCCGCGGAGTTATCGCGGTTATCGCCCATCATGAAGTACTGTCCCGGCGGTACGATCCAGGTGGCCAGCTGCTGACCTGGCTGTTTGTAATACATCCCGACCTGATCCTGCGCAATTGGCACGGTCAGGATCCGGTGCGTCACATCACCCAGCGTCTCTTTACGTTCGACCAGACGAATACCGTTCTCTTTGGTTTCATCCTTCGGCACCTGGAAGAAACCGTTGGTCGCTTCGCCGCCGTTACGACGGGCAAAGGTCTGCACAAAATCACTTGGCTCAACGTTTGAGTAGGTGATTGGCAGCGCGTTTTCACACGCGGTACCGGAGCTGCAGCCAGGCTGAACGGTCACTTCTTTGGCAACCGGATCGTAGGTGACTTTATCACCCGGCAAACCCACCGCGCGCTTGATGTAGTCAAGGCGTGGATCGTCCGGGTATTTAAACACCACAATGTCGCCACGTTTCGGATGGCCCGTTTCGATCAGCGTTTTCTGGTAGATCGGATCTTTAATGCCATAGGCAAACTTCTCGACCAGAATAAAATCACCAATCAGCAGCGTTGGCATCATGGAGCCTGACGGGATCTGGAAGGGCTCGTAAATAAACGAACGCACCACCAGCACAATCGCCAGCACCGGGAATACCGATGCCCCGGTCTCCAGCCAGCCCGGTTTCGGGCCAACTTTCTTCAGGGTTTTCGCATCAAGCCCATCACCTGTGGCTGCCTGCGCGGCAGCCTGACGTTCACGGCGTTTTGGGGCGAAAATAAACTTATCCAGACACCACAACAGACCTGTCACCAGGGTAGCGATGACCAGGATCAGGGCAAACATGTTCGCCATGCCAACTCCTTAGGGTTATTTGCCGTCTTTACCAACATGCAGAATGGCAAGGAATGCTTCCTGCGGCAGTTCGACGTTACCGACCTGCTTCATACGCTTCTTACCTTCTTTCTGCTTCTGGAGCAGCTTTTTCTTACGGCTGACGTCACCGCCATAGCATTTCGCCAGAACGTTTTTACGCAGCTGTTTCACGGTAGAGCGGGCGATAATGTGGTTGCCGATGGCCGCCTGAATCGCGATATCAAACTGCTGACGCGGGATCAGATCTTTCATCTTCTCAACCAGCTCACGGCCACGGTACGGTGCATTGTCGTTGTGGGTGATCAGGGCCAGCGCATCAACACGTTCGCCGTTGATCAGCACGTCCACACGTACCATGTTCGAAGCCTGGAAGCGTTTGAAGTTGTAATCCAGTGACGCATAGCCACGAGACGTAGACTTCAGACGGTCGAAGAAGTCGAGAACCACTTCCGCCATTGGGATTTCGTAGGTCAGCGCGACCTGGTTACCGTGGTAAACCATGTTGGTCTGAACGCCACGTTTCTCCACGCACAGCGTGATAACGTTACCCAGATATTCCTGCGGCAGCAGCATATGACACTCTGCGATTGGCTCACGCAACTCATCGATGTTGTTCAGCGGCGGCAGCTTGGACGGGCTGTCGACGTAGACAATCTCTTTGTTGGTGGTCTGCACTTCGTACACTACGGTCGGCGCGGTGGTGATCAGATCCAGATCGTATTCACGCTCCAGACGTTCCTGAATGATCTCCATGTGCAGCAGACCAAGGAAGCCGCAGCGGAAGCCGAAGCCGAGCGCCGTGGAGCTTTCTGGCTCGTAGAACAGCGAGGCATCGTTCAGGCTCAGCTTGCCGAGCGCATCACGGAAGTTCTCGTAGTCGTCAGAGCTGACCGGGAACAGGCCGGCATAAACCTGTGGTTTCACCTTTTTAAAGCCTGGCAGCGCTTTTTCTGCCGGGTTACGCGCGCCGGTCAGGGTATCGCCCACTGGCGCACCGAGAATGTCTTTAATGGCACAAACCAGCCAACCCACCTCGCCGCATTTCAGCTCGGTACGGTCAACCTGTTTTGGTGTGAAGATCCCGAGACGGTCTGCGTTATAGACCTGGCCGGTACTCATCACCTTAATTTTGTCGCCTTTACGCATGGTGCCGTTTTTAATACGCACCAGCGAGACAACGCCCAGATAGTTATCGAACCAGGAGTCGATAATCAGCGCCTGCAGTGGGGCATCCGGGTCACCTTCTGGTGGCGGAATATCACGCACCAGACGTTCCAGCACATCGGTAACGCCCACGCCGGTTTTGGCCGAGCAACGCACGGCATCGGTCGCGTCAATTCCGACGATATCTTCAATCTCTTCCGCCACGCGCTCAGGGTCAGCGGCTGGAAGGTCGATCTTGTTCAGAACCGGCACCACCTCGAGATCCATTTCCATCGCCGTGTAGCAGTTTGCCAGGGTCTGGGCTTCTACGCCCTGCCCCGCATCCACCACCAGCAGCGCGCCTTCACAGGCTGCCAGCGAGCGAGAAACTTCATAGGAGAAGTCAACGTGGCCTGGGGTGTCGATAAAGTTCAGTTGGTAGGTTTCACCATCAGCCGCCTTGTAATCGAGCGTGACGCTCTGCGCTTTAATGGTGATACCACGTTCGCGTTCCAGGTCCATGGAGTCCAGAACCTGGGCTTCCATTTCACGATCAGACAGGCCACCGCAAATCTGGATAATACGGTCAGACAGCGTCGACTTACCGTGGTCAATGTGAGCAATGATCGAAAAGTTACGTATGTTCTTCATATAGTTAAATAATTATGCCTTACGAATTCCTGGAGGCCGCTGTTCTTAGCCTGACGTTTTTCAGTGCGAAAACGCAGCATTCTACACTACATCTCCGTTACCTGGAAATGCACTTAGCGCCAGGTATAGCGTGAAGAAATGGCGTTTTCTTTTTTAAGATGTAAATGATGATAAAGCCCGATGGATCACCGGGCCTCAGAGGAGAGCGTCTCAACACGAAGTTGGTCTGGTGCCAGCCCTACGCTGAGAATAACAGGCTGCCACGCTTCGCGGGCTGCGAGCCTTGGGGAGAAACCTTTGGCAAGCCAGAAACCACCCACACCTCCCAATGCAGCGCCGCACATGGCTGCCGCATCGGTACCAAACAGCATCTGAAACACGCCGCCCATCACAAAGAGCCCCACCAGCGGGGAGAGATAAACCAGCATTGCGGAACCCAACAGGCTGCCTTCGGCAATGCCCAGTTCCACCTTCTGTCCTGCCACCAGCGGTTGCTCACTTGGCACGGAAAGCGTGTGCGAGGTTTGCGGCCCGAGCTTATTTAGCACGCGGCTGCCGCAACCTGCCCGGGATGCACAACTGTTACAGGAGGCCTTTACATCACAGCTTACCAGCGCAACACCGTCCTGCCATGATACAACCGTAGCCCACTCTTTAATCATTGTGCAGCCCTGAATTTGATGCTGTCAGAAATACGCTTCGCCGTTTGCGGGGGTAATTCGCCGACGATGGTGATCTCCGCGTTGTCGCGTACCGTGGTACTGACTGTTCGACGTCCGGTACGCAGCATTTGTTCGGCACTGTTTGCCGTCGCGCGATTGATGTTCACCGAGAAGCTGAACAAGCCATCGGAGTAGAGGCGCGATTCAACCGGCGTTTCAATGGTAGGCAGTTGTCGTCGGCTGCTTGATACTTCCGTAAAGCCTTGCGGGATCCAGGAAGGAACCCAGTTGAAATTCACGGAATCTCCCGCCGGAACAGAAAGCAGCGGCGGCAGGCTGGCTTTCGCCAGATTCTGCATGCTATTACCCACCTGATTATTGACGCTAAAGGAGATAACGCGGAACTGTTCCAGCGTTTCGCCATCGCGATCAAGCAGGTCTACACGCATAGGGAGCTTGGTTTCGGCATCAATCCAGACAATGTAGCTGTAACGCGTCCCGTCGCGGGCAACAACGCGGATCACTTCACACAGTCTGTCAGCGATGCGCGTACGCCCTACCGAAATAAAATCGTAGTAAGGGGCAAGACGCTTGAAGTCGGTGTAGATGAGCGATGGCAGAGAATCAACGATATAGTCGCCATTGAGGGTGAAAGGCTCCAGGCCTGGCTCGAAATAGCTGATTTCGTTACCACGCTGAACCACTTCCCGACGCGGGCCATCCATCTGTAAAAGTTGCGCGAGCGGCTGATTATCAAGACGGGCATGGCGATAGCGTAACGACTCGACGCCCTGCTTATTGATGCTGATAAATGCCAACTCGTAATTGAGTGACTGGCTGGCCAGATTCATTTGCTGCAACAACGCCCCGGATGAAACATCAGCCGAGGCGTTGGCAGAGAAGAACAGGCTACCCGCCATCAGAGACATGGCGAACCAAAGTAGCTTCATTACTGCGATTGCGTTCCTAAAGTTTGGTTTCCTGGCACCTGCACAGCAGCCTGCTGGGTTTGTGCCTGCTCAAACTGAAGCTGTTCTGAGTGCAGACGACGCTGCAACTCATAATCCTGCAACATCGCATTAATGCGACGGCGCTGCTCCTGAACCTGCTGTTGCTGACCGCCACTGGCGGAGGCATCAGCCGGTACACCCAAACTTACCGGGCTGGCTTTGCCCATCATCGGCAGTGTATTGAACACTGGCGCTTCTGGCTGCTGATTAGTTTCAGACTGAGTATTATAGTGCTGGACGCCAACGATAACTGCAAGCGATACGCATGCCGCCACACCCATTTGGGTAAGTTGACTGGCCCACGGACGCACCTTCTGCCAGAACGGCATTTTCTGCCACTGGTGTGGTGCAGGTTGAGCTTCAGGAATCAGCGGAGTGGTCTGATGAACAGGCTCATTCTCAATAGCCGCCATCACGCGGGCTGAGATATCGAAATGGATAACCTCGCTGGTGTCACCACGAAGGGTGTCACGGATGAGATGGTAACTCTCCCAGGTCTCTTGCATTTCGGGAGAATGAGACAACTCGTTGAGCAGCTCACTATCCAGCGTTTCACCATCCATTAAAGCGGAAAGTTTTTCTTTCTGCATGCCTAATACCTTTTCCAGTATCCCGCTATCGTCAACGCCTGATAAGCGGTTGAACTTTATTATCAATAGCTTCTCGCGCACGGAAAATTCGTGAACGTACCGTGCCGACCGGACAATCCATGATAGCGGCTATCTCTTCATAGCTCAGACCATCAAGCTCCCGTAACGTAATTGCCATGCGTAAATCTTCCGGGAGCGACTCGATCGTGCGAAAAACAATTTGTCTCAGTTCTTCTGACAACATTAAGTTCTCAGGGTTCGAAATTTCTTTCAGCGCACCGCCACTTTCGAAGTTTTCGGCGTCGATTGCGTCCACATCACTTGAAGGCGGACGACGGCCCTGAGCGACCAGATAATTCTTTGCCGTATTGACCGCAATACGGTACAGCCAGGTATAAAAAGCACTATCTCCCCGGAACGAGTCCAGCGCGCGATAGGCCTTAATAAAAGACTCTTGTACAACATCAGGCACATCACCTGACGGTACATAGCGGGAAACCAGACTCGCCACCTTATGCTGGTAGCGCACCACCAGTAGGTTAAAGGCTTTCTGATCTCCCTTCTGGACCCGTTCAACCAGGACCTGGTCCGTTAACTGCTCGCTCATCCGAGGTAATGTCTCCCCAAACCAAAATTCCACGCGTTATCGAAACGCCACTCTACAAATCCCGCACTTTTGAGCAAGCACCGAGTTGGAGTGTCTATTCTTCAATAAGTTCCGTAACGCCTTTGTTTTTGTTCATCGCGTCACAGACTGTTTATTTTCTCTCATTATAAGTCTGTTCACGATACATACCCACTTTCTGACTTCAAACATCTCTTATCCGGTCAGAAGAGTAACGCAACCCAGGCTTTATTTCACCACAAAATCTGACGCTAAAGACCTGCTTCGCAAAATATTTTCCTTCTTTTACATGCCGGAAATCCGCGCATGCGCGTTTAGTCATTGCAACTGAGAATAAAAAAAACGTGCGATATCTCGCACCGGAGTGCTATTCTGCCCAAACACTGTTTAGTAAATTAAACAAAAAATCATGAACACAACACCTGAACTACATTGTGATGTACTGATCATCGGTAGCGGCGCGGCAGGACTCTCGCTGGCGCTGCGTCTGGCTGAGCATCAGAGCGTAATTGTTCTGAGTAAAGGACCGATGAGCGAAGGCTCCACATTTTATGCCCAGGGCGGAATTGCCGCCGTGTTTGATGAAACAGACAGCATTGCGTCACACGTCGAAGATACGTTGATTGCCGGAGCTGGGATCGTCGATGAACATGCTGCGGAATTTGTCGCCAGCAATGCGCGTCACTGCGTCCAGTGGCTTATTGACCAGGGTGTACTGTTTGATACTCAGGTTCAGCCAAACGGCGAAGAGAGTTACCACCTTACCCGCGAAGGCGGACACAGCCATCGCCGGATCCTGCACGCTGCAGATGCCACCGGTAAAGCGGTGGAAACCACCCTGGTCAGCAAGGCGCTCAGCCATCCTAATATTCGGGTGCTTGAGCGCAGTAATGCCGTTGACCTGATTATTTCTGACAAGATTGGCCTGCCGGGCACACGCCGGGTGGTGGGAGCCTGGGTCTGGAATCGTAATAAAGAAAAGGTCGAAACCTGTCAGGCGAAAGCCGTGGTGCTGGCAACAGGTGGCGCCTCCAAAGTATATCAATACACCACCAACCCGGACATTGCCTCTGGTGATGGTATCGCCATGGCCTGGCGCGCCGGGTGTCGTGTTGCCAATCTTGAGTTCAACCAGTTTCATCCAACCGCACTGTTTCATCCGCAGGCGCGCAATTTCCTGCTGACGGAAGCCCTGCGCGGTGAAGGCGCGTATCTGAAACGACCGGACGGCTCACGTTTTATGCCGGACTTTGACCCGCGAGGCGAGCTTGCGCCGCGTGATATCGTCGCCCGCGCTATCGATCACGAGATGAAACGTCTTGGCGTGGATTGCATGTATCTGGATATCAGCCACAAACCGGCTGAGTTTGTCCGTCAGCATTTCCCGATGATTTATGAAAAGCTGCTCAGCCTTGGGATTGATCTGACGCGTGACCCGGTACCGATTGTGCCAGCCGCTCACTATACCTGTGGTGGCGTCATGGTTGACGATCATGGCCGTACGGACGTGGATGGTCTGTATGCCATCGGCGAGGTGAGCTATACCGGGCTGCATGGCGCGAACCGCATGGCATCCAACTCGTTGCTGGAGTGTCTGGTTTACGGCTGGTCCGCAGCGGTGGATATAACCAAACGCATGCCGTATGCCCGCCACGCTGAGCACTTACCAGCCTGGGATGAGAGCCGCGTGGAAAACCCGGATGAGCTGGTTGTGATCCAGCATAACTGGCATGAGCTTCGGCTATTTATGTGGGACTACGTTGGCATTGTACGCACGACGAAGCGTCTTGAGAGAGCCTTACGCCGTATCACCATGCTGCAGCAGGAAATTGATGAGTATTATGCCAATTTCCGCGTTTCCAACAATCTGCTGGAGCTGCGTAACCTGGTGCAGGTTGCCGAGTTGATTGTTCGCTGCGCGATGATGCGTAAAGAGAGTCGGGGTTTGCACTACACCCTGGACTATCCCGACACGCTGCCTGAATCCGGCCCGTCGGTTCTCTCCCCGCAGCGTCACATAAACAGATAAAATGCCTGGGTCAGCGCAGTGTAATCTTCGGAGTAACGCTGGTCTGGCCCACGGATAACCATTCTGTCGTTAAAACATTCACCTTCTTTTGGTGAAAGCGCCAGCAAGACCCGGTGTGGTAAACGCCCTTCCGTATCCGAGATATCGGTACGCAGCCGTAAGTTCCAGCCCATCTCCCGTGCGATCTCAATAAAGATATTGCCGGTGCTTTCGGGAAGAACCACGCAGAAGAACCCTTCCTCGGAAATTAAATTCGCCGCGCTGGTTAACAGGGCTTTATGATCGAGCGAACCGGTATAGCGAGCCTGTTCGCGCTCAGGCGTACCGCACTCCACGCCGGGCGCGTAGTAGGGAGGGTTACTGACGATCAAATCATAACGCGCCGTTTGCTCTGGTGCCCAGGCCAGTACGTCCGCGCATTCAACTTTTATTCGTGTTGCCCAGGGGGATTCGAGCGCATTTTCACTCGCCTGCCCTGCGGCCTGCGCATCCAGTTCAACCGCATCAATGGTGACATGTTCTTCCGTGCGCTGAGCCAGCATTAATGCCAACAGACCACTGCCGGTGCCAATATCCAGAATGCGCTTAACCCCTGCGACAGGCGCCCACGCTCCCAGTAGAATACCGTCTGTACCGACTTTCATGGCACAGCGATCGTGAGCAACAAAAAATTGTTTAAACGTAAAACCATCGCGGCGCAATTGCGCTTTGAGTTGAGACATGTCAGAGCAACCTTCTAAGTGAAACTGGAGTAGCATAGGGGAAAGCGAAGTGGCCGAAAAGCGATATCCATACAAACAGATGAAGATTACAGCCGTAACGTCTATAATCAGCGCCCCACACAGAGGTAGAACATGACTGTAACGACTTTTTCCGAACTTGAACTCGATGAAAGCCTGCTCAATGCACTTGAGAGCAAAGGCTTTACACGCCCGACCGCCATTCAGGCAGCGGCCATTCCGCCTGCGCTTGAGGGCCGCGATGTGCTCGGTTCTGCGCCAACCGGCACGGGGAAAACAGCAGCCTACTTGCTGCCTGTGTTGCAGCACCTGCTCGATTTTCCTCGTAAAAAATCAGGCCCGCCGCGTATTTTGATCCTGACGCCTACCCGTGAACTGGCTATGCAGGTTGCCGATCACGCACGCGAGCTGGCAGCGAATACCCATCTGGATATCGCCACAATCACCGGCGGCGTTGCGTATATGAACCACGCCGAAGTGTTCAGCGAAAACCAGGATATCGTCGTTGCGACGACAGGCCGTCTGCTGCAATACATTAAAGAAGAGAACTTTGACTGCCGCGCGGTAGAAACCCTGATTCTGGACGAAGCCGACCGTATGCTGGACATGGGCTTCGCGCAGGATATCGAACACATCGCCGGCGAGACGCGCTGGCGCAACCAGACAATGCTCTTCTCTGCCACCCTCGAAGGGGACGCGATCAAAGACTTCGCAGAGCGCCTGCTGGAAGATCCGGTGGAAGTGTCGGCAACGCCTTCTACCCGTGAACGCAAGAAGATCCATCAGTGGTACTATCGCGCGGACAACCTTGAGCACAAGGTTGAATTGCTCAAGCACCTGCTGAAGCAGGAAGAGGCCACCCGCACTATCGTCTTTGTGCGTAAGCGCGAGCGTGTGCATGAGCTGGCTGAAATGCTGCGTAATGCCGGGATTAACAACTGCTACCTCGAAGGCGAGATGGCACAGATCAAACGTACTGAAGGCATTAAGCGTCTGACCGATGGCCGCGTTAACGTGCTGGTGGCAACAGATGTTGCTGCACGCGGGATTGACATTCCGGACGTCAGCCACGTGATCAACTTCGATATGCCGCGCAGCGGTGATACCTATCTGCACCGCATCGGCCGTACCGGCCGCGCCGGGCGTAAAGGTACAGCGATCTCCCTGGTTGAAGCGCACGACCATCTGCTGCTGCAGAAAATTGGTCGCTATATCGACGAGCCGCTGAAATCCCGCGTTGTCGATGGCCTGCGCCCAACCACGCGTGCACCGAGTGAAAAAATGACGGGCAAACCGTCTAAAAAAGCACTGGCGAAACGTGCGGAGAGAAAAGAGAAAGAAAAAGAGAAGCCGCGCGTGAAGCAGCGTCATCGCGATACCAAGAATATTGGTAAACGCCGTAAGCCAAGCGGTACTGCGTCAGAAGCGAAAACTGAAGAGTAAAAAAAAGCCGGGAAATATCCCGGCTTTTTGTTCCACCCCCGTGGCTAAAAACCTTACAGGCTTTCAGTAAAGGTACGCGCGATAACGTCGCGCTGCTGTTCCGGGGTCAGAGAGTTGAAACGCACCGCGTAGCCAGACACACGAATAGTCAGCTGTGGGTATTTTTCAGGATGCTTAACCGCATCTTCCAGCGTTTCGCGACGCAGTACGTTCACGTTCAGATGCTGACCACCTTCAACACGCACTTCTGGTTTCACTTCCATTGGGATTTCGCGGTATTCAATTTCGCCCAGCTTATTAACTGGAACGATTTCATCTTCCGCAAAACCCGCTTTTGCTACCACACAGCGTGCTTCGTTTTTCTCGCTGTCCAGCAGCCAGAAAGAGTTGAGCAGATCGTCGTTTGCAGCTTTAGTAATCTGGATACCTGTAATCATGTGTTGCCTCCCTTAGGCTACATTAACTGGTGTAGGCCTTTCGCGGCCAATTGGTAAAACCATTGTTTCTTGTGTGTATATATATCATTCACACTCCAGTGATTTATTGATTTAAATCAACAAAATCACCAACCACACAAAGAGTGTGGTCTGGTTTTATTGTTTCAGATCAATTTTCCAGCCTTACCAATTCAAATCAATCTGTAATTTTTCAACCATAATTTAAGGAGTTAGGGCTAATTTCCGCATGGAATTTTGCACCGCAGGATTTAGCGGTTAAGCTAGGCGCAGAATGAGATTCGCAGGAGAGCGAGATGACGACACCGCTGACATGGCACGATGTGCTGGCAGAAGAGAAACAGCAGCCCTATTTTATCAACACTCTCAGTACCGTTGCGGCAGAGCGGCAGTCTGGCCAGACGATTTATCCGCCCCAGAAAGACGTATTTAACGCGTTTCGCTATACCGAACTGAGCGATGTCAAAGTCGTGATCCTGGGTCAGGATCCTTACCACGGCCCTGGTCAGGCTCATGGGCTGGCCTTCTCCGTGCGCCCGGGCGTGGCTATCCCCCCTTCTCTGCTGAACATGTATAAAGAGCTTGAAGGAACGATCCCCGGTTTTACCCGGCCCAATCATGGTTACCTGGAAAGCTGGGCGCGCCAGGGCGTGCTGTTACTGAATACCGTCTTAACCGTACGAGCAGGTCAGGCGCACTCTCACGCCAGCCTTGGGTGGGAAACCTTTACGGATAAAGTCATCAGCCTTATCAATGAACATCGTGAGGGGGTAGTGTTTTTACTGTGGGGATCGCATGCGCAGAAGAAAGGGGCGATTATCGACCGTCAGCGTCATCACGTGTTGAAAGCGCCACACCCGTCTCCGCTGTCAGCCCATCGTGGTTTCTTTGGCTGTAATCATTTTGTTCTGGCGAATGAGTGGCTGGAAAAACGTGGCGAAACGCCGATTGACTGGATGCCCGTGTTACCGGCAGAAAGCGAGTAGGAAATGAATGTGCCGGGCTGGCCCGGCACATAAAAAGCTTATGCTTTGTTCTGACGCCACCACTCCGCCAGCAGTACGCCGGTCGCGACGGAAACGTTCAGACTTTCCACATTGCCCGTCCCGTCAATAGAGACGCTCAGATCCGCACTCGAGAGTGCCGCGTCTGACAGACCATCACGTTCCTGACCTAACACCAGCACCATCTTGCGCGGCAGCGTCGCTTTAAACAGCGGCGTACCGGCATGGCTGGAGGTCGTCACAATGGAATAACCCGCTTTACGGAACTGCTCGATGGCATCCAGAACGCTGTCGCCGGTGATCGGCTGAACGTGCTCGGCACCGCCTTCCGCAGTACGGATCGCAGCACCGGATTCCAGCAGCGCAGCATCCTGCAGCAGTACCCCTTTAACGCCGAAGTGCGCGCAGCTGCGCATCATCGCCCCCAGGTTATGCGGGTTACCCACATCTTCCAGCGCCAGCACGCAGTCATCGGCACCAGCCTGGCTGACCCACTGTTGCACCGTTGTGCCGTTACGTTTTTTGATCAGGAAGCAGACACCACCGTGGTGTTCGGTGCCTGACGCTTTCGTCAACTCGGCATCATCAACCACATGATAGGCTTTACGGTTTGCCGCCATCCAGCGCAGGGCTTCTTTGAAGCGAGGGGTGACGCTCTGGATAAACCATGCACGAACGATACACTCAGGGCGGCTCTGGAACAGAGCCTGACAGGCGTTTTCGCCATACACGCGTGTCTCTTCCGCACGCTGACGGCGCAGCACTTCCGGATCGATAAAGCTTTTACCGCTGATGCCGCAGTGATCGGCTTTTTCAGGCGTCTCATCGCCAGGTGCGCGGGACACGGTACGCCATGGTGACGAACCCTCACGTGCAAAATCATCGCGTTTGCGATCGTCACGCTTGCGGTCATCACGTTTGCGGTCATCATCGCGGGCGGGGCGACGGCCACCGTCTGCACGAGAGGACGCCGGACGCCCGCCACCTTTTCCGGTACGCGGATTTTGGGTGCGTTTATCAGAGTCATCATCACTGCGGACATACATCACTTTGACCTTGCCGCTTTTATTTTTCATTTCGTCGTTCATGCTTTTCTCCACCAGCGCTGCGCGAAGCGCGCAGATTACCCGATGTGCAAGCGCATAGCCATAATTTCGTACAAAAGCCTGTGACTATTGTTCTCATTGAATAAAACGCATTGTCGTTTCAAACAGGCTCATTGATAATATGTAACATATTAGAAACATTATCGGCATACTGCCGCTGTCCCATGGTTCTATCAGAGGTTAGTTATGAATACCGTATGTGCCAACTGTCAGGCTCTTAACCGCATTCCGGACGATCGGATCGAGGATGGTGCGAAATGCGGGCGTTGTGGCCATGAGTTGTTTGATGGCGATGTGATTAACGCTACAGGTGCTACGCTGGACAAACTCCTCAAGGACGATCTTCCGGTGGTTGTCGATTTCTGGGCACCATGGTGTGGCCCGTGCCGTAACTTCGCGCCAATCTTTGAAGATGTCGCCGAAGAGCGCAGCGGGAAGATGCGTTTTGTGAAGGTGAATACGGAGGCAGAACGCGAGCTCAGCGCCCGTTTTCGTATTCGTAGCATTCCGACCATCATGATTTTCAAAAATGGTGAAGTCATCGACATGCTCAACGGCGCGGTACCCAAAGCGCCGTTCGAGAGCTGGTTGAACGAGTCGCTGTAACATTCACAGGGCACATCTTGTGCCCTGTTCCCGCCTCTGCGAAAATGGGGTTTTTCCTGCCCTTTCGCCCATGACTAATAACGCTGTACTTCAATTACGCGCCGAACGCCTTGCCCGCGCGACTCGCCCTTTTCTCGCTCGTGGCAACCGCATCCGTCGCTGCCAGCGCTGCCTGCTGCCGTTAAAAGTGTGCCTGTGCGACACGCTGGTACCGGCCACGGCGGAAAGCCGTTTTTGCCTGGTCATGTTTGATACCGAACCGATGAAACCCAGCAATACGGGCCGTCTGATCGCCGATATTCTGCCTGATACGGCCGCGTTTCAGTGGTCGCGAACGGAGCCTCCTCAGGCCCTGCTCGACTTAGTGGCAAGCCCGGACTATCAGCCGATGGTCGTTTTCCCCGCCTCCTATGCAGGCGCCGACCGTCAGGTATTGTCAGCCCCGCCATCCGGAAAACCACCGCTGTTTATTATGCTGGATGGCACCTGGACGGAAGCGCGGAAAATGTTCCGTAAAAGCCCTTACCTTGACGCGCTGCCGATCATTTCTGTCGACCTCTCTCGCGTATCGGCCTACCGCTTACGTGAAGCCCATGCTGACGGACAATACTGCACCGCCGAAGTGGCGATCGCACTGCTGGATTTAGCGGGTGATACCGAGGCGGCTGGCGCGCTGGGCAGCCATTTCTCCCGTTTTCGCGAACGCTATCTGGCGGGAAAAACCGTTCATAAGGGCAGTGTCACAGCAACCGGGACAGAAAACGTTTAAAATCATCAGGTCGCTTGCATTCACAGGAGGCCTGCATGAGCCAGCGAGGGTTAGAAGCGCTACTACGTCCTAAATCCATAGCCGTTATCGGCGCATCAATGAAACCGGATCGCGCTGGCTATCTGATGATGCGCAACCTGCTGGCCGGCGGATTTAATGGCCCCGTTATGCCCGTTACACCGGCCTATAAGGCCGTTCAGGGGGTGCTTGCGTGGCCTGATGTGCAGAGCCTGCCTTTCGTACCCGATTTGGCCGTACTTTGTACAAATGCGAAACGTAACCCGGAACTGCTGGAATCGCTCGGCAAGAAAGGGTGTAAGACCTGCATTATCCTCTCATCTCCTCCTGAACAGCAGCCCGAGCTTCTGGCATGCGCCAGCCGCTATCAAATGCGTATTCTCGGGCCGAACAGTCTGGGATTACTCGCCCCCTGGCAAGGACTGAATGCCAGCTTTTCTCCAGTGCCGATCCGTAAAGGCAAACTTGCTTTTATTTCGCAGTCGGCTGCGGTATCCAACACAATCCTTGACTGGGCCCAGCAGCGTGAGATGGGGTTCTCCTACTTCATCGCCCTGGGTGACAGCCTGGATATCGACGTGGATGAACTGCTGGATTTTCTGGCGCGTGACAGCAAAACCAGTGCGATCCTGCTTTATCTTGAACACCTCAGCGACGCCCGTCGTTTTGTGTCGGCATCGCGCAGCGCATCACGTAATAAACCCATCCTGGTCATCAAAAGCGGACGCAGCCCTGCAGCACAGAGCCTGCTGCATTCCCACTCCGGGATGGATCCCGCCTGGGATGCGGCTATCCAGCGCGCGGGTTTACTGCGGGTACAGGACACGCACGAACTTTTTTCCGCCGTCGAGACGTTGAGTCATATGCGTCCGTTGCGCGGAGAGAAATTAATGATTGTCAGTAACGGCGCAGCTCCGGCGGCGCTGGCGCTGGACGAACTGTGGTTACGTAATGGCAAGCTGGCCACGCTCGGTGAAGAGACGCTTCAGCGCCTGAGAGAGGATTTACCCATCAGCGTTGCCCCCGGGAACCCCCTTGATTTACGCGATGATGCCAGTAGCGATCGCTATATCAAAGCAATCTCTATTTTGCTGGATAGTCAGGATTTCGATGCGCTGATGATTATCCACTCCCCCAGCGCGGTCGCTCCTGGCAGTGAGAGCGCGCGAGCCCTCATTGAAGCAGTGCGTAACCATCCGCGTGGTAAATACGTCACTCTGCTTACCAACTGGTGCGGTGAGTTCTCCTCTCAGGAGGCGCGGCGATTGTTCAGCGAAGCGGGGTTGCCAACGTACCGCACCCCGGAAGGGACTATTACCGCCTTTATGCATATGGTGGAGTACCGTCGTAACCAGAAACAGTTACGTGAAACTCCAGCATTGCCCGGCAATCTGACGGCAAATTCCGTCGACGTTCACCGGCTGTTGCAACAGGCTATCGATGAAGGTGCGACATCGCTGGACACTCACGAAGTGCAACCCATTCTTGGTAGCTATGGGATGCAGACGCTGCCAACCTGGATCGCCAGCGACAGCGCGGAAGCAGTACATATTGCCGAACAGATTGGTTATCCGGTCGCCCTTAAGCTTCGCTCACCGGATATTCCCCACAAGTCCGATGTGCAGGGGGTAATGCTGTATCTTCGAACCGCGGCTGAAGTTCAGCAAGCGGCAGATGCTATTTTCGACCGCGTAAAAATGGCCTGGCCCCAGGCCAGGATCCACGGACTGCTGGTGCAAAGCATGGCGAACCGCGCGGGCGCACAGGAATTGCGGGTGGTTGTTGAGCACGATCCGGTTTTTGGCCCGCTCATCATGCTGGGAGAAGGTGGCGTGGAATGGCGCCCTGAAGAACAAGCCGTGGTGGCCTTACCGCCGTTGAACATGAACCTTGCTCGCTATCTGATTATTCAGGCCATCAAAAGCAAAAAAATTCGTGGCCGGAGCGCCCTGCGTCCGCTCGATATTGCGGGGTTAAGCCAGTTCCTGGTGCAGGTCTCTAACCTGATAGTCGATTGCGCGGAGATCCAGCGGCTGGACATTCATCCTCTGCTCGCCTCCGGCAATGAGTTCACGGCGCTGGACGTCACGCTGGATATCGCACCATTCGAAGGCGACAGAGAGAGCCGTCTGGCAATCCGTCCTTATCCTCTGCAACTGGAAGAGTGGGTGGAGATGAAGAACGGTGAGCGTTCGCTGTTTCGCCCCATTTTGCCGGAAGACGAACCGCAACTGCGGACGTTTATCTCTCAGGTCACGAAAGAGGATCTTTACTATCGCTACTTCAGCGAAATCAACGAATTTACCCATGATGATTTAGCCAATATGACCCAGATCGACTACGATCGAGAAATGGCCTTTGTCGCCGTTCGTCGTTCCGAAAACGGTGATGAGATCCTTGGCGTGACGCGTGCTATTTCAGATCCGGATAACGTCGATGCGGAGTTTGCCGTACTGGTGCGCTCCGATCTTAAAGGCCTGGGCCTTGGGCGGCGGCTACTGGAAAAACTCATCAGTTATACGCGCGATCACGGATTGTTACGCCTGAATGGCATTACTATGCCAAACAATCGCGGTATGGTGACCCTGGCGCGAAAACTCGGTTTTGATGTTGATATTCAGCTGGACGAGGGGATTGTTGCCCTCTCCCTCACTCTGAAATCGCCGGATAAACCCGAGTAAGCTACTGGAAATGTTACCCACTTTGGACGGGACTGGTGGTATCATTGTCCGCTTATGTTGTTTGCATGGTACAGACAACCCTTCAATGAACAGAGAAGAAACGCACTGTGATGTTGTCAAAATTTAAGCGTAATAAACATCAACAACACCTTGCTCAACTACCGAAGATTTCTCAGTCAGTTGATGATGTAGAGTTCTTTTACGCTCCCGCTCATTTTCGGGAGACGCTTCTGGAAAAGATTGCCAGCGCCACGCGACGCATTTGCATTGTGGCACTCTATCTTGAACAAGATGAAGGTGGCCGCGCGATCCTGAATGCGCTCTACGAAGCCAAGCGTCAGCGTCCTGAACTGGATGTTCGCGTGCTGGTTGACTGGCACCGCGCTCAGCGTGGCCGTATTGGCGCTGCTGCTTCAAATACAAACGCAGACTGGTATTGCCGCACGGCGCAGGAAAATCCTGGCGTTGATGTCCCTGTTTACGGGGTGCCGGTGAATACCCGTGAAGCGCTTGGCGTACTCCATTTCAAAGGGTTCATCATCGATGACAGCGTGCTTTATAGTGGCGCGAGTCTGAATGATGTTTACCTTCATCAGCTCGATAAGTATCGCTACGACCGCTACCATCTGATCCGTAATTCGCAGATGGCCGACATCATGTTTAACTGGGTGGATAAACATCTGGTACATGGCCGTGGTGTGAATCGCCTTGACGATCCTCATCGACCGAAAAGCCCGGAAATCAAAAACGACGTTCGCGCGTTCCGCCAGGAGCTGCGCGATGCGGTTTATCATTTCCAGGGCGATGCAAACAACGAAGAGCTGTCCGTTACACCTCTGGTGGGCTTAGGCAAATCCAGCCTGCTGAACAAAACGATTTTCCATCTGATGCCGTGCGCAGAGCAGAAGCTCACTATCTGTACGCCGTACTTTAACCTTCCCGCCGTGCTGGTGCGCAATATAATTCAGCTGCTGCGCGACGGTAAAAAAGTGGAAATTATTGTCGGTGATAAAACGGCTAATGACTTTTTCATTCCTGAAGATCAACCCTTCAAAATCATCGGCGCCCTGCCCTACCTTTATGAGATTAACCTGCGTCGTTTCCTCAGTCGCTTACAGTATTACGTAAACACCGACCAGCTGGTGGTGCGTCTCTGGAAAGATGAAGATAACAGCTATCATCTCAAAGGAATGTGGGTTGATGATGAATGGATGCTGCTGACCGGCAACAACCTGAACCCTCGTGCCTGGCGTCTGGATCTGGAAAACGCAATTCTGATCCACGATCCACAACATGAACTGGCCGCGCAGCGTGAACGTGAACTGGAACTTATTCGTACACATACGACGGTTGTTCGTCATTATCGCGAGCTACAGAGCATTGCCGATTATCCGGTGAAGGTTCGTAAGCTTATTCGCCGTTTGCGTCGCATCCGTATCGATCGTCTTATCAGCCGTATTCTGTAATATCCAGGCCCTGCCACCCGCAGGGCTTTTTATGGAGCTGTTGATGCGTCTTCCTCTGTTAGTCATGACCCTCTGTTTAACCGGCTGTAGCCATATGGCGAACGATAGTTGGTCCGGCCAGGATAAAGCGCAACACTTCCTCGCATCCGCGATGTTGTCCGCTGCCGGTAATGAGTACGCCCAGCACCAGGGGTATAGCCGGGATCGTAGTGCGGCAATCGGCCTGATGTTCTCAGTCAGCCTTGGGGCATCTAAAGAATTATGGGATAGCCGCCCCTCAGGGAGCGGCTGGAGCTGGAAAGATTTTGCCTGGGATGTTGCCGGTGCCACGACCGGCTATGCCGTGTGGCAAATGGCGCATTATTAAAGACGAATACCTTTCCCTTTGCGATGCAGCATCAGGGATACGATAAACGCCAGCGCCCCCATGATCGTCACATACCAGAAGAATGTCGTTTCGCTTCCCCATGATTTCAGGGACAGCGCAACGTACTCCGCCGAACCACCAAACAGGGCATTGGCGACCGCATAAGAAAGCCCTACTCCCAAAGCACGCACCTGTGCCGGGAACATCTCAGCCTTGAGTATCCCGCTGATCGAGGTGTAGAAACTCACAATCACCATCGCCAGCATCACCAAAGCAAATGCGGCATAAGGTGATGAGACGTGCTGAAGCGCGGTTAAAATGGGGACGGTACATAAGGCGGACATGCCACCAAAAATCAACATCGATGTGCGACGGCCAATCTTATCTGAGAGCGCACCAATTAGCGGCTGTATCAGCATAAAGACGAACAGCGCGGCGGTCATGATGACGCTGGCGACGTTGGCGTGCATTCCCGTGGTATTCACCAGATACTTTTGCATGTAGGTGGTAAAAGTATAAAAACTGAGTGAACCACCGGCGGTGAAACCGAGAACCATCAGGAAAGCTTTGCGGTTTCGCCACAGTCCTTTAAACGATCCCGCTTCCTTCAGCGCCCTGACCTCTTTTTGCGAGGTTTCGTCTAGCTGACGGCGCAGCCAAAGCGCGACGATCGCCAGTGCAGCTCCCATCGCGAAAGGAATTCGCCATCCCCATTCATGAAGCTGGCTGTCTGTGAGGATCTGCTGCAGGATCACGACAACCAGAATGGCCAGCAGTTGACCGCCGATGAGCGTGACATACTGGAAAGAGGCGTAAAAACCCTTCCGACCTTCAAGTGCAATTTCACTCATGTACGTGGCGCTGGTGCCATACTCTCCCCCAACGGAGAGTCCCTGGAATAAACGAGCCAGCAATAAAAGGGCGGGCGCCCAGGTTCCAATAGCGTCATACCCCGGCAGACAGGCGATGATAAGGGAACCAAAACACATCATGCAGACCGAGATCAGCATGGAGGTTTTACGCCCGCGACGGTCTGCGATACGGCCAAATAACCAGCCACCAATCGGTCGCATTAAGAATCCTGCTGCAAATACACCTGCCGTTTGCAGTAGCTGCGTTGTGGTGTTTCCTGACGGGAAGAAAATATGTGCGAAGTAAAGTGAACAGAATGAGTAGACGTAAAAGTCGAACCATTCAACCAGGTTACCGGATGAGGCACTAACAATTGCCCATACCCTTCTTCGGGTATCACTGGCAACCAGCGTCCCGTTCGATGTAATGCTTTCGGTCATTATGATTATACTCCTGCCATAAACAACGGCATGCTGAGCTCTGAAGGAACTCAATACCTTGTAAATTAAATGTTATTATTTTGTTATAAATAACATTGCGAGGGAGATCACAAATTTCGTTAGCAAGGTAAGTTCCGGAGAAAGCCCAGGTGGGGAATGGTGCGGTCTGATGCCCTCTCCCGCAGGGTGAGCGTGAGAGTGAGGGAGAAAACAAAAGCAAAAAACCCCGCACCTTACGGTACGGGGTTCTTCTTATTTGATGCCTGGCAGTTCCCTACTCTCACATGGGGAGACCCCACACTACCATCGGCGCTACGGCGTTTCACTTCTGAGTTCGGCATGGGGTCAGGTGGGACCACCGCGCTACAGCCGCCAGGCAAATTCCTGTGCTCTGTCCTGTGTCTTTTGGGCTGATACTGCGTTGGCTGCTCTCGTAAAGTCAGTCACATACCTCAGTATGCTCCTTCCTTTCCTTCGCTTGCCGCCTTGTCTCAGCGCAAAATCCTTCGGACTCTGAATCAAAGCTGAAATTCTGTCTCTTCGCCAAAACATCTTCGGCGTTGTAAGGTTAAGCCTCACGGTTCATTAGTATCGGTTAGCTCAACGCATCGCTGCGCTTACACACCCGACCTATCAACGTCGTCGTCTTCAACGTTCCTTCAGGAGACTTTAAGTCTCAGGGAGAACTCATCTCGGGGCAAGTTTCGTGCTTAGATGCTTTCAGCACTTATCTCTTCCGCATTTAGCTACCGGGCAGTGCCATTGGCATGACAACCCGAACACCAGTGATGCGTCCACTCCGGTCCTCTCGTACTAGGAGCAGCCCCCCTCAATTCTCCAGCGCCCACGGCAGATAGGGACCGAACTGTCTCACGACGTTCTAAACCCAGCTCGCGTACCACTTTAAATGGCGAACAGCCATACCCTTGGGACCTACTTCAGCCCCAGGATGTGATGAGCCGACATCGAGGTGCCAAACACCGCCGTCGATATGAACTCTTGGGCGGTATCAGCCTGTTATCCCCGGAGTACCTTTTATCCGTTGAGCGATGGCCCTTCCATTCAGAACCACCGGATCACTATGACCTGCTTTCGCACCTGCTCGAGCCGTCACTCTCGCAGTCAAGCTAGCTTATGCCATTGCACTAACCTCCTGATGTCCGACCAGGATTAGCTAACCTTCGTGCTCCTCCGTTACTCTTTGGGAGGAGACCGCCCCAGTCAAACTACCCACCAGACACTGTCCGCAACCCGG